>NZ_JBVIWP010000002.1:493301-645628 GCF_055594445.1 Streptomyces sp. NPDC040589 | reverse complement strand
GCGTCACGGCGTGCGGCCCGTTTGTCTGCCGGGAGGCCGGCTTCGGGTTGGACAGCATTCGCGTCACGGCGTGCGGCCCGTTTGTCTGCCGGGAGGCCGGCTTCGGGTTGGACAGCATTCGCGTCACGGCGTGCGGCCCGTTTGTCTGCCGGGAGGGCCGCTTCGGGTTGGGCAGCTTCGGCGTCACGGCGCGCGGCCCGCGCGCCTGCCGGGAGGCCCGGCCGGGGTCTTCCCCGCGTCGCCGGGGATGGGTCGCGGCAGTCGGCGACGGGCCGGGCGGCGCCGCCGGTGTGGGCGCCGCGGCCCGGCGTGGCTACAACGGCTCTCTCCGCCACACCGTCGGAGACAAGCGGTGGGCAACCCTCCGTCGCGTCGTCGCGTCCCAGACGGAGACGGCCGGTCCCGCACCGTTCCCGGCGCACGGCCGCCGCGCAGGGGAGGGTGCGCGATGACCCACGGCACACGGTCCCAGGGACCGGTCGCGGACGGGCGGCACACCGTCGTGGTGGGCGGCGGGCTCGCCGGTATCACCACCGCGCTCGCGCTCGCCGACGCCGGAGTGCGCGTCACCCTGCTGGAGGGCAGGCCGAGACTCGGCGGACTGGCCTTCTCCTTCCAGCGCGGCGAGCTGACCGTCGACAACGGACAGCATGTGTACCTGCGCTGCTGCACCGCCTACCGCTGGTTCCTCGACCGCATCGAGGGCGCGGCCCTGGCACCGCTGCAGGACCGGCTCGACGTACCCGTCCTGGACGTCGCGCGGCCCGAGGGACGTCGGCTCGGCAGGCTGCGGCGCGACGCGCTGCCCGTGCCCCTGCATCTGGGACGCAGCCTCGCCACCTACCCGCACCTCTCGCTCGCCGACCGCGCCAAGGTGGGCCGGGCCGCGCTCGCGCTCAAGGGCCTCGACCTCGCCGATCCGGCGCTGGACGCACAGGACTTCGGCAGCTGGCTGGCCGCTCACGGCCAGTCGGCCCGTGCCGTCGAGGCCTTGTGGGACCTGGTCGGGGTCGCCACCCTCAACGCGGTCGCGGGCGACGCCTCCCTGGGGCTCGCCGCGATGGTGTTCAAGACCGGTCTGCTGTCCGACCCGGGCGCGGCCGACATCGGCTGGGCGCACGTCCCGCTCGGCGAGCTGCACGACCGGCTGGCCCGCAAGGCCCTCGACTCCGCGGGCGTCCGCACGGAGGCCCGGACACGAGTCACCTCCGTCGTCGAGAACACGAACGGCGGGTGGAGCGTTCAGGTTCCCGGCGAGACGCTGGAGGCGGACGCGGTGGTGTTCGCCGTACCGCAGCGCGAGGCCTACGACCTGCTGCCCGAGGGGGCCCTGGACGCCCCCGAGCGGCTTCTGGAGATCGGTACCGCGCCGATCCTCAACGTCCATGTGGTGTACGACCGGAAGGTGCTCGCCCGGCCGTTCCTCACCGCCCTCGGTTCCCCGGTGCAGTGGGTCTTCGACCGGACCGAGGCGTCCGGGCTGCGCGAGGGGCAGTATCTCGCCCTGTCCCAGTCGGCGGCCCAGGACGAGATCGACGAGCCCGTGGCCGTGCTGCGCGAGCGGTACCTGCCCGAGCTGGAGCGGCTGCTGCCTCTGACCCGCGGCGCCGAGGTGAAGGACTTCTTCGTCACCCGGGAGCGCACCGCGACCTTCGCTCCCACCCCCGGCGTCGGGCGCCTCAGGCCCGGTGCCCGCACCAAGGCATCCGGCCTCTACCTGGCCGGAGCGTGGACCGCCACCGGGTGGCCCGCGACCATGGAGAGTGCGGTCCGCAGTGGCGTCGGCGCGGCGGACGCCGTGCTGGACGCCCTGGGCCGGCCCCGCCCACGCCACCTCTTCGAGTTCGAGGAGGCGGCGTGATGCTCGATCACCAGCACCACACGGCAGGCGGCCCCCGCACCTCCGGTACCGCGACAAGAGGAGAGACTGTGCCCACTGTGCCCCCGGCCTCGAAGGCCGCTCGAGAGACCGCGGTGGACGTGGCCGCGCTCCTGGAGCGCGGTCGGACCCTGGCCATGCCGGTACTGCGGGCGGCCATCGACCGCCTGGCACCTCCCATGGACACTGTTGCCGCCTACCACTTCGGATGGATCGACGCCCAGGGCAGGCCCACGGCGGGGGACGGCGGCAAGGCCGTACGCCCCGCCCTCGCGGTGCTGTCCGCCGAGGTCATGTCCGCCGCCCCCGAGACCGGCATCCCCGGCGCCGTCGCCGTGGAACTCGTCCACAACTTCTCCCTCCTCCACGACGACCTGATGGACGGCGACGAGCAGCGCCGTCACCGCGACACGGTCTGGAAGGTGCACGGCCCCGCCCAGGCCATCCTGGTCGGCGACGCCCTGTTCGCCCTCGCCAACGAGGTGCTCCTCGAACTCGGCACCGTCGAGGCCGGCCGCGCCACCCGCCGTCTGACCACCGCCACCCGCGCCCTGATCGACGGTCAGGCCCAGGACATCTCCTACGAGCACCGCGACCGCGTCACCGTCGAGGAGTGCCTGGAGATGGAGGGCAACAAGACCGGCGCCCTGCTCGCCTCCGCCAGCTCCATCGGCGCGGTGCTCGGCGGCGCCGACGACCGCACCGCCGACACGCTGGAGAAGTACGGCTACCACCTGGGCCTCGCCTTCCAGGCCGTCGACGACCTCCTCGGCATCTGGGGCGACCCGGTCTCCACCGGCAAGCGGACCTGGAGCGACCTGCGCCAGCGCAAGAAGTCGCTGCCGGTCGTGGCCGCCCTCGCGGCGGGCGGCTCCGCCTCCGAGCGGCTCGGCGAGATCCTCGCCGCCGACGCCAAGAGCAGCGATTTCGAGAACTTCTCCGAGGAGGAGTTCGCGGCCCGCGCCGCCCTCATCGAGGAGGCGGGCGGCCGCGAGTGGACCGCCGACGAGGCCCGCCGTCAGCACACCATCGCCATCGAAGCCCTCGACGCCGTCGACATGCCCGACCGGGTGCGGGACCAGTTCGCGGCGCTCGCCGACTTCGTCGTCGTACGAAAGAGATGATCACTATCGGCCGAATAGCCCTCGCGTAGTCGCCGGCCGGTGCCGCGAGGCACCACGGAGCACCGGCCGACGGCGGACCCACAGCAGCTGCACACCTTGCACCACTGCACGAAGGGGAAGCCATGACAGCGACGACCGACGGAAGCACCGGGGCCCTGCCACCCCGCGCCGCCGCGGCCAGCGAACTCGACACCGACATCCCCGCGGCGGCCGGGGTACCAGAAGCCGCCGCACGCGCCGCCCGGCGTGCCACCGACTTCCTGCTCTCCCGCCAGGACGCCGAGGGCTGGTGGAAGGGCGACCTCGAGACCAACGTCACGATGGACGCCGAGGACCTGCTGCTCCGTCAGTTCCTGGGTATCCGCGACGAGAAGACCACCCAGGCCGCGGCCCTCTTCATCCGCGGGGAGCAGCGCGACGACGGCGCCTGGGCGACTTTCTACGGCGGCCCCGGTGAGCTCTCCGCCAGCACCGAGGCCTACGTAGCCCTCCGCCTGGCCGGTGACGCGCCCGACGCGCCCCACATGGCCAAGGCCTCCGCCTGGATCCGCGAGCGGGGCGGCATCGCCGCCGCCCGGGTCTTCACCCGGATCTGGCTCGCGCTGTTCGGCTGGTGGAAGTGGGAGGACCTGCCCGAACTCCCGCCGGAAATCATCTGGTTCCCGAAGTGGCTGCCGCTCAACATCTACGACTTCGGCTGCTGGGCCCGGCAGACCATCGTGCCGCTGACGATCGTCTCCGCGAAGCGGCCGGTACGCCCCGCGCCCTTCCCGCTCGACGAGCTGCACACCGACCCGGCCACCCCGAACCCCGCCAAGCCTCATGCTCCGATGGCCAGTTGGGACGGCGCCTTCCAGCGGATGGACAAGGGCCTGCACGCCCTGCGGAAGGTAGCCCCGCGCCGGCTGCGCAGAGCCGCCATGAACAGCGCCGCCCGCTGGATCGTCGAACGGCAGGAGAACGACGGCTGCTGGGGCGGTATCCAGCCGCCCGCCGTGTACTCGATCATCGCCCTGCACCTGCTCGGCTACGACCTCCAGCACCCGGTGATGCGGGAGGGGCTGGCGTCCCTGGACCGGTTCGCAGTGTGGCGCGAGGACGGGGCCCGGATGATCGAGGCCTGCCAGTCACCGGTCTGGGACACCTGCCTCGCCGCGATCGCGCTCGCCGACGCCGGACTGCCCGCCGACCACCCCCAGTTGGTGAAGGCCGCGGACTGGATGCTGGGCGAGGAGATCGTCAGACCCGGCGACTGGTCCGTCAAGCGGCCCCAACTTCCGCCCGGCGGCTGGGCGTTCGAGTTCCACAACGACAACTACCCAGACATCGACGACACCGCCGAGGTGATCCTCGCGCTGCGCCGGATCAGCCACCACGACCCGGAACGGCTGGAGAAGGCCATCGGGCGCGGTATGCGCTGGACCCTCGGCATGCAGTCGAGGAACGGCGCGTGGGCCGCCTTCGACGTCGACAACACCAGCCCCTTCCCGAACCGGCTGCCGTTCTGCGACTTCGGCGAGGTCATCGACCCCCCCTCCGCCGACGTCACCGCGCACGTCGTCGAGATGCTCGCGGTGGAAGGACTCGCCCACCACCCGCGCACCCGGCGCGGCATCGAGTGGCTGCTGGCCGAACAGGAGCCGGACGGCTCGTGGTTCGGGCGCTGGGGCGTCAACTACCTCTACGGCACCGGATCCGTCGTACCCGCCCTGGTGGCCGCGGGCCTCCCCGCCGCGCACCCGGCGATCCGGCGGGCCGTGACCTGGCTGGAGTCGGTCCAGAACGACGACGGCGGCTGGGGCGAGGACCTGCGCTCCTACCACGACGTCAAGGAGTGGAGCGGCAAGGGCGCCTCGACCGCCTCCCAGACGGGGTGGGCCCTGATGGCCCTGCTCGCTGCGGGGGAGCGGGACTCCAAGGCCGTCGAACGCGGCGTCGAGTGGCTCGCCGCCACCCAGCGGGAGGACGGCTCCTGGGACGAGCCGTACTTCACGGGGACGGGCTTCCCTTGGGACTTCTCGATCAACTACCACCTCTACCGGCAGGTGTTCCCGCTCACCGCGCTCGGCCGGTACGTCCACGGGGAGCCCTTCGCCCACCGGCACCACGGGAGCGGTGCGGCCGGGAGGCCGCTCACCGAGGCCAAGGGGAG
This sequence comes from Streptomyces sp. NPDC040589, assembly GCF_055594445.1. Taxonomy (NCBI): domain Bacteria; kingdom Bacillati; phylum Actinomycetota; class Actinomycetes; order Kitasatosporales; family Streptomycetaceae; genus Streptomyces; species Streptomyces sp. NPDC040589. Next base: position 640,473 of record NZ_JBVIWP010000002.1, on the reverse strand, counting down.
CTGATGAGCACCCAGCCCGCCCCGGTCCCGCTGCTGATCGCCTGCGCGCTCGGCATCGAGCAGCTCGCCCTGCGCGCGGGCGACCGAGGCGGTGCCGACGGGCCGGTCACCGTGCTGCGCACGGGCATGGGTCCGGCGGCGGCCGAGCGGTCCGTCACCCGGATGCTCGTCGAGCCTGCCCTGCGCGACGCCGCCGTCCTGGCCACCGGCTTCTGCGCGGGCCTCGCGCCCGGCATGCACCCCGGTGACCTGGTCGTCGCCGAGGAGACCCGCGACCCGCGGGGCACGACCGCCTGTGTCGGGACCGAGCTGCTGGTCAAGGAGCTGGCCCGGGCCGTACCCGGGCGGACCGTGCACACCGGGCCGCTCACCGGCTCCGACCACGTCGTACGCGGTCCCGAACGGTCCGATCTGCTCGCCACCGGCGCGATCGCGGTCGACATGGAGTCCGCCGTCACGCTCCTGAGCGCCGTGCGCGCGGGCGAGCGCCCGGTTGCGGCCGTCCGGGTGGTCGTGGACGCTCCAGAACATGAACTCGTCCGGATCGGCACGGTGCGCGGTGGAATATCGGCTTTCCGTGTCCTTCGTTCCGTCCTTCCCGCTTTCTTCGAATGGCACCGTTCCTTGCTGCTCCCCAGGAGGTGAGCCAGATGGCCATGCCGCTTCGACAGTCCATCAAGGTCGCTACATATTTGGCTGAACAGAAGCTCCGCCGGCGGGACAAGTTCCCGCTGATCGTCGAGCTGGAGCCGCTGTTCGCCTGCAACCTCAAGTGTGAGGGGTGCGGCAAGATCCAGCACCCGGCCGGGGTGCTCAAGCAGCGGATGCCGGTCGCGCAGGCGGTCGGAGCGGTGCTGGAGTCCGGTGCCCCCATGGTGTCCATCGCCGGTGGCGAGCCGCTGATGCACCCGCAGATCGACGAGATCGTGCGGCAGCTGGTGGCCAGGCGGAAGTACGTCTTCCTGTGCACCAACGCGCTGCTCATGCGCAAGAAGATGGACAAGTTCAAGCCCTCCCCCTACTTCGCCTTCGCGGTGCACATCGACGGGCTGCGCGAGCGACACGACGAGTCGGTGGCGAAGGAGGGCGTCTTCGACGAGGCCGTGGAGGCCATCAAGGAGGCCAAGCGGCGCGGCTTCCGGGTGACCACCAACTCGACCTTCTTCAACACCGACACCCCGCAGACCATCATCGAGGTGCTGAACTTCCTCAACGACGACCTCAAGGTCGACGAGATGATGATCTCGCCCGCCTATGCCTACGAGAAGGCCCCCGACCAGGAGCACTTCCTCGGCGTGGAGCAGACCCGCGAGCTGTTCAAGAAGGCCTTCGCGGGCGGCAACCGGCGGCGCTGGCGGCTCAACCACTCCCCGCTCTTCCTGGACTTCCTGGAGGGCAAGGTCGACTTCCCGTGCACGGCGTGGGCCATCCCGAACTACTCGCTGTTCGGCTGGCAGCGCCCCTGCTATCTGATGAGCGACGGGTACGTGCCGACGTACCGGGAGCTGGTCGAGGACACCGACTGGGACAAGTACGGACGCGGCAAGGACCCGCGCTGCGCCAACTGCATGGCGCACTGCGGCTACGAGCCCACCGCCGTGCTCGCCACCATGGGATCGCTGAAGGAGTCCCTGCGCGCCCTGCGCGAGACGGTCTCCGGGAACCGGGAGTAGATGCCATGACCGCCATTTCGCTGGGTGTCCCCGAGGTGCCGGCCCGGCCGATCGCCGAGCGGCGCGTGTCGCGCCGGATCCAGGTCGGCCCGGTGGCGGTCGGGGGCGGGGCCCCGGTGTCGGTGCAGTCGATGACGACGACCCGTACGTCGGACATCGGCTCCACCCTGCAGCAGATCGCCGAACTCACCGCGTCGGGCTGCCAGATCGTCCGGGTCGCCTGCCCGACCCAGGACGACGCGGACGCGCTCGCCACCATCGCGCGCAAGTCGCAGATCCCGGTGATCGCGGACATCCACTTCCAGCCGAAGTACGTGTTCGCGGCCATCGAGGCGGGCTGCGCGGCCGTCCGCGTCAATCCCGGCAACATCAAGCAGTTCGACGACCGGATCAAGGAGATCGCGCAGGCCGCCAAGGATCACGGCACGCCGATCCGGATCGGCGTCAACGCCGGGTCGCTGGACCGGCGGCTGCTCCAGAAGTACGGCAAGGCGACCCCGGAGGCGCTGGTGGAGAGCGCGCTGTGGGAGGCATCGCTGTTCGAGGAGCACGGCTTCCGGGACATCAAGATCTCCGTCAAGCACAACGACCCGGTCGTGATGATCGAGGCGTACCAGCAGCTCGCCGAGCAGTGCGACTACCCGCTGCACCTGGGGGTGACGGAGGCGGGCCCGGCGTTCCAGGGCACGATCAAGTCCGCGGTGGCGTTCGGCGCACTGCTGTCACGGGGCATCGGCGACACGATCCGGGTGTCGCTGTCGGCCCCGCCGGCCGAGGAGGTCAAGGTCGGCATCCAGATCCTGCAGTCCCTCGGGCTCAAGGAGCGCCGGCTGGAGATCGTGTCGTGCCCCTCCTGCGGACGCGCCCAGGTCGACGTCTACAAGCTGGCCGAGGAGGTCACGGCCGGGCTCGACGGCATGGAGGTGCCGCTGCGGGTCGCCGTCATGGGGTGTGTGGTCAACGGACCCGGCGAGGCGCGGGAGGCCGATCTGGGGGTGGCCTCCGGCAACGGCAAGGGGCAGATCTTCGTGAAGGGCGAGGTCATCAAGACCGTCCCCGAGTCGAAGATCGTCGAGACGCTGATCGAAGAGGCGATGAAGATCGCCGAGCAGATGGAGCAGGACGGCGCGGGGCCGGGGGAGCCCGCCGTCACCGTGAGCTGAACAGCACGGAATTCGAAGGGGGCCCGACGTGACGATTCTGGAGAGCATCCGGGGACCACGCGATCTGAAGGCGCTGTCCGAGGCGGAACTCGGTGAACTGTCCGACGAGATCAGGGAGTTCCTGGTGCACGCGGTGGCCAGGACCGGCGGCCATCTGGGACCCAATCTGGGCGTGGTGGAACTCACCGTGGCCCTGCACCGGGTCTTCGAGTCACCGGTCGACCGCATCCTGTGGGACACCGGCCACCAGAGCTATGTCCACAAGCTTCTGACGGGACGGCAGGACTTCTCCAAACTGCGCGGCAAGGGCGGTCTGTCCGGCTACCCCTCACGTGAGGAGTCCGAGCACGACGTCATCGAGAACAGCCACGCCTCCACGGCGCTCGGCTGGGCCGACGGGCTGGCCAAGGCCCGCCAGGTGCGGGGGGAGAAGGGCCATGTCGTCGCGGTCATCGGCGACGGCGCCCTGACCGGCGGCATGGCCTGGGAGGCCCTGAACAACATCGCGGCCGCCAAGAACCGGCCGCTGATCATCGTCGTCAACGACAACGAACGCTCCTACGCCCCCACCATCGGCGGCCTCGCCAACCACCTCGCGACCCTGCGCACGACCGACAGCTACGAACGGGTCCTGGCCTGGGGCAAGGACGTGCTCCAGGGCACGCCCCTGGTCGGCCACACCCTCTACGAGGCCCTGCACGGAGCGAAGAAGGGCTTCAAGGACGCCTTCGCCCCGCAGGGCCTGTTCGAGGACCTCGGTCTGAAGTACGTCGGCCCGATCGACGGGCACGACATCGGGGCCGTGGAGTCCGCCCTGCGGCGCGCGAAACGCTTCCACGGGCCGGTCCTCGTCCACTGCCTCACCGAGAAGGGCCGCGGCTACGAACCCGCCCTCGCCCACGAGGAGGACCACTTCCACACCGTCGGCGTCATGGACCCGCTGACCTGCGCGCCGCTCTCACCGGCGGGCGGCCCCTCCTGGACCTCCGTCTTCGGCGACGAGATCGTCAGGATCGGCGAGGAGCGGGACGACGTCGTCGCGATCACCGCCGCCATGCTGCATCCGGTCGGCCTCGGCGGCTTCGCCGAGCGGTTCCCTGACCGGGTGTGGGACGTCGGCATCGCCGAGCAGCACGCGGCCGTGTCCGCGGCGGGCCTGGCGACGGGCGGACTGCACCCGGTCGTCGCCGTCTACGCCACCTTCCTCAACCGCGCCTTCGACCAGCTCCTGATGGACGTGGCCCTGCACCGCTGCGGGGTGACCTTCGTCCTGGACCGGGCGGGAGTCACCGGCGTCGACGGGGCCTCCCACAACGGCATGTGGGACATGTCCGTCCTCCAGGTCGTCCCCGGTCTGAGGATCGCCGCACCACGTGACGCCGACCAACTACGGCTCCAGTTGCGCGAGGCGGTGGCCGTCGACGACGCCCCGACCCTGCTGCGCTTCCCGAAGGAGTCCGTCTGCCCGTCGGTCCCGGCTCTCGACCGGGTGGGCGGACTGGACGTGCTGCACCGTACTCCGGAGCCTCAGGTGCTCCTGGTGGCCGTGGGTGTGATGGCGCCCGTCTGCCTCCAGACCGCCGAGCTGCTCGAAGCCCGCGGCATCGGCTGCACCGTCGTCGACCCCCGCTGGGTCAAGCCCGTCGACCCTGCGCTCCCGGGTCTCGCCGCCGAACACCGCCTGGTCGCCGTCGTCGAGGACAACAGCCGCGCGGCCGGGGTCGGCTCGGCCGTGGCGCTGGCCCTCGGCGACGCCGACGTCGACGTACCGGTACGGCGATTCGGCATCCCGGAGCAGTTCCTCGCGCACGCCAAGCGCGGCGAGGTGCTCGCCGACATCGGTCTGACCCCCGTCGAGATCGCCGGACGGATCAGCGCGAGCCTGGCCGTCAAGCAAGAGCTGTCCAAGGAGCCACTGGAATGACAACCGCCGAGTCCGCGTCGGAGTCGTCGCAGGCCGGGGAGTTCGACCTCGGCAAGCTGCTGGCCGAGCGCGCGGCCGAGCGTTACGAGCTGCACAGCAGGTACCTCAACCACCAGCTCCCGCGCATGCTGCACACCATCGGCTTCGACAAGGTCTACGAGCGCGCCGAGGGCGCCTACTTCTACGACGCGGACGGCAACGACTACCTCGACATGCTCGCCGGGTTCGGGGTGATGGGCATCGGCCGCCACCACCCCGTCGTCCGCAGGGCCCTGCACGACGTCCTGGACGCCCGGCTCGCCGACCTCACCCGGTTCGACTGCCAGCCGCTGCCCGGCCTGCTGGCCGAGAAGCTGCTCGTGCACAGCCCGCACCTGGACCGGGTGTTCTTCGGCAACAGCGGCACGGAGGCGGTCGAGGGAGCGCTGAAGTTCGCCCGGTTCGTCACCGGCAGACCCAGGATCCTGTACTGCGCACACGCCTTCCACGGCCTGACGACCGGCTCCCTCTCCGTGAACGGCGAGTCCGGCTTCCGCGACGGCTTCGCCCCGCTGCTGCCCGACACGGCCGTACCGCTCGGCGACCTCGACGCGCTGGCACGGGAGCTGAAGAAGGGCGATGTCGCCGCCCTGATCGTCGAGCCGATCCAGGGCAAGGGCGTGCTGGCGGCCCCGCCCGGATATCTGCTCGCCGCGCAGGAGTTGCTGCACCGGCACAAGGCGCTGCTCATCGCCGACGAGGTGCAGACCGGCCTCGGCCGGACCGGCGACTTCTACGGCTACCAGCACGAGGACGGCGTGGAACCCGACCTCGTGTGCGTGGCCAAGGCCCTCTCCGGAGGCTATGTACCGGTCGGTGCCACGCTCGGCAAGGACTGGATCTTCAAGAAGGTCTACTCGTCCATGGACCGGGTCCTGGTCCACTCGGCGAGCTTCGGGTCCAACGCGCAGGCCATGGCGGCGGGCCTGGCGGTGCTGTCGGTGATGGAGAACGAGCAGGTCGTCGCGAATGTCCGGGCCACGGGCGAGCGGCTCAGGTCCCGGCTCGCGGCGCTGACGGACCGGTACGAGATGCTCGCCGACGTCCGCGGCCGGGGACTGATGATCGGCATCGAGTTCGGCCGGCCGAAGTCGCTGAAGCTGCGCAGCCGCTGGGCCATGCTCCAGGCCGCGCGCAAGGGGCTGTTCGCGCAGATGGTCGTCGTACCGCTGCTCCAGCGGCACCGGATCCTCACCCAGGTCTCCGGCGACCACATGGAGGTGATCAAGCTGATCCCGCCGCTGATCATCGGCGAGCGGGAGGTGGACCGCTTCGTCGACGCCTTCACCGCCGTGATGGACGACGCCCACAACGGCGGTCTGGTGTGGGACTTCGGGAAGACCCTGGTCAAGCAGGCGGTGGCCAACCGGTAGGCGCGGGGTCCCGGGTGTTGCCTCTGAGGCAAGAAAGTTGCCGCTGGGGCAAGCCTCCGGCTGAATGGAGGCATGAGTTCCTCCGAGACCGAGCGGTCCGGGTCCTCCGGGTCCGACTCGCCGGCCGAACAGTCCGGCGCGCTGCCCGCCGTCGCCCCGCAGCTGCGCGCGCTGCGGCGCCAGGCCTCCCTGACGCTGGAGGCCGCGGCCCGTGCCGCCGGGCTGTCGCCCGCCCACCTCTCCCGTCTGGAGACCGGACAGCGCCAGCCCTCGCTGCCGATGTTGCTCGCGCTCGCCCGCGTCTACGGTACGACCGTCTCCGAACTGCTCGGTGAGACGGTCGCCGGCCGGGACGCCGTCGTCCGCGCGGCCGACATGGAACCGACCACGGCGGGCGGCTGGACGTACTGGCAGGCCGGCGCCTCCGGGCGCGGGATGCAGGCCCTGCGGGTCCATGTGCCGTACGGCTCCCAGGGCGACATCGTGCGCGTCCACCCGGGCGAGGAGTGGCTCCATGTGCTGCGGGGCCGGCTGCGGCTGCGCCTCGGGGACGCCACCCACCGGCTGGCGCCCGGCGACAGCGCCCACTTCGACTCGCTCACCCCGCACCGGATCGCCGCCGAGGACCAGGACGGCGTCGAGCTGCTGTTCGTCCACACCCTGATGCAGAGCCCGACGGCCACCCTGTGCCTGGGCCCCACCCCTGGAGAGACGCCATGAGCGACATGGAGGACAAGTTCCCGCGCGCCTTGTGGGTGCGGCTGTTCATCTACCTCGTGATGGGGCATGTCTTCGCCGCGTTCGTCTATTTCCTCTTCGAGGCGGGGGCCCGCTAGTCCCGTTCAGTCCCGTTCCTCAGCCGAGGAGCCGGTCGCGCAGGCGCTCGCGGGTCTCCGGAGCGAGGTCGAGTCCCTCCTCCAGGTAGGTGTCGACGCCGCCCCAGGTCTCCTCGATGGTGTCGAAGGCGGCCGTCAGGTACTCGGCGCGCGCGTCGAACAGGGGGCTGAGCAGCTCCATGACCTCGGGGGAGTAGGCCGAGTCGGCGGAGCCGCTGCGCCGCACCTTGTAGCGGCGGTGCTTGGCGTTCGACTTCAGGTAGTCCTCGACGATCGCCTCGCGCTCGACGCCCACCGCGAGCAGCGTCACCGCGACCGACAGGCCCGCGCGGTCCTTGCCCGCCGCGCAGTGCATCAGCGCGGGGACGCTGTCCTCGGCGAGCGCGTGCAGCACCTTCGAGTGCTCGGCGGTGCGGTGCTTGATGATCGTGCGGTAAGAGGCGATCATCCGGCCCGCTCCCTTGCCGTCCGAGAGGATCGCCCGCAACTGCTCCAGGTCGCCGTCCCGGACCAGCTTCCAGAACTCGGCGCCGTCGGCGGGGTCGCTCAGCGGCAGGTTCACATTGAGCACGCCCGGCAGCTCGACGTCCGGCCCCTCGAGCTTCTGGTCGGCCTCGTTGCGGAAGTCGAAGATCGTGTGCAGGCCCAGGCCGGTCAGGAAGGCGGCGTCCTCAGCGGTCGCGTGCGCGAGGTGGCCGCTGCGGAACAGTACTCCCTGCCGCACCCGCCGTCCGTCCACGGTCGGCAGTCCGCCCACATCACGGAAATTGCGCACTGCGGCCAGCTCGGGTTCGGTCGAGGGGACCTGCTGCGTCACGGGGGCTCCTCCCACTCGGTGCCGTCGGCGCGGCTCGTCGACGGGCACCACTCGACGATACGACATGCCTGCCAGGGGCAATGAGTTGTCCACAGGCGTTGCCGGGAGCCCCCGAAGCCCTTGATGATGTTCGTGCCTGGTCGCACCTGGTCGGGCTTGTTCGAATCTGTGAGGGCTTGATGCTGGAGATCTCCGAAGACGGTCGTACATGGGTGCTCTCGGGGCCGGCCAGCAGTTACGCCGTCCATGTCACCGACCGGGACGAACTGCTGCACCTGCACTGGGGCGCCCGGATCGGCCTCGCCGACGCCGAGGCCCTGGCCGTCCGGCCGCTGCCGGACTACTGGGCCTTCGAGTCCCCGCTCGACGGACGCGAGGAGTACCCGGTCGAGGGCGGCCCCCGCTTCGCCCGCCCCGCCCTGTCCGTGCGCACCGCCGAGCGGCGCGGCACCGAGTGGACCTACGAGGGCCATGACACCGATGACGGTGAGCTGCGGCTCCGCTTCCGCGACGGCGATCTGGCCGTCACGCTGCACTACCGGATGCGCTCCTCGGCCGATGTCGTCGAGCGCTGGGTGACCCTGGAGAACCACGGACCGGCCGTCGAGGTGCTGCGCGCCGACTCCGCCACCTGGACCCTGCCCGACCGCGACACCTGGCGGCTGTCCCAGCTGCACGGCCGCTGGGGCGCCGAGTCCCGGCTGACGCGCTCCGCCCTCACCTACGGCGAGAAGATCATCGGCAGCCGTCGCGGCCACACCTCCCACCAGCATCTGCCGTGGGTCGCGCTGGACACCGACGCGACCGAGGAGCGCGGGGAGGTCTACGGCTGCGCCCTGGGCTGGTCCGGGTCCTGGCGGGTGTCGGTGGCCCAACTCCCGGACGCGCGTGTGCAGATCACCGGCGGGGCCGGGTACGACGACTCGGGCCTGCTGATGCTGGCCACGGGCGAGTCGTACACGACCCCCGTCTTCGCCGGGCTCTGGAGCGACGGCGGCTTCGGCGGGGCGAGCCGCGCCTGGCACGCCTACCAGCGGACCCACGTCGTCCCGGACGCGGACCGGGACCGCCCGGTGCTGTTCAACTCCTGGGAGGCCACCGAGTTCGACATCTCCGAGGAGCAGCAGCGGGCGCTCGCCGAGCGGGCCGCCGGCATGGGCGTGGAGCTGTTCGTGGTCGACGACGGCTGGTTCGGGTCCCGGACCAGCGACCGGGCCGGGCTCGGTGACTGGACGCCCAACCCCGACCGCTTCCCGGGCGGGCTGAAGCCGCTCGCCGACCATGTGCACGGCCTCGGCATGCGGTTCGGGATCTGGGTCGAGCCGGAGATGGTCAACGCGGACAGCGACCTCTACCGCGCGCACCCCGACTGGGTGCAGTACCAACCGGGACGAAAGCGGACGGAATTCCGCAATCAGCTCGTGCTGAACCTCGCCCGCGAGGACGTCCAGGAGTATCTGTGGGAGCAGCTCGACGGGCTGCTCTCCAGCGCGCCGATCGACTACGTCAAGTGGGACTTCAACCGCTGCTTCACCGACGCCGGCTGGCCGGACGACCCCTACCCGCAGCGGCTCTGGGTCGACCACGTCCGCGCCCTGTACGCCCTGCTGGACCGGCTGCGGGCGGCCCACCCCGGGGTGGCCTTCGAGTCCTGCTCGGGCGGTGGCGGCCGGATCGACCTCGGGGTGCTGGGCCGCACGGACCAGGTGTGGACCTCCGACAACACCGACCCGCTCGACCGGCTCGCCATCCAGCACGGCTTCAGCCAGATCCATCCGGCCCGGGTCATGGCCGCCTGGGTCACCGACAGCCCGAACGCCATGCTCAACCAGCGGGCCAGCTCCCTGCGGTTCCGGTTCGTCAGTGCCATGGCCGGGGTGCTCGGAGTGGGCGGCGACCTCACGCGGTGGACGGCGGAGGAGCTCGCCGAGGCACGGGAGTGGGTGGGGCTCTACAAGGAGATCCGGCCCGTGGTGCAACGCGGCGACCTGTACCGGCTGCGGCCCCCGGAGGGCGGCCTGAGCGCGGTGCAGTACGTCCTCGGCGACGAGACCGTCGTCCTGGCCTGGCTCCAGGCGCAGCGCTACGGCGAGCCCGTTCCGGCGCTCCGGCTGCGGGGCCTCGACCCGGCAGCAGCGTACGAATGCCTCGAAACGGGCGAAGTTCACCGAGGGGCCGTACTGACGCATCACGGGCTGCGGGTCGGCCTGCGTGGGGACCTGGATGCCGCGGTCGTCCGCCTTAAGCGCAAGTAGCCGTTCTGTCCGAATAGGGCGAATGAGTCGAATAAGGTACTTCAGGTGTTTCGGTATAACGTGCCCCGATCGTAAAGGAGATGAGGTCGGGGTGCGTGACCATCGTCATATTCGTGACGATGTGTTGTCGTCATGTTCACGTAATTCTTGCGCTATTCAGGGGCATTGAGGAAAAACAGAGATCGGAAATCCACGCTCGGTGACGGGAAATGTGCTGATGCGTCAAGAAAAACGCCCTCACAGGCAACCGCAAGCTTGTCCCATTGCGTCTCGGTCGCTTACGTTCCACACCAATCCGGACGGACGCCTAATCCTGCCGCCGCCCGGAGCCCGCACACACTCACCCGTGTATGGCAGGAGCGGGGGACCCACAGGTAAGACGCCTGTTCCGGTTCCCGGAACGGCTTGGGGTTCAGCCGCACTTCGGCGCGGCCGGGCATCTCCAGCCCGCACCCGACAGCTCACCTCGCAGGCGCCGGAGAGGAATCCGCCATGCCCGCGAAGGGTAAGCACCGTCGCCCGAAGTCCCAGCGTTTCACCCGCTCCATCGCCGTCGCCGGAACCGGCGGGGCCGCCCTCGCCCTTCCGCTCATGGGCGCAGCCGGCGCCCATGCCGCCACCCCGCAGTCGGCTCCGGAAAAGGCCGTCCAGTCCGCTCCGGCCGCCGAGAAGAAGGCCGCCGAAAAGGCCACGGGCGCCCACACGTACACCGTGAAGGCCGGCGACTATCTCGCGAAGATCGCCGACGACCAGAACGTCAGCGGCGGCTGGAAGAAGCTCTACGCCGACAACCGTGACGCCGTCGGCTCCGACCCGTCGCTGATCCACCCGGGCCTGAAGCTCTCGGTCGGCAAGAAGGCGGCGAGCGCGCCCAAGACGCAGTCGTCCGCGCCCAAGGCGGCCGAGAAGCCGAAGGCGTCGGCTGAGAAGTCGTCCGCCTCCGAGTCGTCCTCGAAGGCCGACACCGCCGCGAAGGCGGCCGCCGCCAAGCCGGCCGCCGAGGCCTCCGGCTTCAGCCTCCCGGTGGACGGCGCCGCCGTCGGCACTCCGTACCACATGTCCGGCAGCATGTGGTCCAGCGGTTACCACACCGGTGTCGACTTCGTCGTCCCGACCGGCACCTCGCTCAAGGCCGTCGGCGCGGGCACGGTCGTCTCCGCCGGCTGGGGCGGCGCGTACGGCAACCAGGTCGTCATCCAGCTCGAGGACGGCAAGTACGCGCAGTACGCCCACCTGTCCCAGCTCTCCGTCTCGGCCAGCCAGACCGTGACGGCGGGGCAGCAGATCGGTCTGTCCGGTGCGACCGGCAACGTGACCGGACCGCACCTGCACTTCGAGATCCGCACCACGCCGGACTACGGCTCGGACGTGGACCCGGTCGCCTACCTGCGCTCGCACGGCGTCTCCGTGGGCTGACCGATCGCACGACCACCTGCCTGACACGCGGCCGAAGGCCGGACCCCGATCCCCGGGTCCGGCCTTCGGTGTGTCCGCGGCCGCCGATCGTCTCAAGGGATCGACAGGACGCGGCAGTTGGGACACAGTGATCCCGTCGTGAGTGCAAGCGCTTTCCGAAGGAGCTGTGTCCCGTGCCGACCACCCGGAGAACGTTCGGAGCCCTGGCTGCCGGAGCCGCCCTGGCCGCCCTCGCCCCGACGGCGACCGCGAACGCCGCGCCCCGTCACCGCCGCCTGATCGCCCACGACGACTTCTGTCACGGCCTCGCCCAGTGGGCGACCGAACTCCAGGACGGCGGCACCGTCACCGCCTCCCGCGGCGTCCTGGACATCGACGTACCGAGCGGAGCGACCGTCTGGTTCCGGCGGCGCCTCGAAGGGCCGTACGTCCTCGAATACACCGCCACGCCCGTCTCCGAGGGCGGGGCCAACGACCGGGTCTCGGACCTCAACAACTTCTGGAACGCGACCGACGTCCGCTCCCCGGACGACCTCTTCGCGACGCCGCGTGGCGGGGCGCTGGAGGAATGCGACCACCTGACGACGTACTACGCCGGATACGGCGCCAACTACAACACCACGACCAGGATGCGGCGTTACGTCGGCCAGGCCGGTGTGCGTCCCCTGGTCTACGACTACACCCAGCCGCTGCTGGTCCCGGGCGAGCCGAACCGGGTCCGGATCGTCTCCGACGGGTCGACGGTGCGCTGGTGGAACAACGGGCGGCTCGTCTTCGACCACACCGACCCGCAGCCGTACACGAGCGGGCACTTCGCCTTCCGGACCGTGTGGAGCCACTTCCGGATCACGGGCTTCCGGGTCTGGCGACTCACCCCGCAACATCCCTGAGGGACGGGCTATTCCGGAGTTGGCGAACACTTTAGGAGTGGCTTATCTCACCGCCCGTCAACCCCTTCCTACGGTCGCGTAGGTCACATTCGAGGGTGAATTATGAGCTGCTGTGGCAGACGATTGGAAGAGTGACAGCAGAGCAGTGATCGGGTCGTACGTGGCGGTGGGGGACAGCTTCACCGAGGGCGTCGGTGATCCCGGCCCCGACGGGGCGTTCGTCGGCTGGGCCGACCGGTTCGCCGTGCTGCTCGCCGACCGCAGGCCCGAAGGCGACTTCCGGTACACCAACCTCGCCGTACGCGGAAAGCTCCTCGACCAGATCGTGGCGAACCAGCTTCCGAGGGCCGTCGAGATGGCCCCGGACCTCGTCTCCTTCTGCGCCGGGGGCAACGACATCATCCGGCCCGGCACCGACCCGGACGAGGTGGCCGAGCGGTTCGAGCGGGCCATCGCCCAGCTGACCGCGGTGGCCGGCACGGTGATGGTGACGACCGGGTTCGACACCCGTGGCGTGCCCGTGCTCAAGCATCTGCGCGGCAAGATCGCCACGTACAACGGGCATGTGAGGGCCATCGCCGACCGGTACGGCTGCCCGGTGCTCGACCTGTGGTCCCTGCGCAGTGTCCAGGACCGCCGGGCCTGGGACGCCGACCGGCTGCACCTGTCGCCCGACGGGCACACCCGCGTGGCGCTCCGCGCGGGGCAGGTGCTCGGCCTCGAGGTGCCGGCCGACCCCGAGCAGGAGTGGCCTCCGCAGCCGCCTCGCGGCACCCTCGACGTCCGGCGGGACAATGTCCACTGGGCGCGGGAGTTCCTGGTGCCGTGGATCGGGCGCCGGTTGCGCGGGGAGTCCTCGGGAGACCATGTGACGGCCAAGGGGGCGCTGTCGCCGGAGGACATCAGGATGCGGATCGGGTCGGTGGCGTGAGGGTGGGGCTTCGGTGGGGGTGCGCGTAGCTCCTATCGCCGGGTGGTGGGTCGGGGCCGCGTCGGGGGGTGTCCGTCCTCGGAACGGCGCGATGGGGTCGGGGACCAATTAGCTGTTCGTTGACGCGCCAACCGCTGCGGGCGGACACCCCCCGACGCGTCCCCTTCCGTGAGCCGGCGGGTGCGGGCGCGTCGTGGCCTGCGCCATCCGCCATAGCTGCGGGCAATCGTGCCTCCCCCAGTGCCTCAAGGGCCTGGGAGGTACCCCGAGGGCGGCACGGGTGGGCGGTGGGGGTCTCCCCGCTCGAGCGGAGCCGGTAGTGGGGGAGGCACCCCTGTTCCGCCGGGTTGCGGACCCGCTCCGGCCCCAGCACCAACGCCGGGTGGCTCACGGCCGGGTCAAGGCCGCTGATGCAGACCCAGTTCGCGGGACAGGGCCTCCTCCACCCACTCCTGTGCCCGCGCCCGCGGCACCGCGCCCTCGTAGGACGTCAGCTGGACGGCGAGCCCGTCGAGCAGGGCGGTGAGGCGCAGGGCCGTGCCGTGCGGGTCGGGGCAGTGGAACTCGCCGGCCGCCACGCCCTCCGCGATGACCTCGGCGATGGCCGCCTTCCACTGCCGGTCGAGCTCCTGGGCGACCTCCCGCAGCGCGGGCTCGCGCGGTGCCGCCGCCCAGCCCTCGATCCACAGCCGCCAGCCCTTGGCCTGGCCCGTCGGGGCGTACCACCGTACGGCCGACCGCAGCCGGCGCAGCGCCGACGTACGGCGGCCCAGCAGCTTGCGCAGATGCGCGAGGTCCCCCTCCGCCGCGTGCCGGAACGCGGCGGCCACCAACTGTTCCTTCGTCGAGAAGTGATAGAGGACCAGCGCGTTGCTCACACCGAGCACCGAGGCGATGTCGGAGATTCGGACCGCCGTCACACCCCGGGCCTCGATCTGCTCGACGGCGGCCCGCAGCAGATCACCGCGCCGTTCCGCCACGCTCAACCGGACTCTCGTCACGCCGTCACCCTACACACGCGCGTGCACCCTCTTGACGTGTGGATTCGGCCGGTCCGGCAGGGGTCGCGCGGCCGGTTCGCCGTCCGTCACCGGTACCAGCCGAAGCGCTCCGCGATCACCGGCAGCCGGTCCGCCGCGATCGCGTGCGCGGCGGCTCGCGGCGTCGTCCCGTCGGCCTGTGCCCGGGCCAGCATCCGCTCGACCAGGGCCCGCATCGAGCCGCGGGTGTGGGCGAACGCCTCCTCCGCGTCGGCGCCGATGTCCCCGAAGAGCGTCCACCACCACCAGGCGTTCGTCCCGGAGTTGACCACCACGTCCGGCAGCACGGTCACCCCGCGCGCGGCCAGCAGCAGTTCCGCCTCCGGTCGTACGGGCATGTTGGCCGCCTCGACGACCCAGCGGGCGGTGATCCGCTCCTGGTTCCCGGAGTCGATCGCGTACGAGACGGCCGCGGGGACCAGGACGTCCGTGTCGGCCGACAGCCACGCGTCGCCGGGCAGGTCGCGGTCGCCGGGCCGCAGCGCGGAGCGGTCCACGGTGCCGTGGGCGTCCCGCGCGGCGAGCAGCGCCTCGACGTCCAGGCCCGCCGGGTTGGCGATCGTGCCCTTGAGATCGGCGACGGCCACGACCGTGAGCCCCGCGCGCGTGAGGAAGCGGGCGGTCGCCCCGCCCATGGTGCCCAGCCCCTGGAGGGCGACCCGCGTCCCCGCGTACGGCACGCCGGCCTGGTCCAGGGCCGTGAGGGCCGCCTCGGCCACACCGCAGCCGCCGACCAGCTCGTCGAGACCGAGGCCGTCCACCTCGATGGCGAACGCGTCCCCGAGCCGCCGCCGCGCCTCGGCCTCGTCGTCCAGCAGCGGATACACGGCCTGTATGGAGGAGACCAGCCCCGCCTCGGCGGCGGCCCGGTCCACCAGGTCCTGGGTGAGCCCGAGGTCCTCGCCCGTCGTCCAGCAGCTCTCGATGTACGGCCGCATCGCGCGCAGATAGCGCACGAGCAGGGCGTACGCCTCCGGGTCCCGGGGGTCGCAGTCGATGCCGCCCTTCGCGCCGCCGAGCGGGACGTAGCGGCTCTCGGGGTCGTAGTGCAGGGCCTCCTTCATGGTCATCCCGCGGGCCAGGCCGGTGACCTCCTCCATGGTGCAGCCCGCGCGCATCCGCAGACCGCCGCTGGCGACACCGCGCACCAGCCGGTCGACGACCAGAAAGCCCTGGTGACCGGTGAGGTGGTCGGTCCAGGTGAGGGACAGCAGGGGGCTGACCATGCGGGCTCCTTCGCCGGGTTACTGAATCCTCGGTCAGTATCACCCTCGGAGGGACCCCTGTGCCCCGGTGTTGTCGGAGGGGCCGACCATAATGGAAAGCCTGACCGACTCCACCTGGAGGTACCGTGGCCGGTTTCCGTTCCCTGAGCACCGGGCTCCGTGCGCTGCGGCCCGGGGCGTTCGGCGCGGATCCGCGCGGTGAGCGCATGGCGCGCATCCGCAGATCACCCCATTTCGAGGACGGGGTCTTCCAGAACCCCGGCGGCCCCGCGCGGACCCGGCCCTCGGGCTCCACCCTGGACTTCGCGAAGGTCTTCTTCGACAAGGAGACCCGGCCCCGCCGCAGCCCCAAAGGCACGGTGCCGGTGCACTCCACCACCCTCGCCGACATCGCCCGGCCCCCGGCCACCGGGCTGCGGCTGACCTGGATGGGGCACTCCAGCGTGCTCGCGGAGATCGACGGCCGGCGGGTCCTGTTCGACCCGGTGTGGGGCGAGCGCTGCTCCCCGTTCCCCTTCGCCGGGCCCAAGCGGCTGCACCCGGTGCCCCTGCCGCTGGCCGGGCTCGGCCCGGTCGACGTGGTGGTCATCTCGCACGACCACTACGACCACCTGGACATGCCCACCATCAAGGCCCTGGCCGGCACGGACACCCTGTTCGCCGTGCCGCTCGGCGTCGGCGCGCACCTGGAGCACTGGGGCGTGTCCGCCGACCGGCTGCGCGAACTGGACTGGCACGAGACCACCAAGATCGGCGGCCTCGCCCTGACCGCCACCCCGGCCCGGCACTTCTGCGGCCGGGGCCTGCGCAACACCCAGCACACCCTGTGGGCCTCCTGGGTCGTCGCCGGGGAGGAGCACCGGATCTACCACAGTGGCGACACCGGCTACTTCGAGGGCTTCAAGGAGATCGGCGCCGAGCACGGGCCGTTCGACGCCACGATGATCCAGCTCGGCGCCTACTCCGACTTCTGGCCCGACATCCACATGACGCCCCCGGAGGGGCTCCAGGCTCACTTCGACCTGCAGGGAGGCAAGCCGCACGGCGTGCTGCTGCCGATCCACTGGGGCACGTTCAACCTCGCCACCCATGCCTGGGCGGAGCCGGGGGAGTGGACGAAGGACCTGGCCGGGGAGGCGGGACAGGACGTGGCGTTCCCCCGGCCGGGCGAGCCCTTCGAACCGGCTGGGAAGCTTCCCGGGCAGCCTTGGTGGCAGGCGGTGTCCGCACCCATCGCCCGTCCGTGGCGCGACACCACGAGGGGGGCCACCGCGCCGGTCACTCCGCCCGGAGTGACGCCCGTGCCGACGGCTCCGGACGGTCTCGACCTCGCGGGTGAGAAGTGATCCGGCGGCGCGGCGCCTCAGGAGTGGGGAGGTCCGCCGCCGGGGTCACGGCGCATCATCCGGGACCGGCAAGAGCCCCGCGGACCGCAAGGCCCTCTTGAGCGGGCCAAGATCGTAGATCCCCGTCAGGTCAGCCGATTCGAGCAGGTGCAACCGGACGGCGTGCCGGGCCTGGGCGCGCAGGGTCGGGGCCAGCGGGTCGTTCGTGAACGTGATGCCCTGCCAGGCGGCGTCGAGCACGGCGGCGGGAAGTGCCTGCCCCGTCAAGCGCTTGAGGTGGGCGCCGGCCGTGGTCCTGGCTTCCTCGGGGTGGTCGGCGATCCAGGCGTTGGCGGCGACGGAAGCCCGTACGACAGCGTCGACCACGTCCCGGTGTTTCGCCAGGAACCTGGGCGAGACGATGACGTTCGTCGTGACGAACCGGCGATCGGGCCACAGGTCCGCCTCGTCCAGCAGCACGCGTGCGCCCTCCGCGACCAGGATCGAGGCAGTCGGCTCGGGAACCCAGGCGCCGTCCAGCGAGCCGGAGCGGAAGGCGTTCACCGTCACCCGGTTGTCGGTGCGGACGAGGGAGACGTCGCCCCTGCCGGTCGTCGGGTCGATTTTCCACCCACGGCTCGCCGCCCAGTGCAGGAAAGCCACGTCCTGGGTGTTGCCCAGTTGCGGCGTGGCGATCCGTTTGCCCTTCACCTCGTTCAGGGAGCGAATGCGGTCGGGGTTCACCACGAGCCGCACACCGCCGGAGGCCGCGCCCGCCACGATCCGCAGCGCGTCCCCGCCCGACCGCAGATATCCGTTGATCGCGGGCGACGGTCCGGTCCACGCGATGTCCACGGAACCGGCGTTGAGGGCCTCGATCACGGCCGGGCCGGCGTTGAAGCTGCGGGGAGCGAGCGCGGTGCCCTTCAGCTCCCGGGCGAAAAAGCCCCGCTCGAGGCCCACGAGCGCGGTGGCATGGGTGAGATTGGGCAGGTAGCCGATGCGCACGGTGTCGACGGAGAGCTTGGGGCCCCGGGCGGGTGACCCCGCCGCGTCCGCCGCGGTCGGCCGGTTCTTTCCGTATCCGCATCCCGCCAGCAGGCTCAGTGCGATGGTGAGCGCCACCACTGCCGCGACCAGCCGGGTCAGGGGCACTGACGGTAACGGGGCAAGGCGCATGCGGGTCCTCGAGGTCAGGTGTGGAAACCGGCGGAAGGAGGCGAGGCGGCCGCGGGGACATGGGCCACGAGACCGGGGCGCGCCACGTCGATCGGCCCGGTGAAGGCGCGGGCGGCCGCGCTCACGGCTGGTGCCTGACCGGTACCCGGCCACAGATGCGTGAGCAGTAGCCGTGCCGCCCCGGCCGCCTCAGCGTACTCACCCGCCAGACGTGCGCTCAAGAGGAACTCCT
Organism: Streptomyces sp. NPDC040589; assembly: GCF_055594445.1. Lineage (NCBI taxonomy): Bacteria > Bacillati > Actinomycetota > Actinomycetes > Kitasatosporales > Streptomycetaceae > Streptomyces > Streptomyces sp. NPDC040589. The sequence goes on along the minus strand of NZ_JBVIWP010000002.1, from coordinate 622,154 downwards.
CGTCAGTACGCGGGACTTGATCGACATACGTGGCTTCGGACAGCAGCACGTCGGCGTCCCGCGCCAAGGCGGTCACCTCGGGACTGGGCCCGGTGTCCCCGGTGTAGGCCAGGGACATGCCACCCGCGGTCAGGCGTACGCCCGCGTTCGGGACGAAGTGCGGCAGCAGGCGCGTGTCGATACGGAAGGGGCCGACCTCGAAGCTGTCGCCGCCCTGGAACTCGCGCAGTTCGAAGGAGCCCCTCAGCATCCCGGGACGGTCCAGGGAGAGCACGGCGTCCAGCGCTGAGGGCAGCGTGTACACGGGCAGGGCAGCCGCCGGCTCCTCGGTGAGGGCGCGGGCACGCAGCAGGGGGTTGAGGTCGGCGCAGTGGTCCGGGTGCCCGTGCGTGACCAGGACGGCGTCGACCTGCTCGGCCGTCACATGCTCCTGGAGCGCGGGAAACGTCGCGTAACCGGGGTCGACGAACAGGCGGAAACCCTCGCTCTCCATCAGATATCCGCTGCACGGCTGGTCCTTGACCGGCCATGCTCCGCAGCCGCCCAGGACGGTGAGGTGCATCATGCGGTGTTCCTGTTCAGACGTACGGCCTGGCGAGTTGACGGGAATTCCGATCTTACGCCCCATCCGTGAGTGCTGAACTCGGTGCGGTCAAGGGCGAGTCGGGGATTCTGAGCGAATCGGCCGGTCGATGTGCGTTCACGGAGGCTTCTCGGACAATCGGATGGCCGACGCAAGCAGCAATGTGCACTGTTCCCCGCCGCCCGGAATGCCCCCTTCCCTTTCTTTGCGGCGGCTAAGCGAAAGTAAACGTTATGAGCGGTGTGAGTCCACGGGGGTGACCTGGTGCCACAGGGTGAGGTGATTGTTCTGTTCGCCCCTTTTGGCCATAAGGGGCGCTTATCAGTGCCGCGAAGGTGGGGAGGGTGCCGAAGGTGAAACATTCTTGGCTGAAAGGCGCTCTGGACGGATGGGGCAGAAGTTTCTTTGGTTGACATTGATGTCAAGGGCTTGCAACGATTTAATCAACATTAGAGTCAGAGTTGTCCGTTGAATACCAAAAGTCATCGGCGGGCAAGTGAGGGGATGACTGTGCAGCAACAGGTTCCGGATGTCAGCGGTATTCGGGCGGAAAGAGTCGTTGTTGTCTCGCTGATGAAATCCGGCACCCATCTCGTGCAGGAACTGATGCTGGCTCTGGGGTACAAGATCTACGGCCAGTCCAGGATTCCACAGGAAATCCGGCCGGTTCTGGGTGATGAGACGCGCGATCGAGTCGTGCGCATGGTGCACGGCGACCAGGCGGCCGACGCCCTCAAGGGGCAGGGGGAAGAGGCCTACCGGGCGGGCGCGGACCAGGCCTGGGAGGCGCTCGGCTGGGCCTGGCAACAGCGGCTCGGAATGCCTCTGGTCAACCGCTACGGCGCTCAGCTCACTCATACCGAAGCCGTCGACAACGCCCTGCGGCGCACCTCCGACACACCTTTCTCCTGGACGCCGGAGAACACCTGCTGGATCGTTCCGGAACTCGACATCAAGAAGGTCGACGGGAAATTCATCGAGGAATGGTCCCGGACCGGTGAGCCGCGAATCCTCTTCATGTACCGCGATCCCCGGGACATGGTTCTCTCGATGGTGAACTTTCTGCTCGGGAGGACCGCTCAGGGATTCGGTAACTTCAGCGAGTTCCAGGTCTTCAACAACATTCTGGCCGCCAAGGGATCCTTGGAGGAGCGCCTTCTCTACGCGCTGTCGGATCCGGCCTTCCCGGCCAGCGGTGACCATGAGCGGATGCTCTGGCTCCTGAACCACCCCAAGGTCTGCAACATATCGTTCGAGGAAATGGTGGGGCAGCAGGGCGGTGGCTCTGCCGAGGCCCAGCTCGACGTGGTACGGCGTGTGATCGAGTTCGTCGGTGCCGACGCGGACCCCGAGAAGACCGCCGACGGGATCTTCCGCAGGGACTCCTTCTCCTTCTTCAAGGGCCAGATCGGCAGCTGGCGGGAGGCGTTCACCCCACGGGTCGAACAGCTCGCGCACGAGCGCCTGGCCAAGGCCCTGGAGCTGTACGGCTACCCGGCCTGAACCCCGCCCTGGGCCGTCGCCCGCGGACTCTGTTCCCTCGTACGCCGAACCAAGGAGCTCCGAAGCCGCATGACAAAGGCCACCGACCGGACACGCACCCTCGTCCTCGTGATGAGACGCGGGCTGAGCACGTCTCCGGACCACGTTCAGACCCTGCTCGACCTGGACATACGGACCCACCTCCTCACCGTTGACACGGAGCCCTGGGCGAACGACCCCCGTTTCGCCTCCGTACGCCGGCTCCCGCACGACTCCGACCAGCGTGACTTCGTGAAGGCCGCCGTCGAGACCGCCCGGGAACGCGGCGCCTCCGCTGTCGTCACCTTCATCGAGCCGGACATCGAGATCGTCGAGGACGCCAACGCGGAGCTCGGCCTCGACTGGGCGATCCCCGAGGCCGCCCGCATCTGCCGGGACAAGCTGCGCCAGCGGACGTTCCTGGCCGAGCACGACATCCCCTCGGTCTGGTTCCACCCGGTCACCGACATCGAGTCGGCCGTCCAGGCCGCCACCGCCCGAGGACTGCCGCTCATGGTGAAGCCGACCCGGGCCGCCGCCAGCGACTGCGTCGAACTCGTCAGCGACGTGGACCGGTTGAGGGCCTCCCTCAAGGTGATCCAGGGCTACATCGAAAGCGGACGCAACTTCTACTTCTCCGGCGCCCCGGAGTCCTGGGCGGTCCTCGAGGAGTACCTGCCGGGCGAGGAGATCACCCTCGACGGCGTCGTACTCGACGGGCAGTTCGTCCTCGGCGGCGTCCACAACAAGAAGCACTCGGCCGGCCCGCACTTCGAAGAGGACCTGTACACGCTGCCGTTCAAGACCCCGGAGCACGAGGACGAGGTCGCCGGCATCGCCGCGAGCATCACCCGTGCACTCGGCGTGAAGCACGGCCTGTTCAACGCCGAGATGCGGCAGGACGCCGAAGGGCGCTATCGGGTCGTCGAGTTCTCGATCCGCGTCTCCGGCGGCCACGTCTACCGGCACATCAAGGACGTCTACGCCATCGACTTCGTGCGCATGTTCCTGCGCGCGGCGTGTGGCGAGAGCGTCGAGGACATCCTCGCCCAGGAGAACCAGAAGCAGCCGCCGCGGATGACCGTGTGCGCCAAGGTCGTGTACCGCAACGGGCGGGTCGTGCGCAACAGCGTGGGCGAGGCCATGCACTCGCCGTACTTCCGCACGTACTTCCCGGTGGCCAAGCCCGGTACGGACGTCGTCTCCGGTGAGAAGGGCTTCGACTTCACCGGTCTGCTGTCCGTGTGGCATCCCTGGCAGCCCGGCCAGGACCCGGCCGTCGTCCACGACGTGGCCCGCGCCCTCGCGGAGAAGCTCGACGTGGAAGTCGTCGATGCCGGCGAGACGCAAGGGCAGAAGACTCCGTGACGGCGTCGCCTCACCACAGACGCCGCTGGGCCATCGGCGGCGCGATGCTGTCGGTGGCTCTCCTCACCGCGTCCTGTGGTGGCACTGCCACCGAGAAGGCCGCGTCACCGCTGGTCAAGAATGTCACGCTGGTCAAGGCCGGGAAGATCGTGGTCTGCACCAACGTGCCCTACGAGCCCTTCTCCTTCACGCGGAACGGCAAGGTCGTCGGCTTCGACATCTCGCTGATGGACAAGGTGGCCGAGCGGCTCGGGGTGAAGCAGGAGATCGTCGACATCGACTTCGACCCGATCCGGAGCGGCGCGGCGCTCAACTCCGGCAGGTGCGACGTCGCGGCGGCCGGCATCACGATCACGGAGGAGCGCAGAAGGAACGTCGCCTTCTCGGACTCGTACTTCGACGAGGCGCTCAGCCTGATGAGTCCCGAGGGCAAGCCGGTGGCCACGCTCGACGAGGCCAAAGCCGGCAAACTGCGCGTCGGCGTGCTGACCGGCACCACGAGCATGAAGGCCGCGGTGGACAAGGGCATCGAGCCTCAGGAGTACAAGGACTCCGGCAAGCAGCTCACCGCCCTGCGCTCGGGGAGCGTCGACGTCATCGTGCAGGACCTCCCCGTGGTCACCAGCTGGCTCAAGAAGCCGGAACTGGCCGGGAAGTTCACGGCCGGACAGCCCATCAGCACCGGAGCGCACTATGGCTTCGTGGTGAAGAAGAAGGGCAGTGAGCACCTGCTCAAGGTGCTCAACGAGGTGATCGCTGAAGCGAAGCGGGACGGCAGCTACGCCCAGCTCCACCAGAAGTGGCTCGGCGTCCCACCCGAGCAGAGCGCGACTTCCTGAGGGAGCCATGGCCAAGACGTCCGCAGCTCCCCTGAACCTCGACCCCGCTCCCTCACCCTCCGCGACAGCCGGTTCCAGCCCGCGCCGCCGCAGACGCCTCAGCCTGACCGTGCAGTACGCGGTGTTCGTGATCGTTGTCGCCGCGCTGGCACTGCAGGTCGACTGGGCCGCCGTCCAGGAGCACTTCCTCGACCTGGGCGTCGCCCGCGAGACCTTCCCCGACCTGCTCACGGTGGCGCTGCGCAACACCATTCTGTACACACTCTCCGGCTACGTCCTCGGCTTCCTGCTCGGGCTCGTGCTGGCCCTGATGCGCCTGTCCTCCGTACCGCTGCACCGCTGGACCGCGCTGCTCTACATAGAGATCTTCCGGGGACTGCCGGCGCTGGTGATCTTCCTGATCATCGGCTTCGGGATCCCGGTCGCCTTTCCAGGATTCACGCTGCCCGGGGACATCTACGGTCAGGTGGCGCTGGCACTGGGCCTGGTCTCGGCGGCGTACATGGCCGAGACCTTCCGGGCCGGAATCCAGGCCGTGCCCAAGGGCCAGATGGAGAGCGCCCGTTGCCTGGGCATGTCGCACACCCGGGCCATGGTCTCGATCGTGATGCCGCAGGCCCTGCGTATCGTCGTGCCGCCACTGACCAACGAACTCGTCCTGCTCTTCAAGGACTCTTCGCTGGCGTTCGTCCTGGGGGTCACGGCGGCCACCACCGAACTCGCCAAGTTCGGCTCCGACGTGGCGGCCGACCAGGCCGATTCCACCCCGCTCGTGGTGGCCGGCCTCGGCTACCTCCTCATCACCGTCCCGCTCGGGATCCTGGTGCGCCGGCTGGAGAGCCGCCGCGCCGAAAGGGGCTGACGCATGGCCACGGCTCAACCAGCCGTCGAAGTGGTCGGACTGCACAAGTCGTACGGAGGGCTCGACGTCATCAAGGGAGTCGACCTGCGCATCGCGCCCGGCGAGGTCGTGTGCGTCATCGGCCCCTCCGGGTCCGGCAAGTCCACGCTGCTGCGCTGCGTGAACATGCTCGAGGAGCCCACCTCGGGCGTCGTCCGGGTCGACGGTGTCCGTATGAACCACCCCGACACCGACCTGGACGCGGCCCGGCGGCGCATGGGAATGGTCTTCCAGATGTTCCATCTGTTCCCGCACCTGACGGTGCTGGGAAACGTGACCATCGCCCAGCGGCGCGTCCTGAAGAGGGACCGGGCCGAGGCGGAGCGCGTCGGGCGTGACTGCCTGGCCCGCGTAGGCGTCGCGGACAAGGCCGACGCCTACCCCGCGCAGCTGTCGGGCGGGCAGCAGCAACGCGTCGCCATCGCCCGCGCGCTGGCGATGAACCCCAGCGTGATGCTCTTCGACGAGCCGACCTCCGCCCTCGACCCCGAGCTCGTCGGTGAGGTACTCACCGTCATGCGCGACCTGGGGCTGGACGGCATGACGATGCTTGTGGTCACGCACGAGATGGCTTTCGCCCGGGACGTGGCCGACCGCGTCGTCTTCATGGACGACGGAGTGATCGTCGAGGAGGGCCTGCCGTCGCAGGTCATCGACGATCCCCGCCACGAACGCACCCGCACCTTCCTCCGACGAGTTCTCGGACCGCAGGGCTCTGCGGGGCCGGGGCCGGGCAAGACCAGCACGGGGAGAACACATGAGTACCACTGACACACACGACACGGGTGAGGCGCACCAGGACGACCACGCCTTCGCGCGTGCCTGCGCCGAGGAGGCGGGCGCCCGGCTCATGGAGATCAGGGCAGTGGCGGCGCCGGACACCGACCCGCGCGAGCTGAGGGCGGCCGGGGACCGTGGTGCCCAGTCCGTCCTGGCCGACCTGCTCAAGCGGCATCGGCCGTACGACGCGGTCCTGTCGGAGGAGGCGGCCGACGACCGCGGCCGTCTGCGTGCGCGCCGGGTCTGGATCATCGATCCGCTCGACGGCACCCGGGAGTTCGCCGAGCCTCCGCGCGAGGACTGGGCCGTGCACGTGGCGCTGTGGGAGGAAGGCGAGGTGAGAGCGGGGGCCGTCGCCCTGCCCGCACGCGGCACCGTCCTGTGCACCGACGACCCGGTGCCGCTCCGGGCGGCCGTCCGGCGGCGTCCCCGGATGCTGGTCAGCCGCACCCGGCCGCCCGAGTTCGTCACACGTCTGGCCGAGGAACTGGGCGCAGACCTCGTACCCCAGGGCTCGGCCGGGGCCAAGACGGCCTCCGTCGTGCTCGGCGAGGCGGATCTGTACGTGCACGCCGGCGGCCAGTACGAGTGGGACTCGGCGGCGCCCGCGGCGGTCGCCGCCCACTACGGCTGCACCGTTCTCAGGCTCGACGGCAGCGTGCCGCGCTACAACCGGGCGGATCCGATGCTGCCCGACCTGGCCGTCTGCGCGCCGGAGCTGCACGAGCGGTTCCGGGCGGCGTTCGCCCGGGTCTGCCCCGACTGGCCGGTCGCCGAGGAGGGCGCGGGGGTATGACGGCTGTCTTGCACCAGGGTTGTACCGTCTGGCTGACCGGACTGCCGAGCTCCGGCAAGACCACCATCGCCACCGCGCTCGCCGAACGGCTACGCGGCGACGGACATCGCGTCGAGGTGCTCGACGGTGACGTGATCCGCTCGTTCCTCTCGGCCGGCCTCGGCTTCAGCCGCGAGGACCGCTACACGAACGTACAGCGCATCGGGCTGGTCGCCGAGATCCTCGCCCGGAACCGGATCATCGCACTCGTCCCGGTGATCGCCCCGTACCGGGACAGCCGCGAGGCGGTGCGCAAGCGCCATGAACAGAGCGGGACCCCCTTTCTGGAGGTGCACGTCGCCACGCCCGTGGAGGTGTGTGCCGAACGCGATGTGAAAGGGCTGTACGCCCGGCAGGCCGCGGGCGAACTGACCGGCCTGACAGGGGTGGACGACCCCTACGAGGTGCCCGAGTCCCCTGACCTGCGCATCGAGACGCAGAACCAGACGGTGCAGGAGTCCGCCGTGTCGCTCCACGCTTTGCTGATCGTGAGGGGGTTGTCGTGACGCGGGCGACCGCAGCTCACTCGCACACGCCGGTGTCGCGGGGCTGGAGCCATCTGGACTCGCTGGAGTCGGAGGCGGTGCACATCATCCGTGAGGTGGCGGGCGAGCTGGAGAACCCCGTGCTGCTGTTCTCCGGCGGCAAGGACTCCATCGTCATGCTGCACCTGGCGCTGAAGGCCTTCGCCCCGGCACCGGTCCCGTTCCCGCTGCTGCACGTGGACACCGGGCACAACTTCCCGGAGGTGGTCGCCTACCGGGACCGCACGGTGGCCCGGTACGGGCTGCGGCTGCTCGTGGCCGACGTGCAGGACTACATCGACCGCGGAGTCCTGCGCGAACGCCCCGACGGCACCCGCAACCCGCTCCAGACCCTCCCGCTGACCGAGGCCATCCGGCAGCACCGCTTCGACGCGGTCTTCGGCGGCGCACGCCGGGACGAGGAGAAGGCACGGGCCAAGGAACGGGTGTTCTCCCTGAGGGACGAGTTCTCGCAGTGGGATCCGCGCCGCCAGCGTCCCGAGCTGTGGCAGCTCTACAACGGCCGCCACGCCCCGGGCGAGCACGTGCGGATCTTCCCGTTGTCCAACTGGACGGAGCTGGATGTGTGGCAGTACGTCCAGCGCGAGCGGATCGAGCTGCCGGAGATCTACTTCGCCCACGAACGGGAGGTGTTCCGGCGCTCCGCGATGTGGCTGACAGCGGGGGAGTGGGGCGGGCCCACCGCCTCGGAAACGGGAGAGAAGCGACTGGTCCGCTACCGGACGGTCGGGGACATGTCCTGCACCGGAGCGGTGGACTCGGAGGCCAGGACCGTCGAGCAGGTCATCACGGAGATCGTCGCCACCCGGCTGACCGAGCGGGGCGCCACGCGCGCCGACGACAAGCTCTCCGAGGCGGCGATGGAAGACCGCAAGCGCGAAGGGTACTTCTAGACATGGGGACGACCACCGAGCAGACCGCCGAGGGGCCGGCGGGCACCACCACCCTGCTGCGCTTCGCCACCGCGGGCTCCGTCGACGACGGCAAGTCCACGCTGGTCGGACGGCTTCTGTACGACTCCAAGAGTGTGCTGGCCGACCAGTTGGAGGCCGTTGAGCAGGCCTCCCGCAACCGAGGCCGGGACACCCCGGACCTCGCTCTGCTGACCGACGGTCTGCGCGCCGAACGCGAGCAGGGCATCACCATCGACGTGGCGTACCGCTACTTCGCCACCCCGCGGCGCCGGTTCATCCTGGCCGACTCCCCGGGCCACGAGCAGTACACCAGGAACATGGTCACCGGCACCTCCACCGCCGACCTGGCCGTCGTCCTCGTCGACGCCCGCAAGGGGGTGGTGGAGCAGACCCGCCGCCATGTCGCCATCGCGGCTCTGCTGCGGGTCCCGCACGTGGTGCTCGCGGTGAACAAGATGGACCTCGCCGGATACGAGGAGTCGGTGTTCGCGCGGATCGCGGTGCAACTGACCGCGTACGCGACCGAACTGGGCGTTCCCGACATCACCGCGATCCCGATCTCCGCGCTGGCGGGGGACAACGTCGTGGAGCCGTCCGCGACCATGGACTGGTACGGCGGCCCCACCGTCCTCGAACACCTGGAAACCGTCCCGGTGAGCCGTGACCTGTCCGGGCACCAGGCACGCTTCCCGGTGCAGTACGTGATCCGGCCGCAGACCGCCGAGCACCCCGACTACCGCGGATACGCGGGCCAGATCGCCGCCGGCAGCTTCCACGTCGGAGAGTCCGTCACCCTGCTGCCCTCCGGCCAGGTGACGACCATCGCGGGGATCGACGCCCTGGGCGTCCCCGTCCCGCGTGCCTCGGCTCCCGAGTCCGTGACCGTCCTGCTCGCCGACGCCCTGGACGTCGCGCGCGGTGACCTGGTCGTGCCGACCGGGGCCGCACCCGAACTCACCCAGCGCATCGAGGCGACGGTGTGCCACCTGCATGAGCGTCCCCTGGCCGTGGGGGATCACGTACTGCTCAAGCACACCACGCGCACGGTCAGGGCGGTCGTCAAGGACCTCCCCTACCGGATCGACACGGCACACGGCCTGGCGCGCCGCCCCCGGCCGGAGTCCCTGACGGCCAACGACATCGCGACGGTCGTGCTGCACACCTCCGAGCCGCTCGCCATGGACGGCTACGCGCACTCGCGCCGCACCGGATCCTTCCTGCTGATCGACCCGGCCGACGGTGCCACGCTGGCCGCGGGCATGGCGGGCGCCGCCTTCACGGACGGCTACGGGGGAGGCCTGTGAACCGGCCGGTGTACGACAGCCCGCGCACGGCCGAGTCCCTCGCGGTGGCCGGTGTGCCGCCGGCCCCGGTTGCGGCCCCGGTGCGTGCCGTCGCCGTCCCGCCCGCGCTGGAACTTCGGGGGGTGACCAAGTTCTTCGGCCGCCCCGGCCGCGATCAGCTCGTGCTCGACGACATCGGTCTGGCCGTCGCTCCCGGCGAGTTCGTGTGTCTCCTGGGTGCCTCCGGCTGCGGCAAGTCCACCCTGCTCGCCCTGGCGGCGGGGATCGACGAGCCCAGCGCGGGGGAGGTCTCGGCGGTGGGCCCGCGCCCGGCGCTGATGTTCCAGGAGCATGCCCTGTTTCCGTGGCTGACCGCCGGGAAGAACGTCGAACTGGCGCTCAGGCTCAGGGGAGTTCCCCGGCGTGAGCGCCGCCCCGAGGCGGAACGTCTGCTGGGACTCGTCCGCCTGGGCGGCGCGTACGGCAAACGGGTGCACGAGCTGTCCGGCGGCATGCGCCAGCGCGTCGCCCTGGCCCGCGCCCTGGCCCAGGCATCACAAGTCCTGTTGATGGACGAGCCGTTCGCGGCGCTGGACGCGATCACCCGCGACCTGTTGCACGAGGAACTGATCAGGGTCTGGCAGGAGTGGAACCAGCCCGCCGCCGACACCCGCAGTCTGTCCGTGCTCTTCGTGACCCACAACGTCCGGGAGGCGGTGCGGCTCGGCGGCAGGGTGGTGCTGATGGCATCCCGGCCGGGCCGGATCGCCCGCGAGTGGCGCATCGACCTGACGTACCCCAGGCGTCTGGAGGACGAGGCAGTGGCGGAGAAGTCGAAGGAAATCACCGAAGAGTTGCGCAAGGAAATAAGCCGTCATGCCAGGAGCTGACACCAGACGGTCCCGGAACGCGGCCGAAGCCCGAGCCGTCCCGCCGGACACCCCGCGGGACAGCACCGACCTGCACGGGCTGAGCACCGGGCTGGACGCTCTGCAGAGCACCCAGCACAAGGGCGGCGCCAGACTGGGCAGGGTGCTGCTGGCGCGCGTGGCGCCCCCCGTGGTGGCCTGTGCCCTGTTCCTGGCGGTCTGGGAGCTGGTCCACCTTTCGGGGGTCAAGCCGGACTACGTCCTGCCCGGCCCGCGTGCGGTGTGGGACGCCCTGGTGGAGCAGTGGTACCTGGGCACCACGCTGGGCGTGATCGGGCAGAGCGTCTCGCGTGGAGCCCTCGGCTTCCTGGCGGCGATCGCCATCGGCACGCCGCTCGGGCTGTTCGTGTGGCGTGTGCGCCCCGTCAGGACCGCGGTCGGGCCGATCCTGACCGGGTTGCAGTCCCTGCCCTCGGTGGCCTGGGTCCCGGCCGCGGTCATCTGGTTCGGCCTGACGGACACGGCCATCTACGCGGTTGTGCTGCTGGGCGCCGTACCGTCCATCGCCAACGGGCTGGTGGCGGGCATGGACCAGGTGCCGCCGCTGTTCGTGCGCGCCGGGCGGTCGCTGGGCGCACGCGGCCTGCGAGGAGTGCGTCACATCCTGCTGCCCGCCGCCCTGCCCGGCTACCTCGCAGGGCTGAAACAGGGCTGGGCGTTCTCGTGGCGGTCCCTGATGGCCGCCGAACTCATCGCGGGATCCCCGGAGATGGGGTACGGACTGGGCCAGATGCTGGAGAACGGGCGCGTGGCGCAGGACATGCCTCTGGTCCTCGCGACGATCCTGCTGATCCTGTGCGTCGGCATCTGTGTCGAACTCCTTCTCTTCGCACCATTGGAGCGGTACGTGCTGCGTACCCGTGGGCTGCTGGAGCGTGCGACGTGAACGGTCAGAACGCCTTCGATAGCGAGGGCATCACCACCGGAGACCTGCGCGGCCTGCGCTACTTCCTCGCCGTCGCCGACGAGTTGAGCTTCGGCCGGGCAGCGGTGCGACTGCACATGACGCAGCCGGGACTCTCCCAGGGCATCAAGGCGCTGGAGCGCCGGCTCGGCATGCCGCTGTTCGAGCGCGACCGGCAGGGCGTCGCCCTGACGGCCGCGGGCCGGGTACTGGAGCCGAAGGCCCGGCAACTGCTGGCCCACGCGGAGGAGTTCGACCGCTTCGCAAGTGTGCTGGCAGGCCGTCACAACGGGAAGCTCACACTCTCCTACTCCCGCTCGGGCGGCATCGGGCTGGCATCCGAACTGACCAGCCGATTCCGGGAGCAGTATCCCCACATGACGGTCGAGACCGCGACGGGCCACACGCACTCGAACGTCGAGAGGATCCGGATGCGCACGCTCGACGCCGGCTTCATCCGGCCGCCGATCGACGGCGACGACCTCCAGTGCTCCGTCATCGCCTACGACCGGGTGGTCGTCGCCGTCCCGACCGGCCACCCGCTCGCGGACCGGCCGGGCGTCTCGCCGGCGGACCTCCCCGGCGAGCCGCTGGTGTTCTTCCCGCGTGAGCGCAGCGGTCTGTGGGAGTCCATCCTCGGCGCGGTGTACGGACAGGGTGCCGCGCCGGAGATCAGCCGGCTGGAACCCGACGAGGCCCACATGCTGGCGGCCGTGGCACAGGGCGCCGGCATCACGCTGGTCACCGAGCCGTCGGCGGCGCTGCTGGCCGTTCCGGGCGTGGTGTTCAAGCCCTTCACCGTGCCGGTCGCGGTGCCGATGGCGCTGGCCTGGCGGAAGGACAATGCCAATGCCGCCCTGCACACCTTCGTGTCGTTCGTGAACGGCGCCGTCAAACCGGCCGTGCCACCCTCGTCCGCGCCGGACGCCGTCGCCCCCGGGCGGGCCCGACGCGGACGGCCGCCGGACGGTGCGGCGGCCTCCCGGATCCCGCGCACCCTGGCTACGCGGGAACTGCGGCCGTCCGGTGCTGGGCGGTGAGCGGTGTGCGGATCTCCTGCGTGCAGCACTTGACGCCGCCGCCGGCCTTCAGCAGCTCGGACAGGTCCATGCCGATGGGGTGGAAGCCGTGCGCGCGCAACTGCTCGATCAGCCCGGTCGCGGCCTGTGCCAGGACCACGTTGTATCCGTCACTGACCGCGTTGAGGCCGAAGACCGCCGCATCGGCGTCGGAGGCGATCAGCGCGTCGGGGAACAGGTCGCGCAGCACCGCGAGGCTGCCGGGGGAGAACGCGGCGGGGTTGTACATGATCTGGTCGTCGTCGAGCACGGCGAGAGCGGTGTCGAGGTGGTAGTAGCGCGGATCGGTCAGGGTGAGGCTCACCACCGGGCGCTGGAAGAACTCCTGCGCCTTGAGGTGGCCCGCCGGGTCGGAGCGGAAGCCGCAGCCGGCCAGCAGCCAGCGACCGGTGACGAGGTAGTCGCCCTCGCCCTCGTTCACATGGTCGGACTCGCGCACCTCGGGGAAGCCGTGGGTGCGGAACCACTCGGCGTAGGCGGGCCCTTCGGCGGCGCGCTCCGAGTTGCGGAAGCGGGCGCCCAGCACCCGGCCGTCCACGACGGTGGCCCCGTTCGCGGCGAAGACCATGTCCGGCAGGCCCGGCAGGGGATCGATCAACTCGACGGTGTGTCCCAGCGCGACGTACAGGTCACGCAGCTCCTCCCACTGCGTGACGGCCAGCCGTTGGTCGACCGGTTTGCTCAGGTCCATCCACGGATTGATCGAGTAGGTGACGTCGAAATGGGTCGGCGGACACATGAGGTATCGCCGCCTGCGGACCACACGCGAGTGCTCATCGAGCATCAGGGCTGCCTCCGGCGAGTTTTCGGAATTCCGGTACGGAGCGATGTGCACGCTTCGCATTCGGGAGCGCACTCAACCATTGGCACACGAAAGGCGAGGGCCTGTCCAATCCCTTCTCCTAATCAGCTCATAACGCGGTTCTATAGCGCGACCAGGCGGCCTGAGATGTTTTCAGGAACCGCTTGACAGGGCGCTCGACCCGCTGCGAAGGTCACAGGAAATGGTCATATAGCATTGGAAGGATGGGGTGTGGGAAAAGCGCAAGCCCTGACGAACGGTGAAGTCGTGTCAGTTTCCGATGCGCGCATCGAGGCGGCTCTGGATGCCGGGGAGCCGGATATCGGAACGCTGTGGGAACTGTGCATGCTCTTCGAGTTCGACCGTGAGGAGACCGCCGACGGAATAGCCAAGTGGCTGGGTGATGCGGAGGGCCTCCGCATTCTCGACTGTGCCTGCGGAAGCGGATTTCCCGCCCTGGAACTGATCCGCCGCGGCTATGACGTCACCTGCACCGACGGCAGCGAACTGATGCTGACGCACTTCCGGCGCAACGCCCGCGTCGAGGGCCTCGACGCCCAGCCCGAACTCGTGCTGTGGGAGGACCTCCCGCGCCGGCACGCCGAGGGCTTCGACGTGGTGATGAACCGCGGTGGGGGCAACTACATCTACGCCGGCGCCTGGGACGACGAAGGGCTGGCCGACCAGGCCGAGATGGCCGAGGCCATCGGGCAGTGGGTGGCCTGCGTGCGTCCTGGCGGGCGCTTCTACGTCGACATCACGCGTGCGGCTGACCTGGAGCGGCGCGAGGATCAGTCGGTCGTCCACCCCACCCTGCGCATCGGGCAGCACACCGTCGACATCGCCGAGACCATCTCGATCGACCGGTCCACGGGTATCCGCACCTGGTCGAGCACCCTGACGGTGAACGGCAGCCGCCACGAGTTCCAGCGACGGTCCCGCTATCTGCGCCACGACCAGCTCGTCGAGATCCTCAAGGGCTGCGGCCTCGCCGACGTGCACAAGACACCCGTCGCCGGCGAGTACTACGACATCTACACCGGAGTGCGTGCCTGACATGAAATTCCGGTCTCTGCACCCCAACCTCCGCATTCGCATCGTCGTGGGATCCGTGCAGCGCTTCCTCCACGTCATGGTCATGCCCCTGATGACCGTGTTCCTGGCCCAGCGGTTCGGTGTTGCGGTGGCGGGTGCGATGGTCCTGGTCATCGCGGTGTGCGAGGTGTCGGGATCGCTGATCGGTGGCTACCTGGCCGACATCCACGGCCGCCGTCCGCTGCTGCTGGCGGGCGAGACGGGTGTCGTCGTCGCGTACGTGACGATGGCAGCCGCCGCGATGCCCTGGTGGGAGAACGCCGGCGTCATCTACGCCGGCTTCCTCGCCGCGAGCCTCGCCTCCAACCTCGCGGTGCCGGCGAACGACGCGATGATCGTCGACGTCAGCACCCCCGAGTCACGGCAGTTCGTCTACACGATCAACTACTGGTCCATCAACCTGGCCCTCGCCTGCGGCGTTCTCATCGGCGGCTTCCTGTACGCGGACTACTTCCCCCAGATGCTGACGGCCGTCGCCGTCGGGTCGCTCGCCGTGCTCCTGATCACGTTCTTCAAGATCAGCGAGACGGCCCCGGCCGGTGCGGCCTCGGAGAAGGCCGAGTCGGCGCGCGCCTACGTCCGCAGCTTCGCCTCCGGATACCGCGCGGTCCTCGCCGACCGGCTCTTCTCGGCGCTCCTCATCGCGGCCACCCTGCGGATGGCCATCGAAGTACAGATCAACTACTACATCAACGTACGGGTCAGCGAGACCTTCGAGGAACAGCGGCTGTTCAGCTTCGGTTCCTGGGACGCCACGGTCAACGGAGTGGAGATCCTCGGCATCCTGCGCGCCGAGAACACGCTCCTGGTGGTCCTGCTCGCCCTGGTCGTCCACCGGGTGCTGCGCCGGATGAGCGACGCGCCGCGGCTGTACGCCGGCGTGATCCTGTTCACCGCCGGCTACATGGTGATGGCCGTGTCGGGCAACGGCTGGGTACTGCTCGTGGCCATGCTGGTCCTCACCGTCGGCGAGTTGCTCAACGTGCCCGTGCAGCAGACCATGCTGGCCGACCTGGTCCCCGAGCAGTCGCGCACCAAGTACATGGCGGTCTTCAACCTCAACGTCCGCCTCGCCCTGCTCATCGCCTCCCTGTGCATGACCCTCGGAGCGGTCGTCTCGAGCTGGGGTGTCGCGGCGCTCTACGGCCTCTTCGGAATCGTGATCCTCCTCAAGTACCGCACCGTCCTGGTCGCGCGCGCCCGGGAACGGGCCGTGCTCGACGGGGAGGGCTCCGAACTCGTGGGGCCGGCACAAGACTGAAAGGGAAACACATGGATTCGTCGCGGACGGACAGCCCTGTCGTCGACGTGCTGGGCGTGGGGTTCGGCCCGGCCAACCTGGCACTCGCGATCGCCGTCACCGAACACAACGAGACCGGCGGCGGAGTCCCGCTCACCGCCGAGTTCCTCGAACGCAAACCGGCGTTCGACTGGCACGGCGGCATGCTCATCGAGGGCGCCACCATGCAGGTGGCCTTCCTCAAGGACCTGGCGACGATGCGCAATCCGGTCAGCCGCTTCGGCTTCGTTCCCTATCTGCACGCCCGGGACCGGCTCGTCGACTTCATCAACCACAAGGTCCTGTATCCGTCCCGGGTGGAGTTCCACGACTACCTCTCGTGGTGCGCCGGCCAGCTGGACCATCTGGTGCGCTACGGCCACGAGATGGTCTCCGCCCGGCCCGTCGCCGAGGACGGGGTCGTCACCCACTTCGAGGTCATCGCCCGGGACGAGAACACGGGCGAACTGGTCGTCAGGAGGGCCCGCAACCTGGTGCTCGCCCCGGGCCTCGTCCCTCGTATGCCCAGCGGGCTCGAGGTCTCCGCGCACGTGCGGCACAGCTCGACCACGCTGCACGACCTCGCACGCCTGGACGCGTCGACGCGCCCCCCGCGCCGATTCGTCGTCCTGGGGGCGGGACAGAGCGCCGCCGAGGTCGCCGACCACCTGCACCGCGCCTACCCGGCCGCCGAAGTGCACGCGGTCTTCTCCCGGTTCGGTTACAGCCAGGCCGACGACAGCCCCTTCGCCAACAGGATCTTCGATCCCTCGGCCGTCGACGACTTCCACGGTGCGCCGCCGCAGGTGAAGGGCTCGCTCTTCGGCTACCACGCCAACACCAACTACTCCGTCGTGGACGTCGACCTCATCGAGGAGATGTACCGCCGGATCTACCAGGACAAGATCGTCGGGGTGGAGCGCCTGCGCCTGCACAACGTCTCGGTGATGCGTGACGTCCAGGAGTCCGACGAATCCGTGAAGCTGACCATCCATCATCTGCCGACCGGCCGCACCACCGATCTGGAGGCCGATCTGCTGGTGTGCGCCACCGGCTACCGGGCGGCCGACCCGCTGGACCTGCTCGGCCCCGCCGGAGACCTGCTGCGCCGGGACGCGGAGGGCAAGCTGCTCGTCGAGCGCGAGTACCGGGTCGCCACCACGTCCGAGACCGACGCGGGCGTGTACCTCTGCGGAGCCACCGAGCACTCCCACGGCATCACCTCCTCACTGCTGTCCAACGCCGCCGTACGCGCCGGCGAGATCCTCGACTCCGTGCTGGAACGCGCCGGACGCGCGGTGAACCCGGACGTCGTACGGCAGGACGCCGCCCCGGTCAAGGCGTACTGACAGCCGGGCCAGGACCGATGGACGCCCCACAAGCGCGTGCTGAGAGAACGAGAGGCACATGATCACGACGTTCCGTATCCACGAAGACAACGCGGCACCGGAGTTCGGCATGGCCTGCCAGCGTCTGGTGCCCTGGCCCGGGCCGGGCGAGGAGCCGCCCTTCGGCGCCATGGCCTGCTTCCTTTCCGCAGGAGAGAGATCCGCGCCCGACTGCCACGACCAGGACGAGGTGATGATCACCTTAGGCGGCCGGGGCACGGTCGACGTCGGCGACGACAGCGCCGCCATCGACGCCGGCACGGTGCTGGTCATACCCCGCAACCAGGCCCACGTCGTGCACAACTCCGGTGACACCGGCCTCAGCTGGGTCTCCTTCTACTGGCCCCTGCACGAGCCGGAGAACCCGAAGAACGGGGACGAGACATGAGCGCGTCCACCCTCACCTGGATCACCGCCACCCCGCCGACGCCCAACGGCGAACTGCACGTGGGCCACATGGCGGGCCCCTACCTCGCGGCCGACGTGCTGCGCCGCTTCACTCTCGCCGAGCGTGAACGCGTCCTGATGACCAGTGGCCTCGACGACCACCAGAGCTACGTCGCCGTGCGGGGGGAACTCGACGGGCACACCGGCGAGGAGGTCGCGGACCTCAACGGCGAGCGCATCACCCGCGGTTGGGAACTCGTCGGAGCCGACTTCGACCGGTTGGTCGCGCCCCGCAGGGACCCGGGATACGCCGAGTTCGTCCAGGCCTTCTTCCAGAAGCTGTACGACAACGGGGTCCTGGTGCCCCGCACCCGGCCGCTCCCCTACTGCGTGCCCTGCGACCGCTGGCTCTACGAGGCGTACGTCTCCGGAGGCTGTCCGCACTGCGGCAGCGGCTCCAACGGCAACGCCTGCGAGCCGTGCGGCCGGCCCAACGACTGCGGTGACCTCGTCGATCCGCACTGCGTCGTGTGCGGTGCGGCGGCCGAGCTGCGCCCGCAGACCCGCCTCTACCTGCCGCTGGCGCCCTTCGCCGACCGCCTGGCCCGCTTCTGGCGGAACACGCCGATGCCGCCGCACCTGCGCGCGTTGTGCGAGCGGATGCTCGGGGACGGCATGCCGGAGATCGCGGTCAGCCACCCCTCCGACTGGGGCGTCCCGGTGACCGTGCCCGGCTTCGAGGACCAGCGGACCTTCGTGTGGTTCGAGATGGCGCCCGGGTACCTCCTGCAGTGCGATCCCGACTCCGCCCGGCCCTCCGTCGGCCCGGTCCAGTTCTTCGGCTACGACAACGGCTACTTCCACGCCGTCCTCTTCCCGGCGCTCTTCATGGCCTGGGACCCGGAGATGCCGCTGGCCAGGGCGTTCGTCGTCAACGAGTTCTACCGGCTGGAGGGGAAGAAGTTCTCCACGAGCCGCCGGCACGCCGTGTGGGCGCTGGAGGCGCTGAAGGAGGGCGGCGCCGACGCCCTGCGCTTCCACGTGCTGCGTGACCGGCCCAACGGCCGCCAGACCAACTTCAGCCGCGGCGACCTCGTCCAGGCTCGCGAGCACCTCGACACCGTGTGGAACGACTGGCTGAACCGCCTGGTCCAGGCCCTGCGCGCGGAGACGGGCGGCGTCGCCCCGGCCCAGCGGCCGGCCGGAGCCGACGGCTGGGGGTTGCTCGAAGCGCGCCTCACCCGCCTCTGCGGCGAGCTGCGCGAGGCCTACTCCGTCGAGGGTTTCGACACCCGCCGCGCGGTCGATCTCCTCGACGAAGTCGTACGCTGCGGGGCGGACTTCGGACATGTCCACCGCCACGAGCGGGAACGCCCCGCGGGCCGCGACGCGTATCGGGCCGCCCTGAGCGGTGAACTCGCCGTGGCATCGGCGCTGGCTGCCTGGGCGGCCCCGGTCGTCCCCATGGGCGCCGCCCGGCTGAGCGAGGCCCTTGGGTGGGACCCCGCGCGGCGCGTGGACGCGGCGGCACTGGCCCCGCCCCCACCGGGGACGGTGCTCACGCTGCCGGACGGCCCGGTCTTCGGGAGCTGACGGCCGATGCGAACACGGGAAGTGCTCCGGCGCCCCCGGGTGGCCGTGGTGGGGCCCTTCAGCGGGCCGCGCGCCGCCTGGGGCGAACTCCTGAGCACTGCGGTCGAATCGGTGCGCCGGGCCCCGGTCGAGTGGGAGTTCTTCGACGACCGGGGTGACGCGGAGCAGGGCGGAGCCAGGGCGTGCGAGGTCGTCTCCGACGGCGGGTTCGCCGCGGTCATCGGCCACTTCAACAGCCTCGGTGCCCGCGACGCCCTGCCGGTCTACCGGGAGCACCGGCTGCCGGTGCTGCTGCCGCTCGCCACGGCCCCCGGCCTGCTCGACGGGTCCGACGGCCTCGCGCTGAGGTTGTGCTCCGACGACGCCGGGCAGGCCGCGGCCGTGGTTGCGGCCTGCCGCGGGCAGGGGTACGAGTGCCTGGACGTGGTGCACGACGGCACCGGCTACGGGCTGCGGCTCGCCGGACTTCTTCGGGAGGCCGCCGAGCCGGAGCTGTCGGTGGGTGTCCACTCCGAGTGGCGCGCGACCCCGGGGGCGGCGATCGCCCTGTGCGGTGTCCACCACGAGGCGGCCGCACTGCTGCGGAGCCGGACGCCGCCGGATCCGGGACAGTGGATCGTCGCGACCGACGACTGCGACATACCCGAGTTCGCCGAGCTCGCGGGGGCCGCCGTCGAGGGCGTACGGGTCGCGCGGCTGACCGGAGGACCCGCGGCACGGGTCGTGGCGGCGTGCGCGGCGTTGGCGGGAGCTCTCGGCAAGCATCCGGAGCGCCGTGGTCAGCGGCTGGTGGAGACCGTGCGGGGCGAACTGGCCTGTGCGCTGGACGCGCGGGGTGAGCCGGTGGCCGGCTCGCCCGGCGCGGGCTGGGAGGTGCTGCCCGTCGCCGTCCCTCCCACGCCTCGGGCTTCCTTCGACGTGGCGGTGGTCGGCGCGGGCGTGGTCGGCAGGGCGACGGCGGCCGAAGTCGCGGAGCGGGGACGGTCGGTGGCGCTGCTGGACGGCACGGGAGACGCCGCCAGCACGGTGTCCGGGGCACTGGTGCGAGCCTATGAGGCCGACACCGCCGAGCGGGTCCGGGCCATCAGATCCTTCCAGCTTCTGTGGGGCAGCGAAGAGCGGGCGGCCGCCCATGGGTTCCGCAGGACGGGCTCGCTGGTCCTGTTCGGGCCCGGGGGCAGGGCCGCCGCGGACGATGGAGTCGCCGACCTGGTCGCCGGGGGCCTTGCCGCCGAGGTCCTGGACATCGACGACGTGACCCGCCGCTGGCCCCTGATCGAGGGCAAAGGTCTCGAGGGCGCGGTGTGGGAGCCGGGCGGCGGGTACGCGGTGGCGACCGTGGCGCTGGCCGCGATGACGGACCGGGCCCGCCGCGCCGGGGCGCACATCGTGCACGGTCCGGCGGCGCGGACGCTGGCCGACGACGCCGGTTCCGGAGTGGTCGTGGACGGTCGGCTGCACGCGGCGGCGGCGGTGCTGGCGGCGGGCTGCGGCACGCCCGAACTGCTCGGTGAACACTGGCCTGCCGGGTACACCGCCCGTACCAAACGGATCCAGTACGCGATCTTCGAGCGGCCGGCCGGGACGGGGGGCGCCCCGTTCCCCGCGCTGGTCGACCTGACCACAGGGATGTGGGCGCGGCCCGACGGCCTGGACGGGGTGCTGGCCGGATTTCCGGTCGAGGAGTGGGACGTGCCGCCCGCCGCCGACACGGCCCTGACGGCCGCTCAGATCGACCTTCTTCGAGAACGGGTGCGTCCGCGGCTGCCGTTCCTGACCGCGGCGAGGGCGCTCACCAGCGTGCGCGGCCGCGATCTGTACGTCAGTCCGACAGCTCTGCTGGGGCCTGTGCCCGGCCTTCCGCAGACCGTGGTGGCCGCGGGCTGGTCGGGCTCCGGTTTCAAGTCGGCTCCGGCGGCGGCGGAAGCGGCGGCCGAGCTGGCTGCCCGCGCTCGCCCTGCGGGCGGCCCTCCTGAGCGGGTCTTGACCGACGCCACGATCTGGGGCAGGTCGGACGCGGCAGCCATGGCCCAGACCGATACGGAGAGTGACGGTCGGGGCGGGTCGGCGAAGGGCACCGAGGACCCCGAAACGCTCCCGGCGGGCTGACGGGGGCGGACGGCAGGCGTTCGGCGGGCGGTCGGCGAGGGCCGGGGGGCGAGAGGCTCCCCGGCCCTCGCCGTTTCCGTGTGACCGCTTCTGACCAGGTCGGATCGAACTGTTTCCTTTCGTGGCGGGATGCGTGACGGGATTATCGGTCTGTCGTGCGAGACCTCATACCAGGGCGGGACGCTCAGCGTATGAGTTTGTCAACTGCCCACCGCACATGATGCGCTGGCGACTACTGTCAGTGGCCGTCGGGAAACAGGACGGATCAGGGAGCGGGGACCGGCACGTGCAGGCGCAAGGCGGACGAGGGAGTCGACGCGACGGGGAACCCCGCCGCCCACGCACCACCGACGCCGGTACGGCTACGGCCGTGACCTCCGGGGAGCCGGCCCGGAGGGCGCGGAAGCGGCCACGCGAGCCCGATCGCACGCCCGCGAGCCCCCCTGGCACCCCGGACCGACGGACCAGCACGAGGACACCGATGTCTCACCTCCGCGCCCCGGCCCCACGCGCAGACCGCCGTGAGGGCGGGCGGCACGGGCGGCCTGCCGCCCGCACCGCACCCGCGCTGCCCGAGACCCACATACGGCCCCAACTGCTGCGTCTCGCTGTGCTGCCGCCCATCGCCGTCGCCCTCAGCGGCTGTGCCGCGGTCCTCTTCACCGTCCGGTCCACCGGAGCGCGCCCGGGCCTCACGCTGTGGGCCGTGCTCGCCGGGGCGGTCTCGGTGACCCTCGTCGGCATCGTCGTCGCCGCGGTGGCCGCCAACCGGGCCGCCCGGTCCGTGCACGACCGCATCGGAGTCCTGCGCCGCGCCACCGCGCGGCGTGAGGCCGATCTGCGCGCCCTGGTCGAGACGCTGCGCCGCGGCGACGGCGCCCCGCAGCACGCTCCCGACGAGCAGCGCGGCGGTCCCGCCGAGGACGCCGACGACTTCGACCTCCTCGCCGCCGACCTGACCCGTGCGCACGACGGCGCCCTCACCGCCGTCGTCGAGGCCGCGCAGCTCTCCAGCCAGGCGGGCAGCGAACAGAAGCTCGAGGTGTTCGTCAACCTCGCCCGGCGCCTGCAGTCACTGGTGCACCGCGAGATCTCCATCCTCGACGAGCTGGAGAACGAGATGGAGGACCCCGAGCTGCTCAAGGGGCTCTTCCACGTCGACCACCTCGCCACCCGCATCCGCCGGCACGCCGAGAACCTCGCCGTGCTCGGCGGGGCGGTCTCCCGCCGCCAGTGGAGCAACCCGGTCTCCATGACCGAGGTGCTGCGCTCGGCCATCGCCGAGGTCGAGCAGTACTCGCGGGTCAAACTCGTGCCGCCGATCGACGGGACCCTGCGCGGCCACGCCGTCGCCGACGTCATCCACCTGCTGGCCGAACTCGTCGAGAACGCCACGGTGTTCTCCGCCCCGCAGACCCAGGTGCTGCTGCGCGCCAACCTCGTCACCTCCGGGCTCGCCGTCGAGGTCGAGGACCGCGGACTCGGCATGCCCGTCGAGGAGCAGTCGCGGATGAACGCGCTGCTCGCCGACCCGGACCAGGTGAACGTCGCCCGGCTCCTCGCGGACGGCCGTATCGGCCTGTTCGTGGTCTCACAGCTCGCCCGGCGGCACGGCATCAACGTCCGTCTCCAGACCAACATCTACGGCGGAGTGCAGGCGGTGCTCGTCGTGCCGCAGGCGCTGCTGGGGGCGGAGGCGGGAGCGCCGGAGGGCGGGCAGTCCGAGGCCGAGGCGGGAGCGGAGTCCGGGAGGTCGTCCTCGGCCGAGGCGGCGGTGTCCGGCGGGGTCGGCCCCGGCGGCCCGCCCGATTCCGGATCCGCGCCCGCGTCAGGGGCCTCGACGGCATACGGATTCTCGTCCGTGCCGGGTGCCGCGTCCGAGCCACGGCCGTCGGTCCCGCCCTCCGCACCCATCGCGTTCCGAGCGCACCAGCGGGAAACCGCACCGGACTCGGGCGGAACCGCGAAGAACGGCCACCCCGCGCCCCTGCCCGTGCGCGGGACCCGTCGGGAGCGGCCCACCCCGGCCGAGGCACGTCCCGGGATCGGCCCGGACGACCGGCGCGTCCTGGCCGGGAACGTGACCGAGCCGCCCACCCCCCGCAACGGCGCCGTGCGCGGCACCATGGGCAAACCCCAACTGCCCCGCCGCCGCGCCCAGGAGCACATCGCACCCCAGCTGCGCGACGGTCCCACGCCGCGCCAGGACCCCGAGCACCTCGTCGGCCACGACCCCGGCCTGATGGCGGCCTTCCAGCGCGGCATCAGCCTCGCCGAGGCGCAACAGCACATGGAGTCGGGGCACATGGCGCCGGTGCACACCGACCACAGCACCACCACCCGGCAGGACGGGAGCGCACCCGCCGGATGACCACCCCCGTTTCCACCCTCGTTTCCACCCCCACCCCCAGCGCTCCCGCAGACCTTCGTACCCCAAGGAGTCGATCCACCATGGCGAGTGATGCGCCGACCGCACAGGTGTCCGATCTCGACTGGCTGATGAGCGGCCTCGTGCAGCGGGTACCGCACACGAACGCCGCGGTGCTCCTGTCCTGCGACGGGCTCGTGAAGTCCGTGCACGGCCTCGACCCGGACAGCGCCGACCACATGGCCGCCCTGGCCTCCGGCCTCTACTCCCTCGGCCGTAGCGCCGGCGTCCGCTTCGGCGACGGCGGTGACGTACGGCAGGTCGTCGTCGAACTCGACTCGACCCTGCTGTTCGTCACCACCGCCGGCTCCGGCACCTGCCTGGCCGTGCTCGCCGGCCGCGAGGCCGACGCGGCCGTGCTCGGCTACGAGATGGCGATGCTCGTCAAGAGCGTCCGCCCCTACCTGGTCACCGCTCCCCGGCAGCAGTCCGTCGAACCCCCGGCGATGAGGCCTTGACCGTGACGGCGGCCGGTGACGGGCCCTGGCTCGACGACGCGGCCGGGCGGCTGGTGCGCCCGTTCACCGTCAGCAACGGCCGCACCCGTCCCACCGTCGCGCTCGACCTCATGTCGCAGCTGATGGCCACCGGGGCGACCCCCCTCGGCTATCTCGGCCTCGAGCACACGCAGGCGCTCGACCTGTGCCGCGCGCCCGTCGCGGTCGCCGAGGTCGCCGCCCATCTGAAACTGCCGGTGGCCGTCACCAAGGTGCTGCTGGCGGACCTCGTGGACTGCGGGGCGCTGACCACCAAGCCCCCCGCGTTCTACCACAACCCGACGGACCGGGCTCTTCTGGAGGCAGTGCTCGATGGACTACGACGACAGCTCTGACTACGCCGACGGACCGCGCGGCAGCGCCGATCCGTTCCCCACCGCCCTCAAGATCCTGGTCGCGGGCGGGTTCGGCGTGGGCAAGACGACCTTCGTCGGCGCGGTCAGCGAGATCGCGCCGCTCAGCACGGAGGAGCTTCTCACCACCGTCGGTGCCGCGACCGACAACCTCGACGGCATCGAGAACAAGGTCGAGACGACCGTGGCCATGGACTTCGGCCGCATCACCCTCGACCCCGAACACGTGCTGTACCTGTTCGGCACACCCGGCCAGGAACGATTCTGGTTCATGTGGGACGAGTTGTGCGAAGGCGCTCTCGGGGCGGTGATCCTCGCCGACACCCGCCGGCTGGAGGAATGTTTCGCGGCGGTCGACTTCTTCGAACAGCGCGGCCTCGGCTTCATCGTCGCCGTCAACGAGTTCGACGGTTCCCACCGCTACGACCCCGAGGAGGTGCGCGCGGCCCTCGACCTGACCGAGGACGTCCCCGTCGTGTGCTGCGACGCCCGGATCTCCAGCTCCGGGGTCCGGACCCTGCTGACCCTCGTGCGCCACCTCATCGCCCACACCCCGGCCCCCACGACGGGGTACGGCGCCCACATGTGACCCCCTAACACCTGCCACGGAGCCCCTATATGACGCATGCCCACACTTCGCGAGTACGCCCATGAGCTACGACCCGCCGCGCCCGGCCGGTCGTCTGCTGCTCACCCCCGAGGACAAGGAGGCCCCCGCCCGTACCCACCGACTGCGCAGGCTGGGCCTGGGAGAGCGCCCCGAACCCGCACTCGACGCCTTCGCGTACCGCCTCGCCGAGCTCACCGGGGCGCCGTACGCCATGGTCAACTTCCCCGACGAGCAGCGGCAGTTCTACGCGGGCCTGTACGTCCCGGCCGTCGCGCCGGTGGTGCGCGGCGACGGCACCAGCCCTCAGGTGGGCCGTGCCCTGCCCCGCGACCATGGCTTCTGCCCCCATGTGGTGGCACGACGCAAGGCCCTGGTCCTGGAGGACGTCCGCGACTATCCGCGGTTCGCGGGCAATCCGGTGGTCGACGAGTTCGGCATCCGCTCCTATCTGGGGGCACCGCTCCTCGACGGCACGGGGCTGGTGCTGGGCACGGTCAGTGTCGCCGACGTCGAGCCGCGGCCCTGGGGAAAGCCGGGCCTGACGGCCATCAAGGAACACGCCGCGCAGCTCGTCCTGCGGCTGGAGGGCCTGGACGGCTCGCTGCCCTACTGAACGCCCGGGTGCGCGCGCCCTCCCCTGAGGGTGTGAAGGAAAGCTGAGGCGGCGCTTAAGAAAGTCTCGATGGACCGGTGCGGCCGCCGTACGGCAGATTGCAGTGCGATCCCACTCCTCTCCCGGCCCAGGGGCTTCTTCGGCATGCCCGGAGCCGGGACTCACCCACAGGAGCCCTAGCGGTGAAGGCGCTGGTCAAAGAGAAGGCGGAGCCCGGGCTGTGGCTCACGGACGTCCCGGAGCCCGCCGTCGGGCCCGGTGACGTACTGATCAAGGTGCTGCGCACCGGTATCTGCGGCACCGACCTGCACATCAGAGCCTGGGACGGCTGGGCGCGGCAGACCATCGGCACCCCGCTCGTGCTCGGGCACGAGTTCGTCGGCGAGGTCGTCGAGACCGGGAGGGACGTCACCGACATCGGCATCGGCGACCGGGTGAGCGGCGAGGGCCATCTGGTGTGCGGCAAGTGCCGCAACTGCCTGGCGGGCCGCCGTCATCTGTGCCGGGCCACCGTGGGGCTGGGTGTGGGCCGGGACGGGGCGTTCGCGGAGTACGTGGCGCTGCCCGCCGCCAACGTCTGGGTGCACCGGGTGCCCGTCGACCTCGACGTGGCCGCGATCTTCGACCCGTTCGGCAACGCCGTGCACACCGCGCTGTCGTTCCCGCTCGTCGGCGAGGACGTCCTGATCACCGGCGCGGGTCCCATCGGTCTGATGGCCGCGGCCGTGGCCCGGCACGCCGGCGCCCGCAACGTCGTGATCACCGATGTCAGCCCGGAGCGGCTGGAACTGGCCCGCAAGGTCGGGGTGAGCCTCGCGCTCGACGTCTCCGGCGCCGGCATCGCCGAGGGGCAGCGCGCGCTCGGTCTGCGCGAGGGCTTCGACATCGGCCTGGAGATGTCCGGCCGCCCCGAGGCCCTGCGCGACATGATCGCCAACATGACGCACGGCGGCCGGATCGCCATGCTCGGCCTGCCCGCCGAGGAGTTTCCCGTCGACTGGGCCCGGATCGTCACGTCGATGATCACCGTCAAGGGCATCTACGGCCGCGAGATGTTCGAGACCTGGTACGCGATGTCGGTGCTGCTGGAAGGCGGCCTCGACCTCGCGCCCGTCATCACCGGCCGGTACGGCTTCCGCGACTTCGAGTCGGCGTTCGCCGACGCGGCGAGCGGCCGCGGCGGCAAGGTCATCCTCGACTGGACCGCGTAACTCCCCCTTTCCCCAAGACTTTTCTCCGCGACCACGTCAGGAGCCCCCTCATGTTCGACTCCGTGCGCGACGACCTGCGCGCCACCCTCGACGAGATCCGCGCCGCCGGCCTGCACAAGCCCGAGCGCGTGATCGGCACCCCGCAGTCGGCCACCGTGAACGTCACCGCGGGCGGCCGCCCCGGCGAGGTCCTCAACTTCTGCGCCAACAACTACCTCGGCCTCGCCGACCACCCCGAGGTCGTCGCCGCCGCCCACGAGGCCCTGGACCGCTGGGGCTACGGCATGGCCTCCGTCCGCTTCATCTGCGGCACGCAGGAGGTGCACAAGGAACTCGAGGCGCGGCTGTCGGCGTTCCTCGGCCAGGAGGACACGATCCTGTACTCCTCCTGCTTCGACGCCAACGGCGGCGTGTTCGAGACGCTGCTCGGCCCTCAGGACGCGGTCATCTCCGACGCGCTCAACCACGCGTCGATCATCGACGGCATCCGCCTGTCCAAGGCCCGCCGCCTGCGCTACGCCAACCGTGATCTGGCCGAGCTGGAGGCCCGGCTGAAGGAGGCGTCCGACGCGCGCCGCCGGCTGATCGTCACCGACGGCGTCTTCTCCATGGACGGCTACGTGGCGCCGCTGCGCGAGATCTGCGACCTGGCCGACCGCTACGACGCGATGGTCATGGTCGACGACTCGCACGCCGTGGGCTTCGTCGGCCCCGGCGGGCGCGGCACGCCCGAACTGCACGGTGTCATGGACCGCGTCGACATCATCACCGGCACCCTCGGCAAGGCACTCGGCGGCGCCTCCGGCGGCTATGTGGCGGCCCGCGCCGAGATCGTCGCCCTGCTGCGCCAGCGCTCCCGGCCGTACCTCTTCTCCAACACGCTCGCCCCGGTGATCGCTGCGGCCTCCCTGAAGGTCATCGACCTGCTGGAGTCCGCGGACGACCTGCGCGTGCGCCTCGCCGAGAACACGGCCCTCTTCCGCGGCCGGATGACCGAGGAGGGCTTCGACGTCCTCCCGGGCGACCACGCCATCGCACCGGTGATGATCGGTGACGCCGCGGTCGCCGGCCGTATGGCGGAGCTGCTGCTGGAGCGCGGCGTGTACGTGATCGGGTTCTCCTACCCGGTCGTGCCGCAGGGGCAGGCCCGGATCAGGGTGCAGCTGTCGGCCGCGCACTCGACGGAGGACGTCGACCGGGCGGTGGACGCGTTCGTGGCGGCGCGGGCCCAGCTGGACGCCGAGCAGGGCTGAGCGGCGCATTTGAGACAATCGATCGCATGATCGAAGCGCGGCGGCTCCACATCCTCCGTGCGGTGGCGGACCACCGTACGGTGACGGCGGCTGCCGCCGCGCTGTACCTCACCCCGTCGGCCGTCTCCCAGCAGCTCGCCGCGCTGGAGCAGGAGACCGGGCACCGGCTCGTCGAGCGCGGCGCCAAGGGCGTACGGCTCACCCCCGCCGGCGAGATCCTGCTCAACCACACCAACGCGGTCCTCGCCCAGCTGGAGCGGGCCGAGGCCGAGCTGGCCGCGTACAGCTCGGGAGCGGCGGGCACCGTCACGGTCGCCGCTTTCGCGACCGGCATCGCCCTGGTCGTGGCGCCCGCGGTGGCCAGGCTCGCCGAGTCCGCGCCCGGGATCCGCCTCCGCGTCCAGGACGCCGAGGGCGACGCCAGCCTGCCGATGGTGCTGGACCGGCAGGTCGATGTCGCCGTCGCCGTCGAGTACCGGGGTGCCCCGCCCGCCGACGACCCGCGACTCGCCCACGTCCCGCTGTACGCCGAGCCCTTCGACGCGGTCGTGCCGGTCACCCACCGTCTGTCCGGTGCGCCGGAGGTCCCGCTCGCCGAACTGGCCAAGGACCCCTGGATCGGCCCGTACCCCGGCAACCCCTGCCATGACGTGGTGGTCCTGGCCTGCGAGAACGCCGGCTTCCAGCCCCGTATGGAGCACTCCTCGGACGACTTCCGCGCGGTCGTCGCCCTCGCCTCCGCCGACGCCGGTGTCGCCCTCGTACCCCGCTCGGCGCTGCGCGGCATGGACCTCACGGGCGTGGTCGTCCGCCCCGTCGACGGCACCGCCCCCACCCGGCGCGTCTTCGCCGCCGTCCGCCGGGGAGCCGAGGAGCATCCCCTGATCCGCCCGGTGCTGGACGCGCTCGGGGCGGCGGGCCAGGCGCAGCCGCTGCCGGTGTGAGGACTGCGAAACCCGGGTGTCTCATATTCGGGATAGTGTCCCGGATGTGAGAACCGATGGCGATGGCGCGGACCCCGTCGACACCCGCCTGGGTGTCCGCCTGGCCGCGCTGCGGGCCGAACACGGCTGGTCCCTGGGCGAGTTGGCCGAGCGCAGCGGAGTGAGCCGGTCCACCCTGTCCCGGGCCGAGCGGGCGGAGATCAGCCCCACGGCCTCTCTGCTGAACCGTCTGTGCGCCGTCTACGGGCGGACCATGTCCCAGCTGCTCAGCGAGGTCGAGGCCGAGCCGGCGCCCGTGGTGCGGGCGGCCGACCAGCCCCTGTGGCAGGACCAGGCCTCCGGATTCGTACGGCGGTCCGTGTCCCCGCCGCACTCCGCCCTGCGCGGCGAACTCGTCGAGGCCCGCCTCTCGCCCGGCGCCGACATCGCCTACGACCGTCCGCCCGTCTCCGGCCTGGAGCAGCACATCTGGGTCCTGGAAGGCGCCCTCGACGTGACCGCGCAGGACACCGAACACCACCTCGGCACCGGCGACTGCCTGCGCATGCGCGTGTGGGGGCCGACCCGGTTCCGGTGCGCCGCTCCCGAGGGTGTGCGGTATCTGCTGGCGGTGGTGCGGCCGTGATCGTCAACCGTCTCGACGAAGCCCGACTCCGTCAGGTGATCGGGGAGTTGGCGGGTCTCCTGGCCGCCACCGTCGACGCCGGTGCCTCGGTCGGCTTCCTCGCCCCGCTCGACCGCGCGGAGGCTCTCGCCTGGTGGGAGGAGCGGGCCGCCGACGTGGCCGCGGGCCGGCTCGTCGTGTGGGCGGCGTACGACGGGGACCGGGTGCTGGGCACCGTGAGCCTCGCCTTCCCCGGCAAGGCCAACAGCCGTCACCGCGCCGAACTCGTCAAGCTCATGGTGGACCCGGACGCCCGCGGGCGCGGCCTCGGCCGCAAGCTGCTGGCGACGGCGGAGGACGCCGCCGTCGCGGCCGGGGTCACCCTCCTGCACCTGGACACCGAGACCGGCAGCCCCGCCGAGCATCTGTACCGGTCCGCCGGCTGGACCGCGATCGGCGCGATCCCCGACTACGCGGCCCGCCCCGACGGAGTGCTCCGGCCGACGACGATCTACTACAAGCACATACCCGCAGCCGCTCTCACCAGGTGACTGTCAGTGGGAGCGGCTACCGTGCCTGCCATGCCGGATGCCGAAGACGTACGACGTATCGCCCTCTCCCTGCCTGACACGACGGAGAAGATCGCCTGGAGCATGCCCACCTTCCGGGTCGCGGGAAAGATGTTCGCGACCCTGCCGGAGGACGAGACGTCCGTCGCCGTGCGCTGCCCCAAGGTGGAGCGGGACGAACTGGTGCTCGCCGAGCCGAAGAAGTTCTGGATCGCCGACCACGAGGCGTCCTTCGCCTGGGTGCGGGCCCGGCTCGACGCACTGGAGGACGAGGGTGAGCTGCGGGTCGTCCTCGCCGACTCCTGGCGCCAGGCGGCCCCGAACCGGCTCCTGGAGGCGCACCCCATGCTGGGACTCCCGACGGAAGAATGACGTCCCGCCGGGGGGCCGGCCCCCCGGAAACGGATGCGCGATCACCGGCGCGAGTGCGGTATTGTTTCCCTGCGCGTTCGGCCGGGGGAACCCCCAGGTCAGACGGGCAACGGGACGTGGCGCAGCTTGGTAGCGCACTTGACTGGGGGTCAAGGGGTCGCAGGTTCAAATCCTGTCGTCCCGACAGAATCGACCAGCGGGTCTGCCGGAAGGCAGGCCCGCTGATTGTTTTACGGCGTCAGCCGCCACCGTCGAGGTCGTCGCGCCGGCGCAGGATCTCCAGCTCGTGATCGCTCAGCCGCATCTCGTACAGCTTCCCGCGGGCGTTCTCGAAGGGCCGGTGGAGGATCATCATCAGCCGGCCGTCGAAGGTGTGGAAGAGCATGCCGTGGCCGCTGTCGTCGCGGACCAGTGGCCGGCGCTGCTCCCACGGGCCTCGGACGTCACCGGATCTCGACACGGCGTAGGTCTGTACGTAGCCGCCGCTGATGGTGCCGTCCTGCCCGGCCGCGTTCTTCTCGTAGGTCGACCACAGCATGAGCAGGGACCCGTCAGGCGTGCGGTACAGCTGGGGGCCGTCGGTGATGTAGGGCGGGAGCTGGTGCGGTACGCCGGCGGGGATCTGCTCGGCGGTCCAGGGCGCGTCCGAGGCCTTGAAGAGATAGACCGGGTCGCCGGTCGTCCGGGACAGGTCCGGAGCCAGCCGGACCGCCTCCATCGTTCCGTCGACGGTCTGGAGCCACTCGTGCACGTACACCATCCAGGGCTGCCCGGACGGGTCGACGTACAGCGTGCCGTCGAGGGTCATGAGGTGCTCGGGCGGGACGGGGCGTGCGGGGTCGAGCACGGTGAACGGGCCGAGCAGTGAGTCGGAGACCGCCGTGATCGTGCCGCGCATATGGGTCGGGGTCCGGAACGGGACGCCCCACTGGTTGGGCGGTGGGACCGGGAGGGGTCTGTCCTCGTTGTGCAGCGTGGTGAACAGGTAGTACCTGCCGTCCCACGCGTGCACCTCCGGCGCCCATGCGCCGTCCGTCGCCCAGATTCCCTCCTGCCCGGCGGTCCGGAACACCACGACGGGGGACGTCCAGTCGCGCAGGTCGCGGCTGCGGTAGACCATCGTGCCGGTGCCGTCCACGCCCGACACGGAGGGGACGTTGGACGTGTAGAGGTGGTAGGTGCGGGTCTCTTCGTCGGCGACGACGAACGGATCGTGCAGCGGCATGTCGGGAAGCCGCATCAGCTCACCCCTTCGTGAGGGCCCGCCCCCGTCAGATCACACAGCCCGCATGGGCCAGCGCCTGCTTCAGCAGCACTCCGTGTCCGCCCGGCATCTCGCTCTGCACCGCCTCGGAGACGGCCTCCTGCGGGCTGAACCACACCAGGTCGAGCGCGTCCTGCCGGGGCCGGCAGTCGCCCGTCACCGGCACGATGTAGGCCAGCGACACCGCGTGCTGGCGGGGGTCGTGGTACGCCGTGATGCCCTGCGTCGGGAAGTACTCTGCGACCGTGAAGGGCTGGAGCGACGCCGGGACGCGGGGGAGCGCGACCGGGCCGAGGTCCTTCTCCAGATGGCGCAGGAGGGCGTCGCGGACGCGCTCGTGGTGCAGCACCCGGCCGGAGACCAGCGTCCGGCTGACCGTTCCGTCGGGCCCGATGCGCAGCAGCACACCGACACTGGTGACTTCGCCGCTGTCGTCGACGCGTACCGGGACGGCCTCGACGTACAGGATCGGCATGCGGGCGCGTGTCATCTCCAGTTCGTCGGAGGACAGCCAGCCGGGCGTGGTATCGGTCATGTCAGACATTGCTTGATCATACTTTCAGCCGTTCGGACTTCCTGGATAGCCGCTCCAGGGGAACTGTGACCGGCCCCACGCCGTCTTAATCCTCTCCCGGCATGTCGTCCGGCAGCCGGTAGACCCGCAGGGCGTTGTCCCGTCCGGCCCACCGCGCGATGCGCAGCGCGTCCGGCAGGGACAGCTCGTCGGCGTCCACCCGCTCCTGGAGCAGCCCCGCGAGTCCGTGCCGGAAGGCGAGCGCCCCGAGGTGGAAGAACTCGGCCACACCGTACGCGTCGGAGCTGTACAGCAGCTTGCGGAACGGTGTGATCTCCAATGCCTCGGCGAGGACCGCACCGGCCCGGGCGGGGCCGACGTAGTGCAGGGTGAGACCGACGTCGAGGTACACCTGCTCGAAGACCGCCGCGAGGTAGGCGGCCTGCCGCTGGTAGGGCCAGCAGTGCAGCAGCAGGACGGGGATCGTCCCGGCGGTCAGGTGCAGCCAATCCGTGAGACGGGCGGGGTCGGCCCGGTGCAGCCGGATGTCGTTGTCGCCGAACCCGGTGTGCAACTGGAGCGGCAGGCCGAGGTCGACGGCGGTCCACAGCAGGTGCCGCACGAGGACCGGGTCGGCCAGCCGGCCCCCGCGCCCGGACCAGAGCCGGGCGGCCTCGGTGACCTCCGTGTCCGAGGGGCGGGCCGGGTCCAGATCGAAGCCGGTGCGGTAGGCCGCCACCGACTTCACGGCCACCACGCCGGGCCGCCGCACCGCGTCGAGCGCGGCCGCGCGGAAAGCGTCCGCGTACGTGTCCGGCTCCACTCCGGCGGCCCGCACCGACTCGGCGACCCCCTCCAGCCGTACGACCTCGTACGCCGACCCGCCCGCGGCCTCGGCGAGTTCGGGCGGGGTGGTGAGCCGGTCGGCGGCGAAGCCGGTGTCGACGCAGAGGACGTCCGTGCCCGAGGCGCGCAGGAAGCGCCGCCGCACCTCGTGCCATCCCAGCTCGGAGCGGCGGGCGAGGTACTCCTCGGCCGGGGCGTGCCGGGGCAGGTCCAGCAGGGGAGCGCAGTGGCGGCGCACGGCCACGCCCACGGGGCTGTCGAAGGGCGAGACGCCCGGCCAGGTGTCGCCCTCCGTGAGGAGCGACTCGAAGGCCGCGCGGTCGAGGTCGGCGGTGACGGTGCCGTGGCAGTGGTGGTCGACCAGGCCCAGGGCGTCGAGCGTCTCGCGGACCGCGCTCACGTCAGTACTTCCAGCGGTAGGCCGCCGCCACCTGGTCGTCGTCCAGCCCGGCCACGGACGCCAGTTCGCCCCGCCGTACGGCGATCACCGCGTCGGCCAGGACCGGTCCGAGTGCCGCCCGCAGCGGTTCGTCCGCGCGGAACTCCTCGACGGCCTCCTGCAGCGAGACCGGCAGCCGCCGGACGCCCCGGGCCGCCGCCTCCGCCTCCGCCAGCCGTGCCGGGTCCCCGGTGATCTCCCCGGGCAGGGTGGCGGACGACGTCAGGCCGTCCAGCCCGGCGGCGATCAGGGAGCCGATCGCGAGGTAGGGGTTGGCTGCCAGGTCGACCGGTTTGATCTCCAGGTTGGCCGCCTGGTCGCGCAGACCCGCGGTGCCGGTGATGACGCGCAGCGCGGTCTCCCGCGTCTCGCGGCCCCAGGCGGTGAACACGCCGGCCCACTGGGAGGGCCTGAGTCGCAGACAGCTCGCCGGGCTCGGGGCGGTCACGGCCGTGAGGCCGGGCAGATGGGCGAGGAGGCCGGCCGTGAACGACTCCGCCTCGGCCGTCATGCCGTACCGGCCCTCGCCCCCGGAATGCAGGTTGACGCCGTCACGCCAGGCGGAGAGGTGGACATGGCCGCCGTTGCCGACGCCCTGTCCCACGACGGCCGGGGCGAAGGAGACCCGGAGCCCGTGCCGCTGGGCCACCGCGCGGACGGTCTGCCGTACCAGCACGCTGCGGTCGGCCGCCGCCACCGGATCGACGGCACCGACCGAGATCTCGAACTGCCCCGCCGCGTACTCGGGATGGACCTGTTCGACGTCGATGCCCTGCGCCGCGCAGGCCGCCAGCAGGTCGGCGGTGCAGTCGCCGAGTTCGACCTGCCGGGTGGCGCCGTAGGCGGGGCCGGTCGTCGCGGGCACGAACGCGTCGTCGGGTGCGTCGCCCCTGGCCACGGTCCACTCGATCTCGATGGCCGCCCGGAAGGCGAGACCGTGCTGCTCGGCCGCCTCGGTGACGACCCGGCGCAGAAACGTGCGCGTGCAGCCGGGGTGCCGCTCCCCCTCCTGCGTGATCCGGTCGACCGGCGCCCACGCCCAGCCGGGCTGCCCGGCCAGCACCACCAGCTGGTCGAGGTCCGGATAGAGGCGAAGGTCGCCGTCGGGGGAGCCGAGGACGTCGGTGGTCACGATGGAGTCGTTCGCCAGGAACGTGTCGAACACCGGGGACATGCCGACGCCCCAGGCCGCGGCGGAGGCCAGCCGGGCCGTCGGGACGGTCTTCACCCGGCCGATGCCCGCGGTGTCGACGTAGGACAGCACGACGCCGTGCACGCCCCGGCCGGCGAGCTCGCCGCTCAGGGCGGTGGCCCGCTCGACGTCGCCGGGGCGGCCGCCGGGCACGGGATCGGCAAGGGTGGTCATACGCCTCTTCCTCCGGTCAGGGCTTCACGGCCACCGCGCCGAACTGCGGTACCAGCACGGCCGAGCCGGCCTCGGCATGCCACTGCCCGCAGGACACCATGCCCGGTTCGAGCAGCTCGAGACCGTCGAAGAAAGCGGCGATGTCCTCGCCGCTGCGGGCGGTGATCGGGGGAGTGGCGTTCTCGTTCCAGAACTTCATGGCCGGGATCTGGCCCGCGCCGCCGAGTTCGTCGTCGAAGGTGGGGTGGGTGAGGACCAGGAAGCTGCCGGAGGGGACCGCGGCCATCACACGGCGCACGATGTCCCGGGCCTTCTCGGTGTCCAGCACGAAGTTGAGGATGCCCAGCATCATGACGGCGACGGGCCGGGTGAGGTCGAGGGTGTGCCCGGCCCGTTCGAGGATGGCGTCCGGGTCGTGCACATCGGCGTCGATGTAGGCGGTGACGCCGTCCTGGGTGCCCGTCAGCAGGGTGCGGGCGTGCACCAGTACGATCGGGTCGTTGTCGACGTAGACGATCCGTGAGTCGGGCGCGATGCGCTGGGCGATCTCGTGGGTGTTGTCCGCCGTCGGCAGCCCCGTGCCGATGTCGAGGAACTGCCGCACTCCGCGCTCACCGGCCAGGAACGACACGGCCCGGCCCAGGAAGTCCCGGTCCGCCCGGGCGATGTCCCGGATGATCGGGAACATGCCGGCGACGTGCTCGCCGACCTGCTGGTCGACCTCGTAGTTGTCCTTGCCGCCGATCCAGTAGTTCCACACGCGCGCGTTGTGCGCCACACCGGTGTTCAGCCGCGCCGAGCCGCTCGGCGGGGTGTGGCTCTCACTCACGTCTCTTCCTCTCCTCGCACGAGCGACCGGAAGACCGGTCATCGCCGCCATTGTGCCGTTCCGGTGATCACGTTGTCCCGGGAATCGGCGGAGGCGGGAAGGCGGGAAGGCCGTCGGCGTGGGGGAAGGCGGCGCGTCGTGTTACTCGACCTCGCTGGGGTCCGGAGAGGGCGTCTTGCCGGCCAGCACGTCCTTCAGATTCTGGGTGCCGATCTTCACCGCCTGTTCGACGGAGTCCTGCTCGTCCCCGTCGAGCCCGCCCGCCGTGACGGTGATGGCGTCGTTGCCGACGCGTACGGCGGCGACGTCCACGGTCAGCGTGGCCTCGGTGCCCCCGGTCGTGCCCTGCACCGTCACGCGCAGGCCTTCACGCGCGTCGCCCACCTTGGGCAGCGAGGTCTCGATGACCTGGACGGTGCGCTTCTCGCCGCCGTCGGTCACGGTGAACTGGTCGCACTTGTCCGGCAGGGTCGCCATCCAGTTCATGGCGCCCTGCGGGTCGGTCCGGTCATAGGAGGCGACCTGGTACAGCAGGCGTGAGTTGCCCTCCTCGAAGCCGCGCAGCGCGGATGATCCCGACGGCCTGCCCAGCAGATCGTCGTCGAAGAGGGAGTCGAGGAGCCGCTGGCAGTCGGCGGCCTGGGCCTTGGCGGTGAGGAAGTCGGAGACGTCGACCGTGCCGATGAACAGGCTGTCGTGCCAGTTCTCGGCCTCCGTGTCCTTGACCTGGCTCCAGTCTTCCTCGATGTCCGCCTCGGTGATCAGCGCGGCCCGTGCGCCGTCCGTGGTGAGGGTGGCGGTGGGGGAGGGGGTCTGCTGCTTCCCGGCGACCTGTGTCGCGGTGATCCCCGACGCGCGTGATCCGTCTCTGTCGCCTTCGTCCGAGCAGGCGGCGGTGGTCAGCAGTGTGCCTGCCGCCAGGGCGGAGGAGAGAACGCGGGCGAGACGGGACGGACGACGGGTCATCGGGAGTGCCTCCTGAGAACGTGACGCGTGTCCTCAGCGCACCACCGGCTCCGGCGGGCCACCACCGGCACCGGACTGTTCGGGTGAGCGCCGTCCGGAGCGCGGACGCGTCACGCTCCGGTCCGCGCGTGTCCGTTCTGCCAGGCCCAGGCGGCGATCTCGACGCGGTTCCGGGCGGCCAGTCTGAGCTGGACGCTGGACAGATGCGTCTTGACCGTGGAGAGCGAGACGTACAGTTCGGCCGCGATCTGGGCGTTGGTGCGGCCGAGGGCGACCAGGCGGATGCCCGTGGCCGTGGGCTCTGCTGTGCGGTGTGCTCGACGGGGTCGCCCTGCTGCTGTTGGCGGTGCGGTACTTCCGGTCGTTGCAGGACGAGGTGCCGGCGTACGCCGTGATCGGACTGTTCCTGATCGGGCTCACCGCCGGACTCGCCGCGTACCTGCGCTCCCTGGACTACCGGCGCACCGTCGCGGTCGGTGATACCCGCCGTGCCGAACGCGTCGCGATCGCCGCCGACCTGCACGACTTCGTCGCCCACCACGTCACCGGGATCCTCGTGCAGACGCAGGTGGCCCGCATGATGGCCGAGCGGCAGCCGCAGGACCTGGACCCCGTCCTGGCCGGTATCGAGCGCTCCGCCACCGAGGCGCTGGCCTCCATGCGCCGCACGGTCGGCGTGCTGCGGGACACCGGTTCCGAGGCCCCCGACCGCCGCCCCGTCGGCGATCTGGCCGGCATCGCCGACCTGGTGGCGGGCTTCGCGAGCCCGGTCCAGAGGTCCGTCCTGCACCGCGCCCCGGCCGTCTCCGGCGATCTGCCGCACGAGGTGCAGGCGGCGGCCTTCCGGGTCGTCCAGGAGGCGCTGACCAACGTACGGCGTCACGCGGCCGACGCCACGCGGGTCACCGTCCGCCTGGCCCGCCCAGGCGACCGGCTGGAGGTCACGGTGACCGACGACGGCCATGGCGGCACCCAGCTCCCGGAGGCCGCCCACGGCGGCGGTTTCGGCCTGGTCGGCCTGACGGAACGGGTGACCGCGCTCGGCGGCGAACTGCGCGCGGGGCCGCACGCCGGGGGAGCGGGCTGGCAGGTGCGAGCGGAGTTTCCGGCAGGGGAGCAGTGAGCGAGCCGCTCTGCACCTGGCTTCCGGGCTCACGCGCGCTGTTCAATGAAGCTGTACACCCGCCGAGCGCGAGAGGAGCCGCCCGTGTCCCCCGCCGTCGTCCCGCCCGTCGGGGCGCGTATCCGGCAGGCCCGACTGGAGCGCGGTACGAGCCTGCGCGCGCTGGCCCGGGAGGTCGGAGTGTCGGCGAGTCTCGTGTCGCAGATCGAGACCGGCAAGAGCCAGCCCTCGGTCAGCACGCTGTACGCGATCACGACGGCCCTCGGAATCTCCGTGGAGTCCCTCTTCGACGCACGGGCCTCGGCGCCCGCGGTGGGTGCGAGCACGCCCGGTTCCCTCCCGCACTCCCTCGCGGCCTTCGCCGCCGACCCGGGGCGGCGTATCGGCCCGCTGGCCGTCGCGGGTGAGCGCGAGACGCTGGAGCTGGACTCGGGGGTCGTATGGGAGCGCCTCGGCCGCGTGCCGGGCGCGGACGTCGACTTCCTGCTGGTGACCTACCGGCCCGGCGGCTCCTCCGCGGGCTCCGGCGGACTGATGCGGCACGGGGGCACCGAGTACGGCTATCTGACCTCCGGCGAGCTGATCCTCACCCTCGGTTTCGACGAGTACACGGTGCGCCCGGGCGACGCCGTCTGCTTCGAGTCGACGACTCCCCACCGATACCGCAACGATGGAGAGGTACCCGCTGTGGGCGTCTGGTTCGTGTCCGGCGATGTTCAGTGACACTTGACACCCCTGGCACCCGGGCGTTCACTCCGAAGTGGGGGTGGTCGCCATGGCGATCCGCACATACGGCCCCAACGCCGTCGACTGGGAAGAGCGCATCGACCTGGACCGGCTGCGCGGGCAGCGGTCGGCCCGGCTGCACGAGTCCCTGAACCGGTCCCAGCTGGGCGCGGTGCTCAGCTTCGACTTCGCCAACATCCGCTATATGACGGCCACACACATCGGCACCTGGGCGATGGACAAGCTGATCCGCTTCGCCCTGCTGGTGCGCGACGGCGAACCGGTCGTCTGGGACTTCGGCTCCGCCGCCCGCCACCACCAGCTGTACAACCCGTGGCTGGACTACAGCGACGGCAAGGGCGGCCCGCCCACCGGCGCCCGCGCCGGCATCTCCACCCTGCGCGGCGCCTTCCACCCGGACGCCGGGATCGCCGAGGACGTGGCCGCCAAGATCGCCGCCGAGCTGCGCGAGCACGGGCTGGCGAACGAACCGCTCGGCGTCGACGTCGCCGAGATGCCGGTCCTGGCCGCCCTGCGCGCCGAGGGCATCGACGTCGTCGACGGACAGCAGGTCTTCCTGGAGGCCCGCCGGATCAAGACCGGCGACGAGATCGCCCTGCTCACCCAGGCCTGCGCCATGGTCGACGCCGCCTACGAGGAGCTCTACGGCTATCTGCGCCCGGGCGTCCGCGAGAACGAATGCGTCGGGGTCGTCAGCAAGGTCCTGTACGACCTCGGCAGCGAGTACGTCGAGGGCGTCAACGCCATCTCGGGCGAACGCTGTTCACCGCACCCGCATGTCTACAGCGACCGCCTGATCCGCCCAGGCGACCCGGCCTTCTTCGACATCCTGCACAGCCACCTCGGCTACCGCACCTGCTACTACCGCACCTTCGCCGTGGGCAGCGCCTCCCGCGCGCAACAAGACGCGTACGTGCGCTGCCGGGAGTACATGGACCAGGCGATCGCCCTGGTCCGGCCCGGCGCCACCACCGCCGACATCGTCCAGGTCTGGCCGCGCGCCGAGGAGTTCGGCTTCGCCGACGAGACCGCCGCCTTCGCCCTGCAGTACGGCCATGGTGTCGGCCTGTCGATCTGGGAGAAGCCGATCTTCAGCCGCCTGGTCTCCCTCGACCACCCCGAAGTCCTCGAGGAGGGCATGGTGTTCGCCCTGGAGACCTACTGGCCGGCCGCCGACGGCTGGTCCGCCGCCCGTATCGAGGAGGAACTGGTCGTCACCGCCGACGGCTGCGAGGTCATCACCAAGTTCCCCGCCGAGGAACTGCTCGTGGCCGGGCGCAAGTACTGGACCGTGGGCGGCGAACTGAACACCCGCCGCGAGGCCCAGTCCCACCTCAACACCTCCCGTGGCGACGGGGCGGGCTGATGGAACCGGCCCGGCTTCTCGCCGCCTACGAGCGGATGGCCGTCATCCGCCGTACGGAGAAGGCCGCCCACGACCTGTTCCTCCAGGGGCTGGTGAAGGGCACCACCCACCTCGCCGCCGGGCAGGAGGCGATCGCCGTGGGCGCGAGTGCCGCCCTGCGCCCGGACGACTATGTGTTCGCCACCTACAGGGGCCACCACCATGCCCTCGCCCGGGGTGCCACGCCCGAGGAGTGCCTGGCGGAGCTGATGAGCCGGGCGACCGGGCTGTGCCGGGCCAAGGGCGGCTCCATGCACCTGACGAAGGCCGCCACCGGCATGCTCGGCTCGTACGCCATCGTCGGATCCCACCTCCCCATGGCGGTCGGCGCGGCCTGGTCGGCCCGGCTGCGGGGGACCGAGCAGCTCGCTGTCGCCTTCTTCGGCGACGGCGCCACCAACATCGGCGCCTTCCACGAGTCCCTCAATCTGGCCGCCGTGTGGAAACTGCCCGTGCTGTTCGTGTGCGAGAACAACCTGTACATGGAGTACACGCCCATCGCGGAGGTCACGGCGGTGCCCCGGCCCGCAGCCGACCGGGCGCCCGCGTACGGCATCCCGGGCGAGGTGGTCGACGGCAACGACGTGGTGGCCGTGGCGGAGGCGGTGGGACGGCTCGCGGGGCGGGCCCGGGCCGGAGGCGGGCCCGCCGTGCTGGAGGCCGAGACCTACCGTCACTACGGGCACAGCCGCGCCGACCCTGCGACCTACCGCCCGGCCGAAGAGGTCGAACGGTGGCTGAAGCACGACCCGTTGGACCTCGCGCGGGGACGGCTCGCCGAGCTGGGCATCGGGGCGGAGGCGGTCACCGAGGCCGACGAGCGGGCCCGGGCCGTCGTGGAGCGGGCGGTCGAGGCGGCGAAGGCCGCGCCGCCGCCCGACCCGCGGGAGGCACTGACCGACGTGTGGGCCGACGGAGGTGCCGCATGGCGGACGTGATCACCTACCGGGACGCCGTCGCCGAGGGCATCGCACGCGAGATGCGCCGGGACGCGTCGGTGGTGTGCCTCGGGGAGGACATCGGCGCGGCCGGCGGGGTGTTCAAGACGACCGTGGGGCTGCACAAGGAGTTCGGACCCGAGCGCGTGTGGGACACGCCCATATCCGAACAGGCCATCGTGGGCGCGGCGATGGGCGCCGCCCTGACCGGGATGCGGCCCGTGGCGGAGATCATGTTCTCCGACTTCCTGGCCTGCTGCTGGGACTACCTCGCCAACGAGATCCCCAAGGTCCGCTACATGACCGGCGGGCAGGTGATCGTGCCCCTCGTCGTGCGCACCGCCAACGGCGGCGGGCTGGGCTTCGGTGCCCAGCACTCCCAGGCCACCGAGAACTGGGCGCTGACCGTCCCCGGCCTGAAGATCGCGGCACCGGCGACGCCCGCCGACGTCATCGGCATGCTGGCGGCGGCGATCCGCAGCGACGACCCCGTGGTCTTCTTCGAGCACAAGGCCCTCCTGGCCACCAAGGGGACACCGCCACCGCCCGGTCACCTCGTCGAGCTGGGGCGGGCCTCCGTCGTGCGCGAGGGCACGGACGTCACGCTCGTCGCGCTGGCCTCCATGGTGCCCTTGGCCCTGCGGGCCGCCGACGTGCTGTCGGGGGAGGGGATCCAGGCGGAGGTGATCGACCTGCGCTCGCTGGTCCCGCTGGACACCACGACCGTCCTCGGCTCACTCGGCAGAACCTCGCGGCTCGTCACCGTCGAGGAGAACCCGTACCAGGGCGGCTGGGGCGCCACCGTCGTCTCGGTCGTCGCCGACGAGGGCTTCGGCCTGCTGGACGCGCCCGTGCGGCGGGTGACGGGGGAGTGCGTCCCGCTGCCGTTCGCCGACGCGCTGGAGGAGCAGGTCATCCCCACCGTCGACAAGGTCGTCACGGCGGTCCGAAGACTCGCCGCCTACTGAGCTGCCCGCCGGCTCCGTACCGAACAGCCCATGGGAGGAAGCGCGATGACCACAAGGACACTGCTGCTGCGCTCCGGTCACGTGATCTCGATGGACCCCGACATCGGGGACCTGCCCCAGGGGGACGTCCTCGTCGAGGACGGCAGGATCGCGGCCGTACGGCCCGAGATCAGCGCCGACGCCGAGGTTCTCGACATGACCGGCCGCATCGTCGTCCCCGGCTTCGTCGACACCCACCGTCACACCTGGGAGGCCCCGATCCGGGGCGTCGCCCCCGACGCCACCCTCGACGACTACTTCGTCGACGTCCTCGACAGCTTCGCACCCCTCTACACCCCGGAGGACGTCTACGCCGGCAACCTCGCGGGCGCGCTCGAATGCCTCAACGCCGGCATCACCACGCTCGTCGACTGGTCGCACATCAACAACACCCCCGAGCACCCGGACGCCGCGATCCAGGGCCTGAAGGAATCCGGCATCCGGGCGCAGTACGCGTACGGCAGCGCCAACACCTCCCTCGCCGAGTACTGGTTCGAGAGCAGGATCGCGATCCCGGCGGACGACGTACGCAGGATCCGGTCGACGCACTTCGCCTCCGACGACGGCCTGCTCACCATGGGCCTCGCCACGCGCGGACCCGGCTTCTGCGTCGACGACGTCGTTGCCGCCGAATGGGCCCTGGCGCGTGAGCTGGGCATCCCGATCACCGTGCACGTGGCCATGGGGCGCCTCGCCGGCCGCTTCGGCATGGTCAAGCAGCTCCACGGCATGGGGCTCCTCGGCCCGGACACGACCTACGTCCACTGCTGCTACCTCAGCGAGGAGGAGTGGCGGATGGTCGCCGACAGCGGCGGCACGGTGTCGGTCGCGCCGCAGGTGGAGCTCCAGATGGGGCACGGCTGGCCGCCCGTGATGCTGGCGATCGAGCACGGTCTGCGGCCCTCGCTCAGCATCGACGTCGTCACCACCGTGCCCGGCGACATGTTCACCCAGATCCGCGCCGCCTTCGGCGCCGAACGCGCCCGTGTCAACGCCGACTGCTGGCAGGCCAACATGCCGGTGCCCAGCACCATGCTGACAGCGCGCCGGATGCTGGAGATCGCCACCCTCAACGGCGCCCACGTCGCCGGTCTCGAGGACCGTACCGGCTCCCTGACGCCCGGCAAGCGCGCCGACATCGTCGCGATCGACGCCACCGCGCCGAACGTCTCCCCGGTGCACGACGCGGCAGCCGCTGTGACCCTCTGCGCGGACGTGTCCAACGTGGACACCGTCCTGGTCGACGGCGTGATCCACAAGCGCGACGGGAGGCTGCTCGCCGACACCGGGCGTGCCCGCCGGCTGGTCGAGGAATCCCGCGACCGGCTCCTCGCGGCGAAGGAGGCGAAGGGGGAGAGGGCCACGGCATGACGAACCACCTGGTGCGCCGCGCCGCCGACCGGCCCGATCCGCCCTACGACGGCCACGGCCACCGGCGGCGGACGCTGGTCGGCGAGGACGACGGCAGTGTGCACACCGGCTTCGGCCTCTGTGAACTGCGGCCGGACGGCCGGGTGCCCGCCCATGTGCACTCGTACGAGGAGACCTTCCACGTCCTCGACGGGGCCGTGGTCCTCGACGTGCCCGAGGGGTCGTACCTCCTGGAGGAGGGCGACTACGGCCTCCTGCCGACCGGCGTTCCGCACGCCTGGCGCGGGGCAGGGGACACCGGCGGGCGCTGGGCGGACATGCTGGCCCCCGTGCCGCGGGCGCGCTACGGGCACGACACCCAGGCGGTGCCGGAGCTGCCCGCCCGCGCCCCGGTCCGGATCGACGTCCGCGACCCGCGCACCCGGACCTTCGGGCATTTCGAGCCCGACCAGATGGATCCCGGCAAGCAGTCCCAGGACCTGCTGGCCGCCACGGCGAGCATGCGGACCGCGCTGCTGGTCTACAGCGGCATCACCGTGAAGATGATGGTCGACGGCGACCTGGGCGCGGTCGCCTCGACGATGTTCATGGTGCGGTACGCGTCCGACGGCGTCATCGGCACGCACGACCACCCCTTCGAGGAGACGTATCTGATCCTCGAGGGCGTGGCGGAGGCCACCCTCGACGGCGAGCGGTACCGGCTGGAACCCGGCGACCTCGCGTGGGCGGGCGCCGGTTGTGTGCATGGGTTCGTCAACGCCGGGCAGGGGCCCCTGCGGTGGCTGGAGACACAGGCGCCGCAGCCGCCGTCACGGCACTCCTACCGGTTCACGCGGGACTGGGACTACCTGCGCCAGGCGCTTGAGGAGGAGTCATGAGCAGTGTCCTTGTCGTCGGCGGCACATCGGGGATGGGCCGAGAGTTCGCGCGGCTGCGCGCCCAGCACGGGGACGACGTCGTCCTGACCGGCCGCGACGCCCAGCGCGCCGACACGGTCGCCAAGGAGATCGGCGCCCGGGGCCTCGCCCTCGACCTGGCCCGGCCGCTGGAGATCACCGCGGCCCT
Source organism: Streptomyces sp. NPDC040589 (assembly GCF_055594445.1). NCBI lineage: Bacteria > Bacillati > Actinomycetota > Actinomycetes > Kitasatosporales > Streptomycetaceae > Streptomyces > Streptomyces sp. NPDC040589. Next base: position 577,686 of record NZ_JBVIWP010000002.1, on the reverse strand, counting down.
GGCCGACGTCGGACGCGTCGACCATCTGGTGCTCGCGGGTGTCTCCCGGGACGACAACAAGGTGACCGAGTACGACATCGACGCCGCCCTGCGGCTGGTCACCCTCAAGCTCGTCGGCTACACCGAGGTCGTGCACACGCTGCGCACCCGGCTGCACGACGACAGCGCCGTCGTGCTGTTCGGCGGACAGGCCAAGGAACGCCCCTACCCGGGCGCGACGACGGTGGCGACCGTCAACGCGGGCGTGCGCGGGCTGATGCACTCCCTCGCCGTCGAGCTGGCCCCCGTCCGGGTCAACGCCGTACATCCCGGAGTCGTCGGCGACACCCCGTACTGGCAGGCCAAGCCGGAGAAGGTGCTCGACGTGCTGCGCACCGAGACGCCCACGGGGAATCTCGCCACGATGGCGGACGTGGCCGACGCGGTCGACTTCCTGCTGCGCAACCGCTCGGTCAACGCGGTCGAACTGACCGTGGACGGGGGGTGGTTGCTGGGCTGAGCAGGGGGCGGCCTCTTGTCACGGCGGAGGCCGCCTCGCTGCTCGCGGCTCTCCGCTACGCCTTCAGCGGATCGTGGCCGACGGTCATCAGCCGGTGCCGGCGGCGTGTGTCCTCGGCCGTCACCTCGGGCAGCGGCTCGTTCTCCAGGTCCACCTGGGAGGTGACCCTGTCCACGACGTTGCGCATCACCCGCAGATCGTCCTCGGTCAGGTCGGTGCGCCGTTTCTGGAGGATCGCCAGGACGTGCTGTCCGGTCTCGCTCCCCGCCTGGTCGGGCAGTGGCTCCGCGTTCTCGTCGGCGTCCCGCATCCGCAACCAGGCGGCGAGTTCCTGCGAGGTCATGTTCACCACGCGGTGGAAGTCCTCCCACAGCGCGTCGAGTTCGAGGGCGTCGGTCATCGGGTGCCCCTTCCGTACGTATGTGCGCGCGCCGGTCAGCCTTCGCGGGGGAAGTTCTCGGCGTCGAACATCCACCGCTGCTTCTCCAGCTCCGCGGTGATGCTGATCAGCAGGTCCTGGGTGACCAGGTCCGCCTTCTCGGTCGCGTCGATGCGCTCGCGCAGCCGGCCGACGGCGTCCTGGAGGGACTCCACCAGCACCTGCACGGCGTCCGAGTCACGCACCCAGCCCTCCTTGGGGGCGGGCAGCGTGAACGTCTTGGCGATGGTCTCCGGCCGGCCGTCCGGCGGCACACCGAGCGCCGCGGACCGCTCCGCGACCGTGTCGGCGAAGTTCCGCGCGGCCGTCACCACCTCGTCGAGCTGGAGGTGGATGGACCGGAAGCGCGGTCCGACGATGTTCCAGTGGGCCTGCTTCCCGATCAGCGAGAGTCCGAGCAGATCGACCAGGGTGTCCTGGAGTGCCTCGCAGGAGACCCGGCGGGCCTCGTCGGGCAGGGTGCTCCTCACGGCCGTCATAGGGCGCTTCTCCTTCGCGCGTCGTTCTTCGTCGTCCGGAGCAGTGCGTCGCGCTCCTCCTCGCAGGTCCCGCCCCACACGCCCGAGGCCTGGCCGCTGCTCAGCGCGAAGCTCAGGCACTGGTCGGTCACCGGGCAGCGCGCGCAGATCCGCTTCGCGGCCGCGACGTCCCGCAGGGCCGGGCCCGCCGTGCCCACGGGAAAGAACAACTCGGGGTCCTCGTCCACGCAGGCGGCGCTCCACAACCACTCCATGAGCGCGCGGGTGCCCCGGGCGCACTGGCGCAAACGCGGCCCGTGACGGCGGCCGGCCGAGGGGCTATAGTCCGAAACTAGCAGTGCTAATTAATGTGCGGTGTGTGAGGAGTCCTCTCGTGCGTCCCGTCCACTTCGCGGCCGCCCGCCGCACCCCCATCGGCAAGCTCAGGGGAGCCCTCTCCTCGGTGCGGCCCGACGACCTCGCCGCGACCGTGGTCCGCGCCCTGGTCGGCGACGTGCCCGCGCTGGACCCGGCCCGCGTCGACGACGTCTACTGGGGCGCCGCCAACCAGGCCGGTGAGGACAACCGCAACGTCGCCCGCATGGCCGCCCTGCTCGCCGGTCTCCCCGAGTCCGTCCCCGGGGCCACGGTCAACCGGCTCTGCGCGTCGGGCCTGGAGGCCGTGACCACGGCGGCCCGTACCATCGCCGCCGGCGAGGCCGACATCGTGATCGCGGGCGGCTCCGAGTCGATGAGCCGCGCCCCCTTCGTCCTGCCCCGCCCCGACGAGGCCCTGCCCCACCGCATCGAGACCGTCGACACCCGCCTCGGCTGGCGCCTGGTCAACCCCGCGATGCGGGACCTGCACGGACTGCTGTCCATGGGCGAGACGGCGGAGGAGGTCGCCACGCGGTACGGCATCGACCGCGAACGCCAGGACGACTTCGCCCTGCGCAGCCACCGACGGGCCGCCCTCGCCCGCAAGAACGGCCACTTCGACGGCGAACTCCTGCCCGTGACACGCCCCGACGGCGTGGTCGTCGACACCGACGAGTGTGTCCGCGAGGACACCTCGTACGAGAAGCTGTCCCGGCTGAAGCCGGTCTTCCGGGACGGCGGCACGGTCACCGCGGGCAACGCCTCCCCGATGAACGACGGCGCCGCCGGCCTCCTCCTGGTCAGTGAGGAGGCCCTGAACGAACTGGGGCTTCAGTCCCTGGGCCGCTACGTCGCCGGCGCCTCCGCCGGTGTCCACCCCGACGTCATGGGCATCGGCCCGGTCCCCGCCACCCGCAAGGCACTGGCCCGCGCCGGCTGGAGCGTCGCCGACCTCGAGGAGGCCGAGTTCAACGAAGCGTTCGCGGCCCAGGCCCTGGCCTGCGTCGACCAGCTCGGCATCGACCCCGACCTGGTCAACCCGAGCGGCGGCGCCATCGCCCTGGGCCACCCCCTGGGCTGCTCGGGCGCCCGGATCCTGACGACGCTGCTCCACCGGATGCGGCGGACGGGGGCGGGACGGGGGCTGGCGACGATGTGTGTGGGGGTCGGACAGGGGAGTGCGCTTCTGGTCGAACGGGGGTAGACCGGCCCCCCCGGGCCACCAGGCGAGACGGCACTGCGGCGCCCCGTTCGTTGCACATAGCATCAGTGTTCGCATGGACACGATGACGCTCTGGAACATCACCGGCTGGGAGTTCGCCGCACTCGCCTTCGCGGCCCTCCTCGTCGGTTTCTCGAAGACCGCCGTGAGCGGGGCCAACACGGTCAGCCTCGCCATCTTCGCCGCGGTGCTGCCCGCCCGCGCCTCCACCGGCGTCCTGCTGCCGGTCCTGATCGCCGGAGACCTGCTGGCCGTCGCCACCTACCGGCGGCACGCCCACTGGCCCACCCTGTGGCGGCTGTTCCCGGCGGTCGCCGCGGGCGTCGTCGTCGGCACGGTGTTCCTGATGTGGGCCGACGACGCGATCGTACGGACCTCGATCGGCGCGATCCTGCTGCTGATGGCGGCCGTGACGGTGTGGCGCCGGCGTACGGCGGACGCGGAGGAGCAACCGGACTCGGTCACCAGCCGGGCGGGCCGGGCCAAAGCCCGCTCCTATGGCGTCCTCGGCGGCTTCACCACCATGGTCGCCAACGCGGGCGGCCCGGTGATGTCGATGTACCTGCTCTCCGCGGGCTTCCGCAAGCTCGGATTCCTCGGCACGTCGGCCTTCTTCTTCCTGATCGTCAACGTCTCCAAGCTGCCCTTCAGCGCCGGCCTCGGCCTCATCGACGGCCGCTCCCTGCTCCTCGACCTGGCGCTCGTCGTGTTCGTCGTACCAGGCGCGCTCTTCGGCAAGTGGGCGGTGAACAAGATCAACCAGCGGCTGTTCGAGCAGCTGGTCATCGCGGCGACGATCGTGGGCGGACTGCAGCTCCTGCTCCGCTGACGGGCACCTACCGCTCCGCTGACGGGCACCTACCGCTCCGCTGACGGGCACCTACCGCTGCGCTGACCGGCGCCTACCGCTCCGCGGAGCTCCGCAGCAGCGCCGGGAGGTCCGCGAAGGAGTCGATCACGTGGTCGGGCGTGCCGTCGGCGGCCCGGAGCGCCTCCGGCTGGAACTTGCCGGTCCGCACGAGGACCCCGGTGACACCGGCCCGCTGCGCCGCGAGCACGTCGGACTCGACGTCGTCCCCCACCATCACGGCCTCGCCCGCACCGGCGCCCGCCCGGGCGAGCGCCGCCTCGAAGAACGCCCGCGCCGGCTTGCCGGTGATCTCGGCCTCCACCCGGGCGGCCTGCTCGAGACCGGCCAGGAACGCACCGGCGTCCAGTCGCAGCCCCTCGTCCGTACGCCAGTACAGATTGCGGTGCATCGCCACCAGCCGGGCCCCGCGCTGCAGCTGCCCGAAGGCCCGGTCGAGCGCCGCCCAGCCGAACTCGGGACCGGCCCCGCCGACCAGCACGACATCCGGCACGGTCCTCGTGTCCGCCGCGTCCACGAGGGTCACGCCGTCGAGATCCTCCTCGATGTCGCCGCTGTTCAGCAGGGCGCACCGGGCGCCGGGACAGTGCTCGGCGAGATAGGCGGCCGTGGCCGCGGGCGCGGTCAGGATGTCCTCGGCGGACACCGGGAACCCCGCGTCCGCCAGCGTCCCGGCGATCGAAGCCCGCGTACGGGAGGTCGTGTTCGTGACCAGCAGGACGGCGAGCCCGGATTCCCGGATCTCCCGCAACGCCTCCACGGCCCCCGGCAAGGGCCGCCACGACACGGTGAGCACCCCGTCGATGTCGATCAGTACGGCACGCACGGACTCCATGTCCGGACGATAGCCCGGTCAGTCGCGGGGGTGCCTGCGCAGCAGATACGTGTCCATGATCCAGCCCTTGCGCTCACGGGCCTCGGCACGCAACCGCTCGATGCGCGGCGTGGCCTCGGCGATCGGGCCGGAGACGAGGATCTCGTCCGGAGTGCCGATGTAGGCGCCCCAGTAGATGTCGACGTCCTCCTGCGCGTACCGCCGGAAGGTCTGGTGGGCGTCGAGCATCACCACCACGTCGTCCACGCCCTCCGGGAAGCCCTCCGCGAGCCGCCGCCCGGTGGTGATCTGCACGGGCCGGGCGATGCGGTTGAGACCCGTCCGGTGCCGGGCGACGAGTGCCGAGACGCTGCTGACGCCGGGGACGACGTCGTACTCGAACGCCACCGCCTCCCGCTCCAGCACCTCCTCCAGGATCCCCAGCGTGCTGTCGTACAGCGAAGGGTCTCCCCACACCAGGAACGCGCCGGTCTCCTCCTCGCCGAGTTCCTCCGCGATCAGCCGCTCGTAGATGTCGGCGCGGGCGCTGCGCCAGTCCCCGACGGCGGGGGAGTAGGCCGCGCCGTCGGCGGCCCGGTCCCGCTCCGGGTCACGCGCCTCGACGACGCGGTACGTCCCCTGCGGCAGGTGCGTGTCGAGCATGTCCCGGCGCAGCCGGGTGAGGTCCGCCTTCACCTCGCCCTTCTCCAGGATGAAGAACACGTCCGTGCTCCGCAGCGCCCTGACCGCCTGCAGGGTCAGTTGCTCGGGGTCGCCCGCGCCGATACCGATGACATGAATCTTTCGCACACCCCGAGTCTGCCGCACACCACTGACAGCACCCGCACCGGCTCAGCCCCCGCGCCCCTGCTCAGGGGTCTGGTCAGGGCCCCGCGCCTGCTCCCCGGAGCCGAGGCGCCCGTGCCCCCGCGTCCACGGCGCGGCCGTCCCGTTCCACGTCCTGGGCCAGTTCCCGGGCCCAGGTGGCGATGCCCTCCAGGTCGATGCCGTGCGGCAGCGGCTGCCCGGAGCCGGAGGCCCACGTCTCGGTCGCGCCCGCCCCGCGTCGCAGCAGCCGTGCCCCGCCCGTGAGGTTGCCTCGGGCGGCGTGGGTGAGGCCGACGGCGAGCTGGGCGAGACCGCGCCACAGCTCGCGCTCCGCGTCGGGGCCCGACTTCCAGGCGTCCTCGAAGACCTCGTGCGCGTGGAACGGCTTCCCCTCGTCCAGCAGCCGCTGCGCCTCGGCGACGGTCTCCTCCGGCGTGCGGACCACGCCCTCGGGCTGCCGGGGCACGCCGTCCGTGCCGTACGGCAGGGGCCGCCCGAGACCGTCCCGGGGCCGGGCGTTGCGTGCCCGCCCCTCGCTGTCGCGGTCCCGGGCGTCGCCCGCCCGGTCCGCTGAAGTGCTTCCCGTGCGTCCTGTGCTTCCCTTGCTGTCTGTGCTGCCCATACGCCGATTGTCCCGCCCGGGCCGTTTTCGGCGCGGCCAGGGGTGTGGGGTAAGGTGCTGTTCGCGCGATCACGCGGTTTCACCGCGAGTGAGCGCGCATCGGGACGTGGCGCAGCTTGGTAGCGCACTTGACTGGGGGTCAAGGGGTCGCAGGTTCAAATCCTGTCGTCCCGACTGATGAGAGTCGCGAGTGAGGGCCGGTTTCGGAGACATCCGAAACCGGCCCTTCGTCATTCAGCTCTGATCTTGTGTACGTCCGGGTGCGTGCGCTGCCGCGGTGGGGGCAGGGCGGCTGGTCGCAGAGGGCAAGGTCCGCCACGTCGGGCTGTCCGAGGCCGGCGTGGAGACCATCCGGCGTGCCCACGCCGTCCACCCGGTGGCGGCCCTGCAGTCGGAGTACTCCCTGTGGACTCGTGATCCGGAACCGGAGGTGCTGCCGCTCCTGCGGGAGCTGGGTATCGGCTTCGTGCCCTACTCGCCGCTGGGCCACGGTTTCCTCACCGGACAGATCCGCTCGACCGACGACTTCGACGACACCGACTGGCGCAAGAACAACCCGCGCTTCACCGGTGAGAACTTCCAGCGCAACCTGCGCCTGGCCGACGAGGTCAAGGCCGTCGCCGACGAAGTCGGCGGGACACCCGGGCAGGTGGCCCTGGCCTGGCTGCTCGCGCAGGGCGACGACATCGCCCCCATCCCCGGCACCAAGCGCGTGGAGCGGGTCGAGGAGAACAGCGCCGCCGACGGCATCGTCCTGACCAGCGAGCAGATCGAGAAGCTCGACCAGTTGCCCGCAGCCGCCGGTGACCACCACGACGAGGCGGGCATGCGGCTGCTCGGCCGGTGACAGGCACACAGTCCGGCCGGAGACCACCGAGTCCGCACCCACATGACCGGCTACGTGCGGCCGGAGGCCGTATGGCTGGCACAGATGAGACAAGGCCGGTTCGTCTACCACACCATCGAAGGGAAGAGCACGACCCTCGACATCGACGGCGACACGGCCCGCTGCGACTGGCCACCGGCTGTGCCCGCGAGGGCGACACCTGGGTCGTGCTGCGCACCGAGGCCACCACCTGGTGACCGAGACCGTCCGGAGGCGGATGTGACAGTGAACCGGCTGGGCTTGGTCGTGCACGGCGGACGCCCGGAGGCCGTGGCGGCGGCCGGCCTGGTCCGCGCGTGGTGCGAGGAACACGCCGTGCGGTGCGCGGACATCGACGTGTGGCACGACGGCGGGCGCCGCGGCTCCCGTGAGGAGGTGGAGGCCGCCGGCCGTCCCGACCTCGTGGTGACCCTGGGCGGCGACGGCACCTTCCTGCGCGGCGCCCGGCTGGCCGCTGCCGCCGACGCCCTCGTGCTGGGTGCCGACCTGGGCCGGGTGGGCTTTCTGACGGAGGTGTCCGCCTCCGCGGTGCGTTCGGCACTGGACGCGGTGCGCGAGGACCGGTTCGAGATCGACAGCCGCATGCTGCTCGCCCTGCGTGCCTCGCGCCGACTGGAGGTGCCGTCGGGCATGGAGACCCTCATCGAATACGGACGGGGGCCGCTCCTGCCGCCTCCGCAGGTGCGGCCCGACTGCGAGGTCGACAAGGAGTGGGGCATCCCGCTGGACGTCACCGCGCTCAACGACATCGTGCTCGAGAAGCTGGTCCGGGACCGGCAGGTGTCGGTCGGGGTCTACGTCTCCGGCAGACTCCTGGCCTCCTACTCGGCCGACGCGCTGCTCGTCGCCACGCCGACCGGCTCGACGGCCTACAGCTTCGCCGCCGGCGGCCCCGTCGTCTCACCCCGAGCGGAGGCCCTCGTCTTCACGCCGGTCGCCCCGCACATGGCCTTCGACCGCTCGGTCGTCACCGCCCCCGACGAGCCCGTCGGGCTGCGCCTCCTGGAACGGTCGGGGCCGGCCGCGGTCAGTATCGACGGGCAGCTGCGGGGCGTGCTCGATCCGGGGGACTGGATCGGCGTGTACGCAGCCCCGCGTCGCCTGCGGGCCGTCCGGCTGGGCCCGATGGACTTCTACGGCAGGCTCCGCGAGCGGATGAACCTGACGGACGCCCCCGCCGCTGTCGCCGACGGTACCGCCGCCCCGCTGTGGTCGGTCACGACGCCCCCACCCGGGGACCTCGCCCATCTGGCCCTGCTGACAGCCCCGGACCGTTCCTGACCGACTGATGCCCCTGCCTGACCGCGGACGGACCCAAGAACGTGCCCGGCCACGCGTTCCCCGACCCTCACGGCGTCGGCTCGGGCGAGTCACTCGGCAGGCCGCCGGCCCGGGCTCGACCGGGCCGCGAACTGACCGTGGATCAGCTCAGCGTCGTCGTGTCGATGACGAAGCGGTAGCGGACATCGGAGACGAGGACGCGGTCGTACGCCTCGTCGATCTGCTCGGCCGGGGCGCCTACGGCGCCCCGGCCGTCACGGGCGTGATGGATGCCGGAGCGACAGATGCCGCAGTACTTCATGTCGATGAGGACGTCACGCGGCCGACCTCGCGTCGCTCGGTCGTCGTCGGGGCGAGCGTTTCTTCGTGGACGTGGCGGCGTACGCGTTTGCGGTAAGCGCGGTTCCTGTTCGTGCTGGTCATAGACCTGTCACAGGTGGCCAGAGGTCATCCGGCAGGTCCGGTTCTGAAGGAGCCGGTCACATCGCGGCTTCAGCCGCTGCCTTGATCCGCGCGCCGAAGGCGGCGGCATCCTTGCGGGCAGCGGTGAGCGCCAGTCCGACGAGGAGCTTGCCAATGCCGTGGCCCTCCAGCACGTTGAAGATGCGGACCCGGGTCCTGCCACCGGCCAGAGGCTCCAGGTCGTAGCCGCCTTCGCCGGCCGTCACGCTGTTCTTCGACACCTCGGCCCACCGGATCCTCACCGGAGCCTCGAGGTCGGTGATGCGGAACTCCCTGGCCGTTTTCATCCCGGCGTCCTTGACCGTGCTGCGGAAGACCGTTCCCACAGTGGTCGGGGCATCGGGAACCCGCTCGATCTTGAGCACGCGGGGGCTGAACTGCGGATCGTTGCGTCCGTCGGCGAGGTAGTCGAAGACCGCTTCGACCGGCCGGTTGATCTCGATGGTCGCTTCGAACTGTCCTGACATGAGCACTCCTCGATCGTCCGCCCCCCTCACCTGCACGGGCCCGGCCCGATTGTGGCGGGCCGGTGCCAAGTGCCGTACAGGAAGGCGCGTCGCTGTCCCTGATCCGTGTGGGGTCAGTGGTGCTTGTCGATCGCCCGGAAGCTGCCGACAAGCGCGAAGGGCACCACGGCCCCGTCGAATACCGTCGTGCCGGGGATTGCGCTGCTGGAGTTCCGAGGCCCGATGGTGGCAATCGCAGAGCCGTTGTCGCAGGTGATGCCGATGAAGAATTCGACGGTCCTGTCACTCTCGTTTCGGACGTTGAAGCTGGTCGCGGGACTGCTGATCACGGCGGTGCACACACCCGGCTCGGCCGAGTACATTCGCTCATTGACGTGGACTCGTCCGTCGTCCTCGTTCCCGTGGCCGTAGTGCGTCTGGCCGTCGCCTCCCAGGGGAGCGGATGCAGCGGCCTGCTGGACCGACAGGGCGGACTTCGGGGCCGGACTGGAAGCCGAGGCGTAGTTCACGCCGGCTGCGGCAAGGACAGTGATGCCCACCGACAATGCGATCGCGACAACGGTACGCGTGCGCATTCCGTTTTTCCTCAGAGGCATTCCGTTTCTCCATATCTCATGGGTGTCAGCTGAGCGGCCGACCATGAATGAACATACGCATGCCTATTCCTGACGCCACCTCGGGGATTTTTGAGGGGCGACGAAAAGGGGCCGATCGGGTGTTCGAGGGTTCAGGGCCACTGTCATGATGTTCCATCAGAAAGACTGAAACGTAAGGCACTTGGCGAGGCGGCTGGACCGCTCGGGGGATCCGGCTGACGCTCTGTCACACGGTTGCTGGCGTGTCGTGCATGGAAAACACGCCGTGCAACGGATATCGCTCTCGTGCGCGCACGACGTCACCGCCGCGCCGCGTACAGCTCCCGCCTCGACGTCGTGAAGCGTGCGAGGGCGTCCATGAGGGGGGTGATGCCGATGCCCGGGGACGTGGGTACGGGGAGGTGGCCGTCGTGGAGAGTGAAGGGTTCCGTGATGTCCTCTGCGAAGTAGCGGCGGGAGGCCGAGGTGTCGCCGGTGAGGGTGCAGCCCGGGAGGGCGGCCAGCGCCAGGTTGGGGGCGCGGCCGATGCCCGTCTCCAGCATGCCGCCGCACCACACCGGCACGCCGTGGGCGGCGCACACGTCGTGGATGCGGCGGGCTTCGAGGTAGCCGCCGACGCGGGCCGGTTTGACGTTGACGACCCGGCAGGCGTCCATGGCGATCGCGGACGCGGCGTCACGCGCCGAGTGGATCGACTCGTCGAGACAGACCGGGGTGCGCAGGCGCTGCTGGAGCCGGGCGTGGGCGTGGAGGTTGTTCTCCTCCAGCGGCTCCTCGATCAACAGCAGCCCGAAGCCGTCGAGTGCGCGCAGGTGGTCGGCGTCGGCGAGCGTGTAGGCGGTGTTGGCGTCGACCTGGAGCGGGAGTGCGTCGCCGAAGCGTTCACGTACCGCGCGCACCGGCTCCACGTCCCAGCCCGGCTCGATCTTCAGCTTGATGCGGAGGTAGCCCTCGGCGAGGTAGCGCTCGACGTCGTCCAGCAGTTCGGGCACGGAGTTCTTGATGCCGACCGAGACGCCCGCGGGCACCCGTTCGTGCACCGAGCCGAGGAACGTCGCCAGGGACATCCCGTAGGCGCGGAGTTCGGCGTCCAGGAGGGCGGTTTCCAGGGCCGCCTTGGCCAGTTCATGGCCCTTGACGGAGGCCATGGCGGGGGCGACGGCCGCCGTCGTCGGCGCGGGGAGGGCGGTCACGCGCGGCAGCAGGAAGTCCCGGATGACGATCTCGGCGCCGGCGACGAACTCCGAGCAGTACAGGGGCTCGGGGTCGGCGGCGAACTCCGACCAGCCCTCGGCCTCGTCGGTCACCACGTGCAGCAGGAAGGTGTCCTTGCTGGTCATCGTCCCGAACGAAGTGCGGAAGGGGGTGACGAGCGGGATGGCGACGTGGAGCAGCTCCACGCGTTCGAGCTTCATCGCTGCCTTTCGTGGGGCGTCTTGCAGGGCGTCTCGTGGCACGCCTCTTGGGAAAGCTCGCCGGGACTGTCGCACGACGAACGGGTCAGCAGGTACCAGCCGTCGCGTGACATGGCCGTCGCGCGCAGGCCCTCGGCGTACGCCTCGGTGAACACCCCCCGGACGGCGTGCCGCCACGCGAGCGCGAGGGCCGGGTCGGCGGCGCGCAGCGCGACGATGTCCTCGGGCACGCGGCACCACAGCCGGTCCGCGTCGCGCAGGGCGAGCGGTCCGTCGTCCGGTGCCCGGTTCACGACGTCGGCCGCCGAGCGGTCCGCGCTGGGGTCGTCCGTGCGCGTGGTCCCCGTCGCCAGGTTCCACGTGACGGTCAGCCGGTCGCTCTCGTCGCCGTCGTTCACGCCGTCGTTCATCGGCCCGTAGAAGTCGACCAGGTACTCGCTGCCGACCGCCCCCAGCTTGACCAGGTTGAAGCGGGCGTTGCGGCGGACCAGCGGGTCGAAGGTCCAGCGCATGGTGGTGGCGCCCCGCTCCAGCGCCCACAGACGCTGCGCCTGCTTGACCGCGAAGCCCACGCCCCGGCCCGCCGAGGTCGCCGCCGCGACGAACGAGTACACGTCCCGCTCGGCGGGGGCACCGAACACCGCCACCGCCGCCCCGGCGAGCCGCTCGCCCGACGGTCCGGCGGCGTACGCGGCGTGCACCGCGCCGCCGGCGTGCACCAGGCTGTGCAGCACCTCGGCCGGGTACGGCGGGGTGGCCCTGGGCGTCTGCCACACGTCGGCGAGGAAGTCGGCCACGGCGTGGATGCCGGCCACGTCGTCCACCGTACGGACCGTGACCGCGGCGGTGCGGGCCGCGGCGTCGGCGATGCCCGCCCAGGCACCGGGCGCTGTTCCCCCGGCCGTGCGGGGTGCGTCCGCCGGCCCGGACCCGGCGGCGGAGATCGTCACAGGTGTCATGCGGTGAGTCTCCGTCGCCGGGGCCCGGCGGCCGTTGTCGGCAGGCACAATGAAGGCACGTGCCTCTGTTGCGATCGGCCAAGGCCGGCCGGGATCATCGACCGGCGGAATCCCCCCGCCCCCTCCGTACACCACCGTCCCAGGAGCCCGACCACCCATGGACGCCCGCACCCTCGAGGAACTGATCGGCACCCTCGGCGAGCCCCTGCTCCGTGTGCTCGCCGCCCCGGCGGACGGCCTCGCCACGCCCGTCACCGAGATCCTGCTGTACGGCCACGGGGACCCGTTCCCGCGCAGCGCGCCCGGTGCCCTGGTGCTGACCGTCGGGCTGCCTCCTGGCCGGATCGAGCCGCTGGCGCGCGACGCCGCCGCGGCCGGGGTGGCCGGACTCGTCGTACGGGGCGGGGCCTCGCAGCCCGAGACGGTGGCCGCGGCGAAGGCCCACGGCCTCGCGCTGCTCGCCGTCGACGAGGAGGCCGCCTGGCATCACGTCCATCTGCTGCTGGCCTCGGCGATCGGGTCCCGGCCGGGACCGGGGGACAGCGGAGCGGCGTTCGGGGACCTGTTCTCGCTGGCCAACGCGGTGGCCGCGGCGGTGGGCGGGGCGACCGTCATCGAGGACGCCCGGCAGCGGATCCTGGCGTATTCCACCCTGCCCCGGCAGGGTGTCGACGAGGCCCGGCGGCAGGGCATTCTGGGCCGTCAGGTGCCGAGCAGTCCCGAGAACAGCGAGCAGTACCGCGTCCTGTTCGCCGCCCCCGGTCCCGTACGCCTCGCCGCGCTGGACGGCGAGGAGCTGCCGCGGCTCGCCGTGGCGATCCGCGCGGGCGGCGAGACGCTGGGGTCGGTGTGGGTCGTCGACGACGGACATCTCGCCCCCGATGGCGAGGAGGCGCTCGCCCGTGGCGCGTCCACGGCCGCCCTGCTCCTGCTGCGGGCGCGGGCCGGCGAGGAGCTGTCCCGGCAGCTGACGAGCGACCTGCTGCGCCGTCTCCTCGACGGCAGCGCCGATCCGGTGGGCGCCGCGCACCGCCTCGGCCTCGCCGAGGGAACCCCGGTACGGGTCGTGGCCTTCGTCCTCGACGGCGCCGAGTCCACGCCCGACCAGGAACAGACCGCGCTGCGGCTGCTCGACCTCGTACGGCTGCACTGCGAGGCGCGGTACGGGCGGCACGCGTGTGTGCTGGTCGACGGGCGTGTGTACGCGCTGCTGCCGGTGACCGGTGCGGAGCCGAGCGGATCGGGCGGGCGCGACGAGCGGCACCGGCGCCTGGCCGTGGACATCGTGCGGCGCGCGGCCCAGGCGCTGCGGATCCGGGTGCGGGCCGGGCTGGGCGAGGCGGTGGCGGAGCCGGCGGCCGTGCGCGGCTCGCGGGACGATGCCGACCTGGTGCTGCGGGTGCTCGGCCCGGGGGAGGACGTCGCCGCCGTGACGCAGGTACGGGCCCGGGTCACGCTGCTGAGGCTGCGGGAACTCATGCACGGGCAGCGGGAGTTGACGGCCGGGTCCTGGCGGGAGGTCCTGGCGTACGACGCCGGGCACGGCACCGACTACGCCAGGACCCTGGTGTGCTGGCTGGACGCCGGGGGCGACGTCGCGCGGGCGGCCGGGCTGCTCGCCGTCCACCCCAACACCTGCCGGTACCGCCTCAGACAGGCGCAGCAGCACCTCGGCGTCGATCTGGACGACCCGGACGAGCGGTTGGTGCTGTGGCTGCAGTTGCGCACGCTCGGGGGCCTGCGCGGCACCGGCCGGTCCTGACGCCCGGCCGGCTGTCTCGCGTGGGTGGTCAGCCGCTCAGCCAGGCGGCGAGCCGCCGCTCGCACTCCCGCAGTTGCCCGACGGTCACGTACTCCCCGGCGGTGTGCGCCAGCGTCGGGTCGCCGGGGCCGTAGTTGAGCGCGGGAGTGCCGAGCGCGGTGAAGCGGGCCACGTCCGTCCAGCCCAGCTTGGGGCGGGGAACCGTACCCAGCGCCTCGACCAGCGAGGCCACCGGTCCCTGGCCGAGCCCGGGCAGGGCGCCCGGCACCACCTCGGTGACCTCCACCTCGTACTCGGGGAACAGCGCGCGCAGATACGCCTCCGCCTGCTCGGGCGAACGGCTCGGCGCGAAACGCAGGTTGACGCTGATCACGCAGGTGTCGGGGACGACGTTGTCGGCGATGCCCGCACGGACGGCGACCGCGTTCAGCCCCTCGCGGTACTCCAGTCCGTCGATGACGATCCGCTCGGCGCTGTGGTCGTCGAGGCGCCGGAGTACGGCGGCCGCTCGGTGCGCGGCGTTGACGCCCCTCCAGGAGCGGGCGGTGTGGGCGCGCTCGCCGCGCACGGTGATGTCCGCGTTCAGGACGCCCTGGCAGCCCGCCTCGACGCCCGCGTCGGACGGTTCCATGAGGATGGCGAGGTCCGCTTCGAGCAGGTCGGGGCGGTCGGCGGCGATGCGCTTGAGGCCGTTCCGGTCGCCGGCGACCTCCTCGCACTCGTAGAAGACGTACGTCACGTCCCGCACCGGCGCGGCGAGGCCGGCCGCGAGCCGCAGGGCGACGGCGACGCCCCCCTTCATGTCGCACGCCCCGAGCCCGTACAGCCGCTCGCCATCCAGCCGGGAGGGCAGGTTCCCGGCGGCCGGGACGGTGTCCAGGTGTCCGGCGATGATCACGCGCTCGGCGCGGCCCGTTTCGGTGCGGGCCACGACAGAGTTGCCGATGCGTACGACGGTGAGGTGCGGGTGGGCGCGCAGCGCGGACTCCACGGCGTCGGCGAGGCCGGCCTCCTCGCCGCTCTCGGAGGGGGTGTCCACCAGGGCCCGGGCGAGGTCCACCAGGTCCACCGGGTCCACCGGGTTCGCGGCCGGTTCCAGCGGGATCATTCCGTGCTCTCCGTCTGCGGTGCGGGCCGGCCGAGCCGGGAGTGTCTGATGCCGTAGAGCGCGTAGACGGCCAGTCCGACGGCCATCCACAGGCCGAACGCGATCCAGGTGTCGGTGCCGAGTCCCCACATCACGTAGCCGCAGCACAGGGCGCCCAGCGCGCAGGTCAGGGGCGCGAGCGGTACCCGGAAGCTGCGCGGCGCGCCGGGGCTGCGCCGGCGCAGGATCAGGACGGCGGCGTTGACCAGCGCGAAGGCGAACAGTGTGCCGATGCTGGTGGCGTCGGCGAGCGCGCCCAGCGGTACCAGGGCGGCGAGCACCATGACGAACGCGGACACGATGACGATGTTGGCGCGGGGCACGCCGGTCCGTGCGTGGACCTTGGCGAACAGCGGCGGGACGAGCCCGTCGCGCGCCATCGAGAACAGGATGCGGGTCTGCCCGTACTGCACGGCGAGCACGACGCTCGTGGTGGCGACGACCGCCCCGACGGAGAGCAGGACGGGCCACAGGGTGCCACCGCCGACCGCGTGGACCAGCACCTCGCTCAGGGTGGCCTCGGTGCCCGCGAACCGCTGCCACGGCATCGCGCCGACCGCCGCGACGGCCACCGCGCAGTACAGCGCGGTGATCAGCCCGAGGGAGAGGAGGATGGCGCGCGGCAGGTCGCGCTGCGGGTTCTTCGCCTCCTCACCGGCGGTCGAGGCGGCGTCGAAGCCGATGTACGAGAAGAACAGCGAGGCGGCGCCCGCGCTCACCCCGGCCATGCCGAGCGGGAACAGCGGCCGGAAGTTGCCGGCGCGGAACGCGGTGAAGGCGACGGCGCAGAACAGCACGAGGGCCGCCACCTTCACCGCCACCATGACCGCGTTCACGACAGCGCTCTCCCGGGAACCGCGCAGCAGCACCACCATGGCGAGGGCGACGATCGCGGCGGCCGGGACGTTCAGCACGCCGCCCGCGCCGGGCGGGGCGGCCAGCGAAGCGGGCAGCGTCCAGCCGACGGTGAGCTCCAGCAGCTCGTTCACGTACTGGCCCCAGCCGACCGCGACGGCGGCCACCGAGACGCCGTACTCCAGCACCAGACACCAGCCGCAGACCCAGGCGACCAGCTCGCCGAGCGTGGCGTAGGCGTAGCTGTACGAGGACCCGGCACCGGGGATCATGCCGGCCAGCTCGGCGTAGGACAGGGCGGAGAACAACGCGGTGAGCCCGGCGAGCACGAAGGAGAACACGACGGCCGGGCCCGCTTCGGGCACCGCCTGGCCGAGCACGACGAAGATCCCGGTGCCCAGCGTGGCACCCACACCGAGCAGTGTGAGCTGGGTGAGCCCCATGGTCCGGCGGAGCTGACCGCGGCCGGCCTCGGCCACCAGATCGGCGATGTCCCGCCGCCGCGTCAGCCTGCCGCGGATACCGGCCTCGCCAACGGATCTCCGCGGCCTGGTTCGCACACTGTCCACGCGTTCACTCCTCTCACGACTCCCGCTCCGGCCCTTGATGATGCGGAAAGGGGACGTCGAGAAGGGTGTGCGCGTCGGCCAAGACGGCGGGGGCCGCTTTGGCCTTCCGGCCAAAGCCCCGCGCCATCAGGACGAGTTCGGGGACCGCCCCCTTCGTCACTTCGGGGCCGTGTCCCGCATTTCCCGCTCACCCTCACCGGCGGGAAGTGCGGGAGGGCGGTCGCTCGCGGCGATCTTCGTGACCATCTCGGCGAGCTGCCCGCACGCCAGCGCGATCTCCCGCTCGGTCTGGGCGCGTTCGTTGACCGCCGCTCCGAGCACGAGGGCGGTCAGCGAGACGGAGCCGTTGAACGCCTGCAGGGTGATCATGTTGGTGAAGAGGTCATGACCGGCGAACGGGCCCGTGTTCTGCGCGGCCGCGATGATCGCGAAGGTCGACACGGCGAGGGCGCAGGGTGCGGCCCCGGCCAGCCCGAAGCGGAAGGCCGCCCAGATCAGCAGCGGGAAGCCGAGGAACAGCAGCGGCGTGCTGCTGGTCTCGACGAAGCCGACGCAGATCGTGACCGCCACGAGCAGGATCCCCTCCACCCATCGGGACAGCGGGACGCCTTGGGGCCGGCGCGCCGAGCGGAGAATCAGCAGGACCGGTGTGACCGTCAGGACGCCCACCGCGTCGCCGGTCCACCAGACCGACCACGTCGGCCAGAACTCGCCGGCGTCCAGCACCCCGGTGAGGACGAGCGTCCCGGTGCCCACGGTGGCGCTGACCAGCATGCCGGTGAACGCGCCGAGAAAGATCAGTGCGAGGGCGTCACGCAGGCGGTTGATCTCGCCGCGGAACCCGGCACGGCGCAGCAGGGCGTACGAGCAGACAGGCGCGAGCGTGTTGCCCGCCGCGATCGCGAGTACGGCCAGGAACGACGGCCCCAGCGAGATGTTGACCAGGAACGCCCCGAGGGCGATCCCCGGCCAGACCCGGGGCCCGCGCAGCAGCAGAGCGGCCAGCGCGATACCGCTCGGCGGCCACAGGGGAGTGACCTGGCCACGCACCTGCTGCTGGAGCAGTCCGAGCTCGGCCGAGCCCCAGTACAGCGCGGCGACGGCGCAGATCTCCAGGGCGACCGCGCCGAAGCGCCGGGCCACGGCATGCCGCGCGACAGCCATCGGGGACCTCCGCATCGACATCACCCCGACCATCATCCGTCGGATCCACTTGAACCTCCACGGCAGGTCAGGCGGGCGGGGTGCGCAGCGCGAGAACGGCCATGTCGTCGTGACCGTCGCTCGGGTGGTGGTCGGCCAGCGCCCGCACGAACTCGGGCAGGGGCCGATGCGCGTGGGCGGTGGCGAGCACGGCGAGTTCGTCCAGGCTCTCGTCGATGGGGTGGGCGGGATGCTCGATCAGCCCGTCGGTGAAGAAGACGACGGTGGCGTCCGGGGGGAGGAACCGGGAGTGGTCGGGGCGGGGTTCCTCCATGTCGACCCCGAGCGGCAGTCCGGGCTCGGCGATCAGGTACTCCGCCTGTCCGTCGGGGGTGATCAGCAGGGGCGGGACATGGCCCGCCGTGCTCCAGTGGATGCGCCAGCCCGGTCCCTCCGGTTCGATGCGGGCCAGGGCGGTGGTGGTGACGGGATTGCTCGTGATGGCCTGGAGTATGCGGTCGAGCCGGGCCAGGAGCGCGCCGGGCGTACTGCCCCGGTCGAACAGCAGGGCCCGCAGCATGTTGCGGGTGGAGGCCATGGCGGCCGCGGCCTTCAGATCGTGGCCGACCACATCCCCGATGACGACCGCCACGGTGCCGCCGGACAGGGGGATCGCGTCGTACCAGTCCCCTCCGAGCTTGCTGGGCTCGGCGGCCGGCCGGTAGACGGCGGCGGCGGTGAAGGGCCGCAGGTCGGGCAGCGCGGGCAGGAGAAGCCGCTGGAACTGCTCGGCTCCGACCCGCACCTGTTCGAACAGACGGACGTTCTCGATGGCGATCCCGGCGGCGCTGGCCAGGGCGGTGACGAGGTTCTCGTCATGGATGTCGAAGGGCTGTCCGTCACGCCGCTCGGCGAGGTACAGATCGCCGTAGATCTCGCCGCGGACGCTGATGGCGACTCCGAGCAGCGTCCGCAGATGCGGATGGCCGGGCGGGAAGCCGACGGCGGACGGATGGGCCGGGATGTCGTCGAGCCGCAGGGGTTCGGGGTGGCTGATCAAGTGGCCGAGGACGCCCAGGCCGCGCGGCAGGTCGGTGCCGGCCAGGTCGTCGAGTTCCCGCTCGGACAGACCGGCGGTGATGAACTCCTCCAGGCGCTCACCGGACGCGTTGAGCACGCCCAGCGCGCCGTAGCGGGCGCCGACCAGGTCCATGGCGGTGGTCACGATGCGGTGCAGCACCGCGGTCAGCTCCACCTCCCGGCTGATGGCCACCACCGCGCCCAGCAGGCCCTGCATCCGGTCCATGGCGTCCAGCAGGGCGCGCAACTGCTCGTCGATCCGGCCCAGCTCGGTACGCAGGCGCACGTGCAGGTCGGGCAGCTGCGGCTGCCTGGGATGCCGCCCTCGCCTCTCTCCTGCCATCACGAGCGCCTCGCGGCCTGATGTCGGGTTCCTCCAGCTTAGTGCGGGTCCGCCTCGACCCCGCGTGGCGAGACCGTGGGACCGTGGAGGGGAACGGACATCCGGACCTCCCCGAGGAGCACCGGCCATGACCACACGCCCGGCCCACACCGCCGCCCCGTCGATCAGGACCACCCCCGAAGGCCTCAGGTGGGAACCCAGCGAGCGATGGGTGCGCGGCCGCAAGGGCGACGTCACCGTCGTCGACAGCCGGCACCCCGTGCTCGTCTGGGAGCCCCACCTGCCCGTGCCGCAGTACGTCTTCCCGCACGCGGACGTCCGCACCGACCTCCTCCGCCCGGCGAAGAACCCGCCCACCGGCAAGCACACCGGCTCCCGGATCTTCTACGACCTCGAAGCGGACGGCGAGGTGCGCGACAACGCGGCCTGGACGTTCCCCGCCGACGACCTCGCCGGCCACATCGCCTTCGAGTGGTTCCTGCGCACCGACACGGGCCTCGACCACTGGTACGAGGAGGACGAGGAGATCTTCATCCACCCCCGCGACCCGCACAAACGCGTGGACGCGCTGCCGAGCAGCCGCCATGTCCGGGTCGAGATCGACGGGCAGGTCGTAGCGGACACCCGCGACCCCGTCCTGCTCTTCGAGACCTCCCTGCCGACCCGGTACTACCTCCCCCGCGAGGACGTCCGCCTCGACCTGTTCGACGCCACCGATCACAGCACCGGCTGCCCCTACAAGGGCACCGCCGAGTACTGGTCCTGGCGCGGCGAGGGCGACGTGCCGCCCAACATCGTCTGGAGCTACGCCGCCCCGCTGCCCGCCGTGGCGGCGATCCAGGGGCGCGTCGCCTTCTTCAACGAGGCCGTGGACATCACGCTGGACGGCGAGCGTCTGGACCGCCCTGACACACCGTTCAGCCGGATGCTGCGCAGGGGGAGCCGCTCGTAGGACCGGCTCAAGGCCTCACCAGCAGCTGGAAGTCGAACGTGTAGCGCGACGCCCGGTAGATGTGCGTCCCGTACTCGACCGGGCGCCCGGTGTCGTCGTACGCCGTCCGCTGCATGGTGAGCAGCGCGGCGCCCTCCTGCTCGTCCAGGCGGGCGGCCTCCTCCGCGGTGGCGGCGCGGGCGCCGACGGTCTGGCGGGCGCTGTGCAGGGTGATGCCCGCCGAGCGCATCATCCGGTACAGCCCCGTCGACTCCAGGCGGTCGCCGTCGAGGTCCAGCAGGGCGGTCGGCAGGTAGTTGCACAGCAGGGCGACCGGCTGGCCGTGTGTGCGGCGCAGCCGTTCCAGGGCGGTGACCTCACTGCCCTCCGCGACGCCGAGCGCGGCCGCGACGTCGCAGGACGCCGGGACGACCTCGTTGCGCATGACCTCGGTGGTGGGCCCCTGCTTGGCCGCCTCCAGGTCGTCGTAGAGGCTGCTCAGCTCCAGCGGGCGCTTGACCTGGCTGTGCACCACCTGCGTGCCCACCCCGCGCCGCCGGACCAGCAGCCCCTTGTCGACGAGGGACTGGATGGCCTGGCGGACGGTGGGGCGGGACAGACCGAGGCGCACGGAGAGGTCGACCTCGTTGCCCAGGAGGTTGCCCGGAGTGAGGACCCCGTGCTCGATCGCGGCCTCCAGCTGCTGCGCGAGCTGGTGGTACAGCGGCACGGGACTGCCCCGGTCCAGGGCGAAGTCCAGTGAGCTGAGCGCGGGGACGGCCGTGGTGCGGGCCCGGTCACCGGTCTTCGCCATGGATGAACCCCCCTCCGGGTGTCAGGAGTTGCTCGGGAAACCGAGGTTGATACCGCCGTCGGACGGGTCCGGCCAGCGAGTGGTGATGACCTTGCCCTGGGTGTAGAAGGCGATGCCGTCGTTGCCGTAGATGTGCAGGTCGCCGAAGAGCGAGTCCTTCCAGCCGCCGAAGGAGTGGTAGCCGACCGGGACCGGGATCGGCACGTTGACGCCGACCATGCCCGCCTTGACCTCCAGCTGGAAGCGGCGCGCGGCGCCGCCGTCCCGGGTGAAGATCGCGGTGCCGTTGCCCCAGCGGGAGTCGTTGATCAGCTTGATGGCCTCTTCGTACGTCTCCGCGCGCACCACGGCCAGCACCGGGCCGAAGATCTCGTCCCGGTAGGCGTCCGCCGTCAGCGGCACCCGGTCCAGCAGCGAGACGCCGAGGAAGAAGCCGTCCTCGTGGCCGTCGACCGAGAAGCCCGTGCCGTCCACCACGACCTCGGCGCCCTGCCCCGCGGCCGAGGAGACGTACGACGCCACCTTGTCGCGGTGCTCGCGGGTGATCAGCGGGCCCATCTCCGACGCCGGGTCGTTGCCCGGGCCGATCTTCAGGCTCTTCGCCCGCTCGGCGATCCTGCCGACCAGCTCGTCACCGATGTCGCCGACCGCGACCACGACCGACACGGCCATGCAGCGCTCGCCCGCCGAACCGTACGCCGCGTTGATCGCCTGGTCGGCGGCGAGGTCCAGGTCCGCGTCGGGCAGGACGAGCATGTGGTTCTTGGCGCCGCCCAGGGCCTGCACGCGCTTGCCGTGCTCGACGGCCTTGAGCTGGATGTACTTGGCGATCGGGGTCGAGCCGACGAAGGAGACCGCCTCGATGTCCGGGTGCTCCAGGATGCGGTCCACCGCGACCTTGTCGCCCTGCACGATGTTCAGGACGCCGTCGGGCAGCCCGGCCTCGGAGGCGAGTTCGGCGAGCCTGAAGGAGGCCGACGGGTCCTTCTCGGACGGCTTCAGCACGAAGGTGTTGCCGCAGGCGATGGCCAGCGGGAACATCCACATCGGCACCATCGCCGGGAAGTTGAACGGCGTGATGCCCGCGACCACACCCAGCGGCTGGCGGATGGAGGCCACGTCGACCCGGGTGGAGACCTGGGTGGACAACTCGCCCTTGAGCTGGACGGAGATCCCGCACGCGAGTTCGACGATCTCCATGCCGCGCGCGACCTCGCCGAGCGCGTCGGAGTGCACCTTGCCGTGCTCGGCGGTGATCAGCTCGGCGATCTCGTCGCGGTGGGCGTCCAGCAGCTCGCGGTACTTGAACAGGATCGCCGTGCGCTTGGCGAGCGAGGACTCTCCCCAGGACTCGAAGGCGGCCCTGGCGGAGGCGACGGCGGCGTCCACCTCGTCGACGGTCGCGAAGGCGACCTGCTTCTCCTGGGCGCCGGTGGCCGGGTTGTAGACGGGGCCGAAGCGGCCGGAGGTGCCCTCGACGGGCTTGCCGTCGATCCAGTGGGTGATGGTGTTCATCGTGTGCGGGGCCTTTCGTGGAGCCTGATGTCAGCGGGGAGTTCAGAGGTGGCGGCGGCGTCCGGCGACCTGGCGGTCGTAGCGCTCGCGGGCCTCTACGGCGGCCTCGCGGGAGGCGGTCTCGGCCACCGGCACGTCCCACCAGGCCTCGGCCGGGGGAGCGGTCGGGGCCGGGTCGGTCTCGACGTAGACGCACGTCGGCCGGTCGGAGGCGCGGGCCGCGGCCAGTGCCTCGCGCAGCTCGCGCACGGTCTTGGCGCGCAGCACGTCCATGCCGAGGCTGGCGGCGTTGGCGGCCAGGTCGACGGGGAGCGGGGTGCCGGTGAAGGTGCCGTCGGCGGCCCGGAAGCGGTAGGCGGTGCCGAAGCGCTCGCCGCCGGTCTCCTGCGACAGACCGCCGATGGAGGCGTAGCCGTGGTTCTGGATGAGGACGATGTTGACGGGCAGGCCCTCCTGCACGGCCGTGACGATCTCCGTCGGCATCATCAGGTAGGTGCCGTCGCCGACCAGCGCCCAGACCGGGGTGCCCGGGGCGGCCTGCTGGACGCCGATGCCGGCCGGGATCTCGTAGCCCATGCAGGAGTAGCCGTACTCCAGGTGGTACTGGCGCGGGCCGCGGGAGCGCCACAGCTTGTGCAGGTCGCCGGGGAGCGAGCCGGCGGCGTTGATCACCACGTCGTCGTCGCCCACGGTCGCGTCCAGTGCGCCGAGCACCTGCGTCTGGGTCGGCACGGCGTTCTCGTCGTCGGCGCGGTAGACGGCCTCGACGACCTCGTCCCAGCGGTCCTTGCCGGAGCGGTACTCCGCCTCGTACTCCTGGCCCACCCGGTGGCCGGAGAGCGCCTCCAGCAGCCTCTCCAGGCCGGACTTCGCGTCGCAGACCAGCGTGCGGGCCGCCAGCTTGTGCGCGTCGAAGCCGGTGATGTTGAGGTTGAGGAACCGCACGTCCGGGGTCTGGAAGAGCGTGCCGGAGGCCGTGGTGAAGTCCGTGTAACGGGTGCCCACGCCGATCACGAGGTCGGCGGTGCGGGCGAGGTCGTCGCTGACCGCCGTGCCGGTGTGGCCGATGCCGCCGAGGTCGGCGGGGTGGTCGTGGCGCAGCGAGCCCTTGCCGGCCTGGGTCGAGGCGACCGGGATGCCCGTCGCCTCCACGAACGCCTTCAGGGCCTCCTCGGCCTCGCTGTGGTGGACGCCGCCGCCCGCGACGATCAGCGGGCGCTCGGCCGACCTGATCGCCTCGACGGCCGCCGCCAGCTCCACCGGGTCCGGCGCGGGACGCCGTACGTACCAGACGCGCTCGGCGAAGAACTCCTCCGGCCAGTCGTACGCCTCCGCCTGCACGTCCTGGGGCAGGGCGAGGGTGACGGCGCCGGTCTCGGCCGGGTCGGCCAGCACGCGCATGGCCTGGAGCGCCGACGGGATCAGCGCCTCGGGGCGGGTGATCCGGTCGAAGTACCGCGACACCGGGCGCAGCGTGTCGTTGACCGACACATCCGCCTCGACGGGGTGCTCCAGCTGCTGCAGCAGCGGGTCGGGGGCGTGCGAGGCGAAGTAGTCGCCGGGCAGCAGCAGCACCGGCAGCCGGTTGATCGTCGCCAGCGCGGCACCGGTGACCAGGTTCGTGGCGCCCGGGCCGATCGAGGTCGTCACCGCCTGCGCGGACAGGCGGTTCAGCTGCCGGGCGTAGCCGACCGCCGCGTGCACCATGGACTGCTCGTTGCGGCCCTGGTGGAACGGCATGACCTCCTCGCCCGCCTCCAGCAGCGCCTGGCCGACTCCGGCAACGTTGCCATGGCCGAAGATGCCCCAGGTCCCGGCGATCAGCCGGCGCCGCACGCCGTCCCGCTCGGTGTACTGGGCGGACAGGAACCGCACCAGGGCCTGGGCGGTCGTCAGTCGGCGGGTGCGGGCGTTCATGCGGAGGTCTCCGGGGCGGTGTAGAGGGGGAGCCGGGGGTCGACCGGCTGGTTGGGCCAGGTGTCGCGGACCCAGGCGTGGTCGGGGTGGTCGCAGATCAGCCAGGCGCGATCGGCCTCCGGGCCCGCCATGACGTTGAGGTAGTACATGTGGTGGCCGGGCGTGGCCATCGAGGGCCCGTGCCAGCCGTCCGGGATGAGGACGACGTCGCCGTCGCGGACCTCGGCCAGCACGTCCGTGCCCTGGCCCTGCCCGGACGGCGAGACCCGCTGGTAGCCGAGGCCCGGCGTGCCGTCGTGACCGGCGAACTCGAAGTAGTAGATCTCCTCCAGCACGGACTCCTCGCCCGGCCGGTGCTCGTCGTGCTTGTGCGGCGGGAACGACGACCAGTTGCCGCCCGGCGTGATCACCTCGACCGCGATGAGCTTGTCGCACTCGAACACGCCCGCCGCGCCGAAGTTGTTGACCTGCCGGGAGCAGTTGCCGGTGCCCCGCAGCTCCACGGGCACGTCGGAGGCCGGCCCGTAGCGGGCGGGCAGCCGGCGGTCGCAGCGCGCGCCGGTCAGCGCGAACCGCCCGCCGGCGGCGGAGGTCACGGTCGCCCGGGCGTCGCGCGGCACGTAGGCGAAGTCGCTGACGCCGCTGAAGACGTCCCGGCGGCCCCGGAGTTCGAAGGTGTCCTGGCTGAAGTCGTCCGCCGAGGCGACCGTGCAGCCGCCGCTCAGCGGGACGACGATCCACTCGCTCTCGCCCGTCTCGAAGGAGTGCGTGCCGCCCGGCGGCAGCTCGAGGATCCGCAGGCTGGAGTGGCCCCAGCCGGCCTTCTCGGGCGTGATGTCGACGATGTAGGGGCCGCCGAGGGCCTTACCCGCGGGAAGGTGATACGTCATCGTGTGCGTGCCTTTCGGATCACAGCAGGTGCCACTTGAATCACAGCAGGTGCCTCTTGCATCACAGCAGGCCGACGGCCGTGTCCACCGCCTGTTCCACGCTGCCCTCGGCCGGGTAGAGCAGCGATCGCCCGACGACCAGGCCTTGGACGGTGGGCAGACGCAGGGACTTGCGCCAGCGTTCGTAGGCGCCCTCCTGGTCCTCGCCCACCTCGCCGCCGAGCAGGACGACGGGCAGCGTGGAGGTCTCCAGCACCTCGGCCATGTCGTCCGGGTCGTCGGTGACGGGCAGCTTCAGCCAGGTGTAGGCCGAGGTGCCGCCCAGGCCCGAGGCGATGGCGACGGACCGGGTGACGGCGTCGGCGGACAGGTCGTTGCGGACCCGTCCGTCGACCCGCCGGGAGATGAACGGCTCCACGAACAGGGGGAGCCGGTGTGCCGCCATGGCGTCGACGGCACGGGCCGTGGACTCCAGGGTGGTCAGCGAGCCCGGGTCGTCGTAGTCGATGCGCACCAGGAGCTTGCCCGCGTCGAAGCGGAGCCGGGCGATGTCCTCGGCGCGGTGGCCGGTGAAGCGGTCGTCCATCTCGAAGGAGGCCCCGGCGAGTCCGCCGCGGTTCATCGACCCCATGACGACCTTGTTCTCCAGCACCCCGAGCAGGAGCAGGTCCTCCAGGATGTCGGCGGTGGCGAGCACCCCGTCGACGCCGGGTCTCGACAGCGCGGCACACAGCCGTTCCAGCAGATCGGCGCGGTTGGCCATGGCCAGGCGCCGGTCGCCGACCCCGAGGGCGCCGCGTGCCGGGTGGTCGGCGGCCACGATCATCAGCCGGCCGCTGTCGCCGATCAGCGGGCGGCGCACCCGGCGGGCGGCCGCTTCGGCGACCGCCTCGGGGTTGCGGGCTCTGACCGTGGTGAGGTCGGGGATGCCGATGTTCAATGCGGGCTCCGTTTCAGAGGCTCGTGCTCGCCGACGACGCCTCGGCGAGGAGGTCCGCGACCTCGGACTCGGTCGGCATCGCGGAGGAGCAGGCGAGGCGGGAGGCGACGAGGGCGCCGGCGGCGTTGGCGTGGCGCATGATCTTCTCCAGGTCCCAGCCGGCGAGCAGACCGTGGCAGAGCGAGCCGCCGAAGGCGTCGCCCGCGCCCAGGCCGTTGACCACCTCGACCGGCACCGGCGGCACCTCGGCCCGGGTGCCGTCGCGGTGCACGGCGAGCACGCCCTTGGGGCCCTGCTTGACGACGGCCAGCTCCACGCCCGCCTCCAGCAGCGCGTCGGCGCAGGCCTGCGGTTCGCGCACGCCGGTGGCGATCTCGCACTCGTCGAGGTTGCCGACCGCGACGGTGGCGTGGCGCAGCGCCTCGCGGTAGTACGGGCGGGCCTCCTCGGGGTCGCGCCAGAACATCGGCCGCCAGTCGAGGTCGAAGACGGTGATGCCGGACTTGTCGCGGGCCTTGAGAGCGGCGAGCGTGGCGGAGCGGCTCGGCTCCTCGCTCAGGCCGGTACCGGTGATCCAGAAGATGCGGGCCCCGCGGATCGCGAAGAAGTCCAGCTCGTCGGTGTGGATCTCCAGATCCGGTGCCTTGGGGCGGCGGTAGAAGTACAGCGGGAAGTCGTCCGGCGGGAAGATCTCGCAGAACGTGATCGGGGTGGGGTACGCCTCGACCGGGGTGACCCAGCGGTCGTCGACGCCGAAGGACTTCAGCTCCTGGTGGAGGTAGGTGCCGAAGGGGTCGTCGCCGGTGCGGGTGATCACCGCCGTACGGCGTCCCAGGCGGGCCGCCGCGACCGACACATTGGCCGCGGAACCTCCCAGGAATTTTCCGAACGTCTCCACACGGTCCAGGGAGACGCCGGTCTGCAGGGGATAGAGGTCGACTCCGATGCGGCCCATCGTGATCAAGTCGAAATACTGTGCCGGCCCGGCCATGCGCGACCTCCTCGGGAAGCTGGGGATGCGGGTCCCGGGGCGCCCTGACACGGTGGGGGCGTGGATCCGCGGGACCTGCCGCCCCTCAGGTGTAGGTCTCGGAGGGCGGCGCTGTCAATAGTTTGTACTTACATTCGGACCTGCTCGTGAAATGATGTCTTAACAAAGTATTGACAGCGGGCGCGCCAGAGACTTGTATCCCGTGGCATCGCCACAGTCTGTTTGCGGCATCATGATCCGGACTCCGTAAGGCTCCGGGACCACGGATCCCTTCGTGATCCCTCCCCTTTCCCCCGCAGTAGCACAGTGAGGTGCCAGGAAAGATGGACCGCTCTTCTCACCCCCGCTCCCGCAGAATCGCGCCCCTCGTCGCCGTGGCCGCGGCAGCGGCCCTGACTCTCGCCGGCTGCTCCAGCAGTTCCGGGGGCAAGGGTGCCGAGGAAGGCGCTGCGAACGCCTCCGCCGGCAAGGCGACCACGCCGCGCATGACCGTCGCCCTGGTCACCCACCAGGCGCCCGGCGACACCTTCTGGGACACCGTCCGCAAGGGTGCCGAGGCCGCGGCCGCCAAGGACAACATCAAGCTCGTCTACTCCGCCGACCCGAACGCGGGCAACCAGGCCAACCTGGTCCAGAACGCGATCGACCAGAAGGTCGACGGCATCGCCGTCACCCTCGCCAAGCCGGACGCGCTCAAGGGCGTCATAGGCAAGGCCGAGAAGTCCGGCATACCCGTCGTCGGCCTCAACTCCGGCCTGAGCGACTGGAAGAACCTCAACCTGCTGGAGTTCTTCGGCCAGGACGAGTCCGTCGCCGGCGAGGCCTTCGGCAAGAAGCTGAACGAGGTCGGCGCCAAGAAGGTCCTCTGCGTCATGCAGGAGCAGGGCAACGTCGGACTCACCCAGCGCTGCGACGGCGTGGCGAAGACCTTCGAGGGCAAGGTCGACCCGCAGAACGTCAACGGCACCGACATGCCCGCCGTGAAGTCGACGATCACCGCCAAGCTCAAGCAGGACCCCTCCATCGACTACGTCGTCACGCTCGGCGCCCCCTTCGCGCTGACCGCGGTGCAGTCGGTCGGCGACGCCGGCAGCAAGGCGAAGGTCGCCACCTTCGACCTCAACAAGGACCTCATCAAGTCCATCAAGGGCGGCGACATCCAGTTCGCCGTCGACCAGCAGCCCTACCTCCAGGGCTACCTGGCGGTGGACGGCCTGTGGCTCTACAAGAACAACGGCAACTACAGCGGTGGCGGTGAGCAGCCCGTGCTGACCGGCCCGGCCTTCGTCGACAAGTCCAACGTCGACAAGATCGGGGAGTTCGCCGCGAAGGGCAACCGGTGATGAGCATGACCCAGCAGGCCACGCCGGCGGTGGACACGCCGCCGGCTCCCGGCCAGAAGCAGTCCGACGGCCGGACGCGGCAGCGCCCGCTGGCGCTGCGGCTGCTCGCCCGGCCCGAGGTCGGCGTCTTCCTCGGCGCCGTCGCCGTGCTCGTGTTCTTCCTGTTCACGGCGCCGCCGGTACGCGACGGCAGCTCGATGGCCAACATCCTGTACCAGTCGTCGACCATCGGGATCATGGCGCTGCCCGTGGCCCTGCTGATGATCGGCGGCGAGTTCGACCTCTCGGCCGGTGTCGCCGTGATCACCTCGGCGCTGACCGCGTCGATGCTCAGCTACCAGCTCACCCTGAACGTCTGGGTGGGCGTGATCGTCGCCCTGCTCGTGTCGCTCGCGATCGGCGCGTTCAACGGCTGGCTGCTGGTCAAGACCGGCCTGCCGAGCTTCCTGGTCACCCTGGGCACCTTCCTGATCCTGCAGGGCGTGAACCTCGCCGTCACCAAGCTGGTCACCGAGAACGTGGCGACCGACGACATCAGCGACATGGACGGCTTCACCCAGGCGCAGAAGCTCTTCGCCTCGACCTTCAACGTCGGCGGGGTCAACGTCAAGATCACCGTGGTGTGGTGGCTGGTCTTCGCCGCCCTGGCCACCTGGGTGCTGCTGCGCACCAAGTACGGCAACTGGATCTTCGCGGTCGGCGGCAACAAGCATTCCGCCCGGGCCGTCGGCGTCCCGGTGACCTTCACCAAGATCTCCCTGTTCATGCTGGTCGGCTTCGGCGCCTGGTTCGTCGGCATGCACCAGCTGTTCTCGTTCAACACCGTGCAGTCCGGCGAGGGCGTGGGCCAGGAGCTCATCTACATCGCCGCAGCCGTCATCGGCGGCTGTCTGCTCACCGGTGGCTACGGCTCCGCGATCGGCCCGGTCTTCGGCGCCTTCATGTTCGGCATGGTGCAGCAGGGCATCGTCTACGCCGGCTGGAACCCCGACTGGTTCAAGGCCTTCCTCGGCGTGATGCTCCTCGGCGCCGTCCTCATCAATCTGTGGGTCCAGCGCACGGCGACCCGGAGGTGACCGCAATGACCAGCGAAGCAACCGCCACCGACGAGGCCGCCACCAAGGACGCCGCTCTTGTCGAACTCAAGGGCGCCGGCAAGTCCTACGGCAACATCCGCGCCCTGCACGGCGTCGACCTCACCGTCCACCCCGGCAAGGTGACCTGCGTCCTCGGCGACAACGGCGCCGGCAAGTCCACCCTCATCAAGATCATCTCCGGGCTGCACCAGCACACCGAGGGCGAGTTCCTCGTCGACGGCGCACCGGTGCGCTTCTCCACCCCGCGCGAGGCCCTCGACAAGGGCATCGCCACGGTGTACCAGGACCTCGCCGTCGTCCCGCTGATGCCGGTGTGGCGCAACTTCTTCCTCGGCTCCGAGATCACCAAGGGCCCCTGGCCGGTCCGCCGTCTCGACATCGAGAAGATGAAGAAGACCGCGGACGAGGAACTGCGCAACATGGGCATCGTCCTGGACGACGTGGAGCAGCCCATCGGCACGCTCTCCGGCGGCCAGCGCCAGTGCGTGGCCATCGCCCGCGCCGTCTACTTCGGCGCCCGCGTCCTGATCCTCGACGAGCCGACCGCCGCCCTCGGCGTCAAGCAGTCCGGTGTCGTACTGAAGTACATCGCCGCCGCCCGCGAGAAGGGCCTGGGCGTCATCTTCATCACCCACAACCCGCACCACGCCTACATGGTCGGCGACCACTTCAGCGTGCTGCGCCTCGGCACCATGGAACTGTCCGCCTCCCGCAGCGAGGTCAGCCTCGAGGAGCTGACCAACCACATGGCCGGCGGTACCGAACTGGCCTCCCTCAAGCACGAGTTGGCGCAGGTACGCGGCGTCGACGTCGAAGAGCTCCCCGAGGCGGGAGACCTCACCGCCCCCGTAGCCTCGTCTTCGGAAGGAAAGTCCTGACATGGCCCTCGCGCTCGACCGCATCCGGGTCGGCTCCGCCCCCGACTCCTGGGGCGTCTGGTTCCCCGACGACCCCCAGCAGGTGCCCTGGGTACGCTTCCTCGACGAGGTCGCCGAAGCCGGCTACTCGTGGATCGAACTCGGCCCGTACGGCTACCTGCCGACCGACCCGGCCCGGCTCACCGACGAGGTGACCAAGCGGAACCTCAAGGTCTCCGCCGGCACCATCTTCTGCGGTCTGCACCGCGGCCCCTCCGAGTGGGACTCCACCTGGGAGCAGGTCAGCAACGTCGCCGCGCTCACCCAGGCCATGGATGCCAAGCACCTCGTCGTCATCCCGTCTTTCTGGCGCGACGACAAGACCGCCGAGATCCTGGAGCCCCCGGAGCTCACCACCGAGCAGTGGCGCAACCTCACCACGGGCATGGAGCGCCTCGGCCGTGAGGTGAAGGACAAGTACGGCCTGGACATCGTCGTCCACCCGCACGCCGACACCCACATCGACACCGAGGAGCACGTCGAGCAGTTCCTCGACTCGACCGACTCCGACCACGTCAACCTCTGCCTGGACACCGGGCACTACGCCTACTGCGGCGGCGACAGCGTCAAGCTGATCGAGACGTACGGCGAGCGCATCGGCTATCTGCACCTCAAGCAGGTCGACCCCGAGATCCTCGCCGACGTCGTCAAGAACGAGATCCCGTTCGGCCCCGCCGTGCAGCGCGGTGTGATGTGCGAACCGCCCGCCGGCGTCCCCGAGCTGGGCCCGGTCCTGACGGCCGCGCAGAAGCTCGGCGTGGACCTCTTCGCCATCGTCGAGCAGGACATGTACCCCTGCGAGCCGGACAAGCCGCTGCCGATCGCGGTGCGCACCCGTAAGTTCCTGAGGTCCTGCGGCGCCTGACGACCCGAAAGGACGGCCATGACTGAGCGCGCCACCACCCTTGGAGTCGCGGTCATCGGTACCGGAAGGATGGGCGCCGACCATGTGCGCCGCATCCATGAGGTCACCAGCGGAGCACGGGTGACAGCCGTCGTGGACGTCGACGCGGAACGCGCGAAAACCGTCGCCGCCCGCGTCGACGGCTGCTCCGCCTACACGGACCCGGCCGCCGCGATGGCGGCGGCCGACGTCGACGCCGTCCTGATCGCCTCACCGGGCCCGGCCCACGAGGCCACCCTGCTCGCCGCCTTCGAGCACGATCTGCCCGTCCTGTGCGAGAAGCCCCTCACCCCCGACGCGGCCTCCGCCCTGCGCGTCCTCGAAGCCGAAACGCGCCTCGGCCACCGCCGGGTCCAGGTCGGCTTCATGCGCCGCTACGACCCCGAGTACGCGAAGCTGAAGGCCCTGCTGACCACCGGCCAGCTGGGCCGCCCGCTGATGGTGCACAACCGGCACCGCAACGCGGCCAGCCCGCCCTTCTTCACCAGCACCATGCTCATCACAGACTCCGTCGCCCACGAGGCCGACGCGACCCGCTGGCTCCTCGGCCACGAGATCACGGCCGTCACGGTGCTGCGCCCGACCCCGTCCGCCAACGCCCCCGACGGGCTGCGCGATCCGCAGTTCGTCGTCTTCGAGACCGACGGCGGCGCCCTCTCCGACGTGGAGATCTTCGTCAACTGCGGCTTCGGCTACCAGGTCCAGGCCGAGGTGGTCTGCGAACGCGGCACCGCCCGCATCGGCGACGGCCACGCCCTGGTCACCAACATGGCCGGCCGCTGGGGCGGCACCATCGCCCAGGACTTCACCGAACGCTTCGAGACGGCCTACGACCACGAGATCCAGGCCTGGGTCGACGCCACCAGGCGCGGCGAGGTCACCGGCCCGGGCGTCTGGGACGGCTACGCCGCGGCGGCCGTGTGCGAGGCGGGTGTACGGGCGCTGGAGGACGGCGGGCGGGTGGAGGTCGAGCTGGTGGAGAGACCCGAGCTGTACGTGTGAACAGGCCCGGGGGGTGCCCCCCCGGGCCTGTTTCAGATCCTGGTCCGAGGCCGGGGCGCGAACCCGGCCTCCTGGTAACTGGCGTCGATGAGCTCCATGGTCGTCACCGCGTCGTCCGCGTCCAGCGGCAGCGGAGCGCCCTCCCGCACCCGGGCGGCGAACGCCTCCAGCTGGTAGGTGTACGACGAGCGCGTCCCGAGCCGTTCCGTGCGCTCGCCCTCCGGGGTGAGGACCACGATCCGGTCGTCCAGCTGCGGCAGCACGAAGTTCGGGGCCGTCGCCTCGCCCCGGGAGCCGACGATCCGGATGCTCATCTCCAGCCCGTCGTACGCCATGTGACAGCGGGCGGAGCCCGTGGCACCGCCGGGGAACTCCAGATCGGCGTCCAGCCACTCGTCGACCCCGGGCGCGCCGGCCCGCTCCCCGCCCCGGGCCCCGGCCAGGCGCGGTGCGCCGCCCGCCCAGGGGGCCAGCATCCGCAGCGCGTGCAGGCCGTAGCAGCCCAGGTCCATCAGGGCGCCGCCGGCCAGCGGCAGCGACCAGCGCGGGTCGGTGTCCGGCGGCGCGGCGATGGCGACCATGGCCTCGACGTGCCGCAGTTCGCCGAGTTCACCCGAGTCCAGCAGCTCGTGCAGGCGGC
Source organism: Streptomyces sp. NPDC040589 (assembly GCF_055594445.1). Taxonomy (NCBI): domain Bacteria; kingdom Bacillati; phylum Actinomycetota; class Actinomycetes; order Kitasatosporales; family Streptomycetaceae; genus Streptomyces; species Streptomyces sp. NPDC040589. The sequence continues at coordinate 544,692 of NZ_JBVIWP010000002.1, read as the reverse complement.
GGGTGACCGGGTGGAAGAGGTAGTGGAAGGCCTCCATGAAGACCGTCCCGGCCTTCTGGGCGGCCTGCCGTACCTCCGCCGCCTCCTGCGCGTTGCTCGCCGACGGCTTCTCCGACAGGACGTGCTTGCCCGCCGCCAGCGCGGCCAGGTTCCACGGGCCGTGCAGGCCGTTGGCGAGCGGGTTGTAGACGACGTCGATCTCGGGATCGGCCACCAGCTCGGCGTACGACCCCGCCACCCGCTCCACACCGTGCTCGGAGGCGAACGCCTCGGCGCGGGCACGGTCGCGGGCGGCCACCGCGACGAGCCGGTGGCCGGTCGCCCGGGCCGGATCGATCAGGGAGCGTTCGGTGATCCGCGCGGCTCCCAGCAGTCCTATGCGCAGGGGTTCCCGGTCTGGTTCGCTCATGCCTGCCATTCCTCCTCGTTGTGGCCTCGCGTGGTACGGATCCTGGTCGCCCTGCGGGCGGTCGCGGCGTAGCGTGATCAGTGCCTCCGAGGGGAGCGGTGATGAGTACAGCACGCGACTTGATGATCGTGGCGATGGACGCGGCCGCCGGCCGGCCGGTGACGCAGGGTGACCTGTCGCTCGGGCTGGCCGGGGCCGAGGTGATCGACTTGCTCGGTGCCGAGGTGGTGACGCTGGACGCCGACCGCATCGTGTCCCGCCCGGCGCCGCCCCTCGACGACCCGCTGCTGGAGCAGGCCGCGACGGCGCTGGTGCGTGACAAGCCGTACGAGCCGATCGAGGACTGGCTGTGGCGCAGGGGCCGTGGACTGGCCCAGGAGTACCTGACCGTCCTCGAGGAAGAGGGGCTCCTCTCACGGCCGCGAGCCTCCTGGATCCGCTTCCGCGGCACCATGCCGACGCCGGTCGAGTCCCCTGCCCGGCAGCGCGCCCGGCACCGCCGGGCGACCGACGAGCCGGTGCTCACCACACTCGCGGCGGCCGTCGGAGCGCGCGACGAGGTACCCGAGGACCTTCCGTTGCCCGACGACGCGGCCCAGGCCGTGTTCGCCGCGGTGGCCGACGCCGTGGCGGAACTGGGCGCCGTCCGCCGTCGACGGGCCATCGAGGACGAGGCGTTCGCCAACGTCTGGCGCGCTCCGTGAGCCGCGGGTGCCAGGGCCCGCCCCCCTGAGCGGAACGTCAGACCGCCCGCACCTCCTCGATGGTCACGGGACGGTGCTCGTGCAGCGACAGGGTGCACGCGTCGGCGATCCAGCCCGCTTCCAGGGCGTCCTCGATCGTGCAGGGGGAGGGGCGGGCGCCGGCGACGACCTCGGTGAAAGCGGTCAGTTCGGCGCGGTAGGCCTCGGTGAAGCGGTCCATGAAGAAGTCGTGCGGGGTGCCCGCGGGGAAGGTCACGCCCGGCTCGACCGAGCGCAGCGGCAGCTTGTCCTCCAGGCCGACGGCGATGGAGTCCGTGAAGCCGTGGATCTCCATGCGGACGTCGTAACCACGGGCGTTGTGGCGGGAGTTGGAGACCACGGCGATCGTGCCGTCGTCGAGGGTGAGGATCGCGCCGGTGGTGTCGGCGTCGCCGGCCTCCTTGATGAAGTCGGCGCCGCGGTTGCCGCCGACGGCGTACACCTCCGTCACCTCACGGCCGGTCACCCAGCGGATGATGTCGAAGTCGTGCACCGAGCAGTCGCGGAAGATGCCGCCGGAGGCGGCGATGTACGCGGCCGGCGGCGGCGCCGGGTCCAGCGTGGTCGAGCGCACGGTGTGCAGCGTGCCGAGCTCACCGCTCTGCACGGCGGCGCGGGCGTTGACGAACCCGGCGTCGAAGCGGCGGTTGTAGCCGATCTGGATCGGCACGTCCCTGCCCCGGACGGCCTTGAGGACCTCGACGCCCTCGCTCATGGTCTTGGCGACGGGCTTCTCGCAGAAGACGGGGACCCCGGCCTCGACCCCGGCCAGGATCAGCGCCGGGTGGGCGTCGGTCGCCGCCGCGACGACGATGCCGTCCACGCCGGCGGCCAGCAGGGCCTCGGGCGAGTCCACGACCTCGGCGCCGAACCGCTCGGCCGCGGCCTTGGCGGCACCCGCGAACGGGTCGGTGACGACGAGCGACTCGACGGCGTCGAGCCCGGACAGGGTCTCGGCGTGGAAGGCGCCGATACGGCCGAGGCCGAGGATTCCGATACGCATGGGGTGTTGCTCCTTGTTGCAGGGTTGGTGCGCCCCCTCAGGGGCGCGGGGAACTGCGCGACCAGCCACCGCGGCGCCGCACACGGCCAATCACAGAACGCGGCACATCCTCAGTCGAGCCCACCGAGCACGTTCTGATCCCAATCGATGATCGACCCGGTGACCACCCCGGACCGGTCCGACAACAGCAGGACCACGAAGTCGGCGATCTCGTCCGGCTGGCCCAGCTTGCCCATCGGCAGCTTCTCCGCGGCCTGCTCACGCCAGTCGTCCCCAGCTCCGTGGAACGCCCGCTGCGTCGCGTCCTCGCCCTCGGTCGCGGTCCAGCCGATGTTCAGCCCGTTGATCCGGACCCGGTCCCACCGGTGCGCGTGCGCGGCGTTGCGGGTCAGCCCGATCAGCCCCGCCTTCGCCGCGACGTACGGCGCGAGGAACGGCTGCCCGCCGTGCGCCGACGACGTGATGATGTTGACGACCGTGCCGGGCGCCTCGCGCGCCACCATGTCCGCGACCGCCGCCTGCATGGCGAAGAACGGTCCCTTGAGGTTGATCCCGATGTGCTGGTCGAACAGCTCGGGCGTGGTGTCCAGCAGCGTTCCGCGGGAGGTCAGCCCGGCGGAGTTCACGAGGCAGTCGACGCGGCCGTACGCCTGGACGACCCGGGCCACGGAGGCCTTCGCCTGCTCGGCGTCCGACAGATCGGCCCGTATGTACAGGGCCTTGCCGCCTCCGGCGATCAGCTCCTCCACCAAGGCCTCGCCGGGCTCGGGGCGCCGCCCGGTGACGGCCACGACCGCCCCCTCGCGGACCGCGGCCCGCGCTACTGCGGCGCCGACGCCCTGGCTGCCGCCGTTGACCAGGACGATCCGGTCGTCCAGAAGTCCCATGAAGTCCCTCAGCTCTCTGAAGCTCTCTGAATCTCTTTCGCCGGCTCTCCAGAGCCGGGGCACTAGCTCTCGCGCCGTTCGGTACCGGCCCGCAGCTCCGCACGGAGCACCTCCGGGGTCCACTTCTCGCGCAGCGCCCGCCGCAGCAGATCCGCCTGCGAGGGCGGGGCCAGGCCGTCGACCGGCGGGTCGCTGTCGAGGTTGGTGGGGAAGGGGTAGCCCTCGGCGCTCGCCGCGATCACCCGGTCCAGCCACGCCTGGTCGGCGCCCTCGGCCCGGCGCTCGAGCAGCGCCGGGTAGACCGCGTTCGCCACGGCCTCCCGGTCCACCGTCTCCATCGCGCGCCCGAACGCGGACGACACCTGCAGTAGGTTGGCCATACGCCGGATGTCCGCCGAGCGGTTGGTGCCGGCGGCGTGGAAGAGGGCCGGGTTGAAGAAGACCGCGTCGCCCTTCGCGAGCGGCAGCTGCACCTGGTGCGCCTCGAAGTACGCCCGGAACCGCGGAAGCCGCCAGGCGAGATAGCCCGGCTCGTACTTCTGCGAGTGCGGCAGGTACATCGTCGGTCCGGACTCCACCGGCATGTCGCAGTGCGCGACCGCGCCCTGGAGGGTCAGCACGGGGGAGAGGCGGTGCACGTGCGCGGGGTAGGCGGCGGCGACCTCGTTGGACAGGAAGCCCAGGTGGTAGTCGCGGTGCGCGCTCTGCGCGGCGCCGCCCGGGTTGACCACGTTGAGCTGGGAGGTGACCTGGTAGCCGGGGCCCAGCCAGGCCGTGGCGACCAGCGCGAGCACCTCGTTGGCGTAGTAGTCGGCGAAGGTCTCCGCGTCGTACAGGGCCGCCTTCTCCAGCGCGTTCCACACCCGGTCGTTGGCGCCCGGCTTCGCGAAGTGGTCACCGGCCGTCGCGCCCGAGGCGCGCTGCTCGGCGATCAGGGCGTCGAACACGGCGGTGGCCCGGTCCACGACGTCCGGGTCGGGAAAGGCACCGCGGAAGACGACGATGCCGGGACCGTCGGCGAGCGCCCGGGACAGCTCGGCCTGGACCACCCGGTCGCCCTCCAGCAGACCGGTGTCGTAGACCGGCACGTTCCGCTCCACGGCGGAGGCGTGCGGATAGTCGGCGGGGTCCGTCTCCTGCTCGACCAGCGCGCGGAACGCGTCGAGATCGCAGTCCTGCTCGGACAGCCAGGCACGGTGGTGTACGGAAGTGAAGGACATCGTCGTCCCTTCGGGGTCACAGAGCGACGCAGCCCTGTCATTCTTGTCAGTACAAACCCCTCGAACAACCAGCAGGCAGCCATCAAAAACCCCTCAAGGAGCCGGCGCATGGGCCACCCCTTCCCGATCCGGGAGATCGCTCGTCAGGCGGGACTGAGCGAGGCGACCGTCGACCGGGTGCTCAACGGCCGGGGCGGGGTGCGGGAGAGCACCGCACGCGAGGTGCGCCGGGCGATAGCCGACCTGGACCGGCAGCGCACGCAGGTCCGGCTCGTCGGCCGGACGTTCATGGTCGACATCGTGATGCAGGCACCCGAGCGCTTCACCACGGCGATCCGCGCCGCCCTGGAGGCCGAGCTGCCGTCCCTGCATCCGGCGGTGCTGCGCTCCCGCTTCCACTTCCGCGAGACCGGCCCGGTCGGGGAACTGGTGCGCACCCTGGACCGGATCGCCCGGCGCGGCTCGCAGGGCGTGATCCTCAAGGCCCCGGACGTCCCCGAGGTCACCGCCGCCGTCGGCCGGCTCGAAGCCGCCGGCATCCCGGTCGTGACCCTGGTGACCGACCTGCCCGCCAGCGCCCGCCGCGCCTATGTCGGCATCGACGACCGGGCGGCGGGGGCGACGGCCGCGTATCTGATGGGACAGTGGCTCGGCGACCGGCCGGGCAACATCCTCACCAGCCTCAGCAGCGGCTTCTTCCGCAACGAGGAGGAGCGCGAGATGGGCTTCCGCGGCGGGATGCGCGCCCGGCACCCCGAGCGCACGCTGGTCGAGATCGCCGAGGGGCAGGGCCTGGACGCCACCCAGTACGACCTCGTGCGGGCCGCGCTGGAACGCGACCCGGAGATCCGCGCGGTGTACTCGATCGGCGGCGGCAACATCGCCACGCTCAGGGCGTTCGAGGACCTCGGCCGCGAGTGCGCCGTGTTCGTCGCGCACGACCTCGACCACGACAACACCCGGCTGCTGCGCGAGCACCGCCTGTCCGCCGTGCTCCACCACGACCTGCGCCAGGACGTACGCGAGGCCTGCCACACCCTCATGCGGGCGCACGACGCGCTGCCGCCGGCGGGACCGACCCTGCCGTCGGCGATCCAGGTGGTGACGCCGTACAACATGCCGCCGCAGGCCCCGGGTGTGTGAGGTGGGGTGAGGCCGGTACGTGGCCGGGCGTGGATGCCGAACGTGTCGCGGCGCGGCCCTTACCGTCGTGCCCATGTGGACATCACGCCCGGACGGCGGGCCCGACCGGTTGCTGACGCTCGCCGACGGTGTGTTCGCCATCGCCATCACGCTGCTGGTCCTGGACCTCTACGTACCGCGGGGACTGGACGCGGACCAGTACGACCAGGCGCTGCGCCGGCTGCTCCCGGATCTCGGGGCCTACGTGCTCAGCGTCACGGTGCTCGGCAGCTTCTGGCACGACCATCGCAGGATCTTCCGTGATGTGCGGGAGGTCGACGGACAGGTGATCACCCTGTGCATCGCCGGACTGGGTGTCGCGGCCCTGGTGCCCTTCCCGACCAGGCTGCTCGCGGAGTACGGCGACGAGCCCGTCTCGGTCGCCGTCTACGGGGCGGCGGTCGCCGCGATGGGCGCCGGCCACCTGGCGCTGGCCGCCGTCCTGGCCAAACGCCCCTGGCTTCGCCACGGCACCCCATCGGAGGCCGGAACCACGCTCTACCTCCTCGACAGCGCCACGATGGTGGCGGTGTTCGCCGTGACCGTCCCGCTGGCCCTGGTGGTGGGATCGCACGCCATGTGGCTGTGGCTCGTCCTCGTCCCGGTGAGGTTCTTCCTCGGCCGCCGCCTCCAGAAGCAGGCGTGAGACGTCATGCCCCCGCGGACACGTCCGCCCACGCACCACTGGCCACCGACCGCGCCATCGCGTCCAGCGCTGCCGCACTGTGCACGGCGTCCTTGAGCGTGGCCCCGTGCGGGGTGCCCTCCGCGATGGAGCGCAGGAAGCGGTACGCCTCGATGACCTTCAGGTCGTCGTACCCCATCGAGTTCGCCGCACCGGGCTGGAACGCGCCGAACTCGCCGTGGCCCGGGCCCACGTACACCGTGGTGACGGACTGGTCCTGGTACGTCGTGCCGCGGCTGATGCCCAGTTCGTTCATGCGGCGGAAGTCCCAGAACACCGCGCCCTTCGTGCCGTGCACCTCGAAGCCGTAGTTGTTCTGCTCGCCGACCGAGACCCGGCAGGCCTCCAGGACACCGCGCGCCCCGGAGGCGAAGCGCAGCAGGCAGCTGACGTAGTCCTCGTTCTCGACGGGGCCGAGTTCCCCGCCGGAGGCGCGGCTGTGGCCGGCCGTGGCGCCGGTCGGGCGGGCCCGCTCGGGCAGGAAGATCGCGGTGTCGGCGGTGAGGGAGGTGATGTCGCCGAGCAGATGCCGGGCCAGGTCGGTGCCGTGCGAGGCCAGGTCGCCCAGCACCCCGCTGCCGCCCCGCTCCCGCTCGTACCGCCAGGTCAGCGCCCCCTCGGGATGAGCCGCGTAGTCGCTGAACAACCGGATGCGGACATGCGTGACCGTGCCGATCTCCCCGGAGGCGATCAGCTCGCGGGCCGCTTCGACGGCGGGCGCGTTGCGGTAGTTGAAGCCGACGGTGCCCCGCACGCCCGCCTCGGCCACCGCGTCCGCCACGGCGCCGGCGTCCTCGGCGGTCAGCCCCACCGGCTTCTCGATCCAGATGTGCTTGCCCGCCTCGGCCATGGCCACGCCGATCTCGCGGTGCAGGAAGTTCGGCGCGGTGATGCTGACCGCCTCGACCCGCGGGTCGGCGACCACCTCGCGCCAGTCACGCGTCGTCGAGGCGAACCCGAACTGCGCGGCGGCCTCCTCGGCCCGGCCCGGCACCTCCTCGGCGACCGTCACCAGCTCCGGGACGAGGGGCAACTGCGGAAAGTGGTGCCGCACACGCGCGTACGCCTGGGTGTGCACCCGCCCCATCCAGCCGAATCCGATGACGGCGACGCCGAGCGTGTCCACCATGAGAGCCCCTCTTTGGACCGTTCCAGAACCTGTCCAGCCCACCCTGAGCGCGGTTTCCCGTGCCTGTCAACCCTTTGACAAGCCGGTGACCTACATGGAACGGTCCATCCCATGAGACCGCCGACGATCCGTGACGTGGCCGAACGGGCCGGCGTCTCCAAGTCGCTGGTCTCCCTGGTGCTGCGCGGCTCCGACCAGGTGCGCCCCGAGAAGCGGGACGCCGTGCTCCGGGCCGCCCGGGAGCTCGGCTACCGGCCCAACGCCGCCGCCCGCAGCCTCAGCGAACAGCGCACCCGCACGGTCGGTGTCCTCCTCAACGACCTGCGCAACCCCTGGTTCGTCGATCTCCTCGACGGCCTGAACTCCCTGCTGCACGCCCACGGTCTGCACATGCTGCTGGCCGACGCGCGCCTCAACCGCCGCACCGGCCAGGACCCGGCCGACCCGCTGCTGGACCTGCGCGTCGACGGGCTGGTCGTGGTCGGCACCCTGCCCGACCCGGCGGCCCTCGGCGCGGTCGCCGCGCGGATGCCGGTCGTCCTGGCGGGCGCCCGTGAGCCGGTGCCGCCCGGGGTGGACCAGGTCGCGGGCGACGACGAGAAGGGCGCCCGGCTGGTCACCGAGCACCTCATCGGCCTCGGCCACCGCCGCGTCGCACACCTCGCCGGCTACGGCGCCGTCGGCGAACTGCGCCGCCGCAGCTTCGAGGCGACGATGCGGGAGCACGGCCTGGCGGACCGGGCCGTCGTCGAGACCGGTGACATGACCGAGGAGGGCGGCTACCGCGCGGCCGTCCGCCTCCTCAACCGCCCCGACCGGCCCACGGCCGTCTTCGCCGTCAACGACATCACCTGCGTCGGCGCCCTCTCGGCGGCGGAGGAACTCGGCCTGCGTGTCCCGCACGACGTGTCCCTCGTCGGCTACGACAACACGAGCATCTCCCGGTTGCGCCATCTGTGGCTCACCACCGTCGACAACGCCGGCCACGAGGTCGGCCGCCGCGCCGCCCGCTTCCTCCTCGACCGTTTCGAACGACCCGGGGGAGAGGGGCGCGTGCACCTCGCGACGCCGACGCTGGAAGTCCGCGGGACGACGTTTCGTTTTCAACGAGGCTGATTCCGGCGGGATTTCCCAAGTCGCCGCCCCCGGCGGGCGGGACTAGAATTTATCCCGACACCCCCAAATCCGAGAGTGCCAAGGCGGCTTGGCGTTTTCTTCTCTTTCCCTCCACATTCGCTGGAGGAGGCATCTCATGAATGCGCATCACGCCGGACAGCAGAGGAACATGCCGGGCCCGGAGGCCCACAAGCCGCTAAGAATGGTTCCGGATGTGGGTGAACACGCGGACGCCGACGGTGTTCTGCGGACGTACGTGGACCCCGGGGCGACCCTGACTCGCGCGCCGACGGCTCGAAAGGCCATCGACCGTTTCATGAGGGCGCGCTCCCATGACCTCAGGACCGAGCGCATCGACCTGCGGGAGGTGGACTCCGCCGAAGGCGCGGCCACACTGCGCGTGCGCTACCAGCAGTTCCACCACGACCTGCCGATCGTGGGCGCCACCGTTCAGGCCGTGGCCGATGTGAACCAGGGCGCCGTCATCCAGGTCGATCACACGGCGGAGGTCGATGTCACGGATGCCCCCGACCCCGGTACGGCCCAGCCGCTCGACGCCGTGCGGAAGAACGCCCTCGCGCCGTTCCAGGGCGATTACGCGTCCGCCGGAATCGTCAGGGACGAGCTGGTGTACCTGCGGGACACGGCCAGGCCCCCGTTGCCGGAGAGCGACTATCCCAGCGCGACGGTCGCCTTGCTGAAAAAGGGGCAGAAGTCCGACGGCGCCCTCCATCTCGTCCACGATCTGCTCGTCGAGACCACCGGCCCCTTCGAACATTTCCGGGTCGTCGTGGACGCCGTCTCCGGGAAGCTGCTCTGGCTCGCCCTCGCGGGGAAATACGTGACGGCCGGCCTCAGAGTCTTCATGCCCGACCCCGTGACCGCGTCCGACGACGCCACCGTGCACGGCGGTTCCAGCGCGGCCACCCTCGACACCTCCTGCCGGGACGTCCAGGCGGAGGTCGCTCCGGCCGCCGGGGGCAGGTTCCGGCTCGACGGGGACTGGTTCCGGTGCACCGACTGGGACACCCCGGCCTTCCCCCAGCCGGAGGAGACGTCGCCGGACTTCACGTACCGGCCCTACCCCGCCGACCGCGCCTTCCTGAGCGCCAACGCCTACTACTGGCTCGATTCCTTCGCGCGCTATCTGCGCACCCTGGGCAATACGACGCTCAACACCAACATGGCCAAGGTCGAGGTCGACGCCCAGGCCTATGACGGCCAGGACCAGAGCGAATGGCACGGCACGTTGTCGCCTCCGCGGATCCGCTTCGGCGAGGGCGGCGCACCCGACGCGGGCGACCTCGGTGTCATCGGCCACGAGTACACCCACGGCGTGTTCGACTGGCTCGACGCCCAGCACGGCGGCTCCGGCTCGTACGAGCACAGCGTCTGCGACGCTCTGCCCGCGATCTACCGCGACCGGTTCAACCCCGACGGGCACCGGCGCACCGAGACGTTCCCCTTCGACAACAACGCGACCGACCGGTGGAGCACCGAGCGACGGCTCGATGTCCCCCAGCGCTTCGACGCTCCGGCGTTCAACGGCTTCGGCGTCAACCTGCGCAACTCGATGCTCGGCACGGCGCTGTGGCGGTGCTACCTGGGCATGGGTGGCGACTCGCCCGATCCCGCCGTACGGATCGCGGCGGCCGACGCGATCAACAGGACGATGCTGGAGATGCTGCTCATCGTGCCGGACGACACCTCCTCGGCCCGCGGCCATGCCGTGAGCATGGCCCGGGGCTGCATCACCGCCGACTCGACGCTCACCGGCGGCCTCTACAGCAAGGTCATGGACGAGGCCTTCGTGAACCAGGGACTGTGGGCGCCGCGGCCGGTGGACGTCTACATCGGCGACAACCCCGCCGACCTCGGCACAGTGCCGAGCGGGAACCCGTTCTGGGAGTCGCCGGACATCTGGGTCCGCAACAACGACATCAGTACGGGCGACAATCCCGAGCTCGGCCACGAGCCGCCCGTCAACGACCGGCCCAACTTCCTCTATGTGCGAGTGCACAACCGAGGGACCCAGGAGGCCGCGAGCGGAGCGTTCCAGGTGGAGGCGTTCCGGTGCGATCCGGGCACGGGGATGCTCTGGCCGACGCACTTCCGGTCGCTGGGCACGGTGGTGATCGACCAGCCGATCCCCGCCGGCGGGGCGGTGCGGGTGGGACCGCTCGTGTGGACCCCGCGGATCGCCGACCACGAATGCCTGGTCGCCGTCGTGCACGGAGCCCCCGACCCCGCCATCACCGCCACCCTCAACGGGCCGGTGCCGCACGGGCACCTGGTGCGGTTCGACAACAACGTGGCGCAGCGGAACGTGGCGCCGCAGCTGGTCACACCGGGCGGCAAGACGCACATGTCGATCACGCTGCGCGGCGGCCTCACCCGGACCACCGGTTCCTGGCACCTGGACGCGACCGCCCTGCCGGACGACAGCCGGGTCTCGATCCGCACGCTGACCCGCGTCACGCGGGACGCGGAGCTGACCGGCTGCACCGTGACCGAGACGGGCGCGGTCCGCTCCACTCTGGAGATGCCCGGAGGCGGAACCGCCGTCGTCGACGGGTTCACGCTGGAGCCCGACGACCGGGTGGCGGCCGACATCACGATCGACTTCTCCCAGCACGCGGAGCACCTCCGGCTCTATCCGTTCGTGGCCGCCCAGTACCAGGACGGGCAGATCGCGGGGCGGATGACCATCCAGATCACGGCCGTGAAGGAACTGGAGGACTTCTTCTTCGGCAACCCGCGCAGCGGCGAACTGCACGTCTCCACCTGCCCGCACTGGTCCAGGCTCGGCGCCGGCAGCAAGGTGCCCTTCCTGCGCGCCGAGGACGCGCTCGCCCGCGGCTACACCGGCTGTGCCTACTGCCGGCCCGCCCTCCACACCGGCTGAGGAGGCAGAAGATGGACCGCGACGTGCTCGAGGGCCTGCCGCTCGCGCCACCGCTCAAGGGCCATCCGCCCAGCCCCGCCGAACCCTTCGTGCCGGCGGAACGCGGCGTGACGGGCAAGCGGGCGGACGAGTCGATCGCCCCGCTCGTCGCGTCGGTGTCGGCGGACGCGCTGCGCGACACCGTGGAGGCACTGGCGAACTTCCCGACGCGGCACACCTTCTCGCCGTTCATCGGACCGGCCGCCGACGAGGTCGTGGACCGGCTGTCGGCGGCGGGATACCCGGAGGTGACCAGACGCACCTGGACCAACGCCGGTCACAGCGCCGACAACGTGATCTGCACCAAGCCCGGCACAGCGGCCGACGGGCCCGTCATCATCCTGTGCGCCCACTACGACTGCCGCATGCAGGACCCGGACGACGCCGCGGCCCGAGCGCCGGGCGCGGACGACAACGCCAGCGGGGTGGCCGCGACCCTCGAGATCGCCCGCCTGCTCGCCCCGGTCGCCCTGGACGGCACGGTCCAATTCGTGGCCTTCTCCGGCGAGGAGCAGGGATTGTGGGGCGCCACGGCGTACGCGGCGGCGCTCCAGGCCGCGGGGGCCTCGGTCTGCCGGGTGGTGAACCTGGACATGGTGGGCAGACCTCCGGCGGACGGCACCGTGACGGTGGAGCGCGACCTGGGGAACGCCGTGCCGGGCAACGACGCCGCCTCGCACGCCTTCGGCGCGGTCATGGCGCAGGCGGCGGCGGACCACACGGCGCTGCCGGTGCGCCTCGGCCCCATCTTCGCCAGTGACTACATGCCGTTCGAAGCGCGGGGAGACGTGGCGATCGGCGCGTACGAAGGGGAGGGGAACCCGCACTACCACCGGACCTCCGACGCTCCTGACACGCTCGACTACGGCTATCTCGCCGACATCACGAGGTTCACCCTGGCGACCGTACTCACCGAAGCCCTCCCTGACTGAGCACCTGCGAGCAATCTAGCCGACGAAATTGTTGACAATCTTGTTTGGCTAGATTTAGGTTCGACAGGCACTCACTCAGGGAGGGCAACGCATGCCGACTCAAGCCCGTCCGAGCACCGGAGAGCAGGCCAAGCAGCACGCGCTCGCGCAGCTGCGGCAGGCGATCCTGCACGGCGAGATGGCACCGGCGCAGCGGCTGGTGGAGAACGAACTCGCCGAGCAGTTCGGTGTGACGAGGGCCAGCATCCGGGCGGCACTGATCGATCTGGAGGCCCAGGGACTGGTCGAGCGGATCCGTAACCGCGGTTCGCGGGTGCGGGTGGTGAGCGTGGAGGAAGCGGTCGCCATCACCGAGTGCCGCATGGCCCTGGAAGGGCTGTGCGCGGCGAAGGCGGCCGTGGCGGCGAGTGACGAGCAACTGGCCGAACTGACCGCCCTCGGCACGGCGATGACCAAGGCCGTGGCCGACGGCGAGCCGGTCACCTACTCGGACCTCAACCACGAACTGCACGCCCGTGTCCGGGAGTTCTCCGGCCAGCGGACGGCCGTGGAGCTGCTGGAGCGGCTCAACGCCCAACTGGTGCGCCACCGCTTCCAGTTGGCACTACGGCCCGGGCGCCCCCAGCAATCCCTGAACGAGCACCTGGACATGATCGAGACGATCAGGGCCAGGGACCCGCAGGCGGCCGAGGCGGCCGTCCGCGCCCACCTCGGCAGTGTGATCGAGGCGCTGCGCGACTGACACACGCGCGAGGCGGGCGCGCCCTGTCCAGCAAGGAGACGCAGCATGGCCCACGGCAACGCGCCCGCCCCCTCCCCACCACGGTCCACCCTCGTCGTCACCGCGCACGCGGGTGACTTCGTGTGGCGGGCGGGCGGCGCCATCGCCCTGGCCGCCTCCCGGGGCGAGAAGGTCACCATCGCCTGCCTGACCTTCGGCGAGCGCGGCGAGTCCGCCAAGGCCTGGCGCGAGGGGAAGAAGCTGGAGGAGATCAAGGCGATACGCCGCGAGGAGGCCGAGCGGGCCGCCGCCGTCCTCAGCGCCGAGGTCCGCTTCTTCGACGCCGGTGACTACCCGCTCCTCGTCACCCCCGAGCTGACCGACCGACTCGTCGCGCTCTACCGGGACATCCAGCCCGACATCGTGCTCACCCACCCGGCGGACGACCCGTACAACGGTGACCACCCGGCCGCCCACCGCATGGCCCTGGAGGCCCGGATCCTCGCCCAGGCCATCGGCTACCCGGGCGAGGGCGACATCATCGGCGCCCCGCCGGTCTTCTGCTTCGAACCGCACCAGCCGGAGATGAGCGGCTTCCGGCCCGAGGTGCTGCTCGACATCACCGAGGTCTGGGAGACCAAGCGCGAGGCCATGGAGTGCCTCGCCGCCCAGCGGCACCTGTGGGACTACTACACCGACCTCGCCGTCCGCCGCGGCGTCCAGCTCAAGCGCAACGCGGGCCCCAACCTCGGCCTGCCGCACCAGACCCTGGCCGAGGCCTACATGCGCCCCTACCCGCAGATCGCGAAGGAGCTGGCATGAGCGGCGTCATCGTCACCGGCCCGCCCAGGGCCCACCCCGAGGACGTCGAGGCCCTCGCCGGGTACGGCGTCGCCACCGTGCACGAGGCCATGGGCCGCACCGGACTGCTCGGCCCGGGCCTGCGCCCCGTCCAGCGGGACACCCGGATCGCGGGCACCGCCGTCACGGTGCTCAGCTGGCCCGGCGACAACCTCATGATCCACGCCGCCGTGGAGCAGTGCGGCCCGGGCGACGTCCTGGTGGTGACCACCACCTCGCCCTCCACCGACGGCATGTTCGGCGAACTGTTCGCCACCGCTCTGCTCCAGCGGGGTGTACGCGGCCTGGTCATCAACGCCGGCATCCGCGACACCGCCGAACTGCGCGCCCTGGGCTTCCCCGCCTGGGCCGCCGCCGTCTGTGCCCAGGGCACCGTCAAGGCCACCGGCGGTTCGGTCAACGTCCCTGTCGTGATCCGCGGCCAGGTGATCCGCCCCGGCGACGTGGTCCTCGCCGACGACGACGGCGTCGTGGTCGTCCCCCGCGAGCTGGCCCGGCGCACGGCCGAGGCCTCCGAGGCCCGCGAGCGTAAGGAGGCCGCCACCCGCGCTGCCTTCCTCGACGGCCAACTGGGCCTGGACCGCTACGGGTTGCGCGAGCAGCTCGCGCGGCTCGGCGTGACGTACACGTCCTACGAGGACCATCTGCGGTCCGGGGAGCGGCCGTGACCGTGCGCTGCATGCTGATGCGCGGCGGCACCTCCAAGGGCGCCTACTTCCTCGCCGAGGACCTGCCCGCCGGCCCGGACGCCCGCGACGCGCTCCTGCCGCGCGTCATGGGCGGCCCCGACGCACGGCAGATCGACGGCCTGGGCGGCGGGCACCCGCTCACCAGCAAGGTCGCCGTGGTGTCGCCCTCCACCGACCCGCGCGCCGACGTCGACTACCTGTTCCTCCAAGTGGCCGTCGACCGACCGGAAGTGAGTGACCGCCAGAACTGCGGAAACATCCTGGCCGGTGTGGGCCCCTTCGCCGTCGAACGCGGGCTGGTCCCGGCGGGGGAGGAGCGGACCGTCGTCCGTATCCGCATGGTCAACTCGGGCGCCCTCGCGACGGCGGCCTTCGCCACCCCGGGCGGCCGGGTGGACTACACGGGGGACACCGAGATCGCCGGCGTCCCCGGCACCGCCGCCCCCGTGACCCTCGAATTCCCGCCCGGCGACGGCGTGTTGCTCCCCACTGGCAACACCCGGGACGACATCGACGGCATCCGCGTCACCTGCGTGGACAACGGCATGCCGACCGTGCTGATGGCGGCCGCCTCCCTCGACGTCACCGGCTACGAGACCCCCGCGGACCTGGAAGAGAACACGGCACTCACCGACCGGCTGCACGCGATCCGGCTGAAGGCGGGCCGGCTCATGGGGCTCGGCGACGTGGCGGACACGACCGTACCCAAACTGACCCTGCTGGCCCCGCCCCGCGACGGCGGCGCGGTCACCACCCGCACCTTCATCCCCGTACGCTGCCACCCCTCGATCGGCGTGCTCGGCGCGGCCGGTGTCGCCGCCGGACTGCGCGTCAGGGGCGGCGTCGGCGCGGACCTCGCCCACCTGCCCGCCGGAAGCGACCGGGTGCGCCTCGAACACCCCACCGGCTTCCTGGACATCGAGTGCGCGGTCGGCACCGACACCGCGGGCAGGCCCGTGGCCCGCCGTACGGCCGTGGTGCGCACCGCCCGCAAGATCTTCGACGGCACGGTGTTCCCCGCCCCGGCTCATCCCCTCAAGGATTCCCGATGACGACCCCACCTCTGGGCGACATCGCCCACATCGGCCACACCCAGCTCTTCACCCCCGACCTGGACGCCAGCGTCGCCTTCTTCACCGACTACCTGGGCCTCACCGTCAGCGGCCAGGAGGGCGGCAAGGTCCACCTGCGGACCTACGACGACTACGAGCACCACAGCCTGGTCCTCACCGCCCGGGACCGGCCGGGCCTCGGCCGGCTCGCCCTGCGCACGTCCAGCGAGGAGGCGCTGCACCGCCGCGTGCGTGCGGTCGAGGAGGCCGGCGGCACCGGCCACTGGACCGAGGACGAACCAGGCCTCGGCAAGCTCTACGTCACCACCGACCCGGACGGCCACGAACACGCCCTGTACTGGGAGAGCGAGTACTACCGGGCTCCCGACGAGCTGAAACCCGCGCTGAAGAACCAGCCGCAGGCCAAGCCCAACCGCGGGGTCGGCGTGCGGCGGCTGGACCACGTCAACTTCCTCGCCGCCGACGTGCTCGCGAACGCCGAGTTCCAGCAACACGTCCTCGGTGCCCGGCCGACCGAGCAGATCCGGCTCGACTCCGGCCGGATCGCGGCCCGTTGGCTCACCTTCACCGACAAGTCCTATGACGTCGTCTACACCGAGGACCGGACCGGCTCGACGGGGCGACTGCACCACATCGCCTTCGCCACCGACACCCGCGAGGACATCCTGCGCGCCGCCGATCTCGCCATCGACACCGGCGTGTTCATCGAGACGGGCCCGCACAAGCACGCCATCCAGCAGACGTTCTTCCTGTACGTCTACGAGCCCGGCGGCAACCGCGTCGAACTGTGCAACCCGCTCACCCGCCTGGTGCTGGCCCCCGACTGGCCGCTGATCACCTGGACCGAGGCGGAGCGCGCCAAGGGCCAGGCCTGGGGGCTGAAGACTATCGAGTCCTTCCACACGCACGGGACACCGCCGATCGCCTGAGGGAACAGACTCCACACGAGAGGTAGACCAACGATGCCCTCTTCCCCCTCCCTGACCATGCGCGGCGGCAGACTCGCCCTCCTGGTCGTGGCCCTGTGCTGGCTGGCCGTCCTCTTCGACGGCCTGGACATGTTCATCTACGGCTCGGTACTGCCCCACATGCTGGCGGAGCGGGCCCTCGGCATCACGCCGGACCAGGCCGGAGACCTCGGCAGTTACGCCACCTTCGGCATGCTGGTCGGCGCCCTCACCGCGGGCACGGTCGCCGACCGGATCGGCCGCAAGAAGCTGATGGTCGGCTGCGTCGCCCTCTTCTCACTGGCCTCCGGCCTGTGCGCGATGGCAAACGGCATCGCGGTGTTCGGCCTCGGCCGCACCCTGGCCGGCGTCGGCCTCGGCGGCCTGCTGCCCACCGCGATCAGCATGGTCTCCGACTACGCCCCGCGCGGCCGCGGCGCCCTCACCATCGGCCTGCTGATGACGGCCCACCACGCCGGCGGCATCCTTTCCGCCTACGTGGCCCTGTGGGTCGTCGAGCCGCTCGGCTGGCGTGCCGCCTTCTGGGTCTGCGTCGCCCCGCTGCTCTTCGTACCGGTGCTCGCGAAGTCCCTGCCCGAGTCGCTCGGCTTCCTGCTCGCCAAGGGCCACACGGAGGAGGCGCACGCACTGGCGAGCCGCTACGCCGTCGAACTCCCCCCGGCGAAGGCGGGAGACGGCACACCCGCCCCCTCCCGCTGGGCCTCTCTGGCCCACCTGTTCCGCGGCGGCGAGTGGATCCAGACCCTGCTCTACTGGATCGCGTCCTTCGGCGGCCTGCTCCTCGTCTACGGCGTCGCCACCTGGCTGCCCACCCTGATGCGCGGCGAGGGCTACGAACTCGGCTCTGCCCTCACCTTCGTCGTCCTGTTCAACCTCGGCGGCATCGTCGGCATGCTGGTGGCGGGCCGCGCCTCCGACTGGTTCGGTGCCCCGCGCATCTCGGCGATCTGGTTCGCGCTGACCGCCGTCGGCGTCTTCCTGCTCAGCATCCGGATGCCGCTCGCGCTGACCTTTACGGTCGTCTTCCTCACCGGCGTCTTCCTCAACAGCGCCCAGACCATGATCTATGCGACCGTCTCCATCCGCTCGGCCCCTCAGAGCCGCGCCACCGCCGTGGGCTGGACCTCCGGCATGGGCCGCTTCGGCGCCGTCTTCGGGCCGTGGCTCGGCGGCCAGCTGCTCGCCGCGAACAAGGGCGACTGGGGCTTCATCGCCTTCGCGCTGGCGGGCCTGTCCTCCATGGTCTTCATCGGCCTGGCCGCGATACGCGGTGCGCGCCGGCCGGCCGGGGACGGCACGGGCCGGGCGCTGATCGGCGCGCACTGACCATGTTGACGGACATCGGCCAATAAGGGGCACATGGCCTCTGTCTCAACCCGTATGCCCTGGTAGGGAGTTACCGTCGACTTAGCGTATTGTTTGCGGCATATGCCCGGGAGTTGAGCTCCCCAGGGCGCGCGATCGCGCAGGCGAAGGGGGACCACGACGTGGACGAGACGCGGCACCGACCCGTCCGGCGTACCGGACTGATCGGGGGTGCCGTCCCGGCACTCCTGGCCGTCGCGGCCTGCGCCGGACACGCGACCAAGGCGGAGATCCCCTGGTGGGCCGTCCTCGCCGTCGCCGTCTCGACCGCGGGCCTCGCCGGGCGGACCGGGGCCCAGGTCGGCCGCGGCCCCCGGGATGAGCCCCTGGATCTCAGTGAGGCCCGAGGGCCGCGAGGCTGAGCCCCCTCCCCGGGTGCGGTAGGGTTGACCTGCGTGATCACGCGGTTCACCCCGCGCGAGACGCATCGGGACGTGGCGCAGCTTGGTAGCGCACTTGACTGGGGGTCAAGGGGTCGCAGGTTCAAATCCTGTCGTCCCGACTCGTAAGAGTCGCAGATGAGGGCCGATTTCGGAGGCATCCGGAACCGGCCCTTGATCATTCTTCCCGCTGGGGCCTGGTAAGACAGTCGCCGTGACGTACTACGGGGACCTGACGCCCTACACATACGACAGAGACAACGGAGATGCGTCGGCATCCGGCCTCTGGCAGGGCGTCCCGGTGCTGAATGTGGGCTGGCTCAGCCGGGGCGAGCGGTACACGAACGGTTCCGCGCCGCCAGGCCTGGCCGAAAGGCTGAAGACCATGGCCGGCACCCACCGGGCCCAACAGACCCGAGGCTTTCATCTCTGCCCCTGGTGCACCCCAGGTCTGCATGACGGGTTCCTCGATGGGCCTCAGGGGAGTGCTGAGATACGGGTGATGGGACGCGGCGTCGCATACGCCGCGCCTGAGCTGATCGCTCACTATGTTGAAGCCCACGGCTACCTGCCGCCGGCTGACTTCGTCGCCGCGGTGCTGTCCTTCGAGGGAACTGAGACGGCCTGAGTGCCTGCCTGCTCGGAGTCCGACGAGGCACGCGGCGGCGTTGACGAGAGCCACCCTCGCCGAGGAGGGCGTGTGTCGCTGCGGAGGTGTGCTGACGGCGGGGCGGCGGTGGAGCGGTAGGGGCAAGGGCGCTCGAAACCCTGCCGCGTCGGATTGGCCGGACCCGCCCATCTTTCACTTTCGGTGTTCATTCGGTTGCACTGCGCTACGGAGTGTTCCTCGCCTGTCCGGGCGGCCCAGGTGCGGCCGGCATGGGGGCGGACCGCACCCCAGGAACGACCTTCCATGCATCGCCTCCTGACCCGACCGTTCCTCTCGGGTTCACCTGGACGGTCGATTCGGTGCGATATGTCCTTGATCTTGCGTTACGTGGTCCTTAGTGTTCGCCGGGAGGGAAACGTTGCGAGGTCCGAGTCCGTGCCACTGTCCAGGAGTGAGGTGTGGAGCGCGTGCACGCGAGGGGACGTCCCAGAGGGACGCGATGGCTGCGGGCGTTCGCCGTACTGCCGTTGCTGGCGTCCGTGCTCGCCGCTTGTGGCAGTGACGAGGGCTCCGGCACGCCCACCCTCAACTGGTACAACTTCCCGGACGACTCCGGTGCCCTCCAGAAGGCGGCCGACCGGTGCGGCCAGGCCTCGGGCGGCCGCTACCGGATCAGCTACAACAAGCTTCCGCGCGCCGCGGACGGCCAGCGCCAGCAGATGGTCCGCAGGCTCGCCGCCGAGGACGACTCGCTCGACATCCTGGGCCTGGACGTCACCTGGGCGGCGGAGTTCGCCGAGGCGCGCTGGATCCGGGAATGGACGGGGGCGGCGAAGC
Source organism: Streptomyces sp. NPDC040589 (assembly GCF_055594445.1). Lineage (NCBI taxonomy): Bacteria > Bacillati > Actinomycetota > Actinomycetes > Kitasatosporales > Streptomycetaceae > Streptomyces > Streptomyces sp. NPDC040589. The sequence goes on along the minus strand of NZ_JBVIWP010000002.1, from coordinate 524,938 downwards.
GGCAGGCCGTCGAGGGCACCCTGCGTGTACCGCTGCAGACCTCGACCTGGAAGGGCAAGCTGTACGCCGTCCCGTACAACACCAACACTCAGCTCCTGTGGTACCGCAAGGACCTGGTGCCCACCCCGCCCCGGACCTGGGCCGAGATGCTGGACATGGCCGAGGCCCTCGCCCGGCAGGGCAAGCCGCACTTCGTGGAGATCCAGGGCGCCCAGTACGAGGGCCTGACCGTCTGGTTCAACTCACTGATCAACAGCGCGGGCGGTTCCATCCTCAACGCGAGCGCGACCGAGCCCTCCCTCGGCCCTCCTGCCGTGCGGGCCGCCGGGATCATGCGCGATCTGGCGAAGTCCCCGGCCGCGGACCCCTCCCTGCCCAATCAGATGGAGGATCAGAACCGCCTTGCCATGGAGTCGGGGGTGGCGGCATTCGAGATCAACTACCCGTTCGTCTATCCGTCGATGAAGGCGAACAACCCCGAGCTGTTCAAGAACTTCCGCTGGGCGCCGTACCCCCGGGTCGACGCGAACCGCCCGGCACGGCCCACCATCGGCGGCATCGACCTGGCGGTGAGCGCCTACTCGCGCTACCCCGACCTGGCCTTCGAGGCGGCGCTGTGCCTGCGCAACCGGGAGAACCAGCTCACCGCCGCGCTCGAGGGCGGTCTGCCGCCCACGTTGCGCGCCCTCTACGACGAGCCCGCGTTCATGAAGGAGTACCCCTTCTCCAAGGACGTGCTGGCCGCCCTGGAGTCGGCGAGCGTCCGTCCGATCACCCCGGTCTACCAGAACGTGTCGATCGCGGTCTCCCACACGCTGTCTCCGCCGTCCGCGATCAAACCGGAGAGCTCCGTCGACACCATCAGGGAGCAGATCGACGATGCCCTGCGATCCGAGGGTGTGATCCCGTGAACCAGCACGAACAGGAGGCGCCGGACCGGGCGGCGCTCTCGGCGGGCGCCAGACAGGAGCGGCGGCTCGGCTGGCTGCTCTGCGCGCCCGCCGTCGTCGTCATGATCGCCGTGACCGCCTACCCCATCGGGTACGCCATTTATCTGTCCCTCCAGCGGTACGACCTGCGCTTTCCGGGACAGGCGGACTTCGTGGGCCTGAGCAACTACGGGGCGGTGCTGTCCTCCCCGTTCTGGTGGGACGCGTTCTGGGTCACGCTGTTCATCACCGCCGTGTCAGTGGCGATCGAGCTCATCCTCGGAATGGGGCTCGCCCTGGTGATGCACCGCACGATCTTCTGGCGCGGCGTCGTCCGCACGTCGGTCCTCATCCCGTACGGGATCGTCACCGTGGTCGCGGCCTTCTCCTGGCAGTACGCCTGGACCCCGGACCTCGGATACCTCGCCGGGTTGCTGCCCAGCGGGGAGGCTCCGCTGACCGAGCAGTGGCCCGCCCTCTGGCTGATCATCCTCGCCGAGGTGTGGAAGACGACGCCGTTCATGGCCCTGCTGCTGCTCGCGGGCCTCGCGCTGGTCCCCGAGGAGACCCTGAGGGCGGCCATGGTGGACGGTGCCACCGCCTGGCAGCGGTTCACCAAGATCATGCTGCCGCTGATGAAGCCGGCCATCCTGGTGGCACTGCTCTTCCGCACCCTGGACGCGTTCCGGATCTTCGACAACATCTACATCCTGACCGCCGGCGCCCAGGGGACCGGCTCGCTGTCGATCCTCGGGTACGACAACCTGTTCACCGCACTCAACCTGGGCATCGGGTCGGCGATCTCGGTCCTGATCTTCATCTGCGTCGGGATCATCGCCTTCACCTTCGTCAAACTCTTCGGCACCGCCGCACCCGGCGCGGAGGTGAAGCGCTGATGGCCGCGGCGGGAAAGACACATGCCGCCCGATGGGGTGTCCTGAACGTGGTGGTGGTGCTGTACGCCCTGTTCCCGGTGTGGTGGATCGCCGCGCTGTCGTTCAAGGACCCCGCCACCCTCACGGACGGCGACTACATCCCCAGGGACTGGACCTGGGAGAACTACCGGGGCATCTTCGAGACCTCCGAGTTCACCCGCGCGCTGATCAACTCGATCGGTATCGCCCTGATCGCCACGGTGATCGCGGTGGCACTGGGCACCATGGCCGCCTACGCGGTGGCCCGGCTGCGGTTCCCCGGCAAGCGGGTACTCATCGGCATGTCACTGCTGATCGCCATGTTCCCGCCGATCTCCCTGGTGTCACCGCTGTTCAACATCGAGCGGATCATCGGGATCTTCGACACCTGGATCGGGCTGATCATCCCGTACATGACCTTCTCGCTGCCGCTCGCGATCTACACCCTGTCGGCGTTCTTCCGGGAGATCCCCTGGGATCTGGAGAAGGCCGCCAAGGTCGACGGGGCGACGCCCGCGCAGGCCTTTCGGCTGGTCATCGCGCCGCTGGCCGCGCCCGGCGTGTTCACCACGGCCATTCTCGTGTTCATCTTCTGCTGGAACGACTTCCTGTTCGCGATCTCGCTGACGTCCACCGAGTCCGCGCGCACCGTGCCGGCCGCGATCGCGTTCTTCACCGGGAGTTCCCAGTTCCAGCAGCCCACCGGGTCGATCGCCGCCGCCGCTGTGGTCATCACCATCCCGATCATCGTTTTCGTCCTGCTCTTCCAGCGGCGGATCGTCGCCGGACTGACCTCCGGGGCAGTCAAGGGCTGAACGGGGAAGGCAAGGAGGCACCACCCATGGCCGAGATCATCCTCGAGGGAGTCACCAAGCGCTTTCCCGACGGGTCCCTCGCCGTGAAGGACGTGGACCTCGACATCGCCGACGGCGAGTTCGTGATCCTGGTCGGTCCGTCCGGCTGCGGCAAGTCCACCACCCTGAACATGATCGCCGGACTCGAGGACATCACCGAGGGCACCCTGCGCATCGGAGACCGGGTCGTCAACGACCTGGCTCCCAAGGAACGCGACGTCGCCATGGTGTTCCAGAGCTACGCCCTGTATCCGCACATGAACGTCCGGGAGAACATGGGCTTCCCGCTGCGCCTGGCCAAGGTGGACAAGGCCACCATCGACGCCAAGGTGACGGATGCCGCCCGCGTTCTCGACCTGACCGAGCACCTGGACCGCAAGCCCGCCAACCTCTCGGGCGGTCAGCGCCAGCGGGTGGCCATGGGGCGGGCGATCGTCCGTGATCCCAAGGCGTTCCTGATGGACGAGCCGCTGTCCAACCTGGACGCCAAGCTCCGGGTACAGATGCGCACCCAGATCTCCCGGCTGCAGCGGAGCCTCGGCACGACCACCGTGTACGTCACCCACGACCAGACCGAGGCGATGACGCTGGGCGACCGCGTCGTGGTCATGAGACAGGGCCTGGTCCAGCAGATCGGCACACCGGCCGAGCTGTACGACCTGCCGCGCAACATCTTCGTCGCGGGGTTCATCGGCTCCCCGGCGATGAACTTCCTGAACGCCACTCTGGAGGGCGGTGCCCTGCGCTCGCCCCTGGGCGACCTGACCCTCGACGACCGTACGAGACAGTCGCTGGAACGACAGAACGCGCCCCGCGAGGTCATCGTCGGGCTGCGACCGGAGGCATTCGAGGACGTGGCCCTGTCATATGACCGGGACCGGAGGGGCCCGGTCTTCACCGCCACCGTGGAGGTACTGGAGTCGCTGGGCTCCGATGCGTATGTCTACTTCGCCGCGGAGGGCGGGCCCGCGAAGACCGCCGAGCTGGAGGAACTCGCCAGGGAGTCGGGCCTGCGCGACACCGGCGCCGACACCAGTCACCTCGTGGCCCGCCTGGACGCCGCCACGCGTGCCCGCGAGGGAGAACCGGTAGAGCTGCGCGTCGACATGGCCAAGGCTCATGTGTTCGATCCGGCGACCGGAGCCAACCTCACGCATCCGGTTCGGGCGGACTGACCAGGCACCGCCCACCCGCCACCGTGACGTAGGCCACCCATGTGCATGCGCATCGCGTGTGTTTGCCGTAGCGACGGCTGGAAAGGCGCTCTGTGATCACCGGATGTGACAATCCGGTGGATAGTGACCAAGAAGCACGAAAGAGGAGGTTCGATGTCCTCGAAGCGACGTCGCAAGAAGAAGGCCCGCCGCAAGAACGGCGCGAACCACGGCAGCCGTCCGCAGTCCTGAGGAAGTCCTGCGGGTACGCCGATGCATCGGGTGGGTGGCACGTGCCACCCACCCGACTGCGTTCGCGGGCACGCTACGAGCAGGCTCCGTCAGATCAGCAGCGCCTCCGGCACGCCGTTCCTCCGTACCCACTCCGCCCGGTGCTCCGCCGCCAGGGCCAGCCCCCGGCGCCGGGCCTCGGCCGGTACGGGCAGGCGGCACACGCCGTCGAGGGTGTTCAGCATCGTCCGGGCGAAGTGCCGCCCCAGGGGCGTGAGGCGGCCGGAGGTCAGCAGGACCTCCGTGGCCTCCCGGGCGCCCGTGCGCCAGCGGACGAACTGGGCCTCGGCCCGGGGCGAGTTCCCGCTCTTCACCCCTGGGGTGGATCCACGGAGCCGGGGCCGGTGCGCCCCGCGTCCGCCCCCGGCGAGGCCCTCGAGGGCACCGCGTCCGTCGACCGTGCGCCCCCGCCCCGGCCGTGAACCAGGACATGGCGTGGTCGAGGACGTCACCCACCCCCATGGGCGACGTCCTCGACCGCTCCCCCGGTGCCGGACTGTGGCTCAGGTGTCCGCGCGGCGCGTCGGTGCTGTCACCAGCACATCACCGCCGTCTCGCCGGAACCCCAGGCGGAGTACAGGCGTACGCGGACGTGGTAGCGGCGGCCCTTGACGAGCCGGGCGCTGATCGTGGCGTTCTGCGCGGTCCCTCCGTCGTCCTGCCCGGCGAGGTAACGGGGCTCCCCGTCCCGCTCCTCGAAGACCACGACGACGGCGTCGCTGTCGCCGAAGGTGCCCAGCGTGTAGGTGCGGGTCTCCGGCGGGTCGACGACGAAGTCGGCCTGTTCGCCCGGGCCGAGACCGAGCGGGGCCGAGCGGAACGGCACCAGTTCGGACGGTCCATGGGGGTCCCCCCGGTCGAGCCCTTTCGAGACGGGGGGAGGGTTCGCCGGCGGGTACCAGCGGAGCACGAACTCCTTGTCGGCGGCGGACAGGGTGCCGGGCGGGTTGAGACCCGCGCGGTACTGCTCCGGCTCCAGGACCAGCCCCGACGAGAACGGGTACTCCATGATCGACTGCGGGTCCCAGACGGAGCCGTTGACCTCGTCCGGGTCGAGCTTGCGCAGAATGTTGTAGTGCGTCCTCTCCCGGCTCCAGTGGTGGGGCGGGCCCGCCAGTTCGGCGTACACCGCCTCGTCGTCCCAGTGGATGCCGGCGAACGGGCTCTGGTGCTCGTGCAGCATGCCGAGCGCGTGCCCGATCTCGTGCAGGGCCGTCCCGCGCTCCCCGGGCGCGGTCAGGTCCCAGCCGAAGTTCATGGTGCGCTCGTGGCGGCCGGCCAGGAGCGCGTCCCGGCCCACGGCCGACCAGGAGCCGTCGCCGAGCTGGAACCCGATGCGCAGCTCGGCCTCCGAGCGGTCGTCGACCTCGGCGAAGGAGATCCCGCCGCCGAGGTCCTGCCACTCCTGGAAGCACGCGCGCACCACGTCCCGCTGTTCCTCGGCGCCGGCCCACGACACGCGTCGCGTCATCCCCCTCCCCGGCACGGGGATGACGGACGCGTCGGTGTCGCCGTCGAAGAACCAGTAGTGCAGAACGGTGCCGTTGACCCACATCCGCCGCCCGCTCGCCAGCGCGCTCAGCCGCTCGGCCGCCAGCCCCGGTGCGAAGGCGGGCGCCGGCGCCTGAGCCAGCGAGCAGTAGCGTGCGGTCATGGCCACAGCCTGCCCCGCGGGCCGCCCCGGGCGCCTGAGTCGAGGGCTACTCAAGTCGCCCTGTATCAGAAGTGAGTAGCAGCGCTCATGTCTGTGTGACGACTTACGAGCGGGACGCGACACCCCTGGAGCTGCCCTGGCCGTTCGCCGGGCGGGAGGACGAACTGGAGCTGGTCCGCAGGACCCTGACCGGCGGACGCCGCGGCATCGTGGTGACGGGCCCGGCGGGCTGCGGCAAGACCCGCCTCGTCACCGAGGCGGTCCGCGGCACCGACTGCGCCCGGGCGGCCGGTACGCCCGAGAGCCGCGCCCTTCCCTTCGCCGCGTTCGCCCATCTGCTGCCCGAGACGGTCACCCTGCACCGCGCGGTCCGGCTCCTGGCAGGCGTACGGACGTTGGTCGTGGACGACGCACACCTCCTCGACGACGCCTCCGCCGCCCTGGTCCACCAACTCGCCGTACAGGGCCGCACCCGTCTGCTGGTCGTCGCCACGGACGGTGCCCCGGTGCCCGGCGCGATCTCCCGGCTGTGGGCCGGGGAGCTGCTGCCGCGCCTCGCCCTGGAGCCGCCGGCCGAGGAGGAGATCGCACAGCTCCTCACGGCCGGCGCCGGTCCTCTCGACCCGCTCACCGCCGGCCGGCTGCGCCGACTGAGCCAGGGCGATCTACGGCTGCTGCGCGACCTGCTGGGCGCGGTGCGCGGGCGCCTCACCCACGTCCCGGGCACCGACGAACGCGCGTGGCGGGGCCCGGTGCCGCTGACCACGGCCGTGCGGGAGCGCACCGCCCCCGTCCTCGACCGCGCCTGCCCCCGCGAACGCGAGACCCTGGACCGCCTCGCCTTCGCCGAACCCCTGCCGCTGCAACTGGACGACGCGGACATCGGGGCCCTGGAAGTACTGGAGTGCGACGGCCTGATCCGCGTCGACGACGCGGGCACCGTCCGCCTCGCGCACCCCCTGCACGGCCCGGTGCTCAGGGCCGCGGCCGGCCGGCTGCGGGCGCGCCGGCTGGCCCGGACACCGGACGTGTACGCCGCCGCCCTCGACGCCGAGTCGGCCGCACTGGCGCACGGGATCGAGCAAGCGGACGTACGGGCCGTGCCCACGCCGGTGGGGGAGTGGCTGGTCGCCGAGGGCGGCACGCTGCCGTGCGGATACGCCGCCGTACGCGCCCGGTTCGCCCGGCTGCGCGGGGAGTTGCGGGAAGCGGCGGCCTGGGCGCGAGAGGGGCTGCGCGGCACGCCCTCGGACGCGTCGTGCCAGGACGAACTCGACCTCGCCTGCGCCCAGTCGGGAGAGCCCACCGTGGACGTCCGGGGTGACCTCGACACCGTCCTCGCTGATCTCGCCGACCCCTACGACGCCGTGCGCCTCGGCGCCCCCGAGAAGGTCATCGACCGGCTCACCGGCGTCTTCGCCCGGCACGCCGACGCGCTCACCCGCGCCGACGGCCCGGCCCTGGACGAGGTGGCCGAGGAGTTGGAGCGGCGCGGCTTCACGCTGTTCGCCGCCGAGGCGCACGCCCAGGCCGTGGGGGCTCACCGCGATCCGCGTGCCGCCCGGCACTCCCGCACCCGGGCCGTGGCCCTGGCCCGGCGCTGCCAGGGCGCCCGCACGCCGGCGCTGTCCGGGCTGGTCCTCGGCGAACTCACCGCCCGGCAGCGGCAGATCGTCACCCTCGCGGCGGCGGGTCTGAGCAACCGGCAGATCGCCGAACGCCTCACCCTGTCGATCCGCACCGTCGGCAACCACCTGTACAGCGCCTACGCCCGGCTCGGCGCGAACGACCGCGGCGCCCTGCCATGGCTGACCGAAGTGCCGGAGGCCCAACCGGCCTGAGTCACCCGGAGACCGGCGGCCTGAGTCACCCGGAGACCGGCGGCCTGACCCGCACAGGGGACGGGTCAGGCCGCCTTTCAGCCCGCCCGCGAGCCCCGCCCTCAGCCCGCCCGCGAGCCCCGCCCTCAGGCCGCCCCGAACGCCGAGAACGCCCACCCCGTGGCCTGGTGCAGCGCGTCGCCCGGCAGGGCGGACCGGGCGTCGCGCAGTGCCTCCGCCAGGGACAGTCCGGCGTCGAGGCCCTTGTGCAGCGCCAGCATCAGCGGCACCACAGCGGCGTCGTTGACGGGCGCGCTGCACGCCACCACCCCGGCCGTGCCCAGCGGCAGCAACGCGGTGACCAGGCCGAGCAGTTCGTCGGCGCCGACGGAGGCGAGGCGGGCGGTGTCGCAGCAGGACAGGATGATCCGGTACGGGCTGCGGTCCAGCCGCTCGAAGTCGTGCACGACGATCGGCCCGTCGGCCATCCGCAGGGACGAGAACAGCGGGCTGTCCGCGCGGAACGTGCCGTGCGCGGCGATATGGGCCAGCGCGGCCCCGTCCAGCTCCTCCAGCACCCGCGGCACGCGCGCCTCGCCGTCCTCCAGGACCGTCGCGCAGCCGTACCGCCCGGCCAGTTCGGGCACCTCGGCCCCGCCGGTCGCCAGGCCTGGGCCGCGCACCAGCACATGGCAGCCGTCCGGCGGCGGCGCGGTCTCCTTGGCACGCAGCCAACTCCCCGCCGACGGCGACACGCTGAGCACCCGCTCCCGCAGCGACGGCAGCAGCGCCCACGGCACCCGGTGCAGCCGCCCCGGCGGCACGACCACCACCGGGCCGCCGCCCAGCTGCGCCGCCGCCGGGCCGAGCAGCAGCTCCTCCAGCCGGCGCCCGGCAGCCTCCACCACCGGAAGGCGCGCCTCGGCCCCGGGATGGGCCAGCCGCCGCAGCCCGGCCTGTACGTGCTCGGCCTCCGTCTCCGCCTCGGCCAGCAGCCCGGCCTCGAACCTGCGCACCCGCCCCTGCCCGCAGAGCAGCACCTGCACCCGCCCGTCGAGCACGGCGAGCTCCACCAGCCGTACCTCGTCGCCCAGCCGCTCCAGCAGCCTGCCGACGTCGAAGCGGTCCCCGTCCCCGGGCGCCTCGCCCCGGATGTGCAGGGTCCGGGAGCGGATCTCCCGCTCCAGGCGCCGCTGTTCACGCTCCAGCGCCACAACCGGCCGCCCCTCCATCCGGGCGGCCTCCGCACGGGAGGCGATCTCGCGGAACGCGGTCATACCGCTGAGCAGTTCCGGATCGGCGGGTGGCCGGGTCGGCGCCGTGGACAGCACGGTGGCCCGCCAGCGCTCGCTCCACACCAGCAGCCGCCGCGGCCCGCCCGAGACCAGACTGGCCCGCTGGGCGAGCGCGGCCAGCTCCGCGCCCTGCTCGGTGGCGCGCGCCCTGAGCTCCGAGGCGCCCAGCGTCATCCGGTGGTCGTCCAGCACGTCCAGACCCCGCCGGCAGGCCTCCAGCACCCCCCGGGCCGACCCGGCGGACCGCGCCCGCAGCGCCTGCGCCGCCCAGCCCGTCATCCGCGCCAGCGGCGGACCGCCGCGCCTGCTGCGGGCGGCGACGGCCAGATGCCGCTCCGCGTCCGCGGTCCAGCCCAGGCCCAGCGCGATCCGGCCCGCCAGCAGCGACGCCTCCGGCGCGGCCGGCGCCCCGAACGAGGCCAGCTTCTCCGCCACCGCGGCGGCGTCGGCGACCAGCCGGCCCGACCCGCGCCCGGCCGCGTGCCGCGCCTCGATCAGCACCAGCCGGGCGTGCGTCTCCCACCAGGTGCGCCGCTGCCCGGCGAACAGCCGTACCGCGAGGGCGGCACGGGCGATCGCGGTGTGCGGATCCCCGGCCAGCCGGGCGGCCCGCGCGGCGGCCAGCAGCAGCTCCGCCTTGCGCGTGGACTGCCCGCCGATCCCGTCGAGTTTGCTGATCGCCGCGTCCGCCTCGGCCAGCGCCTCGGGCGCCAGCCCGGCCGCCATCAGCACCTCGCAGCGCCGGATGTTCAGCATGAACGTCGGCGTGCCGAGCCGGGCGTACCGCTCCTCCGCCTCGTCGAGCAGCCGCAGCGCCACCGGCACGTCACCGGACCGGAACGCGGCGAGCCCCCGGCTCTCCACCGCGTCGGCCTTGTCGTGCTCCTGGCCGGTCGTGTCCCACAGCGCCTCGGCCGCGGTGAAGTCCGCCTCGGCCCGCTCCACCGACCCCAGCGCCAGATGCACGGTCGCCCGCAGGGTCAGCGCCCGCGCCGTCCAGATCACGTCCTCCGCCTGCCGCAGCACGGGAACCGCGCGGCGTACGTCCTCCAGCGCCTCACGATGCCGGCCGAGCACCCACCACACGTACGCCCGCCGGTACAGCACCCGCGCCCGCGTGTGCCCGCCGCCCCGCGCGACCCCCCGCTCGAACGCCGCCAGGCCCTCCCGGGTACGCCCGGCGTGCACCAGCGCCACGCCCAGCGTGGCCAGCACATCCGCCTCCCGGTCGGCCGAGTCCGCGCGCGCCGCGAAGTCCCGGGCGCGCCGCAGATGGTTCAGCGCGAGCCGCAGATCGCCGAAGTCCCGCTGCCAGATACCGATCACCTGATGGGCGACGGAGGCGTGCACCGGGTCGGGATCGGCGTCGAGCAGCGCCCGAGCCCTCGCGAGAGCCTCGCCCGGATCGGCGAACACCATCGGCAGCAGTGCCGCCACCGAGTCGCTTCCCGCTGTCACTCCTCGGATGGTAGTGGCCCCCGACCACACCCCACAGGTTCGGCGCTGTATCAAATGACTGCCAGGCGGCTCATGTCGAGGAGGATCGGCGCGTACCGAGGACCGTTCCGCCGCACCGACCGACGCCGTCGCCCAGTGGGAGGACCCGCCATGGCACCTCAGCGATTCCACGAGCAGTTCGACCAGATCCAGCGCTCGATGCCGGACGTCCCCCTCGCGATGGGGCCGGACGACTCGGCCGAGTTCATGTACGAGAAGGGCGTCGTCCTCGTCCGCGACGGCGAGGAGGCAGGCATCGTCGAGGACACCGTACGGGCGCACTTCACGGCCGCACCCGACCTCGACCAGGACCAGATCCGCCGGGCAGGCCCGCGGACCAACCGCAGCGGCATCACCCGAATCCGCGTCGGCGACCCCGGTGAGGGCGGCCGGGAAGCAGACCGTGCCGTCGCCCAGGCGCTGCGGTCCGTGCGCGAACGGGAGGACCGGGCCGGGCACCGGATGGCCGCCCGCAACCATGTCGTCCACATCGCGGTCAACGCCTGCCCCGGCGACGAACCGGTCCCCGTCCCGCTCAGCGAGCCGCTCAACCCGGCGCCCGCCGACACGGCCTACGACCCGGACACCGCCGTCGGCGTCCTCGTGGTCGACACCGGGCTGATGAAGGACTACCGCTCCTGCGGCCTGCTCTCCCACACCGGCGGCGACGCCCAGGTCCAGGAGTGTGACGACCAGGGCATCCTCCAGCAGTACGTCGGCCACGGCACGTTCATCGCCGGGCTCGTCGCCGCCGTCGCGCCCAACACCGACATCACCGTGCGCGGGAGCCTCAACGACGCGGGCGCCATCCTGGAGTCCGAGTTCGGCGAGAAGCTCTTCGAGGCGGTCGACGCAGGCGGCTGGCCCGACGTCCTCAGCCTCTCCGCCGGAACCTCCAACGGCCGCACCGACGGCCTGCTCGGCGTGGAGAACTTCATGCGGGAACTGCGCGAGCAGCGCACCCTGCTGGTCGCCGCGGCGGGCAACAACGGCAGCGCCTCTCCCTTCTGGCCCGCCGCCTACGCCGACCTGCCCGGATGGGAGGACTCCGTGCTGTCCGTCGGCGCCCTGCGCAGCGACGGCGAGTTCGGCGCCTGCTTCACCAACCACGGCCCCTGGGTGCGGGTCTACGCCCCCGGCGAGCGCCTCACCAGCGCCCTCACCGGCTTCGAGGCACCCGTCCCGTACGTGTACCAGCACTCCACGTACGACGCCTGCCGCTACGGCTTCCGCTACGGGTGCACCTGCCGGCACCCCCGCCACACCGGAGTGCTGAGCGACGAGAACGCCGCCGCGAAGCCGGACCAGGTGATGTTCGAGGGGTACGCGCAGTGGAGCGGCACCTCCTTCGCCACCCCCGTGACCGCGGGCATGGTCGCCGCCCATATGACGGCGCACAAGGAGACCGACCCGCGAGCGGCCCGGCAGCAGCTGCTCGCCGCCAACACCGGGCTCGCCGAAGTGCGCGGGGCGCACGTTCCCGCGCTGCGTCCGCCCACCTGGCGCCCGGTCCCGGTCATGCGCCTGGTCCCCGGCTCGTGAGGACCGAAGCCGCCCCCTCCACGGCGTACCATGACCTGCCGTACTCGAGGGGTGGGGCTGCCGTGGACCGTACTGATGCCGGCGCGCTCGTCCAGGCCGCCGCCGACGGCGACGCGGCGGCCTGGAAGGCGCTTGTGGAGGGGCTGAGCCCTCTGGTGTGGTCCGTGGTGAGGGCCCACCGGCTCTCCGACGCGGACGCCCATGAGGTGTATCAGACCGCGTGGTTCCGCTTCGCCCAGCACCTCGGGCGGATCCGTGAACCCGGCAAGGCGGGCGCGTGGCTGGCGAGCACGGCGCGCAACGAGTGCCTGAAGGTCATCCGGAGTTCGCAGCGGCTGACCTTCACGGACGATCCACAGCTCCTGGACCGGGTCAGCGAGGAGGGCACGCCGGAACAGTCGCTGCTCGACTCCGAGGAGGCCGCCGCCCAGAGCGAACGCGTACGGCGGCTGTGGCAGGAGTTCGAGGAACTGGGCGAGCGGTGCAGGCAGTTGCTGCGCGTGCTGATGGCCACGCCACCGCCCAGCTATCAGGACGTCTCCGCCGCGCTCGGCATCGCGGTGGGCAGCATCGGGCCGTTGCGTCAGCGCTGTCTGCGGCGTCTGCGGGCCCGGCTCGAGGCACGGGGGGCGATATGAGCGACTTGAACGACGACGACCTGATCGGCGAAGAGGACTGGACGGGCGAGGAGTTCGACGCCGGGCTGCTGGAGGAGGAACTGCGGCAGGCCGCCGCCGTCCTGGACCCCTTGCCTGCGGAACTCCAGCAGATCGCCGTCGACGCGTACGCGCTACACGACCTCGACGCCCGGGTCGCCGAGCTGACCTTCGACTCGCTGGTCGACGCCCTCCCGGTCCGGGGCGTCACCGACGCGCCCCGGATGCTGACCTTCCGGGCGGGCGAGGTAACCGTCGACGTCGAGGTGACCCCACAGGGACTCCTGGGCCAGGTGCTGCCACCGCAACCGGCCCGGATCGAGGTCCTGGGCGGCCCCCGCCCCGGCTCCCCGCTCACGGCCGACGACCTGGGCCGCTTCACCGGCGACACACCACTCTCCGGCCCGTTCGCGCTACGGCTGCGGACCGGCGGGGATGTCGTGGTGACGGAGTGGCTGCGGGCTTAGCCCTCTGGTTGGGGGCGCGCTTGGGTGACTGGCCGCTGGGCGCGCTTGAGGGACGGGGTGCTGGGCGTCTGCTCGGCCCGGCCGGGTCCGGCGGACGGGGCCGAGTCGCGAGCTGCTGGGGCGGACCGGCCGGAGTGCGGTGGTGACGGAGTGGCTGCTCGCCGGAGAAGGCAAGCCGGGACCCGGGGGCTCAGGTCAGCGGCCGCCCGGATGTGGCCCACCTGGCGAGCGTGCCGGCCACCGGGGCGAGCCCAGGTGCGATGCAGCACTGCAGGGCGCCTGCCCGAGGCGTCGGATGGTCGGCGCGCGCGGTCACCAGGTGCACGGCAGTGTCCGCGGCCCCCGGATCATCGTTCTGCGCCGCCACTCGACCTGGTCGGCTGGGACCGCGAGCCGCAGGTCCGGGAGCCGGTTCAGCAGGGTGTCGAGCAGGAGTTCGGTCTGGAGGCGGGCCAGGACGGCGCCGGTGCAGTAGTGCGGGCCGTTGCCGAGGGCCAGGTGCGGGTTCGGGGCGCGGCCGGGGTCGATCCGGTCCGGCTCGGGGAAGACGTCCGGGTCGCGGTTGGCCGCGAGGTAGGAGACGTACACCGGGTCGCCCGCGTGGATGCGGTGTCCGTGCAGGTCGACGTCCTCCAGGGCGATCCGCGCCAGGCCCACGGAGCTGCGGTGGGGGATGAAGCGCAGCAGCTCGTCCAGCAGCGCGTCGCGGGCCTCGGGCCGCTCGTGCCACCACTGCCGCAACTCGGGCCGGGTGAGCAGCAGACAGAGCATCTGCCCGCAGTTGTGGGTGACGGCCTCGCCGCCGATCTGGAGCGGACCGGCGAGGCCGATCGCCTCCGTCTCGCTGATGTCGCCACGCGCCACGGCGGCGCCCAGCAGGGAGTACACGTCCTCGCCGGTGCTGTCCGCGCGGGAGCGGATCGTCTCCGTGATCCATCCGTACAGACCGCTCTTGGCCCGGTCGGCGGCCTCGGCCCCGCCCGAGGTGGAGATGATCTGCCGGGTCCAGGTGTGCACCCGTTCCCGGTCGGCGTCGGGTACGCCCATCACCTCGCTGACCAGGGCGATCGGGAACGGTTCGAGCACCCGCTCGATCAGCTCGGCCGGCGGCCCGTCCCGTACGACCCCTTCCACCAGCTCGTCGAGCATCTCCTGCGCGCGTGGCCGCAGCCGCTTCATCGCGCTGACGGTGAAGGCCCCGGCGACCGCCTTGCGCAGCCGGTTGTGGTCGGGCTGGTCGGCGAAGGCCAGCGAACCGGGCCGCGGCTTGAAGTGCGGAGCCATCCGCGTCACTTGACGTCCGGTCACCTCCGCGCGGCTGAACCGCGGATCGTTGGTGATCAGCTTCACGTCGTCGTGGCGGGTTGCCAGCCATGCCCATCCCTCGCCGAACGGCAGCCGGATCCGGGTCAGCGGCCCCTCGCGCATCAGCTCCGCGAGGACCGGGTCGAAGTCCGTCCCGTCCAGGTCGAGGGCGGGCCAGTCCCGTACCGGGGGCGGTTCCTGGCCGGTCAGAGTGGTGGTCTCCTCCGTCATGCACCCCACCCTCGCCGGGCCCCCGCCGCTTGTCGCGCGGGAGTGCTCCAGCCGGTGACGTCCGGCGCTCAGCGGGACACGGCGTCGACGAGACGGGCCAGCGCACCGGCCAGCCGCTCCAGTCCGGCCCCGGCGGGACCGCCCGGCTCGGTCATGTAGGTGTCGCGGCGGATCTCCACCATGAGCGCGCCGACCTCGGGCCGCTTCCCGTAGAACTCCAGGGGGACATAGGTCCCGCTGAACGGGCTGTCGAGCCCTGTCTCCCCGAACGCCTCCCGGGCGGCGTCCAGCAGGCCGGGAGGCGTGTGGAACGGGTCGGTGCCGAGGCAGACCGCGGGCCGGGGACCGTCCCCGTGCAGTTCGTACGGCAGCCTCCGGCTCGGGTAGGAGTGCACATCGATGATCACGGCCCGTCCGGTGGCCGCCAGCCGGTCCGCCACGGCCTGTGTCATCGCCCGCGCGTACGGCCGGAAGTACCGCTCGACGAGCGGCTCGGGATCGATGCCCTCGGGCCGCAGCACCTCGCCGTGCGTGGTCCGCGTGTACACCGCGCCCATACCGACGGCCCGCATCTCCTCCCGCTCGTCCGGAAACCGCTCCGGGTCGACGACCAGCCGCGACAGCCGATTGACGAACCGCCAGGGCGTCACCCCCGCGACCCCGGCCGCCCCCTCGGCGATCTCCGCCGTGTGCGCGTCGGTGATGTGCCCGAGCTCCCGCTCCAGCTCCTCGTCGCCGAGCACGATCCCCGCGCGCACGTCAGCCGGTATCTCACGT
This sequence comes from Streptomyces sp. NPDC040589, assembly GCF_055594445.1. Lineage (NCBI taxonomy): Bacteria > Bacillati > Actinomycetota > Actinomycetes > Kitasatosporales > Streptomycetaceae > Streptomyces > Streptomyces sp. NPDC040589. The sequence goes on along the minus strand of NZ_JBVIWP010000002.1, from coordinate 509,552 downwards.
GCGGAGTGCGGAACATGCAGGATCACGGGAGATCGGCCGGCCCCGGCCAGCAGCTCGAAGGAGTGCGGGGCGTCGGTCATGGGGCGGCTCCAGGGGCGTGGTCGGTGGCGTGCGGAAGGGGCATGGCCTGACCCATGCAGAACTCCGCCCCGGCCGGGCAGGGTGCCGGTCGGGGCGGAGTCAGTGGACCTTTGTGGGCCTGGGCGTCAGGACAGGGACGCCAGGGCCTCGTTCCACGTGGTGGACGGGCGCATGGCCTCGGCGGCCTTCGCCGGGTCGGGCTGGTAGTAGCCGCCGATCTCGACCGGCTTGCCCTGGGCGGCGATCAGCTCGTCGACGATCTTCTGCTCGTTGGCCGAGAGCGTCTCGGCGAGCGGGGCGAAGGCCTTCGCCAGGTCCGCGTCGTCGGTCTGCTTGGCCAGCTCCTGCGCCCAGTAGAGGGACAGGAAGAAGTGGCTGCCGCGGTTGTCGATGCCGCCGACGCGCCGGGTCGGGGACTTGTCCTCGTTGAGGAAGGTCGCCGTGGCGCGGTCGAGCGTGTCGGCCAGGACCTGGGCGCGGGCGTTGCCCGTGACCTTCGCCAGCTGCTCGAAGGACGGCACGAGGGCGAAGAACTCACCCAGGCTGTCCCAGCGCAGGTAGTTCTCCCTGACCAGCTGCTGGACGTGCTTCGGGGCGGAGCCACCGGCGCCCGTCTCGAAGAGGCCGCCGCCCGCCATCAGCGGGACGACCGACAGCATCTTGGCGCTGGTGCCCAGCTCCAGGATCGGGAACAGGTCGGTCAGGTAGTCACGCAGGACGTTGCCCGTCACCGAGATCGTGTTCTCGCCGCGGCGGATGCGCTCCACCGACAGCTTCGTCGCCTCGACGGGGGACAGGATCCGGATGTCCAGGCCCTCGGTGTCGTGCTCCGCGAGGTAGGCGTTGACCTTGGCGATCAGGTTGGCGTCGTGCGCACGGGTCTCGTCCAGCCAGAACACCGCCGGGTCACCGGTGGCGCGGGCGCGCGTGACGGCCAGCTTCACCCAGTCCTTGATCGGCGCGTCCTTGGTCTGGCAGGCGCGGAAGATGTCACCGGCCGAGACCGTCTGCTCGATCAGCGCCGTGCCGTTCTGGTCGACCAGCCGGACCGTGCCCGTGACCGGGACCTCGAAGGTCTTGTCGTGGCTGCCGTACTCCTCGGCCTTCTGCGCCATCAGACCGACGTTCGGCACCGAGCCCATGGTGGACGGGTCGTAGGCGCCGTTGGCCCGGCAGTCCTCGATCACGGCCTGGTAGACACCCGCGTAGGAGGAGTCCGGCAGGACCGCCAGGGTGTCGGCCTCCTCGCCGTCCGGGCCCCACATGTGGCCGGAGGTGCGGATCATGGCCGGCATGGAGGCGTCGACGATGACGTCCGACGGGACGTGCAGGTTCGAGATGCCCTTGTCGGAGTCGACCATGGCCAGCTCCGGGCCCTCGGCGAGCTCGGCGTCGAAGGAGGCCTTGATCTCGGCACCCTCGGGCAGGGCCTCCAGGCCCTTGTAGATGCCGCCCAGACCGTCGTTCGGGGTCAGACCGGCCGCGGCGAGCTTGTCGCCGTACTGCGCGAAGGTCTTCGGGAAGAAGGCGCGCACCACGTGGCCGAAGACGATGGGGTCGGAGACCTTCATCATCGTCGCCTTCAGGTGCACCGAGAACAGCACGCCCTGGGCCTTGGCCTCGGCGACCTGCGCGGTCAGGAACTCGCGCAGCGCGGCGACCCGCATCACGGAGGCGTCGACGACCTCACCGGCGAGGACCGGTACGGACTCGCGCAGCACGGTGGTGGAGCCGTCGTCGCCGACGAGCTCGATGCGCAGCGCGCCGTCCTCGGCGATCACCACGGACTTCTCGGTGGAGCGGAAGTCGTTCTGGCCCATGGTCGCCACATTGGTCTTGGACTCGGAGGTCCAGGCGCCCATGCGGTGCGGGTGGGACTTGGCGTAGTTCTTCACCGAGGCGGGGGCGCGCCGGTCGGAGTTGCCCTCACGCAGGACCGGGTTCACGGCGGAGCCCTTGATCTTGTCGTAGCGGGCGCCGATCTCGCGCTCCTCGTCGGTCTTCGGGTCGTCCGGGTAGTCCGGCAGCGCGTAGCCCTGGCCCTGCAGCTCGGCGATCGCGGCCTTGAGCTGCGGGATGGACGCCGAGATGTTCGGAAGCTTGATGATGTTGGCGGCGGGCGTCTTGGCCAGCTCGCCGAGCTCCGCGAGGGCGTCCGGGATGCGCTGGTCCTCGGTCAGGTACTCCGGGAACACGGCGATGATGCGCCCGGCCAGCGAGATGTCGCGGGTCTCCACAGCGACACCCGCCTGCGAGGCGTACGCCCGGACCACCGGCAGGAAGGAATACGTCGCCAGTGCGGGGGCCTCGTCAGTGTGCGTATAGATGATGGTCGAGTCAGTCACCGGGTGCTCCGCTCCACGTCTGCAACATTGCTCGACATCAAGATATCTCGTGAGTGACCTCGTCTCGACAGGGGTCCGCCGCCAGTTTCGGGCAACCGATCGGCCCGCCCCTTTGTCATGGAGAGAGATCACGCACTCCATGACACGGCCGGACCTGACCACCCGGCCGTCCGAGCGAAAGCGGACCATGAGATATCGCACCAGAGTGACGGCCCCGGCGGCCGCCCTGATCGGCACGGCGGCGGCTCTGACCACGGGGGTCCCGGCCCAGGCGGCCACCTCGAAAAATTCCGGGCGGACGGACGCCTCCCCGGGCTCCGAGACCCTCGGCGACCCCGTCTTCCCCGCCCTCGGCAACGACGGCTACCGCGTCTCGGCCTACCACCTCGACTTCGCGTACGACGCCACGACCCGGCTCGTCGAGGCCACCGCGACCCTGACGATCCGCACCACCCAGCCCCTGAGCCGCCTCTCCCTCGACGCGCTCGGCCTGGACATACGTTCCGTCCGCGTCGGCGGCCGCACCGCCGGCTTCGAGCAGGTGGCCGAAAAGCTGCGGATCACCCCCGCGCGTACGCTCCCGGCGAAAGCCCGGGTCACGGTCTGCGTGGACTACACCGCCGACCCGCGCCGTGCCCTGCCGCACACCGGCTGGGTCGCCACCCCGGACGGTTTCGCGGTGTGCTGCCAGCCGGACTCCGCGCACACCGTCTTCCCCTGCAACGACCACCCCTCGGACAAGGCCGATTTCACCTTCCGCCTGACCGTGCCCGGGGCACTGCGGGGCGTCGCGAGCGGCCGGCTCGTGCGCACCGAGCAGCTGACCGGCGACCGGACGGCGTACACGTACCGTTCCCGCTCGCCGATCGCCACCGAGGTGGTGCAGATCACCGTCGGCGACTACGTGATCAAGGACCGCCAGGGCCCGCACGGCCTGCCGCTGCGGGACGTCGTCCCCACCGCCCGCGCCGCCGCCCTGGAGCCCGCCCTGGCGCTCACCCCGGCCCTGGTGGAATGGGTCGAGCAGCGGCTCGGGGCGTACCCCTTCGAGACGTACGGCCTGCTCCCTTGCAACTCGGACGACCCCCAGGCCTTCGACTTCACCGGCCTGGAGACGCAGACCCTCACGCTCTACAAGCCGAACTACCTCCTCCAGGAGGAGAGCAAGATCGGCTCGCACATGATGCACGAGCTGGTCCACTCCTACTTCGGCAACAGCGTCAGCCCCGCCACCTGGGCCGACCTGTGGCTGAACGAGGGGCATGCCGACTTCTACGGGCTGCTGTACCGCTACGAGCGCGGCTGGGCCGACTCCCTGGGCCTGACCACCATGGAAGCCCGGATGAAGGACACGTACGCCCGCGGCGACCAGTGGCGCCAGACCTCGGGGCCGGTCGCGGCCCCGAACGCGGTCAACCTCTTCGACAGCCAGCGCTACCTCGGCGGCGTGCTCGTCCTGTACGCGCTGCGGCAGCAGATCGGCGAGGCGGCCTTCAGCGCCGTCGAGCGCGCGTTCCTGGAGCGCCACCGTGACGCCACGGCGTCCACGGAGGACTACATCGCGGTCGCCTCCGAGGTCTCCGGACAGGACCTCGCGGGCTTCCTGCGGGACTGGCTGTACGGGACGAAGACACCCAGGATGCCGGGCCACCCGGACTGGACCGTGACGCCCGCGAAGCCGTCCCTCGCGGCTCCGCGGAACCGGAGGGACAGCGGGCACCACGACAACTCGGCGACCCTGTAGAGGCCGAGCCCTAGTCGAGCCGGGCGGACGTCATGTCGCCCGGCTCGAACGCGCCGGTCCGCTGCTGCGGGATGACGGTCGCGCCCTGCTGGAGCGCCACCGTGCGGGCCGGGGCGGGGATGCGGATGCCCTCCGCGCGGTAGCGCTTGTGCAGGCGCTTGATGAACTCGTGCTTGATCCGGTACTGGTCGCTGAACTCGCCGACGCCCAGGATGACGGTGAAACCGATGCGGGAGTCGCCGAAGGTGTGGAACCGGATGATGGGCTCGTGGTCCGGCACGGCGCCCTCGACCTCGGTCATCGTCTCGGCGATGACCTCGTTGGTCACGCGCTCCACCTGCTCCAGGTCGCTGTCGTAGGCCACCCCGACCTGCACCAGGATGGTCAGCTGCTCCTCGGGGCGCATGAAGTTGGTCATGTTCGCCTGCGCGAGCTGACCGTTGGGGAGCACGATGAGGTTGTTGGACAGGTTGCGGATCGTCGTCTGCCGCCAGTTGATGTCCTCGACGTAGCCCTCCTCGCCGCTGCTGAGCTTGATGTAGTCACCGGGCTGGACGGTCTTGGAGGCGAGGATGTGGATGCCCGCGAAGAGGTTGGCGAGCGTGTCCTGAAGTGCCAGCGCGACCGCCAGACCGCCGACGCCCAGGGCCGTGAGCATCGGGGCTATGGAGATGCCCAGTGTCTGGAGCACCACCAGGAAGCCGATCGCGAGGACCAGGATCCGGGTGATGTTGACGAAGATCGTGGCCGATCCGGCGACACCGGAACGGGACTGGGTGAGGGTGCGCACCAGGCCGGCCACCACCCGGGCCGCCGACACCGTCGCCACGAAGATGAGCAGCACGGTCAGCACCTGGTTGGTGTGGTGCTGCACCGTCCGGGTCAGCGGCAGCACCGCCGCCGCGCCCGCCACGCCGCCCACGACCGCGGCCCACGGCACCACGGCCCGCAGCGCGTGCACGATGACGTCGTCCCCGCTCCAGCGGGTGCGGTCGGCGTGCCCGCCGAGCCAGCGCAGCAGGATGCGCAGCGCGAAGGCCGCCAGCAGGCCCGAGCCCAGGGCGATGCCGGCGAAGACCAGGTCGTCCACCGTGAGCGCCCGGTTCACCGGTCACCTCCGGGGCGGAGAACCGCGGCGAACGCCTTCGTCGACGGCCGGATGTGAAGTCTCGTCACGTAGTCACCTGCTCGTTTTCGGGGGAAGTCCGATCGCGCCCGACCACCCTGACCCGGGGTCGGCACAATCGTTCATCCTGCCGCATCCCGTACGGGGCTTCGTACCGCAGACGGGGGTGAGCGGGGGGTGAGTTACTGCACATGACGTGCCGTCGCGCGCGCCGGATCCGCCTGGCTCGCATCCGCCTCGCTCACAGGTCCTTGAACGATCCGTGCCGTCCCGCGCCGGAGGCGAAGCGGGCGGCGCCCTCCATGCTCTCGGCCGGCACACCGCTTCCGTGCCGGAACTCGGTGCCCAGCGCGGCCGGCTCGTCCAGGCCCTCCTGGCCGAGGACGGAGGCGCGGTCGGCGCGCAGGCACGCCTGCGGGAACCCGGTGATCGCGGCGGCCGGTTCCTCGGCCTCGGCGCGGGCGGCCGGCCGGGACGACACGGTTGACGATTCCGATGTCGTGGCCTCGGCGGCCGGCACGGGCCGTCCCGTGAGGATCAGGTCGAGGGCGCGGCCGGTGCCGATCAGCCGGGGGAGCCGTACGGTGCCGCCGTCGATCAGCGGCACGCCCCAGCGGCGGCGGAACACGCCGAACACGGCGTCCTCCTCGGCGACCCGCAGGTCACACCAGAGGGCCAGTTCCAGACCCCCGGCCACGGCGTGCCCCGCGACCGCGGCGATCACCGGCTTGGACAGCCGCGTCCGGGTCGGCCCCATCGGGCCGTCGCCGTCCGGCTCGGCCCGGTTGCCGCGGTCGCTGCCCAGCGCCTTGAGGTCGGCGCCCGCGCAGAAGGTGCCGCCCTCGCCCCACAGCACCGCCATCCTGGCCTCCTCTTTCGCCTCGAACTCCCGGAAGGCGGCGGCGAGTTCGGTGGCAGTCGGGCCGTCCACGGCGTTGCGCGCCTCCGGGCGGGAGAGGACGACCGTGGTCACGTGTCCCTGACGCTCGATCCGCACCGGCGTGGTGAAGTCCCTTCTGCGTGACGGAGTCGGCACGCTACCCGGGTCAGATCACCTTCAGCCGCACCAGCGCCCCCAGCGTCACCGCGCCCGGCAGCAGCGGGAGCCAGACGGTGATGACCCGGAAGGCCAGGACCACGGCCGTGGCCACCGCGGCCGGGCCGCCCGCCGCCACCAGCGCCACGACCAGCGCCGCCTCCACCGAGCCGATCCCGCCCGGGGTGGGCACCAGCGCGACGGCGACCGTGGCCGCCAGGTAGGCCACCGCCATGTGCGCGGGTGGCACGTCCAGCCCGAGCGACTGCCCCACCAGCACCAGCACGGAGGCCTGCAACGCCGGGAAGGCGAAGGACCCGCCCCACAGGGCCAGGGCCCGGGCCGGGCGGGTGTGCACCGAGCGCGCCTCGCCGAGTGCCGTACGCAGGAAGGAGAGCAGGGCCGAGCGCACCCGCCGGACGAGCGCCACCACCGCCGCCGCGACCACGAGCACCACGCCCGCACCGGCCAGCAGCGGGCCGAACGCCGTCTCCGGAACCAGGGTGCTCAACCGCAACGCGTCGGGGAACGCGAGGAACAGGGCACCCAGCAGGGCCACCCGGCCGATGCTCTCCGCCAGCAGGTACAGCGCGAGGGCGGCCGAGGAGCGGGCGAGCGGCAGCCCGCACACCGTCATGAACCGCAGGTTGACCGCGCTCGCGCCGAGGCCGGTCGGCAGCAGGTGGTTGGCCGCGCCCGCCGCGAACTGGGTCGCGAGGAGCCGCCGTTTGGGCAGCGGTTCGACGACCGCGCCCTGCCGGGTGCAGGCGGCGGCGACCCAGGTCATACAGGTCGCGCCGACCGCGGCCAGCAGCCATGGCCACTGGGCGGTGCCCAGGTGCGCGAAGCCCTCGGCCAGCACCGACCGGTGCCGCACCGCGACCACGGTGACGAGCAGGAGCGGAAGCAGACACAGGATCTGACGCAGGCGGCGGACCGGGACGCGACGGGGGAGTCGTCCCGGGCGGATTTCGGGGAGTTGTACCGCTGTCACATCCGCAGAGGCTTCCCATGCCGTGCCAACGGCGGGTTGCGGAAGCGGGGATTGCGGCTTACGTGCGGGGAGCGGCTGGGAGGAGATCGTCATCGGGGCCTTCGCGCGGGGAGCGGGCGGGGGACGGGAAGAGGGGGATCGGGCTGATTGTGCGGGATGTCGGGGGAGATGCGCGAGCGGCTTGACCTCAAGAAAGCTTGAGGTTCTATGTTTCGTGCCATGAGCATGGAGACCACAGCGTGGACACAGCTGCACAGCGTCATGAACGCCGAGCAGGAACGCCGCCCCTTCGCCCTGGCGACCCTGCGCCGCATCGGCGCGTTCGCCCGCCCGCACCGGCGCCGCATCGCCCTCTTCGTCCTGCTCGGCGTGGGGACCGCCCTGCTCGCCGTGGCGACCCCCGTCCTGGCCGGGAGCGTCGTGGACGTGATCGTCTCGTCCGGCGACGAGGGCACCGTCGTACGCCTGGCCCTGCTCATCGCGCTGATCGCGGTGGCGGAGGCGGCACTCGGCATCCTCGGCCGGAGGCTGTCGGCGACGCTCGGCGAGCACCTCATCCTCGATCTGCGGACCGCCGTCTTCGACCATGTGCAGCGGATGCCCGTGGCGTTCTTCACACGCACTCGTACGGGCGCCCTCGTCTCCCGGCTCAACAACGACGTCATCGGAGCCCAGCGCGCCTTCAGTAACACCCTGTCGGGCGTGGTCAGCAACCTCGTCACGCTCGTGCTCACCCTCGCCGTGATGCTGACCCTGTCCTGGCAGATCACCCTGCTGGCGCTGGTGCTGCTGCCGGTGTTCGTGATCCCGGCCCGGCGCATGGGCAGCCGTATGGCCCGGATGCAGCGGGAGGCGGCGACGCTGAACGCGGCGATGGGCACCCGCATGACCGAGCGCTTCTCCGCACCCGGCGCCACCCTGGTCAAGCTCTTCGGCAGGCCCGAGGAGGAATCGCGCGAGTTCGCCGAACGCGCCCGCCGGGTCGCGGACATCGGGGTCCGGACGGCCACGGCCCAGGCCGCCTTCATCACCGCCCTCACCCTGGTCTCCGCCCTCGCCCTGGCCCTGGTCTACGGCCTCGGCGGCTGGTTCGCCCTGCGCGGCGCCCTGGAACCGGGCGCGGTCGTCTCGCTGGCACTGCTCCTGACCCGGCTGTACGCGCCGCTGACCGCGCTGGCCGGGGCCCGGGTCGAGGTGATGAGCGCACTGGTCAGCTTCGAGCGGGTCTTCGAAGTGCTCGACCTCCGGCCGCTCATCGAGGAGAAGCCGGACGCGCGCGGGGTGCCCGAGGGGCCCGTGGCGGTCGAGTTCGAGAAGGTCCGCTTCGGCTACCCCGCCGCCGACAAGGTCTCCCTGGCCTCCCTGGAGGAGGTCGCCACCCTGGACCGACGGGGCGGCGACGAGGTCCTGCACGGCATCTCCTTCCGCGCCGAACCGGGCCAGACCGTGGCGCTCGTCGGGTCCTCCGGCGCCGGAAAGTCGACCGTCGCGCAACTGCTGCCCCGCCTGTACGACGCCGACGAGGGCGTCGTACGCGTCGGTGGCGTCGACGTCCGCGACCTGAGCGCCCGGGCCCTGCGGGAGACCCTCGGCATGGTCACCCAGGACGGGCACCTCTTCCACGACACCGTCCGCGCCAACCTCCTGCTGGCACGCCCCACGGCGGCGGAGGAGGAGGTGTGGGACGCCCTGCGCCGGGCCCGCCTCGACGACCTCGTACGGTCCCTGCCCGACGGCCTCGACACCGTGGTCGGCGAACGCGGCTACCGGCTCTCCGGCGGCGAACGCCAGCGCATGACCATCGCCCGGCTGCTGCTGGCCCGGCAACGGGTCGTCATCCTCGACGAGGCCACCGCCCACCTCGACAACACCTCCGAGGCCGCCGTGCAGGAGGCCCTCACCGAAGCCCTCGAAGGAAGGACGGCGGTCGTGATCGCCCACCGGCTGTCCACGGTCCGGTCGGCGGACCAGATCCTGGTCGTCGAGGCCGGCCGGATCGTGGAACGGGGCACGCACGAGGAACTGCTGGCGGCGGGCGAACGGTACGCGGAGCTGTACCGCACCCAGTTCAGCGAGACGGAGCGCACGGTCGTCGAAACCGTGTGAACGGCTCCGGGCGCGCATCCGTACCACTTGCGAGTACTCACGCCTGCCCACCAGGGCAGAACAGCGCGCATCCGGAGAGGCGACGTGTCCCAGCAGCAACCGCACGCACCATCCAACCGCCGGACCCCGTCCCGCGCCCACCGGCTGCGCGCCGCCGCGGCGGTGGGCGCGCTGATCGTGCTTCCCCTGGTCACCGCCTGCGGCGGCGGTGACGACAAGAAGCCGGCCGGCGGCGACAAGGCGGCGACGCCGGGCGGTGCCGCCGCTCCCGCCGCCGGTGTCGTCGCCCCGGCCAAGGTGGAGGTCATCGCCGGGCTGGCCGGCTGCAAGGTGAAGATCCGCACCGAGGCGGACGAGCTGCGCGAGGGTGTGTGCCACACCAAGAAGGGCGACTTCCTCATCACCACCTTCCCCGAGGAGAAGCTCAAGGAGACCTGGCTGGAGTCGGCCCGTGTGTACGGGGGCAAGTACCTCGTCGGCATGCGCTGGGTGGTCAGCGCCAAGCCCGGCATGTACGAGCACCTGCGCGCCAAACTCGGAGGCACCGTCCAGGAGATGCAGGGCATCGGCCCCTCCGCGAACCCCTCCTGACGTCACTCCGGTACCAGACGGCGGACGAGGCCGGCGACCTCTGCGTCCTGCCGGGCGAGGAAGGTCTCGAAGGCGCGGCCGGTGGCGAACACGTCGGTCCAGCCGCGCCGGCGGAGTTCGGCACGCCACCGGCGGGAGCCGTGCAGCTCGGTCAGCGCGTCGACCCAGCGCCGCCGCTCGGTGTCGCTGATGCCGGGCGGGGCCACGATGCCCCGCCAGTTGTCGAAGACCAGGTCGATCCCTGAGGACCTCAGGGTCGGGACACCGGGCAGGACACCGACCGGCCGCTCACCGGTGACGGCGAGGACCCGCAGCCGGCCACCGCGTATCTGGTCCAGGAACTCGCCGAACCCACTGGTGGCGACGTCGACCTTGCCGTCGAGCAGCGCGGGCAGCAGATCGCCGCCGCCGTCGTACGGGACGTAACCGACCCTCCGCGGGTCGATGCCGACCGCCTGTGCCAGCTCCATCGGCAGCAGATGATCGGGGCCGCCGACGGAGGAGCCGCCGCCCACCCTGAGGCGCCCGGGGGCCGCGCGCCAGGCGTCCACCAGGGCACCGATCGTGCGGTACGGCGAGTCCTCGCGGACGACGACCGCGCCGGCCTCCTCGATCAGGCGGGCGATCGGGGTGGTGTCGGTGACGGACACCTTCGAGCCCGCCGCGTGTGACGCGCCCACCACTCCGAGACCCATCTGCAGCGCGAGCTCGCCGTTGCCCTTCTCGTCGACGACACGCCGCAGACCCACCGTGCCGCCGGCACCCGGCAGGTTGAACACCTGTACGTCCGACGCGATCCCGGTCTCCTCCAGCACCCGGGCCGCGGTGCGGGCCGTGGTGTCGTAGCCGCCACCGGGTGTGTTGGGCACCATGAGCCGCAGGTTCGTGCTGTCGCCGCCCGGCCACGCCCCGCACCCGCAGACCACCAGCAGCGCCAGGACGGCGAAGGTGCCGAGAAGGGCGCGCGCCGGGCCTCTCATGACACCTCCCTTTCGATTTCCACTGGTGGGCGTCATGATTGTCCGACTCGGCACATGAGCCGCTCCCCCTTGTGTCGGCAGAGAAGATTGAGTTCGTTGTGGTCGCCACCTTTCGTCGCCATTCGCTCGCGGGCGAGATGCTGGTGCTCCAGCTCGCCATCGTCGTGGTGGTGCTGCTGGCGGTCGCCGCGGTCTCCCTCGCCCAGTCGCAGGCCACCTTCACCCGGGTCGAGGGACGCCGGGTGAGTGCGCTGGCCGAACAGCTCGCCGCCAACCCCCTGGTGCGCAGCCAGCTGGTGCGTCCCGCGCCGGGGGAGACGCTCGCCCCGCTGGTGCACTCCACGCAGGCGCAGTCCGGGGTGACCTCGGTGACGGTGGCCGACGCCGCCGGCCGGATCGTCAGTTCCACCAACCCCACGGTCGTCGGCGAGCGGCTGCCGCTCGGGCCGGGCACCACCCGGGAACGGGGCTGGTCGGGACAGCTGACACTGGACGGCAACCGCCAGCTGGCCGCCCAGGTCCCCGTCCTCGGGGCGACCGAGGCGAACCTCGGCCGGATCCTCGGCACGGTGATGATCGGCGAGGCCGACCCGACGGTGTGGCAGCGGCTCAGCGGCGCCTCCTCCTACCTGCTCGCCTATCTGGGCATCGCCAGCGGGCTCGGCGTGGCCGGCTCCTGGCTGCTCGCGCGGCGCGTGAAACGGCAGACCCTCGGGCTGGAACCACGGGAGATCGCCGGGCTCGCCGAGCACCGGGAGGCGATGCTCTACGGGATCGCCGAGGGCGTGATCGCCCTGGACCCGCAGCACCGGCTCACCCTCGTCAACGACATGGGCCGCCGCCTGCTCGATCTGCCCGAGGAGTGCGTGGGCCAGAGCCTGGACGGCCTGGGTATCGACGGACGGCTGCGCGACGTGCTGGCGGGAACCACCGCCGACAAGCGGGACGAGGTCGTCGTACGCCGCGGCCGGGTCCTGGTGATGAACCGGATGACCGTCACCAAGGACGGCCGGCTCCTCGGCTCCGTCACCACCCTGCGCGACCGCACCGAACTGGCCCGGCTGGAGCGGGAGATCGGGTCCTTCCGCAGCTCCTCGGAGCTGCTGCGCGCGCAGGCGCACGAGTTCGCCAACCAGCTGCACACCATCTCCGGGCTGATCCAGATCGGAGAGCAGGACGAAGTCGTGCGCTACATCCGCGCGTTGAACCAGCGCCGCCAGTCCCTGGACGTCACCCTCAGCCGCCGTGTCCGGGACACGGCGGTGGCCGCGCTGCTGATGGCGAAGGCGTCCCTCGCGTCCGAACGGAAGGTCAGCCTGCGGATCTCCGACGACACCGCACTGGAACGGCTGGCCCCGGAGGACGCCGCCGACGTGGCGACCGTGGTGGGCAACCTGGTCGACAACGCCGTCGACGCCGCCGCGCCCGACGGGCAGCGGTGGGTCGAGGTGGCGCTGCGGCAGGACGCCTCCAGCGTGGAGATCGTGGTACGCGACTCCGGCCCCGGCGTGGCTCCCGAACTGGCCCGCGAGGTGTTCTCCCACGGCTTCACCACCAAGGCCGCGCGCGAGGGCGAACGCGGCATCGGACTGGCCCTGACCAAGCTGGTCTGCGAACGGCACGGGGGCGAGATCTCGGTGTCCAACACCCCCGACGGGGCGGTGTTCACCGCACGCATGACCGTCGGCCGGCTCACCGGCACGGTGGCGGAAGGAGCGACCCCATGACCCCAGGAGCGCGCGGCGGGGCGGGCACGATCGACGTCCTCGTCGTCGACGACGACTTCATGGTGGCCCGGGTCCACCGCACGTTCGTCGAACGCGTCCGGCCGTTCCGCGTCGTCGGCGTGGCCCACACGGGCGAGCAGGCGATCGAGGCCGTGGCGGAGCTGCGCCCCGACCTCGTTCTCCTCGACCTGTACCTCCCCGACCTGTTCGGCCTCGACGTCATCCCCCGGCTGCGCACCGCCGGCCACGACTGCGACGTCATGGTCATCAGCGCCGCGCAGGAGGCCGACACGGTCCGCGGCGCCGTCCGCCGAGGCGTCGTCGACTACCTCCTCAAACCCTTCGACTACGAGGACCTGCGCCCCCGCCTGGAGCGCTACGCAGCCCAGCGGGGCCGCCTGCTGACGACGGTCGTACGAGGCCAGGCCGACGTGGACCGCGTCCTGGCCGGCGCGATCGTCCCGGCCCCCGCCCTCACCCTGCCCAAGGGCATGAGCGTGGAGACCGCCGAACTGGTCGAACAGGCCCTGCGCGCGACGGACAACACCCTGTCCGCGACCGAGTGCGCGGCCCTGACCGGCATCTCCCGCGTGAGCGCCCGCCGCTATCTGGAGTACCTCCACAGCACGGGCAGCGCGGAGGTGACCTTGCGGTACGGCGCCGCGGGACGGCCGGAACGCGGCTACTCCTGGCGGGCGTGACCCGCACACCAGGAGCCGGACTCGGATCGCGTACGGCGCCGGTACGCGATCGCCGCCGCGCGGACCGGAGTCCGCGCGGCGGCGATGTGCGGCCGGCCCCGGGACCGTACCGGGGCCGGCACGTCAGGGGCGGTTGGTGAGGTAGCCGCCCATGGAGGTGAAGTACTCGGCGGCGGGCAACTCCCGGCCGTCCTCGGTGCGTACGCGGGTGATGGCGAGGCCATGGTTGCGGCCGGTGCGGGCGTCGGCGCCGGCGACGATCACCACGCCGTCGCCCTCGCGGTAGAAGACGCGGCCGGGGGTGCCGCCGTAGCGGCCCTCGGAGACGAAGGCGGCAAGGACGTCGAGCCGCTTGCCGCGGTGGAAGGTGTAGGCGCTGGGGTACGGCTCGGACTGGGCGCGGACCAGGCGCTCCAGGTCCGCGGCCGGCCAGGTCCAGTCGATGCGGCTGTCCTCGTCGGCGCGCTTGTGGAAGAAGGACGCCTGGGTGCGGTCCTGCTTGGTGAACTCGGTCTGGCCGGAGGCGATGAGGCCGAGCGCGCCGATGGTGACCGGGGCGATGAGGTCGACGGTCTTGTGGAAGAGGTCGGTGGCGGTGTCCGTCGGGCCGACCGGTACCGCCTCCTGCCGGACGATGTCGCCGGCGTCGAGCTCGTCGTTCATCATGTGCGCCGTGACGCCCACTTCGGGCTCGCCGTTGATGAGGGCCCAGATCAGCGGGGAGAAGCCGGCGTACTTCGGCAGCAGCGAGTCGTGCACGTTCAGCGTGCCGTGGCGCGGGAGGTCGAAGATGCGCGGGGGGATCCACGTCCGCCAGTTGTTGGCGACGATGATGTCCGCGTCCGCCTCCTTGAGGCGCTCGAACAGCTCGTCGTCGTCCGGGCGGTTGCGGATCAGCACGGGGACGCCGTGCTCCTCGGCGAGGTCGGCGACCGAGTCGCTCCAGATCTTCTCGTACGCGTGCTCGCTCTTGGGGTGCGTCACGACCAGCACGACGTCGTGCTCGGACTCCAGGAGGGCTTGCAGGGTGCGATGCCCCCAGGTCTGGTAACCGAACATGACGACCCGCATGGGGTTCCTCCTCAGAGCAAGGGTATGGCCGACGCAAGTAAAGCAAGCCTTACCTTAGTCTGCAACGGGTGCCCATGGCGCCTCAGTTGAGGGGGTCCCGTTCGACGGCAGTCCGTTTTGCCCTGTCGACACCTTCGCGGGTTTAGCTTAGGCTCACCTAAGTTCCGTGGCGTGCCGCTCCGTTGGCATGCCCGCCTTTCGTTCCCTCCACACCTGACACGCGGCTGCCCCGCACGATGGGAGTGACATGTCGCAGGTTCTTCCTGGTGACGCACAACCGGTCCATGACCTCATTGGCATCGGCTTCGGACCGTCCAATGTGGCCATGGCTATCGCGCTCCGCGAGCACAACGCGCGCGTCGGCAGGCAGGAGGCGGTCACCGCTCACTTCTTCGAGCAGCAGCCCCGCTTCGGCTGGCACCGCGGCATGCTCATCGACGACGCCACCATGCAGGTCTCCTTCCTCAAGGACCTGGTGACGCTGCGGAACCCGTCGAGCGAGTACAGCTTCCTCTGCTACCTGCAGAGCAAGGGCCGGCTGATCGACTTCATCAACCACAAGAACCTCTTCCCGCTGCGCGTGGAGTTCCACGACTACTTCGAGTGGGCCGCGGCCCAGGTCGACGACATGGTCTCCTACGGCCACGAGGTCGTCGGCGTCGCGCCCGTGACCCGTGACGGCGTCGTGGAGTACCTCGACGTGACCGTCCGGTCGGGGGAGGGGCTCGAGGTCCACCGGGCCCGCAACCTCGTCATCGGCACCGGGCTGCGCCCCCTCATGCCCGAGGGCGTGGAGCGCGGCGACCGCGTCTGGCACAACTCCGAACTGCTGGCGAAGGTCGACGAACTGGAGGGCACGTCACCCTCCCGGTTCGTCGTCGTGGGCGCCGGACAGAGCGCCGCCGAGAACGTCGCCTACCTGCACCGGCGCTTCCCCGAGGCCGAGGTCTGCGCGGTCTTCTCCCGCTACGGCTACAGCCCCGCAGACGACAGCGCCTTCGCCAACCGGATCTTCGACCCCCAGGCGGTCGACGAGTACTTCTCGGCGCCCGAGGACGTCAAGCGCCGGCTGATGGACTACCACGGCAACACCAACTACTCCGTGGTGGACATCGACCTCATCGACGACCTCTACCGGCAGTCGTACCGGGAGAAGGTCCTGGGCACCGAGCGCCTGCGCTTCATCAACGTCTCCAGGCTCACCGGCGTCAAGGAGACGCCGGCCGGCGCCCGGGCCACCGTGACGTCCCTCGTCACCGGCGAGGAGACCGACCTGGACGCGGACGTCGTGGTCTTCGCCACCGGCTACAGCCAGGCCGACCCCACCGGCCTGCTCGGCGAGGTCGCGGGTCGCTGCGCCCGCGACGAGGAGGGCCGCGTGCGCGTCGAGCGCGACTACCGCATCGCGACCGACCCCGACCTGCGCTGCGGCATCTACCTGCAGGGCGGCACCGAGCACACGCACGGCATCACGTCGTCCCTGCTCTCCAACACGGCCATCAGGGTGGGCGACATACTCGACTCGCTCCTCGGCCGCGGCTCCGCGCCCGCCGCCGAGGACGCCCGGACCCTCGCCGACGACACCGGCAGCCCCGCCCGTTAGCGGGCAGGTCGTTTCACCCCCTGCCGTCGCGGGGGGGGGGTGGGGGTGGTGGGGGGGGGGGGGGGGGGGGGGGGGGGGGGGGGGGGGGTCGGGGGGGGGGGGGGGGGGGGGGGGGGGGGGGGGGGGGGGGGGGGGGGGGGGGTGCG
>NZ_JBVIWP010000002.1:0-493296 GCF_055594445.1 Streptomyces sp. NPDC040589 | reverse complement strand
ATCTGAAGGGGACTCCGGGCCCCGCAAAAACAACCCGTCCATCCGCTCGTGGGGGGGGTTGTTTCTTTTCCCCTCCTCCTTTCCCTCTCCTCCTGTGGTTTCGCCCCGGGCGGCGCACGACGGTCCGGATCAAGTCGCCGACCGCACAAGGGATAACGTACGTCGACATGGGCACGACTGCTGCAGTTGAGCGCCCCGCGCCCAGGGGCTCCTCGAAGGCCCGTCGGCGGCGGGTCGTGGGTTTGGGCACACTCGTGGCGCTCCTGGTGACCGCCACGGTGCTGTCGCTGGCCGTCGGCGCACGCGCGTTGAGTCCCACCGACGTGTGGCACGGGCTGTTCGCGGCCCCGGAGTCCGACCAGCGGCTCACCGAGATCCGGCTCATCGTGCAGACCGTGCGGGTGCCCCGGACGGTTCTCGGGGTCGTGGCGGGCATCGCCCTGGGGGTCGGCGGGGCGTTGATCCAGGGATACACGCGCAACCCGATCGCCGACACGGGCCTGCTGGGCGTGAACTCCGGAGCCTCGTTCGCCGTCGTGGTGGCGATCTCCGTGTTCGGGCTCGGCAACCCGTTCCAGTACGTCTGGTTCGCCTTCCTGGGGGCGGGGATCGCCGGTGTCGTCGTGTTCGGGCTGGCGAGCATCGGCCGGGGCGCCGGCAACCCGCTGACGCTCGCCCTGGCCGGACAAGGCGTCACGGTGTTCCTGGCGGCGATGACCACGGCGGTCGCGCTCTCGGACCAGCAGGCCCTGAACGCCCTGCGGTTCTGGAACTCGGGCTCCCTGAACGGGGTCGGATTCGACGTCATCTGGCCGGTCACCGCCTTCATCGCCGCCGGTCTCGTGCTGGCCCTGACCACGCTGCCTTCCCTCAACCTGCTGAACCTGGGCGATGACGTGGCGCGGGGACTGGGTGTGAACATCGCGCTGAGCCGGACCGTCGGCATCGCCGCCATCACCCTGCTGGCGGGCGCGGCGACGGCCGCCTGCGGGCCCATCGCGTTCCTCGGGCTCATGGTGGCCCATGTGGCCCGGTATCTGACCGGGCCGGACTACCGCTGGCTGGTGCCGTTCGCCGGTCTGCTCGGGGCCGTCGTCCTGCTGGTCTGCGACATCGTGGGCCGACTGGTGGTGCGGCCGGGTGAGTTGGACGCGGGCGTCCTCGTGGCGCTCCTCGGCGCCCCGTTCTTCGCGGTTCTGGTGTGGCGCGGAAAGTTCAGGAAAGCATGAACGTGACAGATGTGAAGCCGTCGGTGCTGCCGGGCGTGCGGCTCGGCCGGGTGTCGTTCCTCTGGCGGCCCTGGATCCTGTGCGTGACGTTGCTGCTGGCGACGGCGACGTTCCTGGTGTTCTGTCTGTCCGTCGGCGTCGGGGACTTCCCCATCAGCCTGTCGCGGGTGATCGCGACGATCCTCGGGCGGGGCGAGCAGGTCGACCAGTTCGTGATCATGGACCTGCGGATGCCGCGTGCCCTGGCCGGGCTCGTCGTGGGCATCGCGCTGGGCGTGTCCGGGGCGATCACGCAGTCCATCGCCCGCAATCCCCTGGCCAGCCCGGACGTTCTCGGCATCACCACGGGCGCCAGCGCGGTCGCGGTGTTCCTGGTGACCGTGTCGGGTGGCACCGCCGCCGCGATCGTCAGCTCCGTGGGCCTGTCCGCGGCGGCGCTCGCGGGCGGGCTCGGCACGGGCCTGCTGGTGTACTTCCTGGCCTGGCGGCGCGGGGTCGACGGCTTCCGGCTCATCCTCATCGGCATCTCCGTGAGCGCCGTGATGGAGGCGATCACGACCTGGCTGCTCGTCACCGCCGACATCCGGGACGTGGCCAAGGCCCAGGCGTGGCTGGTCGGTTCGCTGGAGGACCGCGCGTGGGGCGAGGTCTGGATCGCGCTGTGGTGCTCGCTCGTCCTCCTCGTCGTGGTGTCCTTCGTCGCGTTCCAGTTCAAGCCGATGCACTTCGGCGACGAGGTCGCCGCCGGCCTGGGCGTCCGGTACGCGGCGGTACGGGCGGTCCTGCTGCTGTGCGCCGTACTGCTGGCCGGTGTGGCGGTGAGCGCGGCGGGCCCGGTCCCCTTCGTCGCGCTGGTGGCGCCGCAGGTGGCGATGCGTCTGGCGAGGTGCCCGACACCGCCGATGGTGGCCTCGGGCCTCGTGGGCGCGTTGCTGCTGATCGGCTCGGACCTGGTCGCGCGCACGGCACTGCCGGTCTCGCTCCCGGTCGGTGTGGTCACCGCCGCGATCGGCGGCCCCTTCCTCGTCTATCTGCTGGTGCGGGCGAACCTCAGATAGGTGTACAAGAGTCAGGCATACCTAAGTAAGGGGGGCTTGTGGTCGCACAGTCCATCAACCGGACGAAGGCCGGGATCGGTGACACCTCGCGGCTGGCAGCCAAGGGTGTCACGGTCGGGTACGGCGGCCGGGTCGTCATCGATGAACTCGACGTGGCGATACCGCCAGGGGTGGTCACCACGATCATCGGCCCCAACGGCTGCGGCAAGTCGACCCTGTTGAAGACGCTGTCGCGGCTGCTCAAGCCGACCGGGGGAACCGTCGTCCTGGACGGCGAGGACATCGGCCGGCTCCGGACCCGGGACGTGGCGAAGAAGCTCGGCCTGCTGCCGCAGGCGCCGGTCGCGCCCGAGGGGCTGACGGTGGCCGACCTGGTCGCCAGGGGCCGCCATCCGCACCAGAGCTGGCTGCGGCAGTGGTCCTCGGACGACGCCGAGGTGGTGGAACGCGCGCTCGCGATGACGGGCGTGTCCGATCTGGCGGACCGCCCGGTCGACGCGCTGTCCGGCGGGCAGCGCCAGCGCGTCTGGATCTCGATGACGCTGGCTCAGGGCACCGATCTGCTGCTGCTGGACGAGCCGACGACCTATCTGGATCTGGCGCACGCGATCGACGTCCTGGATCTGGTGGACGACCTGCACGAGTCGGGCTGCACCGTCGTCATGGTGCTGCACGACCTCAACCTGGCCACGCGCTACAGCGACAACCTCGTGGTGATGAAGGACGGGTCGATCCTGGCGCAGGGCCACCCGCGCGACGTGATCACCGCCGAGCTGCTGCACGAGGCGTTCGGGCTGCGCGCGCAGGTCATCGACGACCCGGTGGGGGACCGGCCGCTCATCGTGCCGATCGGTCGCACGCACGTCCAGTTGGACACATCCTGATAAACGCGGAGAAGTAAGGCTAGGCTAACCTCACTCGGTCACGGTAAGGTTTGCCTGCCCTTAGGCGAGGGTGCAGTGAACTAGCGCGAAAGCAAGGGGTTTTGGATGCTCCTCCATCGAACGACGCTCAGAAGGCCCTTGCGGCGCATGGCGGCGATACTCACCGCCGCCACCCTCGGCGTCGGTCTCCTCGCGGGATGCGGTTCCGACTCGGCGGACAAGACGGACCAGCAGAACGACGGCACGCAGGCCGCGGCCGCCGGCGCCTTCCCGGTGACCGTGGAGCACGCCTTCGGATCCACGACGGTCGACAAGGCGCCCAAGCGGGTCGTCTCCGTCGGCTACACCGACGACCAGACCATCCTGGCGTTCGGCATCAAGCCCGTCGGCATGGTCGACCAGTACCCGAACCCCCCGGGCAAGAGTCCTGACATCAACACCCAGTGGCCCTGGGTGAAGGACAAGTGGGGCGACACCAAGCCCGAGGTCGTCATGAAGAACGGCGACACCGGCCCCAACTACGAGAAGATCGCCGCCCTGCGCCCGGACCTGATCGTCGCGGTCTACTCCGAGATCGACAAGGCCGCCTACGACAAGCTGTCCAGGATCGCCCCGACGGTGGCGCGCACCAAGGCCGAGAAGGAGCCCTTCAGCGCCCCCTGGCAGGACAACGCGCTCCACATCGCCAAGGCCCTCGGCAAGGCCGAGGAGGGCGAGAAGATGGTCCAGGACATCCAGGGCCAGCTCGACTCGGCCAAGAAGGCCCACCCCGAACTCGGGAAGGAAACCGCCGTCGCGCTGTCCTGGTACAAGGACTCGGTGGCGCCGTTCACCTCCACCGACGTGCGCGGACGACTCGTCACGGGCATCGGCTACAAGTACCAGACCGAGATCGACAAGATCGCGGGCGGCAGCTTCTACACCACGCTCTCTCCCGAGCGCGTCGACCTCGTCGACGTCGACCACATCTTCGTCATCAACGACAAGGCCGATACCGAGGCGCTGAAGAAGTTCAAGCTCTTCGCCAACCTGGACGCCGTGAAGAAGGGCAACGTGTCGTACCTGCTCGACAGTGAGGGACCCGCGGTCGGCGCGGCCATCTCCCAGGGCACCCTGCTGTCCATGCCGTACGCGATCGACGAGCTCGTCAAGTCGGTCGATCAGTAAGTGAGCACCACCGAAACGCATGCCGCCCCGGCGACCCTGCGCACGACGACCGGCCGCGAAGCCACCCGATGGGTCACGGCGCACTGCCGTGAGATGCCCTGGCTGACGGCCGCCACCGTGCTCACCACGGTCGCGGGGGCGGCGCTCCAGGTGCTCCCGGTGCTCCTGCTCGGCCGCGTGGTCGACGGGGTCGTCGGGGGTGAGGAACGATCGATCCTGGTCACGATCGGGGTGTTGATCGGTGCCGCCGCGCTGCTCGGCGCGGCGGCCACCGCGGTCTCGACCTACCTGATCGGGCGGCTGGGCGCGGATCTGCTCGCCCGGCTGCGCGAATGCGCCGTCCGGGCGGTGCTCGGGATGCCGAGCGCCCGGATCGAGCAGGTCGGCCGGGGAGACGTGCTCTCCCGGGTCGGTGACGACGTGGCCGTGCTGTCCAAGGGCATCCGCACGGCCGTGCCCACCGTGTTCTCGGCGGGCGTGCTGGTCGTCATCGCCACCCTCGGCATGTTCGGTCTTGACTGGCGGCTCGGCCTGGCCGGTGCCGGCGCACTGCCCGCGTACGCGCTGGCCCTGCGCTGGTATCTGCCCCGGTCCGCACCGCTCTACCGGAAACAGCGAGTGGCCCAGGCCGACCGGGCGCAGGCGTTCATCAGCGGTCTCAACGGCATCGACACGGTCCGGGCGTACCGACTCGAGAGCGCCTTCCGCGAGAAGGTCACCAGCGAGTCGTGGCGGGTGCGCGACCTCGGCATCGAGGTGTTCCGGTTCTTCGGCCGGTTCGTCGGCCGGGAGAACCGCGCCGAGTTCATCGGTCTCGTCCTGATCCTCGTCGTGGGGTACGCCCTGCTGGAGGCCGACGCCGCCAGCCTGGGCGAGGTGTCGGCGGCTCCGCTGCTGTTCCACCGGCTGTTCACCCCGCTGGGCGCCATCATGTTCACCTTCGACGAGGCGCAGAAGTCGGGCGCGAGCCTGACCCGTCTGGTCGGGGTGCTGGGGGAGGCGGCCGAGGAGCGCCTGGTGGGCGACGAGTCCGTCCCGGCGGCACAGGCCGGTTCGTACCCGGTGGCGGTGCGGGGGCTGACGTTCCGTTACCCCGGCTCGGAGGATCCGGTGCTGCGGGGTGTCGACCTGACCATTCCCGCCGGTGGTTCGCTCGCCCTGGTGGGGGCGACGGGCGCGGGCAAGACGACCCTGGCCGCGCTGATCGCCGGCATAGGGACCCCGGAAGCCGGGTCCGTGCGGGTCGGGCAGACCGATCTCGCCGACCTGGACGAGGCCGGAGCGCGGGCCCTGGTGAGCATCCTGACGCAGGAGACCCATGTGTTCTCCGGTCCGCTCGCCGAGGACCTGCGGCTGGCCGCGCCGGAGGCGACCGACGCCGAACTGACGGCCGCCCTGCGCACGGTCGGCGCCGACGGCTGGGTCGACGCGCTGCCCGAGGGGCTGAACACCCCGGTCGGCGAGGGCGGTGAGCGCCTGGACGTCACCAAGGTCGCCCAGATCGCCCTGGCCCGGCTGGTGCTGGGCCGGGCGCCGGTGGTGGTGCTCGACGAGTCGACCGCGGAGGCCGGCAGCGAGGGTGCCGCCGAGCTGGAGCGGGCCGTACTGGCCGCCTGCGCGGGCCGGACGACGCTGTTCGTGGCGCACCGGCTGACCCAGGCCATGGCCGCCGACCGGATCGCCGTGCTGGACGCGGGACGCGTCGTGGAACAGGGCACGCACGAGGAGCTGGTGGCTCTGGGCGGCCGGTACGCACGACTGTGGCGGGCCTGGCGAGAGGGTAGTTAGGCAACCCTTATTTAGGTTAGCCTAACTCCACATTCTGGAAGGGACGCTGAGTCTTCGATGATGGAACCGCGTGCTCGTGTCGCACTGCTTTCCCCCACTCGCCTGGCGGAAGTCCGCCGGCGCACAGGTGACTACCCGGACAGGACCATCGCCGAAGCGTGCGCCATCGGTCTGTCGTACTGGGCGACGGGGCAGAGCCCCGACGGTATCGACCTCGCGCCCGGCACGCTCTTCGCCGACGTCCTCGGATGGGTCGACAACGGCGGGACGGCACCCGGTGGTTGGGACGTGAGCCCGGACGGCCGGAGCATCACCGTTCCGGACGGCGTCGCGCCGGCCGACGCGCAGCTCGCGCTGGACGACCTGGCCGACTTCCCGGACCGGCCCCTCGGCACCATCGGCCCGTCCAGTGTGGCCGCCCGGCTGCGGACCCTGGCCGAGTGGAACGACAACGAGGCCGACCGGGTCCGCCCGACCATCGTCGAGATGTTCCGGGAGCAGGCGCTGGCCAGACCGGACGCCGTCGCCGTCGTCGACGAGCACCGTTCGCTGACCTACCGTCAGGCAGCCGAGCTCTCCAGCCAGCTGGCCCACCACCTCATCGCACGCGGACTGCGCCACGAACAGGTCGTCGGTATCTCCCTGGCCCGCTCCGCCGACATGGTGATCGGGCTGCTCGCCGCGCTCCAGGCCGGATGCGCGTTCGTGCCGCTCGACCCGCAGTGGCCCGCCGCGCGCCGGGCCGTCGTCATCGCGGACGCCCGGGTCGTCCTGCAGCTCAACGCCTCGGGCGAGCACGACCCGGCCGAACCTGAGGCCGTGGCCGTCGACCTCGGCGACTGGAAATACGCCTCCTGCCCCGCCGAGGGCACCGGCGTCACCGTCCTCGGCGACGCCCTGGCCTATGTCATCTTCACGTCCGGTTCCACCGGGCGGCCCAAGGGCGCGATGATCCGGCACGAGGCGATCAGCGAGCGCCTGCTGTGGCAGGTCAACGAGATCCTCGGCTTCGGCCATGACGACGCGTCGCTCTTCAAAGCTCCGCTGTCCTTCGACATATCCATCAACGAGATCTTCCTGCCCCTGGTCTCCGGCGGCAGGCTGGTGGTCCTGCGCACCGGCGGCGAGCGAGACCCGCACCATCTGCTGAGCGTCATCGCCGAGCAGCGCGTCACCTTCACGTACCTGGTGTCGTCCATGCTGGACGTGCTGCTGGAGATGACCGGCGACACCGGCCGCCTGGACAGCCTGCGCCACGTGTGGTGCGGCGGCGAGGTGCTCACCCCCGAGTTGTACGAGCGGTTCCGCACCAAGCTCGACATCCCCATGTACCACGGCTACGGCCCCGCCGAGACGACCATCGGCGTCTCGCACGTCATCTACCGGGGCGCCGCGGAACGCCTGTCGACGTCCATCGGCAAGGCCAACCCCAACACCCAGCTGTACGTCCTGGACGAGGAGCTGCGCCCGGTCCCCGTCGGCGTCGGCGGCGAACTCTACGTGGGCGGCTTCCTCCTGGGCCGCGGATACGTGGGCGCCCCCGGCCTGACCGCCTCCCGGTTCGTGGCCAACCCCTTCGCCGACGACGGCTCCCGCCTCTACCGGACCGGAGACCTCGCGCGCTTCGCCCCGGACGGATCCCTGGACTTCCTCGGCCGCGCCGACAACCAGATCAAGATCCGCGGCATGCGGCTGGAGATAGAGGACGTCGAGGCCGGCCTCGCCGAACACCCCCGGGTCCGGCACACCTGCGTCGTCGCGAAGAAGAACTCGGCCGGCGGCACCTACCTCGTCGGCTACGTCATCCCGGCCACCGGCGGCGAGGACCTGCGGGCGGACGAGGTCAAGGCGTGGGCCGGCGAGCACATGGTCGAGTACATGGTGCCGACCCACCTCGTCGTGATGGACGAGTTCCCGCTCACCGCCAACGGCAAGCTCGACCGCAACGCCCTGCCCGAGCCCACGATCGACACCGGCTCCCTCGTGAGGCCCACCACCGACGACGAGCGCGCCGTGTGCGCCGCGGTCGCGCAGGTGCTGCGGCTCGACGAGGTCGGCGTCGACCAGGACTTCTTCCAGCTCGGCGGAGACAGCATCCTGGCCATCTCCCTGCTGAGCGCCCTGCGCGACGAGGGCCTCCACGTCACGGCACGGCAGATCTTCACCCACAGCACCGTGGGCGCACTGGCGGCGGTCGCGAGCCGTGAGGACGTCTCCACCACGGACCACGCCGACGTCGCCACCGGAACCGTCGTGGGATCGCCCATCGTGCAGTGGCTCGGCGAGACCACGGACGCCGTCGACGGCTTCGTCCAGTCCGTCGTGCTCAACACCCCGGCGGACCTGACCGCCGACGCCCTCGACGCGACCCTCTCGGCCCTCGTCCGGCACCACGACATGCTGCGCGCCAAGCTGGTGCGCGGCGACGACTGGAGCTTCGACATCCCGGAGGCGGACGGGGCGTCTGTGACCTGGCAGGAGAGCGATCTGCCGGTCGAGGAGTGCGTCGCCCTCGCCACCGAGGGGCTGGACCCGGACGGCGGCGCGATGCTGCGTGCCGTCTGGCGCCGCGCGGAACGGCAACTGGTCCTGGTCGCCCACCACGTGGTGATCGACGGCGTGTCCTGGCGCGTCCTGATGGAGGACCTGGCCACCGCCTGGCGGCAGTTCACCTCGGACACGCCGATCGAGCTGCCCCCGGTGGGCACGTCGTTCCGGCGCTGGACCCAGCTGCTGGAACGGGCCGCGTTCGACGCGGACTCCTCTTACTACTGGCGCCCCCTGCCAGGGGAGGACCAACTGATCGGCAGGCGCGCCCTGTCCGAGGCCGACACCGTCGCGCACGAGCGGCTGCGGACCGTCTCGGTCGGCCCCGAGATCACGGCCGCCCTGCTCGGCGACATCCCCGCGAAGTTCCACGCGGGCGTCAACGACGTCCTGCTGACCGCGCTCTCCGTCGCCCTCGCCCGCTGGCGCCGCGACCTCGGCCAGGACCAGACGTTCGCCCACATCGAACTCGAAGGCCACGGCCGCGAAGGACAGTTCGTGGCGGACTCCGCCGGCTTCGAGCCGGAACTGTCCCGGACCGTCGGCTGGTTCACCACCCTCTTCCCGGTGACCGTCGACCCCGGCACGGCGGCCGACCTCACCAGCCCCGCGTATCTGAGCGCCGCCCTCAAGGCGGTCAAGGAAGACCTCGCCCGGGTGCCGGACAACGGCGTCTCCTACGGCGCCCTGCGCTACCTCACCGGCAGCGAGTTCGACGCCCCCGCTCCGCAGGTCCTCTTCAACTACCTGGGCCGCTTCGCCGCGGGCGCCCCCGGCGACTGGCAGCTCGCGGGCACCACCGGCCAGCTGGGCGAGAAGCGCGACCCGGAGATGCGCCTGCCGCGCGCCCTGGAGTTCAACGCGATCGCCGAACCCGCCGCCTCCACCGGCGACTACGAGCTGGTCACCACCATCTCCTGGCCCGACGGGATGTTCACCGACGCGGACATCACCGCCATCGGCGACTACTTCCGGGTGGCCCTGGCCTCCCTCGCCGCACTCGACGAGGGCGGCCACTCGCCCAGTGACTTCGCCCTGGTGCCGCTCACCCAGACCGACGTCGACGCCCTGGACGGCCCGGCGCTGCGCGACGTCCTGCCGCTGACCCCGCTGCAGGAGGGCCTGTATTTCCACTCGGTCTTCGACGACGACTCGGCGGGCGCCTACGTCGAGCAGCAACTCCTCACCCTCGACGGCGAGGTGGACGCCGACCGGCTCGCGACAGCGGCCTCCCGCCTGCTCACCCTCTTCCCGAACCTGGCCGCCCGGTTCACCGCCCTCGCCGACGGCCGCGTGGTCTCCGTGCTGGAGAGCGGCATCGAGGCCCCCTTCACCACACTCGACCGTCCTGGCATCACCGACGAGGAGATACGCGACCTCGCCGAGCGGGACCGCCGCGCCGGCTTCGACCTGGCCACCGGCCCGCTGATGCGGTACACACTCGTCCGCGCAGGATCCGGCCGGAACGTCCTGGTCCAGACCGTGCACCACATCATCGCCGACGGCTGGTCCGTGCCGCCGATGCTCCGCGCACTGCTGGCCGAGTACCACGCCCCGGGGACCGTCTACCCGATCGGCGGCTTCGCCGACTACGTGCACTGGCTCGCCGGACGCGACGACGACGAGAGCGACCGCGTCTGGCGCGCCGAACTCGCCGACCTGCCCGGCCCCTCACTGGTCGCCGAGGACCACACCCCCTCCGACCGCTTCGCCGACACCGCCGTGGAGCCCGAGGGCGACCTCGACGCCGCCGTCCGCGAGGCCGGCGTGCCGCTGAGCGTGGCCGTGCACAGCGCCTGGGCCGTGACGCTCGGCGGCATCCTGCACGGCAGCGACGTGGTGTTCGGCTCCACCGTCTCCGGCCGCGACGCCGATGTCCCCGGCATCGGGGACATGGTGGGCCTGTTCATCAACACCATCCCCGTACGCGCCCGTTGGGCCGATGACACCACCTCCGCCGACCTGCTCGCCTCGGTCCGGGAGCACCAGAGCGCGGTCCTGCCGCACCAGCACGTCTCCCTGGCGAGGATCGGCCGCCAGGCCGGCGCCGGCTCCCTGTTCGACACCCTCGTGGTCTTCGACGTGGCCACCGATGTCACCGCCCTGCGACGACCCGACGACACCCTGGTCGTCTCCGACCTCGTCAACGAGGGCGCCCCGCACTACCCGCTCACGCTGGTGGTCGAGCGCGCCCTCGACGGACGACCGCGCTTCAACCTGATCTACGACGGTGAACTGCTGCGGGAGACCACCGCGCAGTCGATCCTGCACACGTTCACCCACACCCTCACCGGCCTGCTGACCCGGCCGGACGCCTTGGTCGACGACCTGGCACCCGAGAGCGGGCGACGTCCCGCACCGATCACCCCGACGACGCTGGGCGGCCTGTTCGACGCCGCCGCGCGCCGCGAACCCGCCGCCACCGCCGTCACCCAGTGCGGCCTCGACGGCGGCACCCGTTCCCTGACCTACGGCGAACTGGCCGACACCAAGAACGAACTGGCCTCCGCCCTGCGCGCGGCCGGGGTCGGGCCGGGCAAACGGGTCGCCGTGGCCGTTCCGCGCTCCCTGGAGCAGGTCGTCGCCCTGGTCGCCATCGTCAGCGCGGGCGGCGCCTACGTCCCGCTGGACCTCGCCTACCCGGACGACCGGCTGGAGTACATCCTCGCCGACGCCGCACCCCAGGTCGTCCTGGTGGACCGCGAGCAGCGCGACCGCTTCACGGAGCTGCTGGCCAGGGCGGATGTGCCGGCCCGGGTGCTCGTGCAGGGTGACGAACTGCCGGTGGGGGACCCCACCGAGCCCGAGGTGAGCTGGCACAACCCCGCGTACGTCATCTACACCTCCGGATCGACCGGCAGGCCCAAGGGCGTGGCCGTCCCGCACTCCAGCGTGGTCACGCTCCTCGCCAACACCCAGCCCGACATGGACTTCGGCCCGCAGGACGTGTGGGTCCAGTTCCACTCCTTCTCCTTCGACTTCGCGGTCTGGGAGCTGTGGGGCGCGCTGGCGTACGGCGGTGAGCTGCTGGTGCCCGAGTACGGCCTGACGCGCTCCCCGGTCGACTTCCACCGGCTCGTCCGCGAGCGCGGGGTGACCGTGCTCAACCAGACCCCGTCGGCGTTCTACCAGTTCATCGAGGCCGACCGGCTCGCCGGCGAGCCGCTGCCCGCGCTGCGCCGGATCATCTTCGGCGGCGAGGCGCTGGACCTCGGGCGGCTGCGCGGCTGGGTCGAGCGGCACGGCACGGGCACGCCCGAGCTGGTCAACATGTACGGCATCACCGAGACGACCGTCCACGTCACCCACCGGGTGCTCACCGACGAGGACTTCGGCCCCGGCGACGAGGTCAGCCCGATCGGCGGCCCGATCCCCGGCCTCGTCACCCACCTCCTCGACGACCGGCTCCGCCCGGTGCCGCCCGGCAAGGTCGGTGCCATCTACGTCGCCGGCGACCAGGTGTCGCTCGGCTACCTCGGCAGGCCCGGCCTCACCGCCGGCCGCTTCGTGGCGAACCCGTTCGCGGACGACGGCTCCCGCATGTACCACACGGGCGACCTCGCCGTCCGCACCCTCGACGGCGAGCTGCAGTTCACCGGCCGCGCCGACGACCAGGTACAGCTCAAGGGCTTCCGCATCGAGCTGGGCGAGGTCGAGTCCGCCGTACGGGAACTCGACGGCGTGGTGGATGTGGCCGTCACGGTGGCGGAGAGCGGCGATCACCTGGTCGCGCACGTCGTGGGGCAGGTGCCGGGTGACTTCGCCGAGTTGCTGTCCACGAAGCTTCCCGTGCACATGGTCCCGGGCCGGGTCCTCACGATCGACGCCCTACCGCTCACGGTCAACGGCAAGCTGGATCGAAAGACCCTGACTGAACGTACCTTCGGGGGCGCGGGGAACCGCGCGACCAGCCACAACGCACCCGCAGACAAGAACTCAGCTGTCACCGCACTCATCGAGATCTTCACCCAGACGCTGCCCGGCTCGGACATAGACGCCGACACCGACTTCTTCCACGCCGGAGGCGACAGCATCGTCGCCATCACGGTCGTGAACAGGGCCCGGACACTCGGCCTTGCGATCTCGCCCCGGGACGTCTTCCTGCTCAAGACCCCCCGCGCACTCGCCGACCACCTGGCGACGAGCACACCGCGAGTCACCGCGCACACCCCCGCCCGTCGCGAGGACGGCCCCCTGACACCGACGCCGATCATCCTGCGTCAGCGCGAACTGGGCGGCTCACTCGCCCGGTTCGCCCAGGCCAGGGCCGTCGTCGCCCCCGAGGGCACCGGATTCGCCGACGCCCGGCGCGCCGCGAACGCCGTAGTGGCCGCACACCCGGTACTGCGGCTGCGGCTGCGTACCGAGCACGGCGTATGGACCCTTCGCACCGAACCCGCCCACGAGGCCACCGTCGTACGGCCGGACACCACCGACGCGACAGCCGTCGCGAACGAGGCCGCCGAACAGCTCGACCCCGAGTCCGGGGACGTGGTGGCGTTCGCGTGGCTGGAGGCGAGCCGGACCTTCGTGGTCACCGTGCACCACCTCGCCGTCGACTCGGTGTCCTGGCTGATCCTGCTGGACGACCTGGCCGCAGCCCTCCGCGGGGAGCCCCTGGCCCCGCCGACCACGTCGTACGCCGAGTACGCCGACGCACTCACACTCCACTCCACCCACGCACTCGACGACCTCGGTCACTGGACCACCACGCTCCAGGCGCCCGAACTGCTGCCCACGGTCGGCGGACTGCGCGAGACCACGGTCGTGCTGGCACGCGACGTGAGCGACCGCCTGACCCGCACCGCACCCGCCGCACTCGGCGTCGGGCTGACCGAGCTGCTGTGCGGTGCGCTGCGCACGGCGCTGACCCGCGTCCAGCCGTCGCCCACCGATCTCGCGATCGAGCTGGAGCGGCACGGCCGGGTCCCGGTCCTCGAACAGCACGACTACACCCGTACGGTCGGCTGGTTCACCGCCATCGCGCCCGTACGGCTCACCGCGCACACCGACCCGGTCGCCGCGGCCCGCGAGGTCGCCGAACGCCAGCCGGACGAGCGCGCCCACGTCGCCTACGGGCAGCTCAGGTACCTCGATCCGCAGACGGCCCCGCTGCTCACCGCCCGCCCGCAGGTGCTGTTCAACTATCTCGGCCGGGGCAGTGAGTCCCAGGCGCTGCACCTCACCGGCGGCGACCAGGGCAGCCCGTACGCCGTCGAGGTCAACGCCTGGACCGATGAGGCGACCGGCAGTCTGCTCGCCGAGTTCACCCTCGCCGAGGGCATACCCGACGAGATCACCGAGCACTGGCGCGGCGCGCTGGAGCGCATCGCGGACGCCGCCTCGACGGCCGAGCGCACCGCACCGGTCACCCCGCTCCAGCGCGGCCTGTTCTTCCAGGCCCAGATGGCGGGCACGGCCGGACACTACGTCGCGCAGAGCTGGTTCACCTTCGACCGGCGCCTGGACACCGACGCGCTGGCCGAGGCGATGGCGTATGTGATCGCCCGGCACCCGGTCGTGGGCGCCGGCTTCGGCACGGACGACGACGGGAATCCTGTCCAGGTCCTCAAGGCCGGCCGGCGGGTCGATGTCCGTACGGTCGCCCTGTCGACGGACGCGGAGGTCGACGCCCTGCGCGCCCGGGACCGCGACACGGGATTCGACCCGGGCGAGCCGCCGCTGATCCGGCTGACCGTCGTACGGCTGCCCGACGACCGCGACGGCCTGCTGTTCAGCTACCACCTGCTGCTGTGGGACGGCTGGTCCCGCGAGATCGTCCTGCGGGACCTGTTCGACGCCTACCGTGCCGTCCTCGCGGGCGAGCCGCTCGACCCGACGCCGGCCACGCCGAGCTTCGAGGAGTACGCCCGGGCGCTCGACGCCAGGGACCCCGCCGTATCGGAACGCTTCTGGGCGGAGCACCTGACGGGTCTTTCCGGCCCGACGCTGCTCGCCGGACCGGCGCCGGCGCTCTCGGACGAGCTGCCGAGCGCGCTCGTGCACACGCTGTCCGCCGAGCGGTCGGAGCTGCTGCGGGACGCGGCCAGGGTGCACGGCGTCACGCTGAACTCGGTACTGACCGGCGCGTTCGGCCTCCTGCTCGGCGCGCACACCGGCCGCGGCGACGCGGTGTTCGGCGTGACCGTCTCCGGCCGCGACGGCGAGGGACTGGACGGCATCGTCGGTGTGCTGCTCAACACCGTGCCCACGTGGACGCGGGCCAGGCCGGACGAGTCGGTCCGGGAGTACCTGTCGGCCGTACAGGCCGCACGGGTCGAGGCGATGGAGCACGAGCACCTGGGGCTCGGCGAGATCCAGCGGGCCAGCGGGCACGACACCCTGTTCGACAACCTGTTCGTGCTGCAGAACTTCCTGGACATGGACGCGTTCGCCGAGATGAACGCCCGGCACGGCATCACCTCGGTGAAGGCCGACGACTCCACGCACTACCCGTTCACCTGGGTCGTCACCCCCGGCGACCGGCTCACGGTCAAGCTGGAGTACCGCGACGGCGACGAGGGCAACGCCCGCCGCCTGCTCGACGACTACCTGAGCGTGCTCGAAGACCTGGCCCGGTCGACCGGGCCGGTGGGCGCGCTGCGAGGGCTCGGTCCGGAACCCGTGCGGGACGAGCGTACGGACGTCGGCACGGACACCGTCGTCGACCGGTTCGACCAGGCCGCGGACCGTGACCCGCAGCGGGTGGCGCTCGTCGCCCACGGCGCGACGATGACGTTCGCCGAGCTCCGGGACCGCAGCCGCGCGGTCGCGGGAGTGCTCGCGGCGCGCGGTATCGGGCCCGAGACGACCGTGGGTCTCGCGATCCCGCGCTCCCTCGACTGGATCGCGGCGCTGTTCGCCGTCCTGCGGGTCGGCGCCGCGTACGTACCGCTGGAGCTGGACCACCCGGACGAGCGGATCGCCGCGATCGTCGACGACGCCCGCCCGGACGTGATCCTCACCGTGAGCGCCGTCTCGCCCCGGCTGTCCGGCGACCTCATCGAACTGGACCGGCCCCTTCCCGAGGCCGAGCCGTACGTGACGTTCGCGCCGGACGACCCGGACCGGCTGCGGCACCCCGCGTACACGATCTACACCTCCGGGTCGACCGGAAAGCCCAAGGGCGTGGTGACCGAGTACGCCGGGCTCACCAACATGCTGATCAACCATCAGCGCCGGATCTTCGAGCCGGTACTGGCGGAGCACGGCCACCGGATCTTCCGGATCGCGCACACCGTGTCGTTCGCGTTCGACATGTCGTGGGAGGAACTGCTGTGGCTCGCCGACGGCCATGAAGTGCACATCTGCGACGAGGAGTTGCGCCGTGATGCGCCCGCGCTGGTGGAGTACTGCCTGGAGCACGGGATCGACGTCGTCAACGTGACCCCGACCTACGCGCAGCAGCTGGTGGCCGAGGGCCTGCTGGACAACCCGGACCGCCGGCCGGCGCTGGTGCTGCTGGGCGGCGAGGCCGTCACCCCGACGCTGTGGCAGCGGCTCGCCGAGACCGAGGGCACGGTCGGCTACAACCTGTACGGACCCACCGAGTACACCATCAACACCCTGGGCGTCGGCACCTTCGAGTGCGAGGACCCGGTGGTGGGTATCGCCATCGACAACACGGACGTGTACGTCCTGGACCCGTGGCTGCGGCCGCTGCCCGACGGGGTGCCCGGAGAGCTGTACGTGTCGGGCATCGGCATCGCGCGCGGCTATCTCGGGCAGCCCGCCCAGAGCGCGCACCGCTTCGTCGCCTGCCCGTTCGGCGAGCCCGGGGAGCGCATGTACCGCACCGGGGACCTGGTGGTCCGCCGGCCCGACGGCAACCTGATGTATCTGGGCCGCACCGACCAGCAGGTCAAGATCCGGGGCCACCGGGTGGAACTCGGCGAGGTCGAGGCCGTGTTCGCCGCGCACCCGGCGGTCCGGTTCGCCGCCGCCGTCGCCCAGCCCGACCCGCAGGTCGACGGCGCCTACCGGCTGGCCGCGTATCTCGTGCTGGACGGCGCCGACCTGGCGGCGGTCGCCGCCGACGTGGGCGCCGGACTGCCGGACTTCCTGCGCCCGACGCACTACGCCCAGGTCGACAGCATCCCGCTGACGGTCAACGGGAAGGCTGACACCAAGGCGCTGCCCGAGGCCAAACCGCTCGGCGCGCTGACCACGGTGGGGGAGCGGGGCCCGCGGACCGAGACCGAGACCGTGGTGTGCGAGTACTTCGCCGAGGCACTGGACCTGGACGACGACGAGGTGAGCGCGGTGAGCGACTTCGTGTCCCTCGGAGGACACTCCATGCTGGCGGTACGGCTGATCGGCCTGCTCCGCCGCGAGTACGGTCCAGTGATCACCATCCGAGACCTGTTCACCCTGCGAACCCCCGAAGCGATTGCCCGCCACCTCGATGACAACTGACACGCAGCGGCCCCGCCCCGGGGCCGCCATCCTCCGCACGGCCCTGCGCCGCAACCTCGGCGCCATGGCCTGGGGCACCGTCCTCATGGGCCTGTACCAGGCCGGCGAGACGGCCTTCCCCATCGCGCTCGGCATGATCGTCGAGCACACGATGCGGGACGGCCGGAGCCTCGGCGCGCTCGCCCTGTCGATCGCCGCGCTGGCCGTGATCATCACGACCGTGTCGCTGTCGTGGCGGTTCGGCATGCGGATCCTGCAGAAGGCCAACACGACCGAGGCACACCGCTGGCGGGTGAAGGTCGCGGCCTGCGGCCTGCAACCGGTGGCCAGGGACGTCGACCTCAAGTCCGGCGAGGTGCTGACCATCGCCACCGAGGACGCCGACCAGACCGCCGACATCATCGAAGTGGTGCCGCTGCTGATCAGCTCGCTGGTCGCGGTGCTGGTCGCGGCGGTCGCGCTGGGCCTCGCCGACATCCGGCTCGGCCTGCTGGTGATCGTGGGCACCGTCGCGATCCTGTCGATCCTCAGCGTGATGTCCCGCCGGATCGGCAGCAGCACCCAGGAACAGCAGGCCCGGGTGGCGCGGGCCGGAGCGAAGGTCGCCGACCTGATCACCGGCCTGCGCCCGCTGCACGGATTCGGCGGCAACCACGCGGCGTTCGGTTCCTACCGGAAGGTCAGCACCGAGGCGAGGCACCAGGCGGTCACCGTCGCCAAGGTGAACGGCGTGTACGCGGGCACCGCGCTGGCCCTCAACGCGGTCCTGGCCGGAGCCGTGACCCTGACGGCGGGCTGGCTCGCGTTCGACGGCCGGATCACCATCGGGGAACTCGTCATGGCCGTGGGCCTGGCGCAGTTCATCATGGAACCGCTCCGGCTGTTCTCGGAGATGCCCAAGTATGTGATGATCGCGCGGGCGTCGGCCGAGCGGATGGCGCTGGTGCTGTCGGCGCCGCCGGTCACGACCCCGGGGTCCGGGCGACCGGCCCCGGGCGCGGACCTGGAGATCGACTCGGTCCGCCATGGGTCCCTGAACAAGGTGCGTTTCCAGGTGGCGGCCGGCGAGTTCGTCGCCATCGCCGCCTACCAGCCGCGCGCCGCGGCCGACCTGGCGGCCGTCCTGGCCGTGAACGTCCCGCCCGGCACCTACGAGGGAGTCGTCCGGATCGGCGGGCAGGAGCTGGCGGACCTGTCGGTCGAGGCGGTCCGCGAGCACCTCCTCGTGAACCCGTACGACGGGGAGATCTTCGCGGGCACCCTGCGCACCAACATCGACCCCTCGGGCACCAGCCGCTCGGTCCCCGAGGCCGTCGAGGCGTCCATGCTGACCGACGTCGTCGCCCTGCACCGCGAAGGCCTCGACTACGCCGTCCGCGACCGGGGCGCGAACCTCTCCGGAGGCCAGCGCCAGCGCCTGTCCCTGGCCCGCGCGCTGGCGGCCGACACGGACGTCCTCGTCCTGCACGACCCGACGACGGCGGTCGACGCGGTCACCGAGCAACTCGTCGCCCGCAACGTGGCGAAGCTACGCCGAGGCCGCACCACGGTGGTGATCACCAGCAGCCCGGCGTTCCTGGACGCCGCCGACCGGGTGCTGGTCCTGGACGACGGCGTCATCACCGGCGAGGGCACCCATCGCAACCTCCTGGCCACGGACGAGGACTACTGTCTGGCGGTGGCCCGGTGACCCGCTGCAGCGGACGGCCGTCGCGGCCGACCGGGTCTCCGTGATCGCTTCTTGAGTACTTTTCGGCCATGCTCGCGGCGTGCGGAGCGCTGCTGTCCCGTGACGTTCCGTTGTCCCAGGTGGCAGTCACTTCGGTGGTGCGTATCGCGGAGGAGCCGGTCGGCGGCAAAAGTACAGACGGCGTAAGGGGTATGTGAAGCACTTGCGTGCAAACGGGTCCGTAACCCACACCGCAGTAGTTTAACCCTCACCGACCTTCGGTAGGCAGTGGCGCGATCTCGTTCCCGCCGGGTCTCTGTTACCGGCGGTACTTACGTGCGCGCTGAGCTCTCCGCCCGGCGGGCGAGAGGGGTTTCCCTGTGGGACACATGGACCACTTCAGCGCCGGATGGGTCACCCCCGTCCTCTCCTACGTCATGGCCTGTGTCGGCTCGGCGCTCGGCCTGCGGTGCACGGTCAGGGCCCTGGAGGCCGACGGCGCCTCGAAACGGAACTGGCTGGTGCTGGCCTCGTTCGCGATCGGCTCCGGCATCTGGACCATGCACTTCGTCGCGATGATGGGCTTCAGTGTCGAGGGCACCCCCATCCGCTACGACGTTCCGCTCACCGTGCTCAGCCTCGTCATGGCCATCGCCGTCGTCAGCGCCGGCGTCTTCACCGCCGGGTACGGGCGTTCGCGCATCACGTCGGTGGCGCTCGGCGGGCTCGGCACCGGACTGGGCGTCGCCGCCATGCACTACGCCGGCATGGCCGCGCTCAACCTGCACGGCAGCGTCGACTACGACCCGCTCCTCGTCTTCGCCTCCGTCGTGATCGCCGTCGTCGCCGCGACCGCCGCCCTCACCCTCACCCTCATCGTGCGCGGCCCCGCCCTCGCAGCCGTCGCCGCGCTCGTCATGGGGCTCGCGGTCAGCAGCATGCACTACACCGCCATGTACGCCGTCGACGTCAGCCTCGCGCCCAGCAGCGCGGAGCTGCCCGGGGCCACGGCCACCGAGTTCCTCTTCCCGCTCGCCGTCGTGCTCGGCTCGTTCCTCTTCCTCGCCTCCGCGTACGTCGCGCTCTCCCCGACCGGCAAGCGCGCCGAGTCCGTCGCCGCCGAACTGTTGCGTGAGGTCGAGCTCTCCACCGCGACCGCCGACACGCCCGCCCCCACCACCACTGCGACCACGACCGTCTGAGCCGTACGTCCGCAGAGCCGCACAGCACACACCCTCGAAGAGGTAATCCATGCCTGTCACCCGTGCAACGGAACGGCTGCGCCCCAGATCGGTCCGGGCCAAGATCGTCGCCCTGCTCATGCTGCCCATCGTGTCCCTCATGGCCCTGTGGGGCTTCGCCGCGGTGACCACGGCCTCCAGCATCGGCGACACCGAGCGGGTCAAGGACGTCAACGCCGAACTCCTCGCTCCGGTCGACAGGTTCGTCACCGCGTTGCAGGCCGAGCGGACCGCCGTCACCCGCCACGCCGCCGCGCCGGACTCGGCCGGTCTCGACACGATCGAGGAGGCCCGGAAGGCCACCGACGAGGCCGCCACCGCCTTCCGTAACGGCGCCGACGCCGCCGCCGCGGACGCCGAGCTCCTGGACGCGGGCCTGCCCGCCCGCATCGACCGCCTGGAAGCCGACACGCGCGGACTCACAGCGCTGCGCGCACGGACCGACACGAAGGGCGCCGCCCAGACGGCCTTCACGGGCTACTCGACCATCATCGAGGACGCCTTCGCCGTCACCGGCGCGCTCACCGGCGAGAACGGCACCCACGCCGCATCCGAGGCCCGGGTCGTCCTCGAACTCGCCCGCGCCCGCGAGGCGGTGGCCCAGGAGCAGTCCCTCCTCGCCGCGGGGAGCGGGGCAGGTAAGCTCACCAAGGAGCAGTACACGCTGTTCGTCGGGGCCGTCGCCACCCAGCGGGAGCTGCTGAAGCCCGCGGTCGCCGACCTGAAGCCGGCGCACCGGGCCGCGTACAACGCGGTACTGGACAGCGGGAGTTACGACGGGCTCGCGGCCGGTGAGGATCGGGTGCGCAGCGCCGGACCCGGCGCCCCGGTCGTCTCCGCGGGCTTCTTGAAGGGCTGGGACTCGGGCGCCGACGCCGTGCTCAAGGACCTCGCCGGGGCCCAGTCGGACGCCGGCACGGGCGCCACGGCCAAGGCGGACCCGTTCGGCTGGGACACGCTCGGCGCCTCCGGCATCGCCGTCATCCTCGGTCTGGTGGGTGTGCTGCTGTCGCTGCTGGTGTCCGTGGGCGTCGGCCGCGGACTCATCGTCGAACTGCTCGACCTGCGCAACTCCGCCCTGGAGGTCGCCGGGCGCCGGTTGCCGCAGGCCATGCGCAGACTGCACGCCGGGCACGGCGTGGACATCGACGCCGAGGCCCCGATGCGCCGCCTTGTCGGCGACGAACTCGCCCAGGTGGGCACCGCACTCACCGCCGTGCAGCGGGCCGCGCTCAAGGCCGCCTCCGAGCGCGCCGAACTGCGCAG
The DNA here is from genome assembly GCF_055594445.1 of Streptomyces sp. NPDC040589. Taxonomy (NCBI): domain Bacteria; kingdom Bacillati; phylum Actinomycetota; class Actinomycetes; order Kitasatosporales; family Streptomycetaceae; genus Streptomyces; species Streptomyces sp. NPDC040589. The sequence continues at coordinate 472,032 of NZ_JBVIWP010000002.1, read as the reverse complement.
CGGCATCTCCGGGGCGTACGTCAGCATCGCCCGCCGCGGCCAGGTGCTGCTGCACCGCCAGCTCGACCTGCTCCACCAACTGGAGCAGCGCCCGCGCGACCCGGCCGAGGTGCAGGAGCTGTACCAGGTCGACTACCTCGCCACCCGGATGCGCCGCCACTCCGAGAGCCTGCTCATCCTGTCCGGCATCGCACCCGGACGCGGCTGGCGCGACCCCATCCCGCTGGCGGACGTCCTGCGGTCCGCCGTCGCGGAGATCGAGCAGCCGGGACGGGTGCAGATCTGGCCCGTACCGCCCGTCTCCGTCAACGGCGGCTCCGTCGCCGACGTCATCCACCTGCTCGCGGAACTCGTCGAGAACGCGGCCTCGTTCTCACCGCCCAGTACCCAGGTCCGGCTGCGGGCCGCCCGGCTGCGCGACGGCCTCCTCATCGAGATCGAGGACAGCGGCTTCGGCATGGACGAGGAGGCGATGGCCGAGGCCAACCGCAAGATCCAGTCCGAGAACGTCGACCTGCTCGACGCCAAGCAGATCGGACTCTTCGTGGTCAACCGTATCGCCGCCCGGCAGGGCCTGAGAGTCGAACTGCGCCCCTCGGAGAGCGGCGGCGCCACCGCGGCCGTCCTCATCCGCGAGAACCTGATACGGGACGACACGCCGGTGCACGACGCGGCGTTCCCCGACGGCCAGGATGGCGGCCGGGAACTGGCCCCCGCGTCAGCGTTGGTCCCGCAGCAGCAGGGGTGACGAGGACCGTGGGCTGCGGGCGCACTGCCGAACTCGGCGTACCGCTCGCCGGCCCGCACGCCTCAAGCGAGCGTCCAGGCGACATCCCTGAGCAGGGCGTGACGCCAGCCCGCCCGGTCGTGGCCCGACGCTGACCGGGAGACCAGTACCGTGGCGCCGGCCCGTTCTGCCAGGGTCTCGGTCAGTTCGCAGTGGGGCAGCATGCGCGTCTCGTGTTCCCCCACGTCGAACGCGACCCGCAGACCGGACAGGTCCGGGCGCTCCCGCAGGCGCGCGGCGATGGTGCCGCCGACCGGGCCGCCCAAGGGGTCGGCCAGGCCCAGGGCGTCGGCCGTCCACCAGAACGACCCCGACTGGCAGGCGGCGCGGGTCACCAGGTCCGGGAATTCCAGTGCCGCGTACAGCGCGCTCAGCCCGCCGAGGCTCTGCCCGGCGACCACCAGCCGGTCCAGGTCGGCGGGCACACCGGACTCGGCCACCAGCGGCAGCAGTTCGTCCCGGACCGCCTCCCACAACTCGGGGCGGCACGTGAACTCCCCTGCCCGGTCCTTGGCCGGCAGGAAGACCAGCGTGACCGGGGGTATCTCGCCACTGGCCACGGCCGAGTCGAACGCGGTCATGGCCGGGTGCAGATACAGCCAGTCGTCCCCGTCGAGCAGCAGCACCACAGGCCCGCCGCCCCCCACCGGATGGACCCGCACGGTCCGCCGCCCCCCGAGCCGTTCACTGGCCCAGCGGATCCGCGTACGCGGCAGGGGCAGCACCTCGTCGGCGCCGACAACCGGCCAGTGCGGCTGCTCCGGCGCGTCCGGCGTCGCCGCGATGGACCGGTCACCGCCCGCACCGGCCGGGTTGAGCGGGTCGGCGTACGCCGCGTCGTCCACCAGGAACTGATAGGTCACCCGCAGCCGCTCGGGCATGCGCACCTCGGCGTACCAGCAGTCCGAGTCGGCCCAGCGCCGCAGGGGAACCGGCTCCGACCAGCTCTCGAAACCGACCCTCGCCTCCGACCCGCGCCACAGGAACAGGGTCACCCAACCACCGTCCTCGGCGGGTTTCGAGGCGGGCGCGCCCGCGGCCGCCCAGAACTCGTCGGTGCCGGGCGCGCCGGGCAGCCCGAACCCGGCGAAGGCGTCGGCGTCCTCCATGTCGGCCGCGACCAGGCGCATGACTGTCTCCTTGTGAGAGGGAAGGGACAAAGGCTAAGCTCCAATCAATTAGGCGAGCCTAACCTAATCTTGGCCCTCCAAGGAGGCATCGAGCATGAGCACCAACCCCTTCGACGACAACGAAGGCCGTTTCCTGGTCCTGGTGAACGACGAGGGCCAGCACTCACTCTGGCCGTCGTTCGCCGAGGTGCCCGGGGGATGGACGATCGCCTTCGCCGAGAACACCCGGGAAGCGTGCCTGGAGTACGTCGAGACCCACTGGACGGACCTGCGCCCCCGGTCCCTCGCCGCGACGACGGACGTCTGACCTCACCGATGCTGTGCACCAGGCTGACCAACGCCCGTTTCCTCACCATGGACCCGGACCATCCGGTCGCTCATGACGTGGGCATCTGGCAGGGCCGGATCGTGGGCCTCGACGAGGCCGTGACCTCCCTGCCCGCCCGCGAGGTGATCGACCTGCAGGGCGCCACCGTGTTGCCCGGGTTCGTCGACGCCCATGTGCACCTCGCCTGGACCGGGTTCAAGCAGAACACCCCGAGCATCGCCGGCCGCACCCGGATCGACGACGTACTCGCTGTCGTCGCGGAAGCCGTCACCCGCACCCGCGCGCCCGGCGACTGGGTGAGCATCGCCGGCTACGACCAGCGCGCCCTGGGCCGCCATCTGACCGCCGCCGACCTCGACAAGGTCAGTGACGGACGCAAGGTCTTCCTGATGCACGACTCCGGCCACGGATGCGTCGTCAACACCGCTGTCCTGGACCTGCTGTCCGCCGACATCCCGCATGAGAACGGCTTCCTCGCCGAACGGGCCATGGGGGCGGCCCGCGCACTGAGCCTTCCGCACTCTCAGGAGGATCTGGCCGAGGCGATCGGCCGGGCGTCCCGCACCTGCCTGGCCGAGGGGGTCACCGCCTGCGCCGAAGCGGGCATCGGCAGCACGCTCCTGGGACACAGCCCCGTCGAACTCGGCGCCTATCAACTTGCCCGGGACAAGGGGCTGCTCCCACTGCGCGTGCAGCTCATGGTGTCCGGGGACCGACTGCGCCCGGTCTCCGCGCACGAGTCCGACGGCATCCCGCGGGCCCTCGACCTCGGCCTGCGCACCGGGTTCGGCGACGACCGGCTCTCCGTGGGCGCGCTGAAGATCTACACCGACGGCGGCATGATGGCCCGCACGGCCGCGCTGAACAGCCCCTACGAAGGGCTCGACCACACCGGGCAGTTGCAGGACGACCCGGAGGCGCTCACGGACCTCATCGTGGACGGCCACCTCGCCGGCTGGCAGCTCGCCGTGCACGCGATCGGCGACCGCGCGGCCGACGTGGCCCTGGACGCCCTCGACCGTGCCCAGCGCCTGCGGCCCCGGCCCGGGGCACGCCACCGCATCGAACACGCCGGGCTGATCCGGCCCGACCAGCTCCCGCGCTTCGCGCGACTCGGCGTCAGCGCGGTCGTACAGCCCAACTTCCTGCGGTACTTCGGCGACGACTACGCGTCGATCATGGGCGTGGAACGCGCACCGTGGCTGTACCGGGGCAGGGCGTTCCTGGACCACGGCATTCCGCTGGTGGGCAGCTCCGACCGTCCCGTCGCCGACGGATCGCCCCTGCGGGCCGTCCAGTTCATGGTCGAGCGCGCCTCGACCTCGGGGCAGGTCATCGGCCCGGACGAGGGCATCACCGTCGACGAGGCCCTGCACGCGTACACCATCGCCGGCGCGCACGCCTGCCACTGGGAGGACAGCCTGGGGAGTCTCACCCCCGGCAAACGCGCCGACCTGGTCGTCCTCGGCGACGACCCCCGGAGCGTCGACCCCTCCCGCATAGGCGACATCGAGGTGGTCGAGACGTACGTCGACGGCCGCCCGAGCCGTCCGCGCGTTTGATCCCGGGCCCGGGCCCGGTACCGAGGAAGGAATCCCTTGACCACGGCTACGCCGCGCCCTGCCGCGCCGCCGCACGCTCTTCTCACGCCCTCGCCCTCGGTGCGCACCGCCCGCCCGGACGATGCCACCGCGCTCGCCGCCCTGTCCCTGCCCTTCGTACGCTCGGGTGCGCTGCGGGAACGCCCCGTCTCCCTCTACGCCGCCCATGCCGCGGACTTTCTGGTACTGGAGGCACCGGACGGCACCCTGGAAGGCTGCGTGGGCATGCGGGCGTATCCCGACGGCGGAGAAGGCGGCGGCCCCGCAGGCGTCGTCTACAACTTCTGCGTGGCGGAGCACCAGCAGGGGAGCGGAGCGGGAGCAGGGCTGCTGCGCGCGGTCCTGGCCATGGCCCGCGCCCGATCGCTCGACGCCCTGTTCACCGCGACCACCGGCGGTGGCGGACTGTTCCTCCGCTACGGCTTCACGCCCACGACCGCGCGCCTGGCACCGCGGGCCTGGGCGGAGTCCCTGGACCCGCGGCGCAACGCGCAGGTCCTGGTCAGGACGTGGTGACCGCGCCGGAAACCGAGTCAGAGACCGCGTCAGAGACCGCGTCAGAAACCGCGTCGGGAACCACGGTCGTGCCCGGGCTGGTCTCGGCGAGAACGCCGCGCAGCACCGCGTGCGGCACACGGCCGTCCAGTACGTGTGCCTTGCGCACACCGCCGCGGACGGCCCGCAGACAGCCCTCCATCTTCGGCAGCATCCCGCTCGCCAGCCCGGGCAACAGCCCGTCCAGCGCACCGGCCGTCAGCCGTCCGATCACCTCGGTGCTGCGCGGCCAGTCCGCGTACAGCCCCTCGACATCCGTGAGCATCACCAGCCGCTCGGCGTCGAGGGCGACGGCGAGGGCCGACGCCGCGAGATCGGCGTTGACGTTGTAGACCTGCCCGTCCGCGCCGCGTGCCACGGGGGAGACGACTGGGATGTGCCCCTGCTCCAGCAGGGCGCGCACCATCGCCGGGTTCACGTCCACGATGTCGCCGACGAGCCCGATGTCCACCGCCTTGCCGTCGACCAGGGCGGGTCGCCGCACGGCGGTCATCGTGTGCGCGTCCTCGCCGGTGAGGCCCACCGCGAAGGGCCCATGGGCGTTGATGTGGCCGACCAGTTCCCGCTGGACCCGGCCCGTCAGCACCATGCGCACCACGTCCATGGTCTCCGGGGTCGTGACCCTGAGGCCCGCCTCGAAACGGGTCTCCAGGCCCAGACGGTCCAGCATCGCGCTGATCTGCGGCCCGCCGCCGTGCACGACGACCGGGCGCAGCCCCGCGAGCCACAGCTCCACCATGTCCTGGGCGAAGGCCCGTTGCAGACTCGCGTCCACCATGGCGTTGCCGCCGAACTTGACGACGACCGCGCTGCCCAGGAGTTCTCCCGGGGGCTGGGGAAGGCGGGGAGAGCCTGTCGCGACCGGGTCGGCCTGGGTCACGCTCACGGAGTCACTCCAATTCAAGGATGTGTCGTCGAGGAAGGCACCGGTGCTCCGCGCCGCACGCGTCACGCGTTCCTCCGCTCCCGGTGCAGGAGTAGGGCGCGCAGCAGACCGTCCGTCGTACAGACCACGCCGGTGCGCGCGGCCCACCGGAGCGCCAGCGAGTGCTCCTCGGCGGAGAAGTCGGCGACCGCGTCGGCGACGACGAACGGCTGGATGTCGTTCATGAAGGCGTCCGCGGCGGTCAGCAGGACGCCGAGGTGCGCGTGCACCCCGCAGATGATCAGCTGGTCCCGGTTCTGCGAGCGCAGCAGCCTGCCGAGATGGCTGCGCAGGAAGGCGTTGTGGCGCACGTTCGCCAGCAGATGCTCGCCGGGCCGGGGGGTGAGGGGCGCGACGATCGCCGCGGCATCCGGCTCGTCCCCTATCCCCGGCCCCCACATGTCACCGACCAGCCCTCGCTGCGCGGGTGGTTGCCCGGCGGGCTCCGCGCTGAACACGACCGGCATGTCCAGGGTGTCGGCGAGTTCCCGGAGCGCGGCGATGTTGTCGACGAGTTCCACCACGGGGGCACGGCCGGTGGGAAAGGCCCGGACGAAGTGGTTCTGCATGTCGTGGACCAGGAGAGCGGCACGTGCCGGGTCGATCCGCCAGGAGACGTGCGACCGGGGGATCGCGGAGCGATCCGGCATGGGGTAGGAGCCGATGGCCGGCAAGCCCATGGTGATTCTCTCCCCCCGATCACGCGACGCGGTCCGGACCCACACGAGAAATTTAGCTTAGCCTAACCTAAATTGAGCTCTGTGGGGCTGGAGTTGCCGCAGAACTGACCGGTTGCGCGCGGCTGTGGCCTCCTCTGTGGCCGGCAGGCGCAGCCTCGGGAGAGGCGACGGGTGCCCTCAGATCCGTGCTCCGCGATGACGGTTTTTCTCGACTCTTCTTCGCGCTGTCAGTGATGGTCCGTACGCTCGACGGTGTGGAGGGGAAAGAAGGAAGTGCACCACCAGGGGAGAAAACCGGCGCGGAGACATGGCAGCGGCTGAGCGCCTACGCGTACCTCAGCGCACCCGAGCGCCTGGAGTACATCGCGGTGATGCGAGTGTTCTGCGGCACGCTGCTCGCCGATCTGTCCGTACCCGACGTCCTCGCCAAACTGGCTGAGAAGGACGGCCCGGGGGCGGCGCTGGACGCGGAAGCGCTCACACGCAGGCTCGGAGAGCTCGTGCGCTGGGGCAATCTGCTGCGCAGCACCCACACCGTCAAAGCGACGAGTATCGCCGAATACCAGCGCTCGCGGTCCCGTTACCAGTTGTCGAAGCTGGGAGAGCGCGTGCAACGGGACGCGGACGAGGTACTGGCAGGGGCGGACGCGGCTCGCGAGGTGAGCAGCGAGCTGCTGGCCCTCGTCGACCGCGGCCTGCTCGAGATCGCCGCCACGGCCGCAGCGCCCGGCGGTGCTGATCCGCAGCAGGCGTTGGAGCGGATCAGCACGCTCTTCGTGCAGTTCGCGGAATTCGCCGAGTCCGTCCGGGACTTCTACGCCTATCTCGGCCAGGTGCTGGCACGCTACGACCTTGACTCGTCCGAGTACCAGGGGTTCAAGGAGCTGCTGCTCGACTACGTGGAGGCCATTACCGAGGACGTCTCCTTCCGAGCCCCGCGCATCGCCGCGCACCTGGACGCCGTCTGGCCGCACCTCCCCGCGCTGCTCGCCCGTATCGACGCGCACGCGGCGGGAATCGGAGCGCTCGCCGACGGCCTGCCCGAAACACGGGTGCAGCGCAGCCGTGGACGGGACCTCGCGGACTGGGAGGGGCTGCGCGAATGGTTCATTACCACGGGAGCGCACCCCAGCCAGGTGGATCAGCTGCGTGATGCCACCCTCCGCGCCCTGCAGTCGCTGCTCGCCAACGCCAAGCGAATGCTGCGTTCGGCCTCCGGCGAGATGTCCCGTCGCAAGGATCTGCTGCGGCTCGCCGCCTGGTTCGATAACGCGGAGCCGCAAGAGGCCCATGACCTGGCGGTCGCCGCCTTCGGGCTCTACGGCGCACGCCATCTGGGGGTGGCACCGAACCCTGACCGGTCCGTGCCGGCGTACGTGAGCTGGTGGACCGGGCCTGTGGTGGACGTGCCGGTGGCACTGCGCGAGCGTGGCAGCAGGGCTCCGCGCGGACGGGCCGCAGCGGCCGAGGACCACTCCGAGCAGAAGCGCCGCCTCATGGAGCAGGCGCGGCAGCAGACCGAGGCCCGTCAGGCGGCAGCCGACGAACTGCGCAGCGCTTCGGGCAGGTTCGAGCAGGTGCGCCTCAGTGCCCCGGCCATGCGCCTGCTGCTTGAACTTCTCACCACCGCCCTCGGCAACGCCCAACTGCACAAGGAAGCAGGCGACTTCCTGCTCGACGGCGCGCAGGCGGACGACGCGGACCTCGGCATTTCGCTGACGGCGTGGCGTACGCCCGGCCGGTCCACGCTCCTGCGGTCCGTGGACGGCGACCTGACGGCCGACGATCTCACCTTGACCGTCGCCGGCGTGTCAGCGCCCGCAGTGGGGGAGGCCAGCGCCTGATGCCCCTGCCCTCCGCGCACGACGTCGCCCTCGCGGCCGAGCGCCGCACCGCCGCCCGGCTCCTGCTGGCCCACCCCCTGGTCACCAGCACCGGACCGCACAGCGACACCTTTCCACTGATCCGGCGCCACGCCGACTGGCTCGCCCAGCGCTTCCAGCAGGTGTTCGGATACCGCCTGCTGGTAGAGGCCTCCTACGCCCGGCTGTTCAAGGCGGGCCTCGGTCCCGGCTCGGGCCACCGCCTGGAACGGCCGTCGACCGGAACGCCGTTCAGCCCGCGGACGTACGCCTACCTGGCTCTCGCTCTGTCGGTCCTCGTCACCGCACCGGAACAGCTCCTGCTCTCCCAGCTCGTCGCCGATCTGCGGGCCGCGGCCGTCGACGCTGGTATCGAGATCACTGACACCGGGCGGCAGGCCGAGCGGCGGACCCTCGCTGCCGCGCTGCGGCAACTCGTAGACTGGGGCGTCCTGGTGGAGACCGAGGGACATGTCGCGGCAGTCGCGGAGGAACGGGCCGGGGAGGCGCTGCTCACGGTTGACCGCGATCTCGCGCGGGTCGTCGTCGCCGGTCCGCTCGCCCAGAGCCGCGACGGCGCGGACCTCGTGCGCCGTGCCGCCGACCCCGGTTTCGGCGGGCCACGTACCTACGTACGCAGGCGTCTCGTCGAGACCCCCGTCGTTCACCTCGACGACCTCACGGACGCCGAGCGTGAATGGCTGCGTACCCGGCAGCGGCGCGAGGCACAGGCATTCTCCGAACTGCTCGGCCTGGAGGCCGAGATCCGCGCCGAAGGCATCGCCCTGGTCGACGCCGAGGACGAACTCACCGACCTGCACCTGCCGGGCACGGGCACGGTGGCTCAAGCCGCGCTGCTCCTGGTGGAGCGGCTGGTCGCCCGACTGCGTCCCGAAGACCCGGGCCACCCGGCGATCGGCGGACGACTGGTCATCGGCGTACCCGTCCCGGACGGGCTGCTCCCCGACCTGCTCGACGAACTGATTGAGCAGTACGGCAGGCGCGCCAACTGGCAGCGCGGCCACCTGGAGGACCGGGACGGATTCCTCGCGGCCGTACTCGACCTGCTCGTCCGGATGGGTCTGATGGCTCCCGCCGGGCCCCTGCGCGCGGATGGCCATGGCCTGCCCGAGGGATACGAGGAGACGGCGGCCGACGGCCGCTCCGTCACCGATGTCTCTCGGGCGCGCGGACAGTGCCACACGGAGGGCGGGTGGATCCTGCTCGCCGCAGCAGCGCGGTACGCCACCACGGTGGCGGTCAAGCCCAGCACCGACCACCCCTCTGCGAACGAGGTCTCCAAGGAGTCGCCCCGATGAACCGCCCGCCGACCCCGCACCGCTACCGACTGCACCGCGCGGGCATCCGGAACGTCTGGCAGTACGACGAGCAGGAGTTCGCCTTCGGCGAAGGGCGCCTGCTGCTGCGCGGCAAGAACGGCGCCGGCAAGTCCAAGGCCCTGGAGATGCTGCTGCCCTACCTCCTCGACGGCGACGCCCGTGCGCTGGACGCCACGGGAACCGGGCGCACCACCCTGACCTGGCTGATGCTCGACGGCTTCGAGCAGACCAACCGCCTGGGCTACCTGTGGCTGGAGTTCGCGGGCACGGACGAAGAGGGGAACGACCACTTTCTGACCATCGGCGCGGCCATCCGCGCGTCCCAGTCGACGAAGACGGCGAAGCCGTTCTTCTTCACCACTCGGCTGCGCGTCGGCGAGGGACTCGATCTCGCCCCCGCCGGTCAGCCGCTCCCCGTCGACCAGCTCAAGTCGCTTGTCGGCCCGGAGAACGTCTCCGACCGCGCTGTCGAGCACCGGGCCAGGGTGGCCCGTGACCTGTTCGGCCTCACCGACCCGGCGCGTTACCGCAACCTGCTGCACCTGCTGCACCGGCTGCGCCGTCCCACCATCGGCGACCGCATCGACTCCGGCGGGCTGGTCTCCGTCCTCGCAGAGACCCTGCCCGCCCTAGACGACGAGGTCGTGGAGAAGGTGGCCCGCAGCCTGGACGACCTGGACTCCGTACGGGCCTACCTCGGGCGTCTCGAACGCACGGACCAGGCGCTGCGCACCTTCCTCACCGGTTACCGCGGCTATCTGCACGGGGCGCTGCGCCGCCGCACGGACCAGGTGACCGGTGAGTTGGACCAACTGACGGAGTACCGCAGGTCGGCGGGTGACGCGGCGCGCAGGGCGGAGGGACTCCGCGAACGCGAGCAGGAACTCGACGCCCGCGTCGAAACCTTCGAGAGCGAGTCGAGTGCCGCCGAGACAGACCTGGCCGCCCTGCACGCCAGCGCCGGATACCGCAGCCTGCAGGAGCTCGGGGAGAAACGCACCACGGTCACCGCCCTGCACAGCGCGGCCGCCACCGCCTTCAAGGCCGTCCGCCAGGCGCACGGCAACCAGGAGGAGGCAGGGCGGCGTCTCACCGCCGAAGCCCGACGACTCGGTGAAGGGCTCGTCGAGCTGGGCACCACGCACGGCGAGTTGGTGCGCGAAGCCGAGCGGTCCGGGATCGACCCCGTGCACCTGGGGGAGCCCGTGCCGACGCCCGTCGCACCGGTCACGCCCGCCACCACAGCCGAACTGACCGCGCCTGGTGGCGACTTCCACCTGGTACGACACAACGAGGTGCTGGCGGTCGACACCGAGACCTGCACGACCGCGCTGCAGGCCTGGGACGCCCGACTCGACGTCGCTCAGCCGGTGATCAGGAACCGCGTCAGGTTCGTCACGGAACTGGGCGCTCTCATCGAGCGGTCGAGTGAGGTTCAGAGGCAGGCGGACGAGGCCGACGCCGCCCGCGAACGTCTGGAGGAACAGGCGGATCACGCACGGGACCGCGCCGACGGCCGCCGACAGGAAACCGCGCGTGAGTCGGAGGCGTACGCCATCGAGGCCAGAGACTGGAGCGAGCGGCTGGGTACCTCCACCGGGCTGTCCCTGGACGCCGTCCACGCCCTTGTCGCGCAGGACCCGGCCGACGGTCCGCTGCCCGCGGGGACCCCGGACGAGGTGGCCGAAGCAGCCCGGTCGGCCGTCGACCCGTGGATGGCGGAACTGGGCGCGGAGCGCGACGACGCGGCCCTGGCCGTCCGTGAACTGGAGGCAGAACGGGACCGCCTCCGGCGCCGGCGCGAGGAATGGGAACGCCGCACAGACCCCGAGCCTCCGCCCCCGCCCCACCGCACGGCCCCCCGCGAGTCCGGCACCGGAGCGCCCCTGTACCGGCTGGTGGACTTCGCCCACGACCTGGAGCCGGACGCGCGGGCAGGCCTGGAGGCCGCACTGGAAGCGAGCGGCCTGCTCGACGCCTGGGTGCGTGCGGACGGCGCGGTCCTCGACCCGACCACCCATGACACCCTCCTGGTTCCGGGAGCACCCGTGGCCGGGCTGACGCTCGCTCGGGTGCTGCGGGCGGTTGCCGCCCCCGACAGTGGAGTGACGGCGAAGCAGATCGAGCGCGTGCTCGGGGCGGTGGCTCTGGCCGGGGCCGGGGCCGGGGCCGGGGTCCGCATCAGCGAGGCCGGGCCAGTGGACGAGGCGGCAGAGGCGGGGCCGCACACCGTGATCGGTACCGACGGCTCTTGGAGGCTCGGTATCGCCCGCGGCCGCCACACCAAGGAGGCCGCCGAGTACGTCGGCGCGGAGGTGCGTGCGGAGACCCGCCGCCGGGCGCTGGCGGAACTCGACCGAGGACTGGCCGAACTGGAAGGCGAGCTGACGGAACGTCGGAATGCCCTGCGGATCCTCACCGAGCACCGCGACCGGATCGGCGACACCCTGCGCCGGCCGCCCTCGGCACGTGGGCTGACGGATGCGTGGGCCCGTACGACCGAGGCCGAGCGCACCGCGGAATCCCTCGCCTCGCGGGCGTCCGCGGCCGCCCGCGAAGCGGAGCAGGAACGTGCCCGCGCGGTCGCCGCCCGGCGCGAGAGCGAGGCGACGGCGAGTGCCCAGGATCTCCCCGCGGACCCGGCCGCCCTGGAAACGGTCCGTCTGGCCCTGGACCGCCTCGGGCAGGGTACGCAGCGGCTCCGTCGGCGCGTGCGCACGGTCCTGTCCGCGGCCGACGGCCACCGGGGCGGCCGGACGGACTACGAGCGCGCCGAGTCCGCCCGCCGAGAGGCCGAGTCGGACTACGCCGAGCCGCTCGACCGTCTGGAGACAGCCCGCCGAACCGTCCAGGCCCTGGAAGAGGCCCTCGGAGCCACAGAGCAGGAGATCCTCGCCCGCGAGGCCGCTGCGACGCGCCGTCTGGAGGCGGTGGGACGCCAACTCCCGTACACACGAAGGGATCTGGCCCAGGTACACGACCTGCGCGTACGGGCGGAAGAGGACGAGAGGGCGCGGCGCGAGGCACTCGCCGGCCAGGAAGCCGAGGCGCTGGCCTGCGGCAGGAGACTGCGTACGGCCCTCTCGCTGCCGGGCGTGCCGAGAGGAGCGGGTCTCGACCCCGACGCGGACGACGGTGCCCTGAAGTCCCCGGACCCCGTCCACCACGACGTGGGCGAACGCATCGCAGCGCTGCGCCTGCTGGGAGACGCCGTGCGTCGCGGCCTGGACGCCGAACGCCTTGACATCTCGGACACCACCCTCCTCAACCGCCACACCGACCTGCGCGACCAGCTCTCCGGCGGCTACGACGCGACGATCGAGGAACACGACGGCATCAAGCTGTGCCGGCTCGTCGACGACCACGGCCCGCACGACATCGCCGTGGTCGGCGAGCGCATCGCGGCCGAGGCCGCCGAGGCACGTGACCGTCTGACGGAGCGCGAACGCGAGGTCTTCCAGCGCTTCCTGACGGGAGAACTGGGCGACCACCTGTCCTCCCAGGTGCTGGCCGCGAGCGCCCTGGTCGCCGCCCTCAACAGCACCCTCGCCACGGTTCGTACCTCGCACGGCCTGGGCGTCACCCTCGACTGGAAGCTGGCGGACGGTGTCGAAGCGGACGTCAAGGCGGCCGTCGACCTCCTGCGCAGCCCCTCCGGGCTGCGCACCCGTGAACAGTCCGAGCAACTCCGCGACGTCCTCCAGCGCCGTATCGAGGACGCCCGCCGCGCCGACCCGGCCGCCGGCTACGCGGCTCACCTGCGCACCGCCCTGGACTACCGCGGCTGGTTCGCCTTCACCCCCTGGGTGGTCAACGACGCGGCACCCGGCAGCCGCCGTAAGCTCTCCGGCCGCACCGGTCTGAGCCAAGGCGAACAGCGGGTCCTCTCCTACCTGGTCCTCTTCGCGGCGGCGGCAGCGCACTTCACCAGCCTCGCCGACGCCGCCCCGCACACACCGCGCCTGATCCTCCTCGACGACGCGTTCGCCAAGGTGGACGAGCCCACGCACGCCCGCCTCGGCCGCATCCTGGTCGACCTCGACCTCGACTTCGTCCTCACCAGCGAACGCCTGATCGGCAACTGGCCCGACGTACCGTCCCTCCACATCTACGAGTGCCTGCGGGACCCGCATGTGCGGGGCGTGGCCACGCTCCACTACACGTGGAACGGGCGGCAGCGGAGGCTGATGTCGGTATGACAGGACGGGAAAGAGCGGACGAACATCCTCCGGCCCCCGAAACCCTCACCTTCCTCACCCGGCCGGGCCTCACCCGTCTCTGGACGGCGGCACGGACCCGGCTCGAACGCAACGGCCTCCAACCGGCCGGAACCATCAGACTCGAGCACCTGGACGCACAGGAGCGCGAGGCCCTGTCCCTCCTCCTGGCTCGACCGGTCACCGGCTCCGCCACCACGATCCGCCTGCCGGACCTGGACACCCGCCTGCGCACCAGCGCGGTCGGACGGGGCCTGGCCTCGACTCTGGAGGAACTGGGGCCGTCCCTGACCGACCGCCGAGCGGCCCGCGACGCGGCGGCGGCCGAACGAGCCCGCCTGTGGTCAGCGGCTCAGACGGAGGTGGAAGCCACATCGCTGTCCGCCCAGCCATGGACCGGACAGTGGCTGGAGGAGATACGCCGCGGCGGCACACTCGCCCGCCAGGACCCGAAGACCGCGGCCACCGTCATCACCCAGGCCGTCCAGACCCTGGGGATGCTCTTCCCCGGCACGGCCCCGCGCTCCACCCCGGCCACCTGGGGCCGCGGCGAACTGGCCACCCGCGCCACCGGCTCGGCCCATGGCCTGGACGACGGCACGCTGCTGTCCCGGCTGGTCCTCCGCGGTATCGCGCTGGCGCACGGCGTCGAGCTCCCCGCAGATGCGCCCGCGCGCCGGGCCCTGTGGCGCACGGCCTCGGTCACCCCGGACGAGGTGTCCAGCACGGTGCTCACGTACGGCCTGCGCCCCACCGGCGGCACGTGGCGGGAGGCGGCCCTGCGTGAGCGAGCCGACCACCACATGGAAACTCATGTGACCCTGCGCGAGCTACGCACACTGAGACCGGAGATGCCGCCAGGCACCCACGTCCACGTCTGCGAAAACCCACGCGTGGTCGAGGCCGCGGCCGACACCGGCCGCCCGGCGCCCCTGGTCTGCACATCGGGCAGCGCCGCGACGGTCGTTCTCACCCTCTTGGACACGCTGGCGGCGTCCGGATGCACCTTCGCCTACCACGGGGACTTCGACTGGCCCGGCATCGCGCTGGCCAACCGGTTCATGCAGCGGTACCAAGCCGAGCCGTGGCGTATGCGAGCGGCCGACTACGAGTACCTAGCGACCCGCGCGCAGGCGCACGGCACACCGCAGATCACCCTCGTCGGACCGCCGGCCGAGGCCGTGTGGGACGCGGAACTGGCACCCGCCATGAACGCCCTGGGCATCGCCCTGCACGAGGAGGCGGCTCTCGATCTGCTCTTGGAGGACCTCGGGTGACGGCCCGATGGGCACGGCGGCTTGGCGCCGACCGGGCCGGAGGCGATCAGGTGGCCAGCCCGCCGGCCGCAAGCCGATCACTCATGTCGCTCACCAGCCCCTTGCCCGAGCTGTCAGCTGCGGTGAGCAGCGCCCCAGTCGGGGCTCGGCTCGCGTGTTCCCGACCTCGCGAATCGAGTGGCGTCCACCAGGAGGGCGTGCTGGCTCGGGGGAGCGGCCGCCGGCCCCTCCGGCGCCGCGCGGAGGACCCACAGCTGCAGTGACACGCTGTGCGGTTGTGCGCTGCCAGGGGGCAGGGACACGACCGCGCGGAGTGCTCCGGTGCGCAGAAGTGAGCCCCGGATACGGCGGCCCGCCTTGCGTGACGCGACGGCCGGCGGAAGGACGACCACGGCGGCCCCGCCCGGCTTGAGGCGCGAGAGCAGGTGCTGCACCCAGGCCAGCTCGGGCTCGGTACGAGGGGGCAGGCCGTGCGTCCAGCGCTGGTCGGTGGCGAGCTCCTCGTAGCCCCAGTCGCGTTCGTTGAAAGGGGGGTTGCACAGGGCGATGTCGGTGGCCGTTGCCGTGCCGGCGATGGCTGTGCTGTGTGCCTGGCTCGTGCGTCGGGCTTGGCGGCGTGCCTGGGACGATCTGGGCTGGCAGGCGTCCGGGTACGGCCGGGGGAGTGGGCAGGGGTACGGGGCGTGGCCGACGAGCAGCGGTACGGGTGCGGCCTCAGCGCCAGGAGGCGCTGGCACCGCGTCCAGCGATTCGTCCTGGTACGCCGCGGGTGACGCCTGCGACAGCTCGCCGTCCGGTTCTTCCTGCGGCGGTTCCTCCACCTGCTCCGGCAGCAGTTCGTCGTCCTGCGGCAGCTCGTCATCCTGTGGCAGTTCTTGTTGACGGCTGGGGTGTGCAGACGCTGGTGGGGGGGCAATCACGGTGGGGCGACCGACATCGCCACCGACAGCGGATACCGGAAGCGGACGGCAATGAAGTCGCCCCGCGGGAACCGATGGCCCCGGCGCCGGTGCGCCGGGGCCTGGGTGTGCGTCGTGTGTCAGCTGACCGCGCGGCTCACGCGGTGTGGATCTCCAAGGCGGCACGCACGGCGGACTCCACGGCTCCCTCGATCCACGCCGGCTTGACGGACGTGTGGTCCCCGGAGAAGTGCAACGGCCCTTCGCGCAGGGGGATGGCCGGCAGCAACTCCGTGTGCTGCCCAGGCAGGAGCACGGACGCCTCCCCGTAGGCATAAGGGTCGCGCAGCCAGCTCTGCGTGCGGCCCGCGCCGGTGTAGAAAACCTCGATGCGCTGGCCGTAGACCTGCTGGAGGCCGCACAGAGCGTGTGGGTACCGTGCCTCGTCGTCCAGGGAGTCCCAGCGCAGCGCGTCGTCCGCCCAGCTGTAGGAGGCCAGGACCACACCCCCTGCGCTGCCCGGAACCGGATGGGAGGGGTGGAACATGAACCGGTTGGCGTTGTCCGACACCGAGCCGCCACCCACGACGTCGACCGCCTCCGGCTGGTCGCGCGCGATCGCGCGGTTGGCGGCGTAGTGGGTGCGCTGACCCGCTGTGATGTGCCCGGCGGGCACGGAGGGGTGGGTGCCGAGCAGGCTGCCGTCCGCGGCGGCCCGGCCGGTGCGGTAGGCGTCGTACAGGCCCGGGTCGACGGCGTTCAGCTCGCGCTTCCAGTCGGCCTCGTCGAACTCCCACCAGCGGCGGCTGAACTCCAGCAGCACCTTGGTCGCGCTGTCGTAGTGCAGTTCGCAGACCGCGCGGCGCTTGCCGTACGACATGGGCGGGTCGATCTGTACGTGACGCAGTCCGGAGAACGGCACCGTGACCACGGCGACGTCCGCGGTGAACTGCTCGCGTACGACGGGACCGTCGCGGCCCTCGGACACGGTGTCCACCCATACGTGCGGGCCCTTGCCCCGGACGTGCTCGGCGTCCGGCGAAGGGCGGTCGGGGTGGTGGTACTCGATGCGCGTGACACGGCGGTCGAACCGCACGTCCTTGCGCACGCGTTCGAGGAGGGCGTCCGGCAGTACGGCCGTGCCGCCCTCCAACTCGTAGAAGGGCGTGTCGGGGCTGATGAGGGAGGAGCCGATGAAGCTGTGGATGAAGGCCAGAGGGAGGCGTGAAGTGAGGTTCTCCAGGGTGCCGATCAGATCGATGGTCCGCTCGTCGAGGCCGGCGTGCTCGGTCAGGAAGCGGAACATCGACCAGTCACCGAACCGCTGCACCACGCGGGCCCAGCCCCGCAGCCGCTCCGGGAGCGGCTTGTCGACCCGCTTGCCGTCGCGGTTGACGTAACTGAACTCGTCGCGCACCGGGTCCAGCACGGAGCGCAGGATGGCGGCGGCGGGGGTGTCCCAGTGGGCCTTGGGGACGCCGAAGGACCGGTTCACGCGCCGGGGCGCGCGGGCGTATTCGGCGCGCCGCATGCGGATACCGTTGACGTGGATCCAGGTGCGGTTGGCGGGACGTCCCTCGTTGTCGACGTCGACGTAGTGGAAACGCCGCTTCTTCAGGCCGAACTGGTCGATCAGCTCCATCACCAGGGGATGGCTGCCGGGGATGCGCATCGCGCCCGCCTCGGCGTACTGGCGGGGATCGGCGAAGGGCTGCTTGGCGTGTTCGTGGCCGCCGTTGCGGAAGGTCTTGACGCGTCCGCCCGCGCGGTTGCCGTTGGCCTCCAGCACCGTCACCCGGTGACCTGCCCTCTTCAACAGCCAGGCAGCCACCAGCCCGGCCGGACCGGCACCGATGACCAGGACGTTCTTCGGTCGTGTCCGCCGCTGAGCCGGCAGGCCCTTTTCGAGGACGCGCTGGTAGCGCGGGACGAGGGGGCGGTTGTCGGAGTCCAGTACGAGCAGCGCCCGAGCGACGGCCAGGCACCGGTCGAAGTCGGTGCCACGGCCGGCGCTGGGGGCGGCCGTGGCGGGCCGGGCCGCGGAGACACCGCCGGTCAGGGCCGTCGCAACCGTGGCCGTGCCGGCCACCGCCGCGAAGCTCCGCCGGGAGAAGCCGCCGTCTGAGTGCACCACCGCGTGATCTTCAGTCATGGCGGCCTTTGTACTGGCGGCCGTGACCAGGCGTCCGCCCTTCGCTCCGGCGTTGACTCGAAGGAGCGAAGACGGGGCGATAAACCCTGACGTCACAGCAGGTCCGCCGACGTGGACGGCTCGGGAAACCCGAAGGGATGAATGCCGAGCGAACTCCGTCTGCCGCCGTGATCGATCCCCGACACTGCCACATGCGTATTCACATCCGTGCTCTCGGCGGGCCTGCACGGCGCAGCGCGTACGCGGCGCTGCGCAGGCCCCATGAGAGTGCGGGGCGGCGGAGGGGGAAGGGTGGCGCAGCGGCGCACTCCGTTCGGTGACAGAGCCCGTTACTGGTTCGACAGCACGCTGGCCCGCGGTGCCCCCGCTCTCGTCGGCTGGATGGCGCTGTTGTGTCTGGCCATCGTCGTCCCGGCCAGTGCGGTGCTGGTGTGGACCGACCCCGACGCGCCGGTGCCCCTGGCGGACCGGCTGACGGAGGTATGGCGCCTCACCGGGGAGACACTGCGGCTGGGCGGTGCGACGGGGGCGCCGCTGCGAGTGACGATGTCGGTGCTGCTCGCACTGGTCGCTCTGCTGTACGTCTCGACGCTCGTCGGCCTGATCACGACGGCGCTCACGGAGCGGCTCACCGAGTTGCGACGGGGCCGTTCCACCGTGCTCGAACAAGGGCACGCGGTGGTCCTGGGGTGGTCGGAGCAGGTCTTCACAGTGGTGAGCGAGCTGGTGGCCGCCAACGCCAACCAGCGGCGGGCGGCGGTGGCCGTGCTGGCCGACCGGGACAAGACCGCCATGGAGGAGGCCCTGAGCACGAAGGTGGGTCCCGTCGGCCGTACGCGGCTGATCTGCCGCAGCGGCCCCACCACCGACCCGGCCGTGCTCACCCTGACCAGCCCGGCCACGGCCGGTGTCGTGCTGGTCCTGCCCCACGACGAGCCGGACGCCGACGCCGAGGTGGTCAAGACGCTGCTGGCGCTCAGGGCAGCCCTGGCCGGGGAGGGTTCCCGTCCGCCCATCGTCGCCGCGGTCCGGGACGACCGCTACCGCCTGGCTGCCTGCCTCGCCGCCGGACCGGGCGGCGTCGTCTTGGAGAGCGACACCGTCACCGCCCGGCTGATCGTCCAGGCCGCGCGGCGCCCCGGGCTCTCCCTCGTGCACCAGGAACTCCTCGACTTCGCCGGCGACGAGTTCTACCTGATCAGCGAGGCGGCCCTGGCCGGCCGCCCGTTCGCCGACGCGCTGCTGTCCTACCCGACGTCCAGCGTCGTCGGGATGGTGCGAGGAGACACCCCCCTGCTCAACCCGCCACCGCAGACGCCCATCGCTCCGGACGACCTGCTCATCGTCATCTCCCGTGACGACGACACGGCCTGGCTGGACGACTGCGCGGAGTTGGTCGAGAAGGCGGCGATGGCATCCGGTCCTTCGACGCCCGCGCGACCTGAGCGGGTTCTCCTGCTGGGCTGGAATCGCCGAGCGCCGCTCATAGTCGACCAGTTGCGCCGCCGCGCCCGGCCCGGATCAGCCGTCGACGTGGTGGCGGACGGTCGTGAAGTGACAGCCCGGCAGGTGAGCGAGGCCGACACGCAGAGCGGCACCGACCTGACTCTGACACTGCACCACGGGGACATCACCCGTCCCGAGACCCTGCGGCGTCTGGAAGTTCACTCCTACGACAGCGTGATCGTGCTCGGCCAGGACCCCGCTCCCGGGCAGCCGCAGGACGCCCCCGACAACCGCACGCTCGTCACCCTGCTGCTTCTGCGTCAACTGGAGGAAGCCACCGGGCGCGAACTGCCGGTTGTCACCGAACTGATCGACGACCGCAACCGGGCGCTGGCCCCCATCAGCCCCGGAGCCGACGTGATCATCAGTGGCAAGCTCATCGGCCTGCTCATGGCGCAGATCTCCCAGAACCGGCACTTGGCAGCGGTGTTCGAGGAACTGTTCTCCGCCGACGGCACCGGGGTTCGCCTGCGGCCGGCCACCGACTACGTGCTGCCAGGGTGTGAGACGTCCTTCGCCACAGTCGTGGCCGCGGCACGTCATCGCGGCGAATGCGCCATCGGCTACCGAAGTCACGACGACTCTTCGACGAGTCCGGGCTACGGCGTGCGGATCAACCCGCCCAAAGCCGAGCGGCGCCGCTGGACGGTCGAGGACGAAGTGGTCGTCGTCGGCAAGGACTGACGGAAGGCTTCGGCAGGACGCGGGGGGCGCTGTCCGGCGCCGGAATGCCGGAGGGCGTGTGTGCTGCCCCGCGCTACGGACGCGCCGGGTCTGTTCACGCGGCGAGGGCGCAGTGCGCGCCACTCGTCAGCGGCGGACCGAGGTGGGTCACCCCGGACTGCGACGACCCGACGTACAACCAACCTGTGATCGACAGCGAGAGGGATCTGACCCCACCGTTACCGGCGGTGCTGTCGTTGCGGGCGGTCTGGTAGCGGGGCCGTCCGTGTTCGGCGCCGAGTCCGCGGACGCCGCCGAGGCGCCACCCGGCAGGCGCGTCTCCCTGACCGTCAACGGCAAGCGGCACACCCTCACGGTCGACAACCGGACCTCGCTGCTGGACCTGCTGCGCGAGTGCCTGAACCTGACCGGCTCGAAGAAGGGCTGCAACGCTGGTGCCTGCGGCGCCTGCACCGTCCTGGTCGACGGCCGCCGGGTGAACTCCTGCCTGACCCTGGCGGCGGTCCGCCTGGAAGGCGCCGAGGTCCCCACCATCGAGGGCCTGGCCAAGGGAGAGCAAGTGCACCCTCTGCAGCAGGCGTTCATCGACCAGGACGCCTTCCAGTGCGGCTACCGCACCTCCGGCCAAATCATGTCCGGCGTCGGCTGCATCGACGAGGGACACACCGGCTCACCCAGTGAAATCCGGGAGTTCATGAGCGGCAACATCTGCCGCTGCGGCTGTTACGTGAAGATCGTGCGCGCGGTCGAGCAGACCGCCGCCGGCCGGAAGTGAGGCACGGATCCCATGCATCCCTTCTCCTGCACCAGGGCCGTCGGCACGCGGCAAGCCTTCGACGCGGGCCGCGCCGGCGGCCGTTACATCGCAGGCGGCACCACACTGGTCGACCTGATGCGCGAGACCGTCGAACGCCCTCGCACACCGGTGGACATCAGCGCCCTGCCCGCGTTTGCGCCCCTGACGTTGTTTCTTACGCCGCCTGCGTCGCGCAGGATGCCGATCAGCCGCCGTATCTCGGCTAGACAGCCCCGACGCCTCCGACTCCACGTTCTGACTCCGGACAGACCGGTTCCACCGGCGCCGGCCTGCCGCGGGTCGCCCGCACGCCCGTCAAACCCTGTGCTCCGGCTGAGCCGAAGCCGCGCGGCTGACCGTGCGGGGGCGCGGCCCGGGCTCGCCCTCCGGGCGAACACGGAAGTTCGACGACGGGACCTACGGAAACCGCCGATTCCCGTGGCCGAAGAAGGCATTGGCACTCCTCGGCCACAGGATTCCCTTGAGCCGATTTCCGCGCAGCGCTCACTCTGATCACTGGCTTCCGCTCACCAGCCGGAAGCGTTGTCAGCGTTCAGGGGAGGACGCCACCCATGCGAAGACTCCACGCCCTCTGGGCAGTGGCAGGAGCGGCAGGACTACTCACGGGCGCGATCACGCCCGCCACGGCCGGTTCCGGACCGCGGGTCACCGCACCGGACGCCCCGCCCGTGCGGAGCAGCGCCGAGACAGCGGCCACGAAGACGCAGACCGTCACCCTCATCACCGGCGACACCGTGTCGCTCAGCGTCGGCCCGGACGGCAAGCACGCCGTCGACGTGCGGCGCGGCAAGGGGCGCGAGGCCGCCACCTTTGTGTCGAGCGAGAAGGACGGCGAGGTCAGTGTCCTGCCGGCGGACGCGATCCCGCTGGTGAACGCGGGCCGTCTCGACCCGGCCCTGTTCAACGTCACCCAGCTCGTGCAGCAGGGGTACGCGGACGCGAAGACCGGCACCACCCCGGTGATCGCGACGTACACGAAGGGCAGCGCGACCCCCGACGGCGCGCGCCGGACGCTCGCGCTGCCCACGATCGACGGCGCCGCGCTGAGCGCGAAGAAGTCGCCCGCTTTCTGGGCCGACATCGCCCCCGCACTCGGCACCGAACCCACGGCGAAGGCCGCGAAGCGGCTCGGCGAGGGCATCGACAAGATCTGGCTCGACGGCAAGGTGGAGGCATCCCTCGATGCCAGCGTGCCGCAGATCGGCGCGCCCGAGGTGTGGAAGTCGGGCTACGACGGCAAGGGCGTCAAGGTCGCCGTCCTGGACACGGGCGTGGACGCCGGTCACCCGGATCTCGCCGGGAAGATCGGCGAGACGAAGAGCTTCGTGCCGGACCAGGCGGTGCGGGACGGCCACGGCCACGGTACCCATGTGGCGTCCACGATCGTCGGCTCGGGCGCTGCCTCGGAGGGCAAGCGCAAGGGTGTGGCGCCGGGCTCGGAGCTGCTGGTCGGCAAGGTGCTGGACAACACCGGTCGCGGCCAGGACTCCTGGATCATCGCGGGCATGGAGTGGGCGGCGCGCTCCGGCGCGAAGATCGTGTCGATGTCGTTGGGCGGCACGGCTTCGGGTCCCTCGGACGTGCTGAGTGAGACGGTCGACGAACTGTCAGCGTCCACCGGCACCCTCTTCGTGATCGCGGCGGGCAACTCCGGCCCGTCCGAGCAGACCGTGGGCACCCCGGGCATCGCCGACTCGGCGCTGACGGTGGGCGCCGTCGACAAGTCCGACAAGCTGGCCTCGTTCTCCAGCCGCGGCCCACGCCTCGGCGACTCCGGGGTCAAGCCGGAGATCACCGCACCGGGCGCGGCCATCACCGCGGCCCGCGCGGCCGGCACCACCATGGGCACACCGGTCGACGAGTACTACACGACGTCGAACGGTACGTCGATGGCGACCCCGCATGTCGCCGGCGCCGCCGCGCTGGTCGCCCAGGCCCACCCCGGCTGGACGGGCCAGCAGATCAAGCAGGCGCTGGCGACCACCGCGAGGACGAACACCGTCAACTCCGTGTACGAGCAGGGCGACGGCCGGGTGGACGCCGTACGGGCCGTCAACCAGGGTGTCTTCGCGACGCCGGCCCTGAGCTTCGGCAGGTACGAGGAGAGCGACACCGAGGCGGACAGCAAGGACATCACGTACACCAACACCACTGACAAAGCGGTGGAGTTGAAGGTCTCCTCCGCCCTCCCCGAGGCCGCGCTGAACGCGGACACCGTGACCGTGCCGCCGAAAGGCACCGGCACCGTCGCCGTCACGGTCGATCCGGCCGGGGAGGCGACGGGCCGGTACACGGGCCATATCACCGCGAGCGCCGACGGCGTCCAGGTCACCACCGCCATCGGCTTCGAGAAGCTGGCGAAGACCTACGACCTGAAGGTGTCGCTGGTGGGCCGCGACGGCAAGCCGTCCACCTCGGCTTCGATCTTCATGCTTCAGGAGCTGAACGGCGCGTATCCGGAGACGCACGGGTTCCTCGGCAGCGGCTACACGTTCAAGGTGCCGGCCGGTACGTACAGCATGGCGTCCTGGATCTCGCAGCGGGACGCGGCCGGACTGGAGGTCGCCACCTCGGTCGTCGGCGATCCGGAGATCAAGGTCGGCAAGAACACCGAGGTCGTCCTCGACGCCCGCACGGCGGTCGAGATCAAGCCGAAGACCAAGGAGGACTCCGAGTTCCAGGGCTTCAGCACCAACTGGCACCGGGAGGGCCCGGGCACCGCCTGGGGCCTGACCTACAGCCAGGGCTGGTGGACCGACCACATCTACGTGGCGCCCACCAAGAAGGTCACCGAGGGCATGTTCGAGTTCTCCTCGAAGTTCCGTCTGTACGCGAAGGAGCTGACGGCGAGCGTCACCAGCCCCGAGAAGTACGCGCTGCCCCTCGACTACGCGCAGACGTCCAGCGGCTTCCCGGTGAAGATCAGCGGTGACCGCACGGTCCGGGCGGTGGACGCGGGCAGCGGCACCGCGGCCGACTTCGACGGGCTCGACGTCAAGGGCAAGGTGGCGGTCGTCCGGGTGGGCGCCGGCGCCACGGCGGACGGGGCACTGGCCAACGCCACCGCGGCCGGGGCCGGTTACGTCCTCGCCTACCACGACACGCCCGGGTACTGGATCTCCTGGGTGAAGAGCGCGACCATCCCACTGATGACCGCCACCGGCGAGGACGGCGCGAAGCTCGGGGCCCTGCTCAAGAGCGGGAAGAAGGTCAACCTGAGGCTCAAGGGCACCGCGGTCAGCCCGTACGTGTACAACGTGATGTTCCCGCAGACGGACGCCGTCTCGGCCAACCAGACATACAACCTGAACAGCTCCAACACGGTGAAGCAGACGGTTCGCTACCACGCGGGCCGGGCCGGCCAGGTGGGCAAGGACGCCGTGTACCGGTTCCGTCCCTGGCAGGCCGCCGACATCGCGACCACCAACAACGTAGTACTCGGCACGGAGCGCACCGAGTACTACAACGTCTCCGACAGCCGGATCTGGCACGCCGTCTATCCCGACACGAACGCATCCAAGCCTCAGTGGAACTCCCTGCGGACCTTCGACAAGGCGGGCAAGCTGCCCGCCGAGGACTGGCTGCGCCAGGTCGTCCGCCCGGCGACCAGTCAGCAGTACGGCCTCTCCCAGCGCACCGGCGACAAACTCACCTTCGCGATCCCGGAGCTGAGCGACTCGGCGCCGGAGCACTACGGGTCGGTGGACAACGTCCAGGACACCGCGAAGGGCACGCTGTACAAGGACGGACAGCTGGTCGGCGACACCGCACTCGGCGGAATCGGCACCTTCGACGTCCCGGCGGCGAAAGCCTCGTACCGCCTCGTGCTCGACGCCCGGCGCACGGCCGGCTGGGCCGCGTACTCCACTGGCACCCACACCGAATGGTCCTTCACCTCGGCGCACACGGACCAGCGGACGGCGCTGCCACTGATCTCGGTCGACTACGGCGTGGACGGGCTCGACCTCCTCAACCGCGCCGACCGCAAGCACAAGTCGGCGCTCGGACTCGCCGTGCGCAGTCAGTCGGGCAGCGTCACGGCCGCTGACCTGAAGGCATGGGTCTCCTACGACGACGGCACGTCCTGGAAGGAGGTGAAGGTGAAACGCGGCGAGCTGGAACTCAAGCACCCGAAGGGCGCCGAGTTCGTGTCGCTGCGCGTGCGGGCCGCCGACCGGAACGGCAACGCGGTCGACCAGACCGTACTGCGGGCGTTCGGTCTGAAGTAGACGGCGCGAAGGAGATGACCTGAAGTGATCGGCCTGAAGCGGGCGGTGTCCCAGGCCTGTCAACAGCCTTAACAAAGGTCGCCTACCGTGTCGAGCCATGGTGGACACGGCATACGACACGGCAGGGCAGACCCCCGCCACGAGCCCCTGGGCCGCGGTGGGGGTCTCCGCGTTCGACGAGCTGCTGTACCGGGCGGTCCTCAACCAGCCCGACGCCGGCGCGGCCGGCTGGGCGTTGCTGACCGGCGCCTCCCCGGCCCGGGTCCGCGAGGCCTGCAACCGGCTGCTCACGCTCGGGCTGCTGCAACCGCCGGACTCCATGGGCGGGTTGCGGGCGGTCGACCCCCGGGTGGCGATCCGCGCGCTGATCCGGCGGCGCGAGACGGAGTCCGAGCTGCTGGCCGCCACCGCCGAGGAGATGGCGACCGCGTACGAGGCGGGGCTGCTGCGCGAAGAGCCGTCCCGGCTCGTCGAGGTGGCCTCCGGCGAGGGCGCCATCGCGGCCCGTCTGGAGGAGATGTACGCGCGCGCGGAGCGCGAGGTGTGCCTCTTCGACACGCCGCCGTATCTCGCCCCGGCCGCTCCGCAGGTGGATCTCCAGGCCGATCTGCTCAGCCGCGGGATCGTCTCTCGCGGGATCTACGCGGCGACCGGCCTGGAGGATCCGAAGGTGCTGTCCCGCGCCTTCAGGATGGTCGAACTCGGCGAGCAGGCCCGGGTGTTGCCATCCGTGCCGCTCAAGCTGCTGGTGGTCGACGGATGCCGGGCGCTGTTGCCGCTGACCGCCTCCGTGGCCGGCGGCTACTGTGCCGTCGTGGTGTGGCACTCGGCGGTGACCGAGGCCCTGCAGAAGCTTTTCGAGCTGGCCTGGCAACAGGCGACGCCTCTGGGCCAGGCGGCCGCCGAGGGTGAACTCTCCGAGAGCGAGAGGACGTTGACCCGGCTGCTGGCGGCCGGAATGAAGGACGAGGCGGTGGCCCGCCATCTGGGGGTGAGTCTGCGGACCCTGCGGCGGCGGGTGAGCGACCTGCAGGAGCGGCTGGGTGCGGCGAGCAGGTTCCAGCTGGGGATGCGGGCTTCCCAACGCGGCTGGGTGTAGGGGCGCAACAGCCCCTGGCGTCGGGGCCTCATCACCTGGGACGTGAACGTCGGCACCACCTTCTGCCGGGCCCACCGGCACTCGCCGGAGCGGCGACAGGGTCGGGCAAGGAGCTTGCTTCGCGCGGATCGCGCAGGTGAGAAGCATGCGCGCTGCGGCGCACGACGTTCCGGAAGCTCCTCGAGTCGAAGACATGCCGATGTACAGTGAAGGACGCCCCTGACCTGCAGAAAGCTAGCGGGGAGCAGTCTTCCAGGAGTCCAAGACGTCAACTCGCTCGTCCGCCATGAACGGCGCCGACGCCGTCATCACCACCGCCGCCGGCTACACCCGCGGCGGCAAGAACGCCAACGACATCGACACCATCGGCAACGCCAACCTCGCCGAGGCCACCCACCGCACCGGCATCCGGCGGTTCGTCCTGACCAGCATCCTCACCAGCGACCAGACGCCCGATGTCCCGCACTTCTGGCACAAGAAGCTCGCCGAGGACAAGCTCGAACAGCTCGGCGTCCCGCTCGTCGCCCTGCGCCCGGGCATTCCTCGACCAGGTCGCGAGCATGGCGGGCGACCCGGCCGACAAGGGCCGCATGGTGTGGATCGGCAAGGCCACCGTCCCGCTGACCTTCGTCCACACCTCCGATCTCGCGGCGTACCTGGCAGCCGCGGTCGATGTCGAGGCCGGTGAGCGGATCGACATCGGGTGGGACCGTCCGGTCAGCATGCGCGAGGTGGCCGACGTGATGGGCAGCCGGGCCGGAAAGAAGATCAAGGTGTGGGCCGTCCCGTCCGCCGTCGCCCGCGCCGCAGGAGCCGTCGCCGGCCGCTTCATGCCCCTGATCAAGGACATGGCCGCGATGTTCCGCTGGTTCGAGACCGGCCGCTACGTCGCCGACCCCCCCGCCAGGAGCAGCTGTTCGGCCCCGTCCCCACGGCCAATGCTGGGTTGTCGAGGCACCGCGATGATGAGGCCCTCGAAAGCAGAGGCATCCCGCCTACGGCTTGGGTGCAGATTGCTCCCCCGAGCCCCTGACGATCAGCCGGGTGGGAACGGTGATGGTGCGAGCCCGGGAGCGGTCGCCGTCGAGGCGGGCCAGGGCGGTGGCCGCGGCGGTGCGGCCGAGTTCTTCGGGGTCCTGGGCGACGACGGTAAGGGCCGGTTCGAGTGCCTCGGCGAGTGATACGTCGTCGAAGGCGACGACTGCTACGTCCTTGCGCTTGCTGCGGGCGAGTTCGGCGACTATGCCCAGCGCCATGATGTTGTTTCCGGCGAACAGGGCGGTGGGGGGATCGGCCAGTGCGAGGAGTTGGGCGGTCGCGGCCTCGGCGCCTGGCTGGTCGTGGCTGTTGGCGACGAGCGCGCGGTCGTAGGGGATGTCGGCTTCTTGCAGGGCCGCGCGGTATCCGGCGAGGCGTTCGCGGCGGGTGTAGAGCTTGGTGGGGAGGTCGCCGACGAATCCGATGCGGCGGTGCCCGTGGGCGATGAGGTGGGCGACGCCTTCTTGGGCTCCGGCACGGTTGGAGCTGACGATGCTGTCCGTGGGCAGGCCGGCTCCCGGGCGGTCGAGGAAGACGATGGGCAGCCCCGCCGTGCGGTGGGACTTGAGGTGGGAGTGGTCGGCGCCGACGGACGGCACGACGATGAGGATGCTGACGCGCCGGGCGAGGAACTTGTCCGTCAGGGCGCGTTCGCGGTCGGGCTCGTCCGCGGACGAGCCCATGAGGAGGGTCAGTCCGCGTTCGCGGACCGTGTCCTCGATGGCGCGGGCCACGGCTCCGAAGAAAGGGTTGGCTAGGTCGGGGATGACCAGTCCGATGGTGGTGTCCGGACCGCCGACGCGGATGTTGCGGGCCATGAGGTTCGGCTGGAAGCCCAACTTGGCCACCGCGGCGAGTACCTGTTCCCGCGTCTGCGCCGAGACGGGTCCGTCCTCGTTGAGGACACGGGAGACTGTCTTGGCGCTGACGCCGACTTCTCGTGCGACATCGGCAAGGGTGGGGCGGCGTCTCGCTGCCATGGGAGGAAACCGTCTCCTGAGTGCTCTCGGGTTCCGGCCGCGGCCTCGGCCGGAACATGCGAGAGCGGGGGTGAGCTGTCAGGTGGCCTGGACTCCGGCGGCTTTCGCCGCCGCGGAGTCCGCTACGACAGTATCTCCGGCCGCGTCGACGGTGAGGGCGCCGGTCATGATGGCGACGACCTCGGCCATGGAGTAGTCGGAGGGCTTGATCACGGCGGCGCGCCGGCCCAGCCGGTGGACGTGGATCCGGTCGGCGATCTCGAAGACATGGGGCATGTTGTGGCTGATCAGGACGACCGGCATGCCCTTGTCGCGGACGCGGCGGATGAGGTCGAGGACCTGTCCGGACTCCTTGACGCCGAGGGCGGCGGTGGGTTCATCCATGACGACGACGCTACGGGCCCAGGCGACGGCGCGGGCGACCGCGACGGCCTGCCGCTGTCCGCCGGAGAGGGTCTCGACCGCCTGGGTCAGCGAGCGCAGGCCGATCTTCAGGTCGGCCATGTGCTCGGCGGCCTCCTGGCGCATGCGCTTCTTGTCGAGCATGCGGAAGGCGCTGCCGAGGATGCCCGGGCGGCGCAGCTCGCGGCCCAGGAACATGTTCGAGGCGATGTCCATGGAAGCTGCCACGGCGAGGTCCTGATAGACCGTCTCGATGCCGTGAGCGCGTGCGCTCTGGGGGCCGGAGAAGTGGATCGGCTTGCCATTGAGGCGGATCTCGCCCTCGTCCGGTACCACCGCGCCGGTGAGGGCCTTGATGAGGCTGGTCTTGCCTGCGCCGTTGTCACCGATGACGGCGAGGACCTCGCCGGGCAGCAGGTCGAAGTCGGCGCCGTCGATGGCGGTGACGTGACCGTAGCGCTTGACCAGACCGCGGGCCTGCAGGACAGGAGTGGGGGAGGAGGTGGCGCTCATCAACGGGCCTTCTTCCGGGAGATCTGGTCGACGGTCACCGCGAGGATCACCAGGACTCCGGTGATGAGGGTCTGGTAGATGGAGGCGACGCCCATCAGCTGCAGGCCGTTGCGGAAGACTCCGACGATGAGGACGCCGATGAACGTGCCCAGGACCGATCCGCGTCCGCCGAAGAGGCTGGTGCCGCCGAGGACCACGGCGGTGATGCTGTCCAGGTTGTCGGTCTGCCCGGCCTGCGGGTCGCCGACGCCGGTGCGGGAGACGAGCAGCAGGGCGGCGATGCCGTAGAGGATGCCGGCCACGGTGTAGACGCCGATGGTCAGCCGGGAGGTCCGGATGCCGTTCAGCCGGGCCGCTTCCGGGCTGTTGCCCAGGGCGTAGACGTGCCGGCCCCAGCCGGTGCTGCTCAACGCGTAGGCGAGGAGGAGGAACAGGGCGATGGTGACCAGCGAGCCGTAGGTGATGTCGGTCTTGCCGAGCGGGAAGGTCTGCCCGAGAGCCGTCAGCGGGCCGGGCAGGTTGGTGACCGTCTGCTCCTCGGAGTAGATGTGCGTCAGCGCGAACGCCACGTTGAGCATGCCCAGGGTGACGATGAACGGCGGCAGCGGGATTTTCTGCACCAACGCGCCGTTGAGCATGCCGAAGCCGCCGCAGACGGCAAGGCCCAGCGCGATCGCGGCGAGCGGGGGCAGGGAGCCCTCGGCGGCCATCTTGGCGATCACGATGCTGCCGAACGCCATCACCGCTCCGCACGACAGGTCGATGCCCGCCGTGAGGATGATCAGGGTCTGGCCAATGGCGAGGGTGCCGACGACCATGACCTGCTGCACGATCAGCGAGAAGTTCCCGCCGGTGAGGAACTGGTCGCTCGAGACGGAGAAGAAGGCACAGGCCAGGAGGAGGGCGACCAGCGGGCCGGTGGTCGGTTGCGTGAGCAGTCTGCGGACCGGGGTCGGTGCCTTGAGTTCCGCGTACGGCGTGGACGTGGAGGGTGGCGTGGACGTGGCAGTCATGCGAGGTCCTTGTCGGAAGACACAAGTCCTTGTCAGGACTGGTCAGTCGTTGTCGGACGGCAGGAGGACGAGGGGGCGGCCGTCCTCGGTCGGGGAGGAAGGGCCGGCCGCCCCGCTGAGGGGTGTCGAACGGCGGCAGCTGGGGGCGGCGGCTCAGCCCCAGCAGTTCTCCAGGCCGTAGGCGGTGTCCTTGGACGTGACGCCGTCCTGCGCCTTGTCGGTGATCAAGGTGACGCCGGTGTCGGTGTAACCCGACGCCTTCTTGCCGTCCTTGGCGTAGGTCACGACGGCCTTGACGCCCTCGGCGGCCATCTTGAGCGGGTACTGCTGCGAGGTCGCGGCGATCTTGCCGTCCTTGACCGCCTGGGTGCCCGTGCAGCCGCCGTCGACGGAGACGATCAGCACGTCCTTTTCCCGGCCCTTGGCCTTCAGCGCGGTGTACGCGCCCAGCGCGGCCGGTTCGTTGATCGTGTAGACGACGTTGATGCCGGGTTCCTTCTGGAGGCAGTTCTCCATCGCGGTCTGGCCCTTGGACTGGTCGCCGCCGGTGTCCTGAGCACAGGCGACGTCCTTGTCGGTGGCGCCGAAGCCCTTGAGGAATCCGCTGTGCCGCTGGACGCCGACGGAGACGCCCGGCGCGAGGTCGAGGGCGGCTATCTTCGCGGTCTTGCCCTTCATCGCGGCCTTGGCGTACTCGCCGATCAGCTCGCCGGCCTTGACGTTGTCGGTGGCGAAGAGAGCGTCGACGGCGCTCTGCGGCTCGGTCGGGGTGTCGAGTGCGATGACCAGGACGCCCTTGGCGCGGGCCTTCTCGAGCGCGGGCACGATCGCCTTCGAGTCACTGGGGGTGATCAGAATGCCCTTGACGCCGGAGGCGACCATGTTCTCGATGGCGGTGACCTGACCGGCGTTGTCTCCGTCGAACTTGCCGGCCGCGGTCATGAGCTTGACGCCCTCGGCCTTCGCGGTCTTTTCCGCGCCTTCCTTCATCTTGACGAAGAACGGGTTGGTGTCCGTCTTGGTGATCAGGCCGACCTTGACCTCGCCCGAGCCGGTGCTCGCGCTGCCCGATCCCGATCCGGATCCACAGGCGGTCAGGGTGAGGGCCGCGATGCCCGTGCACGCGGCGGCTCTGAGCAAGGAGGAGGGCAGACGAGAGGTGCGTGACATGAACGACTCCAGCGGGATGTCGGGCGGGTGGCCGGCAGCGGGGCATGCCGTCCCGCGATGTCAACGATGACCTATGTCATCGTTGACACTGCCTGGCGAGGATGATGGACTCGGTTCCCCGGCAACGTCAATGCCTTGCACTCGTCACAAATCGGCAACGCCCCTCGGCGGTCGCCCGCCCGAGGCCGTTCGCCGGCATGCCCGGGTCATGCCCGTTTCCGCTCCGCGCGTTCCAAGAAGGCGCGTTCCAGGAGGAGAGCAGCTCATGAGCCCGCGCCAGATCACCGTCCTGGGAGAGTGCGTCGCCGACGCGTTCACCGAGCCCGCACCTGCCCCGAACGAACTCGCCCTGCGCGTCCTGCCGGGCGGCGGGCCCGCCAACACGGCGGTGGCCCTGGCCCGCCTGGGCACCCCGGCCCGCTTCCTCGCACGGCTGTCCGGTGACGTGTTCGGCCGCCTCTTCCGGGCCCACCTCGCGGCATCGGGCGTGGACCTCTCGCACGCCGTCGAGGCCGCCGAGCCCAGCACGTTCGCCTTGGCCGAGCTGGACGCCCATGGGCAGGCCACGTTCTCCTTCCACGCCCAGGCCACCGCCGACTGGCAGTGGACCAGCGCGGAACCGGCCGCGGTGGACCTGACGGACACCGCTTGCGTCCACACCGGGTCACTGGCCCTGGTCAAGGAACCCGGGGCAGGCGTGGTGGAGGACTTCCTGGCGGCGGCCGCCCCCCGGGCCACCATCAGCATCGACCCCAACGTCCGCCCCCTCCTGGTACGTCCCGAGGTCTACCGTGCCCGGCTGGCGCACTGGTGCGGCCTCGCCGATGTGCTGCGGCTGAGCGAGGACGACCTGGAACTCCTCCTGCCCGGAACGCCGCCCGAGCAGGCGTGCGACACCTGGCATGCGGCGGGCGCGCGGCTCGTCGTGATCACACGCGGCGCCGACGGCGCGCTGGCCTCACTCGACGGGGAACGGGTGCAGGTGCCGGCGGTGGCGGCACCGGTCGTCGACAGGGTCGGCGCGGGGGACTCCTTCACCGCCGGACTGCTGCACCACCTCGGCACCCGCGGACTCCTCGGCGGCAGGCTGACGGACCTGCGTCTCGGCGATGTCGAGGCAGCCTGCCTGTTCGCCACACAGGTCGCGGCCCTGACCTGCTCCGTCGCCGGCCCGAACCCGCCGTGGCACGACCAGACGGCGCCGTTCCCGACGGACAAGGCCGTCGTCCGGCACCTCGACTCCACCCACTGAGAGGACAGGAAACCATGACGAAAACCCTGCTCGCCGAGTTCACCGCCCGAGAGGGAGCAGAGGACGAGGTCACTCGTTTGATCCGGGACTACGCCCTGAAAGTGCGCGAAGAAGAAGGAAACCTGGCCTTCGACGTCTACACCAAGGCGACCGACCCGCGCGCCTACTGGATCTTCGAGGTCTACCGGGACGAGGACGCCTTCAAGGCACACCTGAACGCCCCGTACGGCGCCCCGTTCAACGCCGCCCTCATCCCACTGATCGAGGAGAACGCCTCTGTACTGACGTTCCTCGAGGAGATTGACCGCACATAAATCCACTCGCCCGCCCACGTGATCACCGCTAACGTGCGCAAGGTGATGACGGCCGACGATGTGTTGTCCATCCTTGCAGTGCTGCGGAACGCGGACGTCGACATCTGGATCGGCGGCGGCTGGGGCATCGACGCCCTGGTCGGCGAGCAAACCCGCCTGCACCGCGACCTGGACCTGATGCACCGAGAGGACCAGGAAGCTGACGTCGTGGCGGCTCTCGCGGACGCCGGCTTCGTCGAGACCCTCGACTGGCGCCCCGTACGGTTCGTCGTCACCGGTCCTCATGACCGGGAGATCGATCTTCACCCGCTGGTCTTTGCCGCGGACGGATCCGCCGTGCAGGCGTCACCCGACGCGGAGCACCCGTTCGCCTATCCCGCCTCGTGTTTCGTCACTGGCACGATCCTCGGGGCCACCGTCCCGTGCCTGTCGCCCGAGCAGCAGGTCTATTTCCACCAGGGATATGAACCTGCTGATCACGACCGTCACGACATGGCCCGGCTCCGGCAGACCTTCGGGATCACCACCCACTTCTGAGCCCGCGCGCCGGAAGCCGCTCCCGGCCGACCGGCGCACGGACCCCGGCTCGTCACCGCCAGACGGACCCCAGCTGCCACGCCAGCATGTGGTCGAGGGTGGCGGTGCCGCCCTCGGCGAAGACCTCGACGCCGGTGCTGGAAGGGTCGGGGAAGATCTGGTCGGTGATCACTGCCTCGCCGTTGCCGCCGAAGACCTCGACGGAGGACCAGTCGACGAGAATCCGCAGCTTGACCTTGCCGTTCTTGGCCTTCAGCGGTGCGGTCTGGACACCGGGGAAGGTGCTGCTGAAGTCCCCGGCTCCGGAGCGGGTGCGGTCGACGTACAACTCCTGCGTCGTGGTGTCGTAACCGATGACGGTCTCCTCGCCGCCCGCGCCGGTGCGCACCTTGAGGCCGAAGCGGTCGGCGTCCTTGAGGGAGAAGGTCGCCTCGATGTCGAGTGCCTTGCCCTTGGCCGTGTGGCCGATCAGGGGCTTGGCGGTGCTCTTGACGGTGATGCCGGACGCCGTCGCCGGGTGCTTCCCCCGGAGGGACTCCAGGCTGCCCACTGGCTTGCTGGCCAACCGGATGCGGCCGTCGACGGTGCGCAGGGCCATCTCCCGCGGAACGCTCTGCGCGCCGCGCCAGGGGGAGGTGGGGACGGACTGGCCGTAGTCCCAGTTGTTCATCCAGCCGATCATGTAGCGCTTGCCGCCCGGCGCGTTCTCCCAGGACACCGCCGCGTAGTAGTCCTTGCCGTAGTCGGCCCAGTCGGCGCGCTGTACGACGGACTTGGCGGGCTTGTCAGCGGCGGTGAACTGGTCGGCCATGACGTGGCCCCAGCCGGCGGTGTTCATGTCGACGACCTGGATCTGCGCCTTCTTGCCGGCGTACGGGCGCATGTCGAAGGAGGCCCAGTCCAGGGTCTCGCTGTCGGGGCCGGTCGTGCTGCGGACGACCTTGCCGTCGACGATCAGGTTGACGGACGTCTCCTGGGAGACGCGCTGGGCCTGGCTGTCGGACAGCATGATGTGGTCGACGTTGACGTGGCCCCAGCCGCCGGTGTTGTCGTCGACGATCCTGATCCGCGCCTGCTTGCCGGCGAGGTCGCTGACGTCCCAGGAGGCCCAGTTGAGTGCCTCGGCGTCCTTTCCGGTGGCGCTGCGGACGACCCGGCCGTCCACGAGGAGCTCGACGGCGGTCGGGTTGTCGGAGCCGGCCGGGTGATTGCCGCCGCCGATGAGGAAGTTGATGTGCTTCTTGTCGATGGTGAACTCGGCTGACGTGAGGGTGCCCGTGGTGGAGTCGCCGTTCCGGAAGGTGTTGACCAGCCCGTCTCCCCGGAAGCCGGATACCTGTCCCTGGTCGGGGAGGGTGCCGGTAGCCGGTGCGGTGCCGAAAGCGTCCCCGGTCGCCGTCCAGTCGCCGTACGTACCGCCTTCGAAGTCGGCGAGGACCGTGCCCTCGGGCGGAGTGCTGTCCATGACGGTCCCGGCCTCGTGCGGATGCCGCCCGCCACCGATCTTGAAGTTCAGGTAGGGGCTGTCGACGGTGAAGGAGGGGGAGCTGAGGATGCCGGTGGCGCCGTCACCGCCGTGGAAGCTGTTGGCGAGGCCCTTGCCGTCGAAGCCGTCGACGGTCCCCTGCCAGTCCACCGCACCGGCTGCCGGTCCCTGGCCGAACGCGGTGCCCGTGCTCGTCCACGTACCGAAGCCGGTGCCCTCGAAGTCCTGCACGACCTTCCCGGTGGGCGGGGTGTACGTGCCCTTGTCGTCCGCGGTGAACTTCTTGCCGTCGAAGTCGCCGATGAAGTACTGGGCGGCCGAACCTCCCGCGATACCACCGGGGTTGATGTTGACGACCAGGACCCACTTGATGTTCTTCCTGTCCCCGTCCACGGCGAGGGGGAACAGGTCGGGGCACTCCCACACGCCGCCCGTCGCACCGGCCGGTCCGAACTCGCTCTGCAACTCCCAGTCCTTGAGGTTCTTCGACGAGTAGAACCGCACCTTGTGCTCGGCGGACAGCGACACCGTCATCAGCCAGCTCTTGGTCGGCGCGTACCACTGGACCTTGGGATCGCGGAAGTTGTCGGAGCCGATGTCGATCACGGGATTGCCCTGGTACTTGGTCCAGGTGCGGCCGCGGTCGGTGCTGTAGGCGAGCGACTGGGCCTGCTTGCCGCCGTTCTTGTAGGCGCTGGTGTAGATCGCCACCATGGGCGGGTTCTTCTTCGTGCCGAAGCCGGTGGTGTTGTTCCAGTCGACGACCGCGCTGCCGGAGAACACCATCTCCTCGTCGTCGTGCGACAGGGCGAGCGGCAACTCCTTCCAGTGCACGAGGTCCTTGCTCACCGCGTGCCCCCAGGACATGTCGCCCCAGGTGTTGCCGTTGGGGTTGTACTGGTAGAAGAGGTGGTATTCGCCCTTGTAATAGACGAGCCCGTTGGGGTCGTTCATCCAGTTCTTCTGCGGAGTGAAGTGGAACTGGGGTCTGTAGGTCTCGGTGTAGGCCGGGGTGTCGGCGGCGACGGCCTGGGGGGCCAGCGGGGCTGCGGACAGGGCGCAGACGGTCGCGACCGCCGCCATCATCCGTATGCGGGCATGCCGGCATACGCGTGCAGAGCTCATGGTGTCTCCTAGTCCCGCGGCCGTCCACGCAGCGGTGACTGCGGCTTCTGCGCGACGGACCGAAAAGTGCACCCCAGGCCGATGCCGGCTTCCGTGCCGTCGGCCGAGGGTGTCATCGTTGACTTGTGTCATCGATGACAGCGAGTGCCCGATTATGAAGCCCAATCCGGCCTCCGCGTCAACGGTCCGGGCGCGATTGCTCCGGCATGACCGGCAGTTCATCGGCTGTCGTCGGTGGTCGCGAACCGCGCCGACCCGTTGGCAGCGGCGGTCTCGGGTTCGGTGACCGCCCAGGTCAGAGGGGCGTGGTGGGGGTCGCCCGGCAAGCTTCGGCCTCATCGTCGACGCCGAGACGGGCCGGTGAACGAGTTGTTTCCGGCCTGTTGACCGGTCGGGCCTTTCGGTGCTTCACTGCCGGAACCGCTACCGAAACCGGTTCCGGGACCGATTCCGGTACCGGTTCCACGGGGGCTCTGTACGATCGGCCCTTCGGTGCGGGAGGGAAGTCTTCCGCCTCTGCGGAAAGGGAGGGGAGGTGACATGGGAGTCACTATCGCCGACGTGGCCACGCGGGCCGGGGTCAGCAAGACGACGGTCTCGCGGGTGCTGAACGGCAAGGGTGAGATCAACGAGAACACCGTCCTGAAGGTCCGCAAGGCGATATCGGAACTCGGTTATGTGCCGAGCGCCGGGGCAGTGGGGCTCGCACGCGGCACGACACAGATGATCGGCATGCTGGTCCCTGACTTGGCCTGGGCCTGGGCCGGCATAGTGCAGGCGGTCGTTGAAACGCTGGAGGCCGAGGGCTTCGGGCTGCGGATCCTGACCTGGAACCGCGGTGAGGAGTCACTGCGCAGGCTGGGCCTGCAGGTCGCTGCCAAGTCGTTCGACGGGCTGCTGGTGATAGAGCCCGAGGGGGCCCTGGGATCCATCACGGAACTGCACGAGGCCGGACTGCCGGTGGTGCTGATCGACGACCGCTTCCAGCGGCCGGGATTCCCCTACGTGGCCACCACCAACAGGGAGGGCGGTGAGCAGGCGGCGCGCCACCTGCTGGACATCGGCCGCCGTCGCCCTCTGGTGGTGACCGGTCCTGATGAGTACGGGTGCACGCAGGAACGGCTGGGCGGCTTCGTCGACGCGTATGCGCAGGCCGGGATCGAACTCGACCCGCGCAGAATCATCTGCGGCGACTTCCTGTTCGACGACGGCCGGAGCGCGGTGGCGCAAGCTCTCGCGGACGGCGTGGAGTTCGACGCGGTCTTCGGGCACAACGACCCCTTGGCAGCCGGCGTGATCGCGGCCCTGCACGAGGCCGGCCTCGAGATTCCGCGGGATGTCGCCGTGGTGGGGTTCGACGACGTCGAGGTGGCGTCGTACACCTATCCGGCGCTGACCACCATCCG
The DNA here is from genome assembly GCF_055594445.1 of Streptomyces sp. NPDC040589. Classification (NCBI taxonomy): domain Bacteria; kingdom Bacillati; phylum Actinomycetota; class Actinomycetes; order Kitasatosporales; family Streptomycetaceae; genus Streptomyces; species Streptomyces sp. NPDC040589. The sequence goes on along the minus strand of NZ_JBVIWP010000002.1, from coordinate 434,708 downwards.
CCAGCCGATGCGGGAAATGGGTGAGGCGGCGGCTCGTCTGCTGCTCGACCACGTGCGCAGATCGCCGGAGGCCGCTCCCTCGCGCATCGTTCCCACCAGCCTCGTGGTCCGCGGCTCGACGTTAGAGCCGGGCTCGAACTGACGCGACGTCATCGCGATGAGCGAATGACGGCGCCTCGCGGGCCGGGCGGTGCGTTGCCGGTGACGCACCGCCCCCCGTCTCCTTGAAACATCGGCGAACCTCTTCGGGCCTCGCCTTCCTCACAACTTAGGGCGGCTGCGCCTGCGTTCACGCGGCACCGCCCACACGCACTTTCCGCCCGCGCGTTCCCGATCCGGGACACCGAAGGGGCGTCTGGCACACGCCGCCCGGCCACTACCCACTTCGCGTCGGACGCTCCCACCGCGACCCGCGAGGGACCGCCGCCGCTGTCACCGCGGACGCTGCCCACTCGTGGGCCGGCCCATCCGGGCGCCCGCCCCTTCCTACCCTTCGCCGCCCCCCGCGCCTGTCTCGCTCAACGGCAAGGAGCCGCATCATGCGTATCACCACCCGTCACGCTGTCAGAACCGTCCAGACCCTGTGCGTCACCCTCACGGCAGCCCTCGTGGCCACCGGCTGCGGCCGGAGCGAGGATTCCGGTCCCGGCAACGATGCCCCCGCCGAGATCGGCGCGGGCAAGGCCAAGGGGACGGTGGTCATGTGGTCCCTGGGTGACCCCGACGAAGACCTGAAGCAGCTGGCCAAGAAGTTCGAGCACGAAAACCCGGACGCAGACGTCAAGATCACCGCGGTCCCGTGGGACGGCGCCCACGACAAGCTGACCACCGCGATAGCCGGCGGCAACACACCGGACATGTCCATGGTGGGCAGCACGTGGATGGCCGAGATGGCCGCCTTGAACGGCTTCCAGGCCACCCCGACGTCGATCAAGTCCTCGGACTTCTACCCCGGCCAGTGGGACACCACCAAGTACAAGAACACCTCGTACGGCGTCCCGTTCATCGCCGACACGCAAGCGGTCTACTACCGGACCGATCTCACGGCGAAGGCCGGCATCAAGGGCGCCCCGGCCGGTGACTGGGACGGATACCTGAAGGACCTCAAGGCCATCCAGGCCACCGCCGGCAAGGAGAACCCCAAGCTGCGCCACGCCAGCGGGCTGGTGATGGGCTTCAACTCCTGGATCTTCTGGCTGCCGATGGTCTGGCAGCAGGGCAGTGACATCTACGACGCCAAGACCGGAAAGTTCACCTTCGGCACGCCCGAGGTCGCCAAGGCGCTCGAGAACTACGCAAGCGTTCCGAAGCAGGGCCTCGCGCCGACCGACAGGGCGGACAACGTGCAGAGCTTCCAGGACGGGCTGACCGCCGTCTACCAGGAGGGAGCGTGGGCCGGCGGTACCTTCCACAAGGACTCCCCGCAGCTGGACGGCAAGTGGAAGACCATGCCGATGCCGTACACCAAGCAGCCCGCAGGGTTCGCCGGCGGCACCGACCTGGCGGTGTTCAAGGAGGCCAAGAACCCCGACGCGGCATGGAAGTTCGCCCAGTTCCTCACCGAGCCCGCCAACCTCGCGACCTATTCCAAGGCCACCGGCAGCCTGCCTCCTTCGCCCCAGGCGTGGACCGAGGGGAAGCTGACCGAGGACGAGAACTTGAAGGCGTTCGCCGAGCAGCTCGAGGTCAGCAAGGCGCCGCCCGCCATCACGACCTGGCAGCAGATCGCCGACACCATCGACTCCGAACTGGAGAAACTGACCCTCGGCAAGGCCACCGTCGCCCAGGTGCAGAAGACGCTGCAGTCCAAGGCCACCAGCATCGGCACCGGCCGCTGAGCGCCGCCGCGTGCGTACCCCTCGTACGGACGGATGACATCCATGTCCACGAAAACGCTCCCCGAGCGGGGCGACACTCACGAGCAGGGCACCGCAGGGTCGGAACGGAGTGCCGATCGCCGGCACTCCGGGCTCCGGAGCACGGCGCGCGGCAGGCAGGCCCGGGCCGCCTGGGTCCTCGCCGCCCCGTTCCTCGCGCTGTTCTTGGCCTTCATGCTGCTGCCGGTGGTGTGGTCGCTGCTGATGGGCCTGACCGACACCAAGAGCGCGGACCTGCGCACACCGCTGAGCGTGTCGTTCGTCGGCTTCGACAACTACGTACGCCTCTTTGAGGACCCGCAGTTTTTCACGGCCCTGCGCAACACGGCCGTGTTCGTCCTGGTGGCCCTGCCCCTGACCCTGGCCGCCGGGCTCGCGGCGGCGGTTGCCCTCGACCGGGGCATCCGCCGCTTCCGGGCCGTCTTCCGGGTCGGCTTCTACCTGCCGGTGATCACCAGCATCGTGGCCGTCGCCGTGGTGTGGAAGACGCTCCTGGAACCTCGCGCGGGACTGGCGAACCTCGTCCTGGGCTGGTTCGGGATCGACGGTCCGGCCTGGCTGGCGGACACCCGCTTCGCCCTGCCCGTCATGATCGTGATGGCGGTGTGGCGCAACCTCGGCACGGTCATGATCATCATGCTGGCGGGTCTGCAGTCCGTACCCCAGTCCCTGATGGAAGCGGCCGAACTCGACGGCGCCGGGCCCTGGCAGCGTTTCTGGCGGGTCACCTTCCCGCTCCTGCGGCCGGCCCTGCTGCTGACCGCCGTGACCACCGGCATCGGCTATCTGCAGTTTTTCGACGAGCCGTTCGTGATGACCGATGGCGGACCGCTGGACTCCACCCTGTCGGCGACGTTGTACGCCTACAAACAGTTCGGCAACGGCAACTACGAGATGGCGTCGGCCGCCGGCTACGTCATCTTCGTCCTCATCGTCGCGCTGACCGTGCTGCAGTTCCGCGTGCTGCGAGACAAGGACTGATGCCTCATGAGCACCCTCTCCACTCTCCGAACGCCACAACCGGGCACGGACCGCGCCCTGAGGCGCCGCCGCATCCGCCAGAACTGGGGCCGGCCCTGGCTGTACATACCGCTCGCCGGCGCCCTGCTGCTGATGATCGCGCCGTTCCTGTGGATGCTGTCCGGGTCGTTCAAGCCCGAGGCCGACATCCGCAAGGTCCCGCCCGTCTTGATCCCCACGGTGCCCACGACCGCCAACTACGGCGAGCTGTTCGGCACGCTCGACTTCACGAGCATGTTCGCCAACTCCGTGATAGTGGCGCTCGCCGTGACCGCGGGCAACCTGCTCTTCTGCTCGATGCTCGGATACGCCCTGGCCAAGCTGGAGTTCCGCGGACAGCGCGCCGTTTTCCTGCTGGTCATGGGGACCCTCATGATCCCCGGCCTGGTCACCTTCGTCCCCCTGTACGTGCTGGTGGCCAACATGCAGCTGACCGGCTCCCTGCTCGGGCTGATCCTGCCGTTCCTGGCCACGCCCTTCGGGGTGTTCCTGATGCGGCAGTTCATCTCCACCCTGCCCGACGAACTGATCGACGCCGCCCGCGTCGACGGCTGCCGCGAACTGGCCATCTTCGCGAAGATCATCCTTCCGCTGACCAAGCCAGCCCTCGCCACCCTCGGGATCATCACCTTCCTCGGCTCCTGGAACAACTTCCTGTGGCCCCTGGTCGTCGCCCAGAACGAGAGCCAGTACACCCTTCCCGTCGGCCTCGCCCTGGCCAGCAGCGGACAGTCCTTCACCCGCTTCGGCATCCTGCTCGCCGGCGCCATGGTCGTCCTCCTGCCGGTGATGATCGTGTTCCTCCTCTTCCAGCGCCAGTTCGTGGCCGGCATCGCCACCACCGGCCTGAAGTGACACCCCGGCTCCCGCCACGCCGCCCCATGCCGTACCGGTCCCGCCCAGAGCGGCGGACGGACGGCACGCGAGCCCCGCCGCGCCGGGCGGCAAGGTTCGCGCGACGAAGCACTCACCGTCGCCCATCAACTCTCTGATCTGTGACGACTCATCTCTTGGAGAACACCGTGGGACAGCCGGTCCACTCTGCCGCATACCTGGATCCGGAAGCATCCGTGGAAGCGAGAACCGACGACTTGCTGTCCCGGATGACCCTGCCGGAGAAGGTCGGGCAGCTGCTGATGCTCGACGCGCAACACGGGGACCTGGCGGACATCGTGTCGGCCAAGCTGGCCGGGGCAGTCCTGCATGTGTCTCCCGACCTCATGCCGCAGGTCATGGAACTGGCCCGGCAGACACGGCTCGGCATACCGCTGCTGACAGCCGACGACGGCATCCACGGCCACTCGTTCTGGCCGGGCGCGACCATCTTCCCGACCCAGCTGGCCATGGCCTGCACCTGGGACCCCTCCCTGCTCCACCGAGTCGCCCGAGCGGCCGCGACCGAAATCGCGGCGACCGGAATCCACGGGACGTTCTCCCCGGTGCTGTGCATCACCCGGGACCTGCGCTGGGGCCGGATCAACGAGACGTTCGGCGAGGACCCGTTCCTGATCGGTGAACTCGGGGCGGCGATGGTACGCGGCTACCAGGGCGACGGCCTCAGCGACCCGACAGCCGTGCTGGCGTACGCAAAGCACTTCGCGGGCTACTCCGAAACCCTGGGCGGGCGCGACGCCAGCGAAGCCGATCTCAGCCCCCGCAAGCTGCGCTCGTGGTTCCTGCCCCCCTTCGAGCAGGCGGTACGGGCCGGCTGCCGCGGCTTCATGCTCGGCTACCAGTCCATCGACGGGGTGCCCATCACGGCGCATCAGTGGCTGATCAACGACGTGCTCAAGGGCGAGTGGGGCTTCACCGGGACGCTGGTGACCGACTGGGACAACGTCGGCCGGATGGTCTACGACCAGCGGACCTGCGCCGACTACTCCGAGGCGGCGGCGGTCGCCGTCAACTCCGGGAACGACCTCATCATGGCCACACCGCAGTTCTTCGAGGGCGCCCAGGAGGCGGTCGCCCGCGGCCTGATCGAAGAGAAGCAGATCGATGACGCGGTACGGCGGGTTCTGCGGCTGAAGTTCGAGCTCGGGCTCTTCGAGGACCCCCGCGCCCCCGACCCCGAGCGGCAGGCGCAGGTGATCGGCTGCAGCGCACACGCCGACCTCAACCTGGAGACCGCCCGCCGCTCCCTGGTGTTGCTGCGCAACGAGGGGATCCTGCCCCTCGAGGGCGGGCTGACCTCGGACGGAACGGGGCGCGCCGTGAGCCGGGACAGGCCGCGGACGATCGCGGTCATCGGCCCCAACGCCGACAGCACGCAAGCCATGCTCGGCGACTGGGCGGGCGCCACCGGCCAGGTCCCGTGGATGCCCGAAGGACATCCACGCGAGTCGGTGGAGACGGTGCTCGACGGCCTTCGCGCCGTCGCACCGGCCGACTGGACCATCACGTACGCCCGCGGTGCCGACATCGAAAGCCCCGCATCCCACTCCGAGTGGTCCCTCGGGCCCGACGGCCAACCGCAGCCATCCGTTTTCACCCCCGCCCCGGTCGACCAGGCACAGCTTCGGGCGGCCACCGCCGCCGCGGAGGCCGCCGACTACGCCGTCGTGGTCGTGGGGGACACCATCGCCCTCACCGGCGAAGTGCGCTCCACGGCCACGCTCGACCTCCAGGGAGGCCAGATCGCGCTGCTCGACGCGGTCGCCGCCACCGGCACACCGATGATCGTCGTACTGGCCCAGTCCAAGCCGAGCACCCTCCCGGAGTCGGCACTGAACGCGGCAGCCCTCATCGAGGCGTTCAACCCGGGCATGCGCGGTGGCCGCGCCGTCGCCGAACTGCTTCTCGGACTCGTCGAACCCAGCGGCCGGCTCCCGGTCTCCTTCGCACGCCACGTCGGACAGCAACCGGTCTTCTACAACCAGGTGCGAGGCCAGCACGGGAGCCGCTATGCGGATCTCACACAGGACCCCCTGTTCGCGTTCGGCGAGGGCCTCACCTACACCACGGTCACCTACTCCGACTTGGTCGTGCACGACCCGGAGGTCTCCGCCGACGGCACCGTCGACGCCACGGTGCGGCTCACCAACAGCGGCAGCCGCAGGGCCGTGGAAACGGTCCAGGCGTACGTCAGCGACCTGACCACCAGCGTCACCTGGGCCGAGCAGGAGCTGAAGGGTTTCACCCAGGTTGAAATACCTCCCGGCGAAAGCCTGGACGTCCGCATCGGCATCCCTGCCTCCCAGTGCTCACTCGTCACAGCCGACAACCGCCGAGTGGTCGAACCAGGCGAGTTCGCACTCCGCGTCGGCCCCAGCTCACGGCGGGAGCAGCAGCTGAGCGTGGAATTCCGCATCCGGACCTGAAGGCCGCACACAGTCTTGAAGACCACCGCCCCGTCGGCCCGCCGCCCCGCCAACCAGAGGGCCGGCGGGCGGTCCCCTGTCATACCGAAAGGCACGCGTGTGTCCACCCCACCCCGCGATCCACACTTCCCCTTCGCGCACCTGCGCCCGCCCCGCAACTGGATCAACGACCCCAACGGGCTGGTCTTCCACGACGGCCACTACCACGTGTGCTACCAGTACAACCCGCACGGAGCGACCCACGCCAACATGCACTGGGGCCACTTCCGCAGCCCCGACCTGCTGACCTGGGAGCCGCTGCCGATCGCCCTGTCCCCGACCCCCGGTGGCCTGGACGCCGACGGCTGCTTCTCCGGTAATGCCGTCTCCGACGGCGAACGGCTGGTCGCCTTCTACTCCGCGCACCGCGGGGACCGCTCGTTCCAGCACCAGCCGGTCACCCGCGCCGTCTCCCGAGACAGCGGCCGGACGTTCAGCCCGAGTGGTGAACTGGTCATCCCCGAGCTGCCCGAGGGCTGCACCATGTACCGCGACCCGTACGTCTGGCAGGACGGCGACGGCTGGCGGATGCTGGTCGGCGCCGCCCTCGCGGACGGCCGCGCCGCCGCCCTCCTCTACGACTCGCCCGACCTGGAGAACTGGGCCTACCGGGGGCCCTTCGCCACCCGCCATCCGGAGCCCATCGGTGGCACCGACCTGCTCACCGGGGAGGGCTGGGAATGCCCGCAATACCTCCCGGCAGCCGACGGACGTGGCGCCCTCCTCTTCAGCACCTGGACCGAACCCACCGGCCCGCAGAGCGTCGCGGCCCTGATCGGCGAAGAGCATGACGGCCACTTCAAGGCGGGCTCAGTGGTGCCCGTCGACCACGGCCCCGACTGCTACGCACCCGCCCTGTTGCGGGCACCGGGCGACCGGTGGCTGCTGTGGGGCTGGTCGTGGGAAGCCCGCGACGAAGCCTGGGCCGTCGCGGACGGATGGGCCGGGGTCCTCACCCTGCCCCGCGAGATCCACGTCCACGACGACGGCACACTGCGCCAGCAGCCCGCCACCGAACTGCTCGCCCTGCGCGGCCGGCACACCATCACCGCCACAGGCGCGACGCACGGCTCGCAGCCGGTGGACCTCGGCACCGTGGGCCGCGCCTTCGACCTGACGGCCCGTCTGGAGCCGACCGGAAACGCCGGCCTGCGGCTGCTCACCACCCGGGACGGCTCCGAGTACCTCGACATCCGTCTCGACGTAGACGCGGGCGAACTCGTCGTCGACCGTGACCACGCCTCACTGGACAGCCGGGGCCGCGGCGGTTCCCACCGGATGCCCTGCCCGCCAGACCGGCCCGTCGACCTGCGCGTCGTCGTCGACCACTCCATCGCCGAAATCTTCCTGATCACCACCGGCCAGGTCCTCACCCTGCGCTTCTACCCCACAGGGCAGAGCCCGTGGCGACTTCAGGCCCGCACCGCCCCGGGTACGCGCCTCGGCTTCGCGGTCGACGCGTGGGAACTGCACCCGCTCGTGATCAAGGAGCCGAGCACCGGCGCCGCAGAGCCGGCTCCGGCGTCGCCGTAGAACCGACTCCAATCGGTCGATCCCCCACATCGGCATTGTGTCCCACCCGCTCTCCCCAGTACTGAACAAGCAGGTCCGAAGGAGGATCTTCCATGAGGTCATACGGTCTCGGACGACGCCAGTTCCTGACCTCCGCCGTTGGTGTCGCTGCCGCCTGGACCCAGGTTTCCGGGAACGCCATCGCCGCCCCGCAGCTGAAGCAAGCCTCACGTGACAATTCCGTCCGTGTGTGGCTGACGGACGTATCGGCCGACAAGTGGGTCGTCGGCCGGGACGATGTGCTGTTCAAGGCGAGGAGAACGGCCAACCCGCTGACGATCAAGATCGACGACAGCGTCAAGTACCAGAAGGTCGAAGGCTTCGGCGCGGCCATGACCGACTCCTCCGCCTGGCTCATCGACAAGCTGTCCCCTGCCGAGCGGACCAAGCTGATGAAGAAGCTGTTCGATCCCTCGAAGGGAATCGGCCTCAGCCTGCTCCGCTCTCCGATGGGCGCCACGGATTTCAACGCGTCCGGGAACTACTCCTACAACGACCTGCCCGCGGGACAAACGGACCCGACGCTGTCCAACTTCTCCGTCCAGCATGACGTGCCGTACATCATTCCGGCCTTGCGGCAGGCCCTCTCACTCAACCCGTCCATCAAGATCATGGCCAACCCGTGGAGCCCGCCAGGCTGGATGAAGACCTCCGACTCCATGATCGGAGGCACCCTCAAGAGCGAGTACACCTCCGCGCTGGCCAACTACTTCGTCAAGTTCATCCACGCCTATGGCGGAGCCGGCGTGCCCATCTCCTACATTTCCCCGCAGAACGAACCCATGGGTACGCCCACCTGGCCCGGAATGTTCCTGTCCGCGTACCAGGAAGCTGATTTGATCCAGGAGATCGGCAAGGCGTTCGAAGCCAAGGGAATCTCCACGAAGATCCTGGCTTGGGACCACAACTGGGACGTGCCCTCGTATCCGGAGACGATCTTCAGCGACCCCGCAGCCTCCAAGTACACCGCGGGAACCGGATGGCACATCTACAGCGGCAACCCGAACTACCAGACAGTGGTCCACAACGACTACCCGAGCAAGGAAACCTTCATCACAGAAGCCACCGGAGGCGTTTGGCAGGACAGCGACCACACGGCGTTCAGCGAAGCACTGGGAACGTGGATCATCAACGGAACGCGCAACTGGGCAAACGGGGTGATGCTGTGGAACATCGCACTCGACCCCGATCGGGGCCCGCTCAACAGCGACACGGCCGGCATACCCATGCTTCGGGGCTTGCTCACGATCGACCCGGCCGACGGACGGGTGACCTACAACGTGGACTACCACGCCCTCGCTCACGCCAGCAGGTTCGTCAAGCCCGGAGCACGCCGGATCTACTCGAACACCTTCGGCGAAGGAAGCATAGAGAACGTCGCGTTCCAGAACCCGGACGGATCGAAGGTCCTGATCGCCCACAACTCGGGCAGCGCCGCGAAAACCTTCAGCGTCGCGGACGGGACACACTCGTTCGACTACACCCTGAACGCCGGCGACGCCGTCACCTTCACGTACTCCGGGCCTGCGCAGAGCGGCCGTACCCCCGCAGCGACCAAGGTCTCGGACCCGACACACGACTTCACGTTCACGTCGGCATCCGGCCCGGTCACCGTCACGTACGATCCGGCGCTGGTGCCCTACCAGAACGCCATCCGTACCGGAAACAAGCTGGTCACGTACTCCCTTCCGATCGGAGCTTCCGTCCAGACGACAGGAAGGGCACTGAGCCGTAGCAAGTGGACCGCCACGGCTTCCGCGCAGCCGGACTGGGGGGTGGCCGAGAACGCGATCGACGGCGACGTCAACACCAGGTGGAGTCTCGGGCACGGGACGACGAGCGGGGACTGGTTCCAGATCGACCTGGGGAACCCCACGAGCTTCAACAAAATCGTCCTCGACACCGGCGTGAACAATACGTTCGACTACGTCACCAGGTACCAGATATACGTTTCGAACGACGGAGTCGATTGGGGCAGCGCGATTGCGAGCGGCAGCGGGGGCATCGGCAAGATAGCCGTCACGTTGCCGACCCGAACGGCACAGTACATTCGCATCGTCAGTACCGCGGCATCGGGTTTCTGGTGGGCCATCGGCGACATCGAGGTGTACGGGTCTGCGCGTGGAACCGGCTCGATCACAGCTCCTACAGAGGTATCGAACGGCCTCCAGCTGAAGACCTGGACCAGTAAGGAAGGGTCGCAGGTAACCGTCGTATTCAACGGAACAGCCGACAGTAAGAGTTTCAAGATATCCACCGACGGCTCGCACGCCTATACACTGCCAAGCGGCACCTCGGCGATGTTCACCACCAAGAAGCTGTCAAGCTTCCCATCGCCGACCTTCAGCGAATTGAAGCCGGAACGAGGAATGCCGCGCTCCAAGTTCACGATTCGCGGTTCTGGTTTCGGCGACGCCCAAGGGCTGGGCACGGTGTACTTCGGATCAAGCTATGCCGAAATAGACACCTGGTCGGACTCGAGCATCAGCGCCTACGTTCCGAAGGGGCTTCCGGCAGGGAAGGTCACGGTTTCCGTGCAGGGAAGCAGCGGAGTGGATGCAGGTGGATCTTCGTTCGACGTCATAGATCTAGGTCCTGCGCTGCCGCGGACGGGCTGGACCGCAAAAGCTTCGGACGCAAGCCAGTGGGATGCGCCCGGAAACATGCTCGACGGCAATTCCGACACTCGCTACAGCTCCGGAACAGGGCAGTACGACGGCCTCTGGATCCAAGTGGACATGGAGCAAACGCAGACCTTCAACAAGGTTGTGTTGGATGTCGGCGGCAGTGTCAGCGACTATGCGCGAAGCACAGACGTATACGTATCCACGGATGGAACCGACTGGACCAAGGTCACGTCCGTAGCGGACGGCCAACGAGTCCACCTGATTTCCTTCCCCACGCAGACAGCTCGCTACATCAAGGTCGTCAATACCGGCAACGTCGCGCGTAGCTGGTGGTCAGTCGCAGAATTCAACGTCTACAACTGACCTCGGGCTTTGAGGGCCGGAGTGGCACGCCTCACCAAGGGTGCCGCTTCGGCCGTAGGCTGACGTTCGTGACGTGGGAGGCCAGCACCGGGGCTCGTGCGGGAGTCACCGGCCCCTTCGCCGTCAGTCCTCGCGCTCCACTTGTCTCGCCTCAGCCACATGGTGAAGGCGCCGAAGCTTCCCGTGATGGTGTCGGCAAGAGCGCCGCCGAGCACGACCAGCTTCACCTTGGCATCTCGCCGGCGACGAGCAGCCGCCCCTCCGCCCACGTCTATCCGTCATCTCCGCCTCCCCCGTCCCTGCGACGAAGCCTGGACAGCTCACGTCAAGCCGAGAAGAGCGCGAGTCGGCCATGGCCGACTCAGCTCGCGGGACCCGGCGCTACGAGATCGAGCAGTAACGCCAGGGCCTTCTTCGGAGCAGGCTGTGGCCGAAGTGGAAACGGCGGCGAGTGGCCCACCCTGGAGCAGCAGATGGCGACCTGAGTGCTGAGGGCCTGTCCGGCGGATCATGGACGGACCCACGCCGCGTCTCTGAGCTGCCGGTCGCTCGCTCCGGGGGCAAAGAGCTTCTCCTGGAAGGACTACCGCGACCTGATCCAGACCGCCCACCAGCAGCTCGGCAGCCCGATCGTGCTGGTCTGGGGCCATCTCAACACCCATCTCACCGTCGGCATGCGCCGCTACATCGGCGAACGCGACTGGCTCACCGTCTACCAACTCCCGCCCTACGCACCCGACCTGAACCCGGTCGAAGGTATCTGGTCGGTACTGCGACGCACCAACACGGCCAACCGCGCGTTCGCCGACCCGCAAGACCTGGTCAACGCCGTCCGGCGGGGCTTACGCCAGCTCCAGCACCGCCACGATGTCCTCGACGGCTGCCTCACCGGCACCGGCCTCCGACGCCAGCCATCATGACGACTTCGCGCATTGAAGGTCAGTAAGTCGGCATCTGATCAGCATCAGTCCCTGCAGATTCCGACACGGTTGTCTGAACAGGTGCCTTGGCGACGGCGTCGCAGCAGCCTGGTTCGCACGGAGACGCAGGCAGGACGCCTTCTCGCCAGAGTGAAGCGATGTTCCTCACAATCTTCGAGTTCGCGCCGGTTGTAAAGTGAAGGTCGCCCTTGACCTGCACAAAGCAGGCAGGGAGCCGTCTTCCAGGAGTCCAAAGTGCTGCGTACTCTGTTCAAGTCCAAGATCCACCGAGCCACCGTCACCCAGGCCGACCTGCACTACGTGGGATCGGTGACCATCGACGTCGACCTGCTCGACGCCGCCGATCTGCTGCCCGGCGAGCTCGTGCACATCGTGGACGTCACCAACGGCGCCCGGCTGGAGACGTACGTCATCGAGGGCGAGCGCGGATCCGGGGTGATCGGGATCAACGGGGCCGCCGCGCATCTCGTGCACCCCGGCGATCTCGTGATCATCATCAGCTACGCACAGGTGACGGACGCCGAGGCGCGGGCACTCACCCCCAGGGTCGTGCACGTGGACCGCGACAACCGGATCGTGGCACTGGGCGCCGACCCGTCCGAGCCGGTGCCGGGCTCGGACCAGCAGCGCAGCCCGCAGGCCGTCGGGGCCTGACCGGACGCACACGGGACAGGAGCATGTCCGTATGAAGGACCTGGAGATCCGCGACGACCGGACGGCGGGCCGCCTCGAGGCGCTGACCGGCGGTGAAGTCGTCGGCCGCGTCGAGTACTTCGTCCTCGAGAGCCCCGAGCGAGCGCTCGTGCCCGTGCACACGATCGTCGAACCGGCCCACGAGGGCCAGGGCATCGCGGGGTCGCTGGCACGCGAGCTGTACGCCGTCGCCGGCCGCGAGCACAGCGCGGTCGCCTCACTCTGCCCGTACGTCACCAAGTGGTCCGAGCGCCACCCCGACGAGTCCCGGCCGGCCGACCAGGGCCTCCTGACGGCGGCGAGGGAGTGGCTGGCGGCTCATCCCGGGCGCTTCTGACGGACGAGGCACACCGGGCTGGGCAGGGCCGCGTGCTCTCCGAGCCCCCCCGGGGCGCGTTTCCGCCGAACCCCCGGCATCGGTCACCCCGACCAGCCCGGCAGGGTCCCGCCCCGCCCAGCCCACTCGCCCGCACTACCCCCACCTGGACCCCTTCCCGTCCCGCGCCGGAGTGACTGGGGAAGCAGGTGCAGGGTAGGCGGGGGAGTAGTCCAGAGCCGGAGTCGATCGACTGGCTGGAGGGCCTCATGACGAATCCGTTTCCCGACCCCGTGCATCCGGGGCCGACACCGGGCCCGGATCCCCAGCACCCGGAGCCGCGCCCCGACCCGGTGCCGGATCCGCAGCCACCGCCTGGCCCGGAGCCGACCCCGCCGCCCCCGTCCCCGACCCCGCCCCCGGGGCCGGACCCCGTGCCGGGTCCCGACCCGTCACCTATCCCCCCGGGCCCGGAACCCGTACCGAACCCCGAGCCGGGCCCGCCGCTGTCCTGAACGACACCGGAACGAGAACGAGAAGGGGCCGGTGGACAGCCAATGCGGCCGTCCACCGGCCCCTCATCGTTCCCTCAGCGGCGAGCGCCTACGCCGAGACCTCCGACCGGTCCCCGCCCCACAGCGTGTGGAACGAACCGTCCCGGTCCACCCTGCGGTACGTGTGCGCACCGAAGTAGTCCCGCTGCCCCTGCGTCAGCGCCGCCGGCAGCCGCTCCGCGCGCAGGGCGTCGTAGTAGGCGAGGGCCGCGGCGAAGCCGGGGGTCGGCACGCCCTCGCGGGTCGCGGCGATCAGCACCTCGCGCCAGTCGTCCTGGGCGTCCGCGATCTCCTGCGCGAACGTCGCGTCCGACAGCAGGCTCGGCAGGTCCGGCCGGGTGTCGTAGGCGGAGCGGATCCGGTCGAGGAAGGCCGCGCGGATGATGCAGCCGCCACGCCACAGCGCGGAGACCGCACCGAGGTCGATGTCCCAGCCGTACTCGTCGCGGGCCGCGTCGATCTCGTGGAAGCCCTGCGTGTACGACACGATCTTCGACGCGTACAGCGCCTGCTCCACCCGGTCGGCGAAGGCCTGGGCCTCCGACTCGCTGAGTGCCTTGGCCTTCGGGCCGGCCAGCCCGCGCGAGGCCTCCCGCAGGGCCGCGTGGCCGGAGAGGGAGCGGGCGAAGACGGCCTCCGCGATGCCGGACACCGGAACGCCCAGGTCGAGGGCGATCTGGACCGTCCAGCGGCCGGTGCCCTTCTGCTCGGCCTGGTCCACCACCACGTCCACGAACGGCTTGCCCGTCTCCGCGTCGACGTGCGACAGCACCTCGGCCGTGATCTCGATCAGGTAGGAGTCGAGGCGGCCCTGGTTCCAGGTGCGGAAGATCTCCGCGATCTGCGCGGGGGAGTAGCCGGCGACATCGCGCAGCAGCTGGTACGCCTCGCCGATGAGCTGCATGTCCGCGTACTCGATGCCGTTGTGCACCATCTTCACGAAGTGCCCGGCACCGTCCGGACCGACGTGGGAGACGCACGGCGAACCGTCGGCCGCCTTCGCCGAGATCTTCTCCAGCATCGGGCCCAGCGAGTCGTACGACTCCTTGGGGCCGCCCGGCATGATGCTCGGCCCGTTGAGCGCGCCCTCCTCGCCGCCGGAGACGCCCATGCCGACGAAGTGGATGCCCTGCTCGCGCAGCTCGCGCTCCCGGCGCCGGGTGTCCGCGAAGTGCGCGTTGCCGCCGTCGATGATCATGTCGCCGGGCTCCAGCAGCGGGGCGAACTCCTGGATCACCGCGTCCGTCGGGTCACCGGCCTTCACCATCACGACCAGGCGCCGCGGCCGCTCCAGCGCCGCCACGAACTCCTTCGCACTCTCGCACGCGACGAAGTCCCCCTCGCCGCCGAACTCCTCCACCAGGGCGCGGGTGCGCGCGGGCGTCCGGTTGTGCACCGCCACCGCGTAGCCGTTGCGGGCGAAGTTGCGGGCGAGGTTGCGGCCCATGACCGCGAGACCCGTGACGCCGATCTGCGCTGTACTGCTCATTCGGTTGGCTCCTAAAGACCTCGGTATCGGTGCTGCGGGTGCTGTCCACCAGCATGCCCCCGTCGACCATCCTGACGTGCCGCTACTTCGTCCGCACGCGCGGGTCGTACGACGTCGCGCAGCGTGATACGCACGAAAGCCCCGTCGCGCTCAGTCGATGTACGCGTCCCCGCGCACGTCGCACACGCGCACCGGGTGGCGTACGCGATGCACCGCCGTGGCGCACGTCGCGCAACAAGGGCCTCATACCGGCCATTTGGGCGCCCGGGCGGCTGATAGCCGTCTTGTTCTGGCCGGTTCGCAGCGCTTACTTTTGCCCCTCCTGACGCATGTCTAGGGGGGCACCCGATGGCCGTACGCGGCCGGCACCGCCGGTATCAGCCGAACAGGATCAACCGCGCCTCACTCACCGTCACGGCGGGTGGCGCGGGCATGGCACTGCCGTTCATGGGCACGGGCGCCGCCCAGGCGGCGGACGTGGACACCTGGAACAAGGTCGCCGCCTGCGAGTCCACCAACAACTGGAGCATCAACACCGGCAACGGGTTCTACGGCGGTCTGCAGTTCACCCAGTCCACCTGGGAGGCCTACGGCGGCCGGACCTACGCGGTACGCGCGGACCTGGCCACCAAGGACCAGCAGATCGCCGTCGCCGAGAAGGTGCTCGACGGGCAGGGCCCGGGCGCCTGGCCGGTCTGCTCGGAACGGGCCGGACTGACCCGGGGCGGAGGCGAGCCCGACATCCGGCCGGCCTCCGGGAGCACGAAAAAGGACGGGAAGAAGGACGCCCGGAAGAAGCCCGGAACCTCAATCGAGGACGTGCGGCCGCAGTCCACGCCGCAGTCCCGGGCGGGCAACGCCGAGATGTACACCGTGGTCCGCGGCGACACCCTCTCCGGTATCGCGTCCGACCAGGAGGTCCGGGGCGGCTGGCGGGGTCTGTACGCCGCCAACCGCTCGGCCATAGGAGCCGACCCCGACCTGATCGTGCCCGGTCAGCGGCTCGCGCTGCAGGGTGAGGGCGCCACGAAGACGCGCCCCGCGGCCAAGCCGGCCCCGTCCGCAAAGCCGGCCCCGTCACCCAAGAAGCCGGACCGTGCGAAGGAGCACGCCAAGGAGCGAGCCAAGGACGAGAGCAAGGAACGTGCCGGACGGTCGACCGCCCGGCAGGGCCTCGTCGCCCCCGTCAGCGGCTCCCTGGGAACGCCCTACCGCAAGGCGGGCTCGTCCTGGTCGAAGGGCTACCACACCGGCGTCGACTTCCCCGTGCCCACGGGCACGTCCATCAGGTCGGTCGCGGCGGGCAGCGTCGTCAGCGCGGGCTGGGGCGGCTCCTTCGGCTATCAGGTCGTGGTCCGGCACGCCGACGGCCGCTACAGCCAGTACGCCCACCTGTCGGCGGTCTCCGTGCGGGACGGGCAGACGGTGACCGCCGGCCAGCGCATCGGCCGCTCCGGCTCCACCGGCAACAGCTCGGGCCCGCATCTGCACTTCGAGGTGCGGACGGGGCCCGGTTTCGGTACGGACGTCGACCCGGTGGCTTATCTCAGGGCCGGCGGCGTCACGATCTGACGCGCGTGCGGTGCCGGTCGACCGTGGGCAGCGGGACGTACGGGATGCCGTAGAAGGGCAGGTAGGAGAGCGGGCGGCGTTCGCCGGGGTCTGAGGACACCGGCGATTCCCCGCTCTCGTACGGGGGGATGTCCGGGGCGGCCTCGGGCTCCTCGGCGGCCAGGGGCCGGGGCACGGGCACCGGTTCTTCCCCGGACCGGCCGTGACCTGCCCCGCCACGGTCGCCCGTCCCCGCGCTCGCCGCTCCCACGCCGAGCGTCTCGGGGAGCACGCCCCTGGCTACGGGCAGCACCCCCACGGCTACGGGCGGCGCGCCCACGGTCTCGGGCAGGACGCCGATCCCGGGCGAGGAGCTCCGGGCCTCCGGCGAGGGGTTCACCGCCGCGACGCTCAGCGTCTCGGGCGGCACGCCCACGATCGCGGGCGGGGCGCTCATGGGCTCCGGCGAGGCGTTCACGGCCCCGGCCAAGCTGCCCACCGTGGCAGGCGACGCTGCCTCGGTCTCGGGCGCGATGCCGATCTCGGGGGGCTCCGGCGAGGCGTTCACCGCCCCGGCCAGGGTGCCAGCACCGACGGGCGACGCCCTCACCGCCTCGCGCAGCGCACTCCCGCTTCCCGGCCTGCTGCCGACCGTCCCAGCCGAATCACCCGTGCGCTGGGACGCGGACCCGGACGAGGATCCGGCACCCACCGGCTCCGGCCGGCCCCGTCCGCTCCCGGCGGGCTCGGGCACCGTCCCCGATGCCCCGAGGTCCGTGTCGACGGGAACCAGACCCGTACCGGCGACCTTCGGCCCCGTCCCCGCCGTGCTCTCCTCCGGCCGGCCCTGCGCGAGCCGCTCCGTCGTCAGCAGGATCAGACCGCCCGCCGCCACCACGCCACAGCTCAGGGCGAGCGCCGTGCCCGTCGTGCCGTAGCGGAAGGTTTCTCCGAACATCGTGATGCCGACCGCGGCCGCCACCACCGGGTTCACGACCGTCAGCGTGGCCAGCGGGGCCGTGAGGCCGGCGCCCCGGTACGCGGCCTGCGACAGCAGCATGCCGACCGTGGCGAGGACGCCGATCACGGCGAGCGAGGGCACGTCGGCCGCCGACACACCGCCGGTCCAGTCGACCGCCACGGTCTTGGTGAACACCGAGGACATTCCGAACGCGATACCGGAGGCCGTCGCCAGCAGCATGCTGCGGACCGTCGGGTGCCGGTGCGCGGCCCGGGCGGCGATCATCAGCGCCACGACCGCACCGGTGGTCACGACGGCCACGGCCACCCGCTGAGCCGTGTCCAGCGACCGCGCGTCGGACGCGGCGACCAGGGACAGCAGACCGGCGAGCCCCACCGTCGCCATGATCGCGCCCCGCCAGGCCGTGGCCCCCGCCTTGCGACCGACGAACAGCGCCGCCATCGGCAGGGCCACCACGATGGTCAGCGCGCCCAGCGGCTGCACCAGGCTCAGCGGCCCGAACGCCAGCGCCACAACGTGCAGCACCCCGCCGAGACCGTTGAGCCCGACCGCCGCCCACCAGCCCGGCCGGCGCAGCGGAGCGTACTGCTCGCCCGGCGACGACTCCGCCACCCGCTCCTGCACGATCGCCCCGCCCGCGTACGCGACGGCGGACACGAGGGAGAGCAGGACGGACAACGCGAGGGCGCTCATCGGCTGCTCCTCTGCGTCAGGCGGGGGCATTCAGCCCGGCGCGGCGAAAGGTCGGCTTTCATGACCAACACCCTGCCGTGTCCAGGTCTTCCCGTCGTCGTCCCTGAGCACTCATTGGGTCCTACTGCCGATGGAGTACGAGGGGAGCACCATCATCCCCAGGGTGGGCGACCACGGTCGGGGGCCACCGGGTCGCGTCCCCTAGGGGCCTTGGTACTACTGGTCTTCGTGGACCTCGACCCCGACCTCGCCGCACTCCGCCCGCTCGGCGGCTTCTTCGTGCTGCGCACGGAAAGAGCGGCGGCCAGGCCTCTTCCCACTCTCGCACAGGCCTACCGCGAAACGTCACCGGACGTGTGGGGAAATCCCCTGATTTTTCGCATCAGCAAGGTGGCCGACGCCCTCCACGCCCCGGAGTCGCGCATCGCCGCGTCCGTGGCCCACCTCGGCCTCGCGGCCCGCCTGTGGTCCGTCGCGCTCGGCTGCGCCGTCCTCTACGACAGCGTCCCCGACCTCGACGCACGGCGGCTGCACTGGGACGCCGACGGCAGCGCCCCCGACGACCTGTGGCTCATGGACGTACGGCCGCTCCCCGGGGACGCGGCGACCGTCGCGGACACCGTCCTGCACGGCCACCTCGAACCTCTCGCGGCGGCCCTGCGCGCCCACTACCGCCTCGCCCCCGGCCTGCTGCGCGGGAACGCCGCCTCCGCGCTGGCGGGCGCCGCCCGCGAACTCGACCGCTGGGCCCGGCGGCACGACCGTACGGACACCGCCGCCCGGGCCCGCTCCCTGGCCGCGGAACTCCTCGACCACCCCCTGCTCGCAGGCACCGGAACCCTCACCGGCACCGCCTTCCGGCGCCGCAGCTGCTGTCTGTACTACCGGGTGCCCGGCGGGGGCGTCTGCGGCGACTGTTGCTTCACACGGCCGCCTCGCTCTTCCCCACACGCCCCATCTGGGTGACCATGAAAGGGAACGGCCGCTGAGAGCAGGGAGTTGCGGGTGCGAGTGGGACTGCTGACCCGGGAGTACCCGCCGGATGTGTACGGCGGTGCGGGTGTCCATGTGGAGTTCCTCGCCCGGGAGCTCAGAGACCTGGTCGACCTGGACGTGCACTGCTGGGGCGAGGGCCGCGCCTACGGCGTGCGGCGCCACCGGCCCTGGTCCACGCTCGACGGCGCCAACGACGCGCTGCGCACCTTCTCCGTGGACCTGGCGATGGCCGCCGCCCTGGAGGGCCGCGAGCTGGTCCACTCCCACACCTGGTACGCCAATCTCGGCGGCCACCTGGCCAAGCTGCTGTACGGCATCCCGCACGTGATGACCGCCCACTCCCTGGAGCCGCTGCGCCCCTGGAAGGCCGAGCAGCTCGGCGGCGGCTACGAGCTGTCCAGCTGGGCCGAACGCACCGCGATCGAGGCCGCCGACGCGGTGATCGCCGTGTCCGGGGCCATGCGCGAGGACATCCTCGGCTGCTACCCGGCCCTGGACCCGGAGAAGGTCCATGTCGTGCACAACGGCATCGACACCAGCCTGTACCGGCCCGACCACGGCACGGACGCCCTGGACCGGATCGGACTCGACCGCTCCCGTCCGTATGTGCTGTTCGTCGGCCGTATCACCCGGCAGAAGGGCGTGCCCCACCTGCTGCGCGCGGTGCGGGACATCGACCCGGCCGCGCAGGTCGTGCTGTGCGCGGGAGCACCGGACACGCCGGAGATCGACCAGGAGTTCCGCGAGCTGTTCGGGGAGCTGAGCCGTGTCCGCGACGGCGTGTTCTGGATTCCGAGGATGCTGCCGCGCCCGGAGGTGATCCAGCTCCTCACGCACGCCGCCCTGTTCGTCTGCCCCTCGGTGTACGAGCCGCTCGGCATCGTGAACCTAGAGGCGATGGCCTGCGGCACGCCCGTGGTGGCCTCGGCGGTCGGCGGCATCCCCGAGGTGGTGGACGACGGCGGGACCGGTCTGCTCGTCCCGGCGGGCGACGACTTCGAGTCCGGTCTCGCCCGGGCCATGGACACTGTCCTGGGCGACCCGGAGGCCGCCCGGCGGATGGGCGAGGCCGGGCGGGAGCGGGCGGTCGGCGAATTCGGCTGGGACGCGGTGGCCCGCCGCACGGTCCGGCTCTACGAGGAGATCCTGAAACAGGCTTAGCCCGTCCCGCTCAGGGGCAGGCATCGGGAAATCGGCGTGAGGGGAGCGGCCATGCGTCGTGGTGGTCCTTCGGTCCTGGGAATCGTGCTGGCCGGCGGCGAGGGCAAACGCCTGATGCCCCTGACAGCGGACCGTGCCAAACCCGCGGTCACCTTCGGCGGCACCTACCGCCTGGTCGACTTCGTGCTGTCCAATCTCGTCAACGGCGACATCCTGCGCATCTGCGTCCTGACGCAGTACAAGTCGCACTCGCTGGACCGGCACATCACCACCACCTGGCGGATGTCCAACCTGCTCGGCAACTACGTCACACCCGTGCCCGCCCAGCAGCGCCTCGGCCCGCGCTGGTACCTGGGCAGCGCCGACGCGATCCTGCAGTCGCTGAACCTGATCTACGACGAGCGCCCCGAGTACGTCGCCGTCTTCGGCGCCGACCACGTGTACCGCATGGACCCCCGCCAGATGCTCGCCCAGCACATCGACAGCGGCGCGGGCGTGACGGTGGCCGGGATCCGGGTGCCGCGCACGGAGTCCTCGTCGTTCGGCGTGATCACGCCGGGCTCGGACGGCCAGACGGTGGAGCGCTTCCTGGAGAAGCCGACGGATCCGCCCGGTCTGCCGGACGACCCCGACATGGTCTTCGCCTCCATGGGCAACTACATCTTCACCACCAAGTCCCTCATCGAGGCGCTGCGGCGGGACGCGGAGGACGAGGCCTCCGTGCACGACATGGGCGGCTCGATCCTGCCCCAGCTCACCGACCGGGGCGAGGCCGCGCTGTACGACTTCAGCGCCAACCACGTGCCCGGCGAGACCACCCGCGACCAGGGCTACTGGCGGGACGTCGGCACGCTGGACGCCTACTACGAGGCCCATATGGACCTGATCGCCGAGCGCCCGGCGTTCAACCTGTACAACCGCAGCTGGCCCATCTACACGCACTCGTACCAGCTCTCGCCGGCCCGCTTCAACGCCGGCGGCATCGCCAGCGAGTCCATCATCAGCGCGGGCTGCCTCGTGCGCGGCCAGGTCACGCGGTCCGTGCTGTCGCCGGGTGTCGTGGTGGACCCGGGGGCCGTCGTGCAGGGCTCCGTGCTGCACGACAACGTGCACATCGGCCGGGGTGCGGTGGTGCGCGGCGCCGTCCTCGACAAGAACGTCGAGGTGCCGCCGGGCGCGACAATCGGCGTCAACCCGGAGCGGGACGCCGAGCTGTACACGGTGTCCAAGGGCGGCGTGATCGCCCTGGGGAAGGGCCAGTTGGTCACCTGACGGGTCCCCGCCCGGGGACTTTGTCCTGCCTCTGGACGAAGAGCGGAATCCGTGTTGTCATGCCTGCGCCCGCACATGACATCGTTGTAAACGGAGGTTCCGTGCGTACCGGACCCCTCAGAAACCGGCTCGCGTTACTGCTCGCCGCGTTCCTCGCCCTCACCGGCCTGACCGCGGCCCCCGCCCTGGCGGACGACCCCGCCGAGATCCACGGCCTCAAGGGCGAGTACTACACGCACTCCGCCCCCGGCGCCTTCGACTTCCACACCCTCAAGGCGACGACCTTCGACCAGGACCTCGACTTCGACAACCTGGAGCCGCGCCTGAACTTCACCACCGGCCGGTCGGACGACGTCAGCGTCCGCTGGACCGGAAAGATCGTCCCGGAGAAGACCGGCCCCCACACGTTCTCGGTCATCGGCGACAACGGCTTCCGCCTCTGGATCGACGGGAAGCCGGTCATCGACCACTGGGTGGACGACTGGGACCGCGAACAGACCGGCCGGCCCGTCGACCTGACCGCGGGCAAGGCCTACGACATCAAGGTCGAGTACTTCGAGCACTACGGCGGCTCCAACCTCCACCTCCGCTGGACCCCGCCCGGCGCCGGCAAGGAGCCCGTCCCGCAGTCGGCGTTCCGCCTCCCCGACGGCTTCGACTACGACGGAGCCCTCGCGACCACGGTCCAGGCCACCGGCCGCACGCTCAAGCTGGACTTCGCGCAGCCCCTGGCCGCACCCCCGGCGGGCTTCACCGGCCACCTCAAGGCGGTGATCGGCGGCGCCGAGTGGCCCCTGGGCGCGGCGCGACCGGACCCGTCCGACCCCACCTCCCTCCTGGTCGCCCTCGACGAGCCGGTCGTCGGCAACAAGACGGGCACGGCCCGCGGCACCGCCGACGTCCGCTACGACGGTCAGGGCGGTCTCTCCGGCATCGACGGCAACGTTGTCAAGGAGTTCTGGAGCAGCGGCCCCAACCGCTCGACGCACCAGCTCAGCACCCGCTGGGCCGACGAGGTCGGGCCCGGCAACGCCCACCCCGAGTACCCGCGCCCGCAGCTGACCCGGGACGCCTGGCAGGGCCTCAACGGCCGCTGGCAGTTCGCCGCCGCCGAGCCCGGCGAGCAGCCGCCCGTCGGCAAGAACCTGAAGGAGCGCATCCTCGTCCCGTACCCGGTGGAGTCCCGGCTCTCCGGCATCGAACGGCACGAGGACCGCATGTGGTACCGCCGCACCTTCACGGTCCCGCGCGACTGGGACATCGGCTCGGGCAAGCGGCTCAAGCTCAACTTCGGCGGCGTCGACTGGCGCTCGGAGGTGTACGTCAACGGCAAGAAGGTGGCCGAGCACGAAGGGGGCTACGACAAGTTCACCGCCGACATCACCGACGCGCTGAAGCCCGGCCGCACCCAGGAACTGATCGTCGGCGTCTACGACCCCACCGACGCGGCATCCGGCGAGAACCCGCCGCTCGGCAAGCAGCGCCTGGACCCCAGCGGCATCTGGTACACCCCCTCCTCCGGCATCTGGCAGACGGTCTGGATGGAGCCGGTGGCGCCCGACCACGCGGACTCCCTCAAGCTCACCCCGGACGTGGCCGGCGAGAAGCTGACCGTTCAGGCCCGGGGCGTCCGGGACGGCGTACCGATCAGCGCGACGGCGTACGACGGGAAGCGCGAGGTCGCCACGGCGAGCGGCCGCACCGGCAGCCCGCTGACCCTGACCCTGCGCGACCCGCACCTGTGGTCCCCTGACGACCCCTTCCTCTACAAGCTCAAGGTGAAGGTCGGCGCCGACCGGGTCGGCAGCTACTTCGGGATGCGCTCCATCGCCGTCGAGAAGGTGAACGGCGTCCCGCGCACGGTCCTCAACGGCGAGCCGGTCTTCATGATGGCCACCCTCGACCAGGGCTTCTGGCCCGACGGCCTGCACACCGCGCCCACCGACGAGGCCCTGGCCTACGACCTGAAGGCGCACAAGCGGCTCGGCTTCAACTCCGTCCGCAAGCACATCAAGGTCGAGCCGGACCGCTGGTTCTACTGGGCCGACCGGCTCGGGCTGCTGGTGTGGCAGGACATGCCCGCGATGACGGCCGGGGTGGACCCGAGCGGGTCCTCCCGCGCGCGGTACGAGCGCGAGATGAAGGAGATGATCGACGAGCACATCAGCAGCCCGTCGGTCGTCATGTGGGTGACCTTCAACGAGGGCTGGGGCCAGTACGACGTGGGCCGGGTCGCCGAGCAGGCCAGGGCCTGGGATCCCACCCGGCTGGTCAACGGCCAGTCCGGGCTGAACCTCGGCGCCGACGGCGCCACCGGCGACCTCATGGACGAGCACGGCTACCCCAGCCCGGCGCTGCCACCGCGCCCGGACGGCGAGCGTGCCCTGGTCAGCGGCGAGTACGGCGGCCTCGGACTGGCGGTACCCGGCCATGCCTGGTCGGTGCAGCAGTCGTACGTCGACGTCGACCCGGCCACCTACACCGAGGACTACCTGACCAAGCTCGACGAGGTCCGGGCGCTGGTCTGCCGGGGCAGCAACGGTGCCGTGTACACCCAGATCGCGGACGTCGAGGGTGAGCTGAACGGCTTCCTCACCTACGACCGGGCCGTCCTGAAACCGGACACGGCCCGGCTCAAGGCGGCGCACGAGGCGTTGATCCGTGACGCCTCCCGGGTGACTCCCACCGGGTGCCCGGCGCCGCGACCTGTGCTGAACTGACGGCAGATGCACCATAAGTCCCGCCCCTCTTCTCTGGGGCGGGACTTAATCTGCTGTTAACTGTACGTAGCCTGATCGTACTTGACCGTAATCGGCTGGGGGCGGTTGACTGCTGACCCACCCGTCGTCGACGCGAGGCAAGCCCTTGACTGCTGACCTGCTCGCTCCTCTCGACCTGGCGTTCTGGAACCTCGAGTCCGCCGAGCACCCGATGCACCTCGGGGCGCTCGGGATCTTCCCTGCCCACTCGCCGGCCGCGGGCGCCCACGCGGCGGACCTGCTCGCGGCCCGCGCCGCCGACGTCCCCGGACTGCGCATGCGCATCCGCGACGTGTGGCAGCCGCTGCCCTCGGCCCTGCGTCGGCCGCACGCCTTCGGCGGCGCGGCCCGGGAAGCGGACCCGGACTTCGACTCCCAGCACCATGTCCGGCTGCACGCCCCGACCGCCGACTTCCACGCGACGGCGGGCCGGCTCATGGGGCGTCCGCTGGAGCGCGGCCGGCCGCCCTGGGAGGCCCATGTGCTGCCCGGCGAGGACGGGGACTCCTTCGCCGTGCTGTTCAAGTTCCACCACGCCCTGGCCGACGGGCTCCGGGCACTCACCCTCGCCGCGGGCCTCATGGACCCGATGGACATGCCGGCGCCCCGGCCCCGCCCCGCCGCGCCCCCGCGCCCTCTGCTGCCGGACGTGCGCGACCTGCCGGGGCTGGTGCGCGGCGCCCTGTCCGACGTGTCCCGGGCCCTGGACATCGGCGCCTCCGTCGCCCGCTCCTCCCTCGATGTGCGCTCCACCCCCGCGCTCACCTGCGAGCCGAGCGGCACCCGTCGCACCGCCGGAGTGGTGCTCGACCTCGATGACGTGCACCGCGTCCGCAAGACCGTCGGCGGCACCGTCAACGACGTACTGATCGCCGTCGTCGCGGGCGCCCTGCGCCGCTGGCTCGACGAGCGCGGCGACGGCAGCGAGGGCGTGGCGCCCCGTGCCCTGATCCCTGTCTCCAAGCGCCGCCCGCGCACCGCCTACCCCCAGGGCAACCGGCTCTCCGGCTACTTGATACGGCTTCCGGTGGACGACCCGGACCCGCTGGCACGCCTCGCCTCGGTCCGTACGGCCATGGACCGCAACAAGGACGCCGGCCCCAACCGGGGGGCGGGCGCCGTCGCCCTGCTCGCCGACCACGTCCCCGCCCTCGCCCACCGGCTCGGCGGCCCGCTGGTCGGCCAGGCGGCACGGCTCTGGTTCGACATCCTGGTGACCAGCGTGCCCCTGCCCAGCCTCGGCCTGAAACTCGGCGGCCACCCGCTCACCGCCGTGTTCCCCTTCGCCCCGCTGCCCCCCGGCCACTCCCTGGCGGTGGCGGTCTCGACGTACCGGGGCAGCGTCCACTACGGGCTCGTCGCCGACGCCGAGGCCGTCCCCGACCTCGACCTGTTCGCGGTCGCCATCGCCGAGGAGGTGCGGACGCTGATCACGGCCTGCGAGTCCTGAGAGGCGCGAGTTTGGCGGTCCGGCCCGGCGCTCCGTAAAATTCGCCCTTCGAATGCGGGCGCGACCGGCGCGCCGCGACGGCAGAGCAGGGAACGACAGCGGCGATGACGGTGACAGAGGACGGCCCGCAGGCCATGGACGAGGCGAGCGGGCTCTCGTACGGACCCGGCATCGACCCGGAGCGGCTGGCCGTCTGCCTCAGCGTGCTCGAGGAACTCGACAAGCTGGAGGTCGACCACCCGGACGCCGTCGCCGTGCGCCGGGCCACCGCGGGCGTCTACCGCACGGTCAAGCAGCGTCGCCGCCAGGAGCGCCGGGCCGCCAAGACCGCCCACGACAAGGCGGTCACGGAGGCCACGGCGACCGGCTCCGCCCAGCGCATCGACGACGAGACCGAGGGTCTGCTGCCCTCCTCGAACACCGAGGAGGGCAGGATCGCGGGGATACTCCAGCGCCCGCGCTCCTGCTACACCTGCAAGGCCCGGTACGTGGAAGTCGACTACTTCTACCACCAGCTCTGTCCCGACTGCGCCCGCGTGAACCGCGAGAAGCGCGACGTCCGCGCCGACCTCACCGGCAAGCGCGCCCTGCTTACTGGCGGCCGCGCCAAGATCGGCATGTACATCGCGCTCCGGCTGCTGCGCGACGGCGCGCACACCACGATCACCACGCGCTTCCCGAAGGACGCCATCCGCCGCTTCAAGGCGATGGACGACTCCGCGGACTGGATGCACCGCCTGGAGGTCGTCGGCATCGATCTGCGCGACCCGGCGCAGGCCGTGGCCCTCGCCGACCAGGTCACCGACGCCGGCCCCCTCGACATCCTCGTCAACAACGCGACGCAGACCGTGCGCCGACTGCCCTCCGCCTACGCCGCCCTGGTCGACGGCGAGAGCGCCCCGCTGCCCGCCGGAGAACTGCCCGCCCACCACGTCATCGGAGCCTTCAACTCCGGCGCGGTCGACGGCCTCGCCGCGCTGCCGCTCGGTATCAGCGGCCTCGACGCGCAGAAGGTCGCCGACCTCGCCCTGGTCGCGGGCAACGCCAGCGTCGAGCGGCACCTCGACGGCACCGCGATCGACGCGGGCGGTCTGGTCCCCGACGTCGTCGACTCCAACACCTGGGTGCAGACGATCGACCAGATCTCCCCG
This sequence comes from Streptomyces sp. NPDC040589, assembly GCF_055594445.1. NCBI lineage: Bacteria > Bacillati > Actinomycetota > Actinomycetes > Kitasatosporales > Streptomycetaceae > Streptomyces > Streptomyces sp. NPDC040589. The sequence continues at coordinate 407,882 of NZ_JBVIWP010000002.1, read as the reverse complement.
GTGGAGCTGCTGGAGACCCAGCTCTGCAACTACACGTCGCCGTTCATCCTGATCAGCGCCTTGCGTCCCGCGATGGCCGAGGCCGCGAAGAAGGCGGCGAGCGGGCGGGCGTACGTCGTGAACGTCTCGGCGATGGAGGGGGTCTTCGGCCGCGGCTACAAGGGGGCGGGGCACCCGAACACGAACGCCGCCAAGGCCGCGATGAACATGGTGACGCGGACCAGTGCGCAGGAGATGTTCCAGGCCGACGGGATTCTGATGACCTCGGTCGACACGGGGTGGATCACGGACGAGCGGCCCCACTACGACAAGCTGCGGCTCGCGGAGGCAGGGTTCCACGCGCCGCTGGATCTGGTCGACGGAGCGGCGCGTGTGTATGACCCGATCGTGCGGGGCGAGGCGGGGGAGGATCTGTACGGGGTCTTTCTGAAGGACTACGCGCCGGGGAAGTGGTAGGGCCTTTGGCCGCGGGTTGAGCGGGGCTGGTCGCGCCCACGCGGCGGAGCCGCACATTCATACAGCCCCGCGCCCCTGAGGTAGGACGTGTGCTGCCCTTGCCCGGGTGCCGCCGTCCACCACCAGGTCCGCCCCGGTCACCCACTCCGCCGCGTCCGACGCCAGCCACGCCACCGCCCGGGCGACGTCCTCCGGCTCCCCGATCCGCCCCAGTGGGAGCCCGGCCGCCACCTCACGCTCGCCCGGTTCCCAGACGAACCGGGCCATCTCGGTGCGAACCAGGCCGGGGGAGACGGAGTTCACCCGTACCCGGGGCCCCAGCTCACCTGCCAGCTGCTGGGTCAGATGCAGCAATGCCGCCTTGCTCGTGCCGTACGCGCCCACGTTCGGGCCGACGTGTCCGGCGCCCTCCGTGCACACGTTGACCACCGTGCCGCCGTGTTCCGACATCCACGCCCGCCACGCGCACTGGACGAGCCGCAGCGGTGCCTCGACGTTGACGGCGAAGGCCTCGCTCCAGGATTCCGGGGCGACGTCCATGAGCGGCCCGTACGGCTGATTGGTCGCCGCGTTGTTGACCAGGATGTCGAGGCGGCCGAACTCGCGCAGGGCCAGCTCGGTCAGGCGCCGGGGATGGCCGGGGTCGGCGACACTGCCCGCGAGTCCGATGCCGCCCAGTTCCTCGGCGGTGCGCCGTACCTCGTCGGCCTCCCGCGCGGTCACGCACACCAGCGCCCCGGCGTTCACCAGGTGCCGGGCGACGGCCAGCCCGATCCCGCGCGTCGCCCCCGTGATCACGGCGGCTCTGCCCCTCAGCCCGTACGACGACGACACCATCGGCGTACGGTCTCATGACGCACCGTCAGTCGACAGCCCCGAGGCGGGAGTTGCGCGCCGCCAGGAGCTCCAGCACCGTGCGCCAGTCCTCCAGGACCCCGGCGTCGAACCCGGCCGTGCGGCCCTCCTCGGCCGCCTGGCGCAGGGTGAGGAGGTCGTCGTCGGCGACGGCGTCCCGGCGGGGGCACCGGCGTACGAGCCGGGAGACCCGCTCGCCGAGCAGGGCGCGCACCGCGTGGGCCGCGTGGTCGGCGCGCGCGGCCGGATCGCCGGGCCACAACAGCCCGCCGACGGGCTGCACCAGACCCGCCACTTGCAGCTCCTTGTCGGCCGGGCGGCCGCGGCGCAGCAGCGCGGCGGTCCGCAGCGCGTGGTCGTGGAGGTCGACCGGCGGGCGGTCGTGGTCCGGGGCGTCCCTGGTGCCCCGGCAGGTGTACAGCAGATCCATCAGCTCCTCGACGCTGCGCAGCTCCATGCGTCAGTCCTCCTGCGAGTCAGCCGTTGCCGTGCGGCAGCAGATCATGGCGAGCTTTCGACTCAGCCAACGTCACTTGAACTGCGCAACCGCGTCGAAAGCGTCTACGCCCTTGTACGCCGTTCGGGTGGTACTCGAATCGCCTGTAAGTGAACAAATCGGCGTCTAAACCCGAGTTGAACACCAGATGACGCGCGATTGTTACCGGTCGTTTTCAGCCCCATCGAGCGGGGGCCCGCTCATTTGGTTAATCTGGTCCGGACGGACAGCAGTACGGGGTCCTACCCACACCCACGGTCCGTCATGGGACACGCCGGTTCACCACCGCCTGCTCTCCCGTGAGTCGACCGGCGCCACCGCGTCCGAACTGCTTTTGACATGAGACCCATACGGGCGTCAGGCGCAGCAGGTCCGGCGCGTGCGTCCCGAGGGTGACCGACACATAAGGAGTGCGCGGTGACACCGGAGAAGACGAATCGAGATCAGCGCCCCAAGGAACGCGGCGAGCGCGCCGGCCGGCGGGCCGACGAGCTCGGCAGCCTTGACGTGTGGGCCCGGTCGGCCCCGATCCGCCTCGCGGGCTACGAGGACGACCTCGCGGAGCCCCACATCCTGCCCAGCGTCGACTGACCAAGGGCGCACCCCCTCCACGTTCGCCGAGCGCATGGGCGTGCCAGACTCACGCCCATGCTGATCAGGGAAGCAACGGCTGACGACTGGCCAGGCATCTGGCCGTTCTGGCGCCACATCGTCGCCGCGGGCGAGACCTACGCATGGGACCCGGGTACCTCCGAGGAGGAGGCCCGGGTCCTGTGGATGAATCCGGCGAAACGCGTCTATGTCGTCGAGGACGACCGCGGCAGTGTCGTCGCCTCCGCCTATCTCACCCCCAACTACGGTGGCCCCGCCGCCCGTATCGCCAACGCCGGCTTCATGGTCGACCCCGGCCAGGGCGGCCGTGGCTACGGCCGTGCCCTCGCCGAACACCTCCTGACCGAAGCCAGGGCCGCCGGTTACCGGGGCATGGTGTTCAACGCCGTCGTCGAGACCAACCCGGCGGTGAAGTTGTGGACCTCCCTCGGCTTCACGATCCTCGGCACGGTGCCGGAGGCGTTCGACCATCCCCGGGACGGCCGGGTGGGGCTGCACATCATGTACCGCGCGCTCTAGCCATACGCCGAGGGCATCGGCACCCCAGGGCGGCCGTCAGGGACGGACGTACGGCCGGGTCATGATCTCCATGTTGTGGCCGTCCGGGTCGGCGAAGTAGGCGCCGCGTCCGCCGAAGAGGTCGTTGACGCGGCCGGGTTCGGTGTGGCCGGGGTCGGCGTAGTAGGTGACCCCGAGCGCCTCCAGGCGGCCGATCATGGCGTCGAACCGCTCCTCGGGCACGAGGAACGCGTAGTGCTGGGACTGGATCGGCTCGTCGCGCTTCTCGTAGTAGTCGAGGGTCACGCCGTTGCCCAGGTCGACCGGCAGGAACGGCCCGAAGGGCGCACCGACCTCCAGGCCCAGGACGGCCGCCAGGAAGTCCGCCGACAGCTGGCGTCGCGAGGCGAACACGACGGTGTGATTGAGGTGGGCGACGGTGGTCGGCAGGTCGGGCGTGTGCTGTGCGTGGGACATGAGTGGGTTCGTCTCCGGGTTTCGGGATCCGTGGTGAAGCGCTCAGCGGCGCGGGGGACGGGGAAACGGAGACGAGAGGCGGGGCTCGTGCTCTCTCCGGCTCTCGGACGGGCCCGGGCGGGGTCACCCCCGCCGTGCTCACGTCGAGGCCGGGCGCCTCACTCGTGCATGGCCTACGGCCGACCCGGCAGTCACCCGGCCGACTTTAGTTCACCGGCGCCGTACGCCGCCACGGGATTCGCTCCTCCAACTGCTCGGCCAGGGCGAGGAGTCGGGATTCCGTGCCGGGGCGTCCCACCAGCTGCACGGCGCAGGGGGCACCGGAGGGGAGGGTTCCGCAGGGGACGGACAGGGCGGGCCAGCCGGTCAGGTTCCACGCGGGCGTCAGCGGCGAGTAGTTCGTGTTCGCCAGCACATTGCGCAGCCAGCCCCGCTCGTGCCAGGGCGCGGCCTTCGGGGAGCGGCGGGCGAGTGCGGGGGTGAGCAGCACGTCGTACTCGGCGAAGAAGGGCTCCAGCCGCCGGCGCAGTTGTTCCCGGCTCGCCCCGGAGTGTGCCGTGCCCACAAAGGATCGGCCGAGGGCGGCGTGGACCCGGGTGCGGCGTGTGAGCAGACTCCGGTCGAGGTGCTCGGCGTTCGCCGCCGTGCCCGCCGTCCAGTGGACCAGCGAGGTCACGGCGAGTGACATCGGATAGGGCGGGTCGGCGCGCCGGACCTGATGGCCCGCCTTCATCAGCACCTCGGCCGCCTTCCGGGCAGCCGTCGTGTACGGCCGGCTGATCGTCACCCCGGCCAGGGGGCTGCGCAGCGACACGGCGACCCGGAGGGCGCTCGGCTCGGACCTCGGCTCGGGCCCGGTGTCGGCGAGGACCGAGAGCATCAGACGGGCGTCCTCGACGGTCGTGGCGAGGGGTCCGTTCTCCGACAGGCCGAACCAGTCGCTGTCCCCGTCGCCCGCCGGGACCACTCCGTGTCCCGGCTTGATGGTGACGAGGCCGCAGTTGGCGGCCGGTATGCGCAGCGAGCCCATACCGTCGTTGCCGAGGGCGATCGGCACCATCCCGGCGGCGACCGCGGCGGCGCTGCCGCCCGACGAACCGCCCGCCGAGCGCGTCGGGTCCCAGGGGTTGCGGGAGGTGCCCAGCACGCCGTCCGTGGTGCCGAAGACGCACAGTTCGGGGACGTTCGTCAGCCCCACCACCACCGCGCCCGCCGCCCTCAGCCGGGCCACCGTCACATGGTCCTCGGCCGCGGGGGTGTCGGGGGTGGCGGCCGAGCCGACGCGCCGGGACTCGCCGCGCACCGTGAGGTTGTCCTTGACGGCCACCGGCACGCCGGCCAGGGGCAGACCGGCGAAGTCGCCGCGCGCGGCGACATCGTCGGCCTCGGCCAGGGCCGCCTCGGCACGCACCGTGCGGAACGCCCCGACACGGCCGTCGAACCGCTCGATCCGGTCGAGGTGCTCGGCGACCACCTCGCGAGGGGTGACCCGCTTCTCGCGGACGGCGGCGGATATCTCGGCGGCGGTGCGGCCGGCCCAACTGGTCACGAAGACTCCTCGGAGGGGATCGGAGGGGATCGGAGGGGAGACGAACGGGCTTACTGGCGAGTACGTAGGGAGAACTGTGCACCGGTAGGGGGCGCACGTCGAGGTCACCGGCCCAATAACGCCCCTTGGTACGCCCCATGCGCCCCCGGACATCCGATCAATGGCTCAACTTTCACGTCTGCACGCCCCATTGACAGCCGTCGGCGCCAGCTCAATGATCAGACGTCCGATGAATGGGGAGCCGTATGACGGAGCGCAGAAGACGGCGACAGTGGTGGCCCGGAGTCCTGGCGGCGCTTGCGCTGCTCGTCACGGCGGCACCGGCGACCCCCGCGGTCGCGCGCGAGGAGCCGCGGACACCGGTCACCGTGCCCGCACTCACCGACTGGTCCCCGGAACCCGGCAGTTACGCCTACGGCCGGGGCGCGCGCCTGGTCGCCGGCACCGGAGCCGAGCGCCGGGTCGCCGGCACCCTCGCCGCCGACCTCCGGGCGGCCGGCCACGGCACGGTCCCCGTCGTAGGGGGCGGAGCCCGCGCCGGTGACATCGTTATCGACATCCGGCCCGGCAGATCCTCGCTCGGCCCGGAGGGCTACGAACTCCACGCGGGCCGACGGCTGTCGGTGACCGGCGCGACCGAGACCGGCGCCTTCTACGGCACCCGGACCCTCCTCCAGCTCCTGGCCCAGGGCGACAGGGTCCCCGCCGGGCGCACCGTCGACGTGCCGCGCTACAAGGAACGGGGCGTCGGCGTCTGCGCCTGCTACGTCCATGTCTCGCTGCCCTGGCTGGAGAACCTGGTGCGCGAGATGGCGTACCACAAGCTCAACCAGCTGCTCCTCGAACTGAAGGTGAAGAGCGACGCCCACCCCGAGGCCAACACCTGGGGCTACTACACCAAGGACGAGATCCGCCGGCTGGTCGCGCTCGGCGAGAAGTACCACGTCGAGATCGTTCCCGAGATCAACTCCCCGGGTCATATGGACCCGTGGACAGAGAACCGCCCCGACCTCCAGCTCACCGACACGGACGGCACCAAGCAGCCGTCCCGGCTGGACATCACCCGGCCCGAGGCCTTCGCCTACTACACCAGCCTGATGGACGAGTACGCCGAGGTCTTCCCCGGGCGGGACTGGCACATGGGCGCCGACGAGTACATGCTCGGATCCGACTTCGCCAAGTACCCGCAGGTCCTCAAGTACGCGCGGGAGAGATACGGCCCGAACGCCACACCCCAGGACGCGTTCGTCGACTTCGTCAACCGCGTCCACGCCTACGCGGCCTCCCAGGGCAAGCGGCTGCGCATCTGGAACGACGGGCTCACCGGCGCCAACACCGTGCCGGTCACGGCCGGGACGACGGTCGAGCACTGGCTGAACGTCGCGGTCAAGCCGAGCGAACTCATCGCCGAGGGCTATCCGTTGATGAACGCGGCCTACGCGCTCTACCTCGTCCGCGGCGGCTTCCACACCGACACCGAGGCGCTGTACGACCAGAGCTGGGACCCGCGCGGCTTCGAGGGCGAGAAGCTCGCGTCCCGCGAAGGCATCACCGGCGCGAAGATCAGCCTCTGGCCCGACAACGGCCGTGGGGAGACCGAGAACGAGGTGGCCGTCGCCCTGTGGCCCGCGCTGCGGCACATCGCGCAGGCCACCTGGGGCGACCCGCATCCCGACGCCACGTACGACGGGTTCACCGCGCGCGGTACGGCAGTTGGCCACGCGCCCGGCTTCCGGGACCTGACCCGGGTGCCGGTCCCGGACGGGACGTACACCGTCCGGACGTCCGGCCGGTCGTTCACCGCCGCCGTCCGGCGCACGGCCGACGGCTACGTCACCCTGCGGACCCAGGACGGCTGTCTGGAGGTGCGGGGCGGGAAGCTCACGCTCAACGTGCCCCTCCAGCCGGGCGCCGAGGTGACGCCGCAGGCCTGCGATCCCGCCGCCACCCTCCAGCGCTGGGCGCTGGAGCCGGCCGGCGGAGGTGGCTACCGGCTCGTCAACGCCATCACCCGGATGACGGTGAGCGTGACGGGCGACGGCCGGCTCGCGCAGTACCCGCCCGATCAGCGCACCCCCGCCGTCTGGCATCTGACCTGAGGAGTCGTCGCCATGGCCGTGTCCCGACGCGTGTTCGTCGCATCAGCCGCCGTCCTCGCCGCGACCGCCGGTATGACGGCACCCGCACTGGCGGCTCCGCCGGACCCTCGTCGCAGCCGCATCCCCGTCGGCCCCGACGACAGCCCGGAGGACCTGGTCCGCAAGGCCTCCCAAGTACGCCCCACCGCAGGGCAGATCGCCTGGCAGCGCCTGGAGCGCACCGCCTTCCTGCACTTCGGCGTGAACACCTTCACCGGCCTGGAATGGGGCACCGGCGACGAGGACCCCGACGTCTTCCAGCCGGTCGGCCTCGACACCGACCAGTGGGCCCGCGCCCTGCGCGACGGCGGCTTCAAGCTGGCCATCCTCACCGTCAAGCACCACGACGGCTTCGTCCTCTACCCCTCCCGCTACACCGGCCACACGGTGGCGTCGAGTACTTGGCGCGACGGCCGGGGCGACGTCCTGCGCGACTTCGCCGACTCGATGCGGCGGCACGGCCTCAAGGTCGGCGTCTACATCTCGCCCGCCGACGAGAACCAGTACCTGCACGGCGTGTACGCCAACGGCAGCGCCCGCGCCGACCGCACCGTCCCCACCCTCGTCGACGGCGACGACCGCACCCCGCCCCGCTCGTACACGCTCCCCGCCACCGACTACGGCGCCCATATGCTCAACCAGCTCTACGAGGTGCTCACCGAGTACGGCCCGGTCGACGAGGTGTGGTTCGACGGGGCCCAGGGGCACATCCCGCCGGACAAGGTCGAGAAGTACGACTGGGACAGCTGGTACACCCTCGTACGGACCCTCGCCCCGGACGCCGTCGTCGCCGTGACCGGGCCGGACGTCCGCTGGGTCGGCAACGAGGGCGGGCTGGCCCGGGAGGACGAGTGGAGCGTCGTCCCCGTACAGGAGAAGGACTACGGGCGGACCGACTACGCCCTCGCCTACGACGCCCCCGACATGGGCAGCCGGGACGCGCTGGTCGCGGCCCGGCCGGTCGCCGACCACCTCCAGTGGTGGCCCGCCGAGTGCGACGTGTCGATCCGGGACGGCTGGTTCTACCACGCAGACCAGCGGCCCAAGAGTGTCGAGCAGTTGACGGACATCTACTTCCGCTCCGTCGGCCGGAACTCCGTACTGCTCCTCAACATCCCGCCGGACACCGACGGGTTGCTGCCCGCCGCCGATGTCACGCGTCTGCGGGAGTTCCGCGAGCGGGTCGACCGCGAACTGCCGGAGGACCTGGCGCGCGGTGCCCGGGCCAGCACCGCGCCGGGCCGGGTCAGCGTCGACCTCGGCCGGGAGCGGGAGGTGGACCGGGTCCGGCTGGCGGAGGACATCCGGTACGGCCAGCAGGTGGAGAGTTTCGTGGTGGAGGCGTACCGCGACGGCGGCTGGAGGGAGGTGGCCCGGGCGGGGGTCGTCGGAGCGAGCCGGATCCTGCTGCTGCCCGGCGCCGTGCGGGCTCGGCGGTGGCGGGTGCGGGTGACCGGGGCGCGAGGGACCGTACGGATCGCGGAGTTCGGGCTGTACCGGTCCCGGGTGTGACGGGGGCAGCGCAATTGGCGTTGGAAGAGGGCCTCGGTGACGTCCGTCTCGGCTGCCCACCGGTGCCCGAACGTGTGCCCCTCGTCGGCTACGGTGCGGAGCTCGACGTCCTTGCCGGCCTCCTCGAACGTGGCGGAGGCCTCCCGTGACCAGGCGAGGGGGCAGGTGTCGTCCGCGGTGCCGTGCTGGATCAGCAGGGGTTCGGTCACGCGGTCGGCGTAGGTGAGGGGCGAGACGCCGCGCCAGAAGTCCGGGTTCTCCTCGGGGGTGCCGTGCTTCTCCTCGATCGCGGCCACGAGCGGGTCGCCGTCGGGCCGCTGGAAGTGGTCGATGTTCTCCTGCGGGCGGGCGCTCACCGGCGCGTACGCCACGGCCGCGTCGAACAGACCGGGCGCCACGACCAGCGTGTTGTACACGACCCCGCCGCCGATCGACCGGCCGAAAAGGCCGAGGCGGTCGCCGTCGATCTCCGGGCGTCCCGAACTCCGCAGGGCCAGGGCGGCGCCGATGACGTCCTCGGTGTAGCCGAGGCGCAGGTTCACGTCGTTGTCGGGGTCCTTCAATGTGCCGGAGCGGCGGCTCACCGGTGCCGAAGAGGTGGCGCCGCTGGTGACGGCCGACCGGGACGCGGTGGTCGTCACGGCGGTGAAGCTCGCCGACGACGGCAGCGGGGACGTCGTCGTCCGGTTCCACGAGGCCTTCGGCGGCCGGACGCGCGCCACGCTCACGGCCGGGTTCGAGGTCGCGGGCGTCTCGGTCACGGACCTGCTGGAACGACCGCTGGCCGGCGCGACGGCACCGGAGGTCCGGGACGGGCGGATCGCGGTGCGGCTGCGCCCGTTCGAGCTGGTGACGCTGCGGCTGCGGCGCGGATAGCTGGTGACGCGGGTCACAACTGTCGATGTCACATCGTGGTGAGCCGCTGACTCATAGGGGTGTACGCAACGACAACGACAGAGGAGCTCACCATGAGCGCGCGTCTGGACGTCTTCGCCCTCCCCGGCGCCGGCAAGGTCATCAAGCAGTTCACCGCCCTGGGGCGGCTGGTCGTGGAATCACCGCTGCCGGCCGCCACCCGGGAACTGGTCTCGCTCCGCGTGAGCCAGATCAACGGGTGCGCGGTCTGCATCGACATGCACACCAAGGAGGCGACCGCCGCGGGCGAGAGCTCCGTACGGCTCCATCTGGTCGCTGCCTGGCGGGAGGCCACGGTGTTCACCGAGGCCGAGCGGGCCGCGCTGGAACTGGCGGAGCAGGGGACCCGTATCGCGGACGGGGCCGGCGGTGTCCCGGACGAGGTCTGGGAGCGGGCCGCCAAGCACTATGACGAGGAGCAGCTCGCCGCCCTCGTGACCCTGATCGGCTTCATGAACACCGCGAACCGGCTGAACGTCATGCTCGAGCAGCCGGCGGGCGGCTATCAGGCCGGCCAGTTCAAGTAGCGGCGGAGCACCGGGCCCTGGGACCGTCCTAGGGCCCGAGCTGCGCTCGCAGCCACTCCTCCACCTCGCCCACGTGCGCGGCCGCCGCCGCGCGGGCCGCCTCCGGGTCGTGGGCGGCCAGGGCGCGGTGGATCGCGGCGTGTTCGCGGCGGGTGCGTTCGAAGGCGCCCTCCTCCTGGTAGCCGCGCCAGACACGGGCGCGGAACGTCCGTGAGGACAGGCCCTCCAGGATCGCGGCCATGGTCTCGTTGCCCGCTGCCGCCGCGATCTCCCGGTGGAAGGCCAGGTCGTGGGCGAGGATCTCCTCCGGATCGTCCGTGGCGTTCATCGCCGCCAGGTGCTTCTCGACCTCGGCCAGCTGGTCGCCGGTGATCCGGGCGGCGGCCAGTGCGGTCGCCGTCGACTCCAGGATCCGCCGGATCTCCAGCAGCTCCACCAGACGCGGGCCGCGCGACAGGTCCGCCACGACACCGAACGTCTCCAGCAGGTCCCCGGCCTCCAGCTGGGTGACGTAGATGCCCGACCCGTGCCGGGCCTCCAGGACGCCCAGCACCGTGAGCGCGCGGATCGCCTCCCGCATCGAGCTGCGGGAGATGCCGAGCTGGGCGGCCAGGTCACGCTCGGTCGGCAGCCGCTGGCCCGGCTCCAGCCGGCCCTCGCCGATCATCGCCTTGATCCGCTCGATGGCGCGCTGCGTCACGGTGCCCTTCTGCGGGGCGGTCTCGTCGTCCACGCCGTTCCTCCGATCACAGGCTCCGGCGCAGTCTAACCAGCGAGGTGGTCGGACCACTATGAGCCCGGAGCGGGAAAATGTGCCGTCGCAGGGTGTTCCGGCGGGGGAGTGGTCTGATAAGTATGCGGGCATCTGCTCGAACCCCGGTCGATGGGAGCCCCCTGAGATGCCCGGAAGCACAGTGCGGAAGCGGAACAGGTCCCGGATCGTCGGCGCGGTGGCGCTGGCCGCCGGCGCCTCCCTGGTGCTCGCCGCGTGCGGCAGCACCAAGGACACCGGCGCCTCCGGTGCCGGTGCCGGTGGCGGCGACGGCAGCGGCAAGGTCGGGGTCGTCCTGCCCCTGCTGACCTCGCCGTTCTGGCAGTCGTACAACGACTACGTGCCCAGGATGGCGAAGTCCGAGGGCGTGGACGCGATGAAGACCGTCAACTCCAACAGCGACCCCTCGCAGCAGATCACCGACATCAACAACCAGCTCAACCAGGGCGTCGAGGGCCTGGTCGTCGCCCCGCTGGACAGCGCCGCCATCGAGGCGGGCCTCGACCAGGCCGAGCGCAAGGGCGTGCCGGTCGTCGCCGTGGACGTGGCGCCCGACAAGGGCAAGGTCGCGATGGTGGTCCGCGCGAACAACGTGGCGTACGGCGAGAAGGCCTGCCAGTACCTCGGCGAGCACATCACCTCCGGCAAGGTCGTGCAGATCATGGGCGACCTCGCCTCGGTCAACGGCCGCGACCGCTCCGAGGCGTTCCGCGCCTGCGTGAAGAAGAACTTCCCGAAGCTCAAGGTCCTGGAGATCCCCGCCAAGTGGGAGTCCGACGCGGCGGCCTCGAAGCTCGACACCCTCCTCAACGCCAACCCCGACATCAAGGGCATCTACATGCAGGCGGGCGGCGTCTACCTCGCGCCCACCCTCCAGACCCTCAAGTCCAAGGGAATGCTGAAGAAGGCCGGGCAGCCGGGCCACATCGCCATCGTCTCGAACGACGGCATCCCGCAGGAGTTCGACGCGATCCGCAAGGGCCAGATCGACGCGACCGTCTCCCAGCCCGCCGACGCCTACGCCAAGTACGGCATGTACTACATCAAGGCGGCGATGCAGGGGAAGACGTTCAAGCCCGGCCCGACCGACCACGACTCGACCATCGTCAAGCTGCCCAGCGGCATCCTGGAGGACCAGCTGCCCGCGCCGCTGGTCACGAAGGACAACGTCGACGACCCCAAGCTCTGGGGCAACACGGTCAAATGACGACGTCACTCGTTCAAGCGCGGGGCATCGTCAAGCGGTACGGCCCGACCACCGCCCTCGCCGACGGCAAGCTCTCCGTCCTGCCGGGTGAGTCCCACGCCCTCGTCGGACGCAACGGCGCCGGCAAGTCGACCCTGGTCAGGATCCTCACCGGCCTGGAAGCCCCCGACGAGGGCACCGTCCGCTTCGACGGCGACCCCGCGCCCCCGCTCACGGACCGGGACGCCTGGCGCCGCAAGGTCGCCTGCGTCTACCAGCACCCGACGGTCGTCCCCGAACTGACCGTCGCCGAGAACCTGTTCATCAACCGTCAGCCGCTCCGGCGCGGGTTCATCAGCTGGCGCCGCCTGAAGTCCGAGGCGGCCCGGCTCCTCGACACCTGGGACGTGCGCGTCGACCCGGAGGCGCGCACGGCCGATCTCAAGGTCGAGGACCGGCAGATGGTGGAGATCGCCCGGGCGCTGAGCTTCGGCGCCCGCTTCATCATCCTCGACGAACCCACCGCGCAGCTCGACAACCGGGAGATCGAGCGGCTGTTCACACGCATGCGGGCCCTGCAGGACTCGGGCGTCACCTTCCTGTTCATCTCGCACCACCTCCAGGAGGTGTACGAGGTCTGCCAGACCGTCACGGTCCTGCGCGACGCCCGCTGGATCACCACGGCACCGGTCGCCGACCTTCCCCGCCAGGCCCTGGTGGAGGCCATGGCGGGGGAGACGATCGCCGAACAGGCCGAGCGGCAAAGGGCCCAGGGAGCATCGGGCCCCGTCCTGCTCGACGTCCGCGGGCTCACCTCGGCCGCGTACGAGAACGTCGACCTCACCGTCCGGCGCGGCGAGGTCGTCGGACTCGCCGGATCGAGCGCCAGCGGCAAGATAGAGCTCGCCGAGTCGTTCACGGGACTGCACACCCCCGTGAACGGGACGGCCCGGCTGGACGGGCGGCCGCTGCCGTTCGGCGACGTCCGCAAGGCTCTGGAGGCCGGCGTCGGCTTCGTGCCCCGGGACCGGCACGAACAGGGCCTGGTCTTCGGCATGTCCATCGGCGACAACGCCACCCTCAGCGTCCTGGACCGGCTCGGCCGCTACGGCTTCGTCGGCACCGACCGCAGACGCGGTGTCGCCACCGCGCTGATCGAACGGCTCGACATCCACGCGGCCGGCCCCGAGCAGCCCGTCTCCGACCTGTCCGGCGGCAACGCGCAGAAGGTCGTCATGGCCCGGGCCCTCGCCTCAGACCCGCGGCTCCTGGTCCTGGTCAACCCGACCGCGGGTGTCGACGTGAAGTCCAAGGAGTCCCTGCTCGCCCGTGTCGACACCGCCCGCGAGGACGGCACCGCCGTACTCGTCGTCTCCGACGAACTCGACGACCTCAGGCGCTGCGACCGGGTCCTCGTCCTCTTCCACGGCCGTGTCGTCGCCGAGCACCCGGCGGGCTGGCGCGACCACGAGCTCATCGCCTCCATCGAAGGAGTGGACCATGGCTGACACCAAGGCGGCCCCGCCGCTCGCGCCCGCGCGAGCCACCGACCCGCGCGCAGCCAAGGCCGTCCTCCTCCGCCGGGCCCGCGAACTCGCCCTCGTCCCCGCCCTGTTGCTGCTCCTGGTGCTCGGCGCCGTCGTCAACGACTCGTTCCTCACCGAGCGCAACATCGTCTCCATCCTCGGCGCCTCCGCCGCCCTCGCGATGGTCGTGCTCGCCGAGTCGCTCGTGCTGATCACCGGCAAGTTCGACCTGTCCCTGGAATCGGTCGTCGGTATCGCGCCCGCCGTGGGCGCGCTGCTCGTCCTGCCCGCGGCCCAGTCCGGCTGGGGGACCGAACTCCCCGCCGCCCTGGCTCTGTTGGCGATCCTCGTCGCGGGCGCGGCCGTCGGCGCCTTCAACGGCGTCCTGGTCGTGAAGTTCAAGCTCAACGCGTTCATCGTGACGCTGGCGATGCTGATCGTGCTGCGCGGCCTGCTGGTCGGCGCGACCAAGGGCAAGACGCTGTTCGGGATGCCCGACAGCTTCTACTCGCTGGCGACCACCACCTTCCTCTCCGCCCCGCTGTCGGTGTGGCTCGCCGCGATCGCCTTCGCGGTCGCCGGGCTGATCCTGAAGTACCACCGGGTCGGGCGCGCCCTGTACGCCATCGGCGGCAACGCGGACGCGGCCCGGGCGGCGGGCATCCGGGTGGAGCGCGTCATGCTCGGCGTGTTCGTCGTCGCGGGTGTCCTCGCCGCGGTCGGCGGCATCATGCAGACCGGATACGTCGGCGCGATCAGCGCCAACCAGGGCCAGAACATGATCTTCACGGTGTTCGCGGCCGCGGTGATCGGCGGCATCGCCCTCGACGGCGGCAAGGGCACCATGTTCGGCGCCCTGACCGGCGTACTCCTTCTGGGGGTCGTACAGAACCTGCTCACCCTCGCGCAGGTGCCGTCGTTCTGGATCCAGGCCATCTACGGCGGGATCATCCTGGTCGCCCTCATGATCGCCCGGGTCACCACCGGCCGGGCCCAGGACTGACGCCCCCGCCCCCTGCAACCGAAAGGCCCTCCGTGTCCCCGACGCCCGCCCGCATCATCGCGGTCGACACCCACGACATCCGCTTCCCCACCTCGCGCGAGCTCGACGGCTCCGACGCGATGAACCCGGACCCCGACTACTCGGCGGCCTACGTCGTCCTGCGCACGGACGCGGCCGACGGCCACGAGGGGCACGGATTCGCCTTCACCATCGGGCGGGGCAACGAGGTGCAGGTCGCCGCGATCGACGCGCTGCGCGGACACCTGATCGGCCGCTCGGCCGACGACCTGTGCGCCGACCCCTCCACCCTGAACCGCGACCTGATCGGCGACAGCCAGCTGCGCTGGCTCGGGCCCGAGAAGGGCGTGATGCACATGGCGATCGGCGCGGTCGTCAACGCCGTGTGGGACCTGGCCGCCAAGCGCGCCGGCCTGCCGCTGTGGCGGCTGCTCGCCGAGGCCGAGCCCGCCTGGCTGGTGCGCCAGATCGACTTCCGCTACCTCACCGACGCCCTCACCCCCGAGGAGGCCCTGACCCTGCTGCGCCGGGGCCGGGAGGGCGCCGAGGAGCGCACGGCCCGGCTGCTGGAGCGCGGCTACCCCGCCTACACCACCTCACCGGGCTGGCTCGGCTACGACGACGAGAAGCTCACCCGGCTCGCGGCCCGGGCCGTCGCCGACGGCTTCCGGCAGATCAAGCTGAAGGTCGGCGCCGACCTCGAGGACGACATCCGCCGCTGCCGCGTCGCCCGTTCCGTCATCGGCCCGGACATCCGCATGGCCGTCGACGCCAACCAGCGCTGGGACGTCGACGAGGCGATCCGCTGGACCAAGGCCCTCGCCGAGTTCGACCCGTACTGGATCGAGGAGCCCACCAGCCCCGACGACATCCTCGGCCACGCGGCGGTCCGCAGGGCCGTCGCCCCCGTGAAGGTCGCCACCGGCGAGCACGTGCACAACCGGATCGTCTTCAAGCAGCTTCTCCAGGCCGGCGCGCTCGACGTCGTCCAGATCGACGCGGCCCGCGTCGGCGGCGTCCCCGAGAACCTCGCGATCCTGCTGCTCGCGGCCAAGTTCGGCGTGCCGGTCTGCCCGCACGCGGGCGGCGTCGGCCTGTGCGAACTCGTCCAGCACCTGTCGATGTTCGACTACGTGGCCCTGTCCGGCACCACCGAGGACCGCGTCATCGAATACGTCGACCATCTGCACGACCACTTCCTCGACCCGGTGGTGATCCGCCAGGCTCACTACACGGCACCCACAGCGCCGGGCTTCTCGGCCGCCATGCGGCCCGAGTCACTGGCGCGATTCACCTACCCGGGCGGCGAGTTCTGGGCCGCCGACCTCGACGAGCGGAAGAAGGGTCAGGCCGTATGAGCGACTTCGAGGGCATCAAAGCCCTGGTGACGGGCGGCGCCTCCGGCATCGGCCGGGCCACCGCCGACCTCCTGGCCGAGCGCGGCGCCCAGGTCGCCGTCCTCGACCTGGACCCGTCGCCGGTCGACAAGCCGCTGCTCGCCTACCGCGCGGACGTCACCGACGACGCGTCCGTGCGCCAGGCCGTTTCGGCGGCGGTCGCCGACCTCGGCGGGCTGGACGTCCTGGTCAACAACGCGGGCATCGGCGCCCAGGGCACCGTCGAGGACAACCCCGACGACGAGTGGCACCGCGTCCTGGACGTCAACGTCGTCGGCATGGTCCGCACCGCCCGCGCCTGCCTGCCCCACCTGCGCGCCTCCGCGCACGCCGCGATCGTCAACACCTGCTCCATCGCCGCCACCGCGGGCCTGCCGCAGCGCGCCCTGTACAGCGCCACCAAGGGCGCCGTGTACTCCCTCACCCTCGCCATGGCCGCCGACCACGTCCGCGAGGGCATCCGCGTCAACTGCGTCAACCCGGGCACGGTCGACACGCCCTGGGTCGGCCGCCTCCTCGACGCAGCGCCCGAACCGGCCGCCGAACGCGCCGCCCTGGAGGCCCGCCAGCCCACCGGCCGCCTGGTCTCCGCGGCCGAGGTCGCGGGCGCCATCGCCTACCTCGCCGGCCCCCTCTCCGGCGCCACCACGGGCACCGCCCTCGCCGTCGACGGCGGCATGCAGGGCCTGCGGCTGCGCCCGGTGGCCCGGTGAACCGGCTCGGCGGCAGCCGCGTCGAGGTCAGCGCCCTGTCCTTCGGCGCCGCCGCGATCGCCAACCTGTACTCCGAAGTCGGCGAGGCACAGGCGCACGACGCCGTGGAGGCCGCCTGGCAGCGGGGCATCCGCTACTTCGACACCGCCCCGCACTACGGCCTCGGCCTCTCCGAACGCCGCCTCGGCGCCGCCCTGCGCGACCGCCCCCGAGGCCAGTACACGATCTCCACCAAGGTGGGCCGCCGCCTGGAGCCCTCGGACGGCACCGGCGACGACCTGGCAAACGGGTTCGCCGTGCCCGCCACCCACCGCCGCGTGTGGGACTTCAGCGCCGACGGCGTACGACGCACCCTGGAGGCCAGCCTGGAACGGCTCGGCCTCGACCGCGTCGACGTCGTCTACCTCCACGACCCCGACGAGCACGCCGAAGAGGCCTTCCGGGAGGGCTATCCGGCCCTGGAGAAGCTCCGCGGCGAGGGCGTGGTCGGCGCGATCGGCGCCGGTATGAACCAGGCGGAGATGCTCACCCGCTTCGTCCGCGACACCGACGTGGACGTGGTGCTGTGCGCCGGCCGCTACACCCTGCTCGACCAGAGCGCCCTCACCGACCTGCTGCCCGCGGCCCGGGAACGCGGCACGTCCGTCGTCGTCGGCGGCGCCTTCAACTCCGGCCTGCTGGCGAACCCGCGGCCCGGCGCGACGTACAACTACACCGTCGCCCCCTCCGAGCTGGTCGAACGTGCCCTGCGGCTGAAGTCCGTCGCCGACCGCCACGGCACCACGCTGCGCGCCGCCGCCCTGGCCTTCTGCGCCGCCCATCCGGCCGTCGCCAGCGTCCTCGTCGGGGCCCGCTCGGCGCACGAGGTCCGCGACTGCGCCCACCAGTTCGCCGCGCGTGTGCCCGCCGCGTTCTGGCAGGACCTGCGCGCGGGGGGTCTGCTGCCCGCCGACGCCCCCGTCCCCGCCGAGGAGCCGTCATGAGAGTCGCCCTGCACACCAAGGTCCGCGCCGACCGCGTCGCCGCGTACGAGGCCGCCCACCGCGAGGTCCCGGAGGAACTCACCGACGCCATCCGCGCCGCCGGCGCCACCTCCTGGACCATCTGGCGCAGCGGCACCGACCTGTTCCACGTCCTGGAGTGCGAGGACTACGCCCGGCTCCTCGCCGAACTGGAGAAGCTCCCGGTCAACGTCGCCTGGCAGGCCCGCATGGCCGAGCTGCTGGACGTCGTGCACGACTACTCCGGCGAGGGCGCCGACGCCGGCCTGCCGGTCGTCTGGGAGCTGCCGTCATGACCGCCGTAGACGCCCACCACCATGTGTGGGACCTGTCCGTACGGGACCAGGACTGGATCACCGGCCCCGAACTCGCGCCCCTGCGCCGCGACTTCACCATGAAGGACCTCGAACCCGAGGCGAGAGCGACCGGAGTGGAGCGCACGGTCCTCGTCCAGACGATCACCGTGCCCGAGGAGACCCCGGAGTTCCTGGCCCTGGCCGAGGAGCACGACCTGATCGCGGGCGTCGTCGGCTGGACCGACCTCACCCGTCCCGACGTCGCCGACGAACTCGCCCGGCTGAGGGAACTCCCCGGCGGCAGCCACCTCAAGGGCATCCGCCACCAGGTCCAGGGCGAACCCGACCCGGAATGGCTGCTGCGCCCGGACGTACGCCGGGGACTGGCCGCAGTCGCCGACGCCGGGCTGGTCTACGACCTCGTGGTCCTGCCCCACCAGCTCCCGGCCTGCGCGCGGGCCGCCGCGGACCTGCCCGGGCTCACCTTCGTCCTCGACCACCTGGGCAAACCGCCCATCGCCTCCGGCGACCTCGAACCCTGGGCATCCGGCCTGCGCGCCCTCGCCGCCCTGCCCCACACGGTCGCCAAGCTGTCCGGCCTGGTCACCGAGGCCGACCTCGCCTCCTGGACCGTCGAGGACCTGCGCCCGTATGCCGACGTGGCCCTGGAGGCCTTCGGGCCGGACCGTCTGATGTACGGCTCGGACTGGCCGGTGTGCACGCTCGCCACCTCGTACGGCGGCACGCTCGAGCTCGTGCGCCGCCTGACCTCCGAGCACGATCACGAGCAGATCCTCGCGACCACCGCCACCCGCGTCTACGACCTCTGAGCCGCCTCCGCCAGCCGCGTCGGCGGCAGGTACTCCCGTACGTACGTCCGCTCCCAGCACGCGCCCGTCTCCCGCAGCTCGCGCCAGGTCGTGTAGCGGTAGCGGAACAGGCGGGCGCGCACGTACCGCGGGGGCTGGTCCGGCGGGAACGGCGAGCGGCGCAGCAGCTTCAGCGTGGCCCGGTCGTTCTCCAGCAGCCGCTCCACCAGCGTGCCGAACCAGGATCCGGCGTAGGCGGGGGAGAGCGCCGCGAACCACATCATCCAGTCCAGTCGCAGATGGTACGGAGCGAACTGCCGGGGCCAGCGCCGAGGATCGCCCGGCTTGCCCCTGAACTCGTACTCCCGCCAGTCCGAGTCCGGGCGCGGCACCTCGTCCGCGGTGCCCTCGACCACCACCTCGTAGCGGACCCGGCTCACACTGCCGAACGCCCCGTAGGTGTTGACCAGATGCAGCGGGTCGAAGGAGCGGTTCATCACCTGGCGGCGGGAGATCATGTTGCGGACCGGCTGGTAGCTGAGACCCACGAGCAGCGCGGCCACCGCCAGCACCACGACCACGTACCAGAGCGGGGCCTCGGGCACGTCCGGCGGATCGGCCGGGAACCGTACCGCCGACAGGGCCAGCACGATCGTGATCCAGTTCAGCCAGGAGAAGTTGCCCGACAGCACCAGCCACAGCTGGGTGACGATCATCAGCGCGGCGGCGGCCGTCGCGATGGGATGCGGGGTGAACAGCAGGAACGGCACCACGAGTTGGGTGACATGGTTCGCGGCCACCTCTACCCGGTGCAGGGGTTTGGGCAGATGGTGGAAGAACCAGCTCAGCGGGCCCGGCATCGGCTGGGTCTCGTGATGGTGGTCCAGGCACGTCAGCTTCCGCCAGCACGCGTCGCCGCGCATCTTGATGAGCCCCGCGCCGAACTCCACCCGGAACAGGATCCACCGCAGCAGGAACAGCACGACGACCGGCGGCGCCACCTCGTCGTTGCCGAGGAACACGGCGAGGAAGCCGACCTCCAGCAGCAGCGACTCCCAGCCGAACGAGTACCAGGTCTGCCCGACATTCACGATCGACAGATACAGCACCCACGGCACCAGCCACAGCAGCATGCCGCCCCACAGCGGCAGCAGCGAGTCGAGCCCGGCCAGCAGCGCCGCCGACACCGCGCAGCCCGCCCAGGCGCAGAGCGCGAAGAAGCGGTCCGAGTAGTGCAGATGGAACAGGCTCGGCGCCCGCTTGAACGGCACCCGCTCGACGAACTCCGGCACCGGCAGCATCCCGCGCCGCCCGATCAGCGCGCGGAACTGGAGCGCGGCCGTCAGGAACGCGACCAGATACACGGCGGCCAGCGCCCGCTGGAAGACCAGCCGGCTCAGCCAGTAGTCGGATGCGGTGAACCAGTCCACGGCCGTGCGCTCCTCCCGATGCCGAGCCGGACCCCAGTGTCACGCTCCGTGTGTGGCCGTTCCGGTTGCGTGACCCAAGTGAGTGAAGCAAACAATAGTGACGAATGGCCGGAAACGAGGCAGGAGGACTGGGTGCGGACACACACCGGGACCTTCGTCATGGCCTGTGTGCTCTCGACGGTGCTCCTCCTCTCGGGCTGCGGCACCGACAGCGACGGCGACGGTGGCGACGCGGACGCCGGCGAAGAGCTCTTCCTCCAGCCGGCCGCGGCTCAGGGGCCGAACCCCTTCACGGACTCGACGGCCACCACGACGGCTACCCCGTCCCTCGCCCCGCGAACGCCGGGCAGAGCCGGCCCGGACGGCCCGTCCGGGATCCCCGCCGGCCTCGGCGGACTGCGCTCGCTGTCCGGCGGGACACCCGGCCTGTACGGCGGTATCGAGCGGACCGGCAGCTGCGACATCGCGCGGCAGGTCGGCCACCTCACCCGCGACCGGGCCAGGATCCGCGCCTTCGCCCGGGTCGCGGGCGTCTCCCCGGCGGCCGTCCCGGACCACGTGCGCCGACTGACCCCCCTCCTGCTGCGCGCCGACACCCGCGTCACCAACCACGGCTTCCGGGCCGGCCGGGCGGGCGGCTACCAGTCCGTCCTCCAGACGGGCACCGCCGTCCTGGTCGATGACCGGGGTGTGCCGCGCGTCCGCTGCGCCTGCGGCAACCCGCTGCGTCCGCCGGTGGCGATGCGGGGCACACCGCGCACCCGGGGCACCCCCTGGCCCGGCTACCGGCCCGGCGAGGTGATCGTCGTGACCCCGGCCCCGCAGGTGATCACCGACTTCACGATCATCGACGTCGCCGCCCGCACCTGGATCGAACGGCCGACCGGCCACGACGTACGCCACGACCGGGCCCTGCCGCCACCGCTCTGGGCGGAGCAGCCCCCGGCGTCCCGCGCACCCTCACCCTCCTCCTTGGGTGAATCCGACGTCACCCCGCGCGAGCCCCGCGTGGCTCCGTCCGGGTCCGGCCTCTCCCCGGGCGTGGGCAGTACGGCTCCCCGGGACGTGGGCTCCCCGGACGCGGTGCCACCGCCGATCGGCACGTCCGTACCACCGCCCGACGAGGCCGCCCCGCTTCCCGACGAACCGGCTCCGGCGGACCCCGGCGGCTCCGTCGGGCAGGTCGGCCCCGACACCGTGCCGGACAGCCCCGACCTGCCCGACGGAGCCGGTCTGATCCCCGATGGCGACTGACGGCCGGTCCGGCCCGGCGGCCCGTACGCCCGGCACATCGGTCGAAGAATCGGATGATTCCTGGCAAGGTAGCCCCATGGCTGACCGGGGAGGGAGCTCCCTGTCACTCCCGGACGACTGGCCCGCCCACCCGGACGCGATCCTCGCGCTCAACCGGATGGGCAGTTTCGACTGGGATCTGGACACCGGCCTGATGCAGATGGACGCCCAGGCCCACGACGTCTTCGACGTGCGCCTCGACGAGTACGACGACCGCCCCGAGACGCTCGCCAAGCGGGTCCCGCCCGCCGAGGCCCGGCGCCTGGACACCGCGGTCTCCCAGGCACTGAAGGACGGCAGCGAGAACTACGGCGCCTACTTCCGCATGCGCCGCCGCGACGGCACCCTGCGCTGGACCCACACCCAGGGCTACATCCGGCGCGACGACACCGGACGGCCCCGCCGCATCATCGGCATCGTCCGGGACGCCACCCGGGAACTCGGCGAGAGCGAGGCCCGCCTCGACCAGGCCGCCCGGGACGAGGCCCGCCGGGAGCAGACCAGCGTCGTCGCACTCACCACGGCCGCCCTCGCCCACGCCCGCACCGTCCAGGACGTCATCGACGTCCTGAAGGACACCCACGGCCTCACCCACCTCGGCGCCACCAGCCTGGTCATGGGCCTGGTCGAGGCCGGGCGCATCCGCCTCGTCGCCGAGGGGCCCTCGGACAGCTTCGTGCCCGGCACCCGCGTCACCCGGATCGACGAGCCCTACCCGATGAGCGAGGCCGTGCGGACCCTCGGCCCCTGCTTCATCGAATCGCCGGAGGAGTTCGCCGAGCGCTACCCGATCCTGTGGCCGCACATCACCGACCTGAACATCACGTCGGCCGCCTATCTGCCGCTCATCGTCCAGGCCCAGCCCATCGGCGCGATGGGCCTGCTCTACAGCGACCGGCACGGCTTCACACCCGAGGAGCGCGACATCCTCGTCGCCCTCGGCAGCAGCATCGCGCAGAGCCTGCAGCGGGCCATGTTCTACGAGCAGGAGATGGACCTCGCGCAGGGCCTCCAGCAGGCCATGCTGCCCCGGACCATCCCGAGCGTGCCCGGGGCCGACATCGCCGTGCGCTACCGCGCCGCCAGCGCGGGCGGCTCCGTCGGCCGGGACATCGGCGGCGACTGGTACGACCTCATCCCGCTGCCCGGCGGCCGGGTCGGCGCCGTCATCGGCGACGTCCAGGGCCACGACACGCACGCGGCCGCCGTCATGGGCCAGCTGCGCATCGTGCTGCGCGCCTACGCCGCCGAGGGGCACACCCCGGCCACCGTCATGGCCCGCGCCTCCGTCTTCCTGCACGAACTCGACACCGACCGCTCCGCGACCTGCCTCTACGCCGAGGCCGACCTGTCCACGGGCGTGGTCCAGGTGGTCCGGGCCGGCCACCTCGACCCGCTCGTACGCCACACCGACGGCTCCTGCCGCCGCGTCACCGTCCCGGGCGGTCTGCCGCTCGGCCTGTCCGCCGAGTTCGGCCGCCTCGACTACCCGGTGGGCACCGTGGAGCTCGACCCCGACGACACCCTGCTGCTGTGCACCGACGGCCTGGTGGAGCAGCCCGGCACCGACCTCGACGACGGCATGCGCACCCTCATCGCGCTCGTCGCCACCGGCCCCGACGACGTACGCGACCTCGCCGACCGGCTCATCGACGTGGCCGCCGAGCGCTGCGGCGACGACGACGTGGCGCTGCTCCTGCTGCGCCGGCGCGGCCCCGACGGCCCGCGGTCCGGGCACCGGCTCCAGCGGCACGTGGCCCCCGGCGACCCGGCGGCCCTGGCCGAGGCCCGGCACATGATCCGCACCGCGGTCGGCGTCTGGGGCGCCCGGGACCGCGCCGACGAGATCGAACTGGTCGCCGACGAGCTGATCACCAACGCCCTGATGCACACCGAGGGCTCCGCGATCGTCACCCTGCGGGCCCTCACCGGCTCCGGGCCCCGGCTGCGCGTCGAGGTCGAGGACTCCTCCAGCGCTCTGCCGCGCCGCCGCGAGGCGGGCGAGTCGGGCGTCTCCGGACGGGGCCTGCTCCTGGTGGACCTGCTCACCGACGCGTGGGGCGTGGAGGCACGCGGCGGCGGCAAGGCCGTGTGGTGCGAGTTCCAGGTGCCCGACCGGGACTGACCCCGCATGGCACTCTGGACTCATGCCGGAACTCCCCGAGGTCGAGGCGCTCAAGGACTTCCTGGCCGAGTACCTCGTCGGCCACGAGATCGTCCGGGTGCTGCCCGTCGCGATCAGCGTGCTGAAGACGTACGACCCGCCCCTGTCCGCGCTGGAGGGACACGAGGTCGCCGCCGTACGCCGGTACGGCAAGTTCCTCGACGTCGCGACCGCGGACGGCCCGCACTTCGTGACGCACCTGGCCCGCGCGGGCTGGCTGCACTGGAAGGACCGCCTGCCCGACGGCCCGCCCCGCCCCGGCAAGGGACCCCTCGCGCTGCGCGTGGCCCTGGAGACCGGCTCCGGCTTCGACCTGACCGAGGCCGGTACCCAGAAGCGGCTCGCCGTGTACGTCGTGGGGGACCCGCGGGAGGTCCCGGGCGTCGCCCGGCTCGGCCCGGACCCCCTCGCCGACGACTTCGACGAGCGGCGCTTCGCGGAACTCCTGGCCGGTGAACGGCGGCAGCTCAAGGGCGCGTTGCGCGACCAGAGCCTGCTAGCGGGCGTGGGCAACGCCTACAGCGACGAGATCCTGCACGCGGCGAGGATGTCGCCCTTCAAACTGGCAGCGTCCCTGAGCGCGGAGGAGACCCATCGGCTGTACGAGGCCCTGCGCGACACGCTCACCGGGGCGGTCGAACGCTCCCGGGGCGTGGCGGCCGGGCGGCTGAAGGCCGAGAAGAAGAGCGGCCTGCGCGTCCACGGCCGTACCGGCGAGCCCTGCCCGGTGTGCGGTGACACCGTGCGGGAGGTGTCCTTCAGCGACTCCTCGCTGCAGTACTGCCCGACCTGCCAGACGGGCGGCAAACCGCTGGCGGACCGCAGGATGTCCCGGCTGCTGAAGTGAGGCACGGTCACCGGGACGGGGGCGACCACTCGAACATGAGGATGGTCGCGTCGTCCCGCAGCCGGCTGCCGGACGAGTCGAGGATGGAGTGGATGAGCCGCCGCAGCGTCTCGGGCGCCAGCTCTCCCGCGGCCGTCGCCCGGATGATGTAGTCGGCGAACTGCTCGAGACCGAACTCCGCGCCGTCGACGGCCCGGGCCTCGGTGACCCCGTCGCTGTACATCAGGACCCGGTCGCCGGGCTTCAGAGCGATCTCGTGCGTCCGCCGCCTCAGCCCGGCCAGCCGGGACGGCAGACCCATCGGCGGTTCCGGCTCGCGCCGCATGGCGTCGACGTCCGGCCGTCTGTCCCGGATGAGCAGCGGGGTGGGATGTCCGCAGTTGCACCACCGCAGCACCCCGGAGGCCAGGTCCAGCTGGGCCACGACCCCCGTGCAGAACTGGTCGGGGAGCCACTGCGCCAGCGCGTCGTCCACGCTCCGCACCAGATCGGGCAGGTCCGCCCCGGCCCGCCGGGCATTGCGGCTCGCGGCCAGGGACAC
The DNA here is from genome assembly GCF_055594445.1 of Streptomyces sp. NPDC040589. Taxonomy (NCBI): domain Bacteria; kingdom Bacillati; phylum Actinomycetota; class Actinomycetes; order Kitasatosporales; family Streptomycetaceae; genus Streptomyces; species Streptomyces sp. NPDC040589. The sequence continues at coordinate 382,851 of NZ_JBVIWP010000002.1, read as the reverse complement.
GGCCGTGGTGAGCCCGGAGGCCAGATCGTGTCCCATGGCGTCGAGGACCGTGGCGTGCAGGGCCGTCTCGGTGAGGGAGTGATCGAAGGCGTCGCCGCCGAGCTCGTAGGCCGGCTCCAGCACGGCCGTGGACACGACGTGCGCGGTGCCGATCGTGCGCGGCGGCAGGAAGGCCCGCAACATCTCGGCGGGCAGACGCATCGGTTTGGTGCGCGTACGCCGGACGAAGGAGTCCTGGTACGCCCGGGCGGACGTGATCATCATGGCGAGGAGCGTGGCGAGGGCCTTGCCGCGGCGCAGCACGGCCGGGGTCAGCGCGGCGGAGTGCACGGCGAGGACGCCGAGACGTTCCGCGCCGTCCACGAGGGGGACCCAGGCCGTCATGCCGCCCGACTCGGACTCCTCCACGCGCAGGGACTGGGTGCGGTAGGTCCACCCGGCGAGCGAGTCGTCGACGGGCAGGGGCGAGGCCGCGTCGGTGAGCGGCAGGAGCCGGCGCTGCTGGATGTCGGCGAGGTACACCGCGGAGTGCTGGAGCCCCAGGGCCTCGGTGCAGCGGGCCACAGCGGTGGTCAGGTCCAGCGCCCTGTTCGCCGGATCGGCGAGGTACTCCTCCAGGCGGCCGTCGCCGTCCTCTGCCGCCGCCACCTCGTCTCCCCTCGCCGGGACCCCGGGCACCCGGCTGCCTCCCGGGTGCGCCAACCAGCAGTCTCACACCGGGCCACGCGGGATGCCCGGCGACAGAGGCGGACGGACGACAGCCGCTAGCGCGGCTGGAGCTTCACGAGGACCTCCCCGGACGCCGAGCGGACCTCGTAGCGGGCGGTCTCGTCCGGGTGCTTGGACGAGCTGGCCATCATCGTGTTGGGGTGGGTGTCGTGCCCGGGGCCGTGCCAGCTGGTCGCGGTCTCCTCGGTGCCGTCGCGGCCGACGATGACCAGGTGGCAGGAGCGGGGACCGGCCGCGTCCTTGACCTTCAGCTCGACCTGGCTGCCCGAGGCCTTGTCCTCGACCGTGACCTGCGCCCAGACGCCCGAGCGCGCGTCGGTCGCCGCGACCGTCACGGGCCCCGCCTCCTCGCCGCTGCCCTCGGCCATCATCGCGACGGCGGGTACCGACACCGCGAACACCACCGAGGCGGCCAGGGCGAACAGCAGGCGTCTGCGTCCGGCCCGGCGCTTCGTCGCCACCTCGGCCAGCAGCCGGTCCAGCATGCGCGGCCCGGGCTGCGCCATCGGGTGCACGAACCGTGGTGTCGCCCGCCGGTACAGCATCAACTGCCGTGTGGTCACGCCGAATTCCGTCACCTCTGCAGCGCACCGAGGGCACTCCATGAGGTGGTCCTCGAAGCGGAATGCTTCCGCCTCGTCCAGCACGCCGAGCGCGTAGGCGCCGACGTCGCGATGCCTTTCCAGGGACCTCATGCCGAATCCTCGTGCCGTTGGGTGCGGGTGGGGTTACTCCTTGCTCCCACCGGTACGGACCAGGCGGCGGAATCACTCAAGCCGGTGACACAATCGCAACCTACGGATTCGGAGCCCTCCGCCCGGCGGATTGGTCCGAGGACGCAGAAATCTAAAAAAGATGGATCGCGAGGTGTCCCAGCGGCAGTCCGAGCTGCCACGCGGGCGTCCAGACCTTCGGCCCCTCGTCCTCCCCGACCACCGGAGCACCGCCCGGCACCGCGTTCAGATCGGGCGCGAGCAGCTCCGTCTCCTGCAGCCAGCGCCAGGCCTCGTCCGCCAGGTCCAGGTCCGGCGCTGGCCGCCCCGACTCCGCGGCCACGACGGCCAGCTCGGCCAGCCGCCCGCGCACCCACTCCTGCCACGGCTGGTCGTACGCGGTCAGTGACAGCCACGTCTCCAGCTGGGTGACGACCCGGATGCCGGACAGCTCCCCGTCGGTGTCCGAGAGGAAGATGGTCAGCGCCAGGGCGTCCCGCCCCGCCCGGAACTCGAAGGACGTCGGCGGCATCAGGTCGCCGGTCCGCAGCAGCTCGTCGGCGATGTACTCGGCGTACAACCACGCCATGGGGACGGTCAGTTCACCGTCGGCACCGTCCGTGCTCTCTTCACCTCTGTGCAGCATCCCTTCCCGCCTTCCTCCGGTACGCGCGCGTCGCCCGACACCGGGCCCCGGGGGCGCTGTCGGCCCTCTCCGGAACACGGATGAGAACAGCCGATTACTCAACCGGGGTGTTCAGCAAGGCGCTTTACGGAGGCTTGACCCGGCCATTGGTTTCAGCGCAGGTCGGCGGCGTATCCGGGAAGCACCCGGCGCAGGGCGCGCAGCGCGTAGTACGCGCGGGACTTCACGGTACCGGGCGGGATCCCGAGGGTCGCCGCGGCTTCCGCCACACTCGCCCCCTGGAAGTACACGAGCACCAGGACTTCACGGTGCTCCGGAGTGAGTGTCTTCACAGCCTGGCGGACGTCGAGCATCGCCGCGGCCCGCTCGGCGTGGTCGGAGATGACCCGCGCGTTCTCCAGCACCGCGTCGCCGACCTCGGCCGGACGCGCCTGCCGGGCCCGCCGGGCGTCGATCGCGAGCCGTCGCCCGACGGTCATCAGCCAGGGCCGTACGGACTCGAAGTCGTCGGCACGCAGGGCCTCGGGGTGCTGCCAGGCGCGTACGAGCGTCTCCTGCACCAGGTCCTCCGCGCGCTGCCGGTCGCCGTCGCAGAGCCGGAGCAGGAGCGCGAAGAGGGGCCGGCCGTGCTCCCGCTGCAGTGCGGCGAGCTCGTGCTCGGCGGTCGTCCCGTTCGTGAGAGTGGATCCGGCCGTCATGGCCGTATGCCACAGCAGGGCGCGGCCGGGGGGACAGGGCACGTACCCGCCCGTGCGGCGGACGGTCGATCGCGTCGACGAACGGTTCGACGAACGGTCACCGCGCCCGGACCGGTGTGTTCCGGACGGGCTAATGAGCGTGTCGGAGCCGCGTGGGGCGGTATGAGCCTTCTTTCCTGATGGTGCGTAAATACGACCACAACGCCCACAGTGGGGTGAATGGCATGATCGCACGCAGTCGGCAGATGGCCCTGGCCCTGACCGTCGTCCTCGCCGCGGGAGCGGCCTGCCAGGCCCGCGGCAGCCACGAACCGCGCGGCCAGGGACGCCCGGCACAGTCCGCCGCCGTGCCCCGCGGCTTCACACTGGTCGCCTCCGGCGACGTCCTCCCGCACAGCTCGATCATCGACCGGGCCCGCTTCGACGCCGGCGGCACCGGCTACGACTTCCGGCCGATGCTCGCGGGGATCCGCTCCGTGGTCTCCCGCGCGGATGTGGCCCTGTGCCACATGGAGACCGTCTACGGCGAGAACGGCGCCTACACCGGCTACCCCACCTTCAAGTCCCCGCCCGAGGTGGCCCAGGCCCTCGCCGCCACCGGCTACGACGGCTGCTCCACCGCCTCCAACCACACCCTGGACGACGGCGCCGACGGCATCCGCCGCACCCTCGACGCCCTCGACCGCGCGGGCGTACGGCACGCCGGCTCGGCACGCGCCGAGGAGGAGGCGCGTACGGTGACCGTCCTCCAGGCGGGCTCGGCGAAGATCGCCCACCTCGCCTACACCTACGACACCAACGGCATCCCGCTGCCGGCCGGACAGCCCTGGGCCGTGAACCTCATCGACGAGGGCACGGTCCTCGCGGACGCCCGGGCCGCGCGCCGGGCGGGCGCCGACGTGGTCGTCGTCTCCCTGCACTGGGGCACCGAGTGGCAGGACGCGCCCGACGAGCAGCAGCTGACCCTGTCCCGGAACCTCACCGCCGCGCGCAGGGGCGGACGCCCCGACATCGACCTGATCCTCGGTACCCACGCGCACGTCCCGCAGGCGTACGAGAAGGTCAACGGCACCTGGGTGATCTACGGCATGGGCGACCAGATCGCCGGCGAGATGACCAACCACCAGGGCGCCAAGGACCCGCGCGGCAACCAGTCCACCCTCGGCCGCTTCACCTTCGCCCCGCCCGCACGGCCGGGCGGCCGCTGGGAGGTGACGAAGGCCGAGTTCGTCCCGCAACTGTTCGACGTCGACGCCGGCCGGGTCGTGAACCTCAACCGCGCCATCGCCCAGGGCGCCGACGGCCAGGCCGTCCGCGACCGCATCCGGAACATCGTCCTCGGCAGGGGCGCGGCGAAGGACGGACTGGAGATGGGGGAGTAGACCGCGAACACCGCGCCCCGGCAGGTCCCGCTACGGCACCACCGTCACCGGCCACCGCCCGGCCTTCACCAGCCGCACCGCCACCGAGCCGACGATCCGGTGGCCCGCCTGCTCGGACGCGCCCACGACCACGGCGTCCGCCCTCAGTTCGTCGGCCGCCTGCACCAGGCCGTTGTACGGATCGCCGGGGAACGTGTGGAACTCCCAGCGGACCTCGAATATCCCCTTGAGCCGTTCGGCCGCGTCCCGGATCTGTGCGACCAGGTCCTCGGCTATCTCGTCGGTCGTCTCTGCCACCGGCGCCCCGAGCGCCGCCCCCGCCGCCAGCACCGGCTGCACGTACACCACGGCGAGCAGCGCGTGCTGCCGCCGGGCCAGGCCAGAGGCGTAGGCCGCGGCCCGCAGGGAGGAGTCGGAGCCGTCCACTCCGACGAGGATCACCTTCGGCCCGTCCGTGCCCCGCTCGAACTGATGGGCGTGCTGTTCCGTCACGCCGCGAGGCTATCGGAGCCCCCCACGGCGGCCATCGGCCGGGAGCGCTCGACGGGCGAGAAGAGGCGGGTGTTCCTAGAGTCGGAAGCATGAGTGCCATCGCGGACGCCGGGACGGCCGAGAAGGACACCGGGGGCCCGATACGCCGGCCCCGCGGCCGGGGCCACGGCCTCCTGGGCCGGGTACCCGAGGGCTTCGCGGTCTTCTTCGGCGTCCTCGGCCTGCTCTGCGCCCTGCTGGCGCTCATCCCGCCGCTGCGCACCGGACTGCGCCCGCTCGTCCGCTTCCTGGACCTGCTGCTCGTCCCCGTCAGCGCCAACCTCGCCTACGCGGTCTTCCTGTTCCTGCTAGCCGCCGCGACCGGCGCCCGCAAGAAGATCGCCTGGTGGCTGGTAGTCGTCTACCTGGGCCTGCTGGTCCTGTCCGACATCGTCGGCATGGCCGTCGGCGAGTTCGCCGAATCCGTCCCGTCCTTCGTGGTGTGCGGCCTCGCCCTGGCCCTGCTGATCGTCGCCCGCGGGGAGTTCTACGCCGCCTCCCGCCGCGCCGCCGTACGCCGCGCTCTCGCCGTCCTGGTGGCCGGGCTGGTCGTGGCGATCCTGGCCGGCTGGGCCCTGGTGGCGGCCTTCCCCGGCACACTGCCCGGCAACCAGCGCCTGGCCTGGGCCGCGAACCGGGTCCTGGGCGGCCTGGTGCCCGCGGGCAGCTTCGACGGCCGCCCGCCGCACGCCCTGTACTTCCTGCTCGGCCTGTTCGGCGCGCTCGCCTTGCTGAACGCCGCCGCCACCCTCTTCCGCTCCCAGCGCCTGGAAGCCGCCCTGCACGACGACGAGGAGGCCCGCATCCGCGCCCTCCTCGGCCGCTACGGCGACCAGGACTCCCTCGGCTACTTCGCCACCCGCCGCGACAAGGCCGTCGTCTTCTCACCCAGCGGCAAGGCCGCCGTCACCTACCGCGTCGAGGCCGGGGTGTGCCTGGCCAGCGGCGACCCGGTCGGCGACCGGGAGGCCTGGCCGCACGCGATCGCCGTCTGGCAGGAGGTGGCCCGCCGCTACGCCTGGATTCCGGCCGTGATGGGCGCCTCCGAAGAGGGCGCCAGGGCTTTCGTGCGCGCCGGACTCGGCGCGCTCCAGCTCGGCGACGAGGCGATCCTGCACGTCCTCGACTTCGACCTTGACGGCCGCGACATGCGCGTCACCCGCCAGGCCGTGAACCGTGTCCGCCGCACCGGCGCCGGCTGCCGCGTCCGCCGCCACTCCACCCTGAGCGAGGAGGAGATGCGGCAGATCGTCGAACGGGCCGACGCCTGGCGCGACACCGAGACCGAACGCGGCTTCTCCATGGCCCTGGACCGGCTCGGCGACCCGGCCGACGGCGACTGCCTCCTCGTCGAGGCCCACGACAAGGACGGCCGGCTCCTCGCGATCCAGTCCTTCGTGCCCTGGGGCAAGGACGGCGTCTCCCTCGACCTGATGCGCCGTGACCGCACCGCCCCCAACGGCGTCATGGAGTTCATGGTCGCCGAACTGTGCCACGCCGCCCCGAAACTCGGCGTGCGCAAGGTCTCGCTGAACTTCGCCGTGTTCCGCTCCGTGTTCGAGGAGGGCGCCCGCATCGGCGCCGGACCGGTCCTCCGCCTCTGGCGCCGCCTGCTGCTGTTCTTCTCCAAGTGGTGGCAACTGGAGGCCCTGTACCGGTCCAACGCCAAGTACCGCCCCGAGTGGTACCCCCGCTTCCTCTGCTACGCCGAGGCCGCCTCCCTCGCCAAGGTCGGTCTCGCCTCCGGTATCGCCGAGGGCTTCGTCTCCGTGCCGTCGATGCGCAAGTTGTGGGGAAGAGGGCACCCGAAGGGCGGACAGCGGCCCGTCACCACGGAGGGGCTGCCGTCTTTGGCGGAGCTCGGCCTCGCCGGAGGGGACGGGACCGAGCCCGCCGACCCTCTCTCCGGCCTGTCCGACCAGGTCCGGTTCCGGCACCGCAAGCTCGACCGGCTGCGCGCCGCCGGCACCGACCCCTACCCGGTGGGTATCCCGGCCCGCACCCACACCCTCGCCGAGGTGGCGAAGGGCGAACAGGTCACCGTCGCCGGCCGGATCATGCTGGTCCGCGACTTCGGCGGCATCGTCTTCGTCGTACTGCGCGACTGGTCGGGCGACCACCAGCTCGCCCTCACCCGCGACCGCTCCGGCGACGCCCTCGACCGCTTCACCGCCGACACCGACATCGGCGACCACATCACCGCCACCGGCCGGGCGGGCGTCAGCGACCGGGGCGAGCCGACCGTGTTCGTCACCGAGTGGCAGCTCACCGGCAAGTGCCTGCGCCCCCTGCCCGACAAACGCCGGGGCCTCGCCGACCCCGAGGCCAAGGTCCGCCGCCGCTATCTCGACCTGGTCGCCAGCCCCGACGCCCGCGAGGTGATCCGCGCCCGCTCCACCGCCGTCCAGGCCCTGCGCCAGGGCCTCCTGGAACGCGGCTACCTCGAGGTCGAGACGCCGATGCTCCAGCAGATCCACGGCGGCGCCAACGCCCGCCCCTTCACCACCCACATCAACGCCTACGACCTCGACCTGTACCTGCGCATCGCCCCCGAGCTGTACCTCAAGCGGCTCTGCGTCGGCGGCTTGGAGAAGGTCTTCGAACTGGGCCGCACCTTCCGCAACGAGGGCGTCTCCTACAAGCACAACCCCGAGTTCACGATGCTGGAGGCCTACCAGGCCTTCGCCGACTACGACGTGATGCTCGACCTTGTCCGCGAACTCGTCCAGGGCGCCGCGACCGCCGCCTTCGGCGCCCCCGTGGCCCACAAGGACGGCAAGGAGTACGACATCTCCGGGCAGTGGCCCGTCAAGACCGTCCACGGCGCCATCAGCGAGGCCCTCGGAGAGGAGATCCACCCCGGTACCGACCTGCCCGAGCTGCTCCGGCTGTGCGACCGCGTGGGCGTGCCGTACACCGCCGACGACGGCCCCGGCGACGTCGTCCTGGAGATGTACGAGCGGCTCGTCGAGGAGCGGACCCAGCTGCCCACCTTCTACAAGGACTTCCCGACCGACGTCTCCCCGCTCACCCGGCAGCACCGCACCGACCCGCGCCTCGCCGAACGCTGGGACCTCGTCGCCTTCGGCACCGAACTGGGCACCGCCTACTCCGAGCTGACCGACCCCGTCGAGCAGCGCCGCCGCCTCACCGCCCAGTCCCTGCTCGCCGCCGGCGGCGACCCCGAGGCGATGGAACTCGACGAGGACTTCCTCGACGCCCTCGAATACGCCATGCCGCCCACCGGCGGCCTCGGCATCGGCGTCGACCGGCTGGTCATGTTCCTCACCGGCCTGACGATCCGGGAGACCCTGCCGTTCCCCCTGGTGCGCCGCCGCTGACCCGTCTGCGTGAGCCGTCCGGGTGAAACCGCGCCGCCGCACCGGTGTTGCTCAGGTGCGCCGGTCTCCCGCCGGGCGACTCATGAGTCATGAAGAAGGATCAGTTGCTCACCCGTCGCCGGGTGTTGCTCGCCGGCATCGGCGCCGCGGGCGCCGCCGCCACGGCAGGTGTGTTCGCGGGGATCACCGGGGGCGACCCCGCCGGGACCGTCCCGGCCGCCGGGCCCCAGGCTCGCCGCCCGCTCAGCTCCTCCGCGTACCGGCTCCAGCCCCTGACCGGATACGGCCCGCCGCACGCCGCGCCCCGCCGGACCCTGGTCCGCCGCGCACCGCTGCTGCGCTTCTCCGGACGCGGCCGCCACATGGTGCTGACCTTCGACGACGGCCCCGACCCCCGCTACACCCCGGCGGTCCTTGACACCCTCGCCAAGTACGACGTGCGCGCGATGTTCTTCGTGTGCGGCGGCATGGTCGCCGACAACAGGGAACTGCTGGCGCGAATGGCCGAAGAGGGCCATGTCGTCGGGAACCACACCTGGTCCCACCCGCTGCTCACCCGCCTCACCCGCGGGGGGATCCGCTCCGAGATGGAACGCACCTGCGACGTCATCGAGGATGCCTACGGGGAGCGCCCCGAGTGGTTCCGCGCCCCCTACGGCGCCTGGAACCGCACCACGTTCCGGCTCGGCGCCCAACTCGGCATGGAACCCCTCGCCTGGACGGTCGACACCCTCGACTGGACCACCCCCGGCACCCGGTCCATCATCCGCCGGGTGGAGAACGGCGCCGCCCCCGGCGTCGTGGTGCTCTCCCACGACGCCGGGGGCGACCGCTCGCAGAGCGTGCGGGCCCTGCGGCGCTATCTGCCCGAACTGCTGGACGCCGGCTACCAGATCTCCGTCCCCCGGCGGCATTACGCGTGAAAGGCACCGTCAGGCTTTCGCCCGCCCGGCCGGGAACGCTCAGCGCACCTCGACCGCGCGGGCGAAGGCCACGACATTGCCCGCGTAGCCGTTCTGCTGGGAGAAACCGCCGCCGCAGGTGATGACCCGCAGTTCCGCCGCGCCCTTGGACGCGTACACACGGTCGCCCGGGAAGTTGTTCTTCTCGAACACCTCGATGCCGTAGATCTCGAACACGACGGTCTTTCCGTCCTGCCGGGCGATCTCGACACGGTTTCCCTTCTTCAGGGCGCCGAGCGCGTAGAACACGGCAGGGCCCAGCTGGTTGTCGACATGGCCGACGACGACCGCTGTGCCCTTCTCGCCGGGGGTGACCGCCCCGGTGAACCAGCCCGCCAGGTTCGGGTCCTCCGGAGGGGGCGCGCCGACCCAGCCGTCCGCGTCCAGGCCCACGGGAATGATCGGTGTGTCGACCTGGATCGCCGGGATCCTGACCCGGTCCGGGAGGGAGTAGGGCAGGGGCTGCACGGTCCCGGCGAAGGTGGCGCCGGGCACCCTGCTGTCCGTCGCGGCCGCCGTGGCCGGTTGCGGCGGACCCTCGTCGAACTCCCCCGAACCATTCCGGATGAGGGCGAGGCCGGTCAGCAGAACCAGCGCTATCACGCCCCACGGGGCGCGCTTCTTCGGCCGCGCCTCCTCTTCCGCCTGGGCCAGCTCGGACGCAGACATTCGACATCCCCTCTCGACGCGGCCGTCGCCGTGTCTTTCGCGCATACCAGAACGCTAAGTGCCGCGCACGAAACCGGCGACGGGGGCGGGGGCGAACGGGTGGCCCTGGCCTGTAACGGGTGGCCCGGCCCTTTCAGGTGCGCCATCCGAGTTGCCGCCGCGAGGAAATTTCTGACGGTCCGTGACCTGCGGCGATATCCGATTGCGTGGATTTCCCGCGGTATCCGCTCTCACCAGGACGGACCATTCCCGAAATGCGACTCCGGGCAAGGCAACTGACTGTCTTTCTGGGAGGCGCTTTCTCGCCGATCGACCGGGGACGGGTCCCGGGGCGTCTTCCGCGGAGGTTCACATGCGTAACACTCGTGCCCTGGCGGTCGCCGGCGCGGCGGTCGCAGCCCTCGGGCTCTCCGCCCCCGCGGCCGTCGCGTGGGACAGACCGAGCAACATCGTCGCCCTGCCCAGCGTGATCGCCCGCGGCGGTCAGCTGACCATCACGGTCGACGGCTGCCGCAACGGCGGCATCGCGACCTCCAGCGCGTTCTCGCCGACCAGGCTCTCGCCCATCCGCGGCGCCAACGAGACGGCGAGGGGCACCGCCACGATCAACAACAACGCCCGCCCGGGTCCGTACGACATCACGGTCAGGTGCGACGGCAGGACCCTGACCAAGCCGCAGGCCTTCACCGTCATCGGCGGTGTCCGCGGCGGCATCGGCGGCAGCAGCACCACCGGTGCGACGCCGACCGACATGGCCATCGGCGGCGGCCTCGTGACGGCGGCGGCCGTCGGCGGCGGCGTGTTCTGGATGCGCCGCCGGGCCGAGCGGCGCGTCTGACCTCTTCGCCCCGGATCCCTTGAGGGCCCGGGGCGAAGTCAGGACCCGCGGGCGGCATCCGCGTCGGGCCGGTCAGCCGGTCTCCTCGTCGGTGCGGCGGCGTGCGAGGTGGTACGTCGTCCCCAGCGCGCCGGCGATCAGCGCGGCGCCGAGGCCGATCTCCTTGAGGTCGAAGCCCGCGAGGGTGCCGCCCTCTCCGGCGTGCGCGCCCTTCGACGGGTGGCGGTGGTGCTCCCCCGGGTGGTGCGGGGAGTGGTGCGTCGGCTGGTGTGTGGGGTGATGGGTCGGACGGCCGCCGGCGATGGTCAGACGCGCGGTGCCGCTCGACTCGTCACAGATGAACTCCACGTCGTACACGGCGCCGGGCTTGGCGTCCCAGTCGACCACGGCCCGCGCCGACGACTCCCTGGGCGGGATGGCCACCAGGTCGAAGACCGGTGAGGAGACCACCGCCTCTCCCCGGCACGCCGCGTTGCGGACCACCCGCAGCGTGACCCTTTCGCCCGCCGCGACGGTGGAGGGCTCGACAGCGAAGCCGAAATCGGTCCGCACCGCCGCGTAGGCGGTCGGCATGCAGGAGGCGAGGGCGCCGGCGCCCAGCAGTACGGCCGAAGCGACGCGTATCGCGCGCATGGTGACCTCCGGGTCCCCGAGGAGCAGCCGCGGACCTGTTCCGCTCACGTCAGACATGCACCTCGATGCCCGAAACGCTAGGAAGGGGTGCGCCGTAGCGCGATCGCAGTAGCGCGAATGGGGCATGCGTGTGGGCCGCCCGGGGGAACCCCGCTACGGCGGCCGGGGGACGGCGACGGCGTGTCGCGTGCCCCCCCCCGGCCCTGATCCGTGGTGCGGGCGCCGTCAGTCCCCGGCGCCCGGGAAGAGGTTGAGGAACGGGTCCGCCGACGCGGTCACACCTCTGCTGTACGGCGAGTCGAAGTCCCAGATCAGGAACAGCAGGAAGGCGATCAGCGCCGAGAACAGCCCGGCGAGGACCATTTCACGTGTCGTTCTGCGGATCTGCAGGGCGAAGATCATCCCGATGGTGACGACGGCTCCGGCGATCAGCCCGAACCACACCACGCCCGGCATGGTCTCCCCGGTCGACTCCGCCCGGGCGATCCGGGCCTGGTTGGCCGCGGTCACCTGGTCGAGGAGCGGCTGGTAGGCCTGGGCCTGGAAGTCCGTCTGCGGCTCGTAGTCGGTGACGTCCTGGCGGACGCGCTCGAAGAGCCGGTGGCCGCGCTCGGTGACACGGCCCTCGTCGGCCATGGTGTCCCACTCGGTGGTGACGACGTGTCCCACGTAGGCCTCGATGTCGTCCCGGATCCGGTCGCGTGCGTCGGGCGGGTAGACCCGGACCCGCTCCGAGATCTCGTGCAGCGCCGTGGCCTCGGCCTGGACGTGGTCCTGGGCGGCGCTGCGCCCCTCCCAGACACCGGCGATCGCCAGGCCCAGGACGATGGCGTACACCACGCCGATCCACATCGTCATGTACTCGATGACGTCCGGGGTCTCACTGGGGTCCTCGTCGTCGGACGCCGTGCGGTGGCGTACGAGGGTGATGATGACCACCACGGCGCAGGCGGCCAGCATCGCGAGGGTGAGAACAAGCCATTCCGGCAAGAGGTACCTCCAGGGCTTCAGGGATCAGCGCGCGCGCAGCGCGGCGACGGCGACCACCGCGGGCACCGTGACGAGCAGGACGAAGGTGAGCGGCGACATCGCGTTGCCCGTCCGCCGTGGCCGCGGCGGCGCGGCGCGATACCGCGGGTAGTGCACGGGGGAAGCGGACGGACGCGGTGTGGGTGTGGCCGACGGTTTCGGTGCCGGAGCCGGGGGAGGGGGCGGCGGTGGCTCGGGTCTGCGGGTCGGCTCGGGCGGGGGCGCCGCCGGGCGTGGAGCGGGCGGCGGCGCGGGCGGCGGCTCGGGTCTGGCCGTGGGCGTCGGCTTCGGCGGCGGAGGCGTCGGGTCCGGAGACGGACTCGGAGTCGGCGTCGGCGTCGGCTTCGGCGGTGGGGGTGTCGGTGTGGGTGTGGGAGTGGGCGTGGGCGTCGGTGTGGGTGTCGGGCACGGCGGCTTGGTCGGCCAGGTCTTGCTCCCGGCGTACGCCACCGCCTTCGTGCCGTCCGGCCCCGTCGAGGCGTACGCGCAGGCGGTGGCCCCGGCCACTGAACCCGGTGCACCGACGAGCGCCCAGGTCAGCGCCGCCACCGCCAAGGCCCGTACGGCGACGGCGGGTTGAATCGAGAGGGGTCCATACACGACGAAGATCATGAGCCTTGTTCCGCCGGGACGTGCCGGAGCGCAAGGGGATTGCCCCGAAAGAGGGATTTCCGGGTGCCGTCGGTTTGGATTGCGGTCGCCCGCAGGGTGCTCGACACGCACCTGCGTGCGACGGCGGGCGGCGCTCGTCGCGGGTTGCGGGACGCACTCCTCACAGGTTCCGGAAAGAAATTTGGCCGGTCGTTGAACACAAACGCCGCCCCCGTGCGTACTCATGGCCGTGCGGCGGCGCAGCAGGGCGCTGCAACACCCTTGCGATTATGGGGAGTTGACGATGAAGACCTCCTGGCGGAGCGCCTCACTCGTGGCGAGCGCCGCGGCGGTCCTGGCGCTGACGACGGCGTGCGGTCAGGACAGCCCACCGGCGGCCAGCCAGAACGTGGGTGCCACAGCGGCACCCGGGGATTACGGAAACATCGGCTCCGGGACCGCCGGTGTGGGCGGCACCGCGAGCAGCAGCCCGGCCGCGCCGAGCGCTTCCAGCCCGTCCAACCCCGCGGGCAAGCTGTCCGTCTCCACCGCCGACGAGATCGGCAAGGTGGTGACCGACAGCCTCGGTCTCACCCTCTACCGGTTCGATCAGGACACCGAGCAGCCGCCCAAGTCGAACTGCGACGGCGACTGCGCCAAGACCTGGCCGCCGGTCCCCGCGGACGACGCCGAGGCCGGCGAGGGCATCGACAAGGCGCTGCTCGGCTCGGTCACCCGGGCCGACGGCACCAAGCAGTTGACCGTGGGCGGCTGGCCGGCCTACCGCTACGCCAAGGACGTCAACGCCGGTGACGTCAAGGGCCAGGGTGTGGGCGGCAAGTGGTACGCGCTGGCCCCCGACGGCAAGAAGGCGCAGGAGGGCGGTGCGGGCGCCGCCGGCGGCGGCGGAGCCGAGGTGGAGGCCGGCCTGTCCACCCGTGAGGACCCCAAGCTCGGCGAGATCGTCGTCGACAAGAACGGCATGACCGTCTACCGGTTCAAGAAGGACAAGGCCTGGCCCAAGCCGGTCTCCAACTGCACCGGCGAGTGCCTGAAGAAGTGGCCGCTCGTGGAGCCCGTCGACTTCGCCGACACCAAGGGCATCCAGGAGAAGGGCTACATGATCTTCGACCGGACCGACGGCAAGGGCAAGCAGCAGACGATCAACTGCTCGCCGATCTACACCTTCGCGGGCGACAAGGCTCCGGGCGACACCAACGGCCAGGGTGTCGGCGGCACTTGGTACGCCGTGCGGCCCGACGGAAAGCTGGTCGGCGCGTCGGAATAGCAGAGAAGCCTCCCCAGGGTTGACCCTCGCGTCACCCGACGGAGCCGACCCGGTCCGCCCCTCCGTGACTCACGGAGGGGCGGACCGTTTTGCCGTGCTTCACCTGAAGTCATCGAATTCTCAGCACTCTTCCCCTTCCGGACCGGAACTCTCCGGAATGCCTCGAACACTGTTCGTCATATGTTCGAAGGGCATGCGGACGGGTATCAATTCGGCACGTGCCGCAGGCAGTGACCGGGAACGGATGGTCAATTTCCGTTTCGGGTCGCTCCATTGGCGGGCGATCAGTAGCCTCTGCTCGAACACCGGATCGCCTACGCCTTGGAGAGATAGATGGAGCGTCCCGCCTGGGCCCCACGGAGCATCGACATCTCGGTGCCCAGCGTTTCCCGGATGTACGACTTCTATCTGGGCGGATCGCACAACTTCGAGGTCGACCGGGAAGCGGCCCGCAGGGCCATGGAGTTCCTGCCGGGACTCCCCAAGATCATGCAGGCGAACCGCGCGTTCATGCGCCGCGCCGTGCGCTACGCGGCCGACCAGGGCATCACCCAGTTCCTGGACATCGGCTCCGGCATCCCCACCTTCGGCAATGTGCACGAGGTGGCCCAGGCCGCCCGCCCCGGCGCGCGCGTGGTGTACGTCGACCACGACCCGGTGGCCGTGGCACACAGCCAGGCGGTCCTGCGGGGCAACGACGACGCGGGCGTCGTCGCCGCGGATCTCCGCAAGCCCCAGGACATCCTGAGCAGCCCCGAGGTGGAGCGGCTGATCGACCTGAATCAGCCAGTGGCCCTGCTCCTCGTTGCCATACTTCACTTCGTGGAAGACGAGGACGAGCCGTACGGGGCGGTGGCCGAGCTGCGGGAGGCGCTCGCGCCCGGCAGCCTGCTCGTGCTCACCCACGCCTCCTACGAGGGGATCCCGCTGGCGCCGGAGCGGGCCGGGGGTGCGGTGGACGTGTACGAGGAGATCCGCAACCCGCTGATCATGCGCTCGCGCGAGGAGATCGCGCGGTTCTTCGAGGGGTACGACATGGTGGAACCCGGACTGGTGGCGATGCCACGCTGGCGGCCCGACACCGCACCGGAGGACGAGGATCCGTATGCGTTCTCCGGTTTCGCGGGCGTGGGGCGTACGGCGTGATCGCGGAACCGGACGGGCCGGAGGACAGACTGCGCAGATTCGCGACGATCTGGAGCCGGGCGGTCTTCCCGGTGACCTCGACGTCGTCGACCCGCCAGGAGTTCGAGGAGCAACTGCTGCCGCTGGCCAGACGGCTGAGCCAGGCGCTGCTGGCCCGGGCCTTCGACGCCGACGAGGGCAAGGCCGTGGGCGCCGCACTCGTGGACGCGCACTGCACCGACCCCGAGGCGCTCAGCCACACGCTGGACTGCGTGGACGCCTACCTGGTCCTGTACTGCGGGGGCGACGGCGACCAGGAGGACCTGCGGGCGCGCTGCGCGCGACTGCAGCACGCGATGTCCGCCGGCTTCGCCCGGGCGCTGCGCGAGCGGACGCTGGCCGAGCAGGAGGCCATCGCCGAGGCCGCCCTCCAGGCGCAGGGCGTGGTGGCGCAGGCCCTGCACGCGAGCGAGGCCCGGTTCCGGGCGGTCTTCGAAGGCGCGGCCATAGGCATCGGCATGGCCGACCTCGAGGGCAACATCCTGCAGGTCAACGGCGCGCTGCTGCGCATGTTCGGGATCTCCGAGCACACCTTGCGCAGCCGCAACGTCAGGGAGTGGACCCACCCCGACGACGCTCCCCAGACGTGGCGGCTCTACGACGAGCTCGTACGCGGCGAGCGTGAGCACTACCACCTGGAGAAGGCGTTCTACCGCCCCGACGGAACGGTCCTGTGGACCAATCTGACGGTCTCCCTGCTGCGCGACGCCGACGGCGAACCGCAGTACCAGCTCGCCCTCATGGAAGACACCACCGAGCGGCGGCTGCTCAACCTGAGGCTGCGCTACGAGGCCACGCACGACGCGCTGACCGGACTGCCGAACCGCACCTTCTTCTTCGAGCGCCTGGAGAAGGCACTGGGCGCCGGGGAAGGCCAGCGGTTCGGGCTCTGCTACCTCGACCTCGACGGCTTCAAGACCATCAACGACAGCCTCGGCCACGCGGCCGGCGACCGGCTGCTGGTGGAGATCGCCGACCGGCTGCAGTCCTGCGCCACCGCGCCCGGCGAGATGGTCGCGCGGCTCGGCGGCGACGAGTTCGTGGCACTGACCACCGGCGCCGACACCGAGCACGAGGTCGACGAGCTCGCCGGCCGCATCATGAACGCGCTGCTCGCGCCGGTCAGCGTCGACGGCCGGGAGCTGACCGTGCGCGGCAGCATCGGCATCGTCGAGGGCCCGGCGGGGGAGCGCAGCCCGGCGGAGGTGCTGCGCAGCGCCGACATCACCATGTACCGGGCCAAGTCGGCGGGCGGCAACCGCTACGAACTCGCCGACCCCGAGGCCGACGCCCGCGCCATCACCCGGCACGGACTGACCACGGCCCTGCCGACCGCGCTGGAGCGGGGCGAGTTCTTCATCGAGTACCAGCCGCTGGTCCACCTCGGCGACGGCAGCGTCCGGGGGGCCGAGGCCCTGGTGCGCTGGCTGCACCCGCAGCACGGCGTGCTCGGCCCGGACCGCTTCATCCCGCTCGCCGAGCACACCGGGCTGATCGTGCCGCTGGGCCGCTGGGTCCTGGAACAGTCCGTACGGCAGGCCCGCGAGTGGCGGGAACTGCAGGGCGGCGCGGAGGCCGTGGGCCCGCTGCGGATCAACGTCAACCTCTCGCCCTGCCAGCTGACCCACCCCGGCCTGGTCCAGGACACCGTCGACATCCTGGAACGCACCGGCATCGAACCGGACGCGCTCTGCCTGGAGGTCACCGAGTCGGCGCTGATCGGCGCGGACGACGACCTGCTGAAGCCGTTGCGCCGGCTGGCGGAGATGGGCGTCGACATCGCCCTGGACGACTTCGGCACGGGCTACTCCAACCTCGCCAACCTGCGCCGGCTCCCGGTCAGCATCCTGAAACTGGACCGCTCCTTCACCCAGAGCATGCAACAGTTCCCGGCCGACCCCGTCGACCTCAAGATCGTCGAGGGAATCGTCTCCCTGGCCCACAGCCTGGACCTCGCGGTCACGGTCGAGGGCGTGGAAACAGGCGCCCAGGCCGAACAGTTGCGCATGATGGGCTGCGACACGGCCCAGGGCTGGTACTACGCCAGGCCGGGCCCCCCGGAGCGCCTGCACGAACTGGCCCTGGTCGACGCAACGGGCTAGGGGGTCATGCCTTAAGGGGCGCGGGGCTGTATTCGATGTGCGGCTCCGCCGCGTGGGCACGACCAGCCACACACAACCCGCACCCTCGAACGGCGCCCCTGAACCGCCTCACCGCTCAAGCAACATCCGCTGCAACTCCCGAGCAGCCCGAGGCGGAGCCACATCACTGCGGTGTGCGAGTGCAATCGTGCGGTGGAGGCCGGGTCTGGCCAGCGGCGTAACCCGCAGACCACGACCCGACCTAGCCGCGACCATCCGCGGCACCACCGCAACACCCAACCCCGCCCGCACAAACCCCAGCACCGCGTCCATCTCCCCACCCTCCACCGCGAAGTCAGGCTCGAACCCCTCGGCACGACACGCGGCCACGGTCAGCTCCCGCAGGTCGTACCCGTGCCGGAACATCACCAGCCGCTCCCCCTCCAGGTCGGCGACCCGCACGGTACGCCGACCCCCGCCGGGTCTCGCCGCGTCGGGTGAGGAGACCACCACAAGATCCTCCCGCAGCAGCTCCACCGTGGTCAGCGCCGGCGACGGCGTCGGCAGGGGCAGCACGACCAGCGCCAGATCCAGCGCGCCACGCGCCAGCTCCCGCACCAGATCATGAGAGCCGCCCTCCTCGATCAGCAGCCGGATCCCCGGGTAGCGATCATGGAACGCGCGCAGCACATCCGGCAGCAGACCCGTGCACACACTCGGCGTCGCCCCCAGCCGCACCCGCCCCCGCCGCAGCTGCGCCAGCTCCTGCACCTCGTGCCGGGCCGTGTCCGCGTCGGCCAGGATCCGCCGGGCCAGGGGCAGCAGCGCCTCCCCGGCGTCCGTGAGCGTGATGTTGCCGCGGGCGCGCCGGAACAGATCCGCTCCCAGCTCCCGTTCCAGCGCCTTGATCTGCTGCGACAACGACGGCTGCGCGACATGGACCAGATCGGCGGCCCGGGTGAAGTGCCGGGTCTCGGCGACGGCCACGAAGTACTGAAGCTGCTGGAACTGCATACTCGTACGATAGCCCCGGCCTATGGAATCAAGCCGGACCATGTCTTGGACCGATCGGTTGCGCGTCCGTAGCGTGCTGGCTATGGCTCTGGCAACGCGGACGGACAAACGGCCGTCCATGGCACGCACCGTGTGGGACTCCACCCTCGGCAAGAAGACCGTGATGGCGGTCAGCGGGCTGATCATGCTGCTGTACCTGGTCGTCCACATGATCGGAAACCTGAAGATCTTCTTCGGGGCCGGCGAGTTCAACGAGTACGCGCACTGGCTGCGGGTCGTCGGCGAACCGTTCATGCACTACGAGTGGACGCTCTGGCTCGTCCGGATCGTGCTGGTCGTCGCCGTCGTCGCCCACGCCACCTCGGCGTACCAGCTCAGCCGCCGCGACATCAGGGCGCGCCCGAGCAAGTACGTGCACAAGAAGCCGCGGGCCTCCTACGCCACGCGCACCATGCGCTGGGGCGGCGTCATCCTCGGGCTGTTCATCGTCTGGCACATCCTGGACCTGACGACCGGCACCGTGCACCCCGGCGGCTTCCAGGAGGGCCGTCCGTACCAGAACGTCGTGGACACGTTCTCCACCTGGTACGGCAACGTCGTGTACATCGTCGCGATGCTCGCGCTCGGCCTGCACATCCGGCACGGCTTCTGGAGCGCCGCCCAGACCCTCGGCGTCGGCAGCCGCAGCCGCGACCGCGCCCTGAAGACCGTCGCCAACGTTCTCGCGCTGCTGCTCACGGCCGGTTTCATCGCCGTACCCGTGGGCGTCATGACCGGAGTGGTGAGCTGAAGATGACTTCCTACGCCGACTACGCGACCGGTGAGCCGGTCGTCGACACCAAGGCCCCGTCCGGGCCGGTCGACGAGCGCTGGGACAAGCGCCGCTTCGAGGCCAAACTCGTCAACCCCGCCAACCGGCGCAAACACACCGTCATCGTCGTCGGCACCGGCCTCGCCGGCGGCTCCGCCGGGGCCACCCTCGCCGAACAGGGCTACCACGTCGTCCAGTTCTGCTACCAGGACTCCCCGCGCCGCGCCCACTCCATCGCCGCGCAGGGCGGCATCAACGCCGCCAAGAACTACCGCAACGACGGCGACTCCATCCACCGGCTGTTCTACGACACCGTCAAGGGCGGCGACTTCCGGGCCCGCGAGTCCAACGTCCACCGGCTCGCACAGATCTCCGTCGAGATCATCGACCAGTGCGTGGCCCAGGGAGTGCCGTTCGCCCGTGAGTACGGCGGGCTGCTCGACACCCGGTCCTTCGGCGGGGTGCAGGTCTCCCGCACGTTCTACGCCCGCGGCCAGACCGGCCAGCAGCTCCTCCTCGGCGCCTACCAGGCCCTCAGCCGGCAGATCGCCGCCGGGAACATCGAGATGCATCCGCGGACCGAGATGCTCGACCTGATCGTGGTCGACGGGCGGGCGCGCGGGATCGTGGCCCGCGACCTGATCACGGGCAAGATCGACACGTACTTCGCCGATGCCGTCGTGCTCGCCTCCGGCGGTTACGGCAACGTCTTCTACCTGTCGACGAACGCCATGAACTCCAACGCCACCGCCATCTGGCGGGCCCACCGGCGCGGCGCCCTGTTCGCCAACCCCTGCTTCACCCAGATCCACCCCACCTGCATCCCGCGCACCGGCGACCACCAGTCCAAGCTGACGCTGATGAGCGAGTCGCTGCGCAACGACGGGCGCATCTGGGTGCCGAAGGCGAAGGGCGACCAGCGGCCCCCGGCCGAGATCCCCGAGGACGAGCGCGACTACTACCTGGAGCGCATCTATCCGTCCTTCGGCAACCTCGTGCCGCGTGACATCGCCTCCCGTGCCGCCAAGAACGTGTGCGACGAGGGCAGGGGAGTCGGTCCCGGCGGCCAGGGCGTCTACCTGGACTTCGCCGACGCGATCGCGCGGATGGGCCGCAAGGCCGTCGAGGCCAGGTACGGCAACCTCTTCGACATGTACCAGCGGATCACCGACGAGGATCCGTACCGGGTGCCGATGCGGATCTACCCCGCCGTGCACTACACGATGGGCGGCCTGTGGGTCGACTACGACCTCCAGACCACCGTCCCCGGGCTGTTCGCGATCGGCGAGGCCAACTTCTCCGACCACGGGGCCAACCGGCTCGGCGCCTCCGCGCTGATGCAGGGCCTGGCCGACGGCTACTTCGTCCTCCCGGCGACCATCAACGACTACCTGGCCCGCAACCCGCACCACGACGCGGTGGGCCACGAACACCCTGTCGTCCAGGAGGTGCTGGCCGAGACCCAGGACCGGCTCAACCTGCTGCTGTCCGTCGACGGCGACCGCACCCCCGACTCCTTCCACCGCGAGGTCGGCGAACTCATGTGGGAGTTCTGCGGCATGGCCCGCACCGACGCGGGACTGCGCAAGGCACTGGAGCGCATCCCGCAGATCCGCGAGGAGTTCTGGAGGCGCGTCAAGGTGCCCGGCACCGGCGAGGAGTTCAACCAGTCGCTGGAGAAGGCCAACCGCGTCGTCGACTACCTGGAGCTGGCCGAGCTGATGTGCCTCGACGCGCTGCACCGCGACGAGTCCTGCGGCGGCCACTTCCGCGAGGAGTCCCAGACGCCCGACGGCGAGGCCGCCCGCAAGGACGAGGAGTTCACCTACGCGGCCGCCTGGGAGTTCACCGGCACCGGCGAGGCTCCGACCCTGCACAGGGAAGACCTGGCCTTCGAGTACGTCCACCCCACTCAGCGGAGCTACGCATGAAGCTCACCCTGCGCGTCTGGCGGCAGCAGAACGCCGACGCCGACGGCACGATGTCCACGTACGAGGTGGACGACATCTCGCCCGACATGTCCTTCCTGGAGATGCTCGACACGCTCAACGAGGAGCTCATCCTGCGGGGTGAGGACCCCGTGGCCTTCGACCACGACTGCCGCGAGGGCATCTGCGGTGCCTGTTCGCTCGTGATCAACGGGGACGCGCACGGGCCGGAACGCACCACGACCTGCCAGTTGCACATGCGGTCCTTCGAGGACGGCGACACGATCGACATCGAGCCGTGGCGGGCCTCCGCCTTCCCGGTCATCAAGGACCTGGTCGTGGACCGGTCCGCCTTCGACCGGATCATCCAGGCCGGCGGCTACATCACCGCGCCGACGGGTGCGGCTCCGGAAGCGCATGCCACGCCGGTGCCGAAGCCGGACGCCGACCTCGCGTTCGAGCACGCGGAGTGCATCGGCTGCGGGGCATGTGTGGCGGCCTGTCCCAACGGGGCGGCGATGCTGTTCACGTCCGCCAAGGTCAACCATCTGAATGTGCTGCCGCAGGGGGCGCCCGAACGGGAGACGCGGGTGCTGGACATGGTGGAGCAGATGGACGACGAGGGCTTCGGCGGCTGCACCCTCACCGGGGAGTGCGCCACCGCCTGTCCCAAGGGAATTCCCCTCATGTCCATCACCAGCATGAACAAGGAGTGGCTGCGGGCCACGCGCAGGGTCGCCAAGCAGTAGTTCAACAGGCGCACACCCGCGCTCCTGGCACTCGTCACGCGCAGGACAGGCGGCATGGGCACAACAGTGGGCGGCGGCATCGCTCGCCGCCTCCGGCCCGTGACCAGGAGAGAGCCATGACCGGCGTACTGACCGTCGACCGCCCCGCGCAGCCCACGGCCCCCACCCGCTACACCGTCGCCCTCGCCCGGAACGAGGAGGACGTGCGTGCCGCGCAGCGGCTGCGGCACGACGTCTTCGCCGGGGAACTGGGCGCCCTGCTGGCCGGCCCGCAGCCGGGCCTCGACGTCGACCCGTTCGACGCGTACTGCGACCACCTGCTCGTCCGTGAGGAGACGTCCGGCCAGGTCGTCGGCACCTACCGGCTGCTGCCGCCGGAGCGCGCGGCGGTCGCCGGGCGGCTGTACTCCGAGAGTGAGTTCGATCTGACCTCCCTCGGCGGGATCCGGCCTGAACTCGTCGAGGTCGGCCGCTCCTGCGTGCACCCCGACCACCGCGACGGCGCGGTCATCAGCCTCATCTGGGCCGGTATCGCCGGCTACATGGTCGACCGCGGCCACGAGTGGCTCGCCGGCTGCTGCTCCATCCCGCTGGCCGACGGCGGCGCTCTCGCCTCCGCCACCTGGGACCGGGTGAGCGCCAAGCACCTGTCGCCGCGGGAGTACCGCGTCCAGCCGCTGCTGCCGTGGACCCCGGGCCCCGCACCCGCCGCCCGCCTCGAACTGCCCGCCCTGCTCCGCGGCTATCTGCGCCTCGGCGCCTGGGTGTGCGGCGAACCGGCCCACGACCCGGACTTCGGCGTCGCCGACCTGTACGTGCTGCTGCCGATGAGCCGGGTCAACTCGCGCTACCTGCGGCACTTCCTCTCCCTCGTGCCGGCGTGATGAGCGCCTGGCTGCCCCTCGCGCCCTGTACGCCCCGGACCTGTGTCGAGCCGGTGGCGAGGGCCGTGCCGTGGGCCGTGCTGCGGCTCACCGCGGTTGTCCTGCTCCTCCTCGCCGGGATCGCGCTGACGCCGTTCGGCTGGGGGTCCCCCCGCTTGCGGGGGAGGATGCCGGCGTCCCTGGTCCGGCGGTGGTGCCGGTGGATCGTGCGGGCCGCAGGGGTCCAGGTCCGCATCACCGGCGCCGCCGCCCCCACCGGCCCCCTGCTGCTGGTCGCCAACCACATCTCCTGGCTGGACATCCCGCTGCTCGCCGCCGTACGCCCCGCCCGGATGCTGGCCAAGACCGAGGTGCGGCGGTGGCCCGTCGCCGGGCCGCTGGCCGCGCGCGGCGGCGTCCTGTTCATCGACCGGGACCGGCTGCGGGCCCTGCCGGACACCGTCGCCCGGATCGCCGAGGCACTGCGCGAGGGCCGGGCCGTCGGGGTCTTCCCCGAGGGCAGCACCTGGTGCGGCCGCTCCCAGGGAGTCTTCCGCCGGGCCGTCTTCCAGGCCGCGCTGGACGCGGGGGCCGCCGTCCAGCCGGTGCACCTGCGGTACCGGGTCGCCGCAGGGACGACAAGCACCGTGCCCGCCTTCGTCGGCGATGATTCGCTGCCGGCCTCGGTCTGGCGTGTGGTGTCGGCACGCGGGCTGGTGGCCGACGTGGACGTCCAGGACGTCATACCCCCGGGCGCCCACCCCGACCGGCGCTCGCTCGCCCGGGCCGCCCAGCCGACGCGGCCCGCAGAGCCGGCCTGGACCCACGCCGCACTGGTGACCCGGCCGTACGGCGGCACGAAAAATCCCGCGACGGTCCCCGCGCCCGCTGTTACCGTCGGATCCATGGAGGTCATCAAGCGCACCGACGCCGCAGCCGCGCGAGCGACCAGCTCACCGGCTGCCGACGCCTGACCTCGTCACCTCTTCCCGGCGGCCGGAAACGGACCGCCAGGACCCCCGTACTTCCGTACTCTCCGGCTTCCCTCGCGCGGTTCGTTCCGGTCCCCCTGACCTCAAGGAGACCGCAATGGACACGGACCGGACCGTACGGACGTTCAACGACTTCTTCTGTGAGCGCGGGCACCGGCTGATCACCGGCAGCACGCTGCTGCCCCCGCCCTCGGACCCGGTGCTGTTCACCACGGCCGGCATGCAGCCCCTCACGCCGTATCTGATGGGCCGCCCGCATCCTCAGGGGCGGCGGCTGGTCAACCTCCAGCGCTGTCTGCGCACCACCGACCTGGACGAGATCGGCGACACCACGCATCTGACGGTGTTCGAGATGCTCGGCTCCTGGTCACTGGGCGACTACGACCACGCCCAGTCCCTTCGCTGGGGGTACGAACTGCTGCGCGACGGATTCGGCATCCCGCGAGAGCGCCTGCACGTCACGGTCTTCGGCGGATCCGACCAGGTCGGCCCCGACACCGAATCACTGCGCGTCTGGGAGGACTTGGGGCTGCCGGTGGAGCGGGCCGGGGACGAGAACTGGTGGTCCAACGGCCCGGCCGGCCCGTGCGGCCCCGACTCGGAGATCTTCGTCTGGACCGGCGAGCCCGGCACCCCGCCCCAGGGCAGCCCCGGCACCGACGCCCGCTGGACGGAACTCTGGAACCACGTCCACATGCGCTACGAGCGCCACGCCGACGGCACTCTCGTCCCCCTGCGGCAGCCCGGAGTCGACACGGGCATGGGACTGGAACGCCTGGTCGCCGTCCTGCAAGGGCGCCGGTCGGTCTACGACACGGACGTCTTCGAACCGTGGATGCGGACCGTGCCCTCGCTGTGGGACCTGGACGGCCCGTCGACCCGCCTGGTCAGCGACCACCTGCGCGCCGGCATCGTCGTGCTCGGCGACGGCGTACGGCCGTCGAACACCGGTCGCGGCTACGTCCTGCGCCGGCTGATCCGCCGTCTCCTCACCACGCTCGGGCGCGGCGATGCCTCCCGCACCCTCGCCGACCTGCCCCCGGAGCTGATCGAGCACACCCTCGACCACTTCCGCCAGTCCGCCGGCCCGGACCTGGTCCGGGAGGTCCTCCTCGACGAGGAACAGCGGTTCGGCAGGCTCCTCGAACGGGGAAGCCGTCTGCTGTCCCGGCCCGAGTACCGGAAACCGCTCAGCGAGGAGGACTTCGACTACCTCCACGACACCCACGGACTGCCCCGGGACCTCGTCGCCGGACTGCTCGCCGCCCGCTGACGGGCTACGGCCGCTCCCGGCCGAGCGCCCGGCCCAGATACCGTGCCGTGGCGCTCGGCTCCGCCCGGGCCACCTCCGCGGGCGGACCGGCCGCCACGATCCGGCCGCCCGCGTCGCCGCCGCCCGGGCCGAGGTCGATCACCCAGTCCGCGCGCGCGACGACGGACATGTCGTGCTCGACGACGATCACGGTGTGCCCGGCGTCGACCAGGCCGTGCAACTGGCGCATCAGGACGTCGACGTCGGCCGGGTGGAGGCCGGTCGTCGGCTCGTCGAGGAGGTAGAGCGTGTGGCCGCGCCGGCCGCGCTGCAGCTCGCTCGCCAGCTTGATGCGCTGCGCCTCGCCGCCGGACAGTTCGGTCGCGGGCTGGCCGAGACGCAGATAGCCGAGGCCCACGTCCAGCAAGGTGCCGAGGCTGCGGGCCACGGCCGGGGTGTCCGCGAAGAACTCCGCCGCGCTCTCCACCGTCAGGTCCAGCACCTGCGCTATGTCCCGCCCCCGGTACGTCACTTCCCGCGTCTCGGGGTTGTACCTGGCCCCGCCGCAGTCCGGGCAGGGCGCGTACGTGCTCGGCAGGAACAGCAGCTCCACGCTGACGAACCCCTCGCCCTGGCAGGTCTCACAGCGCCCGCCCGCCACGTTGAAGGAGAACCTGCCGACACCGAAGCCCCGTTCGCGCGCCCCGTCGGTGGCCGCGAACACCTTGCGCACCACGTCGAAGAGGCCGGTGTAGGTCGCGAGGTTCGAGCGCGGGGTGCGCCCGATCGGCTTCTGGTCGACCGAGACCAGCCGGCCCACCCCCGCTGTGCCCGCCGCGTCCTCGGTGATCTCGCCGATGAGCGTGGACTTGCCGGAGCCGGACACCCCGGTGACCGCCGTGAACACGCCGAGCGGGAAATCGGCGGTCACACCGCGCAGGTTGTGCCGGGTGACCGGGCCGGTCTTCAGCCACCCGCCCGGTTCGCGGACCTCCCGGGCCGGGGCGGGGGAGCGGTCGAACAGGTAGCGGGCCGTCGCCGACCCCTCGACGGCGGCCAGCTCCGCCACCGGGCCGCTGTGCAGCACCCGCCCGCCGTGCTCGCCCGCCTCCGGGCCCACGTCCACCAGCCAGTCGGCGCCGCGTACGACATCGAGGTGGTGCTCCACCACGAACACCGAGTTCCCGGCCGCCTTCAGCCGCTCCAGCACGGCGAGCAGCGCCTCGGTGTCCGCCGGGTGCAGCCCGGCCGACGGCTCGTCGAGGACGTAGACGACGCCGAACAGGCCGGAGCGCAGTTGGGTGGCGAGGCGCAGGCGTTGCAGTTCGCCGGCGGAGAGGGTGGGGGTGGGCCGGTCGAGGCTGAGGTAGCCGAGGCCCAGCTCGACGACCGGTGCGATCCGGGACGTCAGGTCGGCGGTGAGGACCCGGGCGGTCTCCGACGTCGCGTCGAGACCGGCGGCCAGCTCCACCAGCGGCAGCGCCGCCAGCTCGGCGATGGTCCGGCCGCCGAACGTCACGGCGAGTGCCTCGGGGCGCAGCCGGCTCCCGCCGCAGGCCGCGCAGGGCGCACTGGCCAGGAACCGTTCGGCCTTCGTCCGCAGGGTCGGGCTCTTGGAGTCCGAGAAGGTCTTCATCACGTACCGCCGGGCGCTCATGTACGTGCCCTGGTACGGCCGCTGGATGCGGTCCGCGTCCCGCACCGGGTGCACGGTGACCACCGGCTGCTCGTCCGTGAACAGGATCCACTCCCGGGCCGCGGCGGGCAGCTCCCGCCACGGTCGGTCCACGTCGTGGCCGAGCGCGTCGAGGATGTCCCGCAGGTTCTTGCCCTGCCAGGCGCCCGGCCACGCGGCGATGGCGCCCTCGCGGATCGACAGCGACGGGTCGGGGACCAGCAACTCCTCGCTCGTACGGTGCACTTGCCCGAGCCCGTGGCACTCCGGGCAGGCCCCGGCCGCCGTGTTGGGCGAGAACGCGTCAGAGTCGAGGCGCCCGGCGCCGGGCGGGTAGGTGCCGGCCCGGGAGAACAGCATGCGCAGGGAGTTCGAGAGGTTGGTGACGGTGCCGACGGAGGAGCGCGAGGTGGGGGCGGCGCGGCGCTGCTGGAGCGAGACGGCCGGCGGCAGACCGGTGATCTCCCCGACCTTCGGCGCGCCGACCTGGTGGATCAGCCGACGCGCGTACGGGGCGACCGACTCGAAGTAGCGCCGCTGGGCCTCCGCGTAGATCGTGCCGAACGCCAGGGACGACTTCCCCGAGCCGGACACGCCGGTGAACACGGCCAGCACGTCCCGGGGGATGTCGACGTCGATGCCCTGGAGGTTGTGCTCGCGGGCGCCGCGGACACGGACGTAAGGGTCGTGGGAGGTGTGGGGGTCGTGCATGGGCAGGACTCTAACCGGAGGTGATCGCGGCCAGCCGCCGGTAGGAGTCCAGCAGGGCCTCGCGGTCGTACGTGCTGGTGGTGACCAGGACCTCCTGCGCCCCGGTCTCCTTCAGTACCGTCTCCAGCTCGTCGGCGACCTGCTCCTCGGTGCCGGCGACATGGCCGGTGAGCCCGGAGGCGTAGAAGCCGCGCTCCTTGGCCGTCATGGTGAGCGCCTCGACGCGCTCGGCGGGCGGCAGGGGAGGGAAGGTGCCGTGGGTACGGGAGTACGCCATCGCCCAGGCCTCCGGGACGAGCAGCCGCCGGGCCTCCTCGGGGGTGGCGGCCACGGCGATCGTGCCCGAGATGACGACGTACGGCTCCGGCGCCCAGGCGGAGGGGCGGAAGTGGTCGCGGTAGTGGTCGATGCCGCGCCGCATCTTCTCCCGGTTCCGGAGATCGCCGATGACCATGGGCAGCCCCGTGCGGGCGGCGATGCCGGCGCCCTCGCCCATGGCCAGGACGAACGGCGGGACGGTCAGCCCCTCGGCGGGGCGGGCATGGACCCCGGTGGGGGAGGTGCCCCGGAACCAGCCGAGCAGCTCCCGCAGCTGGGCCTCGAAGTCCTCGGCGTCGTCCTTGTCACGGCCCAGGGCCCTGCGCACCCCGTCCGTGAAGCCGACGGACCGGCCCAGGCCCATGTCGATCCGCCCGGGGAACAGCGACTCCAGCACCCCGAACTGCTCGGCCACGACCAGCGGCCGGTGATTGGGCAGCATCACCCCGCCGGTGCCGACCCGGATCGTCCGGGTCGCGGCGGCGACGGCTGCGGCCAGCACGGTCGGCGCGGACCCGGCGACCCCGGGAACACCGTGATGCTCCGACACCCACACCCGGTGGTACCCGAGCCCCTCCAGCTCCCCGGCCAGCCGCACGGTGTCCCGCAGCGCCTCGGGGTGGGTGTGGCCCTCGCGGGTGCGGGAGCGGTCGAGGACGGAGAAGCGGGTGGAGGCGATCACTGAACTCACACCAGGTTCAACACCCGGGGAGCGCAGGGATTCCCCGCCGGCCTGCCGATTCCCCGGAGCAGTGCGCCCCGACGGAGACACCGACCCTGGTCGTCTCCCTGTCCACCTTCCGGCAAGGCGGGCGGCTACCTGCGCGGCGCCGCGACCGCGAAGGCCGTGCTGCCGTATCTCGAACCGCCCGTCTGAGGACCCCCGGCACCGGCCCCCCGACACCCCGGTCCTGTTGTTCAGCAGTCGCTGCCGCAGGGAGAGTTCCGTGCCCGGGGCGGGTATGCAGCAAGGCATGGTGGGGATCGGGGGGCGACGGGAACGAGAGCGGCGCCGGGTAGGGGCCGTGCTCGGTGTGGTGCTGCTCGTGGCGAGTGCCGGTTACGCGGTGTCCCAGCTGCTGCGCGGCGGGCTCGAGCCGGCCGACACCGCCGGGCTGCTCGGGCTGCCGCTCGGGGTCGCGGGGCTGGTGGCCGCGGTGGCGGCGCTGCGGCGCCCGGTGCAGGGGACGGACGCCGAGTTGGTGCGGCAGTGGGCCGCGACGCTGGCCGTTCAAGTCCAGCAGAGCGAAGGCAAGCTGCGTCACCAGCTGCTCGGCCGCGACACCCGGCGCATCGACCTGAGCTACACGCTGCGGGCGGTGCCGGGGCCCGCGGCCGACGCCCCGGGGGCGGGACGGACCTTTCGCGACTCCGACGGCGCCGGCGCGGACCCGGACATAGCGGGGTTCTTCCGGGCCACCCGGCCCCGGCGGCTCGTCATCGCCGGCGCCCCCGGCTCCGGCAAGACGGTTCTGGCCCTGGAGCTCGTCCTGGCCCTGGCCGCCGACCGCGCCGACACCGACCCGGTGCCCGTGCGCATCCCCATGGCCCAGTGGGACACCGCCCACACCCTGCCCGGACTGCTGGCCGACCACCTCACGCAGGCCCTGGACTGGCCCCGGGAGATGGCGGAGCGGCTGGTGGACCACGGCATGGTGCTGCCCGTCCTGGACGGCCTGGACGAGATGGATCCCCCACGCGACGACGGCTCGCCGGACCCGGACGCACCGCGTGCGCGGGCCGCCGTACAGCACCTGAACGCCTACCAGCGGGGCCTGGAGGCGGGCCCCCTCGTGCTCACCAGCCGGATCGCGAACTACGACGCGCTGCTGGCGCACGAACCCCTGGTCGACGCCGCGCTGGTGGTCATCGCGCCCGTGGCGTCCGAGCCCGCGCTGACCTACCTGCGCGACCGTTGCCGTGACCAGGACCGCTGGCAGTGCCTGCTGGACCACCTCGACGCACAGCCGTCCTGCGTGCACGCCCAGATCCTGTCGACCCCCTGGCGGCTCGGCCTGACCGCCACCGTCTACCGCTACCACGGGGACCCGGCGGAGCTGCTCACGCTGCGCGACACCGACGCACTCGACCGGCATCTGCTGGCCCGCTACATCCAGGCAGCCGTCGAACCCGCGGCCGGCGACCCGGCCCCCGCTCGCTACCCGCCGACGCAGGTCCACCGCTGGCTGCATCACCTGACCGGGCATCTGACCGGAACCGGCGCGACGGCCTATCCGACCACCGACATCACCGTGCACGGCCTGTGGCCGCTGGCCGGCCCCCGCAGGGTGCGGGTGGCGGACGCGCTGCTCACGTTCTGCACGATCAGCGCGGTCCTGCCCGCCGCCTGGCTGACCCCCGAGCCGGGTGAGGCCGCGGCGGGTGTGCTGGCCCTGGCCGTGGCGTGCGGACTGGCTGCCGCGCTCGCCCTCAGCCCCAGCAGGCTGGACTGGCAGAAGCGGCACATGCCCGGCCTCCGGGGGCCGTTCGTGCTGGGGCTCGTCGTCAATCCCGTCCTCGCCACCTTCGTCGGCGTCGCCGCCGGGCTCGCGGTCGGCGCGGCGATCGCGGCGGCGGGCCACCCCTCGGCCGCGCTCGCCGTCGGGACGGTCACCAGCTGGGTCTCCGGGCTGGGCGCCGGTTTCCGGTTCAGTGTGGCGGCCGGGCTGCGCGGGGCGGCGCCCACGACGGCGGTCAGCCCTCCGGTCGCGCTGCGCGACGACACCGTCTACGGACTCGTCTACGCCGTCTCCACCGGGCTGTTCGGCGGACTGGCCGTCGGCGGCACGGTGGCGCTGTCGCTGGAGCCGAGCACCGGTCTCGTCGTCGGAGCGGCGACCGCGATCGCCTCCGGCCAGGCGTCGGGTCTCAGTGCCGCGCGGCGCTACCTGGTCTTCCTGCTGTGCGCGCGCCGGCGGCTGCCCTTCCGGCTGGGCCGCTTCCTGGACTGGGCCTGCGCGGCAGGCCTCATGCGCTACTCCGGTCCGGCCTACCAGTTCCGCCACGCCGAACTGCAGCACTGGCTCGCCGCGCACCCGGACCCCGTGGTCACGCCGTGACCCCTCCTAGCTCTCGGGGCGCAGCAGCCCGCGCTCGTAGGCCTTGACCAGGTTCTGCGGTACGAGGTGGCGGACGCCGTCGACGGTGACCGGGACCAGCGTCGGGGTGGCCGCCTTCCACTGGGCGCGGCGGTGACGGGTGTTGCTGCGGGACATCTTCCGCTTCGGGACAGCCATGGGACTCCTCCTCGGTGGACGGGCACCGAGGACGCTACATGAAAATGGATCCCATTAACAATATGTGTCCGCGGTGTCCGGCCGCCGATGCCCCTGGTGCGCGTCAGTCGTCGGCGCCCACCAGCATGCGCACCTCGAACTCCTCGTGCGTGGTGCTCTCCTCGGCCGGGCCCTTGTCCAGCACCGTGCCGAGCCACCCCAGCAGGAAGCCCGCGGGGATGGAGACGATGCCCGGGTTCTGGAGCGGGAACCAGGCGAAGTCGACGTCGGGGTAGAAGGAGGCCGGGGCGGAGGAGACGACGGGGGAGAACACGGCGAGCAGGACGGAGGTGGCCAGGCCGCCGTAGAGGCTGAGCAGCGCCCCCTTCGCCGTGAAGCGCCGCCAGAAGAGGGTGTAGATGATCGTCGGCAGGATCGCGGACGCCGCGATGGCGAAGGCGAGGAAGGCGAGCGTCGCGGTGTTCGCCCCCCAGGCGACGAGGGCCAGCAGGATGCCGAGGATGCCGATGACCGCACCGGACAGCCGGGCCACGGTCAGTTCCTCCGTCTCACTGGCCTGGCCCTTGCGGATCACCTCGCTGTACAGGTCGTGCGCGAGGGACGAGGCCGCGGCCAGGGTGAGGCCCACCGCAACGGCGAGCAGAGTCAGATAGGCCAGGCAGGTCAGCAGCGCGGTGAGCACGCTGCCGCCCAGCTCGTGGGCGAGCAGCAGGACGGAGGCGTTGCCGGTGCGGTCCGTGTTCTCGATGGTGTCCCGGCCGAGGAGCGCGGTGGCGCCGAGGCCGAGGATGCCGGCCCCGAAACAGACCGCGCCGACCAGGCCGACGGCCCACAGGAGGGAGGAGCGCAGCACGCCGCTCTTGCGCGGGGCGAGCAGCCGCATCAGCACGTGCGGGAGGGCGGCGAGGCCGAGGACGATGGCCAGTTCGAGGCTGAAGAAGTCCAGCTTGTTGCTGACGCTCCCGCCGTAGCGCTGCCCGGGTTCGAGGAGCTGCAGGCCGGTGCCGCTGCGTTCGGCCGCCCTCTCGAGCAGCGCGTTGGGGTTCCAGTCGAAGTGGTACAGCACCCAGCCCGCGGTGAACAGCACGCCCACCACCAGCATCACGGCCTTGATGATCTGGATGACCGTGGCACCGGGCATGCCGCCGAGGGAGGCGTACAGGATCACGAACGTACCGATCACGGCCACGCACAGCGTACGCGTGGTGGCGCTCGGGGCTCCGGTGAACTGCGTCAACAGCGCCACGCTGCCGACGAGTTGGGCCACCAGGTAGAGCGTCGCGATGGCCAGGATGCAGACCGCGAGGGCGACCCGTACCGGCCGCTGCTGCCGGGGCAGGCGCAGCGCCACCGTGTCGCCCAGTGTGAACTTGCCCGTGCGGTGCAGGGGTTCGGCGATCAGCAACAGCACCATCATCCAGGCGACGGTGGTGCCGCCGAGGTACATCAGTCCGTCGTAGCCGGTCAGGGCGACCAGTCCGGTACTGCCCAGCAGGGTGGCGGCGGACAGGTAGTCGCCGCACATGGCCAGGCCGTTGCGCAACGGCGACATGGTGCGGTTGCCGAGGTAGAACTCGCTGATCTCGTCGCGTTGAGGGGCCGTCAGCAGTGCCGTGAACAGGGTGATCACGACCACGGTCAGGAACAGGACGAACGTCAGCTGCAGGCTGCTGTCGTCGATGGCGGCGGCGGTCGTCACCACGTGCGGAACCCCCTCGTGCCGTGCTGGAGGGGCTGCCCGGCCCCCTGCGGCGCCGAGGCCGAACGGGCGTGGCGGTTGTCGTTCTCGTACTGACGGGACCTGAGACCGCGGGCGAGCGGATCGACGCGGCTGCGCATGTGCCGGACATAGCACCAGGCGGTCACGCCCATGATGACGAACTGCCCGAGTCCGAGGGTGAGTCCGATCGTGAGGTGGCCGAACAGCGGCTGGTTCATCACCGCGGGAACAAAACTCGACAGGAGTACATACAGCAGGAATCCGCCGGCGGACAGGATCGTCGCCCGGGTGCCGAACCGGCGCTGCGCGCGACGCAGTGAGTGGAATTCGGGATGGTCGGATATGCGAGACGGCGGTGTGTGTTCGATGTGCGGAAGCGGGAATGTGGGAGTGTCTTCCCGCCGGGGTGGGAATTCGGGCACAGGCGCACCTTCTTCGCTGCTTCGTGCCCCGCACTCGACCCCTTCGGGGGCAGTGTGGCGTCCGGCTTTCGAGCAGGGTGGAGGGATGCCGGACGTGGTGAGGGGGTGCGGGCTCTGTGGGGGGCTCGTGAAATCGAAAAACTCGCTGTTCGGAATCACGCGGACGGCCTCGGGGCTCTGTGTGGAGATCCCCGACCAGCCCCGGCCACGGGTGGTGGCGAGGCTGAGTGCGGAGTATGTCAGTGCTGTGCTTGAGCCATCAACTGTGATGGTCAATTGACTTGTGGTCATGGCTCGTTCACGTACCCGGTGAAGGGTTGACGGTACTGCGACGGCCTGCGCGAAAGGAGTTTCCGGCGAATAGTCCGGACCATTTATCCGGCCAGGCTGTCTCAAATGAGCCGGATCAGAAACGGGCGCCGACGGCGGCGTTGGACCGTGGGACGAGGAACGCCGGCGCCTTCGGCAGCGAGCCGTCCGCCGCCCGGGGGCCGGTGAGCGGACCCGGGTCGGTGCTCAGCACCGAGGAGGCGTTCCATGTGCCGCCGATGTTCCAGGAGTTGCCGCTGGCGACCGTCTTCGCCCCCACGGCTGCCGCGCGCTGGTCCGCGATGGAGAGGTTGCCGGTGAGCCGGGCGGTCCCGCCCGAGACGTCGGCGTCGAAACCCGTACCGGCGTTGCCGTACGTGGAGTTGCGGCTCAGGGCGAGGGAGCCGGGGTTGCCGTTGTCGGTGAAGCCGTGTTTCGCGTTCTTGAAGGAGACGCTGTCGCGCACGGTGTGGGCCACTGCCGGGGCCGGGCTGCCGCCGCCGAGCTTGAAGCCGTTGCCGTCACCCGCGAAGTCGGGGAAGTTCCAGCGGTTGAACCCGTTGCCGTACGCCACCGTGTTCTCGATCGTCACCGGGGAGGCGAACTCCCAGGCGTCGAAGCCGTCGTCGACGTTGTTCCAGAGCCGGGCGCCGCGTACCACGTTGCCCGTGCCGCTGCCCTCCTTGATGGCCAGGCCGTCGGCGCTCTCCCCGTTCTTGCGCGGGTCGCGGTTGCCGTAACTGTCCAGGTTCAGGATCTGGTTGCCGCTGGAGGCGCCCTGGAGCTGGAAGCCGGACTCGTAGTTGTCGTGCGTGCTCAGGCGCGAGAAGACGTTGCCGTCGCAGCCGTCGCAGTAGACCCCGTACGGGCCGTTGACGATCTCCAGATCCGAGATCCGCCAGTGCGACGCCTCCATGTGGATCGCCCCGCGCTCGGCACGCGGGATGCTGCCGCCGGCCGGGGTGTGGCTCGCGGGCAGTCTCTCGCCGTCGACGACCACGCGCTCGCCCGGGTGGGCGGCGAGGGTGATGGGCTGGGACGCGGTCCCCGAGGTGGTGACCGTGATGTTGTCCGTGAGGGCGTACGTCCCGCCGCGCACGCTGACGGTGTCGCCGGGCTTCGCCAGGTCCACCGCCCG
This sequence comes from Streptomyces sp. NPDC040589, assembly GCF_055594445.1. Classification (NCBI taxonomy): domain Bacteria; kingdom Bacillati; phylum Actinomycetota; class Actinomycetes; order Kitasatosporales; family Streptomycetaceae; genus Streptomyces; species Streptomyces sp. NPDC040589. The sequence goes on along the minus strand of NZ_JBVIWP010000002.1, from coordinate 348,397 downwards.
CTGGATGGTCTTCAGCGGCCGGGCGAGCGTGCCGGGGGCGGAGTCGTCCCCGTTCGGCGCCACGACCAGGGTCGTGCCCGCGGCGACCGCCGGCCCCGCCGGACCGCCCAGCGCCATGGCCAGCGCCGCCCCCGTCACCGCCGCCGACCAGATCCTTGTGTTGCGCATACGGCCTCCCGCCTCTGCCTGCTCGATGTCGCAGAACAGTGGCCGCCCGGGGGGTGAAGGTTGCCGGGCGACGACGGGAAGTGCCGGGCGGACACGGCCTGGTGCCGCGGCACTAGGGTGGGCTGTGTGAGTGATGAGCACAGCAGGACCCCGCTGGCCGTGTTCGACCTGGACAACACCCTTGCCGACACCGCGCACCGGCAGCGGTTCCTGGAGCGCAGGCCGCGTGACTGGGACGGGTTCTTCGCGGCGGCCCCGCAGGACCCGCCGCTCCCCGAGGGCATCGCGATGGTCCGGCAGAGCGCGCGGGAGTGCGAGATCGTCTACCTCACCGGCCGGCCCGAGCGCTGCCGGCGCGACACGCTCGACTGGCTGGCCGCGCAAGGGCTGCCCGAAGGGCGCGTCCACATGCGGTCTAACGCCGACCGCAGGCCCGCCCGGGTCACCAAACTGGAGATCCTGCGACGGCTCGCCCGCACGCGTGAGATCCGCGTCCTCGTGGACGACGACGAACTGGTCTGCGAGGACGCCCGGCGCGCGGGCTTCACCGTCGTCCGGGCCGACTGGGCCGCCCGGTCCGCCGAGCTGAAGGCGGCTCAGGAGCGGGAAGGCCGGACCTGAGAGCGCACGCTCTTGGCTACTCGCCCTCCTCCAGCCGGAAGCCCACCTTGAGCCCCACCTGCCAGTGCGCGATCTGCCCGTCCTCGAGCTGGCCGCGCACCTGGGTCACCTCGAACCAGTCCAGGTTGCGCAGGGTCTGCGAGGCTCGGCCGATGCCGTTGCGGATGGCCGCGTCGACGCCCTCGGGCGAGGTCCCGACGATCTCCGTGACCCGGTAGGTGTGGTTCGACATGCCGCTGCTCCTCTTCTGCTGAATTTCCGTGACGTGCAGTGACGTGCGGTGACGTCCTGGGGCGGATGTGCCACGCGTCACTCCACCGTGCCCCACACGGCGGCGAAGCGCGAGACATCGCTCGCCGGGTGTCAGCGCGCCATGCTCAGCGACAGCGCGAACCGGCCCGCATCGTCCGTCCACCAGTGCGCCAGGTCCAGCCCCGCCGCCGACAGTTCGGTCCGCACACCCTCCTGCCGGAACTTCGCCGACACCTCGGTCCGCAGCTCCTCGCCCGCCGCGAAGTCGACGGCGAGGCCGAGCGCCGGCACCTTGACCGTCTGCGCCGTACGGGAGCGCAGCCGCATCTCGATCCACTCGTGCTCGGCGTCCCACCGCGCCACGTGGTCGAACGCGGCGGGCTCGAAATCGGCGCCGAGCTCACGGTTGATCACCGTGAGCACGTTCTTGTTGAACGCGGCCGTCACCCCGGCCGCGTCGTCGTACGCCCGGACCAGCACCTCCTCGTCCTTGACCAGGTCCGTGCCCATCAGCAGGGCGTCGCCCGGGGCGAGCATGCCCCGCACGACCGCCAGGAACGCGGCACGCTCGGCGGGCAGCAGATTGCCGATCGTGCCGCCGAGGAACGCCACCAGCCGGGGCCCCGGCGTGTCCGGCAGCGTCAGTTCCGCGGTGAAGTCGGCGATCAGCGCGTGCACGTCGAGCCCCGGCCGCTCGGCGACGAGCGCCTGCCCGGCCTGGGTGAGGGCGCTCTCGCTGACGTCGACGGGGACGTAGGTGCGCAGGTCCGTGAGGGCGTCGAGCAGATGCCGCGTCTTCTCGGAGGACCCGGAGCCGAGTTCGACCAGGGTGCGGGCCCGGGTCGCCGCGGCGATGTCGCCGGAGCGCGCGAGCAGGATCTCCCGCTCGGCGCGCGTCGGGTAGTACTCGGGCAGTTCCGTGATCTTCTCGAACAGGTCGCTGCCGTGCGCGTCGTAGAACCACTTCGGCGGCAGCGTCTTGGGGGTGCCGGTGAGACCCCGGTGGACGTCGGCGCGCAGCGCGGCGTCCGTGGCGTCCTCGGGCAGGGTGCGGGTGAGGCGGAACGGGCTCACGTACGGGGCTCCTTCAACGGTTCGGGGACGAGGGCGTCGGCCGGCTCCTTCAGCGGCGTGAGCAGCACGTCCGTGCGGCTCGCCGCGAGAAGGGTGCGGTCGGGGACCTCCTGCCAGTGCGGATCGTCGTCGTAGGGCTCGGAGGCCACGACCGTGCCGCCGCCCGGCCGGGTGAGGTACCAGAGGGTGTCGCCCCAGGCGGTCGCGGTGATGGTGTCGCCGTTGGTGAGCAGGAGGTTCAGCCGGGAGCCGGGGGCCGCGGCGGCGACCTCCAGGACGGTGTCGGCCATGGCCTGGCCCTCCTCGTCACCGCCGCGCAGCCGGGCCAGCACCAGGGCCCACACGAGCGCCGAGTCGTTGCGGGCCTCCAGCGACAGCAGGTCCTCGGGCGGCAGGCTCCGGGACACCGGGGCGAGCGAGCCGGGCCAGCCCTTGACCGCGCCGTTGTGGCTGAACAGCCAGGTCCCCGCGGCGAACGGCGCCGCCGCGGCCTCCGCGTCCGCGCCCGACAGGGTCGCGTCCCGCACCGCCGCGAGCAGCGCGTTCGTCCGTACGACCCGCGCGAGATCGGCGAACGACAGGTCCGCCCAGATCGGCCCGGCCCGGCGGTAGCGCGCCGGCACCGGGTCACCCTCGGCGTACCAGCCGACGCCGAAACCGTCGGCGTTGACCGTCCCGTACCGCTGCCGCCGGGGCGCCCACGACTGCCGGTACACGCCGTGCGGGGGCTCCACCAGGAGCCGCCCGAGCGGCTCCTCCGGCCCCACGTACGCCACATGACGGCACATCAGACCTCCTCCGAGCGGGCCGTGCGGAACCCGGAGAAGATCTGCCGCCGGATGGGATGGTCCCAGTTGCGGAACGTGCCCCGGCAGGCCACCGCGTCCACGGCGAACGCACCGCCGCGCAGCACCTTGTAGTCGGGCCCGAAGAAGACTTCCGAGTACTCCTTGTACGGGAACGCCCGGAACCCGGGGTACGGCAGGAAGTCGCTCGCCGTCCACTCCCACACGTCGCCGATCAGCTGCCGTACGCCGAGCGGGGACTCGCCGGCCGGATAGCTCCCGGCCGGTGCCGGACGCAGGTGCCGCTGGCCGAGGTTGGCGTGCTCAGGCCCCGGGTCGGCGTCGCCCCACGGATAGCGCATGGAACGGTCACCGGCCGGGTCGTACCGGGCCGCCTTCTCCCACTCGGCCTCGGTGGGCAGCCGGCGTCCGGCCCAGCGGGCGTAGGCGTCGGCCTCGTACCAGCACACGTGCAGCACCGGCTCGTCGGGCGGCACGACCTCGGTGAGGCCGAAGCGCCGGCGCAGCCACTGCCTGCCGTCCCGCCGCCAGTACAGCGGGTGGGCGATGGAGTTCCGGCGGATGTGGGCCCAGCCGTCCGTGGTCCACCAGCGCGGGTCGTCGTAACCGCCGTCCTCGATGAACGCCTGGTACGCGCCGTTCGTCACCGGCGTGGTGTCGATGTGGAACGGCGCGACCTCGCGCCGGTGCGCGGGGCGCTCGTTGTCCAGGGCCCACGGCTCGCCGGAGGTGCCCATCGTGAACGGGCCGCCCGGGACCAGGACCTCGGACGGGCCGGTGAACAGCGGCGCCGGTTCCGGGTCGGGCGCGGTCAGGGCCTGCGGGCCCCTGCGCAGCTGATGCGTGATCAGCATGGTCTCGTCGTGCTGCTGTTCGTGCTGCGCGATCATCCCGAAGGCGAACCCGGCCTCCGTCAGCCGCGTCCCGTGGAACGCGGCCCGCTCCAGCACGTCCAGGGCCCGGCCGCGGACGTCGGCCGCGTAGGTGCGTGCCTCCCCGGGCGACAGCAGGGGCAGCTTCGGCCGCTCGGCCCGCGGGTGCTCGAAGGCGTCATAGAGGCTGTCGATCTCGGGCCGTATCGCCTCGTGCCCGGCGACTGCCCGCAGCAGCCACTGTTCCTCCTGGTTGCCGATGTGCGCCAGGTCCCACACCAGCGGCGACATCAGCGGCGAGTGCTGCGCGGTCAGGTCGGGCTCCTCGACACAGCTCGTCAGCAGGGTGGTGCGGTCGCGGGCGACGACCAGCGAGGCGACGGCGCGCTCGCGCAGAATCTCGGGGTCGACGGCATCAACGTCGACGGCGGGATCGGTGTCGGTCATGGGCGGATGTCCTTCCCGTGGGCGCGGCCGTCCGTGCCGCGCTGTCGGTCGAGCAGGTCGTCGGCGGGGCAGCGGCCCCGGACGACATAGCGGTCCAGATGGGCCGAGACGGCTTCCATGACCTCGGGCTCGGCGCCGAGCCGGGGCAGGGCTTCCAGCGCGGTCGTGAAGCACGTGACGGCCACCTCGCGCAGTTCGGCGTCGGCCAGCCCGCCGCGGGCCGCGTCGAGCCACAGCGGGTTGTGCGGCGCGGGCAGCCCCAGCGTCCGCTCGGCCAGCGGCTTCACGGCCCGGTAGGCGGTCTCGGCGGCCTCCGGGTCGTCGAACAGCGCCGCCGTCACGGCCAGCGGCACGATCCAGCCGTCGTCCCCGGGCTGCGCGTCGATCATGCGCAGTTCCAGGTGGCCGCGGGGCCTGACCGGCGGGAACAGCGTCGTGACGTGGTAGTCGAGGTCTTCCCTCGTGGGCGGTCTCGGCACCCCCGTCCGGATCCACTCCCGGAAGGTGAGCCCCTTGGGGACGTCCCAGGGCGCGCCGTCCCGCCGTACGCACATCACGGGGGAGTCCAGCACGTGCCGGGCCCAGGCGCCGCGCGGGTCGGTGTCCAGCGGCGGTCCGCCCGCCCGGCCGGCGCCGATCCGTGTCCACAGCAGCTGCCGGGTGGACATCCATCCGGTCGGCCGGTGCCCGGCGAGCGGGGAGCTGGCGAACGCGGCCACCAGGACCGGGCCCAGATGATGGGCCAGCCACCAGCGCCGCACCAGGCCCAGGGGCCCGGGCTCCTCGTGGCCGGCGTCCAGGCACACCTGCACGGAGGCGGAGGTGCACATCATGGCGCGGCCGGAGGGGCCTGTGCGGTCCAGGCAGCGCTCCATGGCGTCGTAGCGCGGTTCGCGCAGGAACCGGCGGGGTTCGTGCCAGGGATCGTGGCCGAGGCCGACGAGCGCGAGGTCCTTCTCGCGCAGGACCGTGCGGACGGCGTCGAGGTCGGCGGAGACGGTGGCGATGCACTCCGTCAGCGAGGCGGCGGGGGGCGAGCTCAGCTCCAGCTGGCCGCCGGGCTCCACGGTGAGCGCCGACCTCAGGGACAGGTTCCGTACTGCGGCGTAGGCCGCTTCGAGTCGTTCGGGTGTGACGGGGAGCTGCGGTGCGCGCAGCTCGTGGACGAGCCATTCCACCTCGACCCCGAGGCGGCGTGGCGGGCCGGTTTTGAAGCAGATGCCGCGGACCAGGGCCTCGACGTCTGCGGCGGACAGTGCGGTGGGTGGCTCGGTACAGCCACTAACCGAATCGGACATGTCGGGATCCTCCTGAGATTCCACCATGCCACCGGTCCGGGCTCTTGGCGGCCCGGGCCGGGATCACTCGTTCCACCCAAGACCTTCACGCCGCTCGGCACAAGGGGGCGAACCGGCGCGTTCCGGGCCGGTCATCGAGGCCGGCCGGACGTTTCCCGGGACTTTCCCCGGCGTTCCCCGACGACGGAAACTCCGTTGCGCCGCGGCTCCGGCATCACCCACGATGCCTGCGTGAGCACGACAAAGAAGACCGCGGGGCGCGCGGTCACGGCGCGTACGGGGGTGGCGCCGTGAGCGCGCGCCTGCGCGGTATCGCGCGGCAGACCGAGGAGATCGTGGCGGCGGGGGCCTACCGGGCGCCGAACGGCCGCGAGGTGTCGATCGCCGGGGAACTGCGGGCGGCGCGCGAGGGCACGCGCCTGTACGGGCCGGAACCGGTACCGGTGCGCTCCGTTCGGGTGACGCAGACGCAGACGCAGACGCAGACGCAGATCGAGGTCACGGGCGAGAGCAGCCTGGAGGCCGCCCGCCGGCTCGGCGGGGACGTGGCCGTGCTGAACTTCGCCTCGGCCCGCAATCCCGGCGGCGGCTACCTGAACGGCGCCCAGGCCCAGGAGGAGGCCCTGTGCCGGGCCTCCGCGCTGTACACCTGCCTGCTCCAGGCCCGCGCGTACTACGACCACCACCGCGCCCACCGCGACCCGTTCTACACGGACCGTGTCATCCACTCGCCCGCCGTGCCCGTCTTCCGTGACGACCGGGGCGGGCTGCTGGACGAGCCGTACACCGCAGGCTTCCTGACCTCGCCCGCGCCCAACGCGGGCGTGGTGCTGCGCACGGCACCCGAAAGGGCCTCCGAGCTGCCGCGTGCCCTGGCCGTCCGGGCCGAACGGGTCCTGGAGACGGCCGCTGCCCACGGTTACCGCCGACTTGTGCTGGGCGCTTGGGGCTGCGGGGTGTTCCGCAACGACCCGGCCCAGGTGGCGGGGGCGTTCCGGGCGCTGCTGGAGCCCGGCGGGCGGTTCGCGGAGACCTTCGAGCACGTGGTGTTCGGGATCCTGGACCGGACCCGGGAGCGCGCGGTACTGGGCGCCTTCGAGAAGACCTTTCAGGTCCAGCCGTAGCGCTCCTGCAGCCGTCGCCTGACCAGGTTGAACCGCATACGGTCCAGCGCGCAGGCCTCCCGGCGCATACCGTCCTCGTGCAGGCGCAGCACCCGGTCCGCGTCGACCCACGACTCCCGGCCGGAACGGTCCCACGGCCCGCTGCCGATCGGCACCCACTCCCGCTGGCCGTCGTGCCGCTTGCTGGACAACTGCACGGCCAGGAAGGTCCCCGAAGGCTCGCGGGCGACCACGAGCACCGGGCGGTCCTTGCCGCGCCCGTCGTTCTCCTCGAAGGGCACCCAGGTCCAGACGATCTCGCCCGGGTCGGGGTCGCCGTCGTAGGCGGGTGAGTACTCGGTGCGTACTCTGCCGACCGCGCGAGGGTCGGCTTCGGTGGTGGCGGTGGGGCCGTCGCGGCCCGGGGCGTTTCCGTCGGTAAACGTTCTCACGGGGGCACCTTAGAGGCTGCCCCCGTGACCGCGCCCGACGGGTCACTTGTCGTCCATCGCCACCTTCTGGGCCAGCCCGTTGAGCGGCGGGGTCTCCTTCGGTGCCTGCCCGTTCTGGTTCATCGACGCGAGCAGCTGGCGGGCTAGGCCCAGTCCCGTGCCGCCCATGGTGAGCGCCTTGGCGAACATGTCCGCCATGACAGACAGCGTACGGTCGCTCAGACGGCAGCGGAACGTGCCGTGACCGGCGGCGACGGCCACTTCTCGTACCAGCGCAGCTCCGCCTCCAGCTGGGCCGCCACCTGCACCAGAAGCGGCTCGCTGTCGGCCGGCCCCAGCAGCTGCGCCCCGACGGGCAGGCCGTCCGCCGTGAATCCGGCGGGCACATTGACGCCCGGCCAGCCCAGCACGTTCCACGGCCAGGCGTACGGACAGGCGGCGATCATCGCGCGGTCGGTGGCGAAACCGCTGAGTTCGAGCAGGGCGCCGATCCGGGGCGGCGGAGCGGCGGTCGTGGGCGCGAGGACGACGTCGTACGAGGTGAAGAACCCTCCGATACGGCGGTGCAGGACGGCCTCCGCCCGCCGGGCCGCCCGCAGTGGGGCCCCGCCGAGCAGCCGGCCCAGCCGGGCCGCGTCCCGGGTGCGCCGGTCCAGCAGCGCCGGGAAGGGCGCCTCGCCCACCCGCTCGGCGATCCCGGCCGTGGCCCGCGGCACGAAGGTCAGCCCGATCTGCCCGTACGGCGGATCCGCCTCCTCGACCGTGTGCCCCAACGCGGCCAGCCGCTCGGCGAGTTCGACGATCCGGGTCCGGACTTCGGGAAGCAGCCGGGCGGGCACCGCCGTGAAGGGCGGCTTGAGGGAGAGCGCGATCCGCAGCCGCCCGGGATCGCGGCCGACGGCCGCCGACGCGTCGACGGCCGGGGGCCGGTGCGGGTCCTGCGCGTGGTTGCCGCTCGCCGCGTCCAGCAGCAGGGCCGCGTCGGCGACCGTACGGGCCAGGGTGCCGTTGACGGTGATGCCCTGGAAGGACTCGCCGCGCGGCCAGGTGGAGACCCGGCCGCGCTGCGGTTTGATGCCGACCAGATGGGTCCACGCGGCCGGGATCCGCACCGAGCCGGCCCCGTCCGAGCCGAGCGCGGCGGGTACGAGCCCGGCGGCGACCGCGGCGGCCGAGCCGCCGGACGACCCGCCGGGCGTGTGCTCCGTGCTCCACGGGTTGCGGGTCGCGCCGAAGGCGGGCCCCTCGGTGAAGGGCCACTGCCCGAACTCGCACGTGTTGGTCTTGCCGATGATCACGGCCCCGGCCGCGCGCAGCCGCCGTACCGCCTCGCCGTCCTCGGCGACCGGCGGGAACTCCCCGCGGCAGCCGAAGGCGGTCGGCTCGCCGGCCACGTCCATGTCGTCCTTCACCGCCACGGGGACGCCGAGCAGCGGCTTGCGGGTGCCTATGGCCAGTTCCCGGTCAGCCGCGTCGGCCTCGGCGAGCGCCGCCTCGGCCCGGACGATCCGGAAGGCGTTGAGGCTGCCCTGCGTCGCCTCGATCCGCGCCAGCGTGAGCTCCACCAGGGCGCGGGACGTCACCTCCCCGGCGGTCAGCGCACGGGCGGTCTCCGTCAGGCCTGCGGCGCGGTCGAGCGTCATGCGGACACCTCCGGAAGCGTGTGGTCTACCGAACGGTAACGTCCGGTGGCCGGTGGCGGAACGGCGGCGACGGAGTGGATGTTCACCGATCCCTTCGGGACTCTGCGGCTCTCGTACAAAACCATTGACGCACTTCTGCCTCAGCTCTACCTTCTGACCGACTTTCCGAACCTTGTTCGGTATTTCGACACCTTGAGTCGAGAGCGAGCCGCACATGACCCCCCGACCCGCCAGCCCGTCCCGCCGTACCCTGCTGCGCGCCGTGGCCGCCCTGCCCGCCTCGGCGCTGCTGCTCGGCGAAGCCCCCGGGATGCTCGGCAGCGCCCTGGCCGCCGCGCCCCCGAACGGCTCGGCCACCCGCTACACGATCGTGCCGTTCCTCAACAGCGATGACGGCACGGTCAACGTCTACCAGTCGGACGACGCCACCGACTTCCGGCTGCTGCGCTCCTCCGCGTACACACCACCGGCGGGCCGGATCCGCGACGCGAGCGTTCTCAGACACACCGACGGTTTCTACTACGTCACCTACACCACGCACACCTGGCAGGACACCAGCACGACCATCGGCTTCGCCCGCAGCTCCGACCGCGCCAACTGGTCGTTCCTGTACGACTACACCGTCCCCATCGCGAACCTCTCCCGCGCCTGGGCGCCCGAATGGTTCGTCGACAGCGACGGCAGCGTCAACGTCATCGTGTCCTGCTCCACCACGAACGACGAGTGGATCTTCACGCCGTACCGGCTGAGGGCCACGAACTCCGCTCTCACGGCATGGAGTTCACCAGTCGCCCTCTCCGGCATCGGCGCCAACCACATCGACACGTTCATCGTGAAGGTCGGCTCGACGTACCACGCCTTCCCGAAGAACGAGACGACGAAGTACATCGAGTACGCCACCGCCTCGAACCTCACCGGCCCGTACACGATCCGCAGGACCGGCGACTGGGCGGGCTGGGGCAGCTACCGCGAGGGCCCCGCGCTGGTCCAGCTGGACAACGGCGGCTGGCGGATCTTCTTCGACGGCTACGGCGACGGCAACTACTACTACAGCGACAGCCACGACACCTTCGCCACCTGGTCGGCACCGGCCGCACTGCCCGCGATCTCCGGCACGGCACGGCACTTCACCGTGGTGAAGGAGACGGTCTCGGGCGGCCCGAGCCTGGCACGGAACACCACCCGCTCCTTCCGGTCGGCCAACTACTCCACCCGCTACTGGCAGCAGCAGTCGGCGCTCCTCAACCTGCCCGTGGTCAGCGGCTCCAGCACCACCGCCGAGAAACAGGCCGCCACCTTCACGGTCGTCGCCGGCCTCGCCGACACGAACGGCTGCTCCTTCCGCGACGCGGCCGGCAATTACCTGCGCCACTGGGACTTCCGCGCCCGCTTCGACCCCAACGACGGCACGAGCACCTTCGCCAGGGACGCCACGTTCCTCCTCCGGGCCGGCACGGCGTCGGGCTCCGTCCGCTTCGAGTCGTACAACTACCCGGGGCACTACCTGCGCCACTACGCCTACCAGCTCCGCGTGGAACGCTCGAACGGGACCGACCTCTTCCGGCAGGACAGCTCGTTCGTACCGGTCACTGCCTGGGCTTGACCTGCGCCCTCGCTCAGCCGTACGGAGAGCGGCGGACGGTCAGGACGGCGACATCGTCGTGCTGGCCGGCGCTGCCGGCGAAGGCGCGGGCGTCTTGGTACAGGGCCTGGGGCAGTTGGGTGGGGGAGAGGGCGAGGTGTTCGGTCAGCCGCTCGTCGACCGGGTAGAACGTGCCGTCGGCGGCGCGGGTCTCGGTGAGGCCGTCGGTGGTCAGCAGCAGTGTCGAACCGGCTGGGAACTCGAACCAGCCCACGGTGGTCGGTTCGGAGGCCAGGTCGGCGAGACCGAGCGGGACACCCGAATCCAGCGGCGGCGTGGTGACGATGCCGTCGTGCACCAACCGGGGTGGGATGTGCCCGCAGTTGACGACCTGAGCCTCGGTGTGGGCGTCGACGGAGACGACGAGCGCGGTGACGAACCGCTCCTCGTCGCCGTTCTGTTCGGCGTAGGAGTTGTGCCGGACGACGGAGGCGTCCATGGCGTCGACGAGCGCGGTGAGCGTGGCCTCCCGGTGGGCCGCCTCGCGGAAGGTGCCGATGACGGCGAACGCGGCCCCCACGGCGGCCAGTCCCTTGCCCTGCACGTCACCGATCAGCACCCGTGTCCCCCACGGCGAGGCCACGACCTCGTAGATGTCACCGCCGACGAGCCGGTCCTCCTGTACGGGTTCGTAGACGCCGTTGACCAGGACGTCGGCGGTGACCAGGGGCAGGGGGTGCAGGATGTGCCGCTGCATGGCGGCGGCGGTGGAGCGCAGGCGGAGCATCTCGTGCTCGCGCCTGATACGGCGGTGGCAGGCGTAGACGGAGGTCACCGCCAGGGCGAGAGTGAGCACCACCAGCAGGGCACGGTCGAGCGACCGGCCCACGTCACTGCCGCGCAGCAGCACGGTGAGGGTGACGAAGACCGTGGTCCAGGTGGACACGAACCTCGTCTGCTGCACGGTGCACAGTGCCGACGCCGTACCCGGAAGGAAGACCAGGAGACCGAGGAGCCACACCTCGGACCCGGACAGGGCACCGAGGATCTCCACCAGGGCCGTCACCGACACCACGCCGAAGGCCAGCTCGAGGTTGCCCGGAGGCTCGATCGCCTCAAGGGCGTCCGACGGCCTTCGGCGGGTACCGATCATGGGAACTCCCGGGCAGGTAGTGATCTCTGAGTACGTTATGCAGGTCCGGCCGCCCGGTGGAGGCGCCCCGCCGGGCACCTGTGAGCCTGAGCGCACTGCAGAGCACCTTGCGGTTGCCGATGCAAGGTCATGGCATGATCAATCACGGCACTGCTGGGGCATTCTGATCAGACATGGACGGAGGGGCACGCAGTGGCTCCCCAAGGCCCGGACTGCACGGTGACCACCCTGGTCGAGCTGCAAGGCGGCCGACCGCAGTGGGAGAAGGCCCGATGTCGACTCGATGAACTCCGCTGGGACCACCGTGAGTTGACACCCAAGGAACGCCGCGTCGCCCGTCGGGCGCTCGATGCCGACTTCGAGATCAGCGAGTTCCACTGGGTGGAGATACCCGTCACCGGTTCCTCCTGGCGCGCGGACCGTGAAGCAGCTTGGCACGTCGCCGAGCTGAGCAAGGCGGCACAGGTCGTCATCTACGGTCGGCTGTTCCGGCAAGCCGAGACCGACCGGTTCATCGAGCCGGAGTGGCAGGTGCACCGAGGGGAACGCCTGTCCGGGACAACGGCTGGGCATGGGTTCACTCGCCGGCTTCGTGCGGCGGCACACTGGACGGCCGCGCGGTCGGGGTTGCTCGACGTACGCGTCCGTGTGCACGGCAGCAGGGACGCTGCCCTGCACCTCGCGCAGCACATGTCCACGGACGGTCCACGTGCGGATCTGCGTATACGGCCACTTGACGGGCGCGGGCGGACGGGGACGGTGCAACACCGCGAGGACGCCCTCAACCGGGCGCTCGCGCTCTTCGTGGGGCCACTGTTCGCGATGGCCCTCTTCCTGACGTTGGCACAGCAGGCCCGGCCCACGGCGGCCGCGGTGTGCTGGCTTCTCGCACTCGCCTGCGCGATCCCGGCCTGGTGGACAGCGCTCGCGTTGCCGCTGACCCGCACCCCGCTCGGCTCCCTGGCCGCCTCCGCCGCTGTGACCTCGGCCTTCGTCTGCTACGCGCTGGGAATCCCCGGCCTCTTCGACGGGCTACATCCCAGATATGCGCTGGCGACGGCGAGCATCGCCTTCTACGCGACCGGGCTGGTCCTGCTGGGACGCCGCTGGCGTTGGCAGGTCCTTGTCGCCGGTGCGCTGCCCGTGATCGCCACCTTGCTCGTCGCCGCTCTGCCGCTCACCGGACGTATCCTGCAGGACAGTTACGCCGATGAGCTGTCCCTGACCCCGAAGGAGACGGAGACCAGCGGCGTATGGCAGATCGCGGCGGCTGTGAAACTGCTGTGGCCCACCCTTGGCGCGGTCCTCTTCGTCGTTGCGGCCTGGGGCATCCTGCGCTACTTCCACTTCATCCGCCCCAGGAGCGTCTTCGCCGCGACGTGTGCCACCCTCAGTCTTGTTCTGGCGGCTACTCTCTCCATCGAATGGACGCTTTCGTCACCGGAACGATCGGCGGACAGGCTGAAGCAGGCAGTCGCCCACCACACCCCAGCGCCACCGTATTTCGGTATCGCCGGGGAATGGACCTGCGTCCGGCCCACCGTCCCGGCCCGCGCCCTGAACGAGCTGGGCGGGACCGTGACGCCCGATACTCCCTACCTCTCGTTCGGTGTCAGCGACGGCAACGTGGTCCTGTGGAACCCGTCGACCGACAAGCCGCTGCGCGTCCCCGCCGGACAGGTGAAGCTCCTTCCGCCGGACAAGCCGGTGCGCACCTGCGCGACATGACAACTGCTTGCTTGCGGGCATCGGCGACCTCATCGGAGATCCCTCACCCGGTCAGGCAGCGGGACCGACCCGCCCGCCGACGGTGTCGCCGACGTCCTGCGGCCGCCCGTCAGGGGGTGCGGTGGCGGTTTGGCCCCCTGCGACGCGCAGAAGGTCCAGCTTGCCCGCGTCAGTGCTTCCGGTCGCCGCTGTGTAGGTGACCATGCGCAGGTCGGCGCCGGGGACGATGAGGACGTCGCAGTCGACCTGGATGTCGCCGACCTCCGGATGCCGGATCGTCTTGTGGTCAGTGGTGTGTTGGGCGGATGCCGTCCGCGTGGCCCAGTGATGAGCGAAGGCGTCGGACACGCCGCGCAGTTCCCGCACGAGTCGATCGAGCTGGGCGTCCCCGGGATAGCGGGACACCGCGTCCTTGAGGTCGGCGACGATCGACGCCTCGAAGACGTCCGGTCCGCGCTCGGACTGGACGGGCGGCATCGCGGCGTGTGCGAGTCCGTTGCCGAAGAGCGCACGAGCGAGGTTCCGTTCGGAGGGCGGGACGACGGCGGCGTCGCCGAACACGGCGCTCCACATGCTGTTCCACCACACCAGGGTCCAGTCCGCGCTGAACACGCCGATCGGGACGTCGCCCAGACGCGCGGCGAGCCGCTGGACGCCCGCGGGCACGTGGGTGCTGACCGTCCCGTCCTGCGGCGGCAGGAGCCCGGCGCTGCGGTACAGCTGGTCGCGCTCGGCGCGGGAGAGCTGCAGGGCCCGGGCGAGGGCGCCGACGACCTGGGCCGAGGGGTTCCTGGCGCGTGACTGTTCCAGGCGCAGGACGTAGTCGACGGAAAGCCCGGCCAGTTGCGCGAGCTCCTCGCGGCGCAGTCCCGGGGCACGACGGCCGTCCGTCACGGTGAAGCCGGCGTCGGCCGGAGCGAGACGGTCTCGCCAGGCGCGCACGAGGGCGCCGAAAGCGGAGCGGGAGGAAGAAGCCATGGGGCCATTCTCGCCGCGCGGCGCCGCATCAGCCTGGGTACTGCCAGTCCTGGTGACGGGGAGGGCCCTGGCCGGCGGTGGCGCGAGCGGTGAACGTGGACGTGAGCCCGAGCCGGACGGCATCGGCGCAGCAGTGAAGGAGCCTTCCGTGAAGCACACCATCGTGATGACGGGCGCGAGCCGCGGGATCGGCCGCGTCGCCGCCAGGAACATCCTGAGCCGGTCGCCGGACGTGCACCTCCTCGTCGTCGCCCGCGCGTCCTCCGGCACACAGCTCGCCGCGGAACTCGCCACGGGCGGGCACACGGTCTCGCACGTCTCGGCGGACCTCGGCTCGCTGGACAGCGTCCGCTCGGCCGCCACCGAGATCCGGGACCGGCTCGAAGGCGGTGACCTCCCGCCGCTGCGCGGCTTCGTGGGCAACGCGGGCATGCAGTACACGAACGCGCTCACCGAGACACCCGACGGGTTCGAGGCCACCTTCACGGTCAACGTGCTCGCCCACCACCTGTTCGTCCGCCTGCTCCAGGACCGCTTCGCCGCTCCCGCCCGGATCGTGATCACCGTAAGCGACACCCACTTCGGCGACTTCAGGCACAACATGGGCATGGTGCCCGGCCCGGCCTGGAAGTCCCCGGACGTGCTCGCCCGCACGGGCGCCTTCGCCAAGCCGGACACCACGGCCGCCGGGCGCACGGCGTACTCCACGAGCAAGCTGGCCGCCATCTACCTCGTGCACGAGTACGCGCGCCGCCTGCCGGCCGGGATCGACGCCGTCGCCCACAACCCGGGCTTCGTCCCCGGTACCGGCCTCGCCCGCAACGCCGGCCCCGTCTCCCGGTTCGCGATGCGCCGCATCCTGCCGGTCATGACCCTCACCCCGTTCGCCACCAGCCGCAACGCCGCGGGCCGCCACCTCGCGGACGTCGTCCTCGGCACGTTCCGGGCGCCGACCGGCTCCTATATCGACCGCGACCGTGTGGGCCGCTCGTCCGAGGACTCCTACCACCCGCGGCGCGAAGGCGAACTCTGGGATGCCGCCGAACGGTTCACCGCAGGATGAACACACGAACCGTCAGGTGCCGAACTCGTGGTCACGGGTCTCCGGGAGGGCCAGCAGGCACAGCAGGCTCAGCAGGCAGAGGCCGCCGGTGTAGAAGCCGAGGACGAGCGGTGAGTCCCAGTGGCTGTTCAGCCAGGTGGCGACCAGCGGGGCGAAGCCGCCGCCGAGGGTGTTGGCGAGGATGAAGGCCGCGGAGGCTCCGCTGTAGCGCAGCCGGGCGGGGAACAGTTCGGGGAGGAACGCGGTCACCGGGGAGAACATGAGCGCGAGCAGCATGAGGCCGACCGTGTAGGCGCCGGTGATCAGCCAGGCGTCGCGTGAACTCAGGGAGGCGTACATGGGCACCGCCCACAGCACGCAGCCGACGGCTCCGGTCAGCATCACCGGGCGGCGGCCGATCCGGTCGGACAGCCTGGCGACCGGGAGGGTGATGGCGATGCCGGCCGCGGCGCCGATGCTCGCGGCGGTGAGCATCGTGTTCTGGGGGATGCCCAGTTCCTTCGGGCCGTACGAGAGGCTGTAGACGATCGTCAGGTAGTAGACGGCCGAACCGCCGATCGCCGCGCCGGTGCCGAGCAGCAGCCGGCCGGGATACCGCTGGAGGAGCGTGGCCAGCGGAAAACGGGACTCCGGTGCCGGGGCCGGAGCCTGGGCGGTGCGATGAGCCGTGTCGCGGAACACCGGTGACTCGGAGACCGTCGTGCGCACCCACAGGCCGATCACGACGAGCACGGTGCTGAGCAGGAACGGGATGCGCCAGGCCCAGTCGGCGAAGCCGTCCCGGCCGGCGAGGTGGAGCGTGGGCAGGATGACGGCGCTGGACAGCAGGAAGCCTAGCGAGGGGCCGGCCTGCGGGACGGACGCGTACAGCGCACGGCGGCCGGGCGGTGCGTGCTCGGCGGCGAGCAGCACCGCCCCGCCCCACTCACCGCCCATGCTGAGGCCCTGGAGCAGACGGAGTGTCACCAGCAGGACGGGAGCGAGGAGTCCGGCGGTCTCGTACGTGGGCAGCAGCCCGACGCCGACGGTGGCCACGCCCATCAGCAGGAGGGAGGCGACCAGGGCCTGTCTTCGGCCCAGCCGGTCACCGATCGTCCCGAACAGGACGACGCCGAGGGGCCGGGACAGGAACGCCGCGGCGAAGGTGAGGAACGCGGCGAGGGAGGAGACGGTGGGGTCGCCGGAGGGGAAGAAGGCGGGGCCGAGGACGAGCGCGGAGGCCGTGCCGTACACGGCGAAGTCGTAGTACTCGATCGTGGTGCCGACCAGGCTCGCGGCGGCGACCCGCGGGGCCTCGGTCCGCGCGGTGGCTTTCTCTGTCGTCTTGGACAGCGATTCGGGCATGGGAAGTCACCCTAGGCCCGGAAATTCGAATTCGACAAGGAAGCGTCAGGAAAATCCGGCCGTCCGAATTATCGAACGCGACCGCAGGGGTTGCGGGAAGAGTTTCCGGCCGTTTACACGTGGCATCCGCAACAAAGCGCCCGAGACTCCACGAACAGCACCCCATGCGGTCGTCAATCCCGCTGCGCCTGTCACATTGCTGTCAATATTCATGCCGAGTTCTGCATAAATATTTACCAGTGATCGCACCTTGCCAACCGGTCGCCGCACGGTAAATGCTCACAACGGCGCAACTTGAAAGTTCTACGACCATCGTTTTTCGGACTTTATGCGGCCACCGGCTGGGGAGGCGTATTACCCATGCTGAAAACCGGCAAGTTATTACGCTTGAGAAGGCTTTCGCTGGCGGGTGACGGCCGGCATCTGCTCGTTCCTCTCGATCACAGCGTTTCGGACGGCCCGATCGTCCCCGCCGGTCAATGGGACGACCTGCTCCGGGCGCTGGTGGACGGCGGGGCCGACGGGATCATCGTCCACAAGGGGCGTGCTCGCGCCTTCGCGCCGGACATCCTCAAGAGCTGCGCGCTGGTGGTGCACCTGAGCGCCAGTACCGCCTGCTCCGCCGACGTCCACGCCAAGGTGCTGGTCGCCGATGTCGAGGAGGCCCTGCGGCTCGGCGCGGACGCGGTCAGCGTCCATGTGAACATCGGCTCGGACACCGAGGCGCGGCAGCTCTCCGACCTGGGGGCGGTGGCCCGTTCCTGCGACGCCTGGGGCATGCCGCTGATCGCGATGGTCTACCCTCGCGGCCCCCGGATCGAGGACCCGCGCGACCCCGCCCTCCTGGCGCACCTGGCCAACGTCGCCGCGGACCTGGGCGCGGACATGGTGAAGACCTCCGTCGCCCTGCCGGTCGAGCGGATGGCGGAGGTGGTGGCGGGCAGCCCCATCCCCGTCCTCGCGGCGGGCGGTCCGCCGGACGGCACCGACCTCGTCGAGTACGGCACCGCCGTGATGGCCACCGGCTGCCGGGGACTGGCCGTCGGCCGCAGGATCTTCTCGGTCCCCTCGCCCGCCTCCCTGGTGGCCCGCCTCGCCGCGGTCGTGCACGGCGACGGCGGCGCTTCGAATGACATGAGCATGACCCATCCCTCGACGTTCGTGGCAGGAGTCGCATGAGGTTCGCATGGATCGATCTGCGTCAAGTCCCCGGCGCGCAGCTCCAGGCGGTGGTGGACGCGGCCGTCCACGCCCGGATGGCCGGGGTGGTGGCCGCCGATGCCGAGCTGCTCGCGACGCTGCCCCCGACCGTCACCCGGGTGCTGGCACCCGAGGGCCGGGCCCCGGCCGCCGCGAAGAAGCCCGGTGACAAGGAGGGGAAGGGCACCGCCGCGAAGGAGGCGAAGGACGCAGCCGAAACCGGACCCCCGTCCCGGTCCGGAAGCTCCCCGGCCGCCACCGGAATCGACGTCCTGCTGCGGAGGTTCGGCACCGAGGACGAGCTGGACGTCCTCGCCGCCGGCAACCGCGCCGCCGGTGCCACACCCGCCGCCGGCATTGTCGACGTACGGGACGACCGCACGCTCCAGCTGTCGTGCGCCGGCGCCATGAAGCTGCCGTACACCGTCATCCACTTCGCCGACCCGACCAAGATCCCGCTGGAGATCGTGCTCGCCGCGGCCGAGTCCGCCGACGGCAAGCTGGTGACGGTCGTCGACGGCCTGGAGGAGGCGGCGATCGTCTTCGACGTGCTGGAGCGCGGCTCGGACGGCATCCTGTACGCGCCCCGCGGCGCCGACGAGGTGTTCGCGCTGGCACGGCTGCTGCAGGCCACCACACCCCAGTTGGAGCTGTCCACGCTGACCGTGGAGAGCATCCGGCACGTCGGACTCGGCGACCGGGTCTGCGTCGACACCTGCTCCCACTTCGAGGAGGACGAGGGCATCCTCGTCGGCTCGTACTCCTCCGGCTTCGTCCTGTGCTGCAGCGAGACCCACCCGCTGCCGTACATGCCGACCCGGCCGTTCCGGGTCAACGCCGGGGCCCTGCACTCGTACACGCTCGGACCGGACAACCGCACCAACTACCTGAGCGAGGTGGGCTCCGGTAGCGTCCTGCTGGCGGTCGGCGCCGACGGCCGCACCCGGCGGGTCGTGGTCGGCCGCGCCAAGCTGGAGTCCCGGCCGCTGCTGGAGATCCGCACCCACGCCGAGGACGGACGGCTGGTCAGCCTGACCGTGCAGGACGACTGGCACGTACGGGTGCTCGGCCCGGGCGGGAAGGTCCTCAACGTCACCGAACTGCGGACCGGTGACGAACTGCTCGGCTATCTGGCCACGGACAAGCGCCATGTCGGCCTGCCCATCGGCGAGTTCTGCAAGGAGGTCTGAGGCCTCATGGGCGAAAGCGCGACAGACCCGGCCGACTCGATGGGCTCCCTCGTCCAGCGGCTGCTCGACGCCCGGGACGACGGCCTGCCGTTCCTGATTCACCGACAGGAGACGCTCTGCCGCGGAGAGTTACGTGAGCGGGTGGCCAAACAGGCCGCCGTGTTCGCCGGATACGGCATCGGCCCGGGCAGCACCGTGGGGCTGCGGACACCGCCCAGCTTCACCCAGGTGGAGGTGCTGCTCGCGCTGTGGCGGCTCGGCGCCCAGGTGCTGCTCCTCGACTTCCGGCTCAAACCGGCCGAGGTGGAATCCCTCTGCGCGGTCTGCCGGCCGCAGTTCCTGGTCGGCGCCGGGTCCAACGTCCGGGCGGCGTTCGGTTTCCGGCCCGAGTACGAGGTCACCACCGAGTGCCGCAGGACCGGCCGGCCCGCCGCCACCGGGCACCGGCTGGTGCAGTTCAGCTCGGGCTCCACGGGGCGGCCGAAGGTGATCGGCAGGACCGTGCGGTCGGTCGCCGCCGAAGTGGACGCGTTCGCCACGGTTCCCGGCATGCCGGGGGAGGGCGACCGGCTGCTGCTGCTCAGTTCGACAGCCCACAGCTTCGGTCTGATCGGCGGGCTGCTGCACTCGCTGGCGGCCGGTGTCTCCGTGGTGTTCGCGCCCCGCGTCTCGGCCCGCGACATCCTGCGGACCGCGGTGGACCACCGGGTCACCGCCCTGTTCGGCGTGCCGACGCACTTCGAACTGCTCGCGGCCGCCCTCGACCCGCCCGCCCTGCCCGAGCTGCGGATCGCGGTGTCGGGCGGCGAGCTGATGCCCCCGCGGGTGGCGGCGCGGTTCGCCGAACGGTACGGCGTCCCGGTCGGCGAGGCCTACGGCACCACCGAGACCGGCATCGTCGCCATCGACGTCGGCGGCGCGCTGCGGCCCTCGGTCGGCCGGGCCGCACCGGGCGTGGTGGTACGGCAGTACCGCGGCGAACTGGACGTGGCGCTGGCCGATTCCCCGTATCTCTTCGACTCGGGCGGTACGCAGTACGCGGACGGCTGGCTGCACACCCGGGACCGGGCCACCGTGGACGACACCGGGGCGGTCAGCGTGCACGGCCGGGCCGACTCGCTCGTCGTGATCGGCGCTCTGAAGGTGGATCTCACCGAGGTCGAGCAGGTGCTCCGCGAGCACCCGGCGGTCGAGCAGGCGGTCCTGGTCCACGACGGCGTGACCGAGGCGTATGTCGCGGTGGCCGCCGGTGCCGAGGAGCCGTCCGCGGAGGAACTGCTGCGGTGGTGCCGGGAGCGGCTGGCCGACTACAAGCTGCCGCGGGTGATCCGGCTGCTGGAGACCCTGCCGCGTACGTCCAACGGGAAGCTGCTGCGCCAGGCGGCGGCGTTGCAGGCGGCGGCGGGCGGCGCGTCGTAGGCCGGACCGGGCCGCCCGAACACCTTCCGCGCGATTCCCCCGATTCCCCCACCGGTACCTCTCACTGGAGTTCTGTCGACCATGAGCACATCGACCCTGGAAGAAGAGATCCGCGAGTTCGTGCTGACCGCGGTCATCGACGAGATGAACATCCTGACCAGCCGTGAGGGCATCACCGACGACAGCCCGGTGACCGTCGGCGGGCTGGACGTCGACTCACTCAGCCTGATCGAGCTCACGATGCGGCTGGAGTCCCGGTTCGGCGTGGAGATCCCGGACACCGACATCGAGCCGCTGGCCTCCCTGACCCTCGGCGGACTCGTCGCCGAGGTCGTCCGGCGCGGTGCGCGGGCATGAGCACGGAGGCCTCGCTGTCCCCCATCACCACCGACACCGTCCGGCAGTTGCTGTCGGACCGCAAGGTCTTCCCCGGGCTGCCCGACGACCTCGGCGAGGACGCCGAACTGGTGCTGGACTCCCTCGGGCTGGTGTGGCTGCTCCACGTGGTCGAGGAGCGCTACGGCCTGGTCGTCGAGCCCACCGACGAGGACATCGCCGGGCTGACCTCGCTGCGGCGGCTCACCGGATACCTGCGCGCGGCACAGACGGACCGAACGGAAGGGAGCGGCCGGGATGAGCGGTGACGTGACGATCACCGGCTTCGGCGTACGCACCGCGTTCGGCACGGGCGCCGACGCCCTCCGGCGTGGCGTCTTCGCGGGGATCCCCGCGTTCCGCCCCACCACGCGGTTCGACACCGGCCCGTACCGGACGCCGATGGCTGCCGCCGCCCCCGACGGACCCGACGCGGTCGAGGACTGGGCGCTGCGCCACGCGCTCGCCCGCTGCGGGACGGAAGCCCTCGACATGGCCGGCCTCGGCCCGGGCACGGAGGCGGCGATCCTGCTCGGCGTCGCCGGCGACCACACCAGCGTCACGCGGTACTGGCGGGGCCGGCCGACGGAGGTCGCGTCGGTGTCGGCGCGTGGGCCGGGAAGGGACGCGGGCCGGACCGGGGGCGTTGTCCTGAACGGCGTTGCCGGTGAGGGCGCGGGCCGGACCGGGGGCGTTGTCCTGAACGGTGCGGCCGGTGAGGGCGCGGGCCGGACCGGGGGCGTTGTCCCGAACGGCGTTGCCGGTGAGGGCGTAGCCCCGAACGCGGGCGCCGTGACCACGGGCGAACCCGGTGCCGAGCCGGAGGGAGTCGCGGCGCGGCTCGCCGACGCCGTGCCCGCGCGGCTCGCCGAGTTGCTGGCCGGCCACCTCGGACTGACCGGGCCCCGGCTCGCCTTCACCAACGCCTGTGTCGCCTCCGCCGCCGCGATCATCCACGCCTGCCGGCTGATCTCCTCCGGCCGGATCGACGTGGCGGTCTGCGCGGGCGGATACCTCGTGGAGGAGGAGACGTTCGGCAAGTTCGACTCCGGCCGGGCCCTCTCCCGCGACGGCAGGGTGCGCCCGTTCAGCGCCGACCGCAGCGGGCTGCTGCTCGGCGACGGAGTCGCGGCCGTCGTACTGGAGTCCGCCGAGCACGCCCGGCGGCGCGGTGCCCGGCCGCTGGCGTCCGTGCCGGGCTGGGGCGCGGCGACGGACGCCCACCACATCGCCCAGCCGCATCCGGAGGGGGCCGGCCTGGCCCGGGCCGCACGGCAGGCGCTGCGGCTGGCCGGCGACCCGGAGGGGGCGTCCCTCGGCTATGTCAACGCCCACGGGACCGGCACCAAGTACAACGACGGCGCCGAGACCCGGGGACTGCGAGCCGCCCTCGGGGAGCGGGCAGAGTCGATCCCGGTGAGCTCGACCAAGAGCACCACCGGGCACCTCCTGGAGGCGGCGGGCATCGTGGAGTTCGTCATCACGATGCTGGCCCTGACGGACGGTGTGCTGCCGCCGACCGCCGGGTTCACCCGGCCCGACCCGGAATGCGACCTCGACTACGTGCCGAACCGGCCGCGCCGGGCCGACCCGCGCCGGGCCCTCACCATCAACGCCGCCTTCGGGGGCGCCAACACCGCACTCGTGCTGGAGCGGCCGTGACGACGGACAGACCCGTACCACGCTCGGCCCTCGGCATCCTGGCGAGCGCCATCGCGACCCACCGCACCGGGCGCCCGGACGACATCGAGCTGCCGAGGCTGCCCGGCTTCGTGGAGTCGGCGTTCAGCCCGCTGGCGTTCGAGGTCGCCAGACAGTGCCTGGCCGAACGGCCCGATGGGGGCACCTCCCGCTCATGGGGGTCCCCCCGCGCGAGCGAAGCCGAGCGTGGGGGAGAAGCCGAGAGTGGGGGAGACTCCCGGACCGCCGTGGCGCTGGCCGGCCTGCTGGGCGACACGACCACCGCGGATCTGGCCAGCAGCCGGATGGTCGCCGGGCGGGTCCACAACCCGCTGCTGTTCATGCAGGCCACTCCCAACTCCGTACTGGGCCACATGAGCCGGGAGTTCCGGATCACCGGACAGATGTTCAGCCTCTCCTCCCTCGACGACTCGCTGACCGAACTGCTGGCCATGGCGGATCTCCTGCTGGAGGACCCGGAGCTGGACCGGGTGCTGGTGCTGGGTGTCGAACTGGGCGGCGGTGAGCGGGCGGCCGCCGTGTACCGGGAACTGGCCGTCGACGGACACCCGTTGGCGGGCCTTCCCGCGAACGCCGGTATCGCGGCGGCGCTGCTGCTCGCCCGTCCCGGCGCCGGGATCCCCGTCACGATCCGGGCGGACGAGACGCACGACTCGGCTACCGGGACCACCGCCTGCCCCGGAAGCATCCAGGGCCTCTTCGATCTGGCGGCCACCCACCGGCGGCTGTCGCGGGACGGCGGCAGCCACCGCCTGGTGACGGAGCCGCAGGCGCCCGCTTTCATCCTCACGGCCGACTCCGAGGCAAGGAAGGAGACGGAGACCCATGCTCATCAGTAGGCAGGAGCGCGCCCTGATCTGCTCCGACACCGAACTGGGCGCCGGCAACGTCCTGGAGCGACTGACGGCGTACGGCCGCCCGCTCGACGAGCCGGTGCTGCGGACGGACGGCAGCTGGCAGGCGCCCGACGGCAGCCGTCCGCGGGTGCTGACGCTCGGTCGGCTGATCGAGGCCGTCGAGACCTACGCGGGCTGGTACGCCGCCCGAGGGGTACGGCCCCGCGACCCGGTCGCCGTGCACTCCCACTCCAGCGCCGAGTTCGCGGTGAACTTCCTGGCGCTGACCTCCCTCGGCGCGATCCCCTCGTTCGTCAACGGCAACCTGGCCCCGGATACCGCCCGGGAGTACGTACGCGGACAAGGGGCGGTGGGCGCCTTCGCGGACCGGGAGCACCACGCCGTGCTGTCGGGGTCGGGGCTCGGCTTCTGCGTCACCGCCCCTGACATCCGGCCCGGGGACCGCGCCGCCCTGCCGCCGTCGTACCCGTACCGGCACGACCCCACCGACCCGGTGCTCATCTCGCACTCGTCCGGAACCACCGGCATGCCCAAGGGCGTTCCGCACACCCACCGGACGCTGATGTACGCGCAGCTGCACCGGCTGCGCTACTCCACCGGGACCGACATGGAACGCACCCTGGTCGGGCTGCCGGGCGCGCACAACGCCATGGTGGCGACACTGCTGTACTGCCTGTTGCTCCGCACGGACATCAAGCTGCTCTCCAGCCGGCGCGGCACCGATGTGCTGGACGCCATCGAGGAGTTCCGGCCCACCACGGTGCTGGCCTTCGCCGGGACCTTCGGCGAGATGGCCGCGCAGGACCTGACGAGACGCCGTCTGGACAGTGTCCAGGTGTGGTTCAACACCGGGGACGCGGCGCACGAGGCGCACATCCGGGCACTGGTGCGGTACGGGAGCCACGAGAGGATCGGGCGCGATCTGCGGCGTACGCGGGTCGAGGGCTCCGTCTTCGTGGACGGGCTCGGCTCGTCCGAAGCGGGCTACTCCGTCTTCCACAACCGGCACACCAAGGACACCTCGGCCTACTCGCGCTGCGTCGGCAAGCCGATCAGCTTCGCCGAGGCCGCCGTGCTCGCCGAGGACGGCACCCCGCTGCCACCGGGGCGGATCGGCCGCCTCGGCCTGAAGTCGCCGACCCTCACGCCCGGTTACTGGAACGACTCGCTGACCTGGAACCGGCTGCGGCTGGGCGGCTACTGGCTCACCGGGGATCTCGCCCACCAGGACGAGGACGGCAACTTCTACCACCTCGACCGGGCGCCGGACGCGATCCGGACCCGCGACGGGATCCTGTTCAGCACCCGGACCGAGGAACTGCTCCTGCGGGAGCTGCCCGAACTGGCCGACTGCACGGTCGTCGGGGTGGCCCCCGAGGGCGTACGGGCGGACTGGGACGGCGGGGGAGAGGCCGAGGCGTACGCGCTGCTCCAACTCGCCGACGAGGACGCCCCCGCCGGCGACGGCGAGGCGTGGACCGGGCGGGTCAACGCGGTCCTGGCGGCCGCCGGGTTCCCGCTGGTGGCCCGGGCCCTGCGGACGGAACCCGACGATGTGCCCAAGGGCGCCACGGGCAAGGTCCTCAAGCGCGTGATGCGCGACCGGTTCGCCACCAGGGGGCAGGAGTGAGTGACGACGGGACCAACCACCGCGCGCAGACGGTGGACGCGTACCGACTGTGGTGGCAGCACGACGCCCACTGGTACCAGGGGGTGGCCGGGCGCTTCGGGCAGGAGGCCGCGAACGAGATCAACGCGGAGGCGATGCGCAAGGTGGCCGTGCACGTCGGGCAGCGCGTCGCCCGCCGGTCGGGCCCGCTGCCCGACAGCGGTGACACCGGCAAGGACCTGGAGGAACTGCGCCGCCGCTACGACGAGTGCGGCGACCGCATGTTCCCGCCGGAACTGCGCAACGCCTCCACCGAGGTGGAGGGCGACGACAGAATCGTCCTCACGCTGGGGCGGAACTTCGCCATCACCATGGTGCGGATGGCCGGTTCGCTGGAGGGCTACCGGTGCCCCTGCACCGACATCCACGCGGGCTGGTCCGAGGGGCTCGGTGTGACCCTGACCGAGAACCGGGCCGAGAGCTGTCTGCGCGACGGCGACAGTGCGTGCCGCCTGCTGATGCGGGTCGCCCCGGACACGGAGGGCTGAGCGGTGCGGGTACTTGTCGCCGGTGCCTCCGGAGTGGTCGGGCATCCGCTGGTCGGCGCGCTGCGGGCGCGGGGGCACCATGTGAGCGCCCTGGTACGGGATGGTTCCCGGGCCCCGGACGCGGACGAGGCCGTGGTCGCCGACGCCCTCGACCGCGCGTCCCTGCTGCCGGCGGTCGCGGCCGCCCGGCCCGACGTGGTCGTGCACCAGATGACGGCGCTGCGGCTGCTGCGCGACGATCCCGCGGCCGCCTTCGCGCGGACCGCGCGGCTGCGCACCGAGGGCACCGCCCACCTGGTCGAGGCGGCCCGGGCGGCCGGAGCGCGGCGGCTGGTCGCGCAGTCCATCGCCTTCGCAGCGGCCCCGGCCGGGGAGCCGGTCCTCGACGAGGGCGCACCGTTGTACGTGGACGCCCCGGACCCCGGCTGGGCCGCCACCGTACGGGCCGTGGCCAAGCTGGAACGGCTGGTGCCGAGCGGCGCGGGCCTGAGCGGCCTGGTCCTCAGGTACGGCACCCTGTACGGCCCCGGCACCGCGTACGCCCGTACCGGTGGGACGGGGCAGCGGGTGCTGGCCGGGAAACTCCCGCTGCCCGAGGGCGGGTCGGGGATCACCTCGTTCCTGCATGTGGAGGACGCCGTGGCAGCGGCCGTGGCGGCCGTCGAGTCGGAGGCCACCGGGGTCCTCCACATCACGGACGACGAACCGGCCCCGGCCGCCGAGTGGCTGCCGCACTACGCCCGCGCGCTGGGCGCCCCTGCCCCGCGCACGGTTCCGGCGGCGATGGCGCCCCGGCTGCTCGGCTGGTTCACGGCCCATCAGCTCACCGCGGCACGGGGCGCGTCCAACGACCGGGCGCGTACGACGCTGGGCTGGAAGCCGCTGCGGCCGAGCTGGCGCGACGGGCTGGGGACGCGATGACCGGGCCCGGCGAACCGGCCGCCGTCCCGTCGCGGCCGGCGGCCGTCCTCCTGGTCGTCGTCTGCGCCCAGATGCTGATCTGGCTGGACACCTCGATCCTCAACGTCGCCGTCACCACCCTGGCCGATCCGGCCGAGGGCCTGGGCGCGACGCCCGCCGAGCTGGAGTGGGTGGCGAGCGCCTACACCCTGGTCTTCGCCGGCGGTCTCTTCGCGGGCGGCGCGCTGGCCGACCGGTTCGGCCCCCGGGCCACCCTCCTCGCCGGACTGGCGCTGTTCGGCGCGGCCTCCGCCGCCGGTGCGTTCGCGGGGAGCCCGGCGTGGCTGGTCGTGGCGCGCGCGTTCATGGGCGCGGGCAGCGCACTGCTGATGCCGGCGACCCTGTCGGTGATCGTGCAGAGCACCCCGGAGGCGAAACGCACCCGGGCGATCGCGATCTGGAGCTCTTCCAGCGGTCTGGGCGTGGCCGTCGGCCCGGTGGTGGGCGGGGCGCTGCTCAGCGACTTCTGGTGGGGATCGGTGTTCCTGGTCAACGTGCCGATCGTCGCCCTGTGCCTGGCCGGAGTCGCCGCCGTCGTACCCGAGTTGAAGGGCCCCCGGCGCAGACCGCTCGACCTCCCGGGCCTCGCCCTGTCGGTGCTCGGCCTCGGCGGCGTGGTCTACGGGATCATCGAAGCCGGCGACGGACAGGCCTGGTACGGGCCGCACGTCCTCCTCCCGCTGGCTCTGGGCGGCGCCCTGCTCTGCGCTTTCGTCGCCGGTCAGCGCGGGTCC
The DNA here is from genome assembly GCF_055594445.1 of Streptomyces sp. NPDC040589. Classification (NCBI taxonomy): domain Bacteria; kingdom Bacillati; phylum Actinomycetota; class Actinomycetes; order Kitasatosporales; family Streptomycetaceae; genus Streptomyces; species Streptomyces sp. NPDC040589. The sequence goes on along the minus strand of NZ_JBVIWP010000002.1, from coordinate 321,220 downwards.
CCGGCGCCCAGTCTGGATCTGCGGCTCTTCCGGCAGCCCGGGTTCACGGCCGGGAGCGTGGTGCTGCTGATCGCCTTCATGGCCTTGGCCGGGCACCTGTTCTACGCGGCCTTCTATCTCCAGGGGCCTCGCGGGCTCTCCCCCTCAGAGGCCGGCACCGTGATGATCGCCGCCGCGGTCGGCATCGTCCTGGGCAGTCAGGCGTCCCCGGCGCTGAGCAGGCTGCTGTCGGCCCGGTGGACGGTCGCTGCCGGTGTCCTGGCCACGGCGGCCACCTACGTCGCGTACGCCTGGCTCGACGGGCGGACCGCGGTCCTGGTCATCGTCGCGCTTCTGTGGATCCAGGGCTTCGGGATGGGCCTGGTCGGCACGCCGGTCACGGCCGCGATGATGAGCGGGGTGCCACCGCGTCTCGCGGGCGCAGGCTCGGCCGTCAACAGCGTCACCCGGCAGGTCGGCGGAACACTCGGGGTGGCGATGGCCGGTTCGATCCTCTCCGGCGTGTACCGGGAGCGGATGGCGGACGCCGAACTGCCCGGCACCGCACAGGGTTTGTCCCCGGCCGCCGAGGAACAGGCCCGGGCCTCCGCCGAGGCGGCCCGCTCACTGGCCGGTTCCCTGCGCCTTCCCGAACTGGCGGCCACGGCGGACCGGGCCTTCCTCGACGCGATGTACGCCGCCACCCTCGCCGTCGCCGCACTGGCCCTCGTCGGATGCGCGGTGGCCGTCGTGGGTCTGCGCACCCGAGCACCGCGACCGCGGAACGTCCCGGAACGAGGGGCACGGGACGAACCGGTGGAATCCACGTGAGAGGCCACAGCACTGGAACAGGACAGGAGAGGGACGCCATGCCGGCGCAGGCAACGGCCCGTTCGGTCTTCGTCACCGGGGGAAACAGGGGGATCGGGCTGGCCATAGCCCGCCGCTTCGCGGCGGCGGGAGACCGGGTGGCGGTGACCTTCCGAGGCGAGGAGCCGCCCGCTTCCGAGGGCTTCCTCGCCGTACGGTGCGATGTGACGGACAGCGATCAGGTGGACCGCGCCTTCACGGAGACCGAGGCGGCCCACGGCCCGGTCACCGTCCTGGTCGCGGGCGCGGGCGCCGCCAACGACCGCCTGCTGGTGCGGATGAGCGACGCCGACTTCACCTCCGTCATCGACACCAACCTCACGGGGGCCTTCCGGGCCGCCCGGCGAGCGGTGCGCGGGATGCTCCGCGAAGGCCACGGCCGTATCGTGCTGGTCTCCTCCACGGCGGCGCTGCACGGCGCCCCCGGGCAGACCAACTACGCGGCGGCCAAGGCGGGGCTGGTCGGATTCGCACGGTCGCTGACCCACGAACTCGGCCCCAGGGACATCACCTGCAACGTGGTGGCGCCCGGCCTCACCGAGTCGGACATGAGCCGCGCCCTCACCGACCGGCAGCGCGAGGATCTGCTGCGCCGGACCCCGGCCGGACGCCTCGCCCGCCCCGAGGAGGTCGCCGACGCGGTGGCGTTCCTGGCCGGTGCCGGGTACGTGCGCGGCGCCGTCGTCCCGGTCGACGGCGGCGCCGGGCTGGGGCACTGAGGGCGGGGTCGGCGTCCTGTGCCCCCACCCTTCAGGCCAGGTTGCGTTCGAGGGCCGTGACGTAGTTGTTCATGAAGTGGTCGCGCACGCCGTCGCTCGCCGGGGCGAAGGCGTCGGCGGTCATGCCGCCGGCACGGTCGACGAGTCCGGTGACCAAGGGCAGCGTGGTGTGCACCTTGCCCCTGGAGTCGATGTACCGCAGGGCCTCGACGTGGGTGAAGGCCGGCTCCGGGGGCATCTGCGGGACGATGTCGTTGTTGTTGACGAACCGGTAGAGCCGGTCCTTGAAGCCCTTGTCGCAGGCCTTGGCGAGCAGCCGGTCGCAGGTACGGGGCTGGCCGAAGGTGTAGACGCCGTCGGCCCGCAGCCGCGGCTCCTCCAGGTACATCCGGCAGCCGGCCAGCATGGCGAGTGCCCCGCCCAGGCTGTGGCCGGTGAACCAGACCGACTGTTCCTGGTCGCGCAGGTCGGCGAGCCCGTCCCGGATCGTGGGGAAGATCGACTCCAGGGCCTCGCCGAAGCCGTGGTGGATGTATCCGGTGCCTGCCGGGCCCGGTACGGGCGGCGTGACGGCGTCCGTGAGCCAGTCACGGATCTGCACCGGCTCCGTGCCGCGGAAACCGGTGACGATCATCCTGTCACTGGCCATCGTGTACGCCTGGGTGTCCTCCAGCGGAAACGGCGGCGTGAACCGCGTCTCGTGATGGAGCACCCGGTCGAACCCCCACTTGCGCGCCTGCTGCTCGATGGTGGCCCGGTCCTTGTAGGCCAGGTCGGACGCCTTGGCCATCCAGTAGGCGTGCGGAAGGCTGTATCCGGTGACGGAGTGATCGATGCTCTGGGGCACGGACACCAGCGGGTCCTTTCCCGGGTGCCGCGGCGCACGGCGGCCGAACCGAACCGCGGAAACGGCACCCTGAGGTGGCGGAAGAGGCAGCCCCGTCCTATCGCGGGTGGACGGCCGCACTCGCGAAGCGCGCCTCGGGGTCACCCGGACGGACCGCCGGCGGAACCGGGACTCTCCCGCGGCACGTACAGCCGGGTCAGCCCGTGCCGTACAGCGTGGTGAGCAGTTCGAGCGCGGCCTGGGCGGCGGGATGTGGTTCGTCCCGCCACCAGGCGAGGCGCACCGCGATCGGCTCGGCGTCACGCACCGGCCGGTAGACGATGCCGGGGCGCGGATACTGGTGTGCGGTCGACTCGGCCGTCATCCCCACGCAGCGACCCAGCGAGATCGCTGTCAGCCAGTCGTCGACGTCGTGGGTGGCCCGGGTCGCCGGAGGGGAGTCCGGTGGCCAGAGCCGGGTCGTGGTGGTGCCCGTCCGCCGGTCGATCAGCAGCGTGCGTCCGCCGATGTCGGCGAGCCGCACGGAGCGGCGCCGGGCCAAGGGGTCGTCGGACGCCATCGCGCACAAGCGCCGCTCGAGGCCCACGATCGCGGAGTCGAAGCGGCGGTCGTCCAGTGGCCTGCGGACCACGGCCAGGTCGCAGGCGCCCTCCGCGAGGCCGGCGGTGGCGGAGTTGACGCGGACGAGCCGCAGCTCGGTCTCCGGGCGCGTCTCGGCCCAGCGGCGCTGAAAAGCCAGCGTGTGGCGGCCCACGGCCGACCAGGCGTAACCGACCCGCAGGGTGGCATGGCCCGAGGTGGCCTCCTGGACCAGATCGTCCACCTCGGCGAGCACACGCCGGGCATGCCCCAGCACCCGCAGGCCCGTTCCGGTCGGACTCACCTGGCGGGAGGTCCGCCGCAACAGCCGTACCCCGAGGGCGCGTTCGAGGGAGGCCAGCGTGCGGGACACGGCGGCCTGGGAGACCCCGAGCGCGATGGCGGCGTCGGTGAAGCTGCCCTCGTCGACGATCGCGACGAGGCAGCGCAACTGCCGCAGCTCCACATCCATGACTCCAGCGTATAGATGGATCTCCGGATGCATTTTGCGCAACCCCCGTGCCGTCTCAGGATCGGGCCATGGACGCAGCCTCAGCACCGACGCCGGCACCCGCGCAGGGGACCCTCGCGGCCCCCTCCGCCCCGGACCTCGGTGCCCCGCACCCCAACGGAGAACGCCTGGCCGGTGTGGTCACCATGTTCGGCAGCGGTCTGTCCAACCAGACCGGCGCCGCGATCGGTTCCCTGGCCTTCCCCGTCCTCGGGCCGATCGGTGTCGTCGCCGTACGCCAGTACGTGGCCGCGATCGTCCTGATGGCCGTCGGCCGCCCCCGTCCGCGTACCTTCACCAAGGAGCAGTGGTGGCCGGTCCTGCTGCTGGCCCTGGTGTTCGGGACGATGAACCTGTCCCTGTACAGCGCCATCGACCGCATCGGCCTCGGCCTCGCGGTGACCCTGGAGTTCCTCGGGCCCCTGAGCATCGCCCTCGCCGCCTCACGCCGCCGTGTGGACGCGTGCTGCGCGCTGATCGCCGCGGCAGGTGTCGTCACCCTGATGCGGCCGCAGCCCTCGACCGACTACCCGGGCATGGGCCTCGGGTTGCTCGCCGCCGTCTGCTGGGCGTCGTACATCCTGCTCAACCGCACCGTCGGCCGGCGCATACCCGGAGTGCAGGGATCGGCCGCCGCGGCCGGAGTCTCCGCCGTGATGTTCCTGCCGGTCGGGATCGTCCTCGCCGTCGACCATCCGCCGACCGCGGGGGCCGCCGCCTACGCGCTCGTGGCCGGCGTCCTGTCCTCGGCCGTCCCGTACCTGGCGGACCTTCTCACCCTGCGCCGCGTACCGGCCCGGGTCTTCGGGCTCTTCATGAGCGTCAACCCCGTGCTGGCCGCCGTGGTCGGCTGGATCGTCCTCGGCCAGAACCTGGGCTGGACCGAGGCGGCGGCCGTCGCGGCCATCGTGGCCGCCAACGCCCTCAGCATTCTCACGTCACGCGCCTGAGGGACACCCACGCGGGCGGTGGGTCAGGCCACGAGCCGGAGGACCTCGGCCAGGCCCCGGTCGCCGGTGCGGTGTTCGGCCGGGAGGATGTAGGCGCGCAGACCGCAGGCGGTGGCGGCGCCGTCGCGTACCGGGTTGTCGCCGACCATGAGGGTGGCGCGGGGGTCGGCGCCGAGGTCGGCACAGGCTTTGAGGAACAGCTGTGGATCGGGCTTCTCGCGGCCCTGCTCGTAGGAGATGACACAGCCGTCGATCAGCTCCTCCAGCCCGGCGTGGGCCAGGTGAACGCGCAGGTCCCAGGCGAAGTCGCTGACGATGCCGATGCGCAGTCCGCGGGCGCGCAGCGCACGGAGTGTGGGCTGGGTGTCGGAGTAGGGCAGCCAGGCGTCGGGGGCGGTGAGTTCCCGGTAGGCCGTTTCCTCGACGCCCCGCAGGAAGTCCACATGCCCCCACCAGCCGCGCATGGCGCGGCGGTGCCGGTGTGTGGAGAGGTCGCGGCCCTCCTGGAGGGCGGCGACGGCGGGCAGCCGGAAGGCTTCCCGCAACTGCCGTGCGATCTCGTGCACGGCGCCGTCCTCGTCCAGCATGGCCGTACGGCCGCCGGCCGCGCCGACCCGGCGCAGCCACGTCTCCAGGTCGATCATCTGGAAGATCGTGTTGCTGAAGTCGAAGAGGACGGCCTCGACCGGCGGGACGGGATGCGAGATATTTTTCGGATGCCGCCCACACGGCGAAGCCCGCCCCGCGATGCGTGGGGCGGGCTGGATGGGCTGGATGGGCTGGATGGGGCATGCGTCGGGAGGTGCACGTGCCGGCGTCCTCCCGTGTCACGCGCTCCTGGCTCGCTTCACTGCTGAACCTGCGTCTCGGCGCCCGCCGTTCCCCGCCCCGCTGCCTCTCCTGCCGTGGCGGCGGCCCCCCAGGGGCGGGGGCCGGTGCCGTCCGTCCATGACCGGAGGGCCTCCCGGTCCACGCATACGACCCCGCACTGGTCGGCGTACTCCAGCGCCGGCGTCGTGAAGTCGCTTGTGGTGACCAGGACGGCGATGTCGGCCTCGTGGACGGTGAAGCATGTGCCGCCGAAGCGCTGAAGATCCTGGGACCCGACCGAGTGGGTGTCGCCGTACTGCTTGCACTGGATGACGACCCGGTGCCCGTCGGGGGTCACGGCCACGACGTCGGCGCCCAGGTCGCCGGCGCCTCCCGCGACGTCGACGGCGGAGCAGCCGTCGCGTTCGCAGAGGGCGGCGATCGCCTCCTCGAACTCCTCGGGCGTCAGGGCGTCGTAGTCGGGGGTGGCCTCGGCGACCGGGCGCTGATGGGGAATCGCGGGAGTGTCCAGCTCGTCGGCCGCCTCCCGCGCCGCCTCGTCGAGCACCGCTGCGGCCCGGCGTGCCGCCCTTGCCACGTGCACCCGGCGCCGCAGGCCCACGAAACCCGCGACACCTGCAACGGCCAGGACGAACACCCAGGCGGGACGCCGCTCGACAGCGTCGGCCACCATGCGAGCCATGAGGCCCAGGACCGTGACGACCAAAGCGAGAAGAACGAAGAACAGGGCGGTCGAGCGAAGGTCGAACCCGCGCCGACGGTTCGCGGGCGGTGTACGACGCGCAGGTGCGGTCACGGCATACCCCCTGATGGGGCCGGTGGAAAGATCATTTCCACCGTGTGCCCAAGATCAGGGATCGCCACCCGTGGGAGCTTTCGTCCGAAGCGGAGATGGGTACGGGGCAGCCGCCCCCGGGTCTCCGCCCTGCCGACGGTCAAGGGGCCGCGTGAAGAACCGGGCCACCACGGTCCCCGCGAACGCGCGGCAGGGGTGTGGTGACCCGGCTGGAGGGGGGTCAGCGGGTGAAGGTGGTCCGGTGTTCCTTCAGGGAGCCGCAGTTGGAGCCGACCACCTGGACGTACACGTTGGCGATGCTGCCGCCCCAGTCGACGCAGTGGCCCTTGCCACGGACGTAGGTCGGTCCGGCGTACGACTTGAAGAGCCCCGCGTCCGAGTCACCTTCCTCGGTGTCGGGGACCCAGACATACGCGGACATGTCCACGGCGGTCCCCGGGTTGTTGCGGATGGTCGTGACGCAGTTGTGTCCGTTGGACGCGTTGTACGTGAGGTAGATCGTGCCGAGCGAGCCGACGGCCGCCGAGTTCACGGTCTTGTAGCCGCTTCCGCAGACCTTCTGCGGAGTGGTGTTGGGCGCGGCGGAGGCGGGTGACGCCAGGGCGGTCATGGTCCCCACCGACAGTGCCGCCACGGCGGACGCGGCCAGGACGGAACGGGTAAATCTCATATTTCCCCCATGCAACTCTTCGAGGTGGTTGCTCCTGCATGGTGTGACCCGCAGGGGATCCAAAGGGTTGTGCGCCAACTCGCGGGAAATTCAGGCGAGATGCTCAGAACGCGGGCGAGAATCCGGTCCGTGGGGCCGGCCGGGCCGCAAGTTCCGGCGGCGGGCGCCTGAGTGTGCCCAGGCCCCGCTGGCTTTACTCATGGGTCACTTGCAGCGCACGCGAGATCCAGAGAATCTGCGCAGGGGTGTCACACAGGCTGCACACGGCCCTTTCAAAGTCTCGTTAGCGTTACGGCTCGATCCCACGTGCGAACGTGACCAGGCCGCGGCCGGCGCGCCGCCGACACAGTCAGCCAGATCGGGAAGACCACACATGGACTACTGCTCCTCGTGCCGTCGGCACCTCAACGGCGCCTTGGTCTGCCCGGGGTGCGGCGCCTACGCCCCGGACATCGACCCCTCCGCCGCCGACGGCCGTACCGGCCCCGCCGCGCCCCCCGCGTGGCGTGAGGGGAATGTGTGGGACGACCGGACCGTATGGGACGAGGCCCGCTCCGGCACGCGTGAGCTTCCCCTCGCGTACACCGGGCCGTTCGGAGGCCGCGAGACCCCGGCCACCGACCCGGCCGGTGGCCACGAGATCCCTGGCACGGACCCGTCCGGCGGTCACGGGAGCGCAGGCACCGCCGCGGCCGACGACTACCAGGTCCCGCAGCAGGGACGGGCGGCCCGGCGTCGTCAGATGGCCCGCTGGAAGAAGAACCAGCGCCGGGCCGTGGTGGCGACCGCCGTCGCGCTCGTCGGAGGCGGTCTGACCGTCGCCGCCATGAAGGGGGACTCTACGCCCGGCGCCCAGGCGGCCACGGCGCCGGAGGACACGACGATGGGCGGCGCCGGGGGAGAGGCGCCGACGTACTCCGAACCGACGTCGACCCAGCGCGACACCCCGCGTTCCACGCCCACGGAGCCCGGGACCGGCAAGGCCCCGCACCGCGAGCAGCCCCGGACCGCCGCTCCCCGCACCACGCCGGCGGACCCGCGGACGGACGCGGCCGCCACGCCCCGCGAGCTGCCGCTGACGACCCCGCGGCAGCGGACCACCGTCCCGAGCACCGTGGACACGGTCACCGGCAACGCCCGTACGTCCACGTCGAAGGTCACCGAGCGGACGACACCGCCCGCGTCCGAGACCGGTGCGGACACGCAGCAGCCCGCCGACCCCACGACACCCCCGCCGGCGGCGAGCCCCACGCCGACCTCTCCCTCGAACTCGGGCTCGAACTCGGACTCGGACTCGAAGTCCAAGGAACTCTGCCTGCTCGTCATCTGCCTCGGCTGAGTGACGAGAGGGCGGTCGCCGAAAACCGGTGGCCGCCCGCGGCCCGCTCTTCGTACCTTCGGGCGCATGGCTGACGAGTGCTTCCGGCATCCGCGGCTCGCCGCGGTCTACGACCCGCTCGACCCCGACCGCGGCGACCTCAACCCGTATCTGCGCATGGCGGAGGAGTTCGGGGCGCGCCAGGTGCTCGACATCGGCTGCGGGACAGGTGTGTTCGCGCTGCGCCTGGCCGCACGCGGCCTCCGGGTCGTCGGCGTCGATCCCGCCGGGGCGTCCCTGGAGGTGGCCCGCGGCAAGCCGGGCGGCGAGCGGGTGCGGTGGATCCACGGCGATGCGACGGCCCTCCCGCCGCTGGCCGCCGACCTCGCGACGATGACGGGCAACGCCGCGCAGGAGATCACCGGCGCCGAGGACTGGCACGCGTTCCTGCGAGGGGCCCGAGCGGCTCTGCGGCCGGGCGGACGCCTGGTCTTCGAGACCCGGATCCCGGCTCGCCGCGCCTGGGAGGAGTGGAATCGCGAGGCCACGTACGCCGTGACGGACGTCCCTGGAAGCGGCGCCGTCGAGTACTGGGCCGAACTGCTCGACGTGTCCGGCCCGTTGGTGACCTTCCGCCAGGTCTATCGGTTCGCCGCGGACGGACAGGCGCTGACCTCGGAGTCGACGCTGCGCTTCCGCGAGCGGCGGGAGGTCGAGACGGAACTCGTCGCGCGGGGCTTCGCGGTGGAGGACGTACGCGACGCGCCCGACCGGCCGGGGAAGGAGTTCGTGTTCGTCGCACGACGTCCGGAAACCGCTCACTGAGACGGCCCCGCCGGCTCTGCGCAACCGGAATCCGCCCGTACAATCCTCGCGACCAAATCGGGGGCCGTCGGCATCGGGGGAATCCTGTTGTGGAAACGATCATCGTGCAGTTGCCCGGTCCCGCACCGTGGGGTGCGGACGAGACGGGCAGTCCCGAACTGATCCACCTGGGGCCCGGGGACATCGCCGACTTCGGACGCGGCCTGCCCGGCGGCACCGGGGTGCGCATCACCCTGACCGACCCCGGCGTCTCCCGCCGCGCCGGGCAGCTCGAGGCGGCCGGGGACTACTGGCGGCTGTCCAACTTCAGCCGCAGCGTGTCGTACGTCGTGGAGAACCTGGAGGGAGCCGGCGAGTACCTCACCGTCGCTCCCGGGCGCCTCGGTGCGCCCGTGCCCTTCGAGTTCTCCCGAGTGGTGCTCCCGGCCCTGTCCGGCAACGCCGCCTTCAAGGTGTTCGCACCCCAGCACGCCTACCTCGGCGAGCGGTCCGCGCCGGGCGGCGGGGAACAGACCGTCCACCCCTTCGCCCTGGACCCCACGTCGAAGTACTTCCTCGTCCTGGTGGCCCTGTGCGAGCCCCGGCTGCGCGATCCCTCCGACTCGGCGCTGCCCGGCGTCGGACAGATCGTGGAGCGGCTGCGGCCACTGGAAGGCTGCCGGGACCTGACCCGCTCCGCGGTCAACTACCACATCGACTACCTCGCCTTCGCCAAACTGCGCCTGGACCTGGGCGAGGAGGCCGCGGGCGGAACCGACGGCGGCCGCACCGGTGCCAAGCGCACCCGGCTCGCCTCGGTCGCCCTGCGCTTCGGCCTGGTGCGCGAAGAACACCTCGGCCTGCTGCCGCCCCGCAGCGTCGGCCGCCTCGCCCCCCAGGAGGCCGGCGCATGACGACACCCGACGCCCAGGACCCCCAGGACTCCCAGGACGACGACCTCGAGGTGCCTCGCCCTCGCCTCCCCGAGGGGTTCCGCGTCGAGGGCTGGGAGGTCGGCGCGGTCATCGGCTCCGGCGGCTGGGGGACCGTGTACGAGGCCCGTACGGTCGCCGACGGCACGCGCGTGGCGGTGAAGGTGCTGCCGACCGGTGCCCTGGGCCCCGGCCAGCGCGCCGCGCTCGGTGAACTCGTGGCACGCGAGGTCCGCTTCAGCGCGGAGGCCGACCACCCCCACCTCGTCCGGACCCACGCCGTGTGCACGGTCGAGGCCCCGGACCTGCCCGCCCTCGACGGTGCGATCGCACTGGTGATGGACCGTGCGGAGGCGAGCCTGAAGGACGTACTGGACGCCGCCGCGAGCGGCCGGCCGATCGACGGCGCCGAACGCGTCCTGCGCGGAGTCGCCGCCGGACTGGCCCATATGCACGACGCCGGCTGGGTGCACGGCGACCTCAAACCCGCCAACGTCCTGCTGGGTCCGGGCGGGCAGGTGTGGCTGGCCGACTTCGGACTGGCCACCGAACTCGACGGCACCCACGCCCATCTGCCGCCGCTCGGCACCCTCGACCATCTGCCGCCCGAGTGGTGGTCCCAGCGGACCGGCACCCAGGGCGCCGTGGTCCGGCCCACCGCCGACATCTGGGCCTTCGGCGTCCTCGCCCACCAAGTGCTCACCGGCGGACTCCACCCCTTCGCGGGCGCGACGGCCCGGGCCCGCTCGCTCGCCGCCCAGACCTACGCGCGCGGCACCGCGCCCCTGCGGCTCGACGCCGGCCTCGGCGACGACACGCGCCGGCTGATCGCCGACTGCCTGGCACCGGACCACACCACCCGCCTCCCGCACACCGCGTCCGACATCGCCGCCCGGATCGAGGACATCACCGGCGGTCCGCGCCGCCGCCGACGACGCCTGGTACCGGCCGTCGCCGCCGGGCTCGTCGTCCTGACCGCCGGAGTGGTCGCCGGGGTGGCACTGCTCGGCGGCGGCGTCGGCACGCGGGACGACGACCGTGACGGCGACGTCTCCGCAACCGTCACCGGCGCGCGCAGACCGGTGCCGGGTGAGATACCCGCGGACTCCGACGTGCCCGAGGCGCTGCGCCCCGTCATCGCCCGCGCCGCCCACCGCTGCACCGACGAGGAGATCACGCCCGTCCTGCTCGCCGCGCTGATCAAGGCCGAGAGCGGCTTCGACACGAACGCGTCCCGCCCGGAGAGCGAGGAGTACGGCATCGCCATGTGGACCCCGTCGGTGTTCCGCGCCTGGGCCGTGGACGGGGACGGCGACGGCGACAAGGACCACATGTCGCCGCCGGACGCGATCTCCACGATGAGCCTCTACGTGTGCTGGCTCGACCAGCGCTTCAAACAGGCCGGGCTGCCGAAGAAGGACCTGCCCGCGCTGGTCGCGGCCGGCTACCGCACCAGCGACCGCACGGTCATCGAGGAGGGCGGCGTCCCGGCCCGGGTACGGCCGCACGTGGACAAGGTGCTGCGCTACCTCGACGCCTACGAGCGCTGACCCCCGCGCATACGCGAGCGGTGGGCCGGACCCGTCAGGGCCCCGCCCACCGCTCGCCCCCCGTTCCCGTCACGGCCGCGCCGAGCCGCACTCCGGGACGTTCGGCAGCCGGTTGTCCGGCGAGCTGATGTAGATGTTGGAGATGTAGCCCCCGTACTGGGGCAGGTAGGCCCACCACTCGTTGGTGTAGGGCGGCACGCTGACCACCTGGCCCCGGACCTGACAGCCCACCAGCACCTCGACCCCGGCCGGAAGCTGCGTGACCCGGCCGTCGCCCGTGGCCGGGCCCTTGCGGACGTTCACGAATTCGCCCCAGGTACCGAACCACGTCCCGGCGGGCCGCACCCCGCCCGGCACGTTCAGCGAGCGGGTCAGCCGGCCGACGTCGGTGTAGGCCTTCCCGTACGACGTCCCGACCGGATGCAGCGTCAGCACGGCCACGATCGCCCGGTCGTCCGCGCCCACCGTGCCGGTGGTGTGCAGCGCGGGACGGGTGAGATCCACGGCCGCGGCGGCCTTGTCGGCGGCCTTGTCGGCGGCCTTCGCGGCGGGAGCGGGGGCCGGTTCTGCCGCGGTCGTCGTTCCCGACGCGCCGCACGTCCCCTTCGCGTACTTCCCGGACCAGCCCTGCTTCACCGCCCAGGGACGCTCGAACGACCCGGCGATGCCGAAGTGCTGGTCGAAGCGGTCCGAGGCGCAGCGCGTGGAGCGGCGCAGATTGTCCATGACGAAGTCACGGACGGGCGCGGGCGCCTTGTCCAGGAGGTAGCGGTAGATCGCCACGGTGTCGCGGGCCGACAGGGCGGTGTAGCCCCAGTAGCCCTCGTACCCGGCGGGCGGCGGCGCCGTGTCGCGCAGGCCGAGCCGGGCGGACATCCGGTCGATGATCGCCGGGCCGCCGTACTCCGACCAGTAGTGGTCCGCGGCGTCGTCCCGGCTGCTGCGCAGCATCGGCTCCAGCCGGGCCCGGTCGGCCTCGGGGACGGTGTGGTCGGGCCCGCGGTCCCACAGGAAGTCCAGGGCCAGCAGCAGTTTGACGACCGACGCGGACCGGAACCGCGCGCTCTCGTCGACCTGTTCGGTGAAGGTGCCGGTGCGGCGGTCGAAGACCGCGACCCCGGCGGTGACGCCGTCCGGGATCTGGACGGCCTCGGCGCTCCGGCCGGCCTGAACGGCCGAGGCCGGCCGGGGAACCGCTGTCGCGCCGCCCGGGAGCGACACGATCGTGACGACGGTCGCGAGAGCGGCGGCGCCGCGCAGGAGAGTGCGCATGGTTGCCCTTCATGGTCGCCCGAGTGTCCGGCGGGGCCTGACCCCGCGCCGCCACCCTAGGAGCCTCAGAGGCGCGGGCGGTCCTGACGTATGTCAGGGAGCCCCCGAAACGAGACGACCTGGGGGTTCGACCCTGATAAGTGTCAGGTGTCGGGGATGTGGTGACGGCCCTTACGGTCACGATCAGACCACCCGCCGACGACGAAAGAGAGCTCATGAGCCGCCGATCGCTCAGGACACTGCTGGCCGCCGGGGGCGCCGCCGCGGTGATGGCGCTCCTCCCCACCTCCGCCCAGGCCGCGCCGTACTCGGGCGGCAACTACGGGGCCTACGGGATGGAGGGGCAGTACCCCACCACCTCCTTCTGCTCGGGCTCGTTCCGGCAGATCGGGCCCACCAAGTACGCCGAAGGCATGGCCCTGAAGTACTTCTACTCCGACAAGTGCGGTTCCTTCGCCCGGATCGAGAGTTCCCGGCCCGGCTGCGCGGCCGTGCTGCAGCGATCCGACAGTGGCGCGGGACGGGTCGACGGATGGGTCTCCGAGACCGTCGACTCCGGCATCAACTACGCCTACACGCAGATGGGCAACAACCTCAACGGCCGCGTCTCGCGCGCGCTGCTCTCGTGCGACGGCCACGACCTGACCTCGACCGGCTGGTACTGAGCCGCACCCGCACCACACAGGACGACAAGAAGGAGTCAGTCATGCGCAGACACATCCGGCGCGCCGCATGTCTCGCCCTGGCGGGCGCGGCCCTGGTGCTGTCCCCCGTCACCGCCAACGCCCAGGAGCAGGCGCCTGATTCGGGCACGTCCACCCAGCAAGTACAGTCCCGGGGCGGCTACTTCCTCGGTGACGGCGTCAACATCCGCAGCAGGCCGGTGGACGGCACGATCCACGGCCAGGGGTACTTCCGCGAGACGTTCACCGCGCACTGCTGGAACGGCGACGGCCACTGGATCTACCTGACGGCCCACCGGGGCAATGTCACCGGGTGGGTCAAGGTCGACTACGTCTTCTACACGGACATGGGCCCGATGGGCTACTGCTGACCGGCACGAGCCCGCGGCGGGTCACCGGTCTCCCGGTGACCCGCCGCAGGCGTGTGGAGCGGACGGTGCGTCAGCAGTCCGGGACTCCGGCGATCTTCTCGCCGCCCCGGATGTACAGGTTGTTCACCCAGGCGATGTCGCTGCCCGAGAACTCCATGACGGCGGTCCACCAGTTGTTGGTGCCCACGGCCGGGTCGTGCACCCGCTGGCCCTGCGTCTGGCACACGGCGTCCGCCCACCACTTCGAACGGACCGCGAGACGCGGGGAGTCGGTGGTCGGCTGCTGGCGCAGATTGACGTCGGTGGCCCAGATGTAGACGTCGGTGAGGGTCGGGTCGCCGTTGTTGGCCACGGCGGCAGGCGCCGCGTGGGCGGTGCCGGCGAGCGCGCCGACGGTGAGCGCGACGGCGGCGAGGCCCATGGTGGTACGGCTGATCAGTCGCTTCATGTGTCTGTCCCCCGTAGGACGTGGATGTGGTCGGAAGTGGTCATGGTCCGGGTCAGCAGCGCGCCGAGGACGGCAGGTCGCCGTACTCGTTGCCCTTGAGGTACACGGCGCTGACGTAGCCCTCCAGGAGCTTCACCCAGACGTCGTTGCTGTAGCCGTTGTCGGTGATGCGCTCGCCACGGGTCCAGCAGTAGGCGCCGAGCGGCTGCCCCGCAGGGCTCGTGGTGATCTTGCCGTAGGAAGTGCCCGGCCCGTAGCGGACGTTGACGTTCTCGTAGGGCACGACCGCGTAGGGCGCCGCCTTGACGCGGGCAACGCCCTCCTGGCCGGCGGCCGACGCCGCGGCGGTTCCCGCGGTGAGCGGGCCGAGCAGCGCGAGCGCCCCGGCGCCGACGAGCGCGGCCCTGGCGAAGATGCGAGTGGACATGTCGAGTTCCCCCTGAACTGATGTGCAGCGGTGCGGCTCGTGGCCGACGCTCAGCACTGTAGGGAGACCTGGGGCGACGCGGTCCCTGACAATTGTCAGGGTCGTCCGGGACGGTGGGGACGAGGGCGTTCGGCCACCCTGCCGGATGCGGCCGAAAACCGCTCGACGCCCCTCACCACCTCTGTCTACGATCCACGGCGCGGCTTCGCGTGCCGGTCACCGGCCGGGTGAGGCATGGAGGCGCCGCGGAGATGCCCGTGGAGGCATTGACCAGTGTCAGTCGAGTTCAATCACACCATCGTCCTGTCCCGAGACCGGGAGAAGTCCGCTCGTTTTCTCGCGGAGATCCTGGGACTCGAGGTCGGGGCACCGGCCGGAGTGTTCCTGCCGGTGACGACCGCCAACGGCGTCACGCTGGACTTTCTCACCATCGACGCCGACATTCCCCTGCAGCACTACGCGTTCCTCGTCTCCGAGGAAGAGTTCGACGAGGCCCTCGCCCGTCTCGTCGCGGCCCGGATCCCCATCCAGGCCGACCCGCACGGCAATCAACCGCGCCGGATCAACCGCCACGACGGGGGCCGGGGCGTCTACTTCCTCGACCCGGCGGGCCACGGCCTGGAGATCATCACCCGCCCGTACGGCGCCGACCCGTCCTCCCCGCTGAACGGCGTCACGGAGGACGTGCCCGGGGCGGTCTGAGCCGGCCCGGAAACCACCCTGTCGGCCCCGGTCAACCGCCGTCCGCCTTGAGCGGCAGGCGAGTCGGCTCGGGGCCGATGTCCGGTGTCCGGTCCCGGAGGGGGAGCAGGAACGGAGTGGCGAGAAGGAGGGCACCGGCGAGGGCGATGGCCGTGCGGGGGCCGGTCAGGCCCGCCAGGAGGCCCCATAGCGCGGTCACGGCCGCGAGGGTGGCCTTGCCGGTGGCCGACCAGGCGGAAAGGGTGCGGGTGACCCGGCCCGCGGGGGTGCGGTCGAGGCGGTACGTGGCGAACACCGGGTTGAACACGGCGCAGCAGGTGATCAGCCCGAACTCGACCACCATGACCAGCGCCAGCCCGGCCGCGCCGGGGCTGACGAAGGCCAGTCCGAGCGGCCAGCCCGCCCGCAGCACGCCGGCCGTGCGCAGGACCCGGTGCCGGCCGAACCGCGCGACGAGCCGTGGCGCCAGCCGGGAGCCGAGCAGGCCGCCGGTGCAGGGCACCGCGAACGCGAGGGCGTACTGCCAAGGGGCGAAGCTGAGGTGGTCGACCATCAGGACCAGCAGCGGTGGCGAGGCCGCCATGACCAGGGCGTTGAACAGGACCGTGTGGAAGAACAGCGGGCGCAGGCCCGGATCGGCCAGGATGTATCGCCAGCCGTCGAGCAGGTCGCCCGCCCGGGGCCGGGCCTCGGTGGAAAGGGGCCGGGCAGGGGGTTTCTCGCCGCCGCCGATCGCCCCGATGATAGCTCACCGCGTTCGCCACCACGCTCGTCACCGGGCCGAACAGCCCGATCGCGGCCCCGCCCAGCGGCGGCCCGACCATGCTCGCGGTCCAGTTCGTCGCCTCGAACCGCCCGTTCGCGACGAGCAGGTCCCGCCGGGGCACCAAGTCCTTCACAAACGCCCCGGCCGCCGCGTTGAAGGTGATGTCGGCCGCCGCGACGGCCACCGACACCAGCAGCAACTGACCGAAGCTCAGCCGGCCCAGCGCGAACGCCACGGGGATGCTCAGCAGTACCACGCACCGGACCAGGTCCGTCGCGATCATCACCGGCCGTTTGCGGCGGACCTCCGCCCACGGCCCGAGCGGCACCGACACCACCGCGCCGACCGCCGGTCCCACCGCGGCCAGCAGCGCCACCTGCGCCGGACCGGCGTGCAGCGCGAGGACCGCGATCAGGGCGAACGCGTCGAACGCGAGCCAGGTCCCGGCCGTGCTGACCGCGTACGCACCCCACAACCACCCGAACCGCCGCCCCAGCGACCGTCTGCCCGCCATACCCGGCGCACACTCCCAGCTCCCGCGGACAACCCGGTGTTGACCGGGAGCCATCCAAGCGAGGACCGGGCCGGGCGAGCAAACAACCGTCCGTCACCCGAGCCACAACCAACCGTTGTGCCTCAGCGGGTCAGCGCTGGTACAGCCCCACCAGCGTCCCGTCCGCGAGCCGGCGCCGCTCGACCTCCTGGTGCACCTGCTCCGCGCCGGGCGCGTCGGGCAGGACGCACGGTTCGGACAGGGCGTACAGCCGGAAGAAGTAGTGATGGGCGTCGTCACCCGGCGGTGGATGCGGGCCGCCCCAGCCCTGCTGCCCGTAGCTGTTGACGAGCTCCGTGCCGCCCGGCGGGACGTGCCCGGCCTCGACGCCGTCGCTGTGCGGGTCGATGCCGACCACGACCCAGTGCGCGAAGGTGCCCGACGGGGCGTCGGGGTCCTCGCAGAGCAGGAGCAGCTCCGCCGCGTCGTCCGGTACGCCGCTCCAGGCCAGCGGCGGGGAGACGTTCGGTCCCTCGTACGAGTACCGGCGCGCGATGAAGGAGTGGTCGTTGAACGCGTTACTGCTGAGTTCGATGCCGGTCATGTGGCCCGGGGTACCCCTGCGGGACCCGGACATGCGAGTTCGGACCGATCGCCGGGCCACACGGCCGGTTGAGCGGTCACCGGATCATCCGCCGGCCAGCGCCAGTGATCCGTCGGGTTCCAGCCTCACGCTCACCCCGCCGCTGATCCGGTCGAGCGTCGTCCGCAGCCAGGCTCGGTCCGCCCCGGACGCGTGCTCCAGTCGCATCCGCCGCGCCCGCAGCGGCACCATGCGCAGCCCGGCCAGCCGTCCGCTGTCCGCCTCGACCGCGACGAGGAAGGCGAGCCGCAGGTCGTCGCGGTACTCCTCGTAGCCGGAGATGCCCTCGTAGTCGTCGACGAAGTCGCCGCAGCCGTAGAGGATCAGCCGGTCCCGGTAGACCTCCAGCGGGCGGGGGTGGTGCGAGGAGTGCCCGTGGACGACGTCGGCACCGCCGTCCACCAGGGCGTGCGCGAAGCGGACCTGTTCCCGGGGCACGCGGAAACCCCAGTTCGAGCCCCAGTGCACGGACACCACGGTGAGATCACCGGCCCGTCCGGCCCGCCGGACGTGCCGCACCACTGCGTCGGCCGCGAGGGGCGAGAGCGCGGGCACGTACGCGACCCCCGGCAGCTCCGCCGTCGCCGCCCAGCCGGAGGGGATCCCGCTGGAGCGTGCCCCGAGGGCGAACACCAGCAGCCGGCTGCCACCCGGGAGGGGGACCGCGGCGGGTGCGTACGCCTCGTCGGCGGCCCGCCCCGCGCCCGCCGTCCGCAGGCCCGCCCCGGCCAGCGCGTCCAGGGTCTCCGACAGGCCCGGACGGCCGAAGTCCAGGACGTGGTTGTTGGCGAGGACGGTCACATCGGGCCGGGCCACGGCCAGGGCCGGCAGGTTGGCCGGGTGCATCCGGTAGTGGATCTCCTTGTCCGGCGCGAACGTGTCGCCGCTCGTCACCGACGTCTCCAGGTTCACGATCCGGGCGTCCGGAGCGGACTCGTCCAGCACGCGCAGCGCCTCGCCCCACGGCCAGCAGGGCGGGACGGGCGCGGGCACCGGACCGTGCGCCGACTCCGCCAGCCGGACGTAGGACCGCGCGTCCTCGACGTACGCCTCCCGCAGTGCCGGGTCACAGGGGTGCGCCAGGATCTGGTCCACGCCGCGCCCGAGCATCACGTCACCGCACAGGAACAGCGTCACGATGCCGCCGACCACACCTCCACGGTAGGACGGCCGCTCAGGTCGCACAGCCCGCCCAGGCAGCTCAGGCGTCGACCCTCACCGCACACGACCACCCGTACGGATCCGGCCCGATCCGCAGCTCCTCCCACGCCACCGCCGTCGGGACCGACCCGGTGATCTCCACGTCCGCGAGCCCGATGACCGCCAGCCGCACGTCCAGGCCGCCGTCGGCCTCGTCCGCCTCCACGTCCACGGGCACCTGGCCGTACTCCTCCCACCGGAAGATGACCTCGTCCAGCAGCGTGGCCAGCAGATCGTCGTCGCTGGCCTCGGCCAGTCGCACCCGGTCCACGGCGGTGGCCCGCACCCCGGAGACGTCCGCGAAGCACTCCACCAACGCCAGCACGGCCTCCGCCAGACAGTGCTCCCTGCACGCCGCCCACGCCTCGATCCGGACGTCACCAGGATGCGGCACCGCCCGGTGCCCGCATTCGCCCGGCTGCCGTCCCTGCCCGCCGTCGCCCGTGTCACCGCCCATGAACTGCGCTTGCCCGACACCGGCCCACCCATGCAACGCCGGTCGCCGCAGCCGTCAGAGGGGCTCGTCCGCGAGATACGGCGGAGCCGGGTCGTACTGGATGTAGCGGCGCACGGCCCGCGCGTGATCCCGGCCGTGCAGCCGGCCGACGAGCCACAGCGCGCTGTCGATGCCCGCCGAGACACCCTGGCTGGTGACCAGATTGCCGTCCACGACATAGCGGACGTCCCGGACGACCGTCACGTCGCCCCGAGCCTCGAGGGTGTCCTCCTGGCTCCAGTGGGTGGCCACCCGGCGCCCACGGGCGGGACCCGCCTCATGGAGCAGGAAGGTGCCGGTGCACACGCCGTGCACCCAGGCGGCCCGCTCCGCCGTCCTCCCGATCCAGTCGGTGACCACCGGGTTGTGCAGCTGGACCTCACGCGCGCCCCGCCCGCCCGGTACGTGCAGCACGTCCAGGGGCGGATGGTCGTCGAGGGTGTGGTCGGGCAGCACGCGCAGGCCCTTGTTGCAGCGCACCGGGCCGGGATGTTCGGCGACGAGCACCGCCGTGTCGGCGCCGTCGCGCAGTCGGGCGGAGACGTTGAAGACCTCCCAGGGCCCCACGAAGTCGAGCTCCTCGGCTTCCTCGAAGACCAGCAGTCCGTACGTCGTCATACGGTTTCCCCTTCCTCCGGGACGTGGTGGGCGCCGGCGGGTCCCGTGGTGGAGCGGAACCGGGCGCGGTAGTCCGACGGCGCGACGCCGAGCCGGCGGTGGAACGTGCGGCGCAGGGTCTCGGCCGTGGCGAAGCCGCAGCGGCGGGCGATCGCCTCGACCGGTTCGTCCCCCTCGGTCAGCGCGCGCCGGGCGGCCTCCACGCGCACCCGCTCGACATACGTGGCGGGCGGCACGCCCAGCTCGGCGGTGAAGCGGCGCTGGAGGTGACGCGGGCTCAGCCCGGCATGCGCGGCGAGGGCGGCGATGTCGTGCCGGGCTCCCGGGTCGGCGTGGATCGCCCCGACGGCGGCCCGCACCGGGTCCGTCGCCGGCTGCCGCGACCAGAGCGCCACGCTGAACTGAGACTGGCCGCCCGGACGGCGCAGGAACAGCACCAGCCGGCGGGCCACCGCGTGCGTGACGTCCCGGCCCAGGTCGTCCTCCACCAGGGCGAGCGCCAGGTCCATGCCGGAGGTCACCCCGGCCGAGGTCCACACCCGCCCGTCCCGCACGAAGATCGGGTCGCAGTCCACGCGCACCTCGGGATGCTCCCGGATCAGCTGCTCCTCCCGGGCCCAGTGTGTGGTGACCCGCCGCCCGTCCAGCAGCCCCGCTGCCGCCAGCAGGAACACCCCGCTGCACACCGAGGCGACGCGCCGGGCACCGGCCGCGGCGGCGGCGATCCAGGAGACCAGCGCCGCGTCCTCCCGGGCCCGGTCGACACCCTGGCCACCGACCACCACCAGGGTGTCCGTCGCGGCCGGGTCGAGGTCCGCCACGCCGTGCGAGGCGTGCACAAGCAGCCCGCCGGCCGACCTGACCGGTCCCGGCCGGGACGCCACGACCTCGCAGGCGTAGTCGCCCGCGCTGTGGAACACCTCGTGCGGGCCGGTGAGATCCAGCGGCTGGAAGCCGTCGAAAACGACGAAGACGATACGACGTGGAGTCACATGTCCACGCTCCATGCGTCCGGGTCATGGCGTCAACGACACGCATCCCACAGATCGCGCCATGCCGCACGCGGGACGCCTGCCGTGGCGTGGGTAGGCGGACGGCAGGACCCACCGAGGGAACCGGGGGATACCGAAGGAACCGGGGGAGAGGAGACCTCCGATGATCACCCAGACGGTCACCGTGCCCGCTGGCGGCGCCGCGCTCACCGGTGATCTGAACCTGCCGCCGGACGCCCGCGCGGTCGTGCTGTTCGCGCACGGCAGCGGAAGCTCCCGGCACAGCCCCCGCAACCGCGAGGTCGCCGCCGGCCTGCGCACCGCCGGACTCGGCACCCTGCTGATCGACCTGCTCACCGAGGAGGAGGAACGGCAGGACCTGCGCACCGCCGAACTCCGCTTCGACATCCCCCTGCTGGGACGCCGGCTGGTGGCCGCCATCGACTGGCTGGAGCAGTGGTACGGCACCCAGAACCTGCCCGTCGTGCTGTTCGGCGCCAGTACCGGCGCGGGCGCGGCCCTGGTCGCCGCCGCCGAACGGCCCGGCCGGGTCGTGGCGGTCGTCTCGCGCGGCGGCCGGCCCGACCTGGCGGGCGACGCCCTGGCCGCCGTCGGGGTCCCGGTGCTGCTCATCGTGGGCGGCCGGGACCAGCACGTGCTGCGGCTCAACGAGGAAGCGGCCCGGCGGCTGAACGCCCCGCACACCCTCCACGTGGTGCCCGGCGCCACCCATCTGTTCGAGGAGCCGGGCACGCTGGACCGGGTCACCGAGGCGGCCCGGCAGTGGTGCGACGAGCGACTGAGCACCACGGCGGGCTGACACCGGCCGGACCTGGCCGCCGGTGCGTTGTCCGCCGGGCAGGGGGTACGCGGAGGCCGGGCCGGCCGAGGGCCCTCTCCGTGCGGGAAGCAGAGGTGACCGTCATGCGGTTCCGCGATCGCCGGCAGGCAGGCCGGGAACTGGCCGAGAAGCTGCGCGCCCGGCAGGACGCGGGGGCCCTGCCCCGACCGCTCGTCCTCGCCCTGCCCCGCGGCGGGGTCGCCGTGGCGAGCGAGGTCGCGGCGGCGCTGGACGCCCCGCTCGACGTGCTCGTCGTACGGAAGATCGGGGCGCCCTTCCAGGAGGAGTACGGCGTCGGCGCCATGGCCGGGGACGAGGTGCCGCTCCTCGACGAGGACGCCCTGCGTCACCTGGGCCTCGGCGTGGCCGACCTCGCCCCCGTCATCGAACGGGAGCGCGCGGAACTGCGCCGCCGCGAGCGGCTGTATCGGCAGGGCCACGCCGCGCCCGACCTGCGCGGACGGACGGTGATCGTCGTCGACGACGGCCTGGCGACCGGTTCCACGGCCCGCGCCGCGCTGCGTTCCGTACGCCGTCAGGCGCCCGCACGGGTGGTGCTGGCGGCGCCGGTGTGCTCGCCGGAGGCGGCGGAGCTGATGCGCGCGGAGGCCGACGAGGTGCTCTGCCTGCACCAGCCGGCCGCGTTCATGGCCGTGGGCCTCTGGTACGAGAACTTCGACCAGCTGACGGACCAGGACGTCCTGGAGGCGCTCCACGTGCAGCTTTGACCAATTGTTCACCGGACGGGTGTGGCGGAAAGCAGCCACAACGGACAACGATGTCCCAACCCCACACCTGTATCAGGAGCAACAGTGAACGTCTCGCTCTCCCTATGGCTGCTGACCGTGGCAGCCCTGTGCGTGCTCGTCGCCGTCGACTTCTTCGTCGGCCGCAAGCCCCACGACGTGTCGATCAAGGAAGCCGGGACGTGGACGGTGGTGTGGATCGTCCTGGCCGTGCTGTTCGGGCTGGGGCTCTGGTACTTCGGTGGGAGCGGGCCCACGGGTGAGTTCTTCGCCGGGTACATCACCGAGAAGTCGCTGAGCGTGGACAACCTCTTCGTGTTCGTCCTGATCATGGGGAAGTTCGCGGTGCCCTCGCAGTACCAGCAGCGGGTGCTGATGGTCGGCGTGCTGATGGCCCTGGTGCTGCGGGCCGTCTTCATCGCGGCCGGCGCGGCGATCATCTCCGCCTTCTCCTGGGTGTTCTACATCTTCGGCGCCTTCCTGATCTGGACCGCGTGGAAGCTGGTCCAGGACGCGCGCAAGGACCAGCACGAGGAGGAGTACCAGGAGAACAAGCTGCTGAAGATGGCGGAGGAGCGCTTCGGCGTGGCCGACCGCTACCACGGCACGAAGCTGTTCATCACCGAGAACGGCAAGCGGATCATGACCCCGATGCTGGTCGTGATGCTCGCGATCGGCTCCACCGACGTGCTGTTCGCCCTCGATTCCATCCCCGCGATCTACGGCCTGACGCAGGACCCGTACATCGTGTTCACCGCGAACGCCTTCGCCCTGATGGGCCTGCGCCAGCTGTACTTCCTCATCGGTGGCCTGCTGAAGAAGCTGGTCCACCTCTCCTACGGCCTGTCGATCATCCTCGGCTTCATCGGCGTCAAACTGGTGCTGCACGCCCTGCACGAGTCGGGCGTCCATGTGCCGGAGATCAGCATCCCCTTCTCGCTGGGCTTCATCGTGCTGGTCCTGACCGTCACGACGATCACCAGCCTGCGGGCCTCGAAGAAGCAGGAGGCCGAGGAGGCGGAGGAGGCGGCGCGGCGGGCCGCCGAGTCCCGGTAGGTCCTCCCAGGGGTCCGGTGCGTCAGACGACGCCGTCCGCGCGCAGGGCTGACACCTCCTCGTCGGTGCGGCCCAGTTCGGTGAGGATCGCCCGGGTGTGTTCGCCGACCGCCGGTACGGGGTCCATGCGGGCGGGCAGGCCCGCGAGGTCGGCGGGCGGGAGCAGGGCCTCGACGGTGGCGCCCGGCACCGCGACCTCGGCCCAGCGGCCGCGGTCGGCCAGCACGGGGTGGTCCAGGAACGCGGCGACGTCGTTGACCCCGGCGCAGGCGATGCCGATGCGCTCCAGGTCCTTGAGGATCTCGTCGGAGCCGGAGCGGGCGAAACGGCCGGCGACGACGGTGTCGAGCTCCTCGCGGTGGGCGACGCGGTCGGAGGCGGTGGCGAAGCGCGGATCGTCGACCAGCTCCGGCCGGCCGAGGAACTCCGCGCACAGGGCCGCCCATTCCCGCTCGTTCTGGATGGAGAACAGCACCTCCTTGCCGTCGGCGGCCGGGTACGTCCCGTACGGCGCGATGGTGGCGTGCTGGGTGCCGAGGCGCGGGGGCTGGGTGCCGCCGTGCCGGGTGTAGTAGGCGGGCTGGCCCATCCACTCCGCGAGCGCCTCGAACAGGGACACCTCCACGGGGTGGGCCTCGCCGGTGGTGGCGCGGGTGTACAGGGCGGTGAGGACGCCGCTGTAGGCGTACATCCCGGCGGCGATGTCGGCCACGGAGATCCCGGTCCGGGCGGTGCCCTCGGGGGTTCCCGTCAGGGACACCAGCCCGGTCTGGCACTGGACGAGCAGGTCGTAGGCCTTGCGGTCGGCCCAGGGGCCGGTCGTGCCCCAGCCGGAGATCGTGCACGGGATCAGGCCGGGACGGTGGCTAGTGACGGTGGCCGCGTCCAGGCCGAGCCGGCCGGCGGCGCCCGGGGCGAGGTTCTGCACGAACACGTCGGCGCCGTCGAGGAGGTCGTGCAGGATCTCCCGGCCGCGTGGGTCCTTGAGGTCCAGTGTGAGGGACTCCTTGGACCGGTTGAGCCACACGAAATAGCTGGAGTGGCCGTGCACGGTCGTGTCGTAACGGCGGGCGAAGTCGCCGCCGCCCGGCCGCTCGACCTTGATCACACGAGCGCCGAGGTCGGCGAGCTGCCGGGTGGCGTAGGGCGCGGCCACGGCCTGCTCCACACTGACCACCGTGACCCCGGACAGGGGATAGCGCTGCACGCTCATGCCTCATGCTCCTGAACCTCGTACGGACGGCGCCCGGACAGTCTCTCCCGGGCGGCGGGCCGTGGCACGGGCCATGGGCGCGATCTGGATCACGACGGGGCGTATCACGACGGGGTGGCCCCGCGCGGCCGGTCGGTCAGGGCTTGTCGTTCGGGTCAGGTCGCAGGGAACCGGCCGCACGGTGTCAGCGCCGCCCCGCGTCTGCGGCGTGGTCCGAACCACAGGCCCTAAGGGCGGGCCAGGCGCCGCATGGCCAGGGCCAGTTGGAGCCGGAGCCGGCCCTGCGGGGTGCGTACCGGCCAGCCGAGCAGGTGCTCCGCGTGCGTCAGCCGGTCCTGGAGTGTGGAGTGATGGACGTTGATCGCCGCGGCGGCCGCCCGCAGGCTCGCTGTGGACGCGACCGCGTGCACAGTGGCCGGCAACCAGGGCGTGGTCGCCGCGGCCGTTTCCAGGGCACGGACGTCGGGCGGCGGCTCGGCGCCGGGTACGACGAGGTCGGCGAGCATGGCGATCCCGCCCAGCTCATCGGCGTACACGACCCGCGGCCCGGGGTCCTGCGGGGTGCCCTCGGAGGTGAACCGCAGGGCGGTACGGGCCTCCGCCCATGACCGGGGCAGTTCGAGCACGGGCACGGCGGGCCCGACGCCGAGCCGGCCGGCAGCGAAGCGGGCATCCGGGGAAGCCGGGCGGGACTCCGCGACGTCCGGACCCCCGTGCGAGGCGCCTTCCCTCCCGCCGGATACGACCAGCGGCCGGTTGTTCAACGGAGCGAGAACCCGCGCCGGTGCCGTGGCGTCCAGGCCGAGCCGACGGGCGGCGTACAGGCGGGCCTGCTCCGGGGCCGTGGCGTCGAGGAGGGTCTCGACCAACGCCGGGTCATCGGCCGGGGCCCGGCCACGAGTACGGTCGAGAACGAGCCGCAGAGCAGCGGCGGCGCGCTCGAGTATCACCGCGTCGACGACACTGAGCGCGGGCGCGGCGGACTCCGCGACGACGGTGCCGGGTGCGGCTCCGGTCTGCTTCGCGACGACCTGGCCGGGTGCCGTCCCGGTGTCCTCCGCGATGACCACACCCGGTTCTGCCCGGCCCTGCTTCGTGACGACCATGGCCACGCCGGGTGCGGCGCCGGCTTGCTTCGCGTCGACCTGGCTGGGTGTGGCCCCGGTGTCCCCCGCGATGGCTTGGCCGGGCGCTGGCCCGGCATGCTCCGCAGTGCCCGTGCCGGGTTCTGCCCCGTCCTGCTTCGTGACGACCCGGCCGGGTGCGGCCCCGGCCTGCGCCGCATCGACCCGGATGGGTGTGACCCCGGTGACCTCCGTGTCGGCCGTGCCGGGTTCGGCTCCGGCCTGCTCCATGACGACCCGGCCGGGTGTCACCCCGACCCGCTCCGCGGCACCTCCGCCGGGCCCGGCCCCCACCACGGCGTCCCCGTCACGCTCCGTCCCGCCGCGTTCCAGCCACAGGATCGCGGGGCCGTTCGGGGTCAGTCGGGCGGAGGGCCAGGTGGGGTTCGGTGGTGTTTCGGTGTCCTGTCGTGTGCCGTCGGGCTCTACTCGGACGTGGACGCGCCGCTCGGGGTCCACCAGCCGGGCCGGGCAGCCGGACAGTACGGCGGCGCCGCGTACGAGTGCCTCGACACCGGCCCTGGATTCGGCCAGGCGATCGAAGTAGGCGATGACCCGGACCGCCGCACCGGCATCCGGGTCGAGCGCGGTCAGGCGTCCGGCCAGCTCTTTCATAGGCCTATGGTGCGCCATGCGGCTGCCGGCCGAGGAGACGCCGCTGTCCGGAACCGGGCCGGGGCCGGGTGCCGCGGAAGCCCTGCCGTCACCCGTTCAGAAGCCTCCGCAGCCAGTTCACGTGCGCCGCCCGGGCCGACTGGGACAGCGCCGCCTGGGGTGCGAAACCGTCGAAGCCGTGGAAGCCGCCCGGCCATACGTGCAGTTCGGCCACTCCACCGGCCTGCCAGATACGCGAGGCGTAGGCGACGACCTCGTCGCGGAAGGTCTCCGCCGAGCCGACGTCGAGGAAGGCCGGGGGCAACCCGGTCAGGTCCTCGGCACGGGCCGGCGCCGCGTACGCCGGTACGTCGGGCCCGCCGCGCCGCGGGCCCAGCAGCGCGGTCCAGCCGGTCTCGTTGGCGGTGCGGTCCCACACCCCGAGGCCCGCCATCTGGTACGTCGACGGTGTGTCGTTGCGGTCGTCGAGCATCGGGCACATCAGGACCTGCCCGATCGGCTGGGGCCCCTTGCGGTCCCGGGTGAGCAGGGCCAGGGCCGCGCACAGCCCGCCGCCCGCGCTCGCACCCGCGATGACGATCCGCTCGGGGTCGGCGCCGAGCTCGGCGGCGTGGTCGGCCGTCCACAGCAGCCCGGCGTACACGTCCTCGACCGGCGCGGGATGCGGATGCTCCGGCGCCAGCCGGTACTCCACGGACACCACGACCGCGTCCAGCGCCTGCGCCCACGCCAGCGGGACGTCGACCCCGACCCGGTTGTTCCCTATGACCATGCCGCCGCCGTGCACGTGGTAGAGGACGGGCCGAGCCCCGGCGGTCGCCGGGGCGGCCGGCCGGCAGATCAGCAGCGAGATGTCGGGCTCGCCCTGCGGCCCGGGCACCTGCCGGTCCTCCACCTCGAACGTCCCGCCCATCGTCAGGTCCAGCTCGGCCAGCAGCTCTATGCCCGGGCCTTGGCGCACCTCGGCGATCTGGTCCGGCGTGAGACCCGGGCTGATCATGTCCTTGATCAGCTCCAGGGCCCCGGCGAGTTCGGGGTCGAACGGTGGCGGAACGTGCGTCATGGCGTCTCCTCACGCGAGGTCACGGCGGCTCGTGCTGCCATGGTGGGTCCCGCCGCCCGGGTCGCGGACGCCGCCGAGCGGCGGAACCTGCCCGCCGTACGGCGGGTGGCGCTCCGGCGTCGGGTGGCGCTCATGTGACGGGTGACGGCGACCGCGGTGAGCGCGGCTACCAGCACGCACACGCCCGGCCACCCGAAGCGGCCGTACGCACGCATGCCCAGCCACGAGCCGACGGCGCCACCAAGATACGCGCAGGTCATGTACGCGGTGGTGAGCCGGCTGCGCACCTCGGCCCGCAGCGCCTGGATCCGCACCTGGTTGGCCACCATCCCGGACTGCATGCCGACATCGAGCAGCAGCGTGCCCACGACCAGGGCCGCCACCCCCACCGCACCGCCGAGACCGCCCAGCGCCAGCACCGCGGCCGAGGCGCCCACCACCAGGAAGCACACCCGGTTGACCGCGTCCGGCCCGCGCCGGTCGACCTGGCGGCCCGCGACGGGCGTGCACACCATGGTCACCGCGTTGACCAGGGCGAGCAGTCCCACGGCCCCCGCACCCATGCCGTACTCCGGACCCGTGAGCAGCGGGGCCACCCCTGTCCACACGGCGGAGAAACCGGCGAACACCAGGGCCTGGTACAGGCAGGAGCGGCGCAGCCCGGGTTCCGTGCGCAGCAGACGCAGCGGCTCGGCGAGGAGCGCCGCGTAGCGCTGGGCGGAGGGCGGGGTCGTCCGTGGCAGGAGGCGGGCCGACAGGGCGGCCACCGCCAGGGACAGCACGGCGGCCAGGACGTACGGCGCCCGCCAGCCCAGCCGGTCACCGAGGGCACCGCCGACGGTGCGCGACAGCAGCATGCCCGCGAGGGAGCCGCTCAGCAGTGTGCCGCCGGTGACGCCGAGCCGTTCCTTCGGCACCAGACGGGCCGCGAGCGGACCGGCGAGCGGCGCGACCACCGTCGTCACCCCCACCAGGGCACTGGCCCCCACCAGCGGCACCAGCCCCGGCGCGGCGCTCGCGGCGAGCAGCCCGAAGCCGGTGACCGTGAGGAGCGTGACCAGCAGCGGACGGTGCGGGAGGCGGTCGCCGAGGGGGACGAGCAGGCAGATCCCGGCCGCGTAGCCGAACTGGGTCGCGGTGACGACGGCGGCGGCCGCGTCGGGCGAGACGTGCAGGCCGGATGCCACCAACGGGCTGACGGCCTGCGGGAAGTACACGTTGCCCACGGCCGCGCCGCAGACGAGGGCCAGCACCAGGATCAGCCGGGGGCTCGCGCCCGGGTGCGCTGTACGCTGCCGGTGGTCGTGATCCGTCATGGGCCGAAGTCCACGCCATGGCCGGGCGGTTGCCAAAGGATGTAGCGGGGGCCTTAATGATCAGCTTCCGGCTCGACGTCGAGGACCTCGCCGACACCCGCTTCGCGATCTCGCCCCTGCGCGAGGTGATGGGCAGCCTGCGCGCCCTGCGCGCCCCCGGCCTCTACCCGCTGCACGTGCGGTGGCGCGCCGCCGTGCTCCAGGGACTCGACCCGGCCGACGCCCGGCTGCTGGCCGCCCTGGTGGGGGACACCCTGGCCCTGCCCGACTTCCTGACCCCGAGGCCGACGTCCTTCGCGCCCACCTTCGACGAGCAGCTCACCGTCGTACGCGCCACACCTGCGGAGGCCGTACGCCGTGATCTGCTCGCCGCCCACGCGCCGCGGCCCCTGCCGGACGTCCTGCGGGCGGTCACCGCGCCCGGTGACGCGCCGGTCGCGGAGCTGCTGGAGGAGCTGTGCGCACTCCTGCGCCGCTACTGGGAGTCGGCGCTGCTGCCGTCCTGGCCCCGGATGCGGCTCGTCCTGGAGGCCGACATCACCCACCGGGCACGGCAGCTGGCCACCGGCGGCGCCCGGCTGCTCTTCTCCGACCTGCACCGCAACCTGCGCTGGGAGGACGACGGTGTCCTGCGGATCGACCGGATGCGCGGACGCCACCAAGTGGACGGCTCGGGGCGGGGCCTGCGCCTGATCCCCTCCCTGTTCGCGCACCAGCCGGCGCCCCCGGTCAGCGCCGCGGAACCGCCGATGCTCGCCTACCCGAGCCGGGGCGCGGGGACCCTGTGGGAGCCGGAACCCGAGCCGGACGCCCCCGCCCTCGCGGCCCTGCTCGGCGCGCCCCGCACCACGCTGCTGCGGCTGCTGGCCGAGCCCCTCCCGACGGTGGAGCTGGCCCGGCGCCTGGGTGTGACCCCGAGCGCCGTGTCCCAGCACCTGCGTGTCCTGCACGCGACGGGCCTGGTCACCCGGGCCCGCGACGGTCGCCGTGTGCTCTACCGGCGCAGCGCGCTGGGGGAGCGGCTGGCGCTGTGCGGCGGGTCCTGAGCGCTCAGCGGCTCGCCGTGCCCGAGCGCGCCGGAGCGGAGCCGGAGGCCGGCCCGCTGCGGGAGACGACGCGGGTCCCGCAGCCGTCGACGACCCGGACCTGCAGTGAGCCGCAGCCGCAGCGCGTCCACTCCGTGCGGCCCGTGGCGGTGGTGTGCCGGGACAGCACCTGGAACGGCTCGCCTCCGTCCGGCCAGCCGCAGTGCGGGCAGGCGGTGGCATGGGTGCTGGTCATGACTGACTCCTCGTACGTCGTGGCTGGTTGACCGTCGCGACACAGCCAGGGTGCGTCGAGATCTCCGTACACGTCCAGGTTGACTTTGTGGACGACATTGTGAAGCCTGGTCTACATGATTGACCTGCGCAGGCTGCACGTCCTCAGGGCCGTCTCCCACTACGGCACGGTCACCGCCGCCGCCCGGGCCCTGCACTTCACTCCGTCCGCCGCCTCCCAGCAGATCCGGCAGCTCGCCCGCGACCTGGACGTCGAACTGCTGGAGCCCCAGGGGCGCGGGGTGCGCCTCACCCCGTCCGCCGAGAGCCTGCTGGCGCACGCCGACGCCATCCAGGCCCGCTGGGACCTGGCCGAACTCGATCTACGGGCCGACCACGGAGCGCCCTCCGGGGTGCTGCGCGTGACCGGTTTCCCCGTGGCCATCTCGGTGCTGCTGGCCCCGATGGCGGCCCGGCTGGGCGAGCGGCATCCGCGCCTGTCCGTACGGATCGCCGAGGTGGGTGTCCCGGAGAGCTTCGACCTGCTCTTCGAGGGGCAGACCGACCTGGCGATCGTCGAGGCCACCCCGCTCAACCCGCCGCTGAGCGACACGCGGTTCGACCAGCAGCCGCTGCTGGACGACCCGTTCGACCTGGTCGTCCCCGAAGGCCACCGGCTCGCCGGGCGGGCCCGGGTCGATCTCGCCGAGGCGGCGCGCGAGGCGTGGATCGCGCCGGTGGAGGACAGCCCCTGTCGTCCGCACGTCCTGTCCGCCTGCGGCGCGGCGGGGTTCACCCCCGACGTCGTCCACCACGCCCTCGACTGGAACGTCACCGCCCACCTCGTCGCCCACCGGCTCGGCGTCGCCCTCGTCCCGCGCCTGGCCCACCTGACCCCGCACCTCCCGATCACCCGGGTCCGCTGCGCAGGCAACCCCCACCGCAAGCTCCTGACCTGCACCCGCGGCGGCGGCCACGCCCGCCCGGCGGTCGCGGCGGCCCTGCGGGAGCTGCGCGAACTGGCTCCTACGGCGGTCGCCTGACCGCCCGCATTGCATGCGTCAGGGATCGCCTGAAGGGCGGGCTCTCAGCGCCCCGGCGCCCCCACCCGCAGCGCGTCCATGACCAGGTCCAGTAGCCGGGTGGCGCGCGGTTGCCAGTCGGTGTGGGGGTCGATCGTCCAGAGGCCGCCGATCGTGAGGAAGAGATCGTCCGCGGTGATCCCCGGGCGGATGGTGCCGGCCTGCTCCGCGGCGCGGAGCAACAGTTCGGCCGCCTCCGTCACCGGCGTGTGTCCCGGCTTCGTGGGCTGCCCCGGTGCGCTCGTGGCCTGGCGGATGGCGTCGGCCAAGCCCGCCTTGGTCATCGCGAACCGCGCGAGCCGGTCCATCCACTCGCGCAGCGCCCGGTCGGGTTCCCGGCTCTCGAGCAGGGGCGCTGCGATGTCGGCGACCTGTTGCATCTCGTGGCGGTAGATCTCCAGGACGAGTGCCTCACGGCTGGGGAAGTGGCGGTAGAAGGTCCCCTGCCCGACGCACGCCTTCTTGGCGATCGAGCTCAGCGGAGCATCCGCCGAACGCGTCAGTTCGACCAGTGCCACTTCCAGGATGCGCTCGCGATTGCGCTGCGCGTCCGAGCGCAGGGGAGCGTCCTTCTTCTGCCGCACTAGCCCTCCTCGCGATCCCATGGCCGAAACTCGGCCCTTGTTAAGCGGACAGTTGTCCGTTACGTTTCCGGGTAACGGACAACTGTCCGCTTGCTCCATCGTATCGGTGTGCCGTCCGCGCGGACAGCCCGCGCCCCTGCCTCCTGGCCTCGCGACACTGAGAGAGAAGGCTTCCATGCCCCCATCGACGTCCAGCGACCTCACCCTGTCCGTCAACGGCGAGAAGTACACGCTGACCGTCGACCACCGCACCACGCTGCTCGACGCCCTGCGCGAACGACTCGATATGACCGGCACGAAAAAAGGCTGTGATCAGGGGCAGTGCGGCGCCTGCACCGTCCTGGTCGACGGCCGCCGGAGCGTCGCCTGTCTGCAGCTGGCCGTGGCGGCCGAAGGGCGCGAGATCACCACCATCGAAGGCGTGGCCGAGGGCGACCGACTGCACCCGGTGCAGCAGGCGTTCCTCGAACTGGACGGCTACCAGTGCGGCTACTGCACGCCGGGACAGATCTGTTCGGCCATCGCGATGATCGAGGAGCACGCCGCCGGCTGGCCGAGCGCGGCCACCGACGACGTACGACCCGAGGCGGGGCCACCACCCCTGACGCCGGAGGAGATACGGGAGCGCATGAGCGGCAACCTCTGCCGCTGCGGCGCGTACGTGTCGATCGTCCAGGCCGTGGCCCGGGCCGCCGAGTCCAAGGGGGCGGCGGTATGAGGGAGTTCGGCTACCAGCGGGCGTACGACGTCTCCGGCGCCGTGGCGCTGCTCGAAGGCGAGGGGGAAGCCCGCTTCCTGGGAGGCGGCACCAACCTGGTCGACCTGATGAAGACCGGCGTCGAGAGGCCCGCCCTCCTCGTCGACGTACGCGAACTGCCCCTGAACCGCGTCGAGCCCACCGAGGACGGCGGGCTGCGCATCGGGGCCACCGTCACCAACAGCGACCTCGCGGCGCACCCAGAAGTGCGGCGCCGCTACCCGGCGTTGGCACAGGCCGTACTGGCCGGTGCCTCCGGGCAGCTGCGCAACATGGCCACCGTCGGCGGCAACCTGCTCCAGCGCACCCGCTGCGGCTACTTCGCCGACGTCAGCGCCCCCTGCAACAAGCGCACCCCGGGCAGCGGTTGCCCCGCGATCGAGGGCGAGCACCACAACCACGCCGTCCTCGGCGCCTCCGACCACTGCGTGGCCACCCATCCCTCCGACATGGGCGTGGCCCTGGCCGCCTTCGACGCGACCGTGTCGTACGAGACGGCTGACGGGCCGGGGGAGGTGCCGCTCGCCGACTTCTACCTGCCGGTGGGGGAGACCCCGCACCTGGAGACCGCACTGCCGCCGGGAGCGCTGATCACCGGCGTCACCCTGCCGCCAGCGCCGGTCGCGGCCCACTCCCGCTACCGCAAGGTCCGCGAGCGCGCCTCGTACGCCTTCGCCATCGGCTCGATCGCCGCCGCGCTCGACGTCCGGGACGGCGTCGTGCACGACGTGCGCCTGGCCTTCGGGGCCGTCGCCTCCCGGCCTTGGCGGGCCCGCGCGGCCGAGGGCGTCCTGCTCGGCGCACCCGCCGACGCCGAGACCTTCGCGGCCGCCGCTGAGCTCGAACTGGCCGCCGCCAGGCCCCTGCCCCACAACGGATACAAGGTGACCCTGATGCGCAACCTCGTCGTCGCCGTGCTGAGCGAACTCGCCGAGGAGGCCGCCCGATGACCACCGCCACCAGGGGATCCGTCGGCTCCGCGCACACCCGCGTGGAGGGCCGCGACAAGGTCACCGGAGCGGCCCGCTACGCCGGTGAGATCCCGTTCGCCGAACTCGCCCACGGCTGGCTGGTGCTGTCCACCGTCGCCCGCGGCCGCGTCCGCGCCCTGGACACCGAGGCCGTGCTCGCGATGCCCGGCGTCCTCACCGTGCTCCACCACCAGAACGCCCCGCGCGTCGACACCGACTACGTGGGGCTGATGGGCATGGCCCCGGACCCGAGCATCGCCCTCTTCCAGCACGACCGGGTGGCCCACCTGGGCTGGCCGGTGGCACTGGTCGTCGCCGAGACGTCCGAACAGGCCCGGGAGGCCGCCGAGTCCCTCCAGGTCCACTACGACCAGGAGCCGCACGACGTCGCCTTCTCCGCCGAGCGGCAGACCGAGGCGTACGCGCTCGACGGCCACATGCCGGGCGTGGTCGAGAAGGGCGACCTGGAGGCCGAGCTCGCGGCGTCCGCCGTCGTGCTGGACGCGGAGTACACCACTCCGGAGGAACACCACAACCCGATGGAGCCGCACGCGGCGACGGCCCGTTGGGAGGGCGGCCGGCTCGAGGTCGTCGACTCCAACCAGGGCACCATCTGGGTCGCCGGCGAGCTCGCCAACCTGTTCTCCCTCGACCCGGCCTCCGTGCGGGTGCGGTCCGAGCATGTCGGCGGCGGCTTCGGCAGCAAGGGTGTCCGGGCCCACCAGGTGGGCGCCGTGATGGCCGCGACCGTTCTGCAGCGCCCGGTCAGGGTTGTCATGACCCGCCGGCAGATGTTCTCGCTCGCCGGGTACCGCAGCCCCACGGCCCAGCGGGTCAGGCTCGGCGCGGACGCGGACGGGCGGCTGCGCGCGCTGGACCACCGGTCCCTGAACCTCACCTCGGCCGTGCACGAGTTCGTCGAGCCGAGCGCCGCGGCGAGCCGGTCGATGTACGCCGCCGACGCCCACCACACGGCCAGCCGGATCGTGCGGCTCGACGTACCGACCCCGACGTGGATGCGCGCCCCGGGCGAGGCGCCGGGCTCGTTCGCGCTGGAGTCGGCGCTCGACGAACTCGCCGAGCGGTGCGGTCTCGACCCGATCGAGCTGCGCATCCGCAACGAGCCCGAGGTGGGGCCGGTGTCCGGGCTGCCGTTCGGCAGCCGCAACCTGATCGCCTGCTTCCGGGAGGGCGCCCGCCGGTTCGGCTGGGCGGACCGGGACCCGCGGCCCGGAGTGCGCCGCGACGGCCGCTGGCTGCTCGGCACGGGCACCGCCGCCGCCTCCTTCCCCGCCGGAGCCATGCCCTCCACGGCGGCCGTCACCGCGGAGGCGGACGGCACCTTCACGGTGGGGATCAACGCCGCTGACATCGGCACCGGCGCCAGGACCGCGCTCACGCTGGTCGCCGCCGACGCTCTGGAAGTGGCGACGGACCGCGTCCGGGTACGCATCGGGGACAGCGACCTCGGCCCGGCGATGATCGCCGGCGGCTCGATGGGTACCCGCTCCTGGGCCTGGGCCGTCACGGCCGCCGCCGACGAGCTGCGCAGGAGTCTCGCGCCGGGCGCCGACATCCCGCCGGAGGGCATCACCGTACGGTCCGACACGACCGAGGCCATCGGCGCCCTCGCCCAGAAGGAGCGGCACTCCTTCGGGGCGCAGTTCGCCGAGGTCGCCGTCGATCCGGCCACCGGCGAGGTCCGCGTACGCCGCATGCTGGGCATTTTCGCGGCCGGCCGGATCGTCAACCCGCTCACCGCACGCAACCAGTTCGTCGGCGGCATGACCTGGGGCATCTCCATGGCCCTGCACGAGGAGGCCGTACGGGACCGGGCCAGCGGCGGCCTCTACGGCGCCGACCTCGCGGGCTACCACGTCGCCGCGCACGCCGACGTGCCCCACATCGAGGCCGACTGGGTCGACGACCCCGACCCGGACGACCCGGTGGGCATCAAGGGCATCGGTGAGATCGGCATCGTGGGTGCCGCCGCGGCGGTCGCCAACGCCGTGTGGCACGCGACCGGTGTACGTCACCGGAACCTGCCGATCCGGCCCGACCGTGTCCTGATGGCGGGCGGCGATGCTTGACCTGGCCGGGCAGCTCCACGAGTGGATCGAGGAGGGCCGGGAGTTCGCCGTCGCCACGGTCGTCGCCGTCGGCGGCAGCGCCCCGCGCCCTCCCGGCGCCGCCCTGGCCGTCTGCGCCGACGGCGTCGCCATCGGCTCGGTCTCCGGGGGCTGTGTCGAAGGCGCCGTGTACGACCTCTGCCTCCAGGCCCTCCAGGAGGGCGAGACGCTCGTCGAGCGGTTCGGCTACAGCGACGAGGACGCCTTCGCCGTGGGTCTGACCTGCGGCGGCACCATCGACATCATGATCACCCCGTTCGGCGGCGACCGGGCGACCCAGGCCGCCGCGCTCTCGGCGGCCGCCCGTGGCGAGCCGGTGGCTCTCGCCCGGGTGGCCCGGGGGCCCGCCGACCTCCTCGGCCGGGCGGTGCTCGTACGCCCCGACGGCTCGCACGAAGGCGGTCTCGGCGGCACCCCGGAGCTGGACCGCACGGCGATCAGCCAGGCCCACGCCCTGCTGGACAACGGCCGCACGGGCACGGTCGAGCTCTCCGAGGACGGCTCGCACTGCCCGGGCGGTCTCACCCTGCTCGTGGAGTCGGCCGTGCCGCCGCCCCGCATGATCGTCTTCGGCGCGATCGACTTCGCGGCGGCCCTGGTCCGGGCGGGGAAGCTCCTCGGCCATCACGTCACCGTGTGCGACGCCCGCCCCGTCTTCGCCACCCGGGCCCGCTTCCCCGACGCCGACGAGATCGTCGTGGACTGGCCCCACCGCTATCTGCGGGCGACGGAGACCGACGGACGCACGGTGCTGTGCGTGCTCACCCACGACGCGAAGTTCGACGTGCCCCTGCTGACGGAGGCCCTGCGACTGCCGGTCGCCTACGTCGGTGCCATGGGCTCCCGCCGCACCCACCAGGACCGCGACCGGCGCCTGCGGGAAGCGGGCGTCGGCGAGCGCGAGCTGGCCCGGCTGAGGTCGCCGATCGGACTCGACCTGGGCGCTCGTACGCCCGAGGAGACCGCCGTGTCCATCGCGGCGGAGATCGTCGCGGCACGGCGGGGCGGAACGGGTCTGCCGCTCACCGGCTCGGGGACCCCGATCCACCGGGCCGAGCAGCTGCCCCAAGCGGTCTGACACCGTCGAGAACATGCCGGAGGGGCCGCAGCCCGCAAGGCTGCGGCCCCTCCCCGGCACCGCTCGCACCGGTCGCGTGACGGGTCAGGCGGCGGCCGGCTCCGTGGCCTGGCCGTGCAGACGGGTGATGACCTCGGTCAGCTGCTCGGCGACCTCGGCGTCGTCCGCCGGGTGCGTCTCGGCGAAGCGGGTCAGCGAGCCGGGGATGGACAGCTTGACGTCCTCCAGCACCTTGGCGCCGGCGATACCCACGGACTTGCGGGTCTCGTCGTGGGCCCAGACACCGCCGAACTGGCCGAAGGCGGTGCCGACCACGGCGACCGGCAGACCGCTGAGAGCACCGGCGCCGTACGGGCGGGACAGCCAGTCGATGGCGTTCTTCAGGACGGCCGGGATGGTGCCGTTGTACTCGGGCGTGAACAGGATCAGGCCGTCGGCCGCGTCGGCGGCCTCGCGCAGCTTCACGGCGGCGGCCGGAACGCTGCCCTCGACGTCGATGTCCTCGTTGTAGAAGGGGATCTCGGCGAGGCCCTCGAACAGGTTCACCTCGGCACCCTCGGGGGCGAGCTTGACGGCCGCCTCGGCGAGCTGGCGGTTGTGCGACCCGGCGCGAAGGCTGCCGACGAGCGCGAGGATGCGAACAGACATGGTGACTCCCACGTAGAGAAAGACTGCTGCGAAACACAGCCGTTACGATCCGGACCGAGGTCCGTTTAATGTTCTAGCATCCTAACCGGACCGCGGTCCAGTTTTGTTCCCGATGCTTTACGCTGGCTTCATGTCCACCGCCCCGCCCCCCTTCCCGACGCCTCAGGAGCCCGTCGCCCTTCCCGAGCTGCTCCAGCTCGAGAACGCCCCGGAGGCCGACGAGCCGTGCCTGCGGGCCGACGCCGCGCGCAACCGGGCCCGGCTGCTGGAGGCCGCCGGGCGGCTGGTGGCGGAGCGCGGCGCGGACGCCGTCACGATGGAGGCGGTGGCCGCGGCGGCCTGCGTCGGCAAGGGCACGGTCTTCCGCCGGTTCGGCGACCGCACCGGTCTGCTGACGGCGCTGCTCGACCACTCCGAGAAGAAGTTCCAGGCCGCGTTCCTCAGTGGCCCGCCGCCGCTCGGACCCGGCGCGCCGCCCGTGGAGCGGCTGCGGGCGTTCGGCCACGGGATGCTGCGCCGGTCGGTCGACGAACTGGAGCTGCAGCTGGCGGCCGAGCCGGGCGCGAACCGCCGCTTCGTCGTCCCGGCCCGCCGGGTACTGCGCCACCACGTGGCCATGCTCCTGCGGCAGGCGGTCCCCGACGCGGACTGCGAACTCCTCTCCCACACCCTGATGGGCCAGCTCGACCCGGCCCTGATCCACCACCTGACCAAGCAGTGCGGGATACCCCTGGCCCGCCTCGAGGAGGCGTGGACCGACCTGGTCGACCGGCTGACGGGCACGGAATCCACCCGCTAGGAGCGCCCGCCACCCACCGTGAACGCTCACGGCTTCGTCACAACTCCCCCGCCGGAAGCGCGCATTGAGGCTTCTGCCAAGATGCCGTACGTCATGGTGCAGATACCGAAAACGCCCGCGCCCCCGTCCCCCGCACCGATGCGCTCCGTGCCCACGAGCGCCGATGTGGCCCGCCTGGCCGGCGTCTCGCGCGCGACCGTCTCCTACGTCCTCAACAACACCAGCGCCGTACGGATCAGCGAGCCCACGCGCCGCCGGGTCCACGAGGCCGCGAAGGAACTCGGGTACGTGCCGCACGCGGCGGCCCGCTCCTTGCGCGCCGGGCACAGCCGCATGGTCCTCATCCCCGCGCCGACCTTCCCCGTCGGCCCGCTCTACAACCGCTTCCTCACCGATCTCCAGGTCGCTCTCGGCGGCCTGGACTACACGGTGGTGCAGTACGGCACCGGAGGCCCGCACGGCGACGACGCCGCCCGCGCCTGGGCCGAACTGCGGCCCGTGGCCGTGCTGGTGCCGGGTTCCGGACTCGGTCCGCAAGGAGTGGCGGTGCTCAAGCGCTCCGGGGCCCGGGCCGTGGTCACCCTCGGCCCCGAGACCATCGAGGGCGCGCACGCCCTGCTCATGGACCACGATGTCGTCGGCTACAGCGCGGGCGCCCACCTCTACGACCGCGGCCGCCGCCGGATCGGCGCCGTTGTCCCGCAGGAGGCCGGCCTCGAGGCGTTCTCCGCGCCCCGGCTCGACGGTGTGCGCCAGTCGCTGCGCGGCACCGACGCCACGGTGACCGAACTGCCCCTCGCCTACGAGGAGCAGGCCGCGGCGCGCCTCGCCGCCCGCTGGCGGACGCTCGGCCTGGACGCCGTGTTCACCTACAACGACGAGTACGCGATGCTGCTGATGCGGGCCCTGCAGGACGAGGGTATCCGCGTCCCGGAGGAGACGGCCGTGGTGGGCGCCGACGATCTGATGCTCGGCCGGCTGCTGCGGCCGCGGCTGAGCACGGTCCACCTGGAGCTGCCCTCCGGCCGTGAACTCGCCGAACTGGTCGACCGCGCCGTGCGTAAACCAGGGACCGAGCCCGAGACGCACAAGGTGCTGGGCGCGACGGTGCTGCACCGCGACTCGAGCTGACCCGACCGGAAGACAACTCCTCGGCAGGCGGCCGGAATTGTCCGGCCGGCAGGCGGCATGCCGGTCATCGCCAGGTGCATGACTAGGATGTTGCATCCTCAACAAAATGGGGGCGCGTGCGAACGCGGCCGCAGCCCACACGGCTGCCCGGGATCGCCGCGCCCCGCCCTTGTGACCGCCGAACCGGCCACGTTCCAGCGGGAGTTCACCCACCCCGCACGCCGGTGACCGATCGATCGGAGAGCCGTCATGCCGCTGCTCGACACCAAGACCTGGCAGCCCCGCGCCCTGGCCGGGCCCGGGTACACCGTCACCGAGCCCGCCACCGGCCATGCCCTCGGCACCCTCGCCCTCGCCACCCCCGAGGACGTCGGCGCCGCCGCCGGGCGCGCGGCCGCCGCCCAGCGCGAGTGGGCCCGCGCCCCGCACTTCGCCCGCGCCGCCGTACTCCGCAAGGCGGGCGACCTGTTCACCGCGCACGCCGCCGAACTGCGCGAATGGATCGTCCGCGAGTCCGGTTCCGTCCCCGGCAAGGCCGACTTCGAACTGCACGTCGCCGCCCAGGAGTGCTACGAGGCCGCCGCGCTCGCCTCCCGCCCGGCCGGACAGGTGCTGCCCAGCGAGGCACCGCGCCTGTCGTACACGCGCCGCGTCCCGGCCGGTGTGGTGGGTGTGATCTCCCCGTTCAACGCCCCGCTGATCCTGTCCATCCGCTCGGTCGCGCCGGCCCTGGCCCTGGGCAACGCGGTCCTCCTGAAGCCGGACCCGCGCACGGCCGTCTGCGGAGGCCTGGCCCTGGCCGCGGTCTTCGCCGCCGCGGGCCTGCCCGAGGACCTGCTGCACGTGCTCCCCGGCGGCCCGGACGCCGGACAGGCCCTGGTCTGCGACCCGCGCGTGCCGGTCATCTCCTTCACCGGCTCCACCGCCGCCGGACGGGCCGTCGGCGAGGCCGCCGGCCGTCACCTCAAGCGGGCCCACCTGGAACTGGGCGGCAACTCGGCCATGATCGTGCTGGAGGACGCCGACCTCGACGCGGTGATCTCCACCGCCGCCTGGGGCTCGTTCTTCCACCAAGGCCAGATCTGCATGACGACCGGGCGCCACCTGGTGCACGCGTCCCTGTACGACGAGTACGTCGAGCGGCTGGCCGCCAAGGCGGACTCCCTGGCCGTCGGCGACCCGTACCGCGACCACGTCCACCTGGGCCCCATCATCGACTCCGGGCAGCTCGACAAGATACGCGGCCTGGTCGACTCCAGCAGGGCCGCGGGCGCCAAGATCGCCGCGGGCGGCACGCACGACCGGCTCTTCTACCGGCCCACGGTCCTCGCCCACGTCGACGACCGCACCCCGGCGTACACGGAGGAGGTCTTCGGCCCGGTGGCGCCCGTGCGCTCCTTCAGC
Organism: Streptomyces sp. NPDC040589; assembly: GCF_055594445.1. Taxonomy (NCBI): domain Bacteria; kingdom Bacillati; phylum Actinomycetota; class Actinomycetes; order Kitasatosporales; family Streptomycetaceae; genus Streptomyces; species Streptomyces sp. NPDC040589. The sequence continues at coordinate 280,937 of NZ_JBVIWP010000002.1, read as the reverse complement.
ACCGCCGACGAGGCGGCGGCCCTCGCCGCGCAGAGCCCGTACGGCCTCTCCCTGGGCATCGTCACCAGGGACACCGCCCGCGGCCTGGACCTCGCCGAGCGCGTCCCCACCGGCATCGTCCACATCAACGACCAGACCGTGAACGACGAGGCCGTGGCGCCGTTCGGCGGGGTGGCCGCCTCCGGAACCGGCGCCCGCTTCGGCGGCGAGGCCAATCTGGAGGCCTTCACCGAACTGCGCTGGACGACGGTACGCGGAGACGTGGCCCCGTACCCCTTCTAGGCCGGACACGGCTTCCAGGCCGGACACGACGCAGGGCCCGGCCCGGCCGGAGGATGCCCGGCCGGGCCGGGCCCGGGGCGGTCGCTCGGGGGCGTCTGCTCGCCCCCGGGCGGCTTACTCGCTCCCCTGCGGCTGCTGGGCCTGCTGCTCGGCGACGGCCTTGCGGACCTCGTCCATGTCCAGGCCCCGGGCCTGGCCGATCACGTCGGTCAGGGCGGCCTCGGGCAGGGCACCCGGCTGGGCGAACACGGCGACCTGGTCGCGGACGATCATCAGCGTGGGAATCGACTGGATACCGAAGGCCGCGGCCAGCTCAGGCTGCGCCTCGGTGTCCACCTTGCCGAACACCAGGTCCGGGTTCTCCTCCGCCGCCTTCTCGTAGACCGGGGCGAACTGCTTGCACGGCCCGCACCAGGACGCCCAGAAGTCGATCAAAACGAACTCGTTGTCCGTGACCGTCTGGTCGAAGTTCTCCTTGGTGAGCTCCACGGTGCTGCTCATGGTGTAAATCCCTCTTCCTGGTGTGGGGGCAAACCGTCGGCACAACACGGCCGACCTGGTAGGTATTCCGCGCCCCTACCCGTGTGGCCAGGGCGCACACCACCCACCAGACTGACCCCATGACGGAAACGGAAACCAACGCGTACGACGTCGTGGTACTCGGGGCCGGGCCCGTGGGGGAGAACGTCGCAGACCGCGCCCGCGCGGCCGGTCTGACCACCGCGGTCGTGGAGAGCGAACTGGTCGGCGGCGAGTGCTCGTACTGGGCGTGCATGCCCAGCAAGGCCCTGCTGCGGCCGGTCATCGCCCGGGCGGACGCCCGCCGCGTACCCGGCCTGAGCCAGTCGGCGCAGGGCCCCCTCGACGCCTCCGCGGTCCTCGCCCACCGGGACTACTACACCTCCCACTGGAAGGACGACGGCCAGGTCGGCTGGCTCGACTCCATCGGCGCCGACCTGTACCGAGGCCACGGACGGCTCACCGGCCCCCGTACGGTGACCGTCACCGGCCCCGACGGCGCCGAGCACGTCCTGACCGCCCGGCACGCCGTCGCCGTCTGCACCGGCAGCCGCGCGTCCCTGCCCAAGCTGCCCGGACTCGACGAGGTCGAGCCGTGGACCAGCAGGGAGGCCACCAGCTCCCCGAGTGTGCCCGGCCGGCTGATCGTGGTCGGCGGCGGCGTGGTCGCCACCGAGATGGCCACGGTCTGGCAGGCGCTCGGCTCCCAGGTCACCATGCTGGTCCGCGGCAAGGGCCTGCTTCCCCGGATGGAGCCCTTCGCCGGGGAACTGATCGCCGAGGCGCTCACCGAGGCCGGCACGGACGTCCGCACCGGCACGTCGGTCGAGTCGGTGACCCGCGAGGGCGGCAGCGTCGTGGCCGTCACCGACACGGGTGACCGCATCGAGGCCGACGAGATCCTCTTCGCCATCGGCCGCGCGCCACGCACCGACGACATCGGCCTGGAGACGATCGGCCTGGACCCCGGCTCCTGGCTGCCGGTCGACGACAGCCTCCGCGTCACCGGCCACGACTGGCTCTACGCGGTCGGCGACGTCAACCAGCGTGCCCTGCTCACCCACCAGGGCAAGTACCAGGCGCGCATCGCGGGCGCCGCCATCGCCGCGCGGGCCACGGGGGAATCCCTCCTCGCCCAGCCCTGGGGCGCCCACAGCGCGACCGCCGACCACGCCGCCGTCCCCCAGGTCGTCTTCACCGACCCGGAGGCGGCGGCCGTGGGCCTGTCTCTGGCCGAGGCCGAGCACGCAGGGCACCGGGTGAAGTCCGTCGACGTGGACCTCTCCACCGTCGCCGGCGCCGGCCTGTACGCCGACGGCTACAAGGGCCGCGCCCGCATGGTCGTCGACGTAGAGGCCGAGATCCTCCGCGGCGTGACCCTCGTGGGCCCGGGCGTGGGCGAACTCATCCACTCCGCGACGATCGCCGTAGCCGGCGAGGTCCCGGTCAGCCGCCTGTGGCACGCGGTCCCGTCCTACCCGACGATCAGCGAGGTGTGGCTCCGGCTGCTGGAGGCGTACCGGGACGCGTGACCGGCCTGGTCACGCGTGCGCGGCCACCACCAACTCCCGGTAGTCGTCGCTCCACAGGTCCTCCTCCGCCTCGGGCAGCAACAGCACCCGGTCCGGTCGCAGCGCGTCCACCGCGCCCTCGTCGTGGGTGACCATGACGATCGCGCCGGGGTAGGTGCCCACCGCGGCCAGGACCTCGGCGCGGGAGGCCGGGTCGAGGTTGTTGGTGGGCTCGTCGAGGAGCAGGACGTTGGCGCCCGAGTGCACGAGGCCGGCGAGGGCGAGCCGGGTCTTCTCGCCGCCGGAGAGGACGCCGACGCGCTTGCCGGTGTCGTCGCCGGTGAACAGGAACGAGCCCAGGACCTGGCGGACCTCGCCGTCGGTGAGGTGCGGGGCGGCACCGGCCAGATGCTCACGCACCGTCAGTTCCGGGTCCAGTGTGTCGTGTTCCTGGGCGAAGTAGCCGAGCCGCAGCCCGTGCCCGTGGACCACCCGGCCGCTGTCGGGTGTGTCCTGACCCGCGAGGATGCGCAACAGGGTCGTCTTTCCCGCGCCGTTGGGGCCGAGTACGACCAGGCGGCTGCCCCGGTCGACGGCCAGATCCACGCCCCGCAGGACGTGCTGCCCGCCGTACGACCTGGTCAGGCTCACGGCGCCGAGCGGGATCCGGCCGCAGGGCGCCGGCTCCGGCAGCCGGATCCTGGCCGTCCGCTCGGCACGCCGGGCCGGTTCGAGGTCGGCGAGCATCCGGTCGGCCCGGCGTGCCATGTTCCGGGCGGCCACCGCGGTCGCCACCCGGGCCCGCATCCGGTCGGCCTGGGCGTGCAACGACGCCGCCTTGCGCTCGGCGTTCGCCCGCTCGCGCGCCCGTCGCCGCTCGTCGGCGTCCCGCTGGACGAGATAGGCGTCCCAGCCGGTGTTGTGGACGTCCAGCGCGGCCCGTCCCGGGTCCAGGTGGAACACCCGGTTCACGGTGCCGGCCAGCAGGGACGTGTCGTGGCTGATCATCACAAGACCGCCCTGATGACTTGCCAGGAACGCGCGCAGCCAGGTGATCGAGTCCGCGTCGAGGTGGTTCGTCGGCTCGTCCAGCAGCAGGGTGCCGTGCCCGGCGAACAGGATGCGGGCCAGCTCCACGCGCCGGCGCTGACCGCCCGACAGGGCGCCGAGCGGCCGGTCCATCAGGTCCGCCGGCAGCCCGACCCCGGCGGCGACCCGGGCGGCCTCCGCCTCGGCCGCGTAGCCGCCGCGCGCCTGGAACTCGGCCTCGGCCCGTACATAGGCGTTCATCGACCGCTGGGCACCGTCGGCCATCGCGGACTCGGCGCGGCGCAGCGCCCGTACGGCGCGGTCCAGGCCGCGCGCGGACAGGATCCGGTCGGTGACCGTGACCGACTGGTCGGCCGCGCGGGAGTCCTGCGGGAGATGGCCGACGTCGCCGGTGCGGGCGACGGTTCCGGCTGCGGGCCGCAGGGCGCCCGCCAAGGTGTGCAACAGGGTTGTCTTTCCCGCGCCGTTGCGGCCGACCAGGCCGACGCGGTCGCCGGGGGAGATGTGGAGGGAGACGCCGGACAGCAGCAGACGCGCGCCCACGCGCACGTCGACGTCACGAACGGTGATCATGAGAAAACGCTCCGAACGGGAATTCCGAACAAGAATTCCGAATAAGCAAGAGGACACACGGGTGGCGTGGAAGCGGGTCCTCGGCTAGGAAATTCGGGGCGTAGACATGGGCATCACGGTAGCTGAGCCGCCTGGCAAGCCGCCTCTGGTTTTCCGTTCGCTACGGCAGCTCGAAGCCGAGTGCCCGCGCGGCCTCCTCCGGTGTCGGCTGAGCCCAGCGCTCCGCCATCGCCAGATTGGACGACAGCGAACGCGGCTCGGCCCGGTCCAGATACAGGACGCCGTCGAGGTGGTCCGTCTCGTGCTGCACGATCCGTGCGGGCCAGCCGGAGAACACCTCGTCCAGCCCGCGCCCGTGCTCGTCCTGCCCGGTCAGCCGCACCTCGGCGTGCCGCGCCACCACCGCCTGCCAGCCCGGCACGCTCAGACAGCCCTCGAAGAACGCGGCCCGCGCGTCGCCGACCGGCTCGTAGGCGGGATTGACCAGCACCCGGAAGGGCTGGGGCACCCGCCCGCGCGCCAGACGCACGTCCTCCGGCACCGGAGCGGGGTCCTCGATCACCGCGATCCTGAGCGGCACACCGACCTGGGGCGCCGCCAGGCCGACCCCCGGCGCCGCGCGCATGGTGACCCGCAGGGCCTCGATGAACCGGGCCAGCAGCGCGGGCTCCAGCTGACCGTCGTACGGCTCGGTGCCCCACCGCAGCACCGGGTCCCCGGCCGCGACGATGGTCAACGGGGCGCCGTCCGCGAGGAGTTCCTCGACCCGCTCGGCCAGCGGTACGCGATCACTCGGAGTTCCCATCGCGTCAGGATGACACGGCACACTCCCCGCTCACGTGACGCACGTCACACACGCTCGTCGGGAACTGAACGCCACTCCGCCCCGACTACTGCACCGCAACACCACCACAGTCCCGCAAACGACGACCACCGCAACGGCCAAGAAGACGTCCCCCGGAGAAGCCCGCCGATGACCACCGCTCCCTCGACCACCACGGACGAGGCCCCGCAACCAGCCACCCCGGCACCCTCGAAGAGCAGTTGGGCCCCCTTGCGCCCGCTGGTCCTTCGCCTGCACTTCTACGCCGGGGTGCTGGTGGCGCCGTTCCTCCTCGTCGCCGCCGTCACCGGCCTGCTGTACGCCGCCTCCTTCCAGGTCGAGAAGGTCGTGTACGACCACGAACTGACCGTCCCCGTCGGCGAGCGGAAGCTGCCGATCAGTGAGCAGGTGGCCGCCGCCCGCAAGGCCCACCCCGAGGGCACCATCTCGGCCGTACGCCCCTCACCCGAGGCGGACGCGACGACCAGGGTCATGCTCTCCGGCGTCCCGGGCGTCGACGAGGGCCACGCGCTCGCCGTGTTCGTCGACCCCTACACCGCGAAGGTGCGCGGCTCCCTCGAACAGTACGGCTCGACCGGCGCGCTGCCGCTGCGCACCTGGATCGACGAGTTCCACCGGGATCTCCATCTGGGCGAAACAGGGCGGTACTACAGCGAGCTTGCGGCCAGTTGGCTGTGGGTGATCTCGGCGGGCGGGCTGGTGCTGTGGTTCTCCCGCCGCCGGGCCCTGCGCAAGGTGCGGGGGACGAACGGACGGCGCCGCACGCTCGGACTGCACGGCAGTGTCGGCGTGTGGGCGGCGGCCGGGTTCTTCTTCCTCTCGGCGACCGGTCTCACCTGGTCGGCCTATGCCGGGGCCAACATCGACGAGCTGCGCACCTCGCTGGGGCACGCCACCCCGTCGGTGTCGGCGGCGGCGGGCGGTGAACACGCCGGCCATGGCTCCGCTGCCGGCCAGGCAGGAGACGCCGCGCACGGCGTGGGTCTGGACAAGGTCCTGGCGGCGGCGCGGGCCGAGGGCCTCGGCGACCCGGTGGAGATCGTGCCGCCGGCCGACGCGACATCGGCGTACGTCGTCAAGCAGGTGCAGCGCAGCTGGCCCGAGAAGCAGGACTCCGTCGCGATCGACCCGGCCGACGGCGAGGTCATGGACGTGCTGCGGTTCGCCGACTACCCCGTGCTCGCGAAGCTCACCCGGTGGGGCATCGACCTGCACACCGGCATCCTGTTCGGCCTGGCCAACCAGATCGTCCTGATGCTGCTGACTCTCTCCCTGATCCTCCTGATCGTGTGGGGCTACCGCATGTGGTGGCAGCGCGGCCGCGGCTCCGCCTTCGGCCGGCCGATCCCGCGCGGCGCCTGGCAGCAGGTCCCCCCGCAGATCCTGGTCCCGCTGCTGGCCGGCGTCGCCGTGCTCGGCTACTTCCTGCCGCTGTTCGGAATCCCGCTGGCGGCCTTCCTCACCGTCGACATCCTGCTGGGCGAGATCGCCTACCGGCGGGGACGGCGATCGTACGGAGCCGGGACGCCCGCGCGGTAGCGGACGGCCCTCTGTTACCGGTGCCCGGCTCCATGGGGAGCCGGGCACCGGTCGTATCACCGACAGTCAGCGCTGCTCGAAGTCGCCCGCGAGCGCCGAGGCGATCCGCAGATGCGACTCCGCCTCCTCGTACCGCCCCTGCCGCTGGAGCGTGCGGCCGAGCATCAGGCGGGCATAGTGCTCGACGGGGTCGCGCTCGACGATCGTCCGCAACTCGGTCTCCGCACGCCACAGTTGGGCCGAGTGGTAGTAGGAGCGCGCCAGCAGCAGCCGCGGCCCGGTCTGCTCGGGCACCTCCTCGACCAGCCCGACCAGGACCCGCGCGGCGGCGGCGTAGTCCTTGGCGTCGAAGAACAACTGCGCGCGCTCCCAGCGCTCCGCCGGTGTTCCATGGGCGTAGTACGTGGCGTCGTAGGTCGTGTTCACTCGGGGCCTCCTTCGAGGCCGACAACCAGGCCGGTTGGTTCAATATTCCACTACCCGGGCGGGCCTGGCGGGCTTGGGCGGGCCGCTACTCGGCCAGGGTCGCCAGCTCGGCATCGGCCCGCTCGGTGATCAGGCTCAGCACCCGGCCGACGACGGCCAGGTCCTCCGCCGGAATGCCGTCGTAGATCCGGGCGGTGAGGGGTGCCGTCTCGCCGGAGGTCCTGTCGTAGAGCTCCCGCCCGGCATCCGTGATTCGCACGCCCGGCACCTCGTCCGGGGCCAGCAGCCGCGCGGCGATCAGCTCGTCGATCACGCCGTGCGCCTCCGCCGCGTCGATCTTCAGTGCGCCGGTGACCCCGTCGACGAGCTGATCGCGCCCGACCGGGCCCTCGGCGACGGCCGCGAGGCGGAGGGTGACGGACTGCTGGAAGGTGACGCCGTGCCGGGCCAGTACGTTCTCGAGGATCGCCCGGCCGGCGTAGTGGGCCAGGGCGATGACGCGCGGGCCGACCAGGGGTGTGCTGGTGGTCATGACTGCTCCGTCTCGTTCTCGCTGGAGAGATCAAGAGGTGCGTCGAGCAAGGCCGTCAGGTCGCGCGTGAACTCCCTCGCACGCGCGCTGTCGAGACCGCCGAGCGGCTCCAGAAGCTGCTGAAGCAGCCCGTGTACGACGGTGATCGCCCGCGCGGTGACGTCACGCCCCTGCTCGGTGAGCGCGAGCTGCACCGCGCGCGGGTCGCGCGGGTCCCGGGTGCGCTCCAGGAGGCCGGCGGCCTCCCCCGCGCGGGCGAGCTTCGACACGTAGAGCGGCTCGAGTCCGGTGTGGTCGGCGAGGCGGCGCTGACTGGGCCGTTCGCCCGAACGCCGCAGGCCGTACAGCGAGGCCATGAGCGAGTACTGCGCATGGGTCAGCCCCAGCGGGGCGACGGCCCGGTCGACGGCCACCCGCCACTTCATCGACAGCCGCCACACCAGGAAGCCGGGCGTCGCGCCTTCGGAACCATTGCTCATGCCGATACCGTACATGGCTACTATATACATGGCTACTATATTCGGAAGGTGCGCGGGGCTTGACCGCCCGGATGACGCAGTGGCGCAGGGACGCACTGACGCCAGGCCTCCCGCCGGACTAGGTTGTGGCCATGAGCAATCTTGAGCGCGAGTCGGCCCCCGCTCTGTGCGGTGGCCGGGGCTTCGTGGTGGCGGAGCCGGTGCGTGAACTCCTCAGCCCTCGGCACGTCAAACTGGGCGAGTCCAGCGAGGTCCGCCGGCTGCTGCCCAACCTCGGCCGCCGTATGGTCGGGGCCTGGTGCTTCGTCGACCACTACGGCCCCGACGACATCGCCGACGAACCCGGTATGCAGGTGCCGCCGCATCCCCACATGGGTCTGCAGACGGTGAGCTGGCTGCACGAGGGGGAGGTGCTGCACCGCGACTCGACCGGCAGCCTCCAGACGATCCGCCCGCGCGAACTGGGCCTGATGACCTCCGGCCGGGCGATCAGCCACTCCGAGGAGAGCCCTCGCTCGCACGCCCGTTTCCTGCACGGCGCGCAACTGTGGGTCGCCCTCCCGGACGGCCACCGCCACACCGACCCGCGCTTCGAACACCACGCCGACCTGCCGGTCGTCACGGCACCCGGCGTCAAGGCCACGCTGATCCTCGGAGACCTCGACGGCGCGACCTCGCCCGGCACGGCGTACACCCCGATCGTCGGCGCCGACCTGTCCCTGACCCGAGGTGCGGACGTACGCCTCCCCTTGGAGCCGGACTTCGAGTACGCCGTCCTGACCATGTCCGGCGAGGCCCACGTCGACGGGGTCCCGGTCCTGCCCGGCTCGATGCTCTACCTCGGATGCGGCCGACGCGAACTGCCCCTGCGGGCGGAGTCGGACGCGGCCCTGATGCTCCTGGGCGGCGAGCCGTTCGAGGAGGAGTTGATCATGTTCTGGAACTGGATCGGACGGTCGCAGGAGGAGATCGTGCAGGCTCGGCAGGACTGGATGGAAGGGACACGGTTCGGCGAGGTGAAGGGCTACGACGGCGCCCCGCTGCCTGCTCCTGCGCTGCCTCCAGTGCCGCTTAAGCCGCGCGGAAGGGCTCGCTGACCTGCAGGAATGGCTTACGGGCTGGTGGCAGTCAGTCGGCCGGCCGTCCTGCGTTGTCCCTCACAGGTTTCTTGCGGGTGCTGTGCGGGTGGGTGTGGTGTAAGCTGGATGGGCTGTGCAGTCCCTGTCGAGGGTATGTCCATCTGTGGTTGGCCGTGGCAGGACAGACGCTTGCCCGCCATCGACCACGCCTGGCACGGCAGGGAGGCGGTCAGCCCGGGAAACCGACCGGAGAAGATCCAGACGGTATAGCGGGCGACATCGGTCTGGATCCTCAACTGAACGACTCGAGTCCGGGTTTTGCAGGCCCAGTTGTCCCAGTCCAGGCCGATGTCCCGGGCCCTGGGGACGGTGAGGGCGTGGCTCCAGCCGCCGGGGCCGGCGAACAGGTCGAGGATGATCCGCCTCGCGAGGCTGGCTCGGAATTTGTCTGTACCGGCTCGGCTTCGCCACGGCAGGCCCAGGGAGAGCAGCCGTCGACCACGCCCTTCTCCAGCTCCGTCGCAGCGGTTCGGGCGTCCAGTTGCTGCTGGCGGGCGGCCGATTCGGCGGCAGTGACGTGGCCGATCGGGGTGGGCGAGCGGTTCCCGGGAGCGGTGCAGGAACGCCTGCCCGAGCAGTCGACCCGCCGCAAGAAGGCACTCCCCGGTGCGAAATACTCTCCCGATGAGGTCACGCACTTCCCCGGTCAGCCAGCCGATCACGATACGGAGGGCCGTCGCGCGGGATGCCAAACGGCTCACGCGGCTCGTGCGTGGCTCAGGCGCCTACGAGGGTAAGTACGCAGCCGCAGTCGCGGGCTACCGGGTCGGTCCTGATTACATCGAGGCTCACCGCGCCTTTGTGGCCGTCGGCGCCGACGAGCATGGAGGCCGGGTCCTCGGGTTCTACTCGCTCGTCCTCGCTCCACCGGAGCTCGACCTGCTGTTCGTCGCCGACGAAGTGCAAGGACGGGGTATTGGACGGCTGCTCGTGGAACACATGCAGTCCGAGGCCCGTGCTGCCGGGCTCGACCGTCTCAAGGTCGTGTCGCATCTTCCCGCCGAGGACTTCTACCACCGCGTTGGTGCGGTGCGGACCGGGACCGCGTTCGCGAACCCGCCCGCTGTGCCGTGGGACCGTCCCGAATTCGAGTTTCGCATTTCTTCGGAATGACGCGGTGTGCCGGTTCGCGGGGCACCGGCTTCGCCTGCATGGTGGCCGTCTTGCAGGAGCCGCTGGACGCCGCGCGCTCCCGTGTGTGCCGTCGACTCTGCCCTGGCGGGGGGATCGCCTGCGCCGGCGGCCGCCCCCGGCGACTTCCTCGCCTCCGACACTCCCAGAGCGTTGAGCTCGTCCATCAGCCTCTCCCGCTCAGGTGGCCGAAAACGAGAATGCAAAAGTACCGCCTCCGGCCCGCTTGTCAGCAGGGGTGGTGTGCCCCCCCCCGTTTCGGGCTGCTCGTACAGGTCGCGGGCGGCAGTCTGGTGTGTAGGTCGTCTGGCAGGGCGGTTTTGCCGATGAGTTCACCGTCCTCGAACTCGGGGACCGGGGCGGCACCGCGGATCCTGCCCAGCATCGGTGTCGACGACGTCGACGAGACGCTCGGCCGGGTGGAGGCGCTGGGCGGCTCGGTCCGCGGCGCCCCCAACGACATGCCGTGGGTACAGCGCGTCGCCCACATCCGGGACCCCGACGGCAATCCGGTGAACCTCACTCAGCCGATCCCGGCCCGGTGACGCTGTTCCGGGGGCATGTGCTGATCGTGGTCTACCTGCGGTAGAGGTCGATTGTCGGTAGTGGCCTCGATGTTCGTCAGGACGAGCAGCGCGCCGAACAGGTGGGTGGCGCGGGCGGGGTCAGTACGGAGCTTGGTGAGGATCCGTCACTTCTCCAGGTGGGCAAAGCCGCGTTCGACGGGGACGCGTCCGGCGGCCAGAACCCGGTTGGCCTCCTTCTCGGCGGATGCCAGCCTGCGGGCGCGGGTGGCCTTGCAGCCGGTGACGACCACGGGTCGTCCCCGTCGTCGTCCAGGCCGAGGAAGCCCAGGTCGGCCAGGGCGCCGAGGCCGGCAGCACGCAGGTGGGCCAGGATGCGGTCGAGGCGGGCGGCGGTGATGTCGTGGGTGCGGTAGGCCGACGCCTGGGCAGTGAGGCGTCCTTCGCCGCGCTGTGCGGGGTCAGCCCTGTCGAGCGTTCCTCGGGCAGCCGGCAGTACCGCCGCCTCAACCGTGGCGGCGACCGACAGGCCAACGCCGCCCTGCACCGGATCTGCAGACTCGCCTGCGCTTCGACCCGCGCACCCAGGACTACTACGAACGCCGCAGCAAGGAGGCCAAGATCCGACGCGAAATCGTCCGATGCCTTAAACGTTACGCTGCCCGGGAGGTCTTCCACCTGGTCAGGCCCGCACAGTCAAGCCGCCCCGTTATAGGGGCAGTGTGCGACGACGAAGTCCCGCCGGCGTGCCGGCGGGACTTCTGTGCGCAGAGGGCTACGACGGGGTGCAGCGTCCGGCGAGCGCGCACCGTTGTACTCCGGCTCTCCGCTTTCGAGCACGCGGAGCAAGGAGCGGTGACGATACGCGTGCCAAGGCCGACGCGTAGCACGCGGCACGGAAACTCCCCGCGACGCACCAGGTCGCAGCCCTTCGCCCGAGAGGCGGCGCTGGCGTGCGCCGTGGCAGCTCATCCGCCGGCCGGTGTGGCACCCACCGCTGCAGCAGATCCTCAGGCGGTCAGTGCGGGAGTAGTCGTACCGCGGGATCTGGCCCCTCAGCATGTCGATACGAGCTGCTACCCCTGCCGAGCGGCGTCTTACGGAAAGCCGCGTACGTCGTCCGCCCCTGGGAACTCTGGTGCAGTTGGCGACTATTCCTGAAACGTTGCACTCCGAGTGAATTAATATCTGTTCCCGGGAGGTCAGATTTTGACGGACCGTGCAGTGGGAGTTTTTGTAGCGAAGAGCAGAGTGGAATCATCCGACGCACACGGGCCGTTCCGGCGTGCTACTGTCTATCTCAGTTGCAGTTGTGGTTCCCGAAACTTCAAGTGCCCCCACCAGGCTTCTGCCGGTCGGGAGCACTTTTGTATTTCCGGTCATTTCCGGGCGGGGTGATCATCGCGGCGACACGGCGTTCGCGCAGTGCGGATGCCGATGCACTGCCCCAAAGGAGATATGACATGGCTGCTGGTACCGTGAAGTGGTTCAACGCGGAAAAGGGCTTCGGCTTCATCGAGCAGGACGGTGGCGGCGCCGACGTGTTCGCCCACTACTCGAACATTGCCGCGCAGGGCTTCCGTGAGCTGCTCGAGGGCCAGAAGGTGAACTTCGACATCGCGCAGGGCCAGAAGGGCCCTACGGCCGAGAACATCGTTCCGGCCTGACGCTCACGCGCAATCCGTAGCTGGGGCCCGCATCCTTCGGGGTGCGGGCCCCAGCTGCACGCGTATCCCGCAGCGGCTTTCACCCGCGGGCCGACCCGGAGGAATCCGCAGTACCACCACAAGCGGTTCCTCCCTCAGGACGCAGACGCATCCTGAAGCGCTGCACCGCAGCCGGTGCCCGGATCGCAAGGTCCCCATCGCGTCACTCATTTCAGCACCTGCGCCCGCGGATGTTTTCGCCGGCCAGATCTGCTTTCTTTTGCCACCGGTCCATACTTGTAATTCTCCGTGCCATTCATCGCAGCGGGAATTCCTTGATATGTGCCGCATCGAGGAAGGTTCCGCATGAACCGCACGTACACCAACGACCGCCCCGCCCGCTCCCGTGACGGCCGTGCAGACGCCGGAAGGGGCGGCAGCGGCTACGGCTCGCAGGCACCGCGCCGTACCGGCGCCCCCGTCCGCTCCGGCGGTTACGGCCGTCGGCCCGCCGCAAGGCGAGGTGAGTTCGCGCTACCCAGGACGATCACCCCCGCGCTGCCCCCGGTCGAGGGCTTCGCCGATCTCGACATGCCCGAGCAGCTGCTGGCCGAACTCGGCAGGCAGGGTGTGACCGCACCGTTCCCGATCCAGGGAGCGACGCTGCCGAACTCCTTGGCGGGCCGTGACGTGCTGGGCCGCGGCCGCACCGGGTCCGGCAAGACCCTGGCCTTCGGCCTCGCCCTGCTCGCCCGCACCGCCGGACAGCGTGCCGAGCCCCGCCAGCCGCTGGGGCTGATCCTCGTACCCACGCGTGAGCTGGCACAGCAGGTGACCGACGCGCTGACCCCGTACGCCCGCTCTGTGCGGCTGCGGCTGGCCACGGTGGTGGGCGGCATGTCGATCGGCAGGCAGGCCAGCGCGCTGCGCGGCGGAGCCGAGGTCGTCGTCGCGACCCCGGGCCGGCTCAAGGACCTCATCGACCGCGGCGACTGCCGGCTGAACCACGTCGGCATCACCGTGCTGGACGAGGCCGACCAGATGGCCGACATGGGCTTCATGCCCCAGGTCACCGCGCTGCTCGACCAGGTGCGCCCGGAGGGGCAGCGGATGCTGTTCTCCGCCACTCTGGACCGCAACGTCGACCTGCTGGTACGCCGCTACCTGACCGACCCCGTCGTGCACTCCGTCGACCCGTCGGCCGGTGCGGTCACGACGATGGAGCACCACGTCCTGCACGTCCACGGCGCCGACAAGCACGCCGCCACGACCGAAATCGCCGCCCGCGACGGCCGCGTGATCATGTTCCTGGACACCAAGCACGCCGTCGACCGGCTGACCCAGGACCTGCTCAACAGCGGGGTGCGGGCTGCCGCGCTGCACGGCGGCAAGTCGCAGCCCCAGCGCACCCGCACGCTGGCGCAGTTCAAGACGGGTCACGTCACTGTGCTGGTGGCGACCAATGTCGCGGCGCGCGGCATCCACGTCGACAACCTCGACCTGGTCGTCAACGTCGATCCGCCGACCGATCACAAGGACTACCTCCACCGCGGCGGCCGTACCGCCCGCGCTGGCGAGTCCGGCAGCGTCGTCACGCTCGTCACCCCGAACCAGCGCCGCGGCATGGTCCGTCTGATGTCGGACGCCGGAATCCGGCCGCAGACCACCCAGGTCCGCTCGGGCGACGAGGCCCTGAGCCGGATCACCGGAGCTCAGGCCCCGTCCGGCATCCCGGTCGTCATCACCGCACCGGTGGTCGAACGCCCCAAGCGCGGCGCCACCTCCCGAGGCCGCCGCCGCCCCGCCTCGGCGACCAGGCGCACCCCCGTACGCCAGTCCGGCTTCGGCGCGGTGGCCTAGAACTTTCGTGATCAGGAAGCCCGCCCATCTCTGCAGGAGGCACCTTGTGACGCTGGTTCAGCCGCAGCCCCGCCCGGCGGACGCCGACTCCGTGCACAGGACGGCGGTGGAGGTCATGGACGCGGCCGGACCGCAGGTCTGTGACGACATGAGCGTCGAGGTGGCGCTGGCCGTCATGGCCGCCGCCCGCACGGTCCGACTGGTCGTCTGCGACCAGGACGGCCAGTGCACCGGCCTGGTCACCCGGACCGAACTCGCCGCCGTCCGCGACAGCTCCGACTACACGGACCGGGTCCGCCTGCGCGACATCCTCGGCGACCACGGCTCGTTCGCCTCACCCGTGACGACGATGGCCGAAGCCGAGCACGCGATGCGCACCCGCCGGCTCGGTGTCCTGCCGGTGGTCGACGAGCAAGGCAGCGCCCTGGGCATCCTCGCGCTCTCCCGCTGAAACACCTCGCCCCTGGCCGGACCGTTCTTTCCTTCTCTCTTAGAGGCCACATGCGCTGCGTCATCGCCCGCTTCCCCTTCGAGCTCACCAAGAGCGGCGTGCTGGAATCGATGAAGGGCATCAAGCCCGAACCGGTCACCGGCGAATCGGTGATCATCGGCCGCCGCCACTACCCCGTCAAGCAGGTCGGCCAGGTCATCACGCGCCAGGACCGCCGCGACTTCAGCGCCGCCGAGGTCCTGCGGGCCATGGCTCAGCTCGGCTTCACCTGCCGCGCCGTTCCCAAGGCACCGCCTCTGGGCATTCTCAGCCCGATGCAGCACGCCTCCGCGATGCTCGGCACCCCCGTCACGGTCTGACCGGGTAATCAGACACGAGTCGACACCTGACCAGCAGTGTGGGCCCGATCGGTACGCCGGTCGGGCCCACACTGCGTGCAGCCGTTTCCTGTCGCCGTCGCTCAGTGGTCGGAGTAGCTGAAGTCGCCCACGGTCCAGGCATTGACGTCCTCGATCGCAACCCGGTACATCCCGCCCGTCTCCGGGATCCCCACCGTGCCCTGCAGGATCCGGGCGACATGGAAGTGCAGATGCGTGGGCGGCCCGTCCCCCTTCAGGGGGGCGTCGAAGACGGCGGCGAACTCGCCCAAGCGGGCGGAATCCCTCAGCACATCCGACACCCTCTGCCTCCACACCGCTTCGGCAGCCAGCCGACCGGTGATGACAGCGCCACGGGTGACCACGGTCAGGGACATCTGGTTGCTCTGGCCGGACTCCACCAGGGTGGCGACGTCAACCAGCAGCTCGTCAGGCTTCGACATGTGTCGGACTATATTCGTTGGCCATCCGGCTGCTTGAGCGGTGACGCTGCCGGGCGATGAAGGCGCTCACGGTTTTGCCGCCGGAGGCCCGGCGGATGACCGCCGTGGCGTGGGCGAGGTCGGTGACCATGGGCCAGCCGAAGCCGCCGGTGCCGCCGTGCAGGTCAGGGGTGCGCATGCGCGGCACATGCCGGCTGGGATCGTGAACGGCGACCTCGATGGTGTCGGGGTGCGCAGTCAGTTCCAGTGTGCAGCGGCCCCCTCCGTGGCGCAGGGCGTTGGTGACGAGCTCGGACACGACCAAGACCACAGTGTCCGCCGCGTCAGGAGCCACGGCCGGCTGCTGCAAACCTTCGAGGAAGGCCCGTGCCGTATCGCGTGCGTCGGCAATGGCTGTGGTGGAACGGACGGCTGCGGCGCTGGCCATCACCGTGATCATCAGGGTCACCCTGGTCTCTGAATCGTTCACGCCCCTGCCCGTGCCTACCCAACCCCTGTGCCCCGCCCCTCCACCTGACAACCCCGCAGAGCCCCAGTGCTTGCCTGAAGGGGACGGAGGACCACAGTCGACGCATGACGGCACCTGCTGCCGTGAGCTCGTGTCTCCGCAGCCCGCGGACTGCTCGAGTCAGGGGCCGTGCCGGTTCGCCACCAGCTGCTCGATCATCCCGGGATCGTCGAGGGCGGCGCAGGGCCTTCTGCCACGCTCGTCAACGGCCGACCTGGGGAGCGTCACGGCTGGAAACGTCCGTGCGGGTCGGTGGGGTGCTTCACGAGACGCGGTGTTGGCCGGTGCCCGCCGACGGTAGCCGCAGCGCAGTCGGCGACCTCCCGCTCAGCCCGACGTGCTGCGCGGCGGTGGGTCACTGTGAGCGCCGGACTGAGCCTCACAGCTGCTTGAACCATCCATGGACCGGTCGAGGCGGACTGGCCGAGGCGGAGTACCTCATCTTCTAGCACGCGGAAATCTATACCCGCTGGAGTAGACATTGGCCGACGGTGTGGTTAAGGTTTCTGTCGTAGCCGAGATCAAGAGAGGCCCGGCAGAGATGAACTGCCGGGCAGCAGTACGCAGTTGCAGTTCGCAGGACGGTGCGGTGGTGGAGTTCCGAAGCCAGAGCGGTTGCAGGACGGCGACGGGACTGACGACCGGACCGGGTGGCCCGCAGTGATCAGGGGCCGCCATGAGCAGCACCGCAGTGGCAGTGCCAGTAAGTGAAGGTTCGCAGTACCCAGCAGTGAAGTCAGTGAGCAGTGCCTCGGTGAAGGCGTCGGCTGCGGACGCGCGCACCGGGAGGTTCGGCAGTGGGGTTCCAAGCCAGAGCAGACGCAGGACGGGCGACGGGGCTGGCTGCCGAAGAGTGGCGCTGTTCGAGGCCACCAGCAGTGCGCAGTTCCGTTAGTGAGTAGTTGATCAAGAGGGAAGAACGGAGGAGCCGAGCGCCATCAGGATCGCCCGGGCGGAAGTCTTGGACCCGGGTACCGCAGGACATCGATAGTGAGGTGGTCTCCGGTCAAGCAACCGCGATCCCCGCGCCCCCGACAGCATCTCGGTCGGGTCTGCGGAAACAGAGGGCCGGTGCAGTATCAGGGCCGGCAGATGGTGTAGTAGTTCCTTCGGGGCCCTGGTGCCAGTACGGCGCCAGGGCCCCTCCACGCGTTCCACAGAGAGGTGCAATGACAGCAGACGACACGTTCGGCCGTCTCGATGACGACGACTACCCCGCCTACACCATGGGACGGGCCGCCGAGATGCTCGGCACCACACAGGGCTTCCTCCGCGCCATCGGCGAAGCCCGCCTCATCACTCCGCTGCGCTCCGCAGGTGGCCACCGCCGCTACTCCCGCTACCAGCTGCGCATCGCCGCGCGCGCCCGGGAACTCGTCGACCAAGGGACCCCCATCGAGGCCGCCTGCCGGATCGTCATCCTCGAAGACCAGCTTGAGGAAGCCCAGCGTCTCAACGCCGAATACCGCCGCGCCGCCGAATCGGCGAACCCAACGGCAGCAGCATGAGATGAGCGTGCCCGTCCGGTTCGGCGGGCACCGCACGCACGGTCTCGGTGTACGGCGTGATCATTTCCTATGGTGACGCCGTGTGTGGGCGTGTAGCGTCTGCGTCAGCTGTCGTGGTTCGGAATTCCCTCTTGCCCACGCCTTCGGTGTGGGCGTTTTGCTGTGCTGTGCCGCAGGAACCAGGACGATCACCTCCGTCTGCCACATCGAGTGGAAGGCGTTCATCGACTGGAAGGCATGAGACATGGCTACGGGAACTGTGAAGTGGTTCAACGCGGAGAAGGGCTTCGGCTTCATCGCCCAGGACGGCGGCGGCCCGGATGTCTTCGCGCACTACTCCGCGATCAACTCCACAGGCTTTCGTGAGCTGCAGGAGGGCCAGGCCGTGACGTTCGACGTCACCCAGGGCCAGAAGGGTCCGCAGGCCGAGAACATCAACGTGGCCTGACCTCGCAGACCTGCCCGAGAGATCGCGCACGCCGCGTCCAGGTGGCCGGCGCCCCTGCGGGCCCTGCCACCCACCCGGACGAAGGCGCCTGCTCTTGTGCCGGGCCGGCAGGATCAGGGGCCGCGCAGCAATGGCTGCGCGGCCCCTGACCTGTGGAGGCCCCGGGGCCGGTGCGACATCGGCCCGGATCTTCTTCCTGACCTCAGTCGCCGGCGTCCTCGGGAACGGGAGCCGCATGTCCTGCGCGGCTGCCGTGCGGCTCGAAGGAGCCGACGCTCAGACGCACGTCCAGGCGTCGAGGAAGGCTTTCCGTCCAGCCGGTGACCAGCGTGGTGAACAGAACCAGGACTAGGGCCTGCGTCCCGGAGCTGAAGTCGTTCATCTCGCCATCCCCGCGTGCCGGCCGGCGGGGACCGCCCGCTCCCTGACGGCGCGGGCCAACGGATCCAGAGCGTCGTGCGCTGCGCCCGTACCAGGAGACCGC
This sequence comes from Streptomyces sp. NPDC040589, assembly GCF_055594445.1. Taxonomy (NCBI): domain Bacteria; kingdom Bacillati; phylum Actinomycetota; class Actinomycetes; order Kitasatosporales; family Streptomycetaceae; genus Streptomyces; species Streptomyces sp. NPDC040589. Next base: position 262,663 of record NZ_JBVIWP010000002.1, on the reverse strand, counting down.
CGCGAAGGTGACGACGAGTTGGAGAACGGGAAAGGATGCTTCAGGCGGCCCCTCACTGCTGGCCGACGAACCGGACACCGGTACCTTCGACCTCAACCTGATCAACAACGACGTCTTCTTCGCGAACACCGCCTACGACTACATGGTCATCGAGGACCTGTTCGCGGAGCTGCCCGAGGCCCTGGTGAACCCCGCCCGCCGCAAGACCTGGATGGCGGAGTTCCTGACCCGCCGGGGCACGCTCACCGACCCGGACGGCTGGCTGTGGGACGAACTGTTCGCCATGCTCTCGTTCACCACCGTCCCGCGCAGAAATCTGCTGTCGTACACCTACAACAGCATGGGTGCCTTCCGGTACGGCGATCACATCGCCAAGATCCGCACCGTGCCGACGGCCGCGTCCCTGGCCGCTCTCACACACCAGATCGTGGACGTGCGCGCGGACAACGAGGCGTTTCGCCGCACCCTGGTTGCCGAGGCCGCGGAACGGGACCACTCCTTCGAGCTCCAGGTGCAGCTCAACACCGATCTGGCGCGCATGCCGGTGGACAACACCTCCGTGAAGTGGTCCGAAGAGTTGTCGCCCTGGGTGACCGTCGCCCGTGTGGACCTCCCGCGTCAGGACATCGGCGGGGACGACAACGTGACGGCCGCCGACGCCACGTCGATCACACCCTGGCGCTCACGAGAGGCGCACCGACCCATCGGCGAGATCCAGCGGGTGCGCCAGGAGGTCTACCGGCGCTCGTCCATCGAGCGGCACCGCATCAATGGACAGCAGCGCCGCGAACCGGTCAGCAGCGCGCACCTGCTCGGCTGAGCCGGCCGAGTCGCGTCCCGCCACCCGCACCGACCGCACTCGGAAACGTCGGTCGATCTGGTGAGACCGCCCTGCCCCTGCACGTCTGGCGCACCGCGGCGGGTCGAGGGTGAGGCCGTCGTGGTCCGGTGGTGGAAGCGGGAATGCCCACGGTCCGGCCGAATGCCGACCGCCTGTGCGCAAGACGGTGAGCGGCGGGTTCGGCCGGGGTGGGGCGGGCGGCGCAGTGACCCGGTCGTGGGGCGGGCGTACCAGGCCGCGGGAGCCCGGGATCAGTAGCCGTAGATCATCTTGTAGGCGACCTCGGGGAGAAACTGCCCGGCCGAGGAGCCGCCTCCGACGCCGCAGTTGCCGTCGGATTCGCCCGGAACCTTGATCCACAAGAGCATTTCGGCGCCTCCGCCCAGCTGGGTGGGGGTGCCGATGCGGCGGCCTGAGGGGTTGCACCACTGGCCGTTGGAGCCGTTGCCGTTGCGGCTGGTGTCCACGACGAACGGCTTGGTGTAGCCGTAGCGGGAGCTCAGTTCACGGTTGACGGCGTTGCCGTAGGCGGTGTTCTCGGCGGTGGCGACGTAGTTGGAGATGTTGAGCGAGAAGCCGTGGGCCTGTCGGACGCCGGCTTCGTGGAGGCGCCGGGCCATGGTCGCCGCATCGGCCCAGCGCGGATTGCCGGCGTCCATGTAGACCCAGGTGTTGGGGGCCTGACGGCTGAACTGGGCGAGGGCGCCGGTGAGCATTCCCTCGCGTTCGTCGATCTGCGCCTGGGTCATGCAGCCGTAGTCCCCGAGGGAGTCCGGCTCGAGGATGACGACGGCAGGACGGTTGGCGATCCCGCCGGCGAACTGGGCGATCCAGTCGGCGTAGGCGGACGGCGAAGCGGCTCCGCCCGCGGAGTGCCCGCCGCAGTAGTCGCGGTTGTAGATGTTGTAGGCGACGAGGAGGGGCAGCTTGTCGACGCGGTCCGCCGCTCCCACGTACCCGCCCGTGGCGGTGCCGATGGTGCCGCTCCAGGAGCCGAACCAGCGGGCCATCGGGGTGTTGGCGATGGAGGCGTTGATGGCGGCGGCTCGGCCGTCGCCGGGATTGGCGGCGGCCCACCTCTTCGCGCTGGATTCGGGGTCCACGTAGAACCCACTGGTCATGGTGGTCGGGTCAGCGGCGTGGGCGGACGGTGCTACGGCGAGCGCCAGCGGCAGAGCTGAGAGCGCTGCGGCCAAGGCGCGGAGTCTGCGGCGCATGACTGAACCTCGATTTCCTGGCAGAGGGCGTCGCATGCTCTGGTCCCGAGCGTGCGGCCTGAGCAAGAGCGGTGTTACGACCTGATCTTGGGAGCGCTCCCACTGGAAGCGGTCCCAACGGCACTGGAAAATCGTTCGGGAGCTGTTCGGTATGGTGTTGCGGGGTAGTTGAGCTGTCAAGGGTCGATGTGCAACGCGATTCGGATGGCGAGAACAAGCCTCAACGGCCACGAAAGTGGAAGCGGTTCCAGCCTTGCGGAGGTCCGATCGTGAGGGAAGGCTCGTGGTTCATGGCAGACGGTGCGCCGCGTCGGCAGCCGACGCTCGACGAGGTGGCCGAACGCGCCGGTGTCTCCCGCTCCGTGGCCTCCCGTGCCCTCAACAACGCTCCACATGTCAGCCGTGCCAAACGGGAGGCGGTGGAACGGGCTGTCCGGCAACTCGGTTATGTGCCCAATCCGACCGCCCGTGCTCTGGCCACCCGTCAGACGGGAGCGGCCGCCCTGGTCGTGTCGGGAGAGGATCCGTCGATCTTCGCGGATCCGTTCTTCGCCCAGGTGATCGTGGGGGCGTCGACCGCTTTGGAGGAGGCCGATCTGCATCTGATGCTGTGCCTGGCCGCTTCCGACCGGGGCCGCAAGCGGGTTGAGGAGCTCTTCCGGTCCAAGGGTGCCGACGGCGTCATGCTGATGGCGCTGCGCGAGGACGATCCGCTGGCCGGCATGGCCGAGGAGGCGGAGATGCCTGTCGTGTTCGGAGGGCGCCCGGTCGGTTCGGCTCCCCGGTGGTATGTGGACGTCGACAACGTCGGCGGAGCGCGCGAGGCGACCGAGTACCTGGTTTCGCGCGGCCGGACTCGCGTGGCTGCGATTTGCGGGCGTCTGGACACCGGGGCCGGGCGCGCCCGGTACCGCGGCTACCGGGACGCCTTGCTGGCGGCCGGCCTCGATCCGTTGCCGCCGCAGGAGGGGGACTTCACGGAGCCCAGTGGAGCCGCCGCCATGGCCGTTCTGCTGGCGAACCACCCCGACTTGGACGGGGTGTTCGCTGCCAACGACAACATGGGGGCGGGGGCGCTGCGCACGTTGCGCGCGGCCGGCCGGGCGGTCCCAGCCGACGTCGCTGTGGTGGGCTTCGACGACCTGACCGTTGCCCAGGTCGCCGATCCGCCCCTCACCACCGTTCATCAGCCCATAACGGCTCTCGGACGGGAGATGGCGCGCATGCTCGTCACGCTCATCAACGGACACGACCCCACCCCGTTGATCCTGCCCACGCGCCTGGTCACCCGCTCAAGCGCCTGACGGGCCATGTGGGCGTGGGCCCCGCACGAGCGTCGGGGCCCACGTCGTCAGCAGGTGGAGTTGGTCTGGGTGAGCAGGCCCAGCCGCCAGGGGAGGGTGTTGTAGTCGCCGCTCGCGCTGGGGTTCATGCCTTGGTAGAGGTACTGGAGCCGGCAGGCGGGGATGGTCAGTGTCTGGTCGTGACCGGCACGGACCATCTCACCGTGGCTGATGTCCCTGGTCCAGGCTCCCGAGGGGAAGGTGACGTTGTTCGACCTGGCGAAGGGGTTGCTCTCGGATGCGGCCAGTTGCGTCCAGGAGCCGTCGAGGTCGCTCGTCGTCCAGGAGCGGAAGTAGCGCCGGCCGTCCGATCCGATGGCCTCGACGAGGAGCAGATACTGATCGCTGCCCTGCACCTTGTACACGTTGCTCGCCTCGAACAGGGCGTATTTGGAGTCCTGAGCGGCGATGACGGTGTTGGTGAAGCCGTTCGGGAACTGGCCGACGGTCGTCCGGGAGCGGTACAGGTGCCCGTTGTCGTCGGAGGAGAACAGATAGCAGTTGGTGCTGTCGCAGATCACCCACATGTCGACCCAGTGGCCGTTGCCGATGTTCTGCTTGATGATGTCGGGCATCGACGAGTAGAAGTTGCGCGGTGCGCTCCACCCGTTCGGATTGCTGATGTCGGGGTTGGTGGAGTAGGACGCGTTACCCGTCTGGTACACGAGGTACCACAGGCGTTGCGGCGCGTAGTAGAAGACCTGCGGCGCGGCCCGGTACCCCTTCCCGATGGCGCTGCGGTCCAGATAGTGGTGCGTGGCCGAGCCGGCCTGCGACCAGTCACTGAAGTTCAGGTACACCAGGTTGTATCCGGAGGAGCTCGCGGTACTGGCGAACACGTGGTACTTGCCGTTGTACCGGACGACCGTCGGATCCTTGATCCCGGCGATGTTGTGGGTGGCGTCCGACTTCGGTGAGATCAGCGTTTGGCTGGAACTCCAGGAGAAGCGGGAGGGCAGCGCGGCAGCGGACCGGGGCGAACGGGCGTCGGCCTTCTGCGCTGCGGCCGAGCCACCCATCGAGGTGAGTGCCGACTGGTAGGCCGGTTTCTTGTTGCCGCCGCGGTCGAAGAGCAGGGGGTTCTCCCCACTGCGCCAGGAGTCGCTGTCGCGGATGCCCCAGACGGTGATGCCGGTGCAGCGCGGGACGTTCATGCAGGCCCGCACCGTGTTGGCGTACGCGTTCGGCGGTGCCTGCGCGATGTCGAGTTCGGTGATCTGTACGTCCACGCCGAGGGCGGCGAAGCTCGACAGCGTCGTCCGGAAACTGGCGGGCGGGCCGCCGGCGCCGAAGTGGGCCTGGAGGCCGACGCAGTCGATGGGCACGCCGCGCGACTTGAAGTCGCGCACCATGCGGTAGACACCCTGGGTCTTCGCGGCGTTCCAGTCCTCGATGTTGTAGTCGTTGTAGCAGAGCTTGGCCGCCGGGTCGGCCGACCGAGCTGTGCGGAACGCCTGCTCGATGAACCCGTTGCCCAGCACGTCCCGGAAGACAGAGCTGCGCAGCTGGCCGCTGCCGCCGTCGGCGAAGGCCTCGTTGACCACGTCCCAGGAGTGGATCCGGCCCTTGTAGCGGTTCGCCACGGTGGTGATGTGGTTGTTCATCACACTGCGCAGCGTGTTCGCGTCCCTGATGGAGCTGACCCACCCGGGGAGTTGGGAGTGCCACACCAGCGTGTGGCCGCGCACGCGCTGACCTCGGGCCGCCGCGCGGTTGACGATCTGGTCGGCGGCGCCGAAGGTGAACTGTCCGCGGGACCGCTCGGTCGCGTCCCACTTCATCTCGTTCTCGGGTGTGACCGAGTTGAACTCCCGGTCCAGGATGCCGGTGTACGTGCCGTCGCCGAGCCTGCCGGCAGCCACGGCGGTTCCGAAGTACCGTCCGGACTGGGCCGCTTGGGCGCCCAGCGTGCCGGCCTGGACGCCGTCGGGTGCGCCGGTCGCGGTCCCGGGCGTCGCCAGCGCGGCCGTGGCCAGCAGGGCTAAGACGGAGGCTCGGCGAAGGCCGAGCCGTTTCAGCGGGTTCATGGTTCTCCTCGCATTGGGGGGTTGGGTGGTGCGATCCAGGCCGTTGTTCAGGGCGTGGACAGTTCGAACCGCGTGACGCGGACCGCGCCGCCGAGCGCCTGCGTGGCGTGGTTGAAGAGGGCGAATCGGTGGCCCATGAAGAACCGCCAGTCGTTACCCATGGAGAAGGCGGGCCCGAGGCGGATGAAGTTGCTGCCGTCGAGGCTGTAAGAGAAGGTTCCGGGGCGTGCCGCGCCGGGGCGGATGTCCGCGGCCGCGCGCAGCCGGACGCGGCTGCCGGACACGGCCGCGCTCGCGACCTCGGTGCCCGTGCCGGTGGTGTTCCAGTTGCCGTCCATGGTCAGCCCGTTGACCATCACCACCCGCCTCGCGCCGCCTTCGCGTTTGACCCCGATCCAGGCGGAGGAGTCACGCAGCAGCGCGAGCCCGGCCCGGTCGCCGTCGCGCATCGCCGAGAAGTCGAGATCGACCGTGGCCGTGGAGGTGGGCCCCTGGATGCGGTGGGTGAGCGTGTTGCGGGCCCAGTAAAGGTCGTTGGTGACGGTCGCGGTCCGCAGCGTCAGTCCGTTGCCGACCGACCACTTGGTGTTGTCCGGGTTGTGGTTCCACTCCCACCTCGGCTTGAGGTCCGTGCCGTCGAAGGTGTCGACACCTACCAGGGGGGTGACCTGGCGAGGCGGAGCGGGCACGGCCGGAAGGGGATACGAGGTGCCCCATGCGCCGTTCACGAGCTGCACGACGGGCCAGCCGTCCGAGGTCCAGGTGACGGGTGCCAGTGCGGGCATCCGGCCGCCGGGGTACGCGTCCACGAAGGCCAGGTAGTACCAGGCGCCGCTCTGCGTCTGCACGAGCCCGCCCTGGTGCGGGACGCCGCCGCCGGGGATCGGTCCGCGCAGGTCGAGGAGCACCTGCCGCATGGTGTACGGACCGAAGGGGCCGCTCGACGACTTCAGGATGTACTGGCCGTTGGCCGGGCGGGTCAGGAAGATGTAGTACTGCCCGTTGATCTTGTAGAAGCGGGCTCCCTCCAGGGTGCCGACGCTCGATGGGGTGCTGAACACCTGCTGCGTGCGGACCTGCGTGCGGCCGTCGCGCGAGAGCTGGGCGACGCTGATGGTCGTGTTCCCGTACGCCACGTACAGGGTGTCGTCGCTGTCGACGAGCAGCCCGGCGTCGTAGTACGGCGTGCTGATCGTGGTGAGTCTGTTCCAGGGTCCTTCGGCGGCGGTGGCGGTGTAGATGTACGTCCTGGCGAAGTCGATCTGGCCGAGCCAGTAGAAGGTCCTGTTGCTCGGGCGGTAGGCCAGCGACGACGCCCAGATGCCGCGGACGTAGCCACGGCCACCGTTCAGGTCGTACTTGGCGCCGAAGTCGAGGACGGGCACCGAATGACCGGCGATCTCCCAGTTCACCAGGTCGTAGGAGCGCAGGACGGGGGCGCCCGGCGAGTAGTGCATCGTCGAGGCCGAGGCGTAGTAGGTGCCGCCGACGCGGATGACATCGATATCCGCGAAGTCCTGCCAGATCACCGGGTTCAGGTACTCCGCGGCGGTCGCGAGGTCCGGCCCCTGGGCGGGAGCGGAGGCGGCGGCTCGGGATGCTCCGGTCAGAGGAAGGAAGGCGCCGGCGGCCAAGCCGGTGGTGGCCGCCAGTACGCGGCGACGAGGCATGTATTGATGAGGGCATGACAGATCCATGATGGCGTTCTCCTTGTGCGGCCCGGCCGTTGTGGTGGCGCACGGCGACGCCCCCGGCCTCGCGGCTGCGGAGTTCCTGTCGTCGGCGTGCGTTGCGCGGGAGTGCCCTGCTTCGTTCATGGGTGCTGATCGGCCCGATCGATCCATGGTTCGCAATGCCGAACGCAGATCGGGTCGTCGGGCATCCAGGATGATAGGAGGCCGGTGAACCGAGTCAATACCCCTCGCATGATTCGTGATACTCAACGAAACATTCGGGAGCGGGTGACGTTCGTACTGCCGCTGGTCCGATGTCTGGATGCCGCAGATCGGTGCGGACTTTTTCAGTCATCGAGGGTGAGTGCTGGAGTCCGGTGGTCGGATGGTGTTGACATGTTCGGACGCCTCTCTAGTATCCGTGGCGCTCCGACTTTCCGAATGATGCTCGAAATTGCGCACCATTGGATCTCATGCAGTGTCATGTCGTGTCATGAACGCGACAGGTGCGTGGGTCCCCCCCCCATCCACGGAGCCCTTCCGGTAAAGGAGCCCCGGTGTCCAGACGATCAGGCAGACGACTGCTCCATCTCCTCGCCGCCGCCGCGCTGACGATCACCGCGTCCGTGACGGCCTCCGCTCACTCCACCGCCTCGGCCGCGCCCGGCAGTCCGGCGCTCACCCCACCGTTGGGGTGGAACAGCTGGAACAGCTTCGGATGCGGGATCACCGAGTCCCAGGTGCGTCAGGCCGCCGACGCGATGGTGTCCTCGGGCATGCGGGACGCCGGCTATCGGTACGTGGTGGTCGACGACTGCTGGTTCGACCCGCAGCGCGACGCGGCAGGCAACCTGCGGGCCAATCCGGCCAAGTTCCCCAGCGGGATGAAGGCGCTCGGGGATTACATCCACAGCAAGGGCCTGCAGTTCGGCATCTACCAGGTGCCGGGCGAGCGCACCTGCGCGCAGACCGTGGGGACCTATCCGGGGTCCACGGGCAGCAAGGGGCACGAGGCCCAGGACGCCGCCACGTTCGCCTCGTGGGGCGTCGACTACCTCAAGTACGACTGGTGTTCCTCGAGCGGCACCCGTGACGAGCAGGTCACGCGGTTCACGCTGATGCGCGACGCCCTGCGCGCCACCGGGCGGCCGATCGTCTACAGCATCAACCCCAACAGCTTCCACGCCCCCACCGGCGCCACATACAACTGGGGCGAGGTCGCCGACCTGTGGCGGACGACCGAGGACCTGCTCGACATCTGGCAGAACGGCAACACCAACAGCTATCCGATGGGCGTCGGCAACGTCCTGGACGTCACCGCGCCGCTGGCGGCGCAGGCGGGCCCGGGGCACTGGAACGACCCCGACATGCTCGTCGTCGGCCGTCCCGGTCTGTCACTGACCGAGTCCCGTTCCCACTTCGCCCTGTGGGCGTTGCTGGGTGCCCCACTCATGGCCGGCAACGACATCCGCACCATGTCCGCCGACGTGAGCGCGATCCTGCGCAACCCGCGTCTGCTGGCGGTGAACCAGGACCCGCTGGGAGCGGGCGGGCGCAGGGTGCGCGACGACGGCAGCACCGAGGTGTTCGCCAAGGCGCTGTCCGACGGCTCGGTCGCGGTGGGCCTGTTCAACCGGGGAGGCGGTACGGCGACGGTCACCACCACGGCGGCGCAAGTCGGCCTGTCCGGCGGGCCGTTCACTCTCACGGACCTGTGGACCGGCGGCACGGCGAGCACGTCCGGGCAGATCTCGGCGAGCGTCCCCGCGCACGGCGTGGCCGTGTTCCGGGTGGCCGGTGGCAGCCCGCTGACCGCCACCACCTCGCGATGGCGCGGCAACGCGTCCGGCCGCTGCCTGGACGTGGACAACGCCTCCACCGCTGCCGGGGCAACGGTATTGATCTGGGACTGCCATACGGCCGCCAACCAGCTGTGGACCGCGTGGGCCGGCGGCGAGATTCGTGTCTTCGGCGACAAGTGCCTTGACGCCTCCAACCAGGGCACCACCAACGGCACCCGTGTCATCACCTGGCCCTGCAACGGCCAGAACAACCAGAAGTGGACCGTCGGCGCCGACGGGTCGGTCCGCAACGTCCGAGCCGGGCTGTGCCTCGACGCCGACCGGGCCGGCACCGCCAACGGAACGCCGCTGGTCCTGTGGACCTGTAACGGCCAGGCCAACCAGAAGTGGACCCGCGTGTGACACCCCGCTCCGGCCGACGTTCCAACGCCCCCCGGATGCGGCAAGGCCCCCGCTCTGACGAGCGGTACACACACGATCCGGAGCGGCGGAAAGAACCGGAGCTTCATCCTGCGCATCCCGGACGGCTGCATGGCAGAGACGGCGCAGGGAGCGGGCTCGGAGCGCCGCGTCGGCGGGCCGCGGAGCGCTCCGAGCGAGCGGGGTCAGAACTGGCAGGTGTCCTTCCAGAGGGTGACCAGGGAGGTGTTGTTCTTGTCGGCGTCACGAGCGGGACCGCACAGGAACGGGCTGAAGCGGGTGTCGGCACGCAGCCAGAGGCTGAAGAACGACACCATCCACTTGCCCTGCTTGGCCTTGTTGCCGTAGCCCGTCATCGGGCACAGATGGTCGCCTGGAACTTCGATGTAGAGCTTCTCGGCCTGGGACATGGAGTTGTACCAGGGCATCGCGTAGCTGTTGCCGTGGGCGACGGAGTCGCTTTGACAGGTCAGGAAGAAGGTGGGCTCGGTGACTTCGGAGAAGTTCCCGTTCGGGTGGTACGGGGCAGTCGGCACACCCGCCCGGAAGCGCGAGTCGTCCCGGAGGGCGGCCATGACGCCACCGCCGCCCATTGAGTGACCGGTCGCGCCCAAGGTGCCGTTGAGCTTCCCCGACAGCGGGTTGCCGGGGGTTCTGCCGAGCGCGAGCAACTGGGTGCCGGCGGCGGTGATCTGGCGGCCGCGCGATTCGGGATCGTCGGTGAGTGTGTTCGTTCCGACGTTGATGACGACGAAGCCCCAGGAAGCGAGCCGGGGCGCGAGCCACTGCAGGTTCTGCTGTGTGCCCTGATAGCCCGGCATCAGCACGATGCCCGGGTACGAGCCACTGGCCGTCGGATACGTGACCGTGCCTGAGCCGTACCCGCTCGGGCTGGCGACGGTGTAGGTGGCGGTGGTCAGCGGCCCGTTGGTGGCCTCCAGGGAAGCGGTCGTCGGGTCCGGGATGCCGTTGCCCGGAGGGGTGCCCTCACCGGAGCCGTACACCTGGAACTCCCACAGCGAGTAGCCGTAGGCGGTGCCGCGCTGGGTGCCGTAGAGGCGGACGTACCGGCCGCTGCCGTTCACGTCGAGGGTCTGCACGCCGCCGGTGCTTGTGGTGGTCGAGTGGATGGTGGTCCAGGCGGTGCCGTTGTCGGAGGTCTGGATCCGGAAAGAGCGGGCGTACGCGGCCTCCCAGCGCAGCACCACTTGGCTGAGGGTGGCGGTGGAGCCCAGATCCACGGTCAGCCACTGCGGATCACTGAACGTGCTCGACCAGCGCGTCCCGGTGTTGCCGTCCACCGCCGCCGACGCGAGGGTGGAGCTGTTCTCGGTGGACGAGGAGGTCACGGGCTTGCCTTGCGACAGCAAGTCGGCGGCGGCTGCCGGCGCGGCGGTGGCTGACAGCAGAGTCAGCGCCAGGCCGAGGGTGGTTGCCAGTGCGATCAGTGCCGTCATGGGACGGGATCGGGTCCGTAACGGCGCGGTGGTGTCGGTCGAACGACTGCATGGACGCATTGCTTTACCTCCGGAAGGCGATGAGAGCGCGGTAACCGGACAGCGATGTGCGCGGGGTGACCGCCGCGAACGGCCGGCTACCGGGACTGGGCGAAGAGCCAGTCGATGACCACGTCGTTCTCGTACGTCTGGGCCCATGACAGGTGTGGGCTCACCGGTGTCGTTCCGGCCGTGTAGCTAGTGAACAGCACGTGGCTGCGCGTGGCCCGGGCCTGCCGTAGGAGGGCCCGTGACCGGGCCTCGAACTGTGCCTTCGGCAGGTCGTTGGCCCACTCCCCACGGCTGACCCGGGACCCGGCGGTCTCCAGCGCGTTCATCAGGGTCCAGGTGCCGGGGTTGCCGAACCGGCCCTCCCGGTAGGGGACGACCGGGTCGTCGACCGAGTGGTCGGCCCAGATCGGGATGTGCGTGATCCTGTCCATGGTGGCCGCGTCGCCCCAGCCGGCCGTGGGCAGGGCAGCCGCGAACACTTCGGGTCGCTTGGCCAGCAGACTGTAGATGCCGCGACCGCCTGAGGACAGACCGACCAGATAGAGCCGGTCGGTGTCCACGTTGCGCGGGTGCTCGCGCACGAAGGTGTCGATGAGTTCGATCAGCGCGGCCTGGACCTTCGGGTCGGTCCAGTCCGTGCCGTCGGGTCCGTCCATGGGACGGGGCAGGGGGATCTGCGGAGAGAGGACGAACGCGGGGTTGCGGCGCTGTCGTTCCGGCTTGGCGAACGTGACCGCGATCCGGTTGGAAGTGAGCTGGGTCATGTTGTTGTCGGCGACTTCGCCACCGCCGTGCAGGGTGACGACGAGCGGGTACCGCGTGCGGGTCTGCGGGTTCCGTAGGAACCCCGCGGGCTGGTACAGCCGGAAGTCCAGTTCGGAACCTGCGGAGTCGGTGAAGGAACCGGCGGCGAAGTCGTCGACCACGGGAGTGATGACGTCGTCGTTCCGGTTCGCGAACGGACCGGCCCTGAGTATCAGTTCGCCTGCCGGGGTGCGCACGTCCGCCACCTGTCTGACGGAGTAGGCACGGTCGAGCGGAAGGGGATCGGTGCCGGACGCCCGGGCGTTGGAGTCGTTCGGATCGAGTTCGACGATCAGGTGGTGCCCCGGCCGTCCGGGGTGAGAGCGGCCGTCCACTTCGGCGGAGGCGTTGGAGTAGACCCGGGTCACCGTGCGAGCCGCTGTCCGTCCGCCCACGGTGGCCTGCACCTGGAAAGCGGTGGGTGGGACCGCCCCGTCGCGTAGATCGATGCGATGCGCGTACTGGATGGCGACGGCTGTCACCAGCCAGTTGTTCCTCGGCGTCACCCGTGTGAGGAGGTCCGTCCGCAGGACCGGATTGAGTCCGGAGGCCGCTGGCCGTCCTTCGGACGGGGCTGTCGTGTCGTCGGCGGCCGAGGCGGTCGCCGTGCTCACCGTCGGCGCCGCGACCACACCTGCGGTGACGGCGAGCACCGTACGTCTGGGGATCGATCTCATGCGTCCTCGTCTCGCTCGGTGGGCACCCGGACCGGGTGCCGTGGTGTGTGGATCCGGTCGTCCGGCTGCGAACTCACGGGAGCGGGCGGCACATTGGGGGCCATGACGCGGCATGTGCGGTGGCTGCCGGGAGTCCGCGGCCGATGGGGACCCCGCTCGGGCCCGGGGCACCGGTCATAGCGGGAAGGCACCGGTCAGCAGGGCGCCGGCGGTCATGACTGTTCCCAGGTGGGGTGGTTGACCAGCAGGATGCTCGATCAGGTTCGCGGCAGCGGCGGGACCCGGACGGTGCCGGGCCCGTCGCCGGGGCATCGGAGGGCCGGACGCTCCTGCCAGTCGGCCGTCGGGGGAGGGGCCCGCAGGCTCGGCTCGGCGGTCGCGGCGGTAGTCGAGGCGGCAGGTTCCGCGGTCGTCCCGCTCGGACTCCCCTCGCCCGTGGCGCCCGTCCGTGGCCGGGCCTTTCGGGGACAGTGCACGGAGACGGCTGCGCTCCCGGCGGCCGCGGGCCGTGGCGGCGGTGATCCGCAACGGTTCGTCCCGCGCCGCGCGCGACAGACCGCGGATCAGGGGGTCGTAGAGCCCGGCGTCCACCAGCAGGCTGCAGCACAGGACCGCGAACGCGATCACGATGCCGGTGAGGGGCACCTTGGACAGCCCACCGAGAATCAACTCGCCCAGATCGTCCGCGAACCCGCCGATGAGCGCCGCCGGCACCGGAAGCAGGATCAGAGCGACCAGAACCGAGGCGCGTTTGGTCACGGCGAGCAGCAGTAAGACGGCGATCGTGCCGAAGCCCAGGGCTGCCAGCATGCGGCGCTCGCTTTCTCGGGGACGGCCCTCGGCGGCAGTGGGCGGGAGCTGGGCGGGGACGGGCCGAGGTATACGCGAGAGTTTCGGAGCACTACCGGATCCCTGTCCAGCATCAAACCGAGATCTGTCCATGCGATCAGCGCATCAATTCAAGCGACCGTCGCCCGAGCCGAGAGCTTCACCGCGGCCGCCGCAGAGAGATGTCGTCGGCGACGATGTTGTCGACCTTCCCTAAGAGAGCGGAATCCGCCGCCGACCGGGCCACGGTGACGACGTCACACGCGGTCCAGCCGCTGTGGCGGGTGGGGCGGCCAGGGCCCGAGAGCAGGCAGTCCGTCCACCGCCACCGGTGAGACCGCGGGCGTACGTCCGGCCAGCCAGGCCGCCAGGTCGCGCACGCGTCCGGTGACCACCGTGCCCGGCGGTCCGTCGCCTACGGACCACTGGCGACGCCCGTCCTCGGCACGGATGCGTGTTCCTGCCGGAAGGCGGCCGAGGAGGAAGCCGATGGCATGCGCGGCCAGCTCCTCGGGCCAGTCGTCCGGCCGCAGGCCGAGTTCCAGGTCGACCATGTGGATCCATGCCTCGCGCCAGCGTGCGAAGACGGTGGCGGCAAGGTCCGCGTTGCGGAACGTGACCGGGCGGCTCCAGTCGATGTCGGTGGCGCGTGCCCAGGCCGCCTCGAGCCCGGTCGTGTGCGCGGCGAGTTCCGCGCGGTGCTCGGCGGCGCTGCGGCCCGCCGTGGCCGAGATGATGGCGTTGCGTTCATCCACCCCGCCGTCGTAGCCCGCTACGAGTTCACCGCGCAGGGCATGCTCCGCGATACGGGCGAACATGCGCGCGTTGTCGGTGAGATGAGCGAGGACATGGCCGCGTGACCAGCCCGGAAGCGCGGATGCCGCGGCGACCTGCTGGTCGTTCAGTTCGGCGACGAGCCTTTCCAGCGTCCGGTGGGCTTCGAGCACTGCTGCGACAGGAGGGTGCATGACCGGCTGCCCTACAGGGCCGGGGTCTGGTCGAGGACTGGCGGGGCCTGCGCGGCGAGTTCTCTGAGAGGCTCACCGCTCAGCCGGCAAACCCTCCACTCGTCGAGGAAGTCCACGCCGAGCGACTTGTAGAAGTCGATCGTCGGCTCGTTCCAGGCCAGGACCCACCACTCGAAGCGCTCGTACCCGTTCCGCCGGCAGACCGTGGCAAGGGACGCGAGCAGAGCCTTGCCGTGTCCTCCACCTCGGGCTTGCGGCCGTACGTAGAGGTCCTCCAGGTGCATGCCGCGCGTGCCGGTCCAGGTCGAGAAACGGGGGAACCACAGGGCAAGCCCACGGCCTCGCCCGTTTCGTCGTCCTCGGCGATCAGGGCGAACGCGGCGGGATGTTCTCCGAACAGCGCCTCGCGGAGCTGCTCCTCGGTCGCTCGAGCCTGTTCCACGGCCCTCTCGTATGCGGCGAGTTCGCGGATCATCGCGCGGATCGTGGCGACATCGTCCATCGTGGCGGGCCGGATCATGCCGGAGATCATCGGACACCGTGCCGAGCCGTGTCCAGCGAATTCCGCGCCTTCTCCGCGGCGTGAGCCCGGCCGTGGGCTTGGCCTTGACGGACGATGCGCGGAAGCGTCCAGCTGTGCCGAGAAGAGCCTTGTGGGGCATCGACACGCTTCACGATGCTGCCTGGATGATGACTTCCGTCCTCGCGTTCGTCGGTGCGGCCTTTTTGGTCGCCATGGTCCCAGGGCCGAGCACGGTCGTGATCCTGCGCCGAGCCGTGGTGAACGGCCGAAGGACCGGCATGGCCACGGTCCTGGGCAATGAGTGCGGGGTGCTGATGTGGGGCCTCGCCGCCGCCTTCGGTCTCTCGGCCTTGCTGCTGGCCTCGCAGGTCGCCTGGAACATCATCCGGATGGCCGGCGCCGCGGTGCTGGTGTGGATGGGGACGCGTGCCTTGTGGCAGGCGAGGCGAGCGGGCCCGCCGGATGAGGGACCAGGGGGGACCGTAGTGCTGCGACGGCAGTCCGTTCGACGCTGCATGGAACAGGTGTTCGGGGTGCTCTTGGTGGGACTGGGGGTGCGTCTGGCTACCGAGTCTTGAGGATCGACTCAAGAGCGAGGCACAGGTTCACCGGCGTGCACACGTGGTTGGGGACAACGGCCACCGAACGTCACCTTCCCTCACCTTTCGCGCTCACGGTGCGATCCGCCGGCGTAGGCGAAGCGGCGCCGGGTGTTATTGAATGAGGTGTGCGGTCAGGAATCTCGGGGCCCTGTCGCCCGGGTTCTGGTACGGCCCCGGCGCTGTGCCGGGGTTGGCGAGCGAGCTGAGAGAGCCGCATGGACTCCACCCCGTCCCCTTCGTCCGCGTCGCCGTTCGACATGGTCAGCGGCGCTTTGGGGCAGTACATCCCACGCGGCGGAGCGGCAGCGGCCGCCGGTTCTGCCGCCCCGCAGGGCGACAGTGCCGCCCGCCAGCGCGTACACGCCGATCCGGCCTCCGGCCGTCAGGAGCAAATTCTCGGCGCGGTCAACCTGGACCGGGATCTGAGAATCACCCGCTCCAATCTGGACGCCCCCGTTTTCGCGGGGGTGGAGGCCGTGACCGGGAGCTCTTTCGTCGATCTTCTGCCTCCCTGGGACGTACCGACGGTCACCCGGCGGTTGCGGCAGGTCCTCGAGACCGGTGAGCCGCATGTCGCCCGGGTCCAGCGCCTGCGGCGCGGTGACGGGTCGGAGCTGGTGGTCTCGATGAGCATCCTGGCAGCCGCGGCGCCTCAGGAGGGCCTGACCGTCTCCCTGATCGCCATGGCCAGGAGGCTGCACCTGTACGCCGCCGAGACCGCGATCGGCACCTCGTTGGACATCGGCGAGACCGCGCAGTCGCTGGCGGAGTCACTGCTGGCCTGGGGAGACGTGGCCGCCATCGACCTCGACCTCGCCGTGTGGACGGGCGAGGTGGTCACCGAGCAGCCGCAGCGGCGCATCCGGCTGCGGCGGGCGGCCCTGGTGCCGGACCGGGCGTGGCCCGACGGCTACGTGACTCCGGGCGACGATCTTCCCGGCGACGCGAGCCGCTTGCTGTCGCAGGCGATACGGCGTGACGATGCCGCGCAGGCCATCGTCATACCCGACCGGGGGGCGATCGAGCGGGTCCTGGGCAGTGCGCGGCTGGTGCGTGCCTTGGTGCCCGGTGACCGGGCGGCGGGTGTGGCGTACATACCGCTGGTCCTGGACGGCGCGCCGCCCGTCGTACTGGGCGTGGCGGAGGTCTGGCGGCGGGAGGACCGCCCCTTCCACGACAGCGAGCTGCTCGACCTCCAGGAGCTGGTGGCCAGGACCTCCCACCATGTCGACCTGGCCCGTCAGCACCAGCGCGAGCACACACAGGTGCTGGCGTTGCAGCGCCGGCTGCTGCCGCGGTCCGGCGGCGACACCATCGAGACCGCCAGTGTCTACCAGCCCGCCACCCCCGACAGCGCGGGTGTCGGCGGTGACTGGGTGAACAGCTTCCCGCTGCCGGACGGCCGTACCGCGCTGGTGGTCGGTGACGTCGTCGGGCACGGTCTGGGAGCCGCGGCGACCATGGGACAGCTGAGCATGGAGGCCCGCGCGCTGCTGTCCGCGGGGCTGGCGCCCAACGAGGTGCTGGAGCACCTGGACGAGACCGTGACGCTGCTGGACGACACGGAGTCCGGGCTGGCGGCCGGTTACAGCGCTCTCGGATCGACCTGCTGCATAGCCGTCTACGACCCGGTCAGCCACCATGTGGCGCTGTCCAGCGCCGGCCACCTCCCTCCGGTCCTGGTGCCCCCGGAGGGCCCCGCCGGCCCTGTCGCCGTAAGCCCTCACCCCGGGCTGGGCGCCGAGTTCGCGCTGCGGGAGCCGTTCGGCGTGCACGCGTTCGCCGTACCCCCGGGCTCGCTGCTCGCCCTCTACACCGACGGCCTGGTGGAGGATCCCGCCCTCTCGATCGACGAGGGCATCGACAGGCTGGCGGACGCCGTGTCCACGGTGCACCCCTGGGATGCCCTGCAGCAGGCCGCGCGGCGCGTGGTCTCCGACCTGGCGCCCGTGCGGCGGCGCGACGACGTGACCCTGCTGCTCGCGCGCATGATCGGCTACCGCAAGGGCGACACGGCGACCTGGCGTCTGCCCGCCCGCGGCGACGCGGCCGCCCGGGCCCGCGCGCTGGTCTCCGCGCTGCTCGTGCGATGGCGCGTCAGAGCCGACACCCGGGACAGTGTGTTGCTGGTGGTGAGCGAGCTGGTCGACAACGCGGTCCGCTTCGCCGACGGACCCATCACGATACGGCTGATCAGGGCCGGTCACGGGCTGCTGTGCGAGGTGGGCGACACTGGCAACGGCAGGCCCCGGCTGGGCCGGGGCGGGCTCCTCGACGACGGTGGTCGTGGCCTGCACGTCGTGCATGGACTCACCACCCGGTGGGGGGTGCGGTGGACGGACACCGGCAAGGTGGTCTGGGCGTCGGTGGCGTCTGTCGCTAGGTGACGCGGCTGTGGGTGGGCCGGGCCGCGAGTGCTCGTCGGGCGGCGTCACCGGTGGTACGGGCCGCGACCAGTGGTACGGGTGTGGCGCGAGTTCGCGCGCGCTACAGCCACTCCCCTTGCAGGGCGGTGGCCGTGAGGCCCGGGGCCGCCGCGTACAGGACGGCGCGACTGCCCGGTTCCTGCCCGGCGTCGTTCGCCCTGCGCAGGATGTCGAACACGGCGGCGCCTCCGCGGTTGCCGCTGGTGTAGCTGTCCCGGCTGTAGTCCAGCAGCCCCGACGGCCACCCGTCGGGCATGGTCTGCTCCATGTACTCCAGCACTCGCGTCCCGCCAGGGTGCGCGAGCAGAACGTCGGGGTGCCAGGAGTCGGGGTCGTCCTGGTAGCGGACGCGCAACCATTCCCACATCGCGGTGACCGTCTCCTGCACGGCGCGCGGCCCGCGCCGGTCCATCACGAAGTGGGTGCCGTCCTCCCGTGTCTCCAGGCGGTGCAGGTCCTGGGTACCGGGCAGGGTGTGGTGCCAGGCGGCGTCCAGCCGCAGCGCCGACTCGGGCCTCGGGCGCCCCGTGACCACCGCGGCGACCGCGGTGTCCGCGAACAGCAACCGGACGATCAAGGACTCGAGAGTGTCGTCCGCGGGCTGGTAGGTCGTGCTCAGCGCCTCCGCGATCACGACCAGGACCACCCGGTCGGGGTCCGCGGCCACGAGATCCGCCGCCAGCGCCAGGGAACGGGTCCCGGCGACGCAGGCCCACTGCGTGGCCGGCAGCAGCATCACGTCGCCCCGGAGCGGGAGCTCGTTGGCCAGGGCGACGTCCAGCCCCGGCAGCGCCGGGGTGGTGGAGTGGCTGGTGATCAAGCAGTCGACGTCGGAGGCGTCCAGCCCGGCGATCTGCAGGGCCCCGCGCGCCGCACGCTCCCCGCAGGACCGCACGGCCGCCCATGCCGGTGCGGTGCGCTCCTGGACGGTCTGCGGCGCGGGTACCGCCTCAAGGGCGGCGATCACACGGTCCACGTCCTGTTCGGTGAACCCGTCACCGGCCAGGGCCTCCCGGGCCGGGCCGATGCCGGCGGCGGGCAGGGCGCTCCCGTTGCCCGGCGCGACGGCGGTCTCCAGCGGCAGCATCCACCCGCGGGATTCGATGCCCGTACTGGCCGCGATGCCGTCGATCCGCGGCGCCCACGGCGCGTGCGGGTGCCGGTCGCGCACTTCCGCCACGATCTGGCTGGTCTTCACGGTGTGCTCGCCGTGTATCACGGCAGGCGGGCACAGGTATGCGGCCATGGTTGGCACCTTTCTCGGGGGAACGAGGCAGAACATCACGAAGGCTGTGTCGTGGATCACTTGGGCACGGCGCATCCAAGTCCATGGCGGTGCGCTCCACTTCGTGCTTCTGCGTCCGCCTCGAGAATGGACGCTAAAAGGACATTTGCGCTGTGACCTGGGCAACTTAGGTGGTTTTTGCCGTGCGTGACACGGCCCACACCGAGCAGTGGAAAACAGTTGGACACGTCCTGGGCTCTCCATGACTATTCGCGCTGTGACAGACAAAGCCGAATGCCGGACCTCAGTCCCCACGAGCACGAAGTCCGTGCGATTTGTCGAGCTGTCGAGTACGGCCATGAGCGCGTTGCTGAAGGACGACCTCGCTCGAGCAAGTACCGAAGCGGGTGTCGCTCTCCCCGAGTACTTCGTCACCGACAGGGCGAAGTGGGTGTGGCGGTATCGGGTCAATCAGCTGACCTCGGACCCGGGTTGCGAGGGGTGGCTCACGCAGATCGTGGTAGCCGAGCCGGAGGGTGTCGTCGTGGGGTATGCCGGTTTCCATGGGCCGCCGGACGATGCGGGCATGGTGGAACTCGGTTACTCGGTGGTTCCCGTCCACCGCCGTCAGGGCTACGCCAGGGCGATTCTGACCGAGTTGGTGCGGCGGGCCGCCGCCGAAGCCCGGGTCAGGATCGTGCGGGCGACGATCAGTCCGGACAACACCGCTTCCCTGGCCACGATTTCCGGGTTCGGCTTCGTGGAGGTCGGAGAGCAATGGGACGAGGAAGACGGCCTCGAACTCATCTTTGAGGTTCCTGCCTGATCAAGCTGCTGCTGCGGCATTTCGCGAGTGGTCAGCCCGTCGGCGTTCGCGGGGGAGTGCGCGCGGCGATGAGGGTGATGTCGTCGCGGGGGTCGCCGAGATCCTGGGCGAGTTTGGCGCACAGCTCGGGCAGCGGCAGGTGGCGATGGGCGATGACGTGCCGGCGCAGGCGGGCCATGCCCTCGTCGAGGGACTGGGTGCGCGATTCGACCAGGGCGTCGGTGTAGAGCAGGAGGGTCGCGCCGTCGGGCAACTCGGTGTCGGTGGTGGGGCGCTCGGCGGTGGGGCGCAGTCCCAGGAGCATGGCGCGTGCTCCGGTGAGGTAGCCGACGTCGTCGGCGGTGATCAGCAGGGGTGGGGGGTGGCCGGCGACGGACCAGGATGCCTGCCAGGCCCCGCTGGTGCTCCGGCGCAGGCGGGTGAGGATGGCGGTGGCGGAGTCGGCGAGGGTCAGCCGGGCCTGGGCGGTGTCCAGACGGCGCAGGATCTGGCCGGGTGCCTCCTCGGGGCGGTCGACGGCCAGGGCGCGGAGCATGTTGCGCAGTTCGCTCATGCGGGAGGCGGCCTGGATGTCGTGTCCGGTGACGTCTCCGATGACGAGGACGAGGTCGCCGTCGTGGAGCAGGAAGGCGTCGTACCAGTCGCCGCCGACCTCCGCCGTGTGCTGCGCCGGCTGGTAGTGGGCGGCCAGTTCGATGCCCGGCACGTCGGGCAGGTCGGTGAGCAGGGCGCGCTGCAGGGCGGTCGCGATGTCGGCCTGGGCGGCATGCAGGCGGGTGTTGTCCAGGCCCAGGCTGATGCGACGGGCCACCTCCTCCGCCAGGGCACGGTCGGCGGCGTCGAAGGGCGGGCCGGCCGCTGCGCGGGTGAGGGTCAGTGCCCCGAAGGTGGTGGCGCGCAGCCGCAGCGGAATGACGAAGGCTTCCTGAGCTTGCACCACCGTCATCAGGTCGGCTTCCTCGGGCGCCGCCGGTGCCAGGTCCGTCAGGTGTCGGGTGGTGCCTCCCTGCATGACGCGACTGACGGCCGTGTGGTGGGCGGGGTGCCGCGGCAGTACCTCGCCCTGGCCGGAGAGGGCGGCGGGCAGGACGCCGGCGATGTGGTGGGCGCCGGCCGCGCGGCGGTAGCCATGCCCCTCGGCCAGGTCGATCAGGGCGGTGTCCGCGAGGCGGGGCACCAGTTGGCGCACGAGACGGTGCAGCGCCTCGTCGGTGTCCAGGGTGCTGGTCATGGCGAGCGTCAGCTCGCCGAGCCAGGTGGCCTCCGCCAGATCGTATTCGGCCTGCTCACGCATCGTCTCGCTGTGTGCGTACCGCTCGGCGCGGCGGCCCTCCCGCTCCCGTTCGGCCGTCGCGTCGTGGAACACGACGACAGCGCCCTCGCCGCCTCCGAGCGCCGCGGGCAGCGGAGCCGCGGTGCACCACACCTGAAGCGGCGTGCCGTCGGCGCGCAGGAGCACGGCGCGGTGGCCACCGGTCCGCCTGCCCGGCGCGACATCCTTCGGAATCAGTCGCTGCGCGGGCACGGCGGCGGTCTCCGGGGCGGGCGGGTGCAGGGCGCGGTGGGCGTCGACCCCGATCAGGGCGCCCGGCTCGTAGCGCAGCAGTTGCTCCGCCCACGGGTTGCAGGCGATCACCCTGTGCTTGTCGTCCACGGCGTACACACCGGCTTCCACCGAGGCGAACAGCGCCGACATCAGTGCCTCGTCCACACCCACCCCAACAAGCCTCTTCTGCAGGTCGTCACCGGCGCGGGGCCTCGCAGGCCGCCGGAACGCCCGGGAAGACCTCGACGGCCGTGCTCAGACCCGTCAGCTCCAGCAGCCGGCGCACCTGCTCACCCGGGGCCGCAAGGCGCAGCGTCCCGCCGAGCGCTCCGACCCGCCGCGCCCCGTACACCAGCACGCTCAGACCGGACGAATCCATGAACGACACCTGCTCCAGATCCAGCACGATCCGTGCCTGGTCCTCGACGATCAGTGCGTCCAGGGCTTCACGCAGCGCCGGGGCCAGCGCCCGGTCCACCTCGCCGGCGAGGACCACCACCGCCCACCCTCCACAGTCCTCGGAGCGTCGTACGCCGTGCAGCGGAACCATGGAGGTTCCTCCTCACTGTGGAATCTCCTCATCATCGCACCGGGCAGCGGCCTCGCTTGACCTTGCCCTCCGGGGCAGGGTTTAGCGTCTGAGCAGCGAGGTGAGCGAGATGAGGATCAGTGAGCTCGCACGTCGGGCCGACGTGACGACGAAAGCAGTGCGTTACTACGAGTCCCTGGGGCTGATCACGCCCGGGCGTCTCGGCAACGGCTACCGGGACTACGCGGAAGGCGACGTACGTCTCGTACGGGAGATCAGGGCCCTGCACCGACTTGGCATCCCGGTCGAGCGCACCCGGCCCTTCCTGGAGTGCCTGGCCGCAGGGAGCCCGCACGCAGACGACTGCCCCGCCTCACTCGCCGCCTACCGGGCGGCCATCGACGAGCTCACCGAGCGGATCGAGGCGCTGAGTGCCCGCCGTGCGACGCTGATCACCAACCTGCGGGTCGCGGCCCACCGGGGCAGCGGTGCCGCACCGGCCGAGAAGGCCGGAACACCGGGTGGGGACTACCTGACCCTGCCCGCGAAGCTGCCCGTCCCCGAGGACGACGGTGCCGCCGCCCACCTGCCCGGCACGAGAATGCCACCCCTGGCGCTGCCGAACACCGCGGGCCGGGCGATCCGGCTGGACACGCTCGGGCCTCGGCGCACGGTGATCTACATCTACCCCCTCACCGGACGCCCCGGCACCGACCTGCCGGAAGGCTGGAACTCCATCCCAGGCGCCCGCGGCTGCACCCCCGAGACATGCGGCTTCCGGGACCACTTCCAGGACCTCCTCGATGCCGGCGCCGGCCGCGTCTACGGGCTGTCCAGCCAGGACACCGACTACCAGAACGAGGTCGTGGAGCGGCTCGGCCTGCCCTTCGACATGCTCTCCGACCCCGCTCTCGGTCTCGCCGACACCCTCGGACTGCCCACCTTCGAGGCCGACGGGACGAGACTGTTCAAGCGCCTGACACTCGTCGTCCGCGACAGCGTGATCGAGCACGCCTTCTACCCGGTCTTCCCGCCGAACGAGCACGCCCGGCAGGTCCTGGCCTGGCTGACCGAGAACCCTCCGCTCACGACGTGACGAACCACCCCACACCCAGGAGTCCTGCCATGTTCCGCGGCCTCAGCGCCTTCCCCCTCACGCCCACGACGGAAGAGGACATCGACGAGCGGGCGTTCAGCGCCCTCGTCTCCCGCCTCGCCGCAGCCGGCGTCGACTCCATCGGCGCCCTCGGCTCCACCGGCGGCTACGCCTATCTCACCCGCGAGCAGCGCGCCCGCGTGGCGAGGCTCGCGGTCGAAGCCGCCGACGGTGTCCCGGTCATGGCCGGCATCGGGGCACTGCGCACCTCGCAGGTACTCGCCGTCGCCGAGGACGCGCAGAAGGCGGGCGTGTCCGCGGTCCTGCTCGCCCCGATGACGTATCAGCCCCTCACCGACGACGAGGTGTTCGGCCTGTACGAGAGCGTCACCCGTGAGCTGTCCGTGCCGCTGTGCGTATACGACAACCCCCGCACCACCCATGTCCACTTCACGGACGAACTCCATGGCCGTATCGCCGAGTTGCCGAACGTGGCCGCGGTCAAGATTCCGCCGGTGCCCGACGACCGGGAGGCCGCGCGACAGCGCGTCGCGGCGTTGCGGGCGCTGCTCCCGGACACGGTCGGAGTCGGAGTGAGCGGCGACTGGACGGCGGCCACCGGACTGAACGCCGGATGCGACGCGTGGTACTCGGTCACCGGCGGCCTGTTCCCCGCCACCGCCCTCGCCCTCACCCGGGCCGCCCAGGCCGGCGACGCGGCCGGCGCCACGGCTCACTCCGAACGGCTGGAGCCCCTTTGGGAGTTCATCCGCCACTACGGCGGCCTGCGTGTGATGTCGGCGGCCGCCTCGCAGCTGGGCCTCGCCGCCGAGCCGAATCTCCCGCTGCCCCTGCGGGGCCTGCCCTCCGACGCCCGACGCCGACTGGTCACCGTCCTGGAGAACCTCGGCCTGGGAACGAGCGCGTGACCTGTCTACTTGAGCTTGGCGGGGTTACTCACGCACAGTGCCTGGCATGACCGCTGCCGCCGACATCCTCGTGGGACGACCGCACGTAGATCTGTGCCGCCAGTCCAGCGCGACCTGTCGCGGCTGACGACCAAGAGCCCATGAGTTCCCCGGCGGCGTAGGGCCACCGGGTCGTCAGTCTTCGCGCGTCCGCGTCCCCCACCGCAGCGTGCGCACCGGTCAAGGCTGCGGCCATCCCTATTTCACGCGCCCTTGCGTCCTCCGACGCGTCCCTGGACGTACGTCTCCGCGTCGGCATGCCCGCACGCCGTCTCCGCACCCCACTCGGAGCGGAGGCGATGGCGGCGGCCGGGGCGCGCGAGCTGACGTGGACGGGCAACCGCGGCACCGCCGTCGGACAGCGACGGCTCCTCGACCTCGCCGCGCGCGGCGAGGTGCTCGACACCTGCCTCTACACGACGCCCGGCAGAACTCGGCGGTGGCGGAGCGGGAACCACCTGGCTGGTCGGCTCCGCCACCGACGTCGCCACCGCCCTGCACAACTACCGCAAGCTCGGCATCACCCACTTCGTGCTCTCCGACACGCCCTACAAGCAGGAGACCATCCGCGTCGGCGACCAGCTTCTGCCCAGGCTGCGTGACAGCGGATGAGGACAGGGTCGGGCGCGGTGAAATCAGCCCTCCCGTGCCCACGGCCGTAGCTTCTCCGGGTTGCGGATCGCCCAGATTCGGGTGACGCGTCCGTCGGAGACGTCGAACGCGGCTACGGTCATGACGACGCCGGCGCGCTGGGCCACCAGGCCGGGTACACCGTTGACCGACCGCTCCAGGAGTTCGAGCCCGGGAGCCTTGTCGGCGACGGCGACCATGTACTGGGCGATGCGTGCGCCGCCCTCGACCGGGCGCAGGACGGTGCCGACCAGGCCGCCGCCGTCGGCGGTCATCACGGCGGCCGGGTCGAGGAGTCCGACGAGGGCCGCGATGTCCTTCGTCTCCCATGCCTCTTTGACGTGCCTCACCACATCGGCCCGGCCGGTCGCCGGCGCCGGAGCGGGCGCGGCGCTCACCCGTCGGCGGGCGGAGGCCGCCAGTTGCTTGCAGGCGGCAGGGGTACGGCCGAGAACGCCGGCGATCTCGGCGAACGGGTACCGGAAGACGTCGTGCAGGACGAACGCCACCCGCTCGGCGGGCGTCATCGACTCCAGGACGACGAGGAAGGCCATGGTCACCGACTCGTCCAGGACGATCTGGTCGGCGGGGTCCGCGGGGCCGGTGGCGTCGGCGCCACCCGTGTGGTCCCACTCGGTGCGGTCGGGCAGCGGCTCGGGCAGCCACGCGCCGACATAGCGTTCACGGCGCGCCCGTGCCGAGCCGAGCAGGTCCAGGCAGATGCGGCTGGTCACGGTCGTCAGCCAGGCGCCGGGGGACAGGATCTCCTGCTGCCGGCTTCGTGACAGCCCGTACCAGCGCGCGTAGGCGTCCTGTACGGCGTCCTCCGCCTCGGTCACCGAACCGAGCAACCGGTAAGCGATATTGACCAGTTGGCGTCGCTCGCCGGCTATCTCATCCGTCCTGGTCCCGCCGGTCCCCATGCTTCCGGCCGCTCCCTCGCCTTACCTTTCGCGGTCCCGCGTCGTCGGGCTGGTGAGACCTTATCGATCTACCGCCCGCCAGCGGGAAAAGGGGACTGCGACATGGCCACTCAGGTGACGGCGACGGCGTCGGCGAACGCACAGCGCACTTCCTCGTTCCTGCGGATCGCGATCGCCCTGCAGACTCTGACCATCTTCCTTCAGGCGGTCTCGGCCGGACTGCTGCTGACCTCGTCCTACGGGGCGGTGCTGCACGATGTCGGAGCCCGGGTGATGTACGGGGCGTCGATGCTGTACCTGCTCGCGGCCGTGCTGGCGTGGAAGCCGGGCGGCGGCTCGCCCCGGCCTGTCTGGCACGCCACGGGTTTCCTCGTACTCGCCTCGGCCCAGGTCGTGCTCGGCATCGCGCACGTCCCGTCGGTCCATCTCCCCCTGGGCGTCCTGATGTTCGGTCTGAGCGTGCTGGCGCTGGCCCGGCGCTGAGGTCCGACAGTGGGCAGCCCCGAGCCGGCGGCTACTCGTCGGACAGCGTGAGGTCCGGGACCCGCCAGGCCGCGATCACGAAGGCGGCCAGGGACACCGCGGCGCCCGTGAGGAAGACGATGCGCATCGAGGCGACGTAGCCCTCCAGGAACGGCAGGGTCACGCTCGGGTCGAGGGCGCGCAGGAACGCGGAGTCCTCCAGGTCGACGCCGCCGTCGGGGCGGAGTACTCCCGTCAGGGCGTGCGCGTTGTCGGGCTGGGCCAGCAGCCGGCGGTAGCCCGGGTCCTGGCGGGCCTCGGCCAGGCGGTCGGCGATGCTGCCGGCCGCCGTGGTGAACAGGACCGACAGGAACGCGGCGGTGCCGACCGTACCGCCGTTGGAGCGGAAGAAGTTGACCGATGCCGTCGCCGCGCCCATGTCCGTACGGGGCACCTCGCACTGCGCGAGCGTGGTGAGCGTCTGCATCGACGCGCCGAGCCCGGCGCCCATCAGGGCCATGCCCAGCGCCGGGTGCCACAGCGGGCTGTCCGCACGTAGCGTGGCGAAGACGAGCATCGCCGCGGTGAACGAGCCGACGCCGGCGACGAGATGGACCTTGAACCGGCCGGTCCGGGCGATCATCCGGCCCGTCAGCATCGTCACCGCGAGGTTCGCGACGACCGTGGGCAGGGTGGCCAGGCCCGCCTCGATGGGGCTCATGCCGCGTACGAGCTGCAGGTAGAGCGGCAGCGTCGTCATCGCGCCGAACATGCCGATGCCGACGACGAAGTGCAGCCCGACGCCCAGCCGGAAGGTCCGGATGCGGAACAGGCGCGGCGGCAGCAGCGCCGCGTCGCCCGACCGCCGCTCGACGACCAGGAACACGGCCAGACCCGCCACTCCGATCGCGTACATCGACAGGGCCAGGGGCGAACCCCACCCCCAGGTACGGCCCTGCTCGGCGACGGTCAGCAGTGGCACGATGCCCACGGCCAGGGCGAGCGCCCCGGCGTGGTCGAGCCGGTGCCGCACCCGCCGGTGCGGGAAGCGCAGCACGCGCATGATCGTCACCGCGGCCGCGGCGGCGAGCGGCACGTTGATCAGGAAGATCCAGCGCCAGCCGGCGATGCCGAGCAGCTCGGCCCGGTCCGCGAAGGCACCGCCCACCAGCGGTCCGACGATGCTGGCACCGCCGAACACGGCCATGAAGTAGCCCTGGTAGCGGCCCCTCTCCCGCGGGGAGGTGATGTCGGCGATGATCGTCATGGCCAGCGACATCAGCCCGCCGCCACCGAGCCCCTGAACGGCGCGGAACGCCGCGAGTTCATAGATCGACGTGGCACATCCGCACAGCAGTGAGCCGACCGTGAACAGGACGATCGCGGCGAGGTAGACGGGCCTGCGGCCGTGGATGTCGGAGAGCTTGCCGTAGAGCGGCGTCGCGAGGGTGGCGGTGATGAGATACGCGGTCGTCACCCACGCCTGGGCCGTCAGCCCGTGCAGGTCGTCGGCGATGGTCCGCAGCGCGGACGAGACCACCGTCTGGTCCAGCGCCCCCAGGAACATGCCGAGGACCAGCCCGGACATGACGGTGGTGATCTGCCGGTGACTGAGCCGCGGGGGTATGTCCCCGGACGCGCCCTGTTCTTGGGTGTCGGAGAAGGTCACGTGTCGTCCTTGGAGTGGGGGCGGGTACAGCTCGCGGGTACGGGCCGCCCCGGGGGTTCCGGAGCGGCCCGTACCCGGGGAACCGGGCGGCTAGCCGGCGAGCTTCGCCAGGTCGCCGACCGCCTGATCGACCTCGGGCAACGTCAGCATCGCCAGCTGGGCCGACCGGGCACGCGCCCGGGGCTCGGGATCGGCGAGGAGCCCCCGGCACGCTTCGGCGATGCCGGCCGCGCCGCGGTCCGTGATGTGACGGCCGAGCCCCAGTTCCCGCACCCGGTCCGCGTTGGCGGGCTGGTCGCCGAAGTGCGGCAGCACCGCCAGCGGCGTGCCGGTGCGCATGGCCTCGCGGATGCTGTTGAAGCCGCCGTGGGTGACGAACAGGTCGACCGACTCCAGCAGCAGCGGCTGCGGCACCCGCTCGGCGACATGGATGTGGCCGGGCAGCCCCTCCGTGTCCACCGGGATCCCGGACGTCGACACGACCACCGTGCAGTCGTCCAGCCCGGCCGCCGCCCCCAGGATCGCGTCCAGGCTCTCGGTGGGGTCCGGCAACTTCACGGGCAGCGACGCCTCCCGGTCCGCCATGCGCTCCCGCAGCACCGGCAGGGCGGTGCCGATCGCGGCGTACACCAGCGGCCGGTCCGTGGGCAGCCGGGCCGCCCACTCCGGCAGTACGCCGCCGCGTTCGACGTCCACCGTCTGCCGGTAGGCCCACGCCTGGTGCAGATGCCGGGCGAAGGAGAAGGCGGACGGCACGTAGTCGACCCGGCCGTGCGGAACGAGGGACAGCGGGTCGTCCCGCACGGGCAGTCCCAGCTCCTCGCGCCGCTCGTTGAGCTGCGGCAGCACCTCGACGGGGTCCAGGATGTTGCTGAACCCGGAAGGCGTCGGCAACTGCGGTACACCCAGCAGCTCGGCGGTCAGCACCGCACCCATGTCCATGCCGTCCCGCAGGATCACATCCGGCCGGAAGTCCTTGGCGAGGGGCAGCAGGACGTCCAGGTGCGGCTTGACTCCCGGCCCCGCCACGTGCCGCATCAGCAGCCGCGTCAGCGCGTCCGTCGGCTCCGTGAGATCGGCGGTCTCCTGGAGCTCGGCGAGGTACGGACCCATCGCGGCGAGCGGATCGAACTCCGGTAGACCGGCGTTCACTTGGACGTCGTCGTCACGGAAGACGGGGGCGAGGGCTTCGGTGGTGACCACGAGCACCTGATGCCCGGCCTTGGAGAGGGCGCGCAGCAGCGGCAGTTGAGCGCGTCCGTGGGAGGGACTGCCGAGCGTGGTGCACAGAACCCGCATGGGGGTGAGCCTTTCTCTCGGGGTTTCTTCGGCGGTGAGAGGGGTGGGGGAGAGGGCAGGGCGCGCCGGCGCCTCACGCCACCCGCGTCGGCGCCTCGGCGCGCCCGATGCCCCGCCAGCTCAGTCCGGCCCGCGCGAGGCGGTCCGCGTCCAGCAGGTTGCGGAAGTCGTGGACCTCGTGGCCGGCCATGCGCGTGGCGATCGCCGCCCAGTCGAGGTCACGCAGCTCCGGCCACTCGGTGAGGACGAGACAGGCCGCCGCTCCCTCCGCCGCCCGCACCGGGTCGTCGGCGAGCTCGACCAGATCGCTCAGGTCGGGCCGCTCCGCACGCAACGCCGGGTCGTACGCCGTGAGTTCGGCGCCCCGCTCGCGCAGCAGCCGGGCGACGGAGAGCGCGGGGGAGTCGCGCAGGTCGGAGGTGCCGGCCTTGAAGGTCAGGCCGTACAGGGCGAGCCGTACGCCGTGCAGCGAACCGTCCTCGGCGCGCCCGCACGCGGCGGCGACCCGATCGACGAGCTGCCGCTGGTGGGCGACATTGGTCTCGATGGTGGCGCGCAGCAGGGGGAAGTCGACCCCGGCCAGATCGCACACGGTGAGCAGGGCGTGGGTGTCCTTGGGCAGACAGGAACCGCCCCAGCCGGGACCGGGCCGCAGGAACGCGGAGCCGATGCGCGGGTCCCGGCCTATGCCCTCGGTGACATCGTTGATGTCGGCGCCGAAGCGTTCGCAGACGGTGGCGAGGTTGTTGGCGAAGGACAGCTTCATCGCGAGGAAGAAGTTCGCCGCGTACTTGGTCAGTTCGGCGCTGGCGGCGTCGGTGAGCACCAGCGGCGCGTCCAGTTCGGCGTACAGCTCGGCCACGCGCCGGGCGGCGTCCCGGTCGGCGGAGCCGATGACGATCCGGTCGGGGTGCAGGAAGTCCTGGACGGCGCGGCCCTCGCGCAGGAACTCCGGGTTGCTCACCACGGCCACGTCGTCGCGGCCGAGCAGCGCGGCCACGCGCTCACACGTACCGACGGGCACCGTCGACTTGTTGACGACGACACAGCCGGGCGGCAGTACGTCGCGGATCTGCGCGGCCACGGCCTCCACGGCGGCGAGATCGGCCGCGCCGCCCGCCCCCATGGGCGTGGGCAGGCACAGGAACACCACATCCGCCTCGGCGACGGCGGCCGCGGTGTCGCCCGTGAAGTCGAGCCGGTCCGCGTCCAGGGCATCCCGGACGGTCTCGGGCAGGCGCGGCTCCAGGATGTCCACCCGGGCCTCGCGCAGTCGCTCGACCTTGTGCGGGTCGGCGTCCGCGCACACCACGAAGTGCCCGAGAGAGGCCAGACAGGCGCCGGTCGTCAGTCCGACGTAGCCGGTTCCGATGACGGCGACGCGTCGAGCAGGCACAGAAGATCACCTTTTCCGGTCGGTGGGGGGTGCCCGCGTGGGACGGCTTCGGGACGTGCGCCGTCGCGGCCTGCGGGCAGACCTGAAGGGCCGACTCCGTCGTACGGCCCGGGCACAGCGAGGACTCAAGTCACCAATCGTTGACCTGAGTCAGGTATGGCATGCGGCGAGAACGCAAGTCAACGATTGATGACATCGGTCGGTGACTTTGAGACAGTCGCCGCAGACTGGAACATGGGCGGATGGCCGAGGGGCCGTGGACCACGGAGGTGCGGTACGTGACCGGAGCACACAAGAGCGAGGCGCCGAAGGCGGAGCCCTGTCGGCCCGCCCACAAACGCTCGGCGTCGGGGACGCGCACCGCGCTGCGGGCCGCCGCGGCCTTCCGCTTCGGCAAGTACGGCTACGAGGGCACCAGCGTGCGCGACATCGCGGGCGACGTCGGTGTGGACGCGGCCCTCGTCTACCGCTACTTCGGCTCGAAAGAAGCGCTGTTCAACGACGTGTCGGGTACGGGCAAGATATTCGAGCCGCTGCTGGAGGAGCCGGTCGAGGCGATACCCGACTGGTTCTGCGCGCTGCTCATGGGCCCGCCGAGGGAGGGCGACTTCCCGCACCCGGTGCTGTCCGTGCTGCGCTCTTCCGGCCGGGACGAGGCGGTGGCGCGGCTGCGGGCGGACTTCACGGAGGTGTTCTCCCAGCGCCTGGCCGCCCGGCTCGGCGGCCCCGACGCGGACCTGCGGGCGGAACTCCTGGCGGCCTGGATGCTCGGCACCAGCCTGATGCGATCGGAGATCCGCCCACCCGCCCTGGCCGCGGCGCCGGACGCCACGCTGGAGCGCTACCTTCGCGCGGGCATCGAGGTGCTGCTGGGCCCGGCGCCGGGGGGCAGCGAGGGGACGACCGGAGCCGGGGACGAAGGTCCCTGCCTCGGCGGCAACTGCCCCGACGCGGGTTGAGACATGGGACCTCAGACGGTGACCTGGGGCCGGGCCGGGGTGAGGTAGTACCCGGCCGTCCGAGTGGCGTGCGGGGCGAGCAGGTCCAGCAGTTGGTCGGCGGCGAGCTTGAGGAGGTCGCCGTCGCGCTCCGCGTGGAGGGTTTCCAGGGCGAAGGTCACGCGGGTGGAGTCCTCGGTGACGCGGGTACGGTGGGCGTCGCGGTGGTTCCAGTGCCGGGTCAGGACCCCGGTGGCGTCCGCGTAGACGATCTCGCCGGGCTTGGGGTGCTCGACGGTGTCGGGTTCGCCGAGCGGGGTGAAGGACTCGGTGCCGTCCGCGTGGCGGATGCCGACGTCTCCGGTGACGTGGTCCAGGTCGAAGGCGCCGGCGGGCAGGCCGTGGCGCACGGAGACGGCGTTGTAGGAGTCGACGGCCGGATTGATGCGCGGCAGTGTTCCCTTCTTCGTGAAGCGGCGGCCGAGTGCGTCGACGCTGGGGCGGATACGGCGAGGGTTGGTGCCGAAGGAGCGGTAGGCGGTGTGCCAGGCCTCGATGCGGGGGTCGGTCTCGTCGGCCGGGTGCCAGGTGCCCGCGGCGACCTGCTGCTCCAGCTCCTCCAGGACCGCGCTGGTCCGGGGCCAGGGCTCGCGGCCGCGGAGGCCGGTGGCGGTGACCAGGGCGATGAGGGTGCCGGGGAAGGCGTCCGCGACGGCGGGGGAGAGGTGGAAGGAGGTCATGGGCGGGTTTCCGTTTCCAGCAGAGCGATCACAGCACGTCCCTTACCATTCATTGGAACGACCAGACCGTACAACGCAACGACCGGATAATGTCAACCAAACGACCGTGCGGTGCAGTGGAATGATCGATGGCGAGGAGGGAGACCGGATGGCCGAGACAGCCGCGACCTTGCGGACGGTCGCGCACAACGTCCGGGCAGCGCGCACCCGGGCCGGCCTGTCCCTGGAGGAGCTCGGCCGCCGGGCCCAGGTGAGCAAGGGGGCCCTGGTCGCCCTGGAGAAAGCCCAGGGCAATCCCAATCTGGCCACCCTGGTCCGCCTGGCCGACACGCTCGGCATCTCGGTGTCCGCCCTGATGCAGGGGCCGCCCGAAGGTCGTGTCCGGGTCGTGGCCGCCGATGCCGTGGCACCCCTGTGGACCGGCGAGCGGGGCAGCGAGGCCCGGCTCGTGCTGACGACCTCGGGCCCGGCCCCGGTGGAGGTCTGGCGCTGGCGCCTGGAGCCGGACGAGGAATACCCCAGCCACCCCCACCAGGCGGGAGTCGTGGAAACCGTCAGCGTCACATCGGGCCGCATGAGCCTGATCGTCGACGGCACGGAACACATCCTGGCAGCCGGGCAGACCGCCACCTTCGACGGCGACGCCTCGCACACCTACCGAGGCTCCGGCACGGAGCCCTGCGACCTGATCATGACGGTCCACCTGCCGCCCGCGCCCTGAACCGCTGCCTCAGCTCGACAGGGCCGCGCCCGAGCCCAGGTGTTCCCGCAGCCACTGCTCGGTGTTGCTCACATGAAGCAGCGCCGCCGCCTGACTGAGGGCGGCGTCACGGGCGGCCAGGGCCCTGAAGATCGCCTCGTGCTCGGCGAGGGTCCGGCCCGCGGCCTGGGCATCGACCAGGCCGCGCCAGATGCGGGCGCGCAGGGTGCGGCCGGAGATGCCCTCCAGCAGGGTGAGGAGGCTCTCGTTGCCCGTGGCCGAGACGACGGCGCGATGGAAGGCGGCGTCATGGGCGTTGAGCTGTTCGACATCGTCACGGGCCTCGCGCATGGCATCCAAGTGCCGCTCCACCTCGGCCAGTTGGCTGTCGGAGATGCGGGTGGCGGCCAGCGCCGTGGCGACCGGTTCGAGGAGCCGCCGTACCTCCATGAGGTCCTGGAGCGCGGCCGAGTCACCCTGCAGCAGTTCCACGGCACCGCCGAGCCCTCCGAGGAGCAGGCTCGGCTGCAGGCTGGTCACATAGGTGCCGTCGCCCCGCCGGACCTCCAGCACGCGAGCGACGGCCAGTGCCTTGACGGCTTCGCGCGCCAGATTGCGGGACAGGCCCAACTGGGCGGCCAGGTCCGCCTCCGGAGGGAGCTTCGAACCGGGAGGCAGGGCGCCGGTCCTGATCAGCTCGCGAATCTGCTCGATGGCCTTGTCCGTGAGCGACATCGCGAACTCCTCACCAGCTGGACAGTGCCGGGAAACATACCATGTCTAGCCGATTGGAAAGAGATGGTAAATGGCGAAATGCCAGGTCTAGCAAGGAGTTTTCCACCGCTGCTCATCCCGTCACACCCGTTGACATCCCATGATTCAGGGTCGATCTTCGTGCGTAACGTCTCCTGCCCCCTCATACCAGGGATGTCTCCATGCCGAGGTCTTCGATCAACAGACGCCAGTTCCTCGCCAGCGCCACCTGCGTGGCCGCGGCGGCCGGCGCCGCAAGTGCGTTCGGTGCCGGCAGCGCGCAGGCGGCCCCCCGGACGTACACGCCCGACTGGGATTCGGTGGACCGCCACCGGCCGGCCCCGGAGTGGTTCCAGGACGCCAAGTTCGGCGTCTACTTCCACTGGGGCGCCTTCAGCGTTCCGGCCTACGACAGCGAGTGGTACCCGCGCAACATGTACGAGGGCGGCAGCAACGCCAACAAGCACCACATCGCGACCTATGGCCGGCCATCCCAGTGGCCGTTCCACAACGTCATCGACGGCGCGCGGGACCTGGCGGGCAACACCGTGAAGTTCGCGCCGAAGCTGAAGTCGGCGGGCGGGAACTTCGACCCCGACGAGTGGGCGCAGTTGTTCGTCGACGCGGGCGCCAGGTTCGCCGGCCCCGTGGCGGAGCACCATGACGGCTTCTCCATGTGGGACAGCCAGGTCAACGAGTGGAACTCGGTGGACAAGGGCCCGGGCCTCGACCTGCTGCGGATCTTCACCAGGGCCATCCGCGCCAAGGGCCTCAAGCTGCTGGTGGCGATGCACCACGCGTACAACTTCACCGGCTACTACGAGTACGCGCCCGCGCAGACGGACCCCAGCCTGAAGAAGTTCTACGGGCAGTTGAGCGCGACGGAGGAGAACCAGCTCTGGTACGACAAGCTCAAGGAGGTCATCGACCGGGCCGAGCCCGACATCCTCTGGCAGGACTTCAACCTGGACGCCGTCGACGAGACGCAGCGCCTGAACTTCCTGGCGTACTACTACAACCAGGCCATCGGCTGGGGCCGCGAGGTCGTCGCCACGTACAAGGACGGCATGAACGGCAAGGGCGAGGTCTTCGACTACGAACGCGGCGGCCCGGCCGACCTCACCGCCCCGTACTGGCTCACCGACGACAGCATCTCCAGCAGCAGTTGGTGTTACACGCAGAACATCGGCTACTACAGCACCCAGGAGATGCTGCACTCGTTCATCGACCGGGTCAGCAAGAACGGCAACATGCTGCTGAACATCGCGCCGATGGCCGACGGCACCATTCCCCAGGTCCAGAAGAACATCCTGCTGGGCATCGGAGACCACCTGAAGCGCTTCGGGGAGTCGGTGTACTCGACCCGCGCGTGGACCGCGTACGGCGAGGGGCCGACGAAGATGGGTGGCGGCTCCTTCACCCGGCCCACGGCCGGCACCGCGCAGGACATCCGCTTCACACGGAACAAGGCGAACACCGTCCTGTACGCCACCGTGCTCGGCTGGCCCGGCAGCTCACTGACCATCAAGACGCTGAGTTCGGACCGGATCGACCTCTCGTCGCTGACCTCGGTGAAGCTGCTCGGCTCCACCGCCGGCACCTACACCGGCCTGCCGAAGCCGACACAGAACGCGTCGGGGCTGACGGTCACCCTGCCGTCCTCGGCGCCGTACAGCGCCGACGCCTACGTATTGAAGCTCGCGTTCTCCGGACGGATCCCCGGCCTGCGCCCGCTGACCGGTGCCGTCGGCTTCAGGGGTGTGAACTACTCCGGCGTCGCCGCCGTGCTCCCCCTCGGCGACTACACCGCGGACGAACTGACCGCGGCCGGACTGGGCACGCGCACCCTCTCCTCCCTGCGGTTGGCCCCCGGCTACCAGGTCACCGGCTGGTCCGGCGACAACTTCACCGGCACCTCCTGGACGTTCACCGCCGACAACGCCGACCTCCGGGGCACCGGCGGCAACGACCGGGTCACCTCGCTCAAGGTCCGGTTCAGGCCCTCGACGTACTTCCGCATCACCAACGTCACCGACGGACTCGCCCTCGACAGCGGCGGCGACGTCGCCGCCGGGGCCGACCTCAAGCAGTGGACCTGGGACGGCAGCACCAACCTGCAGTGGCAGGCGGAGGAGGTCGGAGGCGGCTACTACAAGCTGGTCAACCGCACCAACGGCATGGTCGCCGACGGCTGGGGCGCCACGGCCGATGGTTCCGCCGCCCGGCAGGCTGCCTGGAACGGCGGAAACAACCAGCAGTGGACGATCACCCACCGGGGCGACGGCCGCTACTCGATCGCCAACCGGACCACCGGACTGGTCCTCGACGGCGGCGGCGACGTGCCCTCGGGCTCCGTCACCAAGCAGTGGACGTACGACAACAGCACCAACCTGCTGTGGACCTTCACGGCCCTCTGACCGCCCGCGCCGTCAGGGGCGCCGGCTGATCACGTCGGCCAGCCTCGCCAGCCGGGACGCCCGTTGACGCCCGGCGAGTTCCTTGCGGTCCGCACGGCTGTAGGCCAGGTACATGGACCGCACGCCCAGCCACCGCAGCGGTTCGACCTCCCACTTCCGTGAGGTGTGGCCCACCCAGGGAAGCCGGGTGAGTTCGGTGTCGTGGCCGAGGACCAGATCGCGCAGGGTGCGGCCGGCCAGGTTGGTGGTGGTGAGGCCCTGGCCGACGTATCCGCCGGCATGCCCGAGCCCGGTGGCCGGGTCGAACACCGCGCTGGAGCACCAGTCCCGGGGGACGCCGAGGACACCGCACCAGGCGTGTTCCACCTGGTGGCCGCGCGTGGCGGGGAACCTGCGGTGCAGGATCGAGGTGAGGGACCGGATGGTCGCCTCCTGCGTGGCGCCGTCGCGGTCGGTGGCCGAGCCGAAGCGGTAGGGGATGCCCCGTCCGCCGATCGCGATCCGGCCGTCGGCCGTGCGCTGGCCGTACATGTGGGAGTAGCACTTGTCGCCGAGGGTCTCGCCTCCGTTCCAGCCGATCTCGTCCCACACGGACCCCGGCAGCGGCTCGGTGACGATCATCGAGCTGTTCATGGGGAGCCAGGTGCGCCGTTCCCCGGCCAGGGACGCCGTGTAGCCCTCGGTCGCCCGCAGGATGACGGGGGCCCGGACGACACCCCGGTCGGTGTGCGCTTTGCCGCTCTCGATCCGGGTGACGGCGGTCGACTCCCGGATCGTGACGCCGAGGGACTCGACGACGTCGGCCAGGCCGCGTACGTAGCGGGCCGGCTGCATCCGGGCGCAGTGCGGGGTGTAGGAGGCCTTGAGGGCTTCCGGGATACGGAGGCGCTCACGCAGTTCGCCGTCGTCCAGCAGGCGGGACTCGGTGACGCCCCACCTCTGGTCCTCGGTGACGCCGGAGGTCAGCCGGTGCACCTGCGACGGGGAGGAGGCGATGCGGATGGTACCGCCCTTGACGACATCGGCCTCGATGCCCTCGGCCGCGCCGACGGCGACGATCTCGTCCACGGCCTCGTGCATCAGGCGCTGTTGCGCCTTGGTCGCGTCGACGCCGTACAGCTCCGCGAACCTGTCCCGGGAGCCGGCGAGCAGCCCGGAGGCCCAGCCGCCGTTGCGCCCGGAGGCGCCGTAGCCGGCGAACTCCCGCTCCAGGACGACGATCTGGAGGGAGGGATCGGCTTTCTTGAGGTAGTAGGCGGTCCACAGTCCGGTGAACCCGGCGCCGACGATGCACACGTCAGCGGTGGTGTCGCCGGACAGCGCGGGGCGCAGCGGGGGGCGGCCGCCGATGGTCTCGAACCAGAACGAGACGTTTCCGTTGACGGGATCCGCCCGGGGCGTGGTGGCAGCGTCCATGGCCCGGCTCACATCCCCAGCAGCGCGGGGAGTTCGGACAGGTCGCGGATCTCGTCGTAGGGCTGGTAGGCGTCGCTGCCCTTGAGGTCGTAGCGGTTCACCCAGACCCGCCGGGCGATGCCGAGGTCCTTGGTGGGCATGATGTCGTAGTCCCAGCCCTGCGCGGCATGGGTGATCTGGTCCCTGCGCTGCGGCAGCACCTCGAAGAGCTTCTCGAAGGCCTGGCGGCGGGGCTTGTAGACGCCTGCCTGCTGGGCGGTGACCACATGGTCGAAGGGGACGCCGATGGTCTCCAGGTGATACGGGATCAGATCGTCGTCGCTGTTGGTGAGGATGGCGATGTCGTAGCGCTCCTTGAGCGTGCGGAGCGCGTCGGGGACGTCGGGGAAGACCGGGAACCTCTCGGCGGCGGCGATCAGCCGGTCGTAGTCCTCGTCGCGGTACTCGATGCCGTGCAGCAGCATGCAGTTCTCGAGGCTGTCCCGCACGATCTCGCGGTAGCGGCGGTAGGGCTGGACGACGCCCTGGAAGCGCATGACGCGCAGGTTGTCGAGGAAGACCTCGTGGTCGACGCCGACCTCGTCGAGGCGGTCCCGGACGATGGGCAGGGTGGCGCGGTTGAGGTCGAAGTCGATCAGGGTGCGGTAGCAGTCGAAGGAGACGACGGGCCTCGGAGCCATGGGCGTTCCTTAGTGTCGTGCCGCGAGGGCGGCGGGACGTCTTGTCTTCACTCTGAGCCGAGGGGCCGTGGGGAGACAGGAACAGACTGTCAGCGCATCGCCGTCCCGCTTGACACGGCGTCGTGTGGTCGCGGAGCGGCGGACCCGCTGAGCAGCGCGGACGCTCACCAGGCGAGCGGTTCCCGGTCCCGGAAGAAGCCGCCCGTGGGGCCGCCGTCGGGCAGGGTCGCGAGCCAGACCGGGGTGTCGGCCCCCTCGGCCGGGCCGCGGGTCGCGGTCGGGCTCATGCCGGTGCGCACCCAGCCGGGCGAGGCGGCGTTGACCAGGACCCCGGTGCCGGCGAGCTCCGCGGCGAGCAGCCGGGTCAGCGCGTTCAGCGCGGCCTTGGAGACGCGGTAGCCGGGTTCGGTCGGGCGGTCCATGAGGGTGAGGGAGCCGAGCGTGCTGCCGATGTTCACGATGCGGCCGTAACCGGCGGCGACCATGCCCGGGACGACCGCCTGGGCGCACCGCCAGGCGCCGAGGACGTTGGTGTCCCACACGCGGGACGCGACATCGAGATCGGCGGTGGCGGGTGCCTGCTTGCCGTCGGTGATGCCGGCGTTGTTGACGAGGATGTCGACGCGTCCGTCCTCGTCCAGGATCCGCCGCACCGCCGCGGTGACGCTGTCCTCGTCCCGTACGTCCAGCCGCACGTCGCGTGCCCTGCCCGCGCCCTCTCGTACGCCGCGCCACACGCGGATACCCTGTCCGGCCAGGCCGTCGGCGATGGCGGCACCCAGTCCTCGGTTCGCGCCCGTGACCAGCGCGGTTCTCTGTTCCATGGCGACCAGCTGTACCGCAGTCGACCGGCCGCACGGTACCGGCGGGCGAGGAACGGAACGCCGTGTCAACCGGGCCCGGGACGACCTGACAATCTGTATCTGTCGGCCCCGGGTGACCTGTCCCACAGTGTCTGCACCCGGCCCTTGCCGACGAAAGGCGCACCACCATGACAACCACCCTGGACGACGTTCCCGTCAATCGGTTCCATCGCCGCCTGGTCGCGGTGGCGATGGGCGGCCCGTTCTGCGACGGCTATCTGCTCGGCATCATCGCCATCGCACTGAGCCAGATCACCCCCCAGCTGCACCTGGGTTCCGTGTGGTCCGGACTGCTCGCCAGTTCCGCCCTGATCGGCGTGTTCGTCGGGGCGATGGTCTTCGGCGCGATCACCGACCGGGTCGGACGACGGCTGATGTACGTGCTCAACCTCGTCGTGTTCGTCGCCGCGTCGATCCCGCAGTTCTTCGTGAACGAGGCCTGGCAGCTCTTCGTACTGCGCCTGATCATCGGGATCGCCGTCGGCGCGGACTATCCGATCGCCTCGGCCCTCACCGCCGAACTGGTCCCCAGGAAACTCCGGGGCAGCGCGTTGTCCGGGCTGGTGCTGTCGTGGTGGATCGGCTACGGCGTGAGCTACTGGATCGGGCTGGCCCTGATGGGGGTCGGCGACGACGCGTGGCGCTGGATGCTGGCCTCGGGGGCCGTTCCGGCGGCGATCTTCCTTGCCATGCGGGCGGGGCTCCCGGAATCACCGCGGTGGCTGGCCAGCCGGGGCCGGGTGGACGAGGCGACCGCGATCGTACGGCGCTACATCGGTCCCGACGTCCGGGTCGACGAACTCGTCGAGGAGAGCAGGGTGCCGCGGCGCACCGGGTCGGGCCTGGGCAACATCGGCGAGGTGTTCCGCCGCGGCTACACGAAGCAGGTGGTGTTCTGCTCGACGTTCTTCCTGTGCCAGGTGGCGACGGGCTACGCGATCCGGACCTTCCAGCCGCAGATCCTCACGTCGATGGGTGTCGGCAACGCGACGACCAGCGCGGCGGTCATGATGCTGATCCCGATCCTGGGTGTGTCGACCGGTCTGTTCCTGGTCAACCGGGTCGGCAGGAGGCCGCTGCTGATCGGCAGTTTCGTCGCGATCTTCGTCGCGCTGTTCTGTCTGGCGGTGCTGCCGCTGCACCTCGCCCTGCCGATCATCGTGCTGTTCCTGGTGTTCCATTTCGCCGAGGCCGCCGGCAGCGCCCTGCAGTTCCTCTATCCCAGCGAGCTCTTCCCCACCGATCTGCGGGCGACCGGGGTCGGCTTCGCCTCCGCCATGAGTCGCATCGGATCAGCCGGCGGCACCTTCTGTCTGCCGCTGCTCATCGCCGGTGTGGGCAACTCCGGAACGCTGCTGATCGGAGCGGGCATCACGCTCGTCGGCCTGGTGGTCTCCCTGGCCCTGGCGCCGGAGACGAAGGACCGCCCCCTCACCTCCACGACCAAGACCGAAGCCGAGCCGGTCCGGCAGCCGTGACCCATTGCGTGGTGGCTCGAAAGCATGCAAGTTGTCAGAGTGAGCGACGGCGGGACAGTGACGGTGGCCGAGGTACTGGCCCTTCCCGTGCTGGTCCGCGGACTGCCGAAGGTCCTCGCGGGGCACGACCGACTGGACCGGCAGGTGCGCTGGGTGCATGTCACCGAGTGGGAGCACCCGGCGTCGGCCCTGCGGGGCGGCGAGCTGGTGCTGACCACCGGGTTCGGCTTTCCCAACCGGCTGGAGGAGTGGGCCGCCGAATTCGCGGACATCGGTGCCGCCGCCCTGGTGCTGGAACTCGGCCGCCGCTTCCAGGAAGCGCCTTATGAGCTGGTCGCCGCGTGCCGCGCGCGGGGCGTGCCGCTGATCGTGCTGCAGCGGGGGATCAAGTTCGTCGACGTGACCCAGGAGGTGCACGCGATGATCCTGACCGGCCAGGTCCGTACGCTCCGGGCCGCGCAGCACGTCCACGACACCTTCACCGCGCTCTCCCTGCGCGGAGCCGGGG
Organism: Streptomyces sp. NPDC040589; assembly: GCF_055594445.1. Lineage (NCBI taxonomy): Bacteria > Bacillati > Actinomycetota > Actinomycetes > Kitasatosporales > Streptomycetaceae > Streptomyces > Streptomyces sp. NPDC040589. The sequence continues at coordinate 221,942 of NZ_JBVIWP010000002.1, read as the reverse complement.
CCGACGAGGTCGTCCGGGCCGCCGCGACGATGACCGGCCGTGCCGTCGTACTGGAGAACCTGGCCCACCAGGCCCTGATCTGCGCCCCCGGCGAAGCCATGGTGGAGGACGCGCTCAACCGGTGGGAGGAGCGGTCCCGGGCCACTCCCTCGCCCACCGAACGCACCGAGGTGTGCGGACAGGAGGGCTGGCTGGTCACCTCGGTGGAGTTCCGCGGGCAGCGGTGGGGACGGCTGGCCATGCTGCCGGGCAGCACCGCCGAGCAGCGGTTCCACACCGACCATGTGATGGTCCTGGAGCGGGCGGCCATCGCACTCACCCTGTCCCGGCTCACCCACGAGACGCGCTGGGAGGAACAGGCCCAACGGGACGCGCTGCTCGACGTCCTGGAGCAGCGGCACCTGTCCTGGCGCGACACCCGGACGAAGATCACCGCGCTCGGGGTGCCGACCCACGGGCGCAGACTCGCCGTCGTCCTGGTCCGCGCCGCCGACCGCGACGCGCTGCTCGACAAGCTGCGCGCACGGCTGGAGGGCAGCGCCCTCGTGGGAGACCTGGGCGAGCGCGGAATCGGCGTGCTCCTGGCCTACCGCGAGCCGGGTGGCTGGCGCCCGCTGGCCACCGACATCAGCGAACTGGCCGGCGCACCCGTCCATGTCGGTGCCGAGGTGGGCGAACTGTCCGAGGTGGCCCGCTCCGCCGCCGAGGCGGAACAGGTCGCCGACGCCGTTCCGCCCGTCGGTTCGGCGGCCGTCCACACCATCGCCGACATCGGCCTGCCCCAGCTGTTCTACTCGCTGCGCGACGACCCCCGGGTCCAGGCCTACGCCGAGCGTCAGCTGGCGGCACTGCTCGCCCACGACCAGGACCACGGCACGGACCTGCTGACCACCCTGCGCCACTACCTCGCGTCGGCGGGCAACAAGTCGATCGCGGCCCGGCGGAGCCACCTGTCACGGCAGGCGCTCTATCAACGCCTGCACCTCATCGAGGACATCCTGCGCGCGGACCTCGAGTCCGGCGACTGCCGGGCGCAGCTGCATGTCGCCATCGCGGCCCTGGACGCACAACGGGCACGACACCGCCCGGGCCGGGCGTGATCCCCACCGGTCGGGTCCAGGACCGTCAGCCCGGGTCGGCCGGGAACCGCAGGCTCGCCTCGTACCCCCCGTCGGAGGCAGGCCTCGATGCGAAGGTGCCGCCGAGGAGTTCCGCGCGCTCCCCGAGGCCGATGAGACCCTGACGGGATCCGGGAGGGAGGGTCGGGTCCGCAGGTCGTCAGGAGCTTGCGCAGGTCGGCGAGGGTGGGCTGCGGGGTGAGTTCGGTGGCGTGCCCCCGCTGCGCGAGCCCTCTGGAGTGGTTGCTCGGCAGCGCCACCAAGCCGACCGAACTGGTCCGGTGAGTCGGCCGGCGACTGTCCCGGACCTTTGGTACCTGGCGGTGTCAGGACGTGCCGGGCGCGTTCCAGGACCGGTTTGTCGACCAGCTGGCCGTCGACCGTGGTGACGGAGTCGCCCGCGCCGAGGACGGCCCGGGCCCAGCGCGGCTCCTGATCCGAGGGTGCGAATCCGTCGGCCACGCCTGCCAGTTGGGACGGATGGACACAGAGCTCGCCGGTGAAGCCCAGCCGCCGGGCGTGGGCGACGTCGGCGGTGAGGGCCCCGCCCACCAGGGCATTTCGATCCTCCTCGTCGAGCACGGCCCCGGCCTGACGGTCTCCCGCGATCTGCCCAAGCTCGGCTACAAGGGCGTCGAGAGCTGCGAGCTGTCCTTCGACGACCACCGGGCACCGGCCGACGCCGTCCTCGGCGGGACGGAGGGCAAGGGCTTCGCGCAGATGATGAAGGGCCTGGAGACGGGACGCCTCCAGGTCGCCGCCCGCGCCCTCGGAGTCGGCCGGGCCGCCTTCGAGGACGCGCTGGCCTACGCGCAGGAGCGCGAGTCGTACGGCAAGCCGATCTGGAAGCACCAGTCCATCGGCAACTACCTTGCCGACATGGCCACTTCGTTCACCACGGCCCACCAGCTCACGCTGTACGCGGCCCGCGAGGCGGACGCGGGCCGGCGCGTGGACATGGAGGCCGGGATGGCGAAGCTCTTCGCCTCCGAGACGGCCATGCGGATCGCCCTCGACGCCGTCCGCATCCACGGCGGATACGGCTACTCCACCGAGTTCGATGTCGAACGCTACTTCCGCGACGCCCCGTTGATGATCGTCGGCGAGGGCACCAACGAGATCCAGCGCAATGTCATCGCGGGGCAGCTCGTCAAGCGCGGCGGTCTGGAGGCGTGAGGATCCCGCTCACCGCGGTGCTGCCTCCGTCGGGGACGGCACCGCAGGGCTGCCCGGCAGAGGCGTCCGGGCGGGGCGTTCGGCCAGGACGTCCAGGATGTTGTCCACCGCCAGGTCGACCATGGCGGCCCGGGTGGCCTCGGTGGCCGAGCCGATGTGGGGCAGTGTGACCACGTTCGGTTCGGCTACCAGCGGTGACAACTCCGGTCCCATCGGCTCGCGTTCGAAGACGTCGAGCCCGGCGGAGTGCAGCCGCCCTTCCCGGACGGCGTGCAGCAGGGCCTCCTCGTCGACGACACCGCCGCGGGAGGTGCTGACCAGGGTGGCCGTGGGCTTCATCGTGGCCAGCTCGCGGGCGGAGATGAGGTGCCGCGTCTCCTCGGTGAGCGGCACGTGCAGCGACACGACGTCGGACTCGGCGAGCAGCGTGGCCAGATCGACCGAGGCGGAGAGGTCGTCGTCGGGCGCGTAGGGGTCGTGATGGAGCACGCGCATGCCGAACCCGTGGGCCCGGCGGGCCACCGCGCGGCCGATCTGGCCGTAGCCGACCAGGCCGAGGGTGGCTCCGTGGATGTCCAGACCGAGGTAGTCGTGCATCCGGAACAGACCCCAGGAGCCCGAGGCCAGGCTCGCTCCGGCGGCGCCGATCCGCCGGCGGGAGGCGAGGATCAGGGCGAACGTGAGGTCGGCGGTGGTCTCCGCGAGCACACGCGGGGTGTGGGTGACGACGATGCCGCGCTCGGCGGCGGCGGCCCGGTCGACGTTGTCGAAGCCCATGCTCGCCAGCGCGATCACCCGCAGAGAGGGGCCGGCGGCGTCCATCAGCGCGCCGTCCACCGGGTCGTTGCCCAGGGCGAGGATTCCGCTGACTCCGGGTGCGAGCGCAGCGAGGTCCGCGGGCCCGGGCTTGCCGTCACCCGGCCAGGCCACCCTTTCCGCCGCCTCGGACAAGCGGTCCAGGCCGTTGCCGGGCAGGTTTTCACGGGTGGTGAGCACACGCTTTTTCATCTGTGTCTCCGGTTTCGGGCTTCACATGTCGACCGTGCGGCGTTGTGAAAACGTAGCCTCGGCACCCACCGGGAACAAATAGATATTTCGTGTGACGCTATTGCGGCTCCTTATTCTTTGTGCGGGGAGTCGTCGTGCGGGGAGTCATCGTGGGGAGAGTTGTCGAAATCCGTGATGAGTTCCAGGAACAGGTCGTGCACCGCCAGGGCGGGTTCCGACAGGGGCTGGTTGTCCGAGGTGACCAGGGACAGCTTCACCTGGATCACGGGATGCACGATGCGGCGTACCGACAGGGAGCGGACGTCGAGGATGGCGCGCGCGGCCGACCAGGGCAGGACGGTGGCGCCGAGGCCCGCGTCGACGGCGTTGACGAGCGTCAGCGCGGACTCGACCTCACCCGCCACGTTCGGCAGGAGCGAGGCCTGCTGGAAGGCGGCGTCCACCACCTGCCGGATCGTGTGGATGCGGCTGGGCAGCAGCAGGGGCACGTCCTTGAGCTCGTCCAGATCCACCTCGCCCGCTCCGTACGGGGCCGTACCGCCGGGCGCGCCGATCAGGAACAGGTCCTCCGTCCGCAACGGCTCGAACTGCACACCCCGCAGGGGGCCGGCCCCGTAGATGAACGCCATGTCCATCCGCCCGGTCATGATGGCCTCGCTGATCACACCGCCGAAGTTCTCGTTGATGTGCAGCAGGATGTCCGGGTAGCGCTCGCGCACGCTCTTGAGCAGCGGCAGCGCGAGCGCCGCGCCCAGGCTGTACGGCGCGAGCCCCACGGACACGCTGCCGGCGGGAGCCCGGCCGGAGACCTCCACGGCGGCGTGCGCGAGGTCCACCTGCCTCAGGATCAGCTGGGCGTGCCGGTACAGCGCCCGGCCCGCCTCGGTCGGGGCCACCCCGCGTTTGCTGCGGATCAGCAGCTGCTGCCCGAACTGCGCTTCCAGCGCGGACAGCTGCTGGCTGAGCGCGGGCTGCGCGATGTGCAGGATGTCGGCCGCGCGCGTGATGCTCCCCGCGTCAATGATCTTGATGAACGAGTACAGACGCCTGGTGTCCATGCGGGGCCTTCCACGGGGAGCGGAGCCTCATCGTAGGGAGGGGCCACCCCGAAGCACACCCCCGAGAGGTGGCAGGGGTGTGAGGCGGGTCATAACCGTTCGCGATAACGCCAGACCGAACGCATATTGGCGGTCAAGCGAGCATGGGATTAAGTTGAGCGGAACATCCAGCCCGGATGATTCTCGGGAAATCACCAAGACGTGATGGCATTCCCTTCCTCGCATTGTCCTTCCCCATATTCTCCCGGAGGACGTCATGACCCCCACGGTTGATCTCGTCGCCGATCTCGGCGAGGGATTCGGCGCCTACACAATGGGCGACGACGAAGCCCTTCTGGAAATGCTGACGTCCGCCAATGTCGCCTGCGGATTCCACGCCGGTGATCCGCGCATCATGGACGCCACCGTCCGGACCTGCGTGGAGAACCGGGTCGCCGTGGGCGCCCACCCGAGCTTTCCCGACCTGGTCGGCTTCGGCCGCCGCGCCATGGACCTCACGCCCGAGGAGGTCCGCACCGACATGCTGTACCAGATCGGCGCCCTCCAGGCGTTCGCCGTCGCGCACGGCACCCGCGTGCAGCACGTCGCCCCGCACGGACGCCTGGGCAACCTGGTCGCGGTACGCGCCGACTACGCCCGTGCCGTCGTGGACGCCGTCGCCTCCCTGGACGAGTCGCTGATCGTCCTCGCGCAGGACGGGGAGCTCGCCGACGCCGCCCGGGCCCGCGGACTGCGCGTGGGCATCGTCGGCATCGCCGACCGCGCCTACCGCGACGACGGGACCCTCGTCCCCCGCTCAGAGCCCGGAGCGGTCATCCACGACCCGGACGAGGTGGCCCGGCGGACCCTGCGCATGGTCACCGAGGGAGTCATCCGCAGCGCCGACGGCAAGGACATCCCGGTCGCCTGCGACACCGTCCTGCTGCACGGCGACAGCCCCGGAGCGATCGCGCTGGCCGGCCGCATCCGCGAGGAACTCCTCGCCGCCGGTGTCGAGATCGCCTCGCTCGACAAGGTGCTGAGCGGGACGGGCGCCTGACATGAACGCCAACATCACGATCACGGACTGCGGTGACTCCGCCCTCACCGCCAGGGCCGTGGGCCTGGACGCCGAAGACGCCTGGCGGCTCGTCCACGCCCTGGCCGACGCCCTGGACGCGGTCCGGCTCCCCGGAGTCCACGACGTGGTGCCCACCTACGACGCCCTGCTCGTGGAGTTCGACTGCACCGGCACCGACCACGACACCGTCCGGCGGATCGTGGCGCACGAGGCCGCCCGCCTCGGACCGGACCCCGCGCCGGCAACACCGCCCCGACGCTTCGTCGTGCCCGTCGTCTACGGCGGCGAGCACGGGCCCGACCTGCCCGAGGTCGCCCGCCGACTCGACCTGACCGAGAGCGAGGTCGTCGCCCTCCACTCCGGGAGCGACCTCACCGTGCGCTGCCTCGGAGCGCCCGCCGGGGCGCCGATGACGGACGGCCCGCCCTTCCCGAAACCGGTGCCGCGGCTGGCGTCGCCCCGCACCCACGTCGACCCCGGCACGGTCGCCGTCGCCGGACGGCAGGCGGTCATCTGCCCGATGCCCTCGCCCGGCGGCTGGCCGCTCCTCGGACGCACCCCCGTGCGCGTCCTCGACCTGCACAGCGACCCGATCACCGCCTACCGGCCAGGGGACACCTTCCGCTTCGTCCCCATCACACCCGACGAGTGGGACGACCACGCCGGAACCTCCCTGGCGGCCTGCCATGGCTGACACCCTCACGATCCGCACCCCGGGCATCGCCACCGTGCAGGACCTCGGCCGGGTCGGCCGCTCCCGCTACGGTCTGCCCGCCGGCGGAGCCGCCGACCAGCACTCGGCGCGCGTCGCCAACGTCCTGTGCGGCAACGACGACCGCGCCCCGCTGCTGGAGATCACGGCGTTCGACTTCGCGTGCGTGCCCTCCGCCGACATCCTCGTCGCCGTGACCGGTGCCCCCGCCGACGTGACCGTCGAGGGCGGCGTCCGCCCCCAGTGGGAACCGGTCTCCGTGTGCGCGGGCGAGACCCTTCGCGTCACCGGCATCCGCCGGGGACTGCGCGTCTACCTGGCCATACTCGGCTCGTTCCAAGCCGACTACCTTCAAGGCAGCTGCGCCCCCGACACCATCCTGGGATTCGGCCCCGCCCTGAGCAGCGGCGACGAACTCGTGCTGCGCGCGGCCTGTCCGCCCCTCGACCACCCCTTCTCACGGATCCCGCTGTTCCGTCTGAACGCCCCCGTCCCCCCGTTCCCCACGACCTGGACGATCGATGTCACCGACGGCCCCGACCGGGCCGATTTCGGAGACACAGGAAGCCGGCTGTTCGAGGCTCCCTTCACCGTCAGCCCGCGCAGCAACCACATCGGCCTGCGACTGCAGGGCGACGTGCCCCGCCGCGTCACCCAGGGCGAGATCCTCTCCCGCGGCGTCCCCATCGGCGCCGTCGAGGTGCCGGCGGGGGACGAACTCCTCGTGCTGCACCGCGGCCGCGGCGTCACGGCCGGCTACCCCGTCCTCGCCGTCGTCACCGCCACCGGCCTGTCCGCCCTCGGGCAGGTGCGCCCCGGGCAGAGCATCCGCTTCCGCCAGCGCACCCTCGACCAGGCGGTCACCGCCCACCGCGCACAGCGGGGCGCCGTCGACGCCCTGCGCACCCGCGTCCGCACCGCCTTCGACGCCCTGCGCATCCGCGCTCCCGACACGGCCTGACGCCCAGCCACCTCCCCAACGCCCCCCCTCACCCGCCCGCACGGAGCCCCACGCCCCTCATCTCGTCCCCAGCCCGCCGCAAGACAGGAGACGCCATGACCACCATGGCCGCTCAGCCAGTCCCCAACACCGTCGACCCCAGAACAGCCCGGAAGGTCACCCTCGCGGGATGCGTCGGCATCTTCGCCGAGCTCTACGACAACGGCATCTTCGGCTTCATGGCCGGAACGCTCGCCGCCGTCTTCTTCCCCGGCTCCGACGACGCCATCATGCTCGTCTTCCTCGGGTACGCCGTCTCCTTCTTCTTCCGCCCCCTCGGCGGCATCATCTGCGGCCACCTCGGCGACCGCATGGGACGCCAGCGGATGCTGGTCTTCGTCATCATGCTCATCAGCGTCGCCACCGCGGCCATCGGCATCCTGCCCACCTACGCGAGCATCGGCATCGCGGCACCGGTCCTGCTGATCCTGCTGCGCGTCGCCCAGGGCTTCTCCGTCGGCGGCGAGGCGTCGGGCGCGATGAGCTTCCTCGCCGAGCACGCCCCGGAGGGCAAACGCGGCCTCTACACCAGCTACGCGCAGATCGCCTCCTTCCTCTCCCTGCTCACCGGCACACTGGTCGCCGCCGCCATGACCAGCGGACTCGGCGACGAGCGCATGGAGTCCTGGGGCTGGCGCATACCGTTCCTGCTCGCCGTCCCGCTCGGCATCACCGGCATCTACATCCGCAAGCGCATCAGCGACACCCCCAACTTCAACCGCCTGAAGGAACAGGGCGGCCTGTCCAAGAACCCCCTGAAGGAAGCGTTCACCTCCGCCGAGCACCGCCGCGCCATGCTGCTGGCCCTGTTCATCCCCCTGATGAACGGCTCCGGGTACTACGTCCTGTTCAGCTACATGCCCACCTTCATGAGCAGCGAGCTCGACTTCGGCAAGGTCCAGGGGCTGCTCGTCACCGCCTCCAGCCTGGTCGCGATCTGTATCGCCATCCCCTACATGGGCCGTCTCTCCGACCGGATCGGACGCAAGAAGGTCATCGCCGGCTCGGCGATCGCCATGGCCGTCGTCGGCATCCCCTGTTACCTCCTGATCGGTACCGGCAACCTCGCCCTCGCCGTCGTCGGCGCCTGTGTCATGGCCGTCGTGTTCGCCGGGCACACCGGCGTCATCCACATCCTGCTCGTCGAACTGTTCCCCACCCGCGTGCGCTACTCCGCCTACGGCCTGGGCTACAACGTCTCCTCCGCGCTCTTCGGCGGCACGGCCCCGCTGCTGATGACCTACCTCATCGCCCAGACGGGCAACGTCAACATGCCGGCCTTCTACGCCGTCGTCACCGCCCTCGGCACCCTCATCGCCGTGTCCCGGGTGAAGGACCGCGCCCACCTGCCCCTGCGCGACGCCTGACAGACCCACGCACCCGCACGCCCCCCACTCCAAGGAGCACAGCAGCATGCCCATCTCCGACTACAGGACGGCCCTCGTCACCGGAGCGTCGACCGGCATCGGAGCCGTGGTCGTCGAGCGACTCGCCAAGCACGGCCTCGAGGTCCACGCCGTGGCGCGCAACGCCGAACGGCTCGATGCCCTGGCCCGCGACACCGGTTGCATCCCGCACGCCGTCGACATCACCGACACCGAGGCGCTCACCGCCGAGCTGGACGGCCTGGAGATCGACATCCTCGTCAACAACGCCGGCGTCTCGCGCACCGGCAACATCCTGACCGCCGACGAGTTCGCCGTGGACGAGCAGGTCGCCGTCAACATCCAGGCCGTTCTGCACCTGGTGCGCCTGGTCATGCCCGGCATGGTCGAGCGCGACCTCGGCCACATCGTCAACATCAGCTCCATCGCCGGTGTCTACAACTTCGGCGGCAACACGATCTACCACGCCACCAAGGCCGCCGTGCACACCCTCTCCCGCCAGCTGCGGGTCGACGGCTACGGCCGCCGGGTCCGGGTCACCGAGATCTGCCCGGGGCGCGTGGAGACGGAGATCTTCGGCCGTCTGCTCGGCGACATGGAGGAGGCCCAGCGGCGGTTCTACGACGGCTACGAGTCCCTCAAGCCCGAGGACATCGCCGACTCCATCGAGTTCGCCGTCGACTCGCCCCGGCACGTCAACATCGGCCACATCGAGATCCTGCCCACCTTCCAGGTCCCCGGCGGCCTCAACTTCGAGCGCAGGGAGGGCTGATCGCATGAACACGGCAGAGCGGGTACGCCGTATCAAGCCCTCGCCGAGCACGGCCGCCGCCCAGCGCGTGCGCGAGCTGAAGAGCCAGGGCCACACCATCCTCGACCTGACCGTGGGCGAGCCCGACTTCGACACCCCCGACCACGTCAAGGCCGCCGCGATCGAGGCCATCGAGGCGGGCGAGACCAAGTACACCCCCGTGAACGGCACCCCGCGGCTGCGCTCGGCCATCGCCGGGAAACTCCGCGAGCGCCACGGGCTGGAGTGCGCCGACGAGCGGATCGCGGTCGGCGGCGGAGCCAAGCAGGTCATCTTCCTCGCCCTGATGGCCACCCTGGACGAAGGGGACGAGGTCATCGTCCCCGCGCCGTACTGGGTGTCCTATCCGGACATGGTCCGCGCCAACGACGGCACCCCGGTCGTCGTCGACTGCCCCGAGACGGACGGCTTCAAGCTCACTCCGGAGCGGCTCGGGGCGGCGATCACCGCGCGCACCCGCTGGGTCGTCCTCAACACCCCCGGCAACCCGACCGGCTCCGCGTACACCCCCGCCGAACTGCGGGCGCTCGCCCACGTGTTGCTGGACCATCCGCAGGTGCGCGTCCTCACCGACGAGATCTACGACGAGATCTGGTACCGCGAGGAGGACGCCCCGTCCCTGGCCGCCGTCGAACCCCGCCTGGCCGAGCGGGTGTTCCTCACCAACGGCGTCTCCAAGACGTACGCGATGACCGGCTGGCGCATCGGCTACGGCGTGGGCCCGGCGGACCTGGTGACCGCGATCAACACACTGCAGTCCCAGACCTCCTCCTGCCCCTCCTCCGTGAGCCAGGCCGCCGCCGCTGCCGCGCTCACCGGACCGCAGGACTTCGTCCGGGAGACCGTGCGCGTCTACCGCGCACGCCGCGACGCCACCGTGAAGCTCGTCAACGACATTCCCGGTCTCAGCTGCACCGTCCCCGACGGCGGCTTCTACCTCCTGGTCAACTGCCGAGGCACGATCGGGAAGTTCACCCCGTCGGGAAGCCGGATCGAGAGCGACGAGGACTTCGCCCGCCACCTCCTCGACAGCGGGCAGGTGGCGGTCATCCACGGAGCCGCGTACGGCGCGCCCGGCTACTTCCGCATCTCCTTCGCCACGTCGACGGACGTGCTCACCGAGGCCTGCGCGCGCATCGCGACGGCGTGCGCCGACCTGTCCGCCGCCCCCTCCACCGTTCCCTCCGTCTGAAAGGCCGTCATGATCCGCGTCAGCACGAAGTTCGATCGGCCGGACGCAGCTCTGGTCGAGCAACTGCGGGCCTTCTCCTCGGCCACCATCCACGAGGCGCAGGGCCGGCTCGGCGCGCTGGACTCGGTCATCAAGCCCGTCGACCACCGCATGTCCCTCTGCGGCCCCGCCTTCACGGTCCAGTGCGCACCCCGCGACAACCTGATGCTGCAGACCGCCATCGCCTACGCCCGCCCGGGGGATGTCATCGTCGTCTCCGCCGGAGCCTACGAGGAGGCCGGCTCCTTCGGGGACGTCCTCGCCAACGCCTGCCGGTCCAAGGGGCTCGGCGGCCTGATCACCGACACGGGCGTGAGGGACACCGAGGACCTTCGCGCCCTGGGATTCCCCGTCTTCTCCCGCAGCATCTCCATCAAGGGCACGGTCAAGGAGACCGTCGGGCCGATGTGTGAGCCCGTCACCGTCGGCGGCGTGCTCGTCCGACCCGGTGATGTGATGCGGGCCGACGCCGACGGCGTGGTCCTCGTCCGCCGCGAGGACGCGGCCGAGGTGGCCGCCGCCTCACAGGAGCGGGTCGACACCGAGGCGGACTACATCGCCGCGTACCGCGCGGGCCGGACCGTCATCGACATCTGCGATCTCGAGCCGCTGCTCGCGGCGAAGGGACTGGTGATCGAGGAGTAGCGGGCGAAGGGCGTGCCGGTCAGGGCCTCGTGTCGGTCAGGGAGATGCGGGCGGTGATGCGCTTGCCGACCGGCTGCCGCTCGATGTCGAGGTCCTGGGCGACGGCCTTGACGATCTCCAGGCCGTGCTGGCCGACGCGGTCCGGGTCGGCGGCCCGGGCCGCGGGCACGGCGGGGTCGCTGTCCCACACAGCGACCTCCACCGCGGCGCCCGCGACGCGCAGTTCCATGAGAACGGGACCGGGCGCGTACTTACGGGAGTTGGTGACCAGCTCACTGACGACCAGCTGGGTCAGGTCCATGGCACGCGGGGAGACGTCCAGGCCCTGCTCCTCCCGGAGCCGGGTGAGGAAGTCGGCCGCGTGATGACGGGCCTGGGCGATGCAGCCGTCGTCCCCGCCCAAGGCGTAGCCGACCTGCGCCGGGCGGGCGCCGGGCTCAGTACGGTCCCCGTCGGGTTGCGGCTCCAACAGCATCGTCCTTCTACTCCCCGTTCACGCACGTGCGTGTACCCCTCACTTTGTCATGCATGCCACGGGCGTGTTGTTCGGCACAGTCGATCGGATGCGTCCGGCCGGGAGAGTGCGGCACAATCGTCGGCACAGACGTTGCACGGGGCAGCCCAGGCGCAGTTGAGGAGACGGTGACCGACAACCAGGGGACGAGCCGGCCGGACCGGCTGTCCATCGAACACTCCACCGTCGACGGCATCCGCGTCGTGACCCTGCGCGGCGAGATCGACCACGGAGTCAAGGACGCACTGCAGCAAGCCCTGTCGCCCTGGGACGGCGATGGCGGGGCGCCCCGGATCGTGGCGGATCTCAGCGGCGTGACCTTCATCGACTCCAGCGGCATCAACGTCTTCATCCACACCCATCAGCGTGCCGACGCCGCACAGGGGTGGCTGCGTCTGGCCGGGATCCGGGGATCGGTGATGCGGGTGGTCCAGCTCGTCGGCCTGGACGCCGTCGTCGCCTGCCACGCCACGGTCGAGGAGGCTCTGGCGTGAGCGGACAGCGGCAGCCGACGTTCGTGCTGGTGCACGGAGCCTTCGCGAACTCCTTCTCCTTCGCACCGCTCCAGGCCGAACTCGGCCTCCTCGGGCACCGTTCGGTCGCCGTCGACCTGCCCGGTCACGGATTCGGGGCGACCTACACCCGCGCCTATCAGGCGCCGCAGGATCTCGAAGGGCTCGCCGGAGCGCCCGGCTCGATCAAGGGTGTGACGCTCGCCGACAACGCCGCGCACCTCATCGGGATCCTGGAACGGGCCAAGCACCACGGCCCTGTGATCCTCGTCGCCCACAGCCGCGGCGGCATCACGGCCACGGCGGCGGCCAACGCGCGGCCGGACCTGATCGACCGCATCGTCTACGTCGCGGCCTGGTGCCCGGTCGATCTCGACGTCGGCGCCTACTACGCCGAGCCGGAGATGGCCACGGTCGACGTCGCCGCGCTGGGTGCGGCGATGGCCGGTGACCCCGCCGAACTCGGCCTGCTCCGCGTCAACTTCCGCACCGCCGACCCGGACGCCCTCGCGGCGTTCAAGGCGGCCTTCCTCGCCGACGGCACCGACGAGGAGTTCCTGGCCTTCCTGAACACCTTCCAGCCCGACGAGAACCTGGACGCCGGTGCCTCGACGGACCGGGCGCGGGCCGCGACCTGGGGCCGTGTCCCGAAGACCTTCGTCCGCCTGGCCGGCGACGCGAGCATGCCTCTCGCCCTGCAGGACCGGCTGATCCGTGAGGGCGACCGGCTGACGCCGGACAACCCGTACGACGTCCGCACCCTTGACGGCAGCCACCTGAAGTGGCTGGTCGACCCGGCGCCGGCGGCCCGGCTCCTGGGGGAACTCGCCAAGCTTCTCGACGCCCCGCCGTCATGAGTACGCGTACTCGGTGAGGCCCGCGAAAACACCGATCCGGTCGGCCGGTCGCGATGAGAGGGTCGCCGCATGTCCGCCCCAACCTCCGCCCGCCGGGCCCCTGTTGCCGCTGTCGGGCTTGTCCTCGTCGCGATCCTGACCCTCACCGCCTGCGGTGATCTGCACGCCTCGGGCGCGACGGCCGGGGCCACTCCCAGCAGGTCCGCCGGGTCCTCGCCCAGTACTGCCGGGCCTTCGCCCAGTACCACCGGAGCCTCGCCCAGTGCCGTCGGAGCCTCGCCGTACGTGGAGCCCGGGGCCGGTGACGGGGCCCCGCACTACAACGAGAACAACGGCCACCGCCGTCCCGGAGAGATGTCCCCGGCCCACGCGAAGGATGCCGAGCGGGAGGCCGATCGCATCAGGCCGGTACTCGAAAGGCTCTGGAAGCGGCGGACGTGGGACCCCGCGACGGTGCGCGAGGCCCTGCTCCGGCTCGGCTACGAGGAGGAGCGCGTCACACGGGACGGCAAACGGCTCGGCGGGACGCTCACCGTCACCGGGATGTCCTCACGCTGGAGGGACGACGGATACGTGACGCCCGAGGGGGCGCAAGTCGCCCTGCGCGTTCACGACGACGCCTGCGTCATGGCGTTCGTCCAGAAGACGAACTTCTCGGCGGTGGCGGGCGGCCCGTACCCGGAGAGCGGCTGCTTCTCGCCGCCCTTCGCCCACTGAACGCGCGACTCACCCGTCCGCACGCGCTGGGCAAGGCGTGGCCGGGAGGCGCCCTTCAGGATGGAGGAGCCCGGGACAGCCGTGCGCGTGCGAGGGAGAGGTATGTCCGAGACCGACAGGGCCAGGACCTTCCCTGCCGAGGACGGAAGCCGGCCCTCGCCGCACCCCGGCCCGGGTACCGGCAAGGCCGACCTCCGGCGCGTCGGCGCGCACCCCGATTTCTGGTACCCGGTCGCGTTGTCCCGGAGCGTCCGGAACAAGCGGGTGATCGCGACCGCCTTCGCGGGTGAGCGCATCGCGCTCTACCGCGGGGAGAGCGGCACCGTGCACGCGCTGGAGGACCGGTGCGCGCACCGGCAGGTGCCGCTCAGCATGGGCGTAGTGGAGGGCGACACCCTCCGCTGCTGCTATCACGCCTGGGCCTATCGCGGCGACGGCCGCATCTCGCAGATCCCGTACCTGTCCCGCGACGACGGCCGGCCGCCGCGCGGCGTGCGCGGCTACCCCGTCCGCGAGGCCTACGGCTTGGTGTTCGTGTTCCCCGGCGACCCGGACAAGGCGGCCGGCACAGCCCTGCCCGAACTGCCGGCCTTCGGCTCACCGCGGTACAGGACCATGACCTACTCCCGGACCGTGCGCTGCCACTACTCGTTCATGCACGAGAACCTGCTCGACATGAACCACCAGTTCCTCCACCGGGGCGTCGTCGGCAGGCTCCACCCCGAACTGCTGGAACACCGGACCGACGCGCGGTCGGTGGAGGCCCGCTACCTGTTCACCCACGCCGGGGGAAAGCGGAACCGAGGCGCCAGCCTGCTGGCCGCCGAGGGCATCAGGGGCAGCGACTCCAGCGACGTCATGACCATCCGCACCGCGTACCCGTACCAGACACTCGACCTGGTCCCCGAGAACGCCGAGCGTCCGGCCTTCCGTCTCTGGGCCGCCTATGTGCCCGAGGACGCCGAGCAGCGCGTCTGCCGCACCTACGGTCTGCTGATGATCGAGAAGCCCCGGGTTCCCGGCGCGCTCCAGCTGGCCTGGCCGTTCATCAGGCGCTTCACCGAACGCGTCTTCGCCGAGGACCGCATGGCCGTCGAAGCCGAGCAGCGGGCCTGGGACGAGCAGGGCGAGGACCGCAATCACGAGGTGTTCTCCCTGATCCTGGACGTCCGAGAGCTGCTGCGCTCCAACGGCGTCCCCATCCGGGCCCGGACGGCGGCGTGTAGCACGGCCCCGGTGTGCGACGGCCCGGGATCCGCGTTCGGCGAGCCCTCGACGGGTTGACGCCGGCCGTCTGGCCGGGCACGGCTTCGGCAGCCCCCGGCATCGGCGGGACACCACTCACGGCCGAGGTTGGTGCGGTGCCACGGTGGGCGGGCGTCGTCGCCACGGCGTCCGGCGGCCGAGGCGCGGCGCGGGCACGGGCGCTGTACCGCGCCGCCGGACTCCGGGAAGGTTTCCATCCAGCCAACGTGCGGGAAGCGGATCAGCCGGGAACGGCTGAGGGACAGCCCGCAGACGGTCTCGTCGCGGCCCGGCTCCCAGGCGTACACCTCGCCGGAGGGCAGACGGTGCCGGCTCTCCTCCTCGTCGGTCCGCTGTCCGGACGCGGTGACGGCGTACTGCGACCCACAGCGCGTGTCGCAGTCAGCCGGCCGCGTGGTCGACGCGCAGCCGCACCTGCTCCTCCAGCCGCTCGAGGCTGGTGTCCAGCGCGTCGCCGACGGCCCGCTCGCCGGGATCGTGGCCGGTGTCGAAGAACGACAGGTGCACCGTCACCTCACTGGCTCCGCTGCCGAGGCCGGCGACCTGGAGCCATCCCGCGTAGCCGCCCTGGTCCCGGGTGCCCCACTCGATCCGCATCTGATCGCGGCGGGCGCGCAGCAGGGCGGAGGTGTCCTCGTCCGTGCGGTCCTCGTGCACGGTGACGGCGGGCAGTTCCTCGGCCCGCACATGCAGGGCTTCCGGCAGCCAGGTGTCCAGCCGGCCGACGTTCGCGGCCTCGTCGAAGACATGCTCGGGCTGTGCGGGCATCGTGCGTGAACGTTCGTACTCGGTCATCGCGGTACCTGCCTCGCTTCGGGGGCGTACAGCGCACCGCGTTCCCGGGCTGCCAGGACCCAACCGTGAAAGGCCCCGCCCGCACCCTGCGGACGGGGCCTTTCACGTCGGTCCTCAGAACTTGGGCTGGGGCGACTGCGCCTGAACGAGTTCCGTCGCCTCCGCCTCCGTCTCCACGGACGGCGGCGAGCCCGCCAGCGGCTTGTTGGCGGTCTCCCGCATGCACAGGACGGCGATGACGCCGATCACGGCTGCGCCCGTGGCGTAGTACGCCGGCATGAGGGTCGAGTCGAAGGCGCTGATCAGAGCGGTGATCACCAGAGGCGTCGTGCCGCCGAAGAGCGAGGTGGCCAGGTTGTAGGCGACCGAGAGGGAGCCGTAGCGGACGTGGGTCGGGAAGATCGCCGGGAGCGCCGCCGACATCGTGCCGAGCATCATCACCAGGGACAGCCCCATCAGCAGCAGTCCCAGGGCGATGAGGACGACACTGCCCTGCCGGATGAGCAGGAACGACGGCACGGAGAGGAACAGGAAGCCCAGCATCCCCGTCATCAGCAGCGGCTTGCGCCCGAAGCGGTCGGAGAGCCGTCCGACGTAGTTGATGACGCACATCTGCAGGACCATCACGAGGAGCAGGATCAGCAGCCCGTGATTGGTGCCGTAGCCCAGCTCGTCGGACAGGTACGTCGGCATGTACGACAGCAGCATGTAGTCGTTGATGTTGTACGCCGCCACGAGCGCCAGGCACAGCAGCAGCGGCCGCCAGTACCGGGTGAAGATCCTGCCGAGGTCACCGGTGGCCGAGGTCTCCACGGAATCGGCGGCCTCGCTCGCCTTGACCTGGCCTCCCTCCAGCTTCTGGAAGGCGGGCGTCTCGTCCAGCTTCAGCCGCAGATAGAGGCCGATGAACCCGAGCGGCGCCGCCACCAGGAAGGGGATGCGCCAGCCCCACGCCAGCATCTCGTCCGCGCTGAGCACGCTGTTGAGGACGACGACGAGACCGGAGGCCCCGACATAGCCGCCGAGTGTGCCCAGCTCCAGGAAGCTGCCGAAGAAGCCGCGCCTCTTGTCGGGCGCGTACTCCGCGATGAACGTCGAGGCGCCCCCGTACTCCCCGCCGGTCGAGAAGCCCTGCACCAGCCGGAAGAAGATCAGCAGGGCCGGAGCCCACAGGCCGATGACGTCGTGCGAGGGGACGAGGCCGATCGCGAAGGTCCCCACCGCCATCATGATCATGGTGAGGGAGAGGATGCGCTTACGGCCGACCTTGTCGCCCAGCGGCCCGAAGACCATGCCGCCGAGCGGGCGCACCAGGAAGGCCACCGCGAACGTCGCGAAGGAGCTGAGCAGCTGGGCCGTGTCGTTCCCGGACGGGAAGAAGACCTTTCCGATGGTCACGGCCAGATAGCTGTAGATGCCGAAGTCGTACCACTCCATCGCGTTGCCGAGAGCGGCGGCCTTCGTGGCGCGCTTGACCGCCGCGTCGTCGGTCACGGTGATGTCGCTGCGGCGCAGCTTCGGGTGGCGGCGCTTCTCGATCGCCCGGAACAGCATCCGGTGTCGTCTCACAGCCGCGGGATCCACCGACTCGTCATTGTCGGTCGCCGCCATTACGTCGTTCCTTTCGCCGGTCGTTTTCCCAAGCACAACGCCTGCACAGTTCTCGCGCGCTCAAACGCCCGTCCACGTCACAGACGATCTTCCTGGCGTACGGCCTGTTCCGCTTGCGGGCTGTGACGTGTGCCCGTCCCCTGGTGGGGGAACGTGATTCCCCGGGTGAAGGTGGGGCCCCGGTGAGAGGAGCCCAGGTGACAGCGTCGGCACAGGAGGCTGCCGGGTACGAGCCGGATCCGCGCCGGTGGCGGGCCCTGTGGGTCACACTGGTGGCCGGCTTCATGAGCCTGCTGGACGTCTCGATCGTGGTGGTCGCCCTGCCCTCCGTCCAGCGCGGCCTGCACGCCTCTCCCGCCCAGGTGCAGTGGGTGGTCTCCGGATACGCCCTCGCCTTCGCTCTCGCGCTCGTCACCGCGGGCCGCCTCGGTGACGCGCTGGACCGCCGCCGCATCTTCCTGCTGGCCCTCGGTGGCTTCGTGGTCTTCAGCGCGGCCTGCGGTGCGGCCCCCAGCATCACGCTGCTGGTGGCGGCCCGGCTCGCCCAGGGCCTGGCCGCCGGTTTCATGGCTCCCCAGAACTCCGCGCTCATCCAGCAGATGTTCCGCGGCGCCGAACGCGGTCGCGCCTTCGGGTTCTTCGGCGCCACCGTCGGCATCTCCTCCGCCGTCGGGCCCCTCGTCGGCGGCATGATCCTCGCCCTGGCCGACGGAGCCCAGGGCTGGCGGTGGATCTTCTACGTCAACGTCCCCATCGGCATCCTGGCCGTCCTGCTCGGCCGCCGCCTGCTGCCCCGCACCCAGCGGTCCGGCCGGGGCCATGTGGACCTGCCCGGGGTCCTGCTCCTCGGCCTCGGCGTCCTCGCGCTGATGTTTCCACTGGTCCAGGCGGGCTCCGGCGGCTTCGGACGGCTGTGGTGGCTGTTCCCCGCCGGTGCCGCGCTTCTCGTCGCCTTCGCCCGACGGCAGCGCCGACTGGTGGCCCGCGGCACCCAGCCGCTGCTCGATCCGCGCCTGTTCACCACCGTGCGCGGCTACGCCGTCGGTGCCGGCGTCGGCACGCTCTACTTCGTCGGCTTCAGCGGCGTCTGGCTGGTCTTCGCGCTCTTCTACCAGGACGGTCTGGGCTTCTCCCCGCTCCGGTCCGGCCTCGCCGTGACCCCCTTCGCCCTCGGCTCGGCCTGCGCGGCCGCGATCGCCGGGCGGCTGGTGGACCGGCTGGGGCGCATGCTCACCGTGGGCGGGCTCGCGGCGGTGATCGTCGGCCTGGGCGGCACCGCGCTGCTGCTGCGCTTCGCACCTGTCGGCATCGCGCCGTGGCTGGCCGCCCCGGCGCTGTTCCTCGGCGGCGCCGGCAGCGGCTGCGTGATCTCCCCGAACATCACCATGACACTGCGCGATGTGCCCGTGCGCATGGCGGGTGCGGCGGGCGGCGCTCTGCAGACCGGGCAGCGGCTCGGCGCCGCCGTGGGCACCGCCGCCCTGCCCGGCCTCTTCTATCTGGTGCTCGGCGGGAGCGACGACTACCGGGGCGCCCTCGTCATCGCGCTGGGCGCCGCACTCGCCGGCATGGCGGCCGCCCTGGCCCTCGCGACGTTCGACTGGCGCCGTGACCGGCGGAGCCGGCAGGGGCACGGGACCTGCCCGGAGGACGTCGCCAACAGTCCGGTGCACGCCCGGCAGACGTGAGGGTGCATGCGGCCGGGCCTCACGTGGTCTGCGGTTGAGTTTGGCGCGGCGCGTCGTCGTCCAGGTCGCCGCGTACGGCAGCGAGCGCGAAGGCCGTCATGGAGGCAAGGACGAGCAGCGCGAGCGGCCCCCAGATCGCCGGTATCGCCCACATCGGCCAGTCATTGGCCGACTGGGCCCAGAGGGTCAGGATCGCGGTGGCGCCCAGGCCGACGCCGTGCCACCGCACCACGGTCCCCGCCTTCGCATGACGCCGGTCGCCCCGCGCGAGGAGCGGCCACAGCCCTCCCACGAGGGCCGTCAGGCCGAACGAGACACAGGCCAGCGCGCCGCCCAGACGGTCCTCGGGCCACCCCACCGGCCCGGAGGACGTCTGCTGCCGCCGCCCGTCGGAGTCCCGCACCTCGACGACCCGCCCGTGCCAGATCAGGCCGACTACCCTGTCGTCCGGCTCCAGTTCGGAGACCACGGGACCGGCCCGAAGGAACGTCACCTTCCACGGCTTGCCGGACGGCAGGACCAGCTCCGCCTCCGGGGAGGCGTTCCGCTCACCACGGTTCGTGTCGGCCTCGCGGACCGTGAACTCCTGCGCCCACACGCACCCCGACGCCCGCACCGGAACAGAAGCGCAGGCCGGCGCGGCACGGAACTCCCGCTCCCGCTCCAGCGCTCCCCGGACCTCGAGGGCCGACGCCACTCCGAACACGAGAGCCGCGACAGCGATCACCAGCCAGAGAACGGACCGCAGCGCCTCGCGTCCCGGCGACTCCACCATGTCTCGTCCCCCCGTTTCACGCGGAACCCGCAGGTGCATTGGAACACGCCTACGGGTCCGCCCCCAGGCCCTTTACCCGGCGGTGTGGACGCGCCGGCCCTCGACGAAGGTCTCCAGGACCCGGGTCGCGGCGATCTCCTCGGGTGGGCCCGCGAACGGATCGCGGTCGAGGACGACCAGGTCGGCCGACTTCCCGGCGGTGATGCTGCCGGTGGTGTCGTCGAGGTGGTTCACAGAGGCGCTGCCCGCCGTGTAGGCGGCGATGGCCGTGCCCAGGTCGAGGCGCTGCTCCGGCAGGAAGGCCGGGGTACCCCCGGGTGCTTCGGGCGAGATCCGGTTGACGGCGACATGGATGGCCTGGAGCGGATCCGGGCTGCTGACCGGCCAGTCGCTGCCCGCTGCGAGGGTCGCGCCGGCGCGCAGCAGATCACCGAAGGGGTACTGCCACGCGCCGCGCTCCGCGCCGAGGAAGGGCAACGTCAGTTCGTCCATCTGCGGTTCGTGCGCGGCCCACAGCATCTGCAGGTTGGCGCTCGCGCCCAGGGCGCGGAAACGCGACAGGTCGTGGGGGTGGACGACCTGGAGGTGTGCGAGGTGGTGCCGTGTGTCGCGATGGCCGTTGGCAGCCCGGGCGGCCTCCACCGCGTCGAGGGCCTCACGCACCGCGCGGTCGCCGAGCGCGTGGAAGTGGACCTGGAAGCCGAGCGCGTCCAGCTCCGTGACGTACTTCCGCAGCTCTCCGGGCTCCACGAAGCTGATCCCGCTGTTGTCCGAGGAGCAGCCGCAGCCGGTCAGGTAGGGGTCGAGCATCGCGGCGGTGTGGTTCTCGGCGATGCCGTCCTGCATGATCTTCACCGTCCCGGCGCGGAACCGGTCCCGGCTCAACTCGTCCCGTGCAGCCGCCAGTTCGGCGATCTGCTCGGCGCCGCGCTCGCGGTCCCACCACAGCGCGCCGACCACCCGGGCGGTGAGCAGGCCCCGGGCCATGGCCGCCTGGTAGGCGGGCGCCGGGTCGGTCATGTTGGCGTACGTGCCGATGATGGCGTCCTGCCAGGCGGTGACGCCGTGGGAGTGCAGCACGGTCTGGGCGCGCAGCAGCGCGGCGAGCTTCTCCTCGGGCGTGGGGTCCGGCAGCAGCCGGCCCACCAGGTGGACCGCGCCCTCCTGGAGCATCCCGGTGGGGTTTCCCCCGGCGTCGCGCTCGATACGGCCGTCGGCGGGGTCGGGCGTACGGGCGTCGATGCCCGCGCGCTCCAGGGCCCGGCTGTTGACCCAGGCGCCGTGGTGGTCGCGGTTGGGCAGGAAGACGGGGCGGTCCGGGACGATCGCGTCGAGGGCGGCGGCGGTGGGGGAGCCGCCGGGGAACGCCTCCAGGGACCAGCCGCCTCCGGTGATCCACTCGGCGTCCGGGTGCTCGTCCGCGTACGCCCTGATCCTGCGCAGGTACTCGGCCGGGTCGACGGTGTCGCCGAGATGGCACTGGCCGAGTTCGATGCCCGCGCCCAGCGGATGCACGTGGGCGTCCTGGAAGCCGGGCAGCAGCAGCTTCCCCGCGAGGTCGACGACCTCGGTGCGCGGCCCGATCAGCTCGCGCACCTCGTCGTGGCCGACGGCGGCGATCCGCCCGCCGCGCACGGCCACGGTGGTGGCGCTGCCGCGGGCGGGATCGACGGTGTGCACGGGGCCGCCCGTGAAGACGAGGTCGGCCGGTCCCGTGGCGTGGGGGTGCGACATGAGGGTGAACTCCATGGGGGAGGGTTCAGACCGCCGTGCGGTCCATCGGGAGGGTGAGGGCATCGGCGTCGGTGCCGTGCCCCGTCGTGAAGTACGGCGAGCGCCGGACGTACTTGGCCACGGCCGCCATGCCCAGCCCGGCGAGCACGATCACTGCGGGCAGCGAGAACATGAACCAGCCGTTGTCCGGGCTCAGTTCGAAGTGATCGCTCATGGTCAGGTAGGAGTATCCGAGGTAGCCGCCGAGGCCCAGCAGGACCAGCCCGGCCACGGCGGGCACACCGACGGCGAGCAGCGCCTCGCGCGGTCCGTCGTGACGCGCCGAGCGGAAGCGCACGGCGCAGGCGAGCGCGGTGAGGCCGTAGTAGAGGGCGACGATCAGACCGATGGCGTTGACGGCGGCCAGCAGCATGTCGCTCAGCTTGGGGATCGCGAAGGCGAGCAGGGCGATCACGGTGGCGACGGTCATCACGACGGCCGTGCCGAGGGCGGGCGTGCCGTACCGCGGGTGGATCCGGGTCCACAGCGGCCCCATGGTGCGGTCGCGGCCCATGGCGAGCAGTCCGCGTGCCGTGGGGATCAGGGTGGCCTGCACGGAGGCGACGGCGGAGAACATCAGCGCGACCAGGGGCAGGGTGGCCCAGGGTTCGGCGGCCAGCTTCGACCCGAGGTAGGGGAGGGCCTGGGGGCCGTTGCGGACGAGTTCGGCCAGGCTCATCTCCCGCTGGAAGGCGACCGAGGCGAAGAGGAACAGGCCGAGCATGGCGAAGAGGGCGATGAGACCGCCGCGGGCCGAGTCGTCCGGGCGCTTGGTCTCCTCGGTGACGCTGAAGGCCGCGTCCCAGCCCCAGAAGAAGAACACCGCGAGGACCATGCCCTGGGCGAAGCTGGTGCCGCTGGAGATCTCGAAGGGGTTGAACCAGGAGAGGGAGAAGACGTGGTCGCCGGTGACCAGGGCCCAGCCGCAGAAGCCCAGCAGCACCGCGTACTCGAAGACCAGCAGGACGAACTGGAACCGGGTGGCGGCCCGCATCCCGGTGACGGCCAGGGCCGTGAGGGCGAGGAGGATCACCAGCCCGACCGCCGTGCTGACGCCGGTGGACGTCGGATCGAGGGCGATGCCGGCGAGGCTGGTCAGGCCGGCCTTGTTGGCGAAGAGCAGGACGACCGAGCCCATGATCGCGCTGGTGTAGGCGCAGAAGATGACCGAGCCGACCAGCGTCACCCAGCCGGTCAGGAAGCCGGGCCAGGGACCGAGGGATCTGCCGACCCAGACGTAGCCGTTGCCGCAGTTGGGCTCGGAGCGGTTGAGACGGGCGTAGGCGGTGGCGATGCCGAGCACCGGCAGGAACGCCAGGAGCAGCAGCGCCGGGGCCTGGAGGCCCACGACCGTCGCGATCGTGCCCATGCCGATGGCGATGCTGGTGGTGGCCGCGGTACTGGACGCGGCGATGGCGACGCCGTCGACGACACCGAGGGATCGGCGCAGCGTGGTGGTCGGACTCGGAGGGGCGGACGACATGGAGGGCTCCTCGGGGGAAGGATCGGGAAGAGCCGCGCGGGAATGCGATGGAACAACCGGCGTCCACATTGGGTCAACCCTGTTGACGTAAGGCGGGCCGGAGCCGTTCACTGCGTTGCACATGCGTGCGACGAGAGGAGTCCGGGGCATGACCACCCGCGTCCCGCAGGAGCGCCGGCGTCGGCGGCCCACCCGTTCCGGTGTCGTGCTCTCGGAGCAGTTGATCGTCGAGACCGCCCTGCGCCTGATCGGGGAGCACGGCCCCGAGGCGCTGAGCGTGCGCCGGCTCGGCGCGGCACTGGGCTGCGACCCGACCGCGCTGTACCGCTACTTCCACGGCACCGACGACCTGGTGCTGGCCATCGCCGACCGGATCATCGGCGACGCGATGGCCGGCTTCGTCCCCGGAGACGACTGGGTGGCCTCGCTGCGCGAGATGGCGACGAGGGTCCGTGCGGGATACCTCGCCCATCCCCGGGCGGCCGCCATGGCCGCGCACCGGGTGACCCGACGCCGGAACGAGATCCACGCCGTGGACACCGGGATCGGCCTCCTGCTGAACGCGGGCTTCGCACCGGCCGACGCCGCCCGGCTCTACCTGGCCTTCATCGACACCGTGCTCAGCCACGCCGCCGCGGAGGCGGCCTTCCACGCCCTCCCACGACAGCAGCGCGAGGCCGACCACCGGGCCTGGCGGGACGTCTACCAGGACCTGGACCCGCAGACCTACCCGTCCCTCACCGCGGTCCGCCCCGAGCTGCCCGGCATGGCGGACAGCTCCTTCGAACAGGCGGTGGATCTCCTGCTGGAGGCCTTGACGGCCCGGGCTCCGGCCGGACGTCGCGTTCGCCGGTGAGGTAGGTCCATGACGTCGACCGCGGGCCGCCGCCCGGGTCCGGGTGATGTCGAGGCCTTGGCCGCCGGTGAGTTCGGTGCGGTCCCGCCGAGCCTGTGCTGTTGTGTGCCCAGCTGGGCAGCAGGCTGGACGTCGTATCGCTGCGGTGGCCTGCCATTCCCGGCGCCACCACTCCATCCGTGTCCAGAGGCCTGAAGACGACCACCAGAGAGCACCGGATCTCAACGGTACGCAGCCACGGCGGCGACGAACAGAGCCACTGCGGTGCCGCACGCGCTCACCCCGACCAGTGCTGCCTCATAGAGGTTCCTTCCGGATCGCAGGGACAGCAAACCGACGCCGTACCCGATGTTCACGGCGCTCAGAACCGCGAGAAGGAGGGAAACGATGTCCAGGCCAGTCATGTTGTTCTCCAGACGCAACCGTCGGGCCGACCATCGGCCACGCCAAGACGGTGGCTGTCCAGAGCGGTGTCCTGCGACAGTACGCTGGAAAGTGGACAAACACACCACGCTGACCTGGATCGAGACCGTACGCTGGTCGGTGTCCAGTTCGCCCACTGGACGGGCGCTGTGATGCGGCTGGGGGGGATGGTGAACGAGCCGGAGACACATACGGATCCCGCGATCAAGGCTGAACTTCAACGCCTCGGCGAGTGGAAACGCAAGAAACTGCCTGACGTACCGTCCGGTCGTCTTTTGGCAAAGAAACTGAAAGTCTCTCCTACAACGGTCAGCGAGTGGCTCCGTGGCAGGCGAACGCCGCAGACCTGCGACACCCTGTTGGCTTTGATCGGTGCGATACGTGCGGAGGCGCAACGCCGCGGTCTTCTCAACAGCCCTGTAGGGGGCAAGGATGGCGAAACCGTAGCTCAACTGCTGGACGAGGAGCGGTGGCGCGACATACATCAGCGGGACAGTCGCCGACGCAGCCAACTCGGTCGTTCGGCCGCAGAATCTTGGCGGGCGCGAACGTCTCTTGGAGAGGAATGGCGTCGAACTGAGCGCAGCGCTGCGTCGGCTCCCTCTCGCCCGGTTCGATCATGGACTGCCCGGCAGTTGGGCGTCCATGCAGCTATCGGCGCCGGCTCCACCCTGCCTCAGGATGGGGATTTCGTGTTGCCGACCTTTGTGCCGCGCCCCCACGACACGGCTCTTAAAGAGTTACTCTCGGCAGCTGTGGAATGTGGCCAAAGTAAGTTTTTCCTCATTCGCGGTGACTCGTGTACTGGAAAGACGCGCAGTGCGTACGAAGCTATTCGTGAAGTTGTCCCAGATTGGGGTCTCCTGCGTTTCGGTGCGGCAGGTTCCTTAGAATCATTCTTGCGGAACGATGAGATTCGGCCTTGCACTGTCTTGTGGCTCGACAACGGGCATCGGTATCTTTACGGGGTGACCGGAGAGGCGATTGCAGCAGCTTTACAGCAGGTCCTTGATCAAGACTATGGCCCCGTTTTCATCTTGATGACCATATGGCGTGAGGACGACCATGCACTTTCCTTGGAGCCGCTCCCCGGCCGAGAGGATAACCACCTGCAGGCCCGTCTCTTGCTGGCGCAATCTCATCGCGTCATCGTACCGTCCGAATTTGATCGAAAGCTGGACCTTATTCGCGAGGCATCCGCCGGCGACGCTTCTCTGGCTCAGGCGCTTGCAGCCGGAACGCCAGCGATCACTCAAACTCTTGCCGCAGCTCCGGCTCTCCTCGATCATTACAACAACCCTGCGGGGGTGCAGGGATTTCATGGCCGTGCATTGATCACCGCTGCTGCTGATGCTCGACGTTTGGGGGTCAATGGGCCCCTGTCGCTTGAGTTTCTTAGGGCGGCAGCTCCCGGATATCTGACCGATAGTCAGCGCGCCGAAGCGGACCCGGAAAGCTGGTTTGCTGTAGCTCTGGAATACGCCGAATTACCCATCAAGCGGGTAGTCTCTGCTTTGCACCGGCTCCCGAGTGCCAACGGTATGGGCCCTGAACCAGGAGTGGTCGGATTGGCCGACTACTTGGAACAGCATGAGAGATGCGTGCGCCGCTTCGTCTGCCCACCGGCGACGTTCTGGACAGCAGCCATTGATCACTCATGCGTTACCGACCTGCGGCGACTGGCGCGCGCTGCAGCTACCCGCGGCAGGTTCAGGCACGCTGCCTCGCTCTACCGTGCCGCGGCCGACCAGGGGGACACGACGGCACTGACTCTCCTCGGGCAACTGCGTGAGGCCGTCGGTGAGAGAGCCGATGCGGAACGAGCATACGAGCAAGCCGCTGATGGCGGTCACGCAGTCGCAATGATTCGTCTTGCCCTCCTGTACGAGAAGGCTGGCGAGTACCAAAGTGCGCAGGTGCTGTACGCGAGGGCAGCAGAGGCTGGTAACCCGGGGGCCATCATGCGCCTGGCTCGATTCCGAGAGATGCAGGGAGACCTTGCCGGTGCGGAGGGCCTTTACGCGCAGGCGTCCGATGCGGGACACATTCGTGCCATGATCCGGCTGGCATGCATACGAGATGAGCGAGAGGACTCCAGCGGCGCTGAGCGATTGTATAGGAAAGTGATAGCCGCAGGGGGCGAGAATATTCTTCTTCGAATGGCTCAGAAGCGAGAAAGGGACGGCGACAGGGCGAGTGCCGAGTATATCTATGATCTCGCAGCTCAGTGTGGTGTGACCTACGCGTTTGTGTTGCGGGCCAGATGTTGGCAAAGGGGAGGTGACTCGGAAGGAGCGGAACGTCTTTATCGAAAGGCGGCGGACGCCGGGAACACCGGTGCCATGGTGCATCTGGGGCAAATTTGCGAAAAAAATGACGACTGGATCAACGCCGAACAGTTGTACCACCAAGCGGCTGACGGAGGGAATGTTGGAGCCTTGCTTCATTTGGCCCGAATTAATATCAAGAAGGGAGATGAAAGTGGGGCTGAAAAATTCTGCAGAATGGCGGCAGATGCTGGCGAGCCGCAAGGGCTGATCATTCTGGCCCGTCTGTACAGCAGGCGCGGTAGCCATGCGGCTGCAACATCCCTGCATAGAGAGACAGTGCAACGCGGAGGAGACACGGCTCTCTTCCGAATGGCTCGTTTTCGGAATAGGGACGGAGACGACGAGAGCGCTGTCCTGCTATATCAGCAGGCGGCCGACGCGGGTAATCCAGCGGCTCTCATGCGTCTGGGACGCCTCATGGAGAAGACGGGAAATCTGGTACGGGCCGAGCTGCTGTACCAACAGGCCTGCGACGCTGGTGACTCCAACGCGGTGGCCGAGCTCATACGATTGCGTAAGCACAGCAATCAGCCCTTGACTTACGGTCTGGAGGCTGACGGCACCCCCAGCCTCCCCTGGTAACTGTTTGAGGGAACGGCACGCCCTTGCGGAACACGCTCGACGGATTTGCCGCGACGCCGCAGAACGCGGAGTAGCCGTAGTGCTTGCGGGGCCACCGCATGGAGTGCCTGCTCAGCATCATGGCTGCAAACGGCCCAAGGGCGTTGGCTCAAGATGAGGCCAGGCACAGCACGGCTGGGCGGGGATGCCGCCATGGATCCGGACGTCCTCGAACCACGCCGAATTCGGAGTTGAGGGTGCGTGAGCATCCATTCTCTCGCTGTGCCGTTGTCCGAACCCGCCGTATGCGCATACTTGCGACCGCAGATGCTGGACTTCTTAAACGGCGTCTCACCAGCCTTCGTCGCCAACCACCGCCAGGATGTGCTGGCCGCCAACCAAATTGGCCCGCGCCTTGATCACGGACTGGGACGAGGTCGCCGAGATCGGCGTTGCCGATCTGCGCCTGGAGGCCGGACGCCATCCCGACGACGCCCGGCTCAACGAACTGATGGGCGAAGCCGTCGTCAAGGTGCCGGAGTTCAGCCTCTGGTGGGACAGCCACCGAGTGGCCCAGTGCGTCTACGGGACACAGCACTTCCAGCACCCGTGGTCGGCGAGTTCACCCTGCACCACGAGACCCTGGCCTTTCTCGCCGACCCGGGCCAGACCGTGTGTGTCCACACCGCCGAACCGGGCTCCGCCTCCGCCTCCGCCCAGGCCCTCGCGCTCCTCGCCAGCTGGAGCGCCCCCGAGGCCCAGCGCGGCGACGGCACCTCACCCGCCTCCCGGGCAGGAGATCCATGAGATGAGAACCGTTGCGGGCGCCCTGTCGCATGGTGTCCGACAGTGCCGGTCAACTCCCTCAGCGGCGAGGCGATCGCCCATGGGCTCGACCTGCTGTGCCCCAACGGCCGCTTCGTCGAACTGGGGAAGCGGGACATCTTCGGCAACAACACGCTGCCGTTGCGTCCCTTCGACCGCTGGGCTTCGTCGGATGAGCAGCGACCGCACCCTGACTCACGTCGCGCAGCTGGTGCACAGCAGACTGGACCTCGCGTAGCGGCAACCCCGCAAGGGCGCCGCGGCGGCCGTCTCCGCAAGGGGAAACGGCCGCCGCGCCGCGTGCGTTCACGCCACCTCGGCCCGCCCCGGGTCGTCGTCCAGGAAGCCGCCCGACTGGTGCTGCCACAGCTTCGCGTAGGCGCCGTCGATCGCGAGCAACTCCTGGTGGGTGCCCTGTTCGACGATCCGGCCGCGGTCGAGGACGACGAGCTGGTCCATGGTGGCGACCGTGCTCAGCCGGTGTGCCACCACGAGCGCCGTCCGCCCCTCCATGAGCCGCCACAGCGCCTCCTGGACGAGCAGCTCGCTCTCGGAGTCCAGGGCGCTGGTCGCCTCGTCGAGCAGCAGGATCGGCGCGTCACGCAGGATCGCCCGGGCGAGGGCGACGCGCTGGCGCTGGCCACCGGACAGCTTGATGCCGCGCTCGCCCACCATGGTGTCGAATCCGTCCGGCAGCGCGTCGGCGAACTCGGTGACATGGGCCGCCTCGGCCGCCCGGCGGATCTCGGCGTCGGTGGCGTCCGGCCGGGCGAACGCGATGTTGTCCCGCAGGGTGCGGTGGAACATCGCCGGGTCCTGCGGCACATAGGCGATCAGACCGCGCAGATCGGTCTGGCGCAGCCGGCTGATGTCCTGACCGCCGATCAGGATGCGGCCGGCGTCGATGTCGGTCATCCGCAACAGCAGCCGGGTGAGCGAGGTCTTGCCGCCGCCGGACCGGCCGACCAGGCCGAGCTTCGCCCCGCTCGGCACGGCCAGGTCCAGCCCGTCGAACAGCGGTCGGCCGCCACGGTGTGCGAAAGTCACCTTCTCGAAGCGGACATCGGCCGCCCGAGGCAGCAGCGGCTCCGGCGACGCCGGGTCGAGCACCGTCGGCGGCGTCAGCAGCAGTTCGGTGAACTGCGCGGCCTCCGTCATCGAGCTCTCCAGCCGGCGGTATATCTGGTTGAACTCGAACATGATCCGGGTCGCGTTCCCGTAGTAGGCGAACGCGACCACGATCGCCTCCACGCCGTGCGCGCCCCCGGCGAGGGTGATCGCGAGCAGCAGGCCCATCGCGTTGGTGAGCACGGACATCGGCGCCACCAGTGTGTCGATGCGCAGGTTGCCGTAGTCCCACGACCGCACGGTGAGCCGGCGCGACACCGCGACCCGGGAGCGGTGCTCGGCCGCCTCACTCTCCTCCGCGGCGAACGCCCGTACGGTGTCCATGTTCATCAGGCTGTCGGCGACATGGCCCGACACCCGGGCGATCGCCTCCTCACGCTGGTCGACGATCCGCTGGCGGCGACGGATGAGCGGCACGACCAGCAGCGCCGTCAGCGCGATCATCACCAGCAGACCGGCGACGAGCAGCGGTTCGTAGCGCCACAGCACCACCGCGCCGAACGCCAGGGGCACGAAGCTCCCCACGATCTGGAACGTCACCGTGTCCACGAACTGCTCGAAACGCGAGGCGAAGCTCAGGACCCGCTTGGTCAGCGAACCGGCGAAGTTGTCGTGGAAGAACGCGGCGTCCTTGGCGAACAGCTCGTCCATCCCGATCATGTACAGATGCTCGATGCCGAGGGCTTCGAGACGGAAGAGGCAGTGCAGGGCGACGCGCCACAGTGCCTCCGCGAGCAGCAGGACACCGGCGAAGCCGAGGACGTACGGCAGTGCCGAGTCGACCGTGACGTCCCTGTCGCCGGCGATGTCGCCGACGAGCTTGGCGACGATCAGCGGCGCCACGTAGTTGATTCCGATGTTGCCCAGCGCCATGAGCAGCATCGCGGGTACCGTCAGCCGGCGCAGCCGCGCCAACTCCCGTCCGTAGTAACGAAGTGCGAGTAAGACCGAGCGCTTGCCCGGCTGAACCCCGCGAGATTCAGGCGTTTCCATCCCACCCCTGTGTCGTCCTGCGGCAGCCCGCCACGCGCTCACGCGGGCAGGGGCCATCGCCGCAACGAATGTGTGGATTTCGGTCGAGTCCGGCAGTGTCCCGCGACGGCGACCGCGCCGTCCAAGCGTTTTCCGGCCGGGCGGTGGTGCGCGGGGGAGCGCCAAGGGGTGCGGCGGGCGGGTCGGGAACCTGACTCGGTCAGTTCAAGGGGTGAGCGTACGGCGGACGACGTACGGCAGGATGCCGCCGCGGCGGAGGTAGGTCAGCTCCTGGCGACAGAAGATCCGCGGCCGCAGGACCGCCGTGGTGTCCGACCCCTGCTTCCGCCGGATCCCAGCGTGATCCGGTTCGTGCCGACGGACAGGCCGTCGAGCCCTTCGAAGGCCAGGTCCTCCGCGCCGGTGAAGGAGAACCCCGCACCGCTGTCGTCCTCGGCGAACTTCCAGGGGCAGGACGCCCATGCCGATCAGGTTGGAGCGGTGGACGCGTTCGTACGACTCGGCCACGACCGCCGGACCTCGGCTGGAGCCGGCGCCGTCGGCGGTGCGCGCGTGACCGCCGGGGCCGGCTGCTCGGCGAGGAGTCGGTTGGTGACGGCGGCGTTGGTGAAGGCGCCCCGAAGCATGACCTCGTGGTTGTTGCGGCGCGTGGAGTACTGGTTGAGGTCGCGGCGGGCGACCGAGCGGTCCGCCAGCCAGTGACCCGCGGCGCCGGCTGCGGGAATCGCGCCGGCCGGGGAGATGTGGTGGTGGTGACGTCGTCCCCGAGGTGCGGCAGCACCTTGGCCCGGTCGGGCCGCGGCCGGGCAGGGGGCTGAGGAGACAGGTCCGTCGGATGCGGGGGCGGCGGATGGACGTGGACGCCGGGTTCCAGGGGAAGCGGGTGCCGCCGGGCGCGTCGATCTCCTGCCAGGCCGGGGTGCCCTGCCGGATACGGGCGGCGTTGGCGCGGAACATCTCCGGGCGTACGGACTCCCCGACACGCGCGGCGACCTCCTCCTCGGAGGGCCACAGGTCCTCGAGGTGGACGGGACGCCCGTCGGGGGCGGTGCCCAGGGGCGTTCGGTCGAAGTCGTGCGGGACCGAGCCCGCCAGGGCGTAGGCGACGACCTGGGGAGGGGAGGCCAGGGTACGACAGGGAGATCCTCGGATTGACCCGGTCGCAGCGGGCCGCCCACGGGAAGCTCAGAGACCCGTACGGGTGAACGTCACATGGGTGACTCCGCCGGGCGAGGAGGTGGCCTCGACCTCGTAGTCCTTCTCCAGGTCCTCCAGTCCGTCCCAGTGGCGTACGCCGCGGCCGAGCAGGATCGGGACCACTGTGACGTGCAGGTGGTCGATGAGCCGTGCGGCGAGGAAGTCGCGGATCACGGTGGGGCCCCCGCCGATGCGTACGTCCTGGCCGCCCGCGGCCTCGCGGGCCGTCTGGAGCGCCTCGGCGGGCGGAACGTCGAGGAAGTGGAACGTCGTGCCGCCCTCCATCTCGATCGACGGGCGCGGGTGATGGGTGAGGACGAAGGCCGGTGTGTGGAACGGCGGGTTGGGCCCCCACCACCCCTTCCAGTCCGGGTCCTCGTGCCATCCGGGGTAGCCGAACTTCCCGGCGCCCATGATCTCGGCGCCGATCCCGGGCGTGAACTGCCGCGCGAAGGCGTCGTCGAGGCCGCCGCTCCCGCCGGGTCGGCCGGTCATCTCGTGCCAGAACCGGGTGGCGAACATCCACTCGTGCAGCCTCTCACCGGCATGGCCGAACGGCGCCTCACGGCTCAGACCCTCACCGGTCGCGAAGCCGTCGAGTGAAAGGGAGAAGTTGTGCACGCGAGCGAGTGGCATGGCAGGCGACTCCTGTCCTTGGCTTCTCAAGACGTCCCGTGCTTCGCAAGACGTCCCGCCCGTCCCGCCCCATTCTTCCCGGACATCGGCGACCACCGCAGAGCCGGAGCGGCGCGCGCCGTCCGCACCCAGGTCATGACGCGGGGCTGCCGTCCTGGCGCAGAGTGAAGACCCGGTCGAGACCCACGAGGGTGAGGACCCGCAGCAGGTTCGCCGGTACGCCGGCCAGGACGATGTCGGCATCGGCGGCCAGGGCGTGCTGGCGGGCGGCGAGCAGGGCGGTGATGCCGGTGGAGTCGCAGAACGCGAGGCCGGAGAGGTCGAGGACCAGGCACTGCCCCGGGGTCAGGGTCACCTGGTCGACCTGGCGGCGCAGTTCGGGGGCCTGGGCGTAGTCCAGGTCGCCGGCCACGTCCAGAACGGGGCCGGTCGCGGTGTCGCGGTAATCGATGGTCAGCGTCTTCATGAGGGGAAACCCGTTGCGGGGCGTATGAGGGAGGAGTCGGCGGGGACGCCGAGGGCGAGCAGGGCGGTGTCGTCGTCGAGTCCGTCGCCGAAGCTGTCCAGCAGCCCGGTGAGTGCGGTGATCACCTCGCCCGGGGCGGCGGGAGCGAGGTCGGTGCCGAAGGCCAGCAGGGCGTCCTCGCCGTACAGGTCGTCGCGGCCGGGGCCGGTGCGGGCCTCGGTGAGTCCGTCGGTGTACAGCACGATCGTGTCGCCGGCGGCCAGGACCGTCTCCACGGTGCTGATCGGTGCGTCGGGCAGCACGCCGACGAGCAGGCCGCCGGGGGTGTGCAGGAACTCGGCGCCACCGTCGGACCGCAGGACGAGCGCCGGCGGGTGACCGCCGGAGGCGAGGCGCACGACCGTCGGACCGTGCTCCCCGCCGGGCTCGACGATCCCGAAGACACAGGTGCAGTAGCGGGGGTCGCCGCCGGCCGTGTACCGCTCGTGCAGGACGGCGTTCAGCGTGGCCAGGGCCGCGGCCGGATCGGGGTCGTGGTGTGCGGCGGCCCGGAGGGCGTAGCGGGTCAGCGAGGTGAGGGAGGCGGCCTCGGGGCCCTTGCCGCACACGTCGCCGAGGAAGAACGCCCACCGGTCGCCGGCGACGGGGAACAGGTCGTAGAAGTCGCCGCCGAGCTGGTCCGGAGCGGCCGTGTGGTAGTGGACGGCCGTCTCGAGACCCGGCACGGCGGGCAGCGAGTCCGGCACGAGGGACCGCTGCAGCACGGCCAGCGCGTCGGCCAGCCGGGCCCGGTCGGCCTCGGCCTGCCGCCGGGCCTCGTCCGCCTCGGCGCGGGCCCGCTCGGCTTCCTTGCGGCGGCGCAGGAGTTCCGTTTCGTAGGACCGGCGGTCGGAGGCGTCGAAGACGGTGACCCGGATCAGCAGGGGTTCGCCCTCGGTGCCGTACTTGACCACGGCGGAGACCAGCACCGGCAGCCGGCCGCCGCCCCGGCGCCTCAGGTCCAGGGCGATGCCGCGCAGCTCGCCCTGCATGCGCAAGAGCGGCGCGAAGTGCGTCTCGTGGTACAGCTTCCCGCCGACGGTGAGCAGATCCGTGAAGCGCTTGTGGCCCACCACGGCCTCACGCTCCAGACCGAGCCACTCCAGCAGCGTGGTGTTGATCTTGGCGATGGTGCCGTCCATCAGCGTGGACAGATAGCCGCACGGTGCCGACTCGTACAGGTCCTCCGCGCTGTCCTCCAGCAGCGCGGTGAACGCCGCGTCCGTGCCTGCCGTGCCTCCGGTCCCGGCCGGCTCGGGCGCGCCGTTCGCGCGGCACATCACTTCAGGGACTCCAGGAAGTCGAGGATCGCCTCGGCGGTGGCTTCCGGAGCGCTCAGCTGCGGACAGTGCCCGGTGGCGTCGAGGGTGACCAGACGGGAGGAGGGGATCGTCGTGTGCACATAGGCGCCGACCTCGCGGGGCGCGATGGCGTCCTGCTCGCACTCCAGTACCAGGGTCGGTATGGACACGCCCTTGAGGTCCTCGCGGCTGTCGGTCAGGAAGGTCGTGCGGGCGAAGACCCGGGCGATGTCGGGGTCGGTGGCGCAGAAGCTGTTGGTCAGCTCCTGGCCCAGCTCCGGCCGCTCCGGATTCCCCATGATCACCGGGGCCATCGCGGACGACCAGCCCAGGTAGTTCGCCTCCAGGGAGTCCAGCAGCTCGTCGATGTCCTCGGTGCTGAAGCCGCCGCGGTACCCCTCGTCGTCGATGTAGCGGGGCGAGGGCGTCACCATCACGAGCGCCCCGATCCGCTCCGGCGCGGCCTGCGCCGCCAGCACCCCGACCATGGAGCTGACCGAGTGCCCCACGAACACCGCCTGGCGAAGGTCCAGCTCCTCGCACACGTCGACGATGTCGGCGGCGTAGCCGTGCAGCGAGGAGTACCGCTCCTCGCTCCAGGCCGACAGATCCGACCCGCCGGAACCCACGTAGTCGAACAGCACCACCCGGTACCGCTCCGCCAGAGCCGGCACCACCAGGCGCCACATGTTCTGGTCGCAGCCGAACCCGTGTGCCAGGACCAGCACCGGCGCGTCGTCTCGGCCGATGATGTTCACGTTGTTCCTGCGGCGGATGTCCATGTCGCCATGCTCCCACCTTGACCAGCACGGTTCGACGGCGGGCCGGGCAGCGCCATGGTCGTCTTCGCCGGGCGTGGACGCCGTCGGATGCCGTGACCGGGCCGGCATCGGCCATCCGAAGGGGTGATGCGGCCGGTTGGGCGTGTCTTGCCCGGGCGTGGAAGGCCGACCTTCCTCGCCTCAGCCCCCCGAGCTCTCCCGCAGGATGAGCCGGTGCCCGGCCACATGGTCGCCGGGCGGCGCGGTGTCCGGGGCGTCGATCCGGGCCAGCAGCTGGGCGACGGCGGCCCGGGCGATCTCCTGCTTGTCGGGGGCGACGGTCGTCAGGGTGGGGACGCTGAAGCGGGAGGCCTCGATGTCGTCGAAGCCGACCACGTCGAGCTCGCCCGGCACGGAGCGGCCCAGCTCGTGCAGGGCCCGCAGCGCGCCCAGGGCGAGATGGTCGTTCAGGCACAGCAGCGCGTCCGGGCGGGGATCGCGATCCATCAGCGCGACGGCGGCCCGTGCGCCGTCCTGCCAGTGATAGGCGTCCACCCGCACCACCAGGCCGGACTCGAAGGGCAGCCCCGCCGCTTCGAGGGCCTCGCGGTAGCCGTCGGTGCGCAGCCGGTCGGTGCCCTGGCGGCCGTGCGGGGCGCCGCCGACCACCGCGATGCGCCGGCGGCCCCGGGACAGGAGATGCTCGGTGGCCTCGCGCGCCGCGCGCACGTTGTCGATGCCGACATGGTCGGTGCCGCCCTCGGCGGAACGTTCGCCGAGCAGGACCACGGGCAGGCGCCGGTCGCGGACGGCGAGATCGCGCGGCTGCAGGGACAGCGGACTGAGGATGACGCCGTCGGAGAACTGCGCGTCGAAACCGTGCAGTGCCGCCAGCTCCCGCTCGCGCACCGCACCGGTCTGGTGCAGCAGCACGGTGTGCCCGCGCCGGTCCGCCTCGGCCATGACGTGCTTGGCCAGCTCGGCGAAGTAGGCGACGTCCAGCTCCGGGACCGCCAGGGTGATCATGCCGGTGCGGCCCTGGCGCAGTTGCCGCCCGGCGATGTTGACGCGGTAGCCCAGGGCCTCGATGGCCTCCTGGACGGCGGCGCGGGTCCGCTCCGAGACATGCTCGAAGTTGTTGATCACGTTGGAGACGGTCTTGGGGGAGACGCCGGCGTACTCCGCCACGTCCTTGATCCTGGGTCTGGCCGCCACGCTGTCCCGTCCTTCCGACTGCCGAGATCGTACCGACTGCGCTCATGAGCCGTCCGACGGGTTTACATCGATGTAAACCCATCAACGGCGCGTGGCAGTTCGAGATCGACCGGTCGGACAGCGGCCTGGAACGCGGACTGGCGGCGCGCGAACTGACCGGCACGATCGTCGTCCCGTTCTGCCCGGAGTCGGAGCTCTCCGGGGTCGGGGACACGGACTTCATGGAAGCGGTCTGGTACCGGCGGACCGTGACCGTGCCCGCGGACTGGGCCGGTTCCCGGGTGCTGCTGCACTTCGGGGCCGTGGACCACGACACCACCGTCTGGGCCGGCGGCCGAGAAGTCGCCCGGCACCGCGGCGGCTTCACGCCGTTCACCGCCGACCTCGGCGAAGTCGCCGTCCCTGGCGAGGAACTGACCATCGTCGTACGAGCCCGGGACAGCCGCCACGGCGTCCAGGCGCGCGGCAAGCAGGCGACCTGGTACGCCAACTCCCACTGCCACTACACCCGGACGACCGGCATCTGGCAGACCGTGTGGCTGGAGCCGGTCCCGCGCACCGTCGCCCTCCGGCGCCCCCGCATCACGCCCGACCTGGCCTCGGGCTCCTTCTACCTGGAACTCCCGCTCTCCGCCAACGCGCCCGGCCACCGCGTCCGTGTCACGCTCGCCGACGGCCACGGGGACGTCGTCGCCGCCGAGACACGCGCCGACCTCGACCTGTGCCCCCGGCTCGTCCTGCCCGTGCCCGCCGACCGTCTGCGCGTGTGGTCACCGCGGGACCCGCACCTGTACGACCTGACCCTGGAGGTGCTCGACGCGTCCGGCGCGGTCGTCGACACGGCACACTCCTACGCCGGTCTGCGCTCGGTCGCCGTCCACGGCAAGCGGCTGCTGCTCAACGGCGAACCCGTCTTCCAGCGGCTCGTCCTCGACCAGGGCTACTACCGGGACGGCCTGATGACCGCCCCGACCGACGCCGACCTCGTCCGGGACATCGAACTGGGCCTGCGGGCGGGCTTCAACGGCGCCCGTCTGCACCAGAAGGTCTTCGAGGAGCGCTACCTCCACCACGCCGACCGGCTCGGCTATCTGGTCTGGGGCGAGTTCGGCGACTGGGGCTGCGAGACCGGCGCACGCGACGACAACCAGCGCCCCGACGCCTCCTACGTCACCCAGTGGCTGGAGGCCCTGGAGCGCGACCACTCCCACCCCTCGATCGTCGGCTGGTGCCCGCTGAACGAGACGTACCAGCCGCTGCACGACCGCGTCACCGGGCTCGACGACGTCACCCGGGCGATGTTCCTGGCCACCAAGCAGGCCGACCCCACCCGCCCGGTGATCGACGCGTCCGGCTACGCCCACCGGGTGCCGGAGACCGACGTCTACGACTCGCACTGCTACGAGCAGGACCCCGACGCCTTCGCCAAGACGATGGAGGGTCTGGCGCAGGACCGGCCGTACGTCAACCAGGCGCCGGACGGACGGCCGTGGTCGGTGCCCTACCGTGGACAGCCGTACTTCTGCAGCGAGTTCGGCGGTATCTGGTGGGACCCGGACGCGGCGGCCGGCACGGATGGCGACGACCAGGACACCTCCTGGGGCTACGGGCAACGGCCGCGCAGTGCCGAGGAGTTCATCGCGCGCTTCACCGGCCTGACCGGCGTACTGCTCCACGACCCGGACATGTTCGGCTACTGCTACACCCAGCTCACCGACGTCTTCCAGGAACGCAACGGCGTCTACCGCTTCGACCGCTCCGAGAAGGTCGACACCACACTCCTGCGCGACGCCCAGGCCCGCCCGTCCGCCTTCGAGGACACGCCACGGCATCCACCTCGGCACCGTGGTGGGGTGCGTCGCGGGCGGACAAACGCATTTCGGGCGGCCGGGTACGCCTCCTTGCCAACTCCCGAACCGTGCCCTTGAGTTCATCGGCGCAGGGCTCTGGCGGCCTCCAGAACTCCTGGGCTACCGTCGGTAACACCCCTTGGTTGTCACAGGGGCCTCTCCCGACCCCTGCGCACCTCCTCCGGAAGGCGGCCCATGGAACACCCGTCAGAACCCGCCGCGTTCACCCGCCGCCGTGCCCTGACCGTGGCGGGCGGTGTGCTCGCCGGTGCCGCGCTCGCGCAGGCGACGTTCCCGGCCTTCGCGGCCGGCGCCGGATCGTCGGACGCGGACGCCATCGTCATCGGCCACGGCCTCGCCGGGCTCGTCGCCACCGCCGAACTGGCCGCCGCCGGACGCAAGGTGCTGCTGCTCGACCAGGAGCCGGAGGCCAGCCTGGGCGGGCAGGCCTTCTGGTCCTTCGGCGGGCTGTTCTTCGTCGACTCCCCCGAGCAGCGCCTGATGGGCATCAAGGACTCGCAGGAACTGGCCTGGCAGGACTGGCTGGGCACGGCCGGCTTCGACCGCGGCATCACCGACCCGTCGGGCCAGGACCACTGGGCTCACAAGTGGGCCGAGGCGTACGTGGACTTCGCCTCGGGGGAGAAGCACTCCTGGCTCGCGGGGCTCGGTATGCAGTGGTTCCCGATCGTCGGCTGGGCCGAGCGCGGCGGCGGCCTCGCGGACGGGCACGGCAACTCCGTACCCCGCTTCCACGTCACCTGGGGCACCGGTCCTGCCGTGGTCGAGCCCTTCGAGAAGAAGGTGCGCGCGGCCGTGGAGGACGGCAAGGTGACGTTCAGGTTCCGCCACCGGGTGGACGACCTGATCGTCACGAACGGCGCCGTCACCGGGGTACGCGGAAAGGTCCTGGAGCCCAGCAGCGCGGCACGCGGCAAGCCCAGCTCCCGCAAGGTCGTCGGCGACTTCGAACTGAGCGCCCCCGTCGTGATCGTCACCTCGGGCGGCATCGGCGCCAACCACGACCTCGTCCGGCAGAACTGGCCCGCGCGCCTCGGTACGCCCCCGAAGTCCATGATCACGGGTGTGCCCGCGCACGTGGACGGCCGGATGCTCGCGATCACCGAGAAGGCGGGCGGACGGATCGTCAACCCCGACCGCATGTGGCACTACACCGAGGGCCTGAAGAACTACGACCCGATCTGGCCCGACCACGGCATCCGCATCCTGCCCGGCCCGTCCTCCATGTGGTTCGACGCCACGGGCAAGCGCTTCTCCAGCCCCGACATCCCGGGCTACGACACACTCCACACCCTCAAGTCGATCACCGACACCGGATACGACTACTCCTGGTTCGTCACGACCCAGAAGATCATCGCCAAGGAGTTCGCGCTCTCCGGCTCGGAGCAGAACCCGGACCTCACCGAGAAGAACGTCTGGAAGCTGCTGTCGCGCATCTGGCAGACCCCCGAGCCGATCGAGCGGTTCAAGGAGAAGGGCGAGGACTTCGTCGTCGCCACGACCCTGCCCGAACTCGTCGCCGGCATGAACAAACTGACGGGGGACGACCTGATCGACCTGGCCGGTCTGCAGCGGCAGATCGAGGCCCGCGACCGCGAGATCGCCAACCCGTACACCAAGGACGCCCAGGTCATGGGCATCCGCAACGCCCTCGCCTACCCCGGCGACACCCTCAGCCGCACCGCCTCCGCCCACCGGATCCTGGACGCCGGCGCGGGCCCGCTGATCGCCGTACGCCTCAACATCCTCACCCGCAAGACCCTCGGCGGCCTGCAGACCGACCTCGCCGGCCGCGTCCTGAACGCCTCCGGCAAGCCGATCAACGGTCTGTACGCGGCCGGCGAGGTCGCAGGCTTCGGCGGAGGCGGCGTCCACGGCTACCGCTCCCTCGAAGGCACCTTCCTCGGCGGCTGCCTCTTCTCGGGCCGAGCGGCGGGCCGGGCGGCGGCGGCCGCGACCGCGAGCTGAACGGCTCGGCGGACCTGAGGCGGCGGCCGGGCGGCCGTACACGGCGCTCGCCTGCCGTCCGCCGTGCCTGAAGCGCCCGGCGGCACCAGGTCCGGCGAGCGGGCCGGCGCCGAAGCAACTGCCGCCGCAGGCTCCTACGGCCCCGGCCGGGGGCGAGCCCGTGTGCGGGCCCGCCCCCGGCCCCTTGCTTCAGGACGTCACACCGGCCGGTCCCTCACCGCCCCGGTGTCTGACCGAGTTCGGCCCGGACGGTCCGGGCCGCCGTGACCAGGTTCTCCAGGGAGGCGCGGGTTTCGGTCCAGCCGCGTGTCTTCAGGCCGCAGTCGGGGTTGACCCACAGCCGTTCGGCGGGGATGGCCTTCAGGCCGGTGCGCAGCAGGTCGGCCGCCTCCTCCGCACCGGGAACCCGCGGGGAGTGGATGTCGTAGACACCCGGCCCCGCCTCGCGCGGATAGCCGTGCGAGGCGAGCTCGTGGGCGACCTGCATATGAGAGCGGGCGGCCTCCAGGCTGATGACGTCCGCGTCGAGGTCGTCGATGGCCTGCACGATGTCGCCGAACTCGGCGTAGCACATGTGCGTGTGGATCTGCGTGTCCGGCCGCACGCCGCCCGTGCTGAGCCGGAAGGCCTCCGTGGCCCACCCCAGATACTCCGGCCGGTCGGCGGCACGCAGCGGC
Organism: Streptomyces sp. NPDC040589; assembly: GCF_055594445.1. Lineage (NCBI taxonomy): Bacteria > Bacillati > Actinomycetota > Actinomycetes > Kitasatosporales > Streptomycetaceae > Streptomyces > Streptomyces sp. NPDC040589. The sequence goes on along the minus strand of NZ_JBVIWP010000002.1, from coordinate 181,500 downwards.
AGGGTCTCGCGCAGGGCGGGCTCGTCGACCTGGATGACCGACGTCCCGGCCGCCTCCAGGTCCCTCACCTCGTCGCGCAGGGCGAGGGCGACCTGCCGGGCCGTCTCGGCACGCGGCTGGTCGTCACGGACGAAGGACCAGGCGAGCATGGTGACCGGGCCGGTGAGCATGCCCTTGACCGGACGGTCCGTGAGGGACTGCGCGTACGTCGTCCAGCGCACGGTCATCGGCTCGGGCCGGGAGATGTCGCCGGCCAGGATCGGCGGACGGACGTAGCGGGTGCCGTAGGACTGGACCCAGCCGTGCTGCGTGGCGAGACAGCCGGTGAGCTGCTCCGCGAAGTACTGGACCATGTCGTTGCGTTCGGCCTCGCCGTGCACCAGTACATCCAGTCCGGCCTTCTCCTGGAAGGAGATCACCTCCTGGATCTCGGCCTTGATGCGCTCCTCGTAGCCGGCCGTGCCGATACGGCCCGCGCGCAGGTCCGCCCGGGCGGTACGTACCTCACCGGTCTGCGGGAAGGAGCCGATCGTGGTGGTCGGCAGCAGGGGCAGCCCGAGCCGGGCGCGCTGGGCGGCGGTCCGCTCGGCGTACGGCAGCGAGCGGCGGGCGTCCGCCTCGGACACCGCGGCCGTGCGGGCACGGACGGCCGGGTCACGGGTGATCGGGGAGTTCGCCCGGGAGAACAGGTCCGCCCGGTTCGCGGCGAGTTGCGCGCCGATCGTGTCCGTGCCCCGCGCGAGACCGCGCGCGAGGGTGACGATCTCGGCGGTCTTCTGCTGAGCGAAGGCGAGCCAGCGCAGGACCTGTGGCTCGATGTCCCGCTCCGCCCCCGTGTCCAGCGGCACGTGCAGGAGGGAGCAGGAGGCCGAGACGTCGACCCGGTCGGCGAGGCCCAGGAGCGTGCCGAGCCGGGAGAGCGAGGCCGCCAGGTCATTGATCCAGATGTTGCGGCCGTTGACGACACCGGCGACCAGCCGCTTGCCCGGCAGACCGCCGACCGCGGCCAGATCGTCCAGGTTGGCCGCCGCCGACTCCGTGAAGTCCACCGCGAGTCCCTCGACCGGCGCCTTCGCCAGCACCGGCAGGGCGTTCCCGAGCCGGTCGAAGTACGAGGCGACCAGCAGTTTCGACCGGTCGGTGAGGGCTCCGAGGTCGCGATAGGCGCGCTCGGCGGCGTTCAGCTCGGCCGGGGTCCGGTCCTGGACCAGGGCCGGCTCGTCCAGCTGGACCCACTCGGCGCCCGCCGCGCGCAGGTCGGCGAGGACCTCGGAGTACACGGGCAGCAGCCGGTCCAGGAGCGTGAGCGGCTCGAAGTCCGCGGGCACCCCCGGAGCGGGCTTGGCGAGGAGCAGATACGTGACGGGGCCGACGAGGACGGGGCGCGCGGTGTGGCCGAGCGCCAGCGCTTCGCGCAGCTCGGCGACCTGCTGGGACGAGTCGGCGGTGAACACCGTGTCCGGACCCAGCTCGGGCACCAGGTAGTGGTAGTTCGTGTCGAACCACTTGGTCATCTCCAGCGGCGCCACGTCCTGCGTGCCACGCGCCATGGCGAAGTAGCCGTCCAGGGCGTCCGCCTCGACGGCGTCCCGGTGGCGGCCGGGGATCGCGCCGACCATGACGGTGGTGTCCAGGACGTGGTCGTAGAGCGAGAAGTCGCCCGTCGGGACCTCGTCGATGCCGGCGTCGGCCAGCTGCCGCCAGTTCGAGGCACGCAGGTCGGCGGCGGTGGCCCGGAGGGCGTCGGCGGTGACGCGGCCCTTCCAGTAGCCCTCGATCGCCTTCTTCAGCTCCCGGTTCCGTCCCTGGCGGGGGTAGCCGTACACGGTGGCCCGTGCTGCCGCGGCTGCGGGCTTGGTGGTCACGGAGATCTCCTTCGCGAGACGAATCCCTGAGATCCCGGCGACGGGACGAGAGCGCGAAGGGGTGACGAACCGGACGGAGACGACCTCGCGCGACACAGCGCGGACGTCCGCCTGGTAGGTACGCCGACCCGCCCTCGAGGTCACCGGAATGTCCGCGCACGGATCGTCCGCGCGCGGGCAGTTGGCAGGTCTTCGGACTCGCGGGCACGTCTCACCGTGTGAGAACACCTACTGGCCGTCGCTTCCCGGGCCCCTCGTGGGCCCAGTGCGTATGACGGCGGTCGTTCCCGCTCACCGCTGCGGGGCAGTCCCGGATTCCCACCGGGTTCCCTCTTGCGACGCATCCCGCCTGGCGGACGGGGCGAACCAGCTGCACCGCCAGCCTATACACGGGAAGGCCGCGGAAGCGACCCTCAGCCGCCGCTCACCGGCCGCCCCGCCGCCAGCGCGGCCAGCTCGTCCGGGGTGCGCGGGCCGGGCGCCGAACCGGTCAACAGCCCTTGCGCGCGCAGAAGGTCCGCGGCGGCGGCACCCCACGGCAACCGCAGTCCCGCCTGCCGGAGGAGGTCGGTCCGGGCCAGTGCCGTCGGCGCCGGAGCGAGGTGCACACCGTCCGGGGTGAGGAGCGCCGCGTCGTCGGCCCAGCGCAGGGCGAGATCGACGTCGTGAGTGGCCATCACCACCGTGGTGCCGTTCGCACGCAGCCCGTCGAGCGTGGCCAGGAGCCGTTCCTGGCCGTCGGGGTCGAGTCCGGCCGTCGGCTCGTCGAGGACCAGGACACGCGGCCGCATGGCGACCGCGCCCGCGATGGCGGTCCGCTTGCGCTGCCCGTAGGAGAGCAGATGGGTGGGCCGGTCGGCCAGGGCGGTGATGTCCAGGGCGGCGAGCGCCTCCGCCACCCGCGCCCTTACCTCCGTATCGGACAGCCCGAGGTTCAGCGGCCCGAACGACACGTCCTGCTCGACGGACGCCGCGAACAGCTGGTCGTCCGGGTCCTGGACCACGAGCTGGACGGTCGTCCGCAGCCGGGTCAGGCCCTTGCGGTCGTACGTCACCGGCTGCCCGTCGACCGTCAACCGCCCCTCGTGCGGCCGCAGCCCGCCGCTGAGCAGCCGCATCAGCGTGGTCTTGCCGCTGCCGTTGCGGCCGAGCAGCGCGAGCGCGCGCCCCTCGCGGATCTCGAAGTCGAGGCCGCTGAGCACGGCCGGGCCGTCCTCGTAGGCGAAGGACGCGCCCCGCAGGGCGACGAGGGCGGGCTCGCTCATGTCAGCGGCCTTTCCAGTACGAAGGTGAGGACGGCCAGTGCCGCGAGGAGCGCACAACTGGCGACCGTGAAGCGGACGGAGACGCGGGCCTCGGGCACCAGGACCCGCAGGGTCCCGTCGTAGCCGCGCCCGGCGAGCCCGGCCTGGAGGCGGGCCGCCCGGTCGAAGGCCCGGACGAACGCGGTGGCGCCGAGTCCGCCCAGCGAACGCCAGGCGGCGGCCCGCGTGGTGTGCCCGAGCCGGGCGGCCTGCGCGTCGCGGATCCGGCGCACGGAGTCCAGCAGCAGAAAGCTCATGCGGTACGTCACGAGCGCGACATCGACGACCGGCGCCGGGACGCCGGCCCGGACCAGGCGCGGCAGCAGATCGGACATGGGTGTGGTGAAGGCGAACAGCAGCACCCCCAGGGAGGCCGCCGAGGTGCGCAGCAGCAACTCCCCGGCCCGCAGGGGCCCGTCGTCCGCGAGGGAGACGAAGCCCTCCGGCCCGCCGACCTGCACGAGCAGCGTGACCGCGCCGGTCACGCAGAAGCCCAGCGGCACGCGGTAGGCCCGCCACAGCCGGCGGCCGGGCACCCCGGCCGGCCCCAACAGCACGGACACGGCTGTCACGAGCACCAGGGCCGCGCCCGGCCAGGGCGGCAGCGAGATGGCCAGCACGGTGAGTCCCAGACCGAGCACGGCCTTGTCCACGGGATGGCGGCGGCGCCAGCGACTGCTGTGCGCCGCCGCGTCGATCGGCAGCACGGCTCAGGCCCTTTCGGCCGTGGACTCCTCGGCATCGCGCTCCCGCGCCTGCCGCTCACCCTGCCGCCGGCCCCGGCGCAGACCGAAGTAGTAGGCGAGGACACCGGCGCCGAGCGCGGCCTGGAGGGAGAACAGGGCCGACTCGATCTCACCGGACGGCGGTTCGTACAGCGGCGAGAACCAGGGCTTGTAGTCCGGCTCGATCTCGGTGATCGCCGTCTCCGCCTCACCGTCGGCGCCCGTGAACGGCTCCTCCTTGTGGTCGCCGAGGCCGAGCGCGAGCGGCAGTACGGCGAGCGCTACCACCGCGAGCAGCAGCAGGAGGTTGATCTTCGTGTTCTTCTTCATCGGGCCGCCGCCTCGGTCTCGGTCACGGACTGCTTCTTGGCGAGGAGTACGCCCAGCCGGGTCAGTTCGCCCTTGCTGGACTGCACCAGCAGCCGCATCACGAGCACCGTCAGCAGCCCCTCGCTGACCGCGAGCGGGATCTGGGTGACGGCGAAGATGGTGCCGAACTTTCCGAGCGCGCCCACGAATCCGCTGCCCGGGTCGGGGAAGGCGAGCGCCAGCTGCACGCTGGTGACGCAGTACGTGGACAGGTCGGCGAAGAACGCCCCGAAGAAGACCGCGACCATCAGCGGCACGTCGTACCGCCGCAGCAGTTTGTACACGGCGTATCCGGCCCAGGGCCCGACGATCGCCATGGAGAACACGTTGGCGCCGAGCGTGGTCAGACCGCCGTGTGCGAGCAGCAGCGCCTGGAAGAGCAGGGTGATGGTGCCCAGCACCGCCATGATGGGTGGCCGGAAGAGGATGGCTCCCAGGCCCGTTCCGGTGGGGTGGGAGCAACTGCCGGTGACCGACGGCAGTTTCAGAGCGGACAGGACGAACGTGAAGGCACCGGAGGCACCGAGGAGCAGGGTGCTCTCTGGGTGCTCGCGCACTTCACGGGTGAGCGACCGGACCCCGTGGACGACGAACGGCGCCGACGCGACGCCCCAGGCGACCGCGTGTGCCGGCGGCAGAAATCCCTCGGCTATGTGCATGGCTCAGCAGACCCTCTCCAGCACCTCGTGGATGGTTGACGCGCCTTGGCCGGTCTCCTGGCTTACGGGTACCACCGCCCGTACTCCGCCTTCCCGGGTCACAAGGACCCAGTGGCTGCCCGTGAGGGCCGGAGCCGGACTTCCCGATTCACAGTGGCGAGGGCCGCACCGGCATCACACCGGCTTTCCCGTTCACCAAGGCGTGGTGACAGTAATGCCGAGATAAGGACGATGACAAGCCACCCGAGGGGGCGCGCGAGGGGGCGACCGCTCGCACACCGGCGCAGGGCCGCTCAGTCGTCGCCCCCGTCGTCATCGTCGTCGCCGTTCTCCCAGGTCTGACGGGGCTTCTCCTGCTGGGGTTTGTCCGCCATTCGCGGCGGGTCGGCCGTCTCCTGCGCCGGAGTCGTGGGGCTGGGCGTCTCTTCGACGGGGGTCGGGGGAGGAGGCGCGGTGGTGGACGGGGTGATATCGGCCACTGTGCCGACGGCCGGAGCAGTGGCGTCCGGAGCCGTGTCCGCCCCCGGAGCGGAGGAAAGGGGCGAGGCGGAGCCGGCGGACGGCGTGGCGGCGGGGCTGCTCGCGGAGGGGGACGCGTCGGGTTCCGTGCCCTGCGTCGCGGTGTCGTCGGGCGAGAACCACAGCATGCCGGCGAGCATCGCGGCGGCGAAGAGCGCCGCCGCGGCGACCGTCGCCGCCGCTCTGCGCCGGTTGTCGTTGCCGCCCCGGGGTGCGGCGCGACGCGAACGACCGGCCTGGGGCGTGCGGCCGGTGCGCAGACCCGGGGCGCCGGGCAGCGCGTACGTGGCCGGGTCGCGGGTCTCGGTGGCCGGATACGGCCTCGGCGTGGCGGACGTCACCGGGGGCGCGGCCTCCGGCAGCGGCTCGGGCAGTCCTCGCCAGGCACCGCCGGCGAACCACTCGGCGGTCCGCTGGGCGGTGGGCCGGTCCTCGGGCTGCTTGGCGAGCAGGCCGAGCAGGTAGTTCTCGAAGGCCGGCGGGAGTCCGGCGACACCGAGCTCGCGGGGCGGTACGGGTGCGGAATCGAGGTGCTGGTGGAGGAGCGCGACGGCGGTGTCGGCCTGGAACGGCGGCCGTCCGCTGAGGAGTTGGTAGAGCAGACACCCCAGGGAGTACATGTCGGAGGCGGGACCGGCGGGCTGGCCCAGGGCGCGTTCGGGCGCGAGGTAGAGGCCGGTACCGACGATCTGGCCGGTGGCGGTGAGCGCGGCGCCGGGATCGTCGAGGAAGCGGGCGATGCCGAAGTCGCCGATCTTCAGGGTGCCGTGGGCGTCCAGCAGGAGGTTGGCGGGTTTGACGTCACGGTGGACGATGCCCTGCGCGTGTGCGGCGGCGAGCCCGGCGGCGGCCTGCGCGGCGAGATCGGCCACCCGCTCGGCGGGAAGCGCGCCGGAGACGGCCAGCACCCCGGCGAGGCTGTCTCCTTCGACCAGTTCCATCACCAGGTACAGCCGGTTGTCGTACTCGCCGAAGTCCAGGACACCGACCAGATTGGGGTGGTTGAGACGCCCGGCGGTCTGGGCCTCCAGACGGAACCGTGAGGCCGCCGTGACGTCGGTGTCCTGGGGCAGCAGCAGCTTGACGGCCACCGCTCTGGCGAGCGTCTCGTCGTACGCGCGCCAGACCTCTCCCATTCCACCGCGCCCGATCTCAACATCCAGCCGGTAGCGGCCCGCTAGCAGCACTCGTCCTCGTCTCATGCGTGGGGGAAGGTACGTCGCCGCATGCCGAACTCCCCGTTTTGACGCGGGGGTTGGTGGGGAACATCGCAGCCGACCCAGGATACTGGCGCCGCGTGGCCAATGATCTCCGCAGCGGGGGAGAGGGACGGTACGGTCCCGGAAATCCGGGAGCGGAGGAGTCGCCCGGCTGGGTGACGGTGCGGTGCGCGCGGTTGCCGGGGGTGTCCTTCGCGCGCCTCGGGGCGCCGGGGTCGTCTTCTGGTGCCCGGGTGTGCCGGATCAGGCCGTCTCGTCCGCCCCCTCTGCCCGCTCCTCCCGGCGCGGCAGCAGAGCCACCGTCAGGGCCGGTACGGCCGCGAGGACCAGCCAGGGCACGGCGGCCGGGAGGCCGAGGTCGAGCAGGGAGCCGGTGGCCGCGCTGCCGGCCAGGACGATCAGTCCGGAGACGGAGGACAGCGCGCCCATGTAGAGGCCGATCCGGCCCTCCTCGGCCAGGTCGGGCACCCAGGCGCGGGCGGCGGGCACGACCAGCATCTGTCCCACGGTGAGCAGCACGACGAAGCCCGCGGCGGGCAGCAGTCCGGTGACTCCCGTCCAGCCGGCGGGGCGCGCCGCGGCCACCACCGCGAAACCGGCCGCGATCAGCAGCAGCCCGGCCGTCATGGAGCGGCGCAGGTCCAGCCGGTCGCCCGCCCAGCGGGTCACCGGCAGCTGGGTGAACACCACCAGCACCGAGGACAGGGCGAACAGCCAGGACAGCGGCGCCTGGGAGCCCGCCGCGCGCTGCACCTCGTCCGGCAGGGCCAGATACAGCTGGTTGTAGGCGAGCAGGTACGAGCCGTACGCCCCGCACAGGGCCAGGAAGCGGCGGTTGCGCAGCAGCACGCGCGCCCCGCCCCCCTCCCGGGTACGGACCCGGCCCGGGATGTGCTGCGGCATCAGCCACAGATGCCCGGCCAGGACGAGCACGAAGACCGCCGCACCGGCGAGGCACGCGGTGCGGAAGTCGACGGCGAGCAGCAACCCGCCGAGCAGCGGTCCGACGAAGGCCCCGGCCTGGCCCGCGACGCTGAACAGGGCCAGGAGACGCGTGCGCGAGCCGTGTCCCTCCTCCTCCCAGACCACCGCCTGGCGGGCCACCTCGGACTCCACGGCGGGAGAGAACAGCGCCGCGGCGAAACCGATCACCAGGACGGCGCCGATCACGGCCCAGCTCGCCTCCGCGTACCCGAGCCACGCGAACCCGGCGATCCGCAGCACACAGCCGGCCAGCACGACCGGCCGCACCCCGAACCGGTCGACGAGCCAGCCGCCGACCACGAACAGCCCCTGCTGGCTGAAGGTGCGCAGCCCGAGCACGAATCCGACCAGCCAGCCCGCCATGCCGATCGCGGTGCCGAGATGCTCGGCGAGGAACGGCAGGACCGCGTAGAAGCCGACGTTGAAGGCGAGCTGGGTCAGGATCAGCAGCCGCAGCAGCGGCGACAGCTCCGTCCAGAGCCGCCAGGCGCTCTCGCGCGGGGTCTTGGACGTACGGGCGGCCCGGCGGGCCAGCACGCGGGAGATGAGGTCGGTCATCGTTCTTCTGCCGGTGAGGTGGACGTGGACACAGAGGCCAGGAAGGCGCCGGGGCTGTTCCGCTGCCGCTGCGGGGGCATGGCCCGTTCCCCGGGCGGCCCGGCCGGGCCCTCGGGCTTCCTGCGCCGCCGGGGCAGCCGTACGCCGTCCGCGGCCGTCACCGCGAGCGCCCCGAGCAGGGCGAGTACGGCGGCGGGGAAGAGGACGGCCCACGGGGCGCGCTCGGCGTACGGCTGGTTCTCGGCGAGCAGCAGGCCCCACTCGGGGGACGGCGGCTGGGCGCCCAGGCCGAGGAAGCCGAGCGCGGCGAGGCTCAGCGCGATGCCGGGCAGCCGGAGCAGGGCGTGCCGGGCCACCGGCGACAGCACGGCCGGCAGCAGTTCGTGCCAGAGCAGGTACCAGCGGCCGGCGCCCAGCGCGCGGGTCGCGGCCAGGTGGGTGGTCGCGCGTTCCTGCCGCAGCAGGGAGGACGTGTGGGCGGCCAGCGGGGACCAGGCCACGACGCTCACGGCGAACGCCGGCGTCCAGGGCCCGCTGCCCGCGATGCCGGCGACGAGGAGTCCGGCCAGGACGGGCGGCACGGCGGCGACGGTGTCGACCAGCGGCCCCGACAGCCTCGGCAGCAGGCCCAGCAGCAGCCCGGCGACGAGGGCGGCGGCGCTCACCGCGAGGGCGATGCCGAGGGTGGTCAGCGCGCCGTGGGAGACCCGGGCCAGGACGTCCCGGCCCAGCGCGTCCGTCCCGAACGGGTGCGCCAGGGAGGGGGGCCGCAGCCTGGCGAGGGTGTCCAGGGCGAGCGCGTCGCGGGGCAGGCCGAACCCGATGACGACGGCGAGCAGTGCCCCGTAGAGCAGGGGCAGGGCGCGGGGCGCGGACGGGCCGGGCCGGTGCAGGGAGTGCAGGGCGCCGTCGCGCAGCGCGGGCCCGATGAGCAGCCGGGCCGACAGCCGGGCGAGGACCCCGGCGAGGGCCGCGACCAGGACGAGGGCGAGGGTGCCGGTCTGCAGGACGGGCAGGTCCTGGGCGAGGGCGGCGTGCAGGGTGAGCCGGCCCAGGCCCGGGATGTCGAAGATCTGCTCTACGGCGACCGAGCCGCCCGTCAGGCCGACCACGAACAGGCCCAGATTGGGCAGCAGTCCGGGCACGCAGCGGCGCACCGCCTGCCGTGCCACGGACCTCGGCGGGACGCCGCGTGCCGCGGCCGCCAGGGCCCACGGTTCGGCGAACGCGCCGGGCAGCAGGTCGTCCAGCATCCGTCCGAGGATCGCCCCGGCGGGCAGACCGAGGGCCAGCGACGGCAGCACCATCCACTGCGGCCCGTACCAGCCGAGGGCGGGCAGCCAGCCCAGCTGGACGCCGATCACCGAGGCCAGCACGGAGGCGACGAGGAACTCGGGCAGCGCGGCCGGCACCGCCGACGCCGTGCCGCCGGGGCCGCGTGCGGCGAGTCGCCCCCGCGAGCCGACCCGGAGTGTGCGGGCGCACACCGCCGCCACGGTGCCCGCCGCGACCACGAGCGCCCCGGACATCAGCAGCAGCGACGCGCCGAGCGCCTGCACCACGCCGGGCAGCACCTGGCCGCCGGACACCCACGACGTGCCCGCGTCCCCGTGCAGCAGCCCGCCCAGCCAGCGGCCGAGCAGTGCCGGCGGGCCGTCGTCCAGGCCGAGCTGGTCGCGGATGGCGCGCAGGGTCTCGGGCGTCGGATCGCGGTCCGCCGAGCGAGCCTTGAGCACGGTCAGCGCCGGGTCGGTGCGCGACAGCCACGGCAGCAGCCCGATCGCGCTCACCAGGGCGGTCATGAGCACGGCCCGCCACAGCAGCGTCGGGGCGCCGCCCCGAGCGAGGACGCGCAGGGCGGCGAGGCCCTTGGCCAGGGGTGAGGTCGAGGTGTTCAGCGTCGTCCCCGTGGTGCTCAAGCGAAGGGAATCTCGAAGTGCACCACGCCGGTGCCTCCGCCGGGCACTTCCTCCCGCTCGTCGCACACCACCTTGCCCAGCGTCCGCCACAGGCCCATCGCACCGGGCGAGTGCGGGTATGTGTGCAGATACACGGAGCGGTAACCACCGTCGGCCCGGGCGAAGTCGACCAGGCCTGCCACCAGCCGCCGGGCCAGTCCGCGCCGCCGGTGTGCGGGGCCGACGTACAACCGCCGCAGCTGCGCGGTCTCGCCCGAGGGGTACCGCTCGGCCAGCCAGCGCGGGTTCGGCGGATGCGCCGGCCCGCGCGCGTCCAGCGCCCCCGTGGCCGCCACCGTCCCGTCCCGCTCGTCCACGGCCACCAGGAGGGTGTGCCGCGGCGGTTCGACGTAGAACGGCACCGGGTCGATGATGTCGGCGTGCCAGCCCGGCACATAGCCGGTGTCGAAGTCGCGGTACACGGCGTCCAGCATCACCACCCGCGCCCCGTCGATGTCCGCAGGCGTGGCTTCCCTGATGCTGTAGTCGTGCATTTGCGCATCATATGCAAATCACATGAACGCTCATTCAGGGGCCGCTGATGTGGTTCCGGGGGCCGCCGACGTGATCTGGCTCAGCACGCACCGCCAGCGCCCGTCCCGCTTCACGAACACGTCCGTCGTCCACTCGTCGGCGTCGTAGCGCTCGCCCTGGTAGTGGGCCGTGTTGGTGACCCGTCCGGTGACCACGGCAATGTCGCCGTAGACGCGGACCCTGGGCCGGGACCTGAGGTCCATCGCGGAGTGGGTGAGCTCCCCGGACTCGACGAGGGAGAGGAACCTCTCCTTCGGATCGATCCCCGACGCGGAGACGATCACCCACTCGTCCGCCATGAAGCCCGCGATGCGTGCGGGGTCGTTGGAGACGATCGCCGCCGCCCAGTCCCGCGCCAGACCGGCGAACGCGCGGACGGTGTCCTCGCCGGGTTCCTCAGGCGCCGCGTCGGGATCTTGGTTCATGCCGCGACCGTAGCGCGTCTGGGCCGCGATCCGGGGTGTTCAGCAGTCCGGGTGACCTCGCGCGTCCCGGGCGGCGTCGGGGGAAAAGGATGCGGTCGTCGTTGCCCGGCCGTCCGCCCGCCGCCCGAAGGTGATCCCCCGTGTCCCTGACCGCTCCCGCCCACTCCGCCGTCGGCACCGCGCTGCAGTCCCAGAGCCCGGTCGACATCCGTCCGCAGGCCACCGACGTCTCGGCCCTGCCACCCCTGCGCCTGCGCCATCCGGCGCGGCTCACGATGTGTCTGCGCTTCGAGCGTCCGAAGCGGCACCGGCCCGACTGCGTCCGGGCCGAGGAGGGCTCGGTGAAGGCCGAGCCGCCGCGCGGACAGGACTGCCTGATGAGCGTCGGCGACGCCACCTACCACCTGGAGGACATCCACTGGCACACGCCGTCCGAGCACACCGTCGGCGGGGTGGCGTTCCCGATGGAACAGCACCTGAAGTACGCACGGACGATCGAGGGCGGGCACGGGCACGGGCACGGGGACGGAGACGCGAGCGCGGCCGGTGCGAAGGAGTACGCGGTGCTCGCCGTCTTCGTCCACCCGGGCGACCCCAACGGCTCCCTGGACCGGCTGCTGGAATCCGCCCGCCGGAACGAAGACCCCTGGGACGTGCCCGACGTGGACATCGACACCCTGCTGCCGCCCTGCACCGAGTCCTACCGCTACCTCGGGTCCACCACGACCTGCCCCTACACCACCGGGGTGCGCTGGACGGTCCTGACCCATCCGGTCCAGGCGTCCGCCGCCGCGCTGGCGCACTACAGGAGCCTGTTCCCCGAGGGCAACGCCCGCGAGGTGCAGCCGCTCGGGAAGCGGCGTATCGCCGGGGACAGTCATCGCTGGTGGTGAATCGCCCGGCTGCGGGCCGGCCGCACCCCCCCGTTCACCGGGCGGCGGGCCGGTTCAGCCCTGGGCCGGGGTGAGCACCACGAAGTCCGCGTTGGCCGGGTCGAGGCAGACGGCCAGCCGGCCGACACCCTCCGCGTCCTCGGGGCCCATCTGCACGCTGCCGCCGTTCTCCCTGACCTTGGCCACCGCCGCGTCACAGTCGTCGACGGCGAAGACCGGGTGCCAGTACGGCCGCCCGTTCGCCAGCGACAGGTCCGTCTTGCCGACCTCCATGAGCCCGCCGTGCATCCGCTCCTCGGGCAGTCCGGCGGGGGTGATGAGGGTGTACGTGCCTCCGCCGCCCGGCAGCGGCATGTCACTGAACTGCCAGTCGAAGAGCCCGCCGTAGAACTCCTTCGCGGCCGCCGCGTCGCTCGTGTACAGCTCGGTCCAGGACAGCGAGCCCGGCTGGTCGACCAGATCGAGGCCCTTGGTCGTCCCCGGCTGCCAGACGGCGAACTGGCCTCCCTGCGGGTCGGTGTACTGCGCCATCCGGCCCCATTCCTCGAGGTCCATCGGCGCGACGCGCACGCTGCCGCCCGACTGCTCCACGGCCTTCGTCGTGGCGTCTGCGTCGGCGACGCTGTAGTAGAGCATCCAGGCCGAGCGTGCTCCCTCCTCGGTGAGCTTGCCGAGCCCGGCGACGATCTTGCCGTCCTTCCGGAACATCCCGCCCTCGAAGTCCTCGCTCTCGCCCATGGACTCGTAGTCCCACCCGAGCACGGCGCCGTAGAAGGCAGCGGCGGTCCGGACGTCCGGAGTGCCGAGGTCGAGCCAACAGGGGGAACCGGGGGCGAACTCCGTGGTGATCATGGCGATGCTTCCCTTTCGCAGGTCCAGTGTGCCCAGCGTGACACCGGGCACTGACAAGCGCCCGTCGGCCGCTCTCCGATGGGGGAGCCTCCGGTCGGTGCTGCCCGGTGCTGCCCGGTGCTGCCCGGTGACGGCCGGGGCGCCCGGTGGTGATCCCCGGCGGGTGGTCCGGCCGTGGAATCATCGGGGGTCGTCGACCGGTCGGGTGGTCGCGGAGTTCTGTGCTGTGAGGGTGGTGGGCGGGCGTGGTGGTCGGCTGGGAGTGGGACGACACGTTGTTCTCGGGGACCGCCGCCTACTACGAGCGGGGGCGGCTGCCGTACGCCGCCGGGCTGGCGGACGCGCTCGCCGAGGAGTTGCGGCTCGACGGGGAGGGGCGCCTCCTGGACGTGGGCTGCGGGCCCGGGACCATCGCCCTGAGCCTCGCGCATCTGTTCGGCGAGATCGTCGGGGTGGATCCCGACAGCGGGATGATCGCCGCAGCCGGGCGCGGGGCCGTCGGCCGGGGAGTGGGCGCCAAGACCCGGTGGGTGCGGGCGCGGGCCGAAGACCTGCCGGCGGGGCTCGGCACGTTCGCCGTCGCCACCTTCGGTCAGTCCTTCCACTGGATGGACCGCGACCTGGTGGCCGCGACCGTCCGGGACATGCTCCGGCCCGGCGGGGCCCTGGTGCACATCGCCGACCTGAAGACGGAGCCCCGGACCGTCGACGGCATGCCGCACCCGGCCGTCCCCTACGCCGGGGTCGACGACCTGGTGAAGCGGTACCTCGGGCCCGTGCGACGAGCGGGTCGCGGGGTGCTGGCCCAAGGGACACCGGGCGCTGAGGACGAGGTGTTCGCCCGGGCGGGCTTCTCCGGCCCCCGGCGTCTCGTCGTGCCCGGCGGGCAGGTGCTGGAGCGGACCTTCGACGACATCGTCGCCTGGGTGTTCTCCATGTCGTTCTCGGCTCCGCATCTCTTCGAAGAGCGCCGGGACGACTTCGAGGCGGACCTGCGGCTGCTGTTGCGCGAGGCCTCGCCGTCGGGCCGGTTCTCCGAACGGGCCCCGAGCACGGAGATCTTCGTGTGGCGGAAGGGCCCGGCCGCTGCCTGAACGAAGGGTCGGCCGCGTCAGTGGACGGACATACCGCCGTCGACGTAGACGGACTGTCCGGTGACGTAGGCGGACGCCGGGCTCGCCAGGAAGACGGCCGCGCCCGCGAAGTCCTCGGCCAGGCCGTTCCGCCCGATCAGTGTGCGGGTGGCGAGGGCGGCCACCTTCTCCGGATCCGACGAAAGGCGCTTGTTGAGCGCTGTCATGACGAAGCCCGGCACCAGGACGTTGCAGGTGACGCCGCGCGGCGACCACGCCTCGGCCTGGGAACGCGCCAGCGCCTCAAGACCGCCCTTCGAGGCACCGTACGCGCCGCTCTGCACGAACGCCCGATGTGCCTGCTGCGAGCTGATGTGCAGGATCCGCCCGAACCCGCGCTCCGCCATGCCCGGGCCGAAGCGCTGCCCCAGCAGGAAGGGCGCCTCGAGGTTGACTGCCATCGTGAGGTCCCAGACCTCCTCGGTGAGTTCGTCCATCGGCGGGCGCAGATTGATCCCGGCACTGTTGACGAGAATGTCGGGCTCCCCGAACGCCTCGACCGCCCGCTCGGCGGCCGTCCGCACACCCTCACGCGTGCTCAGATCCGCGCTGACCCACGCGGCGCGGCAGCCCTGAGCCGTCAACTCCTCGACCGTCGCCGTCAGTCCGGCCTCGCCACGGGCCACGACCACGACGCTCGCGCCGGCGCGGGCGAGCGCACCGGTGATGGCGCGCCCGATACCCGAACTACCGCCGGTGACCACCGCGACGCGGCCGTCCAGGGAGAACAACTCGGAGAGATACGCCTGCGTTGACGCGGTCGCCTGTGTCGTCATGACCCGACACTCTAAGCGGATGGATCACGAGGGAAGCACGCGGCTGCCGCATACTGGCACGTCATGGACCACACCCCTCACCACCCCGAACGGCACCCGCGCGGGCCGGCGTCCTGGGGGACCGCCGTGAAGGCGACGCTGCACTGTCTGACGGGGTGTGCGATCGGCGAGATCCTCGGCATGGTCATCGGCACCGCGCTCGCGTGGGGCGACGTGCCCACCATGGCCCTGGCGATCGGGCTCGCCTTCCTCTTCGGCTACTCGTTCACCCTGTTCGCGGTCCTGCGGGCCGGCCTCGGCCTCAAGGTCGCGATCAAGGTCGCCCTGGCCGCGGACACGGTCTCGATCGCGGTGATGGAACTCGTCGACAACGCGATCATCGCGCTCACCCCGGGCGCGATGGAGGCCCACCTCACGGACGGACTGTTCTGGTCCGCGCTGCTGGGCGGATTCGCGGTCGCCTTCCTGATCACGACCCCGGTCAACAAGTGGATGATCGGCCGGGGCAAGGGCCATGCCGTCGTGCACGCCCACCGCTGACGTGAAGTCGCCTACGGCACAGGAGACTCACCCGCGGCCGGTGAGCAGGCGTACGTGCCCGTCGGGGAGTTTCGGCCACCAGTGGTGGTAGCGGCGGTAGACCTCGGTGTCGCGGTCGGTCAGGAGTCTTGTCAACGACGCGGCCTCCTCCGCGAGACCGTCCCACGTGGTGCGTGGCAGGTCGTGGAACGCCGTGGCCTCGATGCCGCCGTCGATCGCGCGCCACACGCCGGCGACCCGGCCGTCGACCAGGAGGGTGGGCAGCACGTCACCGTTGACGCGGATCACCAGACGGCGGTAGTCCGGGGGGATCACGCGGCTGCGGTCGGCGTGGGCCAGCAGGACGCTGTCCCACATGGCCATGAGCCGCGGTGGGGCCGGGGTGTCCGCCGGTGGGCGCGGGGCGTCCGGTACGTCGAACAGGACCGTTCCGTCCGGTCCGCGCAGCTGCTCCACCGCGTCGGACAGGGAGAGGAGCGCCTGGCGTACGGGCTGCCGCGGCAGCATCGCGAACTGCGCCACGTCCGCGACCGACGCCGGCCCGAAACCCTTCAGATACCGCAGGATGAGCTGCCCGAGCGCCTCCGCCGCCGGCTCCCGGCCCGTCGGCACGGGACCGGTCCGCGCCGCGACGAACGACGCCCGGGTGCCGAACGACCACGGCCCGCCGGTCGGGAGGTGCAGCAGCGGCGCGTACCCCTTGAGTCCCCACCACGCGCCGGCCTTCTTGTCCGCGCCGACCCGGTCCTCCAGCCAGGCCTGAAGCTCCGCGGCCGTCCGCGGCCGGTCGGCGAAGTCCAGCAGCTCCGGGACGAGGGCCTCGCCGTCGGCCGGTGTGAGACCCGCGGCGGCGAAGCGGTAGCCGAGCCGTGAGGCGTACAGCGTCTGCTGCATCGCCTCGCGGAACACCTGGTAGTCGTCCGCGTGGACCGCGTGCAGCGTGATCCGCATCAGGGTCGCCTTGACCACCGCACGCCGTGCGAAGGCGTCGTCCAGTTCGGCCGGAGAGAAGCCGGCCAGCCGGTTCCACAGCGCCACGTACGGCGAGGCGGCATGCTGCGCCTGGAGCGCCACCACACGCCGCACGGCCTCCCCGGCCCCCATCACCTCCCGGCCCAGCAGCATCTGACGGCCGAGGGTCGCCCGGTTGAGCTCCTGCGCGGTGATGTCCACGCCGGGGATTCTGCCGTGACCCGACCGGAGGCATCGATTCCTGGACAGTGGCCTGGATCACACGTCACGGATTGAGTATCAGGGCCGGGCGATTTCCGTACCCAGGGGTGACGGGGTGGGGCCGGATGCGAAGATGAGGCGCCATGACAGCTGGGTGGTGTGCTCGCGCGACACGGGCCGCGGTGTTCGCGGCCGTCTGTGTCGTGCTCGCCGCCCTGGGGCACGTCATGATGTCCGGCGACCATGTGCCCCTGTCGACACTGGTGGCCGGCTGGGCCGTGACGGGTGCGGCGGGCTGGTGCCTGGCGGGCCGCGAGCGCGGACTCCGGCTGGTCGTCGCCGTCGCCGTGATCGTCCAGACCGGACTGCACTCGGCTTTCTCGCTCGTGCCGGCGCCGGCCTCCGGGGCGGTGGGTGGCACGGACTCCATGGACACGCCCTCCATGGGTCATGGCATGGGATCCATGAGTCACGGCATGGGATCCATGGGGCACGAAATGGGCTCCATGTCCCACCACATGGCGTATACGGGACACACCCCGGGCGGTGACTCGTCCCTCGGTATGCTCGCCGCCCACCTGCTGGCCGCGCTGCTGTGCGGTCTGTGGCTGGGTCACGGCGAACGGGCGGTCTTCCGGCTGCTGCGCGCCGTGGGCAGCCGGCTGGCCGCGCCGCTGCGGCTCCTGTTCGCCCTTCCCACGCCGCCGCCCCCGCCCGCGCGCGTACGGCGTTGGTCCTCGGACCGCGCGCCGCGCCTTCTCCTTCTCGTCCACGCGATCACCTCTCGAGGACCGCCCGTGGGGGCCGCTGCCGCCTGACGGCAGCCGGCAGTCCCGGGGCAGCACTCCGCGCGCCCCGGTCTCGGTCGTGCGTCTGTGCGTCACGCCGTACGGATGCGGCCGTATCCCCGCTCACCGGGCCGCACGCGCGTTTCGCGTGCCCCCGGAATTCCGAGAAGGACACCAGGTGATCACTCCTGCCCTGCCCCTTTCATCCGAGCGATGCCCGTCGGCCGACGAGTCGATAACCGCCTGGGCGCTGGCCGCTCGCGGCGGCGACTCCGCCGCCGTCGACCGTTTCGTGCGCGCCCTGCACCGTGACGTCATCCGCTACGTCGCCCACCTGTGCGCCGATCCGCAGGCCGTGGACGATCTGGCGCAGGACACGTTCCTGCGGGCGCTCGGCAGTCTGCACCGGTTCGAAGGCCGTTCCTCGGCGCGCGTCTGGCTGCTGGCCATCGCAAGGCGTGCGGTGGCGGACAGCCTCCGGTACTCCGCCGTCCGCCCCCGCCCGGCCGATCTGGCGGACTGGGAGCTGGCGGTCGAGCTCGCCCAGCCGCGCGGCCTGCCCGGTTTCGACGACGGCGTGGCTCTGGTCGAGCTGATGGACGGACTGCCCGAGGAACGGCGCGAGGCGTTCGTCCTCACGCAGCTGCTCGGTCTGCCGTACGCGGAGGCCGCCGCGCTGAGCGACTGCCCGGTCGGCACGGTCCGCTCTCGGGTGGCCCGTGCCCGGGCGACGCTCTTGGCCCTGCTCGCTGAGGCGGAGCAGACGGTGACACCGGCTGGGCCGCGGTCACCCGCCCTGGCCGCGGCCTGACGTACCACGGCCCTCGGTGCCCGCCGGCTCCGTCCGGCGGGCACCCCGCTCGCAAGCGGCTCAGGAGGACTGGGCGTCGTCGTCCAGGAAGTGGAACCCGGGCCCGGGATGCATCAGGAAGTCGTGATGCGAGATGTTCCAGGCGTAGGCACCCGCCAGGGAGAACACCACCCGGTCCCCGGCCCTGAGTTCCGGCACCGGTACCCGGCGGGCCAGCACGTCCTTCGGTGTGCACAGCTGCCCCGCGAGCGTGATGGGCCCGCTCCTCGCCGCCGGTCGGGGCCAGGGGTGCGGCCAGGAGTCCACGGGCAGGACGGAGCAGGGCTGGTCGTGTCCCTTCGTCGCCGGGGTGCGCAGATGGTGCGTGCCGCCCCGGACGACGGCGAGCTCCTCGCCGTGGCTGTGCTTCACGTCCAGCACCTCCGTGGCGTACCAGCCGCAGTACGCGGTGAGCGCCCGCCCCGGCTCGATCCGCAGTGTCAGCCCCGGACGCGCCTCGGTGAGCCGGGCCAGCCCCTCGCCGTACGCGGCCCAGTCGAAGCGGCGCTCCGGGTCGGCGTAGTCGACGCTCATGCCGCCCCCGACGTTCACCTCCGCGACCGGCACACCGAGCCCCGTGGCCCAGCCGACCACGCTCCCCGCGACCCCCAGCAGCTCGGCCGCTCCCAGCCCGCTCGCCAAGTGGGCGTGTACGCCGCGCAGTTCGATGTGCGGATATGTCCCGTCGGCGAGCGCCCGGATCACGGACTCGGCCCGGGCGGGGTCCATGCCGAAGGGCGTCGGCCGCCCGCCCATCGCCAGCGAGCTCCCGGCGAGCGAGCCGTCGGGCACCGGCAGGTTGACGCGCGGCAGCACCGCGACACGCCGCCGGGGCGCGACGCGGCGGGCCAGCTCGGCCAGCACGCGCAGCTCGTGCTCGCTCTCGACGTGGAAACGCTCGACGCCCCGCTCCAGCGCGGCCGTCACCTCGTCCGGCGTCTTGCCGGGCCCGCCGAAGGCCAGCGGCCGGCCCGGCACCGCCTTGGCGACATGCGCGAGTTCACCGCCGGACGCGACCTCGTATCCGTCGACACAGGGCTCCAGCGCGGCCAGGATCTCCGGCTCCGGGTTGGCCTTGGCCGCGTAGTACAGCTCGACCCGCCCGGGCAGCGCGGCCCGGATCCCGGCGGCGTGTGCGCGCAGGGCCGCCAAGTCGTAGAGGTAGGCGGGGAGTTCCGGGGACGGCAGCGACAGGGAACGCTCGCGCACCGCGGGTGTCGGGTGGGTCATCGGGAGCTCCTCTTCGCCTCGTGCAGCACCTCTTCGCCCAGCGGCGACGGCAGCCGGACGTATCCGGCCCGGCGGTCGGCCTTGCGCTCCCAGCGGGTGAGCAGGTTGGTCTTGGCGGGCAGCGGCACCCCGGCGAGCAGGGCGGCCAGGCGGGGTGGGCAGCCGTGCCGGTCGGCGTAGGCGCGCAGCGTGTCCCGTACGCGTGCCCACAGTGCCGCCTCCGTCTCCGGGTGCAGGTCGGAGAGGGCCGCGAGCATCTCGGCCACGTGGTTGACGAGCAGGCAGTACACGACCCGGTCCCAGCCGCGTCGCGCGTCGTACGTCATCGGTCCGGCCACCTCGGGCGGCAGCGCGGCCAGTGTCTCCGTGTGCTGCTCGGGCACCAGCTTGGTGCCCTCCAGGTCCCGGAAGAGGACCTGGGCGGGCCGGCCGGTGCCGTCGACGCAGAGCAGCACGTTCTGCAGATGAGGCTCCAGGACCAGGCCGTGGTCGAAGTAGGCGGCGAGGACGGGCGGCAGGAGGAGGTCCAGGTAGGCCGACCACCAGTCGAGCGCCGTGGCCGCGTCCGCCCCGGCGAGGAGCCGGGAGACCTGGGCGGCACCCGTCGGGTACTCGTCGGCGACGGCGGCCGCGAGCAGCGGAGTGGTGCCGGGGGCGAGCCGCCGGGACAGTCCCTCGCGGACGATGACGCCGAAGCCCTCCAGCAGGTCGCGGTCCGGCACGCCGTCGGGGCCGGGCAGGGCGAGGGTACGGTACGCCGGTTCGCGGAGCACGGCACTGCCGGCGAAGCGCCCGGCCAGGTCGGCCAGGGCCGGGGCCAGCGCCCGGGTGAGGGCGACCGCCCCGGTCAGCTCGTAACTGCTGTTCTTGCGCAGACAGTTGGTGATCCGCACGTTCAGGCTGAACTTCAGGAACGTCTCCCCGTCGTACAGCGTGCGCACGGACGCCGTGGCCGCGAAGGGCCGGCCGCCCGGACCCAGGTCGAGCACGTCACCGCGGTCCAGGGCGGCGCGCAGCAGCGGGTGCTCCCGGAGCGTCTCGTACTGCCAGGGGTGGGCGGGCAGCAGCCGGTAGCCGGCCGGGACCTCCGGGCGCTGCCGGTCCAGGGCGGCGGTGGCCCACGGCTCCGCGCTCTCCTGGGCGATCAGGTGCTCCCGTACGGCGAGGTGCCGCAGCGGGAAGGAGGCACCCGTCTCGGGTGCGTACGCGGCCCAGGAACGCGGGTCGCCGGTGCGGGCCTTGGGCGTGGGGTGGAAGCGGTGCCCGAAGAGCAGGGACTGCTCGGAGGCGAGGTAGGCGGACAGCGGGTCGCCCGGAGGCTCCGGGACCTCCGGCAGGGCCGGCCGGGCGGTGAGCGCGCTCTCGACGGCCGCGTGGCTGGAGGCGACCTGCGCCAGGAACTCCTCGTTGCGCACACCGGTGCGCAGCGACAGCTCGTCACGCGTGTACTCGGCCAGCCGCCGCCAGTCCACGTCCGCCCAGCCGCCGGCCCGCTCCTCGCGCACCGGGCCGGTGAACCGGTGGGCGCCGAGCAGCGACGTACGGCGCAGGGTGACACACAGCAGCACCCCGCGGCGGGGCAGCCGCAGCAGCAGACGGCCGTCGGCGACGACGGTCTGCCGCTCGGGCCCGGACACCTCGCGCAGCAGACAGTTCAGCAGGGTGTGGGCCACCACGTCGTCGGCGGTGGGCAGGCGGACCGGTGCGGCGGTGCGGCCGGGAGATTCGGTCAGCGGGGGCATGGCAGGCTCCAGCGGTTGCGCGGCTTCGTGGGAAGGAGGGGCGAGTACGGGGGACGGACGGCGGAACCGGCGGTCCGGCTCGCGGCTCTCATGGCGTACTCCGGGACGGCAGCAGGTAGTTGGGCCCGTTGGTGTAGTGCTTGTTGATGTCGGCGGCGCCCGACCGCTCCTTGCTGAGCAGCGTCCCGGCGGTGACCATCGCCTTCACCGGCAGTTCCGGGGCGTCGAGGACCCGGGCGCGCAGGACGTCCCCCGCCTCGCCGCCGAGCCGCTCCACGGCCTCGGTCAGCCGTTCGCGCACCAGCCGCAGCAGCACGGGCAGCGGGGCGCGGCCGTGCCGGGCCAGCCCGAACGCGTAGGCGCCCGCGCACAGATGGACGGTGATGGTGGCGAAGAGGTCGGCCACCGGCCCGTCCTCCGTGTCGAGGACCCGGGGGTCGTCGAAGTCCCACCGGCCCGGGAGCCGGGCGTGCAGCCGTCGTGTGTCGACGCGCGGCCCGTCGTTGTCCTTGAACAGCAGGCGGAGGCTGCCCGGCCGCAGTACCAGGGAGATGTTCTGCTGGTGAGACTCCAGCGCGACGCCGTACCCGAACAGTGTGGTCTGCCAGTCGAACAGCAGCGTCAGACAGGCGTCGAGCAGGGCGAGCGGGTCGCCGTCGTGGAAGCGGTCGGCGAGATGGTCGACGACCAGCCGGCCGTCCGGCGCCTCGGCGAGGAGCGCCGCCATCGGCACGACGACCGAGTCCTCGAGACCGGCCGGGTGGCGGCGGCACAGCACGGCCAGCAGTTCGTGTCCCGCGTGGGCGTACGTGGTCTCGTCGGCGTGCAGGATCGTGTCCCGGAACCGGGGCTCGCGAGCGACCACGTCTTGGATGAGCCGCTGCCCGACGGCCCCGTCGACGAGCGTGCCGGGCTTGACGGACCGCTTGTTGCGCAGCCCCAGCGAGGAGGTGGCTAGGGGCAGTTTGAGGTGCAGCGCCGGTTCCGCCACGGTCGCCACCGTCCGCATGGACAGAGTGGGCACGACGTCGAGGCAGCCCCGTTCGGCCAATATCGCCCGCCCGCGCAGGCCGGTGGCGCGTAAGGCCGCGTCGAGCGGAGGGCCGACGGTCAGCGGGTGCACCGGCAGGGCGAGGTGCGTGCGCTCCAGCCCGGCCAGACCGAGCCGCCCGGGCGTGGGCCACAGCTCGGGAAGCGTGCCGGTCAGCAGGACGGCGTCCCGGGGCACGGCGAGCCAGCGCAGCGGGAACCGCGGATGGAACTCGGGCGCGTACGACCGCAAGTGCTCCTCGTCCAGCCCCGCCCGGCCGCGTGCGGTCGGGTACACCGGATGGTCCAGACGGGCGGCGAGCGTGTCGAACGCCGGACCACGGCCGAGGCCGGTCCAGCGTGCCGGATCGGCGCCGTGGCGGTCGGTCAGCCGCCGGGCGACGGCGTCGCGGGTGTCCGCGTGCAGCCGTAACGTGGCCAGAGTCTGCCGGCACTCCTGGGCGAAGGCGTCGAAGCCGGCCCGGTCCTCGGGCTCGGCGAGCGCGCGCAGCGCGTCCAGCACCTCTGCGTACGACGTCAGCTCGGCGCCGTCCGACGCGCGCAGGAGCAGCGGCAGCCGGGCGGCGTACTCGCACTGGAAGCCGTCCTCTGCGACCGGCAGCAGCAGAGCGTCTCCACCGGCGGTGAGCCGCAGCCAGGGTCCGTCCGGCCGGTGGACGAGGGTGCTCCGGGCGCGCAGTCCGACGACGTCCTCGCGCAGCAGCGCGCTCAGCACCCGGGTGAGCAGTTCGGACGCGCAGGTGTCCGGCGCGGGTGGCAGTACGGTCACGCCCGGATCTCCCAGCGGAGGGTGGCCAGGAAGTCGGCGGCCACGCGGTCCACGGTGTCCTGGTCGGTGCCGGTGGCCCGCAGGACGCCGAGGTAGTCGCGGTTGGTGCGGTACAGCTCGTGACGCTCGCCCACCGCCCGTAGTGGACGGTACGTCAGGCACACTCCGTCGACGCCGAGCTCGGTGGCGGCCGGGGCTTCGGTCAGGGTCCCGGCCCGGTCGGCGCACGGGTACTGCAGGAGGGCGGCGCGGTCGCGGCGGGCACCCGGACCGGGCGGGAGCGGTTCGCCCAGGTGGGTGCGGAGGATGTGCTCGAACAGCGGGATGCCGAGGAGCCGTTCGAGCAGCAGGTCGCACTGGTCGCCGATGGCCCGGTAGTTGACCTCGATGATCCGTGCCCGCCCCTCGTGCACCACGAACTCGGTGTGACAGGCGCCGAATCCGACGCCGAGCGCGTCCAATTGGGTGAGGACCTGCGCGACGACCGGCTCCGGGTGGGCGGGGACGAAGGTGAGGCGCTGCTCGACGAAGTGCGGCGGCGGCGACAGTTCGGTGCGGAAGCCGCCCAGGACGTGCCGGGCCCGGCCGTCGCCCAGCGTCTCCAGCGTGCACAGCTCGCCGGGGAGGTACTCCTCGACGACCAGGGCGGTGCCCGGCCGGCGCTCCAGGATCTCCTTCGCGCGGATCGCCAGGTCCTCGGGGCCGTTCACGAGCACGACGTCCTCGCTGGCCACGCCCTCACGGGGCTTGACGACACACGGGTAGGGCGCGTCCAGGGCGGTCGGCGCGGTGAGTTCGGCCGACCAGACGGTGTCCGCTCCGGCGGCGGCCAGCCGGCGGCGCGTCTCCGCCTTGTCCTTGCAGCGCAGGGTGGCCCGCCAGTCCTTGCCGGGCAGGCCGAAGTAGGCGGCGGCCAGGGCGGCCTGGGTCTGGAGGTGGTCGCTGTTGGTGAAGACGGCACCAGGGCTGTCGTGGGCCGAGATCCGCGACACGACGGCCCGGAAGTCCCGCACGTCACACTCCAGGACCTCGACGTCCGGGCGGGTTCTCCGGTGGGCGTCGGGCTGGTCGGTGAGGACGGTGACGTCCAGGCCCAGCCGGGCGGCGGCGGGCAGGAAACCCTCGGTGACGGAGTCGGTCGGATTGAGGGCGAGCAGGTACAGGCGCATGGCGGTCTTCCATTGGTGGGTGGGGGCGGCGGGCAGCCCGCGCGAGACCCCCGTGACGTGGACGGCCCTTGATCGGCCGGGCGTTCACGAGCGCGTCCGACGATCTTGTACCTTAGGTTAGCCTTGCCTATCCAATCGCGGGTTGCAACTGCCCGTAGGAGTGATCGATGCGCACTGTCCTGGAGTCACCGCCGACCCTCGCCTCCGTCCTCGGTACCGCCTACCGGCGGTTGACGGGCATCTGCGAGGCGCTGACCGTCGAGGTCGCGGACCCCCGGACGGCTTGCGATCAACAGACGGTCACCGGCGCCGAACTGATGTCGGATCAGTCAACCCTCGACGCCTTCCTGGAGGCCGAGGCGACACGCATCCACACCCGGTTCGCCCACACCCCCCGCCCCCACGTCACCGCCTCACGCGCCCTGCACGACTACGCCTGGTCGGTCGCCCTCCTGATGAGCGGCGTCTGGTACCTCGAGCGCCGGGTGCCGCGCGTCCGGCCCCAGTCGGTGCGCCTGGACCTCGCGGCCGGGGCGTACACGATCACGCCCGAGCCCCGCGTCGCCTGCCTGCCCGGCGACCCCGTCGCCGCGCTGCCCGGCGCGGTGACCGTCGCGGGCGAGGAGGCCCTGCGGGCCGAGCTGCGCGCCGCGGTCGCCGACCACATGCGCCCGCTGCTCACCGCCCTCGGCCCCGCCGTGCGTCGCGGACCGCGCGCCCTGTGGGGCATGGTCGGCGACGACCTCGTCTCCGGGATCTGGTACCTGGGCCGGACCCTCGGCCGCGAGGAGGACGCCGTACGCGCGGCGACCGCGCTGCTCCCCGAACCCGTCAGCCCGTACCCCTCGGGAGCGGACTTCCGTCTGCTGACCGGCACCGACGGCCGCCGTCACACGACCCGCACCCGCGCCGGCTGCTGCCTCTACTACGCCATCCGGCCCGACGAGGCCTGCGGCACCTGCCCCCGCACCCGCGACACGGAACGGCTGCGCCGGCTCGAGGAGTGACCAGCCGTCAGTCTGCTGCCTCCACCTCTCGCCAGAACGCGTCGACCCGCGCGTTGAACACCTCCGGCACCTCCTGGAACGGCTGATGAGCCTCTCCGGGCAGCACCTCGAACTCGGCGTCCGGGATGCCCTCCGCGACCTCACGGCCGAGGCGCGGCGGTGTGGCCAGGTCGAGTTCGCCGGAGAGGACGAGGGTCGGCGCGGTGATGCCGCCGAGGCGGTCGGACGTGTCGTGGCGGGAGAACGCCGCGAGCTGGCGTCGGAAGGCTTCGGCGGACTGCGGGTGTTCGAAGGCCAGCGTCTCGTCGATGAGACGGTCGACCAGGCCGTCGGAGTGGGCGCGTGGCGTGTAGATCCACAGGTAGAACGCCTCGAGCATGGCCCGTTCGTTCGGGGCCCGCTCCACCATCCAGTCCCAGAACCGCGTCATGGCGCGGAAGTAGGGGTCCGGGCGCGCCGTCGTGCTCATCAGGACCAGGCTGCGGACGAGGCCGGGATGCCTCAGGGCCAGCTCCTGGGCGATGAAGCTGCCTCCCGAGAAACCGGTCACGTGGGCGGTGGGGATCTGGAGCGTGCGCAGCAGTGCGGCGGCGTCGTCGGCCATCCGGGGCATGGTGAGCGGCCCCTCGGGCAGGGGTGTACGCCCGGCGCCCCGGTTGTCGAAGGCGGTGAGCCGGTAGCGGTCCGCGAGCCCGTCGAGCTGTGGCTGCCACGCCTCGACGGGATCCCCGAGACCCGAGATGAGCAGGACGTCGGGCCCCTGGCCCCGTCGCTCGACCCAGAGCTCCACGCCGCCGGCGTCGATCATCTGTCCCATGGCCGCCTCCCGGAGCAGGGAACCGTGGTCGTCACCCTCGCGCCGGCGCGATGTTCTGGTTGGCGTGGAACAGGTTGTCCGGGTCGTAGGTCCGCTTGACCCGGGCGAGCCTGTCGTAGTGGTCGCGGTACGTCGCCCGGACCCGCTCCTGGCCCTCGCCCGTCCCCATGAAGTTCACGTACGAGCCGCCCATGGAGTACGGGTGCAGTTCCTCCTGGTAGTCGACGCACCACTGCCTGATGGCCCCGGCGTTGACCGGATCGGGGTCCACACCGGCGAAGACGCCCGACCAGACCGCGTCCCGGTAGCTCCACGCCGTCTCGTCCGGGCCCACCCGGTGGGCCGCCCCGTCGACCGGGTAGAGGTGCATCAGCGAGAGCTGGGTGGGGTTGTTCTCCCCGTACTTGAGATGCACGTCCAGGGCGGCGTCCGGGATGTGGTCGAAGAAGTCGCCGCGCCAGTACCACTGGTAGCCGGTCGGGATCAGTTCGTCGAACATGCTCTGCAGCCCGACGTAGGGCATCGGTGTCGTGAAGTGGAAGGCCGGCGGTCCGGCCTCGTGCACCACGGAGAGCGTCTCGTCGAGCCGGTCCAGGTCGCCGGTGTGGCACCAGACGATGCCGCACACCTTCCGCCCGTGGAGCTCCTCGGGGAAGGGCGGGCCGGGCGGGACGACGAAGACGTTGAAGAAGCCGTACACGTCCTCGGGCGCCTGGGGGAGGAACTCGCGGTACCACGCCAGCGCCTCGCGGGCGTGCTCGACCGGCCAGACGGTCACCCCGACGCCGACCGTGTCCACCGGGTGCAGCCGGTAGGTGAGGGAGGTCGCGATGCCGAAGTTGCCGCCGCCTCCCCGCAGGGCCCAGAAAAGGTCGGGGTGCTCGTCCGCGTCGGCGGTGATGTAGCTGCCGTCGGCGAGTACGACGTCGGCGGCGATCAGGTTGTCCGCGGTCAGGCCGTACTTGCGGGTGAGATAGCCGTGTCCGCCGCCGAGGGTCAGGCCCCCGACCCCGGTCATGGAGATGATGCCGGTCGGGGTGGCCAGGCCGAAGGCGTGCGTGGCGTGGTCCAGGTCGCCGAGCTGAGCGCCACCGCCGGCCTGCGCGGTCCTCGCCGCCGGGTCGACGCGCACCCCGCGCATCGGCGACAGGTCGATGGTGACGCCGTCGTCCACCAGGCACAGGCCCGGGCCGCTGTGCCCGCCGCCCCGGACGGCGAGTTCCAGGCCGTGATCGCGGACATAGGTGACCGCGGCCATGACATCCGCGGCGTCCGCGCACCGCACGATGGCGGCGGGGTGTTTGTCGATCATCGCGTTGTAGATCCTGCGGGCCTGGTCGTACTCCGCGTCCCGTGGGCCTATGACCGGCCCTCGCAGCGTGGTCCGCATGTCTTCCAGGGTGGCGCTGTTCATGACGATCTCCTCGGGACGCGTGCCCGTGCTGATATCACCAGCCTCCCGCCGACCGCGCGGCTGTGCACGTCCGGCCGAGAGCCACCGCCCGGCTGTCCGCGGATTCAGGTCAGGGTGACCTCCACCGGCAGCTTCTTGATGCCGTTGACGAAAGTGGACCGCACCCGCGGCACGTCAGCTCCTCGAACATGATCCGGATCTCGGTGCTGCCGCCCAGTTCCACGTCGCGCGTGGCGGTGCGGCGGAAGTGGTAGACGGGGGAGGCCCAGCGCAGGAACTCCTCCACCGCGAGCGGGATCAGCGAGGGGTCCTCCCGGAGGCGGGCCAGCTGCTCGGGGGGCTGGATCAGGGCCAGCATCGAGTGGGAGATGGTGTGCCGGGTGGTCTCGTTGCCGGCGACGACCAGGAGCAGGAAGTAGTGGTCGAAGTCCTGCGGGGAGAGCGGCACACCGTCCCGGGGGGTGGTGTTGACCAGCCGGGAGACCAGGTCGGTGCCGTCGCCGCCGCGTCGCCGGCGTGCCAGCTCCCGGCCGTACTCGAAGACCTCCAGCGAGGCGGGCGAGCGGAACGGCAGATCGCGGTACCGCTCGCTCTCCCCGCTGTGCAGCAGGACGTCCGCGTAGCCGGGGTCGGTGTGGCCGATGATGCGGTTGCCCCAGTCGATCAGCCGCTGGTTGTCCTCCGGGGGCACGTCCAGCAGCCGGGCCAGGACGTTGATCGGGAAGTCCGCCGAGACGTCCTCGACGAAGTCGAAGCGGCCCTTGGCGGGCGCGGCGTCGAGGGTCCGTGCCGTCAGTCCGCGCAGGAAGTCGGTGTAGCCGCTGATCACGTTCGCGCCGAACTGCCGCTGGATCAGGCTGCGCAGCACCCGGTGCCGGACCCCGTCCAGTTCGAGGATCGAGGCGCGTTTCTTGATCTGGTCGTCGTCGACCCGCGCCCTCCCTCCTCGCCGTCAAGCAGGGCACCTTCTACCGGGCCTCCTGCCCGCCCCCATGGGCGGATCCGCCGACGACGTCCGCAAGGGCCTGGCCGAACTGTGCCGCCCCGAGTCGGCCGACCCCCGGCTGCTGCGGGCCATCGGCGTCAAGGTCTTCGGCGACGGCGTACCGCCCAACCGCACGGCGTGGATGAACGAGCCCTACCCGGAAGGCGGTCACGGCGCCCTCTGCGTGCACGGCGACACCCCCGCGCTCCAGGCGGACGAACTGCGCGAGATGATCCGGGTCGCCCACGAGGCCGGCTTCCAGCTCGGCGTGCACGTCACCGGGGACCGGGCCATCGACACGGTCGTGGACGCCTTCGTCGCGGCGAACACCGCCGCCCCCCCCGCCCCGACGCCCGCCACTACGTCATCCCCGGCGACTTCATCAGCCCCGGCAGCCTGGCCGAGCTCGCCGCACACGGCTATGGCGTCAACATGAACCCCGCCATCAAGTGGACCATCTCCGACCTGATGGTCGAGGTCGTGGACCCCGAACGCTCCGCCTACCAGTGGCCGGTGCGCTCCGCGCTCGACGCCGGGGTACGGGTCTGCGCCAGCTCCGACGCCCCGATCACCGAGCCCGACTGGCGGCAGGGCGTGGCCTCGATGATGCTCCGCGAGTCCAAGGCCAGCGGCCGGACCAGCGGCCCCGAACAGTGCGTGCCGCTCACCGACGCCCTGCGCGCCTACACGGCCACCGCCGCCTGGCAGGACTTCGCCGACGACTGGAAAGGCACCCTCGAACCGGGCCGGGCCGCCGACCTGTGCGTCCTGGACCGGCCGCTGCTGGGCCTCGACCCGCACGAGATCACCGAAGTGCGGGTGGACCTCACCGTGTTCGACGGGCGGGTGGTCTTCGAACGCTGAGCGGCCGGCCGGCGCGTCACGCCGCCCGCACCACCGCCCTCTTCGCTCCCCACCGCCGGGTCCGGTACCCGCCGGCCACCCGGCACACCGCGTAGATGCCGAACGAGATCGTCGTGACGTAGGGGCTGATGGGGATGCTGCTGCCCAGCGCGAGCAGGATGCCGCCCTCGATCGAGGCCAGGGCGAACAGCACGCTCAGCACGGGCAGCAGTACCGGCGACGCGGTGACGCGGGCGGCGGCAGCGGCCGGTGTGACGACCAGCGTGAGCACCAGCAGCGCGCCGACGACCTGCACCGACAGGGCGACCGCGAGCCCGAGCACCAGCATGAAGCCGAAGGACAGCGCCCGCACCGGCACCCCGCGCGCCTCGGCCACGTCCGGGTCGGTGCTGGCGAAGGCGAGCGGACGCCACATGACCGCCAGGGCGATGAGCACCAGCACGGACGTGCCGAGCAGCCATGACATCTGCGGGGTGTCCACGGCCACGATCTGCCCGGTGAGCAGTCCGAACTTGTTGGCCGCCCGGCCCTTGTAGAGGGCCAGGAAGAGCACGCCCAGGCCCAGCCCGAACGGCATGATGATGCCGATCACCGAGTTGCGGTCCCGGGCCCGCGTCCCCAGCACCCCGATGGCCCCGGCCGCGAGGAGCGAGCCGGCGATCGAGCCCGCCACGATGTTCGCGCCCAGCAGCAGCGCCGCCGAGGCGCCCGCGAAGGACAGTTCGCTGATGCCGTGCACCGCGAACGGCAGGTCCCGCATCAGCACGAACACCCCGGCCAGCCCGCCCACGAGCCCCAGCGCCACGCCCGCGACGAGGGAGTCGCGGACCAGGGCGAGGAGTTCGCCGTAGTCGGTGAAGTCGAAGATCTGGTGCCAGATCCCGGCGGCGAGTGTCATGCGCGCACTCCGTCCGTCTCGTGCGTCTGCTCGGGATGGTGTGCCGGTGCGGCCGGTTCGTCGGGCGCGCCCGCGACCACCACCCGGCCGCGCACCCGTACGACGTCGACCCGCGTGCCGTAGAGCCGGGACAGCGACTCGGAGGTCAGCACCTCGTCCGGGGTGCCGACGCGGTGGCCGCCGGGGGCCAGGTACAGCACCCGGTCGACCATGCCCAGCACCGGGTTGACCTCGTGCGTCACGAAGACCACCGCCGTGCCGTGGGCGTGGCGCCGGGCGTCGATCAGTTCGGTGACGGCCCGCTGATGGTTCAGATCGAGCGACAGCAGCGGCTCGTCGCACAGCAGGAGCCGCGGGTCGGTGGCCAGGGCCTGCCCGATGCGGACGCGTTGCCGTTCGCCGCCGGACAGCATGCCGAGCGGGACATCGGCGTAGGCCGAGGCCCCGACCGCCTCGAGGATCTCGTCCACCCGGCGGCGGACCCCGCCGGTGCGCAGCCGTGGCCCGAAGCGGTGCCCGTCGATGCCGAACCGTACGAGGTCCCGGGCGCGCAGCATGGCCTGGGCGGACAGCGCGGCCTGCTGCGGGACGTAGCCGATGTCCCGGGCGGCGTCGCGCGCGGGGCGGCCGAGGACGGTCAGCGTCCCGGCGGACAGCGGCCGGCGGCCCAGCAGCGCCCGTACGAAACTGGTCTTGCCCGCGCCGTTCGGCCCCAGCACGGCCAGGAACTCCCCGGCGCGTACGTCGAGATCGAGGCCGCTCCACACCCCGCGGGCGCCGTACGACAGGGCCGCGCCGCGCAGACTGATGACAGGAACGCCGTCCTGCCGGGATATCGCGGTCACTTGGCCAGCGCGCCCGCGAGCGCGTCGACGTTGGCGGTCATCCAGCCGAGGTAGTCCTTGCCCTTCGGCAGGGTCTCGGTCACGGGCACGACGGGGATGCCGGCCGCCTCGGCCGCCGCCTCGGTCTTCTCGGTCTGCGGGCCGGAGGTCTGCTCGTTGTAGACGAGTGCCTCGACCTTCCTGCCGCTGAACAGCGCCAGGTTCTCCTGGAGGATCCGCGGGGAGACGTCGTCACCCTCCTCGATCGCCTCGCTGAACTCGGCGGGCGTCCGGTTGACCAGACCGCTCGCCTCGGTCATGTACAGCGGCACGGGCTCGGTGATCGCCACGCCCGCGCCGCCGTGCTCCTTCTTGATCCGGGCTTCCTTCGTCTCCAGTGGCCTGAGTCCGGCCTTGAAGGCGGCGGCGTTCCTCTTGAAGACGGCCGCGTCGGTAGGGTCGGCCTCGGTGAGGGCCGCGGCTATCCGGTCGGCGACCTTGGCGACGGTGGGGAAGTCGTACCAGACGTGCTCGTTCAGCTCGCCGCCCTTCGGCGCGGTCTTGCCGGACACCTCGACCGCGTTGATCACCTGGGCGGAGTCGTTGTGGCCGCCCTTCAGCATGCGGTCGACGAAGCCGTCGTAGCCGCCGCCGTTCTCCACGACGACCCGGGCCTTGGAGAGGGCGAGCTGGTTCTGGGGGTCGGCCTCGTAGGAGTGCGGGTCCTGGTCGGGGTCGCTGATGACCGAGGTGACATCGACTCTGTCGCCGCCCACGTGCCGCACGATGTCGCCGTAGACGTCCGTGGAGGCGACCACCGCGACGCGGGCCGGTGTGCTCTTGCCGCCGGCGGAGTCCGACGAGCTGCCGCAGCCCGCGAGAAGGGCCAGTGACGCGCTGGTCAGCAGCGCCAGGCGGCGGGACGTGGACAGGGGCATGGCTCCTCCAGGGCGGACACGCACAGGGGTACTTGGCAGCGCCACGCTAGATGGGAATGAATGTCAAGAGCGGGTTCTGGTTGAAGTCATGTGAAAACCATTGCCAATTGTTGAAGCTGGGGCCCGGATCGATCTGGACTAGAAATCCAGACATTGGACGCGTAGTCTAAGTCCATGCGAGAGACTCTGACCGCGGAACGGGATGCGATCCTCGCCGCGCTGACGCCGGTCGTCGAAGGGATCGCCGCGACCTTCGGGCCGGTCTGCGAAGTCGTGCTGCACGACTATCGGAACCCGGAGAAGTCGGTGGTCGCCGTCGCCGGATCGGTGACCGGGCGGACGGTGGGCGGCGCGATGAGCGAGATCGGCATGCGCGTCCTCGCCGGGGGCGACGAGGCGGCCGACGAGCTGAACTACGTCACCCGCACCCGGAACGGGGCGCTGGTGAAGTCCTCCACGATGGTGCTGAGAGATTCCACGGGGGCCGTGTTCGGCGCGCTCTGCGTCAATGTGGACGTCAGTGCCGTCAGTCAGGTCCACGGCCTGCTCGGCGCCCTCGCCGGAATCCGTCCCGAGCCGACGGAACTGCCGACCACCACCTTCGGCAACGACATCGACTCCGTGGTCGACGCCCTCGTCGACGTCCACCAGTCGAAGCAGCGGGGGAGCTGGGCGGAACTGGACCGCGCGGAGCGCCTGGAGCTGTTCGGCGGGCTGGACACGCGCGGCGTCTTCGCCGTGCGGGGCGCGGTCGAGCAGGTCGCCGCCCGGCTCGGCATCTCCCGCGCCTCCGCCTACAACTACCTCTCCCAGGCCCGGGCCGCCCACGACACTTCCACCGGAGGATCCGCGTGACGACCACCACCCCACCGGTCACCCTCGACGACGTCCGGGACGCCGCCGCCCGGCTCAAGGGTGTCGCCCACCGCACCCCGGTGCTGCGCTCCCGCACCCTCGACACGCTCGCCGGTGCCGAGATCCATCTCAAGTGCGAGAACTTCCAGC
Source organism: Streptomyces sp. NPDC040589 (assembly GCF_055594445.1). Taxonomy (NCBI): domain Bacteria; kingdom Bacillati; phylum Actinomycetota; class Actinomycetes; order Kitasatosporales; family Streptomycetaceae; genus Streptomyces; species Streptomyces sp. NPDC040589. The sequence goes on along the minus strand of NZ_JBVIWP010000002.1, from coordinate 148,663 downwards.
GCGTCGGCGCCTTCAAGTTCCGCGGCGCCTACAACGCCGCCTCCCGCCTCACCCCCGAGCAGCTGTCCCGGGGCATCGCCGCCTACTCCTCCGGCAATCACGCCCAGGCCGTCGCCCTGGCCGCCCGCGAGCTCGGCACCACCGCCGTGATCGTCATGCCGGAGGACGCCCCGCCGTCGAAGAGGGCGGCCACCGCCGGCTACGGCGCCGAGATCGTCACCTACGACCGCTACACCGGCGACCGCGTGGCCATCGCCGAGGCCCTGGCCGCCGAGCGGGGCCTCACTGTCATCCCGCCGTACGAACATCCGCACGTGATGGCCGGCCAGGGCACGGCCGCGCTCGAGCTCCTCGAAGAGGTGGGGGAGCTGGGGGCGATGGTGACACCGGTCGGTGGTGGCGGGCTCATGGCCGGGAGTGCCACGGTGGCCAAGGGGCTGCACCCGGACATCCGGATGATCGGCGTCGAACCGGAGGCCGGAGACGACACCAAGCGCTCGCTGGAGGCCGGACGGCGCATCAGTGTCCCGGTGCCGCACACCATCGCCGACGGACAGGCCCTGCACACACCGGGCGAACTCACCTTCTCCGTCAACCGGCGGCTCGTCGACGAGATCGCGCTGGTCACCGACGACGAGATCAGGGACGCGATGCGGTTCGCCTTCGAACGCCTGAAGATCGTCCTCGAGCCGAGCGGCGCCACCCCGCTCGCCGCCCTGCTGACCGGCCGAGCGGGCCGTCTCCCGCGCCGCGTCGGCGTCATCGTCTCCGGCGGCAACATCGACGCCGGGCGTTTCGCCGAACTCTGTGGAAACGAGGTCTGAGGGGCGTTCTTCGGTTGGCGGCCCCGGATGGACGGGCGGACGATTGAGGGGTAGGAGGCCGGCCGCCGACGGCGGCGTCCAGGGCCGCCGGGGAGACCGGCCCCCCGGCCGCGGTGCGACGCGGCCGGAAGGGAGCGCGTCATGTTGGAAGTGAAGACGCTCGACAAGCCCGACGAGCGGCGTGATTTCCCCCGCGGTCACCTCGAAGCCGTCCACATGACGGATCTCGACTTCGCCGTGGCGACCTTCGAGCCCGGCTGGCGCTGGACCGAGTCCGTGGCCCCGATCGCGGGCACCGACACCTGTCAGATGCACCACAACGGCTACGTCCTCCAGGGCCGCATGCGCATCCGCATGGACGACGGCGGCGAGATCGAGGTCGGCCCCGGCGACGTCTACGTCGTCTCGCCCGGACACGACGCCTGGGTCGTGGGCGACGAGCAGGCCGTGGTCTACGACTTCCAGGGGCAGACGGCGAGGGAGTTCGCGAAGAAGTAGCGCTCCCTTGCTCTTTGGAAACCGATCGGTTTACGCTTCCCTCGCGGGAAACCGATCGGTTTCCTGTGTGGAGAACGTGAGGGAGACCCCTATGACCGCCATCGAAGGTTCCGTCGCGCTGGTCACCGGCGGCAGCCGCGGCATCGGCCGGGCCCTGGTCGAGGCCCTGTACGAGCGGGGTGCCGAGAAGGTGTACGCCACCGCTCGCGACCCGCGCACCGTCACGCACCCCGACGCCGTGCCGCTCGCGCTGGAGGTCACCGACCCCGCGTCCGTCGCGGCGGCCGCCGAGCAGGCGCAGGACGTCACCCTGCTGATCAACAACGCGGGCGCGTCGGTGAACGCGAACTTCCTCGACTCGCCCGTCGAGGACGTCCGCCGCGAGTTCGAGACCAACTTCTACGGGCCGCTCCTGGTGACCCGGGCCTTCGTCCCCGCCATCGAGCGCAACGGCGGCGGCCACATCCTCAACGTCCACTCCGTGCTGTCGTGGATCGGCCTCGCCGGCTCCTACAGCGCGTCCAAGGCGGCCTTCTGGTCCCAGACCAACTCGCTGCGCCTCGACCTGAAGCCGCGTGGCATCGAGGTCACCGGTCTGCACGTCGGCTACGTCGACACCGATCTGACCGCCGCCGTCGACGCTCCGAAGTCCACGGCCGAGAGCGTCGCGGCCCAGGCCCTCGACGGGATCGCCTCGGGCGCCTACGAGGTCCTGGCCGACGACCTCTCCCGGCAGGTCAAGGCCGGGCTGGCGGCCGACCCCGCCGCTCTCTACCCGCAGCTCGCCGTCGCCTGATCACGCCCTCGGTCACACCGGCAGCAGTCGCGCCACCAGCGCGCTGAGCTGTCCGACATTGCGGCACTCGTGCATCTCGACCAGCTCGGCATAGAGCGGCGCGACGGAATCGCCCGTGCCCCACAGGGAGCGCTGCTCGGGGTTCAGCCAGTAGACGCGGCGCGCCCGTTCGGCGATCCGCCGCACGGCGGGCGGATTCGGGTCGCTCCGGTTCGTCCGGGCGTCACCGAGGACGAACACGGTCGTGCGCGGACCGACCGCGTCGCCGTAGGCCTCGGCGAACTCGCCCAGCGCCGTGCCGTAGTCGCTGCTGTCGTGCCATCCGGTGAGGGTGGCCTCCGCCCCGATACGGGCGCTGAGCCCCTCCGGGTCCGCGGTGCCGTGCCGAAGGAGCGCGGTCACCTCGTCGACCCGGTTGACGAAGGCGAACACCCGCACCTTGCTGAACTGGTCGTGCAGCGCCTGGACCAGCAGCATCGTGAAGTCCGAGAAACCCGACACCGACCCCGACACATCGCACAGCAGCACCAGTTCGGGGCGGGCCGGGCGGCGCCGGCGCAGCACCGGCTTCATCGGCACCCCGCCCGTCGACAGCGAACCGCGCAGCGTCCGCCGCAGGTCGATCGTGCCCCGGGAGGCGCGGCGGCGCCGGGCCGCGAGCCGGGTCGCGAGCTTGCGGGCGAGCGGCTGGACCGCCCTGCGCAGCTCGGCCAGCCGGGCCTTCCCGGCGAACAGGAAGTCGACCCGGTCGGCGGTCGGGGCCACCGCCCGCCTCGCGATCTCGTCCCGGTCGCGCCGCTCGGCGACCCGGCGCCGCGCCTCCGTGGCCACCAACGCGCGGAAGCTCTCGATACGTCGCCGGATCTCGTCCTCCAGCAGCCGGTCGGCGAACCCCGAACTGCCGCCCTGCCCGCGCACGGTGTCGCGGACCCGGGCGAGCAGGGTCTGCGGGCGCAGCCGTTCGAGCGCCTGGTACGACGACCAGCCGTCCGACTCCGGCGAGGAGCCGTAGCCCCCGAAACCGTCGACCGCCTCGACCGCAAGCCGGCCCAGCAGCGCCTGGTCGTCGGCGGCCAGTGCGGCGGCCAGCCGGTCACGCAGATCCTCCCGTCCGGCGGCCTTCTGCTCCGGACCGCCGACACCGCGCGGGAAGTACAGGTCGAAGACCGGGTCGAACACCTGCCGTTGCCCGGTGCCGTGCAGCAGCGTCGCCGCCAGCCCCTCGCGCAGCAGCTCCCGGTCCGTGAGACCGAGCGCCTCGATCGCCTGCCCCGCGTCGACCGTCTCGCCCGTGCCGATCCGGATGCCGTGCGCGCGCAGCGCCCCGACCAGGGACGTGAGCCGCTCCGCGACACCCGCGCCCGCCGGGGTGGTCACAGGGCGTCCAGGTCGAGCTTGGCGCTCGCCTTGAGGACGTCCTCCTGATGCTTGAGGAGCACGCCGAGGCTGGCCCGCACGACCGTCTCGTCCAGGGTGCCGACGCCCAGCGCGAGCAGCGTGCGCGCCCAGTCGATGGTCTCGGCGACCGACGGCACCTTGCGCAGGTCCATCGCCCGCAGCGCGCCCACGACCCGGACGACCGAGCGGGCCAGTGCCTCGTCGAGCCCCGGCACCTTCAGCCGTACGATCCGGCGCTCCAGCTCCTCGTCCGGGAAGCCGATGTGGAGGAAGAGGCAGCGGCGGCGCAGCGCCTCGGACAGCTCCCGGCTCGCGTTGGAGGTGAGGACGACGAAGGGGCGGCGCGTCGCGGTGATGGTGCCCAGCTCGGGCACGGTCACCTGGAAGTCGCTGAGCACCTCCAGGAGCAGGCCCTCCACCTCGACGTCCGCCTTGTCGGTCTCGTCGATCAGCAGCACTTTCGGGTCGTCGCCCCGGATGGCGGTCAGCAGTGGCCGCGTGAGCAGGAACTCCTCGCTGAAGATGTCCGTGCGCGTCTCGTCCCACGACTCGTCGCGGCCCGCGCTGATGCGCAGGAGCTGCTTGGCGTGGTTCCACTCGTACAGCGCCCGGGACTCGTCGACCCCCTCGTAGCACTGGAGGCGCACCAGCCGCGCGCCCGCGACCTCGGCGACGGCCTTGGCCAGCTCCGTCTTGCCGACCCCGGCCGGGCCCTCGACCAGCAGCGGCTTGCCCAGGCGGTCGGCGAGGAAGACGGTCGTGGCGACGGCGGGCGAGGCGAGATACCCGGTCTCGGCCAGCCGTGCGGAGACGTCGTCGACGGATGTGAACAACGGGGCCTCCAGAGCGGCGGCGATGGTCAGAGCACTATCCAAGCGCTTGTTCAGCCAGGATGTCACGGGGGTTCCGCTTACCGGAAGGTGGTAGACCGATCGGTTTCCCCGCTTCCCGGGACGGGGTAGCCTCACCTCCATGGCCACCACAGACAAGGCGTCCACCAGGGACCGGCTGCTCGACGCGGCGGCCGAGATCTTCTACCGCGAGGGCGTCTCCGTCGGCGTGGAGGCGCTGTGCCGCAGCGCCGGGGTCTCGAAGCGGTCCATGTACCAGCTCTTCGCGAGCAAGGACGAGGTCCTGGCGGCGAGCCTGGCCCGGCGGCTCCCGGAGTACGAGGCACGGCTGGTGCCCGGCCCGCAGGAGGAGACCGGCACTCCGCGCGAGCGGATCCTGCACGTCTTCGAAAAACTGGAGAAGGCCTCCGCCGAACCCGCCTACCAGGGCTGCCCCTACCTCGCCGCGCTGGTCGAACTCAAAGACCCCGAGCACCCGGCCAGTGCGGTCGCCCGAGGGGCGAAGGAGTGGCTGCTGGGCTTCTTCCGCGCGCGGGCCGAGGAGGGCGGAGCGCGGGACGCGGAGCTGCTCGCCCGGCAGCTGATGCTGGTCTTCGACGGGGCCGGAGCCCGGGCGGGGGCCGGCATCGAGACGCTGGACGGCCTGACCACGGCGACCGTGACCGCGCTGCTGGACGCGTCCGCCATGCGGTGAAGGGTCGGCCGCCGCAGCGACCGCCCCCCCTCGCGGCCGCCGCAGCGACCCTCGCAACCGTCCTGTTCGTCACGCCACCGCGACCGCCCCGACAGCCGGAGTGCGCAACGTCCGCCGGGCCGTGGCCAGGCTCGTGCCCAGCGTCACCACCGCCGCGACCGCGACGACCGCCGCGCCGATGCCGAAGAACTCACCCGGCACCACCTCGTCGGTGCGCGCCACGGTGAAGGGCACGACCCCCGCCAGCGCCGCCAGCGTGCCGAAGAACACCCCCGTGACCATCAGGATCAGCCCTTCGACCCCCACCAGCCCGAGCACCTGCCCCGGAGTCGCCCCCGCGAGGCGCTGCTGCCCGAACTCCCGGACCCGGTAACTGGTCGCCGCGTAAAGCGAGTTGACCAGCATGACGCACACGAAGACCACGATGATCCCGACGACCGTGAAGTTGAGCGTCTCGAGGTTCTTCGCGTCGACCGACTTGACCGTTCCCGAAGCCTCGACGGCATCGCTCTCCACCGCCTGCATGGTCAGCGTCGCCGTGGCGACCGCCGTGAACAGGATCAGCGACATCAGGATCCCGGCGAGCTGCCCGGCCCGCTCGCGCAGATTGCGCACCGCCAGCCAGCCGCTCGCGCCGCCGAGCGGCAGCCGGTCCAGCACGGCCGCCAGCAGCCGCGGCGCCCGCAGCGCGCAGCCGACGGACAGCAGGATCGCCCCGTACGCCGGCGGCGCCATCAGCGCGGCGTCCGTCGCCGAGAACACGAACGTCGAGGTCGCCGACGCGGCACCCGCCACCAGAGCCGCGTAGGCGAGGACCGTCCGCGCCCGGCCCCGCTGCCGGCTCCCGCCCGTCGCCCGCCGCACGGCGAGGAACGCGGCCCCCACGGCGGCGGACAGCGTGATGCCGATGCCGGACGAAAGCGCCACCGGACCGAAGGAGTGGCCGACGGACCGCGCGACCTGACCGCTGTCCTGGAACACCTCCAGCAGCGCCCGGCCGCCGAGCAGCGCCGGGACGACCGCCAGCGCCGCGCCCACCAGGGCCACGGCCAGCGCCTCACCCACGACCATCCGCTTGATCTGCGCCGGAGTCGCCCCCGAGCAGCGCAACAGCTCCATCTCGGCGGCCCGCTGACGCACGTTCACCGTCAGCGTCGAGGCGATCGCGAAGAACACCAGCAGGGTGCCGTAGCCGCCGACCACGCCCGCGGCGGTGGAGAGGGTCTCCTTGCTCACCGGGTCCACGCCCGGCTGCCCGGCCGTGTCGTGCATCGAGTTGAACGTCATGACGATCGTCGCGCCGAGGAACGCGGACAGCAGGGTCGCGAGGAACCGCCCGGGCCGCTGCCGTATCGACCGCATCGCGAGAACGAACACGGCTCACACCCCCGCTCGCACGTCGTCGCCCAGGTGCGCCAGCCGCTCCGCGACCGCGTCGGCCGTCGGCGCGTCCATCCGGCCCGCGAGCCGGCCGTCCGCCAGGAACAGCACGGTGTCGGCGTACGAGGCGGCGACCGGGTCGTGCGTCACCATCACCACGGTCCGGCCGTGCACCCGCACCGCCTGCCGGAGCAGCCGCAGCACGTCCCGCGCGCTGCGCGTGTCCAGCGCGCCCGTCGGCTCGTCCGCGAAGATCACCCGCGGTTCGGTGACGAGCGCCCGGGCGATCGCGACCCGCTGGCGCTGACCGCCCGACAGCTGATCGGGCCGGTGTCCGAGCCGGTCACCCAGTCCCACCGCCGTCAGCACCTCGCGGACCCGCTGCCGGTCCACCCGCCGCCCGGCCAGCTTCAGCGGCAGCACCGTGTTCTGAGCGACGGTCAGTGTCTCCAGCAGGTTGTACTGCTGGAACACGAACCCGATCCGTCCGCGCCGGAACTTCGTCAGCTCGGCCTCGCCGCCACCCGTCAACTCGGTGCCGTCGACCTGCACGATCCCGCTGTCGGGCCGGTCGAGACCCGCCGCGCACTGCAGCAGCGTCGACTTGCCGGAACCGGACGGCCCCATCACCGCCGTGAACGTGCCACGCCCCAGACCGAGCGTCACACCGTCCAGGGCGGTCACGGCGCTGTCGGCGCTCCCGTACGTCTTGGTGACCTTGACCAGCCGCAGCGCCTCGACGGCGGGTCCCGGTTCCTGGTCCTGTCGTGGGCCCCTCGTGCGCACCATCGTCGTCCCCCTTCGTCCGACACGCCCTGTGTCTCGTCCTCGACGCTACGGAGAAGGTGACGTGACCACACTGGCCGCAGAACCCGTATCGGAGGGTGTACTCAGCGACACCCCGGGGGTACCCGATCAGACCGGCACGGAAAGGGTTGACAGGCATGCAGATCGATCTGAAGGGCCGCACCGCGCTGGTGACCGGCTCCACGCAGGGCATCGGCGCCGCGATCGCCTCGGGCCTGGCCCGGGCGGGCGCCAGGGTGGGTGTCAACGGCCGCTCGTCCGGGCGGGTGCAGGAGGCCGTGGACCGGATGCGGGGCGAGGCCCCCGGCGCCGACCTGGTGCCCGTGGCCGCAGACGTGACGACCGAAGAGGGCGCGCGGCAGGCGGTGGACACCCTGGGGCAGGTGGACATCCTCGTCAACAACCTCGGCGTCTTCGAGTCCGCGGACCCCCTGGAGATCAGCGACGACGAGTGGCGGCGCTACTTCGAGGTCAACGTCCTGGCCGCCGTACGCCTCACCCGGCTCGTCCTGCCCGGCATGACCGAACGCGGCTGGGGACGGGTGCAGTACATCGCCAGCGACTCGGCGGTCGTCATCCCCGCCGAGATGATCCACTACGGCATGTCCAAGACCGCCCTGCTCGCGGTGAGCCGGGGCTTCGCCAAGCAGGCGGCCGGCACCGGAGTCACGGTGAACTCCGTCATCGCCGGGCCGACCCACACCGGCGGCGTCGAGGACTTCGTCTACCAGCTCGTCGACCGCGACCTGCCCTGGGACGAGGCCCAGCGCGCCTTCATGCGACAGCACCGTCCGCAGTCCCTGCTCCAGCGGCTGATCGAGCCGGAGGAGATCGCCAACATGGTCGTCTACCTCGGCTCCGACCAGGCCTCCGCGACCACGGGCGGTGCCCTGCGCGTCGACGGCGGCTACGTCGACTCGATCCTGCCCTGAATCAGTCCTCGCCGACGAGGATCACCTCCAGGGTGCGCGGACCGTGCACCCCCTCGACCCGGTCCAGCTCGATGTCACTGGTCGCCGACGGCCCGGAGATCCAGGTCAACGGCCGCGCCGGGTCGAGGCGTTCGAGGCCCTGCGGCACCGACGAGACGACCTGCCCGGGAACGCGGACCACGCAGATGTGGTGGTCCGGGACGAGGGTGATCCGGCGCCGGCCCTGGTCGGGCGAGCCGTCCAGCACGATCGTCCCGGTCTCCGCGATCGCCACCGCACAAGCCGTCACCACGCTGTCCACCCGGTCGAGTTCGGCCGGAGTGCTCTCCGCCCGGTCCGCCACCCGAGTCACCCCGGTCCGCTCCAGCCACGCCGAGTCCAGCCCGGGCGGCGCCAGCACCGAAGCCGACCCGCGCTTGTCGAGCAGCCCCGCGATCAGCGCGGCCAGCCCCTCGGCGTCCGTGCGGTGCACGACGGCCCGGTAGTCCGCCAGGTTCTCGGCCAGCAACTCGACGGTCTGCTCGACACTCCGGTCCCCGTGCTCGCGCACATAGTCACGCGAAAACGCCTGCTCGTACGGGGTGTCGTCCCGCGGCACGTCGGCCAACGCGCGCCGCACCCGGCCCAGGATCCGCTCCCTGCTGTTCACTTGGCCCCGTCCTTCCCGCCACGCGTGCGCTGCCACCAGTCCCGGAACGGTTCGGCGGGCACCGGCGGCAGATCCCGGGTCCCGCTCCAGGCCCGGCCGGGCCCCGGCAGCGTACGGGGATGGAAACGACGGGTCCGGGAGGCGGCGCGCTGGCCGGTGCGCAGCGCGCCCGGGTGCGTGAACGCCCAGCGGGCCGCCCGCATCGCCGCACGCTCGGCGGCATGCCCCTTCGCGGGCCGCAGCACCACCTTGTTGCCCTCCCGGGTGACCTCACCGCCCTCCACGACCCGTTCCCGCAGATGCACCAGCACCTCCGGGATGTCGATGGCGACCGGGCACACCTCGTAGCACGCCCCGCACAGCGAGGACGCGTACGGCAGCGAGGCGTCGATCTCGCTGGCCGTGCCCCGCAGCTGGGGGCTGAGGATCGCGCCGATCGGGCCCGGGTACACCGATCCGTAGGCGTGGCCGCCGGCCCGCTCGTACACCGGGCAGACGTTGAGACACGCCGAGCAGCGGATGCAGCGCAGCGCCTGCCGGCCGACCTCGTCGGCGAGGGTGTCGGTGCGGCCGTTGTCCAGCAGCACCAGATGGAAGGTGCTCGGCCCGTCCTGACCGGTCGTGCCGGTCCAGGTGGATGTGTACGGGTTCATGCGCTCGGCCGTCGAGGAACGGGGGAGGGTCTGCAGGAACACCTCCAGGTCCTGCCACGTGGGCACGATCTTCTCGATGCCGACGACCGAGATCAGCGTCTCGGGCAGGGTCAGGCACATCCGGCCGTTGCCCTCCGACTCCACGACCACCAGGGTGCCCGTCTCGGCGACCATGAAGTTGGCGCCGGAGATGCCGACCTTGGCGCGCAGGAACTTCTCCCGCAGATGCAGCCGGGCCGCCTCGGCGAGTTCGGCGGGCGTGTCGGTCAGGCCCTCGGGGGCCGGGCGGCCCCACTCGCTCATCTCGGAGCGGAAGATGTCCCGGATCTCGCCCCGGTTGCGGTGGATGGCCGGGACGAGGATGTGCGAGGGCCGGTCCTTGCCCAACTGCACGATCAGCTCGGCGAGATCGGTCTCGTAGGCGTGGATGCCCTCGGCCTCCAGTGCTTCGTTGAGCCCGATCTCCTGCGTGGCCATCGACTTGACCTTGACGACCTCCGACTCGCCGGTCATCTTCACGAGCTGGGTGACGATCTCGTTGGCCTCGTCCGCGTCGGCGGCCCAGTGGACGATGCCGCCCGCCGCCGTGACCGACTCCTCCAACTGCTCCAGGTAGCGGTCGAGATGGCGCAGCGTGTGGTCCTTGATCCGCTTGCCCGCCTCGCGCAGCTCGGCCCAGTCGGACACCTCCGTCACGGCCTTCGCCCGCTTGGCGCGGATGGTGTGCGTGGCGTGCCGCAGATTGCCGCGCAGGGTCTCGTTGCCCACGGCCTCCCGCGCGGCCTCCGGAAACGCCGGCATGCCGAGATACGTCCCGCTCATACGGCCGGTTCCTCCTCCGTGCTCGCCAGGATCTCCGCGATGTGCACCGGCCGCATGCCGGTCCGCAGCCGGGTCATCGTCCCGCCGATGTGCATCAGACAGGAGTTGTCGGCCGCGCACAGCACCTCCGCGCCCGTCGACTCGGCGTTGCGCACCTTGTCGGTGCCCATCGCCGCCGAGACATCGGCGTTCTTCAGGGCGAAGGTGCCGCCGAACCCGCAGCACTCGTCGGCCCCCGGCAGCTCGGCAAGCTCCAGCCCCTTCACGGCCTGGAGCAGCCGCCGCGGCCGGTCGCCGAGCCCGAGTCCGCGCAGTCCGTGACAGGTCGGGTGGTACGTCACCGTGTGCGGGTAGTACGCCCCGACGTCCGTCACGCCCAGCACGTCCACCAGGAACTCCGTGAGCTCGTACGTCTTCGGCACCACCGGCGCCAGCGTGGCCGCCAGGGTGTCCCCACGCCCCTCGGCCCGGGCCCGCTCGCCCATCCGCGGATACAGCTCGCGCACCATCGCCCCGCACGACCCGGACGGCGTCACGATCGCCTCGTACGCACCGAAGACATCGGAGAAATGCCGGGCGAGCGGCTCGGCCTCGTGACGGTATCCGGTGTTGTAGTGCGCCTGTCCGCAGCAGGTCTGCGCCATCGGGAAGTCGACGTCGACGCCCAGTCTGGTCAGCAGTTTCACCACGGCGCGCCCGGTGTCCGGATACAGCGTGTCGTTGACGCAGGTCAGGAACAGGGCGACACGCATCGCGGCTCCTAGTGGTCGATCATCGGATGAGTGAAGCGTAGTGCGGGGACGAGGGCCAGGGGAGACCCCGTCAGTCCCCGGCGAGCCGGTCCTGCGCGGCGCGCCACCGCTCGGTCCCGCCCCGCGGCTCGTACCGCGTGAGCGGCTGCGTACGGACGAGCAGCCGCCGCATCCCCGCCAGGTCACCGACCAGACCGTGCGCCCGCGCCTGCACCAGCACGTTCCCCAGGGCGGCCGCCTCAGTCGGCCCGGCGACCACCGGCAGCCCGCAGGCGTCGGCGGTCAGCTGGCACAGCAGCGCGTTGCGCGTGCCACCGCCCACCACATGCACGACGTCGACCGGATGCCCGGCGAGCCGCTGCGCGTCCCGCACGGCCTTGCGGTGCGCGAGGGCGAGGGAGTCGAGGATGCAGCGCGTCACCTCGGCCGGCGACCCGGGCACGGGCTGCCCCGAGGCCCGGCACGCCTCGGCGATCCGCTCGGGCATCCGCCCCGGCGCGAGGAACGCCGCGTCACCGGCGTCGACGACCGACCGCAGCGCCGGCACCTTGGAGGCCTCCAGCAGCAGCGCCCCCAGATCCGTCTCGCCCCAGGCCCGCACGCACTCCTGGAGCAGCCAGAGCCCCATGATGTTGCGCAGATACCGGACCGTGCCGTCCAGCCCCAGCTCGTTGGTGAAGTTGGCCGCCCGGCTCTCCTCGGTCAGTACCGGCGTGTCCAGCTCCAGACCGGCCAGGGACCAGGTGCCGGTGCAGATGTACGCGAACCGCTCGCCCGAGGCCGGTACGGCGGCGACGGCGGACGCTGTGTCGTGCGACCCGACGGCCGTCACCGGCACGGGACCGGTCAGCCCCGTCTCCTCCAGCACCTCCGGCCGCAGTACCCCCGCCAGGTCCCCGGGCTGCCGCAGCGGCGCGAACAGCCCGAGATCGATGCCCAGCCGCTCCGCGACCCCGTACGCCCAGTCCCGCGTGCGCGGATCGATCAGCTGGGTCGTCGAGGCGTTGGTCAGCTCCGTGCCCTGCTCACCGGTCAGCCAGTACGTCAGCAGATCCGGCATCAGCAACAGCCGCCGGGCCTGGGCGAGCTGGGCGGTGGAACGGGCGGCGGTCAGCTGATACAGGGTGTTGAAGGGCGCGTACTGAAGCCCCGTAGCCGCGTACAGCTCCTCGGCGGGCACGGTCGCCCACACCTTCTCCGCGACGCCCTCGGTACGGCTGTCGCGGTAGTGCACCGGGTTGCCGAGGAGCGCCCCGTCGGCGTCCAGCAGGCCGTAGTCCACGGCCCAGCTGTCGATGCCGACGGAGTCGACCGGCCCGGCCGCCCGCAGCCCGTCCAGCACCCCGGCGTAGAGCCCGAGCACATCCCAGCGCAGCCCCTCCGGCACTCGCACCGGCCGGTTGGGGAAGCGGTGGGCCTCGCTCAGCTCCAGCGAGTCCGAGCCGACCCGGCCGGCCATGACGCGCCCGCTGGACGCGCCGAGGTCGACCGCGGCGTACGACTTCACACCCGCGCTCATCGCAGGAAGGCGGCCGCGACGCCGGCGTCGACCGGGATGTGCAGTCCGGTGGTGTGGGTCAGGTCCCCGCCGGTCAGGGCGAAGACGGCGCCCGCGACATGCTCGGGCAGCACCTCGCGCTTGAGGATGGTCCGCTGGGCGTAGAACTCACCCAGCTTCTCCTCCTCGACCCCGTACACGGCGGCCCGCTTCGCCCCCCACCCGCCGGCGAAGATCCCGGACCCGCGCACGACACCGTCCGGGTTGATGCCGTTGACCCGGACGCCGTGCTCGCCCAGCTCGGCGGCGAGCAGCCGCACCTGGTGGGCCTGGTCGGCCTTGGTGGCCGAGTAGGCGATGTTGTTGGGCCCGGCGAACACGGCGTTCTTCGACGCGATGTAGACGATGTCGCCCCCGAGCCCCTGCGCGATCATCACCCGCGCCGCTTCCCGCGACACCAGGAAGGACCCGCGCGCCATGATGTCGTGCTGCAGATCCCAGTCCTTGGCGGAGGTCTCCAGCAGCGGCTTGGAGATCGAGATGCCCGCGTTGTTGACGACGAGATCGACTCCGCCGAAGGCCAGCACGGCCGCCCGGAACGCCTCGGCGATCTGCTCCTCTGACGTGACGTCCACCGTCACGGCGACCGCCTTGTCCGCCCCGCCCAGTTCCTCGGCGACGGCTTGGGCGTTCTCACCGTTGAGGTCCGCGACGACCACACACGCGCCCTCGGCCACGAGCCGGTGCGCGATGGCCTTCCCGATCCCGCTGCCCGCACCCGTGACGAGCGCGACCCGTGTGGCCAGTGCCTTGGGCTTCGGCATCCGCTGAAGCTTGGCCTCCTCCAGCGCCCAGTACTCGATACGGAACTTCTCCGACTCCTCGATCGGCGCGTACGTGGAGACGGCCTCGGCGCCCCGCATCACATTGATGGCGTTGACGTAGAACTCCCCGGCCACCCGGGCGGTCTGCTTGTCCTTGCCGAACGAGAACATCCCCACCCCCGGGACCAGCACGATCGCCGGGTCGGCGCCGCGCATGGCGGGGGAGTCGGGCAGGGCGTGCCGCTGGTAGTAGGCGGCGTACTCCTCGCGGTACCCGGCGTGCAGTTCCTTGAGCCGGGCGACGGCCTCGTCGAGCGGCGCGGCCGGCGGCAGGTCGAGGACGAGCGGCCGGACCTTGGTCCGCAGGAAGTGGTCCGGGCAGGAGGTGCCCAGCGCGGCCAGCCGCGGATGCTCCGCGCTCGCGAGGAAGTCGAGAACGACCTCGGAGTCGTCGAAGTGCCCGACCTGGGGCCGGTCCTGGGAAGCGAGGGCACGGACGTACGGCGCGAGCGCGGCGGCCCGCTCCCGGCGCTCACCGGCGCTCAGCGCGGCGTACCCCTCGATCACCGGCCCGAAGGGCTCGGCCTTCCCCCGCTCGGCGAGGAACGCCTCGGCGGTCCGGATGATGTGCAGCGAGTTCCGCTCGCACTCCTCGGAGGTGTCACCCCAGGCGGTGATCCCGTGCCCGCCGAGCACGCACCCGATGGCCTGCGGATTGGCCTCCTTCACGGCGGCGATGTCCAGCCCGAGCTGGAACCCGGGCCGCCGCCAGGGCACCCACACCACGCCGTCCCCGAAACACTCGGCGGTCAGCTTCTCCCCGTCGGCCGCACAGGCGAGCGCGATCCCGGAATCAGGATGCAGATGATCGACATGCGCGGCCCCGACCAGCCCATGCATGGCGGTGTCGATCGAAGGAGCCGCCCCACCCTTCCCGTGCAGGCAGTAGTCGAACGCGGCGACCATCTCGTCCTCGCGCTCCACCCCCGGATACACATCGACCAGCGCCCGCATCCGATCCAGCCGCAACACGGCCAGCCCGCCCTCGGTCAACGTCCCCAGATCCCCACCGGACCCCTTGACCCACATCAACTCCACATCACCCCCGGTGACGGGATCGGTCTCGGTGCCCTTGGCGGAGGCGTTGCCTCCCGCGTAATTGGTGTTGCGGGGATCGGCCCCGAGCCGGTGCGAACGAGCGAGCAGCGCGGCGGCCTCAGGATGGATAGCCATGAATGCCAGTTCCTTTCAAGGGAGAGTGGATCTTCTAGGGGCGCGGGGAACTGCGCGACCAGCCACAACCGGCCCGCACCCCGCGGACAACAGATCTCGGCGGACGCTTACGCACCCCACCCCGCCTGCTCCCCACCAACCCGCTCGGCAACGATCTTCTCCGCCCACCCGGACCGCCGGTACGCCGCCATCGGCTCGGGGTCCAACCCCATTTCCTCCCGCACCTCCCGAAGCAGCGGCCGCACATCCGTGTTGTACGCGTCCATCACCACGGCATTGGCCTCCAACACATCCCCCGCCCCCTGAGCCGCGCGCAGCGCATCCCCATCGACCAGCAACGCCTTCGCCGTGGCCTCCTGCACATTCATCACCGACCGAATGATCGCCGGAATCTTCGCCTCGATGTTGTGACACTGATCGAGCATGAACGCGACCTCAGGCGTGAACCCCCCACCCCGAATCACCTCGTACATGATCCGGAACAACTGGAACGGATCCGCGGCCCCCACCATCAGGTCGTCATCCGCGTAGAACCGCGAGTTGAAGTCGAACGCCCCGAGCTTCCCCTCACGCAACAGCGTCGCCACGATGAACTCGATATTGGTCCCCGGCGCGTGATGCCCCGTGTCGACCACGACCTGCGCCTTCGGCCCGAGCTTCAGACAGTGCGCATAAGCGGTGCCCCAGTCCGGAACATCCGTCGTGTAGAACGCCGGCTCGAAGAACTTGTACTCCAGCAGCATCCGCTGCCCCTCGCCCAGCCGCTCGTAGACCTCCGCGAGCCCCTCGGCCAGACGGTCCTGCCGCCCCCGGATGTCGTCCTGCCCGGGATAGTTCGTCCCGTCGGCGAACCACAGCTTCAGGTCCGTCGACCCTGTCGCGTCCATGATGTCGACGCACTCCAGGAGATGATCCACGGCCTTGCGCCGCACCGCCGCGTCCGGATGGCAGATGCTCCCGAGCTTGTAGTCGTCGTCCTGGAAGGTGTTGGAGTTGATCGCGCCGAGCCGCACACCACGCCGCTCCGCGTGCTTCGCCAGCGCCGAGTAGTCGTCGACCTTGTCCCACGGGATGTGCAGGGCCACCGTCGGGGCGACCCCCGTGAACTCGTGCACCTTCGCCGCGTCGTCCAGCTTCTCGTACGGATCGCGCGGCACACCCGCCTGCGCGAACACCTTGAACCGGGTGCCCGAGTTCCCGTACGCCCACGACGGCGTCTCGACGGCCTGGGTCTTGAGAGCGGTCTTCGCCGCGGCGAGCTCGGTCACGTCAGGGCTCCTGTGGCATCGGGTCGTAACGACCACTGAATGAAACGATTCAGGACGCGAAGCTATGGGCCCCCCGAAGGGGTGTCAACCCCTCCGGCTCACACGGTTTCCCGTGACCGGCGCGTGACCTTCTGTCCTCGAACTGGCGTCGAAATATTTTCGACCGGTACCCATTGACGTGACATGCGCGGCCCGCCTAACGTCCCGGCAACCCAGTTGAAACCTTTCACGACGCCGGGAGGGCCTCCTGCCGGCGTCGTCGAGGAGCCCTCATGACCCACCCGTCCACCACGGGTCCGGCCCCGGTTCTGGCACTGAGGGACGTGTCCAAGTCCTTCGGCGCGGTCCGCGCACTGCGGGACGTCTCCCTGGAGCTGTTCCCCGGGGAGGTGCACGCCCTCGCCGGCGAGAACGGCGCCGGCAAGTCCACCCTCATCAAGGCGCTCGCCGGAGTGCACCGGCCGGACGCCGGCCAGGTGCTGCTCGACGGCGCGCCCGTCGTCTTCAACGGCCCCGGCGACGCCCGCGACGCCGGCATCGCCGTGATCTACCAGGAGCCCACGCTCTTCCCCGACCTGTCGATCGCCGAGAACATCTACATGGGCCGCCGCCCCAAGCGCGCCCTCGGCAGGATCGACCACAAGGCCACGCACAACGCGACCGCCGCCCTCATGGAGCGCCTCGGCGTCGAACTCGACCCCGACCGGCCCGCCCGCGGCCTGTCCATCGCCGACCAGCAGATCGTCGAGATCGCCAAGGCCCTCTCCTTCGACGCCCGCGTCCTGATCATGGACGAGCCGACCGCCGCCCTCACCGGCAGCGAGGTCGCCCGCCTCTTCGGCGTCGTACGCACCCTGCGCGACCAGGGCGCCGCCGTGCTGTTCATCTCCCACCGGCTGGAGGAGATCTTCGAGATCTGCCGGCGGGTCACCACCCTGCGCGACGGCGCCTGGATCGCCAGCGAGCCCCTGGACGGCATGACCGAGGACGACCTCGTGCGCCGCATGGTCGGTCGCGACCTCGACGAGCTGTACCCCAAGCAGGACGTGACGCCGGGCGAAGTCGCCCTGAGCGTGCGCCGTCTGACCCGCGAGGGCGTGTTCACCGACGTCTCCTTCGAGGTGCGGCACGGAGAGATCGTCGGCCTCGCCGGGCTCGTCGGCGCGGGCCGCACCGAGGTCGCCCGGGCCGTGTTCGGCATCGACCGCTGGGACGCGGGCGAGGTCTCCGTACAGGGCAAGGCCCTCGTCAACGGCGCCCCCTCCACCGCGATGTCCGCCGGACTCGCCCTGGTCCCCGAGGACCGGCGCGCCCAGGGCCTGGTGATGGACATGTCCATCGAGCGGAACATCGGCCTCACCGGGCTCCGTACGACCGTCAGGGCCGGGCTCATGGACCGCGGTGCCGAGCGCAGCCGCTCCCTCGACTGGGCCGTCAAGCTCCAGGTGAAGTACGCCCGGATCGCCGACACCGTCAACACCCTGTCCGGCGGCAACCAGCAGAAGGTCGTGCTGGCCAAGTGGCTGGCCACCGGCCCCAAGGTGCTGATCGTCGACGAGCCGACCCGGGGCATCGACGTCGGCACCAAGGCCGAGGTGCACCGGCTGCTGTCCCAGCTGGCCGCCGACGGCGTGGCCGTCCTGATGATCTCCTCCGACCTGCCCGAGATCCTCGGCATGGCCGACCGCGTGCTGGTGATGCACGAGGGCCGCCTCACCGCCGAGATCCCGCGCTCCGACGCCACCGAGGAAACCGTGATGGCCGCAGCCACCGGGAGGGCCGCCGCATGACGGTCGTCACTCCCCGAGAGGCCCCCGTGGCCGACGTGCCCAAGTCGAGCGGCACGCGGCTGGTCGACCGGGTCTTCAAGATGCGCGAACTCGCCATCCTGGTCGTGTTCCTGGTGATGATCGCCGTCACCCAGGCCGGCAACAGCGAGTTCCTGTCCGAGCAGGGCATCAAGGACCTGCTGCTGAACGCGACGATCCTGGTACTGGTCGCCACGGGCCAGTCCCTGGTGGTCATCACGAGGAACGTCGACCTGTCCGTCGGATCCACGCTCGGCATCAGCGCGTTCGCCGCCGGAACGTATCTCCAGGGCGGCGGCAACCCGGTCGTGGCGATCGCGCTGGCCGTCCTGCTCGGCATCGGCTTCGGACTGCTCAACGGACTCCTCGTCAGCCTCGGCCAGGTGCCCGCGCTCGTCGTCACCCTCGGCACGCTCTACATCATCCGCGGCATCGACTCCATCTGGGTCGGCTCCCGCCAGATCACCGCGGCCGATCTGCCCGGCGGGTTCGTCGACTTCGGCTCCGGCGGCATCTGGGCGGTGCCGTACCTGGCACTGATCGCCCTCGCGGTGCTGGTGGCGACGGCGTACTACCTCAAGCACTACGGCAGCGGACGCGAGCTCTACGCCCTCGGCTCCAACCCGGAGGCCGCGCGCCTCGCCGGCATCCCCGTCCGCAAGCGGATCCTCGCCGCGTACACCTTCTGCGGCGCCCTCGCCGGACTCGCCGGCGCGATGTACCTCGCCCGGTTCGGCAACGTCGACTCCGGCACCGGCAACGGCTACGAACTGACCGTCGTCAGCGCGGTCGTGGTCGGCGGCGTCGTCTTCACCGGCGGCTCCGGAAGCGTCTACGGCGCGGCCCTCGGCGCGCTGCTGCTGACCTCCATCAACAGTGTGCTGCCCGCCCTCGGTGTCAGCTCGGTCTGGGTGCTCGCCATCAACGGCATCCTGCTCATCCTCGCGATCGCGGTCGACCGGGTCGTCGCGCTGCGCGTGGCCTCCGCCCTGAAGAAGAGGAACGCCCGCCATGGCTGACATCTCCCTGAGCCGAGCGATCCGCTGGGATACGGTCGTCGGCGCCCTGCTCGTCGTGGTCCTGCTGTTCTCCTTCGGGTTCGTCGACGGCTTCGGTAACGCGCTCAACCTGTCGTTCCTGATCGGCAGCACGCTTCCGATCGCGCTCATCGCCCTGCCGATGACCCTGCTGGTGGTGTCCGGGGAGATCGACCTGTCCGTGGCGTCCACCGCCGGTCTGTCCGGTGCCGTGATGGGTGGCTTGTGGAACCAGGGCATGACCATCGAGGCGATCATCCCGATCTGCCTGTTGCTGGGTGTGGTGTGCGGGCTGGTCAACGGCCTGCTGGTGACCAGGCTGGGACTGCCGTCCCTCGCCGTCACCATCGGCACGCTCGCCGCCTACCGGGGTATCGCGCAGATCGTGCTCGGGTCCGACGCGGTGACCGACTTCCCCTCGCAGTACCTGGAGTTCGCGTCCGGGCGCATCGGCGACACGTTCATCCCGTACGCTTTCCTGCCGTTCCTCGTCCTGCTCGCCATCGCCGTGGTCGCGCTGCACGCCACGCCGTTCGGACGCTCGCTGTTCGCCATCGGCGCCAGCGAGGAGGCCGCGCGGTTCGCCGGCATCCGCGTCAAGCGGCAGAAGCTGCTCCTGTTCACGCTGACCGGGTTGATGGCCTCGCTGACCGGCGTCTTCTGGGCCCTGCACTACGCCAGCGCCCGCTACGACAACGCGACGGGGCTCGAACTGTCGGTCGTGGCCGCGGTGTTGCTCGGCGGGATCGACTTCGACGGTGGCAAGGGCACGTTGGGTGGTGCGATCGCCGGGGTGTTCCTGCTCGGCGCGCTGCAGAACGTGATGAGCCTTCAGGATGTCTCGGCGCAGTCGCAGATCGTCGTGACCGGTGTGCTGCTCGTGCTTTCCGTTCTTGGGCCGCGGGTGGCTCGGCAGATCGCCGTTCTGCGTGCTCAATCGTCCGGCTGACCGGCGGCTTGTGGCTGGTCGCGCCCACGCGGCGGAGCCGCAGATCGATACAGCCCCGCGCCCCTGAAGGCAAGGGCGTCCCCCTCCACCTCGTTCAAAGGAAAAGCCATGCGTAAGTCGACTCTCCGCCGCAGCTGTGCGGCGCTCGCCACCGCCACCTCCCTCGCCCTGGCCCTCACCGCATGCGGCGGCACCACCAAGAAGGACGTGGCGAACGAAGGGGCATCCGCCGCCACCGCCGGCAAGGCCGATCCGAACGCGGCCACCAAGAAGGGCCTCACCGTCGGCTTCCTGCCCAAGCAGGTCAACAACCCGTACTTCACCTCCGCCGACAAGGGCGGCGAGAAGGCGCTGAAGGAGCTGGGCTCCAGCTACAAGGAGGTCGGTCCGTCCAGCGCCACCGACACCTCCGGGCAGGTCAGTTACGTCAACACGCTCACCCAGCAGCAGGTCGACGCGATGGCCGTCTCCGCGCAGGACCCGGGCGCCCTGTGCACCGCGCTCAAGCAGGCCATGAAGAACGACATCAAGGTCGTCACGTACGACTCCGACACCACGGCCGACTGCCGCAACGCCTTCGTCTCGCAGGCGTCCGCCGAGGACCTGGGCCGCACCGAGGTGCAGCTGCTCGCCAAGCAGATCGACTACAAGGGCGAGATCGCGATCCTGTCCGCCGCGCAGACCGCGACGAACCAGAACACCTGGATCGACTTCATGAAGGACGAGCTGAAGAAGCCCGAGTACAAGAACATGAAGCTGGTGAAGACCGCGTACGGCAACGACGACGCCCAGCAGTCCTTCCAGCAGACCCAGGGCCTGCTCCAGGAGTACCCGAACCTGAAGGGGATCATCTCCCCGACCACCGTCGGCATCAAGGCCGCCGCCCAGTATCTGTCGGGCTCCAAGTACAAGGGCAAGGTCAAGCTGACCGGCCTCGGCACCCCGAACGACATGCGCAAGTACGTCAAGAACGGCACCGTCGAGGCGTTCGAGCTGTGGGACCCGGCCAAGCTCGGCGAGCTGGCAGCCCGTACCGCCGTCGCCCTGTCCTCCGGGCAGATCACCGGCAAGGAGGGCGAGACCTTCAAGGCCGGCTCCATGGGCGAGTACACCATCGGCAAGGACGGTGTGATCAGCCTCGGCAAGCCGACCGTGTTCGACGCCAAGAACATCGACCAGTTCAACTTCTGATCACTGGATTCCGATCACCGAAAGGGGTGTCGATGCAGCGCGTGTGCTTCCTGCTGAAGGTCAGGGCGGACCGCCTCGACGAGTACCGCGAGCGGCACGCCACCGTGTGGCCCGAGATGCTCCAGGCGCTCTCGGAGACCGGCTGGCACAACTACTCGCTGTTCCTGCGCGAGGACGGACTGCTGGTCGGCTACCTCGAGACCGAGGACTTCGCAGCCGCCCAGGCCGGAATGGAAGCCACCGACGTCAACGCCCGCTGGCAGGCGGAGATGGCGCCGTTCTTCGAGTCGCTGGACGGCGCCCGGCCCGACGAGGCCATGAAACCGCTCACGGAAGTGTTCCACCTCGCATGACGATGGAGTCCATGAGATGCACAGACGCACGCTGCTGGCCGCCGCCCTCGCCGGGGCCGTGGTGACCCCCGCCCTCGCCTCCGGCACCGCCCGGGCCGCCGACCCGGGGCCCTCCGTGACCCGGACCGGCACCACCACGCTCGACGGCCAGGCCGTCTTCTTCGTGTCGTACGACGGACTGGTCAACAACAACGCGTTCCAGAAGAACGGCCTGCTGACCTACAAGGGCTACCAGTACGCCGTCTGGTACACCGCCGACCGCAACGCCGTCGTCGGCCGCCGCGCCCTCGGAACGAGCACCTGGTCCACCGTGAAGGTCGGGCACACCCTGCGGTACGACGACTCCCACAACGTCATCTCCATGGGCGTCTCCAAGACCGACGGCCGGCTGCACCTCAACATGGACTCCCACAGCGACGGCTTCACCTACGTCAAGTCGGTCGCCGGGCTGATGGACAACCCCGGTGGACTGAGCTGGACCGCCGCCCGTTTCGGGGCGCCGCAGTCGACCCTCGACGGCCTGGCGCTGACCTCGCAGTTCACCTACCCGCAGTTCGTCTCCACGCCCGACGGCAAGCTCCAGCTGAGCTACCGCGTCGCCGTCTCCGGCAACGGCCGCAACGCGCTCGCCGAGTACGACGGCACCAAGTGGACCAACCTGGGCGAGTGGTCCAGCTCGACGGGGACCTACTCCAGCGAGCACGGCTCCTCGACCGCCCGGAACATGTACCTGCACGGCATCGACTACGACCGGAACGGGCGGCTGCACTCCTTCTTCACCTGGCGCGAGCAGAACGGCGCCGTGATGTGCGACGGCGGCGGCATCAGCAACCACGACACCGGCTATGTCTACTCCGACGACCGGGGCCGCACCTGGCGCAACAACGCCGGCAGCGTCGTCGGCGTCACCGGCGGCTCCGACAAGGTGTCCGTGAACGACGCCGGGCTGGTCGTGGACCCGCTGAACCCGGACCACTCCCTGATGAACCAGGAGAGCCAGTTCACCGACTCCGCTGGCCGGCCGCACGCGATCATCTCCTACGTCCCCGGCCGCTTCGGCCAGTGCACCACCGACTACGTCGCGAACCGGACCGCCAACGGCCGCGCCTTCCACGTCCGCAGGAACGCCTCCGGCACCTGGCAGAAGACCGAGATCCCGGTCCCGCTGAACTCCAGCCAGCGCACCAAGCTGATCCTGGACAAGTACGACAACGCGTACGCGATCTTCCCCTTCGGCCGGATCGCCGGCGCTTCCGCGGCCTCCGGATACACCGACTGGAAGATCCTCTTCGACGGCAGTGGCCTCAACGCCTTCGGCGAGGTCGTCATCGACGAGACACGTGTCGGGCAGGACGGCGTGCTGTCCTTCATGTACCAGGAGAAGTCCAGCGGTACGACGCCCTCGGCGCTGCACGTCGTCGACTTCCGTCTGCCCGCCTGACCGGACCCGGTCGCCGGGGCGGCATGCCGGTAATGTGAAGCCGCTCCGGCCGCCGCCCCCTCTTCCCCCTTCTGGAGGTCCCTGTCCGATGTCCCAGTCGGTGGGTATCAAGGACGTCGCCCGTGCCGCCGGAGTCTCCGTCGGCACGGTGTCGAACGTGATCAACCGCCCGGACTCGGTCGCGACCGAGACCCGGGCCCGCGTGCAGTCCGCGATAGACCGGCTCGGTTACGTCCGCAGCGAGTCAGCGCGGCAACTGCGCGCGGGCCGCAGCCGGATCATGGGGCTGCTCGTCCTCGACATGGGCAACCCCTTCTTCGTCGACGTGGCACGCGGCGCCGAGCGTGCCGCCCGCCAGGCCGGACTCGGCGTGATGGTCTGCAACAGCGCCCAGAACCCGGGGGAGGAGGCCGACTATCTCTCGCTCTTCGCCGAGCAGCGTGTGCGCGGCGTGCTGCTCACCCCCGCCGACGCGACGGGGCGCAACATCGAGGCCTTCCGCCGGCACGGCATTCCGTTCGTCCTGGTCGACCGGGTCGCCGAGGGCACCACGGAGTGCTCGGTCTCCGTCGACGACGTCGCGGGCGGCGCACTGGCGGTACGCCATCTCGTCGACGCCGGGCACCGCTCGATCGCGTATGTCAGCGGCCCGCCCGGCCTCAACCAGGTCCGCGACCGGCGGACCGGCGCCCTGGAAGCGCTCGCCGAGGCCGGGCTCGGCCCCGACGCGCTGCGCGAGCTGCCCACCGAACGGCTGGACGTCGCCGCGGGCCGCGACGCCGGCGCCCGGCTGCTCGGCCTCGCCGACCGGCCGACCGCCGTGTTCTGCGCCAACGACCTGCTCGCGCTCGGCGTCCTGCAGGCCATGTACGCGGCGGGTGTCGGTGTCCCCGACGACCTCGCCATCGTCGGCTACGACGACATCGAGTTCGCGGCCGCCGCGGCCGTCCCGCTCACCTCGGTACGGCAGCCCGCCGTCACCATGGGCGCCATGGCGGCCGATCTGCTCCTGGAGGAGACGGAGGCGGAGGGCGCGGTGAAGCCGCACGAGCACCGCCGGGTCGTCCTCCAGCCGGAGCTGGTGGTCCGCCGCTCCAGTCTGTCCGCCCGCTGAGCCCACCGAGCCTGAACGGCCGTTCAGCAAGGTTTCATGATCCGAAGGGCCCACCCGCGGACGTTCCCTGTGATGAACTGGGACGCGGTCCGAAAATCCGTCCGTCCCGGGAGCCCTGTTGACCGTCAGCTACCGCCAGCCCGGAGTCGTCCTCACCGACCGCCGCTTCACCGTCCCTCTCGACCACGACCGCCCCGAGGGCGACACGATCGAGCTGTACGCCCGCGAGGTCGTGGCGAGCGGCAAGGCCCACCAGGACCTGCCCTGGCTGCTCTATCTGCAGGGTGGTCCCGGCTTCGGCGCGGACCGCTCCGTCGGCAGGCCGGGCTGGCTGGGCAGGGCCCTGAAGGAGTTCCGCGTCCTGCTCCTCGACCAGCGCGGCACCGGCCACTCCACGCCCGCCAACCGGCAGACGCTCCCGCTGCGCGGCGGCCCCGCCGACCAGGCCGACTACCTCACCCGCTTCCGCGCCGACTCGATCGTCCGCGACTGCGAGGCCATCCGCCCGCTGGTCACGGGCGGCGCGCCCTGGACCGTCCTCGGCCAGAGCTTCGGCGGCTTCTGCGCGACCAGCTACCTCTCCCTCGCCCCCGAGGGCCTGGCCACCGCCGTGATCACCGGCGGGCTGCCCGCCCTCGACGCCCACGCCGACGACGTCTACCGGGCCGCCTTCCCGCGCATCGAACGCAAGGTCGCCGCCCACTACGCCCGCTACCCGCAGGATGCCGAACGCGCCCGCCGGATCGCCGACCACCTGCTGACACACGACGTGGTCCTGCCGAACGGCTACCGGCTCACCGTCGAGGCGTTCCAGTCCCTCGGCATCCTCCTCGGCACCGGTGACGGCACCCACCGCCTCCACTACCTCCTGGAGGACGCCTTCGTCCGCACCCCGCAGGGCTTCACCCTGTCCGACGCCTTCCAGGAGCAGGCGCAGGGCATGCTGTCCTACGCCCGCCACCCGCTGTACGCCCTGGTCCACGAGGCGATCTACGGCCAGGACGGCCGGCCCACCGCCTGGTCGGCCGAGCGGGTCCGCGCCGAGTTCCCGCGGTTCGACGCGGCCAAGGCGCTCGCGGGTGACGAGCCGCTGCTGTTCACCGGCGAGTCGATCCACCCCTGGATGTTCGACTGCGACCCGGCCCTGCGCCCCCTGCGCGACACCGCCGACCTGCTCGCCGCCCGCACCGACTGGACGCCCCTGTACGACGCGGCCCGCCTGGCCGCCAACAAGGTGCCGGTCGTCGCGGCCGTCTACCACGACGACATGTACGTCGACACGGACCACTCTCTGCGGACCGCCCGCACGATCCGCGGCCTGCGCACCTGGATCACGGACGAGTTCGAGCACGACGGTGTGCGCACCGGCGGCTCCCGCGTCCTCGACCGGCTGCTGGCCATGGCGCGCGACGAGGCCTGAGACCGGCGGCCCGGACAAGGGGCCTGCCGTTTGGATCACGCCGCAGACGCGGGGTCTGGCACGCACATCTGCGGCGTTGTCGTCACTCGCCGACTCCCCCACGCTCGGCTGCGCTCGCGCGGGCGGTGCCCCCATCGCGTCGACTCCCTCCTCCGCCTTGCAGCTGCACGCACCAGACCCCGCTCACCGGCGCTGACGAGAAACCGCCAGTTCCCTGCGACCTGATCCAAACGACAGGCCCTAGTCTGCCGACATGACGACCACTCAACTCCAGCCCATGCCCGACGACTGGCGGCGTGCCCTCGCGGTCGTGGCCCACCCGGACGACCTCGAGTACGGCTGCTCGGCGGCGATCGCGGCCTGGACCGACGGGGGCCGCGAGGTCGCCTATGTGCTGGCGACCCGGGGCGAGGCGGGCATCGACACGCTGGAGCCGGAGAAGTGCGGCCCGCTGCGGGAGCGCGAGCAGCGGGCGAGCGCGGCGGTGGTCGGCGTCTCGGCCGTGGAGTTCCTCGACCACAAGGACGGCGTCATCGAGTACGGCACCGCCCTGCGACGCGACATCGCCGCCGCCATCCGCCGGCACCGGCCCGAGCTGGTCATCACGCTCAACCACCGGGACACCTGGGGCGGCGTCGCCTGGAACACCCCGGACCACGTCGCGGTCGGCCGCGCCACGCTCGACGCGGCCGGCGACGCCGGCAACCGGTGGATCTTCCCGGAACTCGTCGAGCAGGGCCTCGAGCCGTGGGACGGAGTGCGCTGGGTCGCCGTCGCCGGTTCCAGCACACCCACCCACGCCGTCGACGCGACGGCCGGCCTGGAGCGCGCGGTGGCCTCGCTGCTCGAACACCGCACCTACATCGAGGTGCTGACCGACCAGGACCCGGAGACGTACGTCCGCGGCTTCCTGACCCAGCACGCCGAGGCCACGGGCGAGCGGTTCGGGGGAAGGCCGGCGGTGGCGTTCGAACTGTTCAGCAGATGACGGGGGAGAGCATGGCAGGCAGCGAGGAACTGGCCGACCGGTTCGAGGAACACCGCGGGCACCTCAGAGCGGTCGCGTACCGCATGCTGGGATCCCTGACGGAGGCGGAGGACGCCGTCCAGGAGGCCTGGCTGCGGCTGAGCCGCACCGACCCGGACGACATCCAGAACCTCGGCGGCTGGCTCACCACGGTGACCGGCCGCATCTGCCTCGACCTCCTGCGCTCGCGCACCGCACGCCGTGAGGAGCCGATGGACGACGTCTTCGTCCCGGACCCGGTGCTCAGGCCCCTGTCGCACGTCGACCCGGCGGAGGAGGTGCTCCAGGCCGACTCGGTCGGCCTGGCCCTGCTGGTCGTCCTGGAGAACCTGGAGCCCGCCGAGCGGCTCGCGTTCGTGCTGCACGACATGTTCGCCGTGCCGTTCGACGACATCGCGCCGGTCGTGGAGCGCAGCCCGGCCGCGACCCGGCAGCTGGCGAGCCGTGCCCGGCGCCGGGTGCGCGGTGCCACCCCGTCGGCCGAGCCGGACCTCGGCCGGCAGAAGGAGGTGCTCGACGCCTTCCTGGCCGCCTCGCGCGGCGGCGACTTCGAGGCGCTGCTCGCGCTGCTGCACCCGGACGTGGTGCTGCGGGCCGACTCGGGTGCCCTCGTGCGGGGCGCTGCCGCTTCCAAGGTCGTCCAGGGCGCGAAGACGGTGGCGGAGCAGGCGCTCATGTTCGCCCGGTACGCGCGGTCCGCGCGGCTGGTGCTGGTCAACGGCTCGGTCGGTCTCGTCCACGTGCCCGAGGGACGAG
This sequence comes from Streptomyces sp. NPDC040589, assembly GCF_055594445.1. Taxonomy (NCBI): domain Bacteria; kingdom Bacillati; phylum Actinomycetota; class Actinomycetes; order Kitasatosporales; family Streptomycetaceae; genus Streptomyces; species Streptomyces sp. NPDC040589. The sequence goes on along the minus strand of NZ_JBVIWP010000002.1, from coordinate 121,688 downwards.
TGCAGTCCGTCATGGGGGTCACGATCGCCGACGGCCGGATCACCGGCATGTACATCCTGGCCGACCCGGAGCGGCTGGCGCGTCTGGAGGCGCCCGGACTCACGGGCTGACCGACGTTCTTCGTTTTGTACGCTGAACGTCATGCGAGATCACCAAGCCGCGCGAGCGGAACTGCGCGGCGACTGCGAGCGGTGTTTCGGGCTGTGCTGTGTCGCGCTGCCCTTCGCGCGATCGGCGGACTTCGCGGTCGACAAGGACGCCGGAACACCCTGCCGCAACCTCCAGGACGACCACCGCTGCGGCATCCACGCCGGACTGCGGCAGAAAGGGTTCACCGGCTGCACCGTCTACGACTGCTTCGGCGCCGGACAGCAGGTCTCGCAGATCACCTTCGGCGGTCAGGGCTGGAGGTCCGGGCCTCCGGAGCACGCCCGCCGCATGTTCGACGTGTTCCCGGTCGTCCGGCAGTTGCACGAGCTGCTGTGGTACCTGACCGAGGCGCTCGCGCTGCCCGCGGCCCGACCGGTCCACGCGGATCTGCGCACGGCCCTGGAGAAGACCGAGGAGCTCACCGGCGGCACCCCCGGGGAACTCGCCGAGCTGGACGTGGCGGCGCACCGCCAGGAGGTCAACGTCCTGCTGCTGAGGACGAGCGAACTGGCCAGGGCCGGCATCAAGGGCCGTAAGAAGAACCGCCGGGGCGCGGACCTCATGGGCGCCCGGCTGAAGGGCGCAGACCTGCGCGGCGCCGATCTTCGCGGCGCCTACCTCATCGCCGCCGACCTCACCGGCGCGGACCTGCGGGGCGCCGACCTGATCGGTGCCGATCTGCGCGACGCGGATCTCACCGACGCCGACCTCACCGGGGCGTTCTTCCTCACCCAGCCGCAGCTGAACGCGGCCCGGGGGAGTGCAGGGACCCTGTTGCCCGAGTCAGTCAGCCGCCCCGGGCACTGGAGAGCGCAGCTGTGAGGCCGGCTCCCGCACCGGGGTCCGTCGCTCCGGGTGCAGCCGCAGACCCTCCGGCATCAGCGTCAGCCGTTCCGTGACGCGCAGCCGGTAGGCCGGGTCGGACCGCAGCTCGTAGCGGCGCAGCAGCAGACCGAGCACCAACGTCGCCTCGTGCAGCGCGAACTGGCGTCCGATGCACGCCCGCGCCCCGGTCCCGAACGGCTTGAAGGTGTGCGGGGCGCGGGACCGCACGGCCATCGCGTCGAAGCGGTCCGGGTCGAACCGCTCGGCGTCCGCGCCCCACACCTCGGGGTCCCGGTGCAGCATCGGCGTCAGCACCAGCGTCCACGCCCCGCGCCGCATGGGGTGCTCCCCGGCCAGCACCGTGTCCTCGCGTGCCTCCCGGGCGAAGGCGGGCGCGGTGGGCCACAGCCGCAGCGACTCGTCCAGCACCCGCCGGACGTAACGAAGTCGGGCCACCTGCTCATAGGCCGGTTCCGCCGTGTCGCCCCACACCCGGTCCACCTCGGCGCGGGCCCGGGCCGCGGCCTCGGGGTGCCGGGAGAGGTAGTGCAGGGCGAAGGAGAGCGCGCCCGAGGTGGTCTCGTGGCCCGCGACGAGGAAGGTGATCACCTGACGGCGGACGTTCTCCGGCGAGAGCCGCTCCCCGGTCTCCGGGTGGGCCGTCTCCAGCATCCTGTCCAGCAGGTCGCCGTCGCCGCCGCCGGTCGCGCGCCGGGCCCGGACCAGCTCGTCGACCGTGCGGTTGAGGTGGGCGATGTCGGCCGCGTTGCGGCGGCTCGCGCTCCGCAGCAGCAGCGGGGCCAGCGGGAAGGGCACGGTGTTGAGCCGCTGCGCGTAGGTGAGCGTGCCGACCATCGCGGTCACGAAGGGATGCGGCCGGCAGCGCTCGAACGACCCGAAGTCGTGCCCGAATCCGGTCCGGGAGATCGTCTCCAGCGTCAGCTTCGTCATGTCGCCGGGCACGTCCACCGACCGGCCCTCCGTCGCCGCCCGGTCCCAGTGCTCCGTCAGCCGCCGCGCGACGTCCAGCATCATCGGGTGGTAGCCGGCCATGGCCTCGCGGCTGAACCCCGGGGCGAGCACGTCGTGCGCCAGCTGCCAGTTGGGCTCGTGGTTGTACGCCGTGAACAGGCCGTCCCCGGCGACCGGCCGCAGGTTGGCGATGCCGAGCCCCACGTGCTTGGCGAACCGCGACTCGTCCGCGAGATCGGCCGCGTGCCGGGCGCCCCACACGAACACGAACTCCTTGCCGAAGGCCTTCCGCCGGAAGACCGGCCCCAGCCGCCGGGCGTACCGCAGCGAGTCCTGCAGGGGAGTGCGCCGGTTCACGCCCACCACATCACCGAGCAGCGGGATCCGGCGCGGCGGATGCGGAATGCGGTCCAGCTCGGGCCAGCCCAGCTCGGCACTCCGGAACCCCTTGGGCCCTGCGGCCCGTATCGGCGCCTCCGTCATGACGCGATCTCCCTTGATCCGGCGGCGGGTTCGCACGTGTTGTACGTGGGTTCAATAGCGCGGTTCAGTCTGGTCCCGTTGTTGAACCGGCGTCAAGTAAAGTGCCGGTATGGCCGCGAACCAGGGCGGGCGGACCCGCCGCCGGCTCAGCACCGAGGAGCGCCGGGAGCAGCTCCTGTCGGTCGGGGCGCGGCTTTTCTCGGAGAGCCCGTACGACGACGTGTGGATCGAGCAGGTCGCCGAGATCGCCGGGGTGTCGCGAGGGCTGCTGTACCACTACTTCCCGGCCAAGCGGGACTTCTTCGCGGCGGTCGTGGAGCGCGAGAGCGAGCGGATGCTGCGCATGACGGCGGCGGTTCCGGGCGTCCCCGTGCGCTCGCAACTCGCGGCCGGTCTCGACACGTTCCTGGAGTACGTCCGGGCCCACGCGCACGGCTATCGCGCCTTCCACCGTGCTGACGCGGCCGGGGACCAGGCGGTGCGGCGGGTCTACCAGCGGGCCCTGGCCGCGCAGGAGCGGCAGATCCTCGCCGCCCTCGCCGCGGACCCCGAGTTCGGCCCGGCCTTCGAGGAGCGGCCGGAGGTGCGGCTCGCCGTGCGCGGCTGGCTGGCGTTCACCACGGCCGTCTGTCTGGAGTGGCTGCGCGACGCGGAGTTGGGCCGGGAGCAGGTGCGCGAACTGTGCGCCCGCGCCCTGCTGGGTGTGCTCACTCCCTGATAGGCCTCGTAAAGATCACGTGACGTGGTTGGCTCACACCCGGATCTTCGATAGGTTAGGCAAGGCTTACCTAAGGAGGTCTGGGATGGGTGACGACAGCCAAAGCTGGACGGCGGCCCCTGCCGCGGCGGAGCGGGCGCGCTCGGTGCTCGCCGCCGCGTGGTCATGCTCGGTGACCGCGGAGGGTACGCGGGAGGAGCTGGTCGGCGCGCACACGGTGACCGAGGACGGCAGGGTGCTCGTCAACGTGCCGGAGGACAGCGCCCTGCTCGCGGCCGCGATCTGCGCGCCCCGCGGCGAGCCGTCCGCGGTGCTGGAGTTCGCCGATGTCGCGCCCGTCCCCGTGCGGAACCGGATCCGCGCCCGGCTGTGGCTCGCGGGCTGGTTCGCCGTGGAGGAGGGGCAGCTGGCCTTCCGGCCCACGCGGGTCGTACTGCGGCAGTCGTCCGGTGCCGTGGTCGTGGACCTCGACGAGTTCGCCGCCGCCGTGCCCGACCCGCTCACCACGGCCGAGGCCCGGCTGCTGACGCACCTCGCCGACTGCCACGCCGACGCCGTCGAGCGGCTCACCCGGCTCGTGGAGCACGACAGCCTGCACGGCGCCGTCCGCGTCCAGCCGCTCGCCGTGGACCGGCACGGACTGACGCTGCGCATCGAACGGTCCCGCGCCCACGGCGACGTACGCCTGGCGTTCCACGCGCCCGCCGACGACGTCGCGCAGCTCACCGAGCGCATGCACGTCCTGCTCACCCAGGCGAGCGCCGCGTCCTGCCCGCGGGCCCTACAGCGGCAGCGCACAGACGGCGACCGGTGAGGGAAACGGTTCGCCGACGCGCCGCAGCGCACCGTTGGTCTCGTCCACGTGGAAGACGGTGACGGTGTTGGACTTCTGGTTCGCCGCGAACAGCAGCGTGCCCTCCGGCGAGAAGGCGATCTGGCGGGGGAAGTCCCCGTCCACCGGCACGGTGTCCAGCAGTCGGAGCCGGGCACCGTCCGCCTCGATCGCATAGCGCGTGAGGCTGTTGGCGCCGCGGTTGGCCAGATAGGCGTACCGGCCGTTCGCCGTCACCAGGAGCTGCGCCGGGTAGTTCGTGCCCGAACCCGTGCCCGTGGACTGCGCCTCACCGACGGTCACACGGCCGGAGGCCGGATCGAACGTGCAGACGGCCACCGTGTTGTCGACCTCGTCGGCGAGGTAGGCGTACCGGCCGCCGGGGTGGAACGTGAGGTGACGCGGTCCGGCACCCGGCCGGGTCCGCGCCCGCGACACCTCGGTGAGCGTGCCGGCCTTCTCGTCGAGCCGGTACGTGTAGAGGGTGTCCGTGCCGAGGTCCACGGCGAGCACGTGCCGCCCGTCGGGGCTGGTGAAGATCTGGTGGGCGTGCGGCCCGTCCTGGCCCGGACCGGGCGGCGGACTGGAGTGCCTTACGAGGTCGGTGCGCTCGCCGAGGGCTCCCGAGGAGTCGATCGGATGCACGGCCACGCTGCCCGAGCCGTAGTTCGCGCTGAGCAGCCAGCGCCCGCCCGGATGCACCGACAGATGGCAGGGGGCCGCGCCCCCGGTGCTCCGGCTGCCGAGAACCTTCCGGTCGGACAGCCGGACGGCGGTCACGGCGCCGTCCTCGCGTTCGTTCACCGCGTACAGCGTGCGGCGGTCCGGGTGGATCGCGAGATACGACGGGTCGCCGACGCCCGTGACGGTGCCGGTGCCGGTGATCCGGCCCGTCTCCGCGTCGTAGGTCGCGAGGCCGATGCCCTTGCCGCCGCCTTCGACGGAGGTGTACGTGCCGAGGTACAGGGGGCGGGGCCCGGAAGGCCGCCGGGCCTCTGCGGACGGACTCGGCTCGGGGGCCGACGGGGTCGTCGAGGCCGAGGGCGCGGGCGCCTTGTCACAGGCCGGGAGCGCCGCCGCGGCGGATCCTCCTGCCAGCGCGCCGACGAACCGGCGCCTGCTCCAGCCACCACTGCCCATGTCGCCCCTCAGGTCGTCACTCGTCCCCGTCGCGACAGCCACCTTTGCGTGGATCACCCACCGGGTGCAACAACGGCACCGCGCGTTGCGCGAGACGCAACGTGCCTCGGCCGCCTACCGGTCCCCGTCCTCGACTGGACGGCCCCGGCGCGTTCCCCGGTCACCGCACCACCTGCCCGGGCGCGGGCTCCTGTCACGGCTCGTGATGGTCCCCGAGCCGGTCGCCGGCCGGCTCGACGGCCCTGCCGCGTCCGGTGGGGGCGAGGCCCTCCGTGTCTTGGTCGCCCGCGTCCCTCAGCGAGAACGCCCGTCGAACCCGGCGCGGTCCCGCCACAGCTGTTCCGTGACGCCCAGCCGCTCACGCAGTCGCGTCAGCCGGGGCATCCGTGCGCGCTGCTCGCGCGACACGCGGTCCAGTTCCTCGAACAGGCGCCGGGTGCGGTGCTCGGTGTCGAGCTCGTCGAGGATGCGGTTGACCTCCGTCAGGACGGCGCCCGGAAGCTGCCAGTGGCCAGGGGCGCGTTCGGCCTCCTCGCGCAGCAGCAGGGCGAGCTTGTCGCGGGTGCCCGCCGCGGTGCGCAGTTCGGCGGCGAGACGTTCCTCGGCCGACTCGGCGCTCGAGCTGAGGTGGGTGGTGACCAGCACCGCGAAGCTCACCACCGCGTCGGCGATCTCGGACAGCAGCTGCTCCAGGGCGGCACCCGTCTCGGCCTCGAACAGCGGCTTGGGTTCGCGCTCCTTCGCGAGGTCGGTGAGGGAACGCGCGAGCACGCGCAGGACGACCGTGCAGATCTCCAGCGTGTCCAGGCCGGTGCGCATCACGACCCGGTGCAGCACGCTGTCCTGCACGCGCGGGTTGAGCCGCAGACTGTCCTCGGCCTGTCTGAGGGCCGCGTCCACCTCGACGATGTCGTGGTCCAGACGCCGCGCCTCGTGCAGCCGCTCCGCCGCGCGGTCCACGGGCGTTCCGCGGGCGGCCTCCTCGCCCATGCGCAGCATCAGCTGCCGCAGCCGGCGGGCCAGATCCTCGATCGACTCGCCCGCCTCCTCCACCCACACCGGCGGAGCCAGCAGCAGATTGCAGGCGAGCCCGACGGTCGCGCCGATCAGCGTCTCCACCACCCGGGCCCAGGCGGTGTCCCCGACAGTGGTGACCCCGAGGACCAGCATCGCGCTGATCGCCACCTCGGGGACGTACTCCTCCACCCGGACCAGCCGTCCCACGACCAGCGCGGCCACGAGGAGCATCGCCAGGCTCCACCAGGTCAGGCCCACCAGCAGGCTGAACGCGATGGCGACGAGGACTCCCGTGACCACGGCGTTCACCCGGCGGAAGCCGTTGGTGAGCGTGGCGTACAGCGTCACCTGGACGACCAGCAGCGCGGTCAGGGGAGCGGTGAGAGGTGCGGCCGCCGGCTCGGGGCTCAGCCGCAGCGCGATGACGTACGCGATCGTCGCCGCGGTCGCGGACCGGAACGTCTGGACGACCACGGGATCCCGGCGCTTGTGCATGATCCGCGTGGCGTGCGCCGTCCACTCGCGTACCTCTCGCATCCTCGGGCTGTTCCCCTTCGCCTGGCGCATCGAACGCATCCATGAAGGACGTTAGCGCCGCGGGAAAACAGGGGCGACCGAGGACGCTCAGGCGTACACCTTGTCGAGGAAGGCGGCCAGCCCGTCCGTGGTCCGGTCGATCTGCTCCGCCAGGGTGAGGCTCTCCTCGAGACGGGACCCGCTCTCCGGGACCTTCTTCCCGCGTACGTAGAGGGAGCAGGCGAGGTCGGTGCACATGTACACACCGACGGAATTCCCCTCACGCCCGGCCGCCCCGGCCTTTCTGGCGGTCATCAGCGAGACCCCGCCCCGCGGGTGCGTCGTCAGGCACAGCGAACACATGCTGCGCTGCAGAGACCCCCGCTGCGCGGGCTGGAACCGCATCGTCACCCCGACGAGCCGGCCTTCCCGCTCGGTCACGAGATAACTCCGATCGGGCGCCCCCGGATCCCGCCACCCGAGGAAGTCGAGATCGTCCCAGGGGCGTTCCCCGAGATCCCGGGGGACGGCCAGGCGCTTGGCTTCTCCCTTCGAGCAGTTGATGAACGAGGTGCGGATGTCCTGCTCGGTGAGCGGCATCATGGGAGGGCTCCTGGTTGTCTTCGGCATTGATCTCAGCGTTGCCCTCGACCAAACCTAGGGGTCCTAGGTTTTGGGGGCCAGGTCAGGTTAGACAGCCGCGACGAAGGGGGCGAGCGGTTTTCCCGGAGGTGTCTCAGTCCGGGTCCGCCGCCGGGGCCTCCGGCGGCCACACCCCTGGGGCCAGTACCCCCAGCGCGTAGGCGCGGGCCACCAGTTCCGTGCGGTTGGCGGCGTGCCAGCGGGAGGACAGGCGGCGCAGGTGGTACGTCACGCCGTCGGTGGTGAGGCCGGTCTCGCGGGCTGCCCGGGCCGTCGTGGCGCCCGCTGCCAGCAGGGCCAGGATGCGGGCCTCCGCCGGGGTGACCCGTTCGGCGGGCGGGGCGCTACGGGCCTCGTGCTCGCCGTCCACCCGCAGCATCACCAGCAGGGCGGGCGTCTCCTCCACCGTGTCGCTCACCGGGTCCGCCGTCAGCTCCCCGTACCGCTCCGCTCCGCCGGGTGCCCGCCAGCGGACCGACACCTGGTAGCGCGAGCGGTGCCGCAGCCGCAGCGCCTCGGCGATCCGCTCCACCTGCGTCGCCTCCCGCGGGCTGAACAGCTCCAGCACGTCACGGCCGCGCAGCCGCCCCGGCGTCGTACCGCACTCCGCGGCCATCGCCGGGTTCGCGAGCAGCACCGCGCCGTACACGTCGCACACCGCGACCGGCATCGCGACCCGGTCGAAGAGGAGCAGGGCGCGGTTGCGCCACGTCACGGCCTCGTGCCGGGCCAGGTCCACGAGCGTCTCCTGCCACGCCGGGTCGCTCCCGCGCAAGAGCGACGCATCTGCTTGCACTACACAATCATGTAGGGGCGCGGCACCGTCCGCCGGGCCCCGTGGATCACGCTGGATCGCAGTACTTCCGTACCGCGAAAGGCAGTTGCCGCGTCATGCCCCCCACCGGACAGACCTCCCGCCCCGCAGACACCCGCGACGACATCCCCGTCGCCGACATCACCGCCACCGGCCCCGGCCCCGCGCCCATCCAGCAGGCCATGGCCCTGATGCGCGAGCACGGGTCCGCGTTCGTCCGGCGGCTGTACGGGCGGGACACCCTGTTCGTGGGCGACCTGGACCTGGTCGCCGACCTCGCGGACGAGCAGCGGTTCGCCAAGCACATCGGACCCGGCCTGGAGAACGTGCGCGAGTTCGCCGCCGACGGCCTGTTCACCGCCTACAACGAAGAGCCCAACTGGGCCAAGGCGCACGACATCCTCATGCCCGCCTTCGCGCTGGGCTCGATGCGGACCTACCACCCCGTGATGCTGCGGGTCGCCCAGCGGCTCATCGCGTCCTGGGACCGCGACGCCGGTGCGGGGAAGCCCGTCGACGTGCCCGGCGACATGACCCGCATGACGCTCGACACCATCGGACTCGCCGGCTTCGGGTACGACTTCGGCTCCTTCGAGCGGGACGAGCCGCACCCCTTCGTCGAGTCGATGGTCCGCTGCCTGGAATGGAGCATGACCCGCCTCGCCCGCGTCCCGGGCCAGGACTACTCGGCGCGGGACGCGGCCTTCCGCGACGACTCCACCTACCTCGCCCAGGTCGTCGACGAGGTCATCGCCGCCCGCACCGGCACCGACCAGAGCCAGGCCGACGACCTCCTCGGCCTGATGCTCACCGCCGAGCACCCGGCCGACGGCACCACGCTCGACACGGCCAACATCCGCAACCAGGTCATCACCTTCCTCATCGCCGGGCACGAGACCACCTCCGGCGCGATGTCCTTCGCGCTGTACTACCTCGCCAAGCACCCGACCGCGCTCCAGATGGTGCAGCGCGAGGTCGACGAGATGTGGGGCGACGCGGCGGACGTCGAGCCGACGTACGACGAGGTCGGCCGGCTGACCTACACCCGCCAGGTCCTCAACGAGGCGCTCCGGCTCTGGCCCACGGCCGCCGTGTTCGCCCGGCAGGCCCGCGAGGACACGCTGCTCGGCGGCCGGATCCCGATGCGCGCAGGGGACTCCGCCCTGGTGCTCACGCCGATGCTGCACCGGCAGCCCGTCTGGGGCGACAACCCCGAGCTGTTCGACCCCGCCCGCTTCACGGCCGAGGCGGAGGCGGAGCGCCCGGTGCACGCCTTCAAGCCGTTCGGCACCGGTGAGCGCGCCTGCATCGGCCGCCAGTTCGCGCTGCACGAGGCGACCATGCTGCTGGCCATGATCGTGCACCGCTACCGGCTGGGCGACCACGCCGACTACCGTCTCGACATCAAGGAGACCCTCACCCTCAAGCCCGAGGGCTTCACCCTCGCGCTCACCCCGCGCACCTGCGCCGACCGCGTCCACACGCCGCTGCCCGGTGCCGCCCCGCTCCAGGACACCGGCTCGGCCGAGCCGCGGGACCTGCCCGCGCGCGTCCGCCCCGGCACCGCCGCCCTCTTCCTGCACGGCAGCAACTACGGCACCTGCCGCGACTTCGCCGCCCAGCTCGCCGACGAGGCCGCCGCCGTCGGCTGCGAGACCCAGGTGGCAGCCCTGGACGCCTACGCCGGCGGCCTGCCCACCGACCGGCCCGTCGTGATCACGGCCGCCTCCTACAACGGCCGCCCCACCGACGACGCCACCGCCTTCGCCGCCCGCCTCGAAGAGGACCACGACCTGTCCGGCGTGACGTACGTGGTGCTCGGTGTCGGCGACCGCAACTGGGCCGCCACCTACCAGCACGTCCCCACCCGGATCGACGAGCGGCTCGCGGAGTCCGGCGCCACCCGGCTGCTCGACCGCGCCGCCGCCGACGCCTCCGGCGACCTCACCGGCACCGTCCGGGAGTTCACGGCGGCCCTGCGCACCGCCCTCCTGCGGCAGTACGGCGACCCGGACGCAACGACCCCGGACCCCGAGCCCACGGCCGCCTACGAGGTCCGCACCCTGACCGGCGGCCCGCTGGACGCCCTCGCCGAACGGCACGAACTCGTCCCCATGCGGGTCACCGAGGCCTACGACCTCACCGCGCCCGGCTACGCGCGCCGCAAGCGGTTCCTCCGCGTCGCCCTCCCGGACGGCGTCACCTACCGCACGGCCGACCACCTCACCGTGCTGCCCGCCAACGACCCGGACCTCGTCACCCGCACCGCCACCGCGCTCGGCGTCGACCTCGACGCGGTCCTGGACATCCGCGCCACCCGCCCGCGCCGCGACGGCATCGCCGTCGACCGGCCCGTGACGGTACGGCAGCTCCTCACCCACCACGTGGAGCTGCAGGAGCGCCCGAGCGCCGGGCAGCTCGCCGCGCTCGCCGACGCCAACCCGTGCCCGCCGGAGCGCATGGCCCTGGCCGCCCTCACCGACGACCCGCGCACGCTCGTGGAGATCCTCGAGGACCACCCGGCCCTGCGGGGCGCCCTGGACTGGCCCCAGCTCCTCGACCTCCTCACCCCGCTGCGCCCCCGCCACTACTCCATCTCCTCCTCGCCCGCCGTCGAACCCGGCCACGTGGACCTGATGGTGTCGCTGCTGCAGGCACCCGCACGCTCCGGCAGGGGCGTCTACCGGGGCACCGGATCCGGCCACCTCAACGCGGTGGAGCCCGGCGACACGGTCTACGCGCGCGTGCAGCCGTGCCGGGAGGCCTTCCGTATCGACGCCACCGGCGGAGCCGCACCCGTCGTCATGGTCGCGGCGGGCACCGGCCTCGCCCCGTTCCGCGGCGCCATCGCCGACCGCACGGCCGCCCTCGCGGCGGGCTCCGAACTCGCCCCGGCCGTCTGCTACTTCGGCTGTGACGCGCCCGACGCCGACTTCATGCACGCCGACGAACTGGGCGCCGCCGACACCGCCGGGGCCGTATCGCTGCGCCCCGCCTTCAGCGAGACCCCCGAGGGCGAGGTGCGCTTCGTGCAGCACCGCATCGCCGCCGAGGCCGAGGAGGTCTGGGGCCTGCTGGACGCCGGAGCGCGGGTGTACGTCTGCGGCGACGGTTCGCGGATGGCGCCCGGGGTGCGGGAGGCGTTCCGTACCCTGTACCGGAAGCACACTGGCGTTGACGAGACGGCCGCCGAGCAGTGGCTCGACGGGCTGGTCGCGGACGGGCGTTACGTCGAGGACGTGTACGCGGCCGGCTGAACGAAGCCGTAGGGGAGGGGTGGGCGCACGGTGGTGGACTCCTGGGAGCGGGCCCGGCGCATCCTGGAGGCGGCGGGCCTGGATCCCGGCCGCCTCGCCCGCCTCCGCCCGCTGACCGGCGGCACGTACAACACCGTCGAGGAGCTCCGCCTCACCGACGGCACCCGCCACGTGCTGAAGATCCCGCCCGCCGCCGCTGTTCCCGGCCTCCGGCACGAGCGCCGACTGCTCGTGTCGGAGGCCGAGTTCTACCGCTCGGCAGCCCGCGCCGGAGTCCAAGCGCCGCGGCTGGTGTCCATGGGGGACGACTTCCTGCTCATGACCGCCTGTCCCGGCGCCCCCTGGGACGACTCCCTCACAGCCGTGGAACAGACCGCGCTGCGTACGGAGCTGGGACGCCGGACGGCCCGACTGCACCGCGTGACGGGCCCCGGCTTCGGCTATCCCTCCGGCGCCCTCGGCCCGCTCGCCCCCGACTGGCGGACCGCGTTCACGACGATGTTCGACGCCGTCCTCGACGACGCCCGGCGCTACGGGGCCCGGCTGCCCCGCCCGGTCGACGCGGTGGCCCGTACCGCCCGCTCCGCGTACGGCGCCCTCGACGAGGTCACCGTCCCGTGCCTGGTGCACTTCGACCTGTGGCGGGGCAACATCCTCGTCGACCGCTCGGACGGAGCGGCCCGCATCGGCGGCCTCATCGACGGGGAGCGCATGTTCTGGGGTGACCCCCTCGCCGAATTCGTCTCCCTGGCGCTGCTGGGGGACATCAAGGAGGACGAGGCGTTCCTGGCGGGCTACCGGGAGTCCGGCGGCCGGGCCGGCTTCGACGCCCCGGCCCTCCTCCGCCTCGCCCTGTACCGCGCCTATCTGTACCTGATCATGCTCACCGAGACGATTCCGCGCGAGGTCGGCGAGGACCAGGAGCGCTGGGTTCAGGAGACGGTCGCCCCGGAACTCGTCGCCGCCCTGGACGAGATCGAAGAGCTCCTCGGCAGGAAATCTCACAGCGTGAAATAAGGGGTGGAGGAATGTCGCGCCGAGCCTGCCCCGGCGGTATGTTGCAGGTCGGACAAGAGGTGGAAGGAGCCGCATGGCGGGGCGGAACGGGCGCACGGTACGCGATCTCAGGCGGGCCAACCGCACGGCCGTGCTGCAACGGCTCTACTTCGACGGCCCGCTCAGCCGCTTCGCCCTCGGCCCGGCGACCGGACTGAGCTCCGGCTCCGTCAGCAACGTCGTCGCCGACCTGCTCACCGACGGGCTGGTGGAGGAGGCCGGCAGCGTCGACTCCGACGGCGGCCGCCCCCGCACCCTGCTGCGCGTCGCGCCCGGCAGCGGCCACATGATCGGCGTCGACGTCGGCGAGACCCGGGTGCGTGTGGAACTGTTCGACCTCACCCTGACCGAGCTGGCCCGCGTCGAGCGCCCGCTCGCCGTCCAGGGGTACGAGGTCGAGGTCATCGTCGACCACATCCGCCGGGGCATCGCCGAGGTGCTCGACACCGCCGGCCTGGCGCCCGAGCGGCTCCTCGGCGTCGGCATCGGCGTCCCCGGCATCGTCGAGCGCACGCTCGACCGAGGCGCGCTCGTGCACGGGCAGACCATCGGCTGGGACGCCGTCCCGCTGGAGGCCCTGCTCCGCACCGGAACCCCGCTGCCGGACACCGTCCCGTACTTCATCGACAACGGCGCCAGGACGCTGGGCCAGGCCGAGATGTGGTTCGGCGCCGGACGGGGCGCGCACAACGCCGTGGTGGTCCTCCTCGGCTCAGGCGTCGGCGCCAGCCTCGTCACCCCCGAGGCGGAGCAGGGCCGGGCCGTCGAATGGGGGCACCTGACCGTCCGGGTCCGGGGCCGCCGCTGCCGCTGCGGGGCGCTCGGCTGCCTGGAGGCCTACGCGGGCGCCGAGTCGCTGCTCGCCCGCTGGCGGGAGGAGGGTGGCCGGGGCCAGGACGGCACCGACGAGGAGTCCGCGCTCACCGCGATGCTCGCCGCGGCGTACCCGCCCGGGGACGGCGAGGCCGACCCGGTCGCGCTGGCCGTCCTGGAGGAGACCGCCGAGTACCTGGGCGCCGGGCTGGCCGACCTGATCAACCTCTTCCAGCCCGAGCGCATCCTCATCGGCGGCTGGGCGGGCCTGGCCCTCGGCGCCCGCTTCCTGCCCGCCGTACGCCGTCACGCCCTGTCCTACGCGCTGCGCCACCCGGCCGGGAAGGTGACCGTCGAGCTGGGCCGGCTCGGGCCCGACGCGGTCACGGTCGGCGCCGCGATCCTGCCGCTCGCCGACTTCTTCGCACGCGGCGGACGGCGTCCCGATCCCGCACCGGAGAGTCCGCTCCCCGCATGGCACGCGGTACTTCAGGAGCGGGCACCACGCTGAGGTTTCGCAGGTCACGCCGGAGGTACTCGCGTGGCGCCCGGACCACGAAGGGAGGACGCCGTGACCGACCACCGCCTCGAAGGACCCGGCGAGAACGGTCAGCCCGTCCCGCGGGACATGCCGGACCAGCAGGCCGCCAGCGGCGAGGACCCATGGGAGGCCGCCTCGCGCTTCACGGGCACCGGCGAGGCCGAGAAGGACGAGAGGGACGGGAAGGACCACGCCGACGAGCCCGCCGACGACGTCCCCGAAACGGACGAGGCGGGGACGGGCCGGCAGGGGGAGCCGCCCCGACAGGGAACGGTGCACCCCGAGCATCCGGTGCCGGACGAGCCCGCCGACTGAGTGCCCCTGAGCTCCGATGGCCGCAGCCGACCGTGGGGGCCGGCTGCGGCCATCGGGTCGGGTGTGGCCTGTGGTCAGCCCACCTTGTGTCCCCGCATCGGTTCCGTCCGCGCGCCCGCACCCTGCTGGAGTCCCTGCAGGAACTGCTCCAGCACCTCCGGCGCCGTGTGTTCCGGCCGCCAGCCGAGTTCCGTACGCGCGCGTGAGCAGTCCATCAGGGGCAGCCGCAGCACCGCGTCGAACAGGTGCGGTGAGGCGGGCAGCAGGCGCAGGCCCCAGGCGGCGGCGATCGCCGAACGGGCCGCCGTGCGCGGAAGCCGCACCGGACGGGCGCCGAACATCCTGCCCAGGAGGTCCGCGTCGACCGTCGGCTCGGCCGCCAGGTTGAACGCGCCCCGGGCGTCGGAGTGCACCGCCAGCCGGTACGCGTGCGCCGCGTCGTCCGTGTGCAGCGCCTGCACCCGCAGCCCCGCGATGTCGGGCAGGAAGGGCAGCAGCTCCGGACGGGCCGACGGGCCCGGCAGGAAACGCCCGCCGAAGATACGGCGTTGCTCACTCGCGGACTCCCGCTGGAAGAGGAAGGCGGGCCGCATCCGCACCACCCGTGTCTCGGGATGATCGCGCTCGAACGTGTCCAGCGCACGCTCCAGGTAGGCCTTCTCCCGGCAGTACGCGGCGTCCGGCCAGCCGTGCGTCGGCCACGACTCGTCCACCGTCCGGTCCTTGGGGCCCGGCGAGTACGCGCCCACCGACGAGGCGTGCACCAGCGCCGGCACCCCCGCGGCGGTCACCGCCTCGAACACCCGCATGCTGCCGAGCACGTTGGTGCGCCAGGTCGCCGCCGGGTCGTGCGTCGGCTGGAACGCCCAGGCCAGATGGACGACCGCGTCGGCGTCCGTGAACCGGTCCACGAGGTCGGACTCCGCGAAGGCCAGATCGACCGCGGACCAGTCCGTCTTCGGTGGCGACCACTCGGGGATCCGCCGGGCCAGGCCCAGCACGGAGGCGACCTCCGGATCCTCGGAGAGGAGGCGCACCACGCTGGTGCCCACATTGCCGGTGGCGCCTGTGACAACAACCCTCTTGCCCGTTCCGCTGCTCACCTTCCGCTCCTCTCGGCCGCATGGTTCCGCGAGCGGTGACCGAGTACCCGGGGGGCACGTGGATGTCACCGCCCCCGGTCGTCCGGCACGGTCTCGGCCCACAGGTTCTCCGCCTGGAGCAGCAGCGTGCCCAGGACCGCCGTGTGCGCGGCCCCCTCCCCGGCGTGCCGGCGCAGTTTCTCGTGCAGCTCCTGGTGCAGCTCCCGCATCGCCTCCTCGGTCTCCTCGTCCGGACGGGGCCGCACGCTGCCGTCGAGCAGACTGTCGGCCTCGGTGTGGCAGGCTTCCCCGATCAGCTCCAGCAGACGCGCGTACGCGTCGAGGGCCGGGCCCTCGGGCGGGGCGGGCGTCCGGTTGTCGTCCACGGACACCGCCAGGGCCCGGGTCAGCGCGGCCACGTGCCCGGTGACCCGGCCGAACCGCTCGTCCTCGTCCACCGGCGGCAAAGCGCCCCCGTGCGGCACGCGGTGCAGGCGCCGCAACGGGCCGTAGGTCAGGCGCAGGCTCTCCTGGCTCCACCGGCGCGCCGAGCGCAGCGCCTCCAGGCGGTGGTCCAGCCGGGACGACGCGCCGAGCCAGCCGGCGGCGGTCTGCGCGTCCCACTCGCCCTCGCGCAGGTCGGCGGCGACGGTGCGCAGGACATCGCCCGCCTCCCGGGCGAGGGCCGCCAGGTTCTCCCGTACGTCCCGCAGATGGACCGGCGGCAGGACGAGCGCGTTGACCGCGACACCGATCACGGCGCCCAGTGCCGCCTGCCCCACGCGATGCCCGACGCTTGACATGCTCACGGATCCCGCAGTGAGGGTGAACAGGGCGGTGGTCGCCGCGTAGATGCCCTGGTCGCCGAAGCGGGACCAGTTCGCGAGCAGCATCAGCACCGGGACGGACAGGGCGAGGGCGCCCGTCGTGTCGCCGGTGATCGCCTGTGCGGCCGAGGCCAGCACGGTGCCGACGCAGATCGCCCCGAACTGCCGCGCGCCCTGCACCAGCGAGCTGTAGACCGTGGCCTGCACCAGCACCAGCGCCACCCACGGCGCCATCAGCGCCAGCGGGTCCCCCATCCAGACCCCGCCCACCACCCAGGCGAGCACCGCCGCCGCGGCGGCCTTGAGCGACTGGACGACCAGATCGCGTTCCCGCCCGGGCCCGATCCAGGCGGCTCGCAGGGCGTCCCAGGCGGCCCGCGTCCCGCGCCGCACGGAGGCCGGCCTCATGCCAGCGGACTGCCACGGAGGGAGGACAGCAGGTGCGCGGGGTCGGCGTAGACCGCTTCCGCGCCGGACTTCTCAAGGTCGGTGCGCGGGATGCCGCCGCACAGCACGCCCACACAGCGCACCCCGGCGCGGCTGCCCGCGAGCATGTCCCACACGGTGTCGCCGACGAAGACCGCCCGCTCCGCCGGCACCCCGGCCAGCTCCAGGGCGTGCTCGACCGGCTCGGGTGCCGGCTTGCCCTCGTCGACGTCGTCGGCGCTCGCCGTGGCGGTGATGGCGTCGTCCGCGTCGAGGGCCCGGCGCAGCGCGCTCAGCTCGGCGCCGCCCGCCGAGGTGGCCAGCACCACCGCCCAGCCCTCCCGGTGCAGCCGTCGCAGCAGCGGCCCGGCCCCCGGCAGCGCGGGCAGCCGGTCGACGTACTGCCCGTACAGCGCCTTGTGGGCGGCGCTGATGCCGGCGTCCTGGTCCTTGTCACGGCTGTCTCCCAGCAGGTGGGCGACGAGGTCGGTGGAGGGCAGGCCCACGGCCCGGTGCACGGCGTGCGTCGGCACCTGGTGGCCCGCCTGCCGGAAGGCCTCCCACCACGCCACGACGTGCAGGTGATTGGTGTCGACCAGCGTGCCGTCGACGTCGAACACGGCCGCCCGTTCGGCGCTGCCCATGGGTGCTGCCCCTTCCTCTCCGGCTCGCCCGGGTACCACCTCAGCCGCCCGCCACTCCGGACGGCACCCGCCGCTCTCGGGTCCAGGCCAGCAGCTCCGGAAGGGACCATGTCGTCACCACACGCTCCGGCGGCACCCCGCACTCCTCCGCCCGCGCGCACCCGTTGATCTGCCAGTCCAGCTGCCCCGGCGCGTGCGCGTCGGTGTCGACGGAGAACAGCACCCCCGCGGCCACGGCCCGGCGCAGCAGCCGCCGCGGCGGGTCGAGCCGCTCCGGCCTGCTGTTGATCTCCAGGGCCGTGCCGGTCTCGGCGCACGCCGCGAACACCTCGTCCGCGTCGAACTCCGACTCGGGCCGCCCCCGCCCCGTCACCAGCCGCCCCGTGCAGTGCCCGAGCACATCCGAGTGCGGATCACGTACGGCGGCCACCATCCGCCGGGTCATCGACCGGGCGTCCATACGCAGCTTGGAGTGCACCGACACCACCACGACGTCGAGCCGGTCCAGCAGCTCCGGCTCCTGGTCGAGCGAGCCGTCCTCGAGGATGTCGCACTCGATGCCGGTCAGCAGCCGGAACGGCGCCCAGGTCTCGTTCAGCTCCGCCACCACGTCCAGCTGCTCCCGCAGCCGCTCGGCCGTGAGGCCACGCGCCACCGTCAGTCGTGGCGAGTGGTCGGTCAGCGCCGCCCACTCATGGCCCAGCGCCGCCGCGGCCCGGCCCATCTCCTCGATCGGGCTGCCGCCGTCCGACCAGTCGGAGTGCAGATGGCAGTCCCCGCGCAGCAGCTCCCGCAGCCCCTCGCCGCCCCGCACGGCGGGCCGCTCCGTGGCCTCGCCCTCCAGCGCGCGCAGATAACCGGGCTCCTGCCCGGCCAGCGCCTCCCGCACCACCTGCGCGGTCTTCGGACCGACGCCCTTGAGCGACTCCAGCGAACCGTCCGCCGCACGCCGGCGCACCTCGTCGTCGCCCAGCTCCTTCAGCACCCGGGCCGCCGTACGGAAGGCGCGCACCCGGTACGTCGGTGCCAGGGACCGCTCCAGCAGGAAGGCGATCCGGTCCAGTGCCTCGACGGGATCCATCGCCACCTCCACCTCAAGGGTTCCCCAGCGCCCGGCGGACCGCACGACGGACTGAACCCCGCGCGGTCGCCGGTTGCGCTCTACTCTCGATGCATGACCGAAAGCGCGAGCCCGTACATATCCCACCCGCGGATCATCGTGCTCGGGGTGCAGCCGGGCACACCGCCGTTCCGGATCGTGGAGATCGACGGCCAGGTGGTCGGGGAGGCCAAGGCCGCCACCGACGTGCTGACGGCCGCGGCCGCGTTCGGCATCACGGTCCACGACATGGACGATCCGGACGTGGTCCGCTGGGTGGGCGGAGACAAGTACACCTGGACCCTGCACTAAGGGGTCCTTGCACTATGAGCACCCGGGTCGCGCGGCCTGGTGCCGCACCTCGCAAGGCGCCAGACCACGCGACCTGACCGGACGCTCATAGTGCAAGGACCCCTAAGCCTTCCCGGCCGACGGCTTCCTCTCCGCCCGGCCGCGCCGGGGCCTGCGCGCGTGGACCGCCCGGCTCAGGCGACGGCCCAGGAGCAGGTAGCCGATCAGCGCGCCCGTCGTGTTGAGGATGACGTCGTCGATGTCGAAGGCGCGGCCGGTGACCAGGGCGCCCTGGGCGAACTCCACCAGCAGCATCACGACCGCGGTCATCAGCAGGACGCGCAGGATGCCGCGCGTGCGCGGCGCGACGACGGGCACGAGGATGCCGAAGGGGACGCCGAGCAGGATGTTGCCGCCGATCTGCCGGAAGGCGTCCCGCAGTTCCGGCTGGTCGAGATAGGCCTTCAGGGAGTCGCCGGGCCGCAGGTTGGTGTGGGTCAGTGCCTCCGAGGCGGGCGAGGGCTGCAGGGTCAGCTGCGCCAGCACCACGGCGAAGGCGACCATGAACGTGAAGGCGCACAGCGTCGCCAGCAGCCGGACGGGCAGCGGGAGCGGATGTCGCTCGCTCCCGGACCCGACGGTACGGGGACGTGAGGCTGTACTGGCCATACGGTCCTCCAGTCTTCAACTTCCCTGTGTGACAGGGCGGTTACCCACAGGCGTGCCGACGATGCCGCCGGGGGGCCGGTCCCAGCCACTGTTGCCCGCGTTCCGCCGGGGCACTCCGCCCTGTCCGAGGTACTCGTCGGCCGGGTCAGTTCCCGTACGACACGCGCACCTCCTTGAAGCCCAGGGAACGCAGCAGACCTTCGAGCATGCCGGTGGCGTTCTTCTCGGCGCGTGCGGTCAGCTCGCTCTCCTTCGCCGCGTCGCCGATGTGCCGTACCGCGAGTTTCTGCACGGCCTGTTCACCGTTGGGGTTGTCCGAGAAGAGGTCGCCGAGGCGGTCGAAGAGACCACGCTGCTTGGAGACGGCGTAGGAGCGGTCGGGGTCGAGGGCCGGCTTGCCCAGTTGAGCGTGGGGCAGCCGGAGCGTGGCGGACGTACGGTCGCCGTTGACCTTCACGTCGTTCTCGCCGACCTTGCCCAGGTCGACGTAGGCGTCCACGGTGCCCGCGCCGACGTACAGCGTGCGGGTGCCGCGGATCGCGTCGGGCAGGAACCTGGCGTCCTTCTCCAGGTCCACGACGACCTGGAAGTTGCCGGAGGCGGCGTCGTAACGGCTGATGTCCTGGATGGACTTCAGCAGCGCGGGGCCGGACCGGTCGTGGGTGTCGGTGCCGAACAGGTCCTTCAGGCCCGGGATCACGCTGAGCCGGATCCCGGCGAAGAACACGACGAGCACCAGGACGAGCGCGCCCACCACCTTGGCCCAGCCGGGCATGCGCCTGGGGAGGCGCTTGACGGGAGTCGTCATGCGACGGCCCTCCTTCCTACTGTCCGGATGCCCGCCACATCCCTTGCCAGACCGGCCGGTTGAAGACGGGAGGACTTCGGTGGAAGCGCGAAGGGCGCATTCGGGGCGTCACACCGAGCCGGACGTGGCCTCCGGCTGTTCCAGGGCCGCGTCCAGCGTCGGCTGCGGCGGCAGCAGCCGGGACAGGCCGGTGATGCGCAGGACCCGCAGGGTCAGGGGGTGGGCGCAGACGAGAAGTACCCGGCCGTCCCGGTCGAGGACCCGGCTCCTGGCCCGGTAGAGCAACCGCAGGCCCGAGCAGTCGAAGAACTCGATCCCGCTGAGGTCGATCACGACCCGGGCGGCGGGGCGGTTCGTCTCCCGGTCCAGGTGCGGGGCGATCTCCGTGGCCGCGGCGAGGTCGATCTCGCCGCGGAACTCCAGCACGGTGTGTCCCCGTTCCTGGTGGACGCGCAGATGCCGGGTGAGCGGTGCAGGTTCCTGCCGCACGACGAGATCGCCTCCAGCTTGCTCCGTGCGTGGGGGAGGGGGCACGGCCTCAACACCGTTCCCTGCTCCGCAAGTTACCCTCCAACGAGTGAATTTGAGCATGTTCGATTGACATATGTCTCTGAATTGCGACCGAGTTGGCCGAGGTTCGCGCGGGGGAGTGCGCGGGCGTGCGCTCCGGGCTACGACAGGGCGTGCCAGGCCTTGGTGAGCGCCTGGCGGAACTGCTCGGTCTGGTGTGCCGTGAGGTCGCGCACCATCCGCTCCTCCAGATCCCGGACCGGCCCGGCGTGCCGGGCGAGCAGCTCCCGGCCGTCGTCGGTGAGCAGGATCAGCAGCTCCCGGCGGTTGCGGGGATTGCGCTCCCGGCGCACCAGCCCGCGGCCCTCCAGGGAGCGGACGAGATCGGCGATGGACTGCGCGGTGACGAAGGAGTCGCGCGCCAGCTGGGCCGCCGACAGTCCGTCGTGTCGCTCCAGGACGGTCAGCGCGGTGTACTGGAGAGCGGTGATCCCGGAGGGTCTGACCAGCTCGTCCAGGTGGGAGCGCACGACGAGCTCCACCTGCTTGACCATGTAGAGCAGGGAAGGGGGCGCCTTGGTCACCTGTGTGTCGAGCATGGATGCAGGCTAGAGCATTGACAGGAAACCTGTCTGTAAAGAGACTGCGAACCAACAGGAATCCTGTTGGTTGAAATCTTGGCGACGACGCTGGGGAGCGGCGATGACCACCTTCGAGAGGGAACCCGGACAGCTGTTCATCGGGGGCCAGTGGCGCGAGGCCGCCGACGGGGCGCGTACCGAGGTGGTCGACCCGTCCCGGGGCACGGTCGTCACCACCGTCGCGGAGGCGGGCCCCGCCGATGTCGACGCGGCCGTACGCGCCGCCCGCGAGGCCTACGACGACGGCGCCTGGTCCGGACTGAGCGGCCGCGAGCGGGGCCGGGTGCTGCACCGCGTCGCCCGGCTGATCCGCGAGAACGCCGACGAGCTGGCCGCCCTGGAGAGCCTCGACGTCGGCAAGCCCATCTCGCTGTGCGGAGCGGTCGACGTGACGAACGCGGCCAACGACTACGAGTACTTCGCGAACCTCGCCCAGAGCCAGGACGGCGCCCTGCGCGACACCCCCATGAACGCCCTCGCCTACACCAGGCTCGAGCCGCTCGGCGTGGTCGCCGCGATCACCCCGTTCAACTTCCCGCTGATCCTCGCCGGCTCCAAGCTCGGCCCCGCGCTCGCGGCCGGCAACACGGTCGTCCACAAGCCCGCCGACGAGACCCCGCTCAGCGCCCTGTACATGGCCCGGCTGCTCCAGGAGGCGGGCGTACCGGACGGTGTGGTCAACGTCGTGACCGGCAGCGGCCCCGTGGCCGGTGAAGCACTGCTGCGCCATCGCGGAGTCGACAAGGTCGCCTTCACCGGCTCCACCGCGATCGGTCGGCATGTCGCGAGCGTCGCCGGCGAGGCGCTCAAGCCCGTCACCATGGAGCTGGGCGGGAACGCGGCCCACATCGTCTTCGAGGACGCCGACCTGGAGAAGGCGGTCGGCGCGGTCATCAAGGGCTTCGTCTTCAACACCGGCCAGTTCTGCATGGGCGGCCCGCGCCTGCTGGTGGCCCGCTCGGTGTACCCGACGCTGCTCGGCGTCCTCGCCGAGGCCGTGCCCGGGGTGCCCATCGGCGACCCGCGCGACCCGGCCACGGTCATCGGCCCGATGGCGGCCGAGAAGCACCTGAAGAAGGTCGAGGAGTACGTCGCCCTCGCCCGCAAGGAGGGCGCCCGCATCGTCTGCGGCGGCGAGCGGCTCGACCTGGACGGCGGCTACTACTACAAGCCCACCGTCATCGCCGACCTGTCGAACGACTCCCGCGTGATCCAGGAGGAGATCTTCGGCCCCGTTCTCACCGTGCAGCCCTTCGACGACGAGGACGAGGCGGTCGCCCTCGCCAACTCCACGCCCTACGGCCTGGCCTCGGGCGTCCAGACCAGCCATCTCGCCCGCGCCCACCGGGTCGCCGACCGGCTCCAGGCCGGCATCGTCTGGATCAACGACTGGGCGATGCTCGACCCCGCCGTGCCCTTCGGCGGCGTGAAGGACTCCGGCTACGGCCGTGAGTACGGGCCCGAGGCCCTCGCCGGTTACACCAAGGTCAAGTCCGTCGTCGTCTCGCTCGACTGAGACACCGTCAAGGAGCCATTGCGATGCCCACCACCACCCGTGCCGCGGTCGTCGAGTCCGGCGGCGCGCCCTTCACCCTCTCCGACGTCGTCCTCGATGAACCCGGCCCGCGCGAGGCGCTGGTCCGCATGGTCGCCACCGGCCTGTGCCACACCGACCTGGGCGTGGCGAGCGGCGGACTGCCCTTCCCGTTGCCCGGGGTCCTCGGCCACGAGGGCGCGGGCGTCGTCGAGGCCGTCGGCTCCGCCGTCACCGGCGTCGCGGCCGGCGACCACGTCCTGCTCTCCTTCACCTCCTGCGGCGACTGCCGCAACTGCCGCGGCGGGCACCCCGCGTACTGCGCGACCTGGCTGCCGCTGAACCTGCTCGGCGGCAGCCGGGCCGACGGGACGAACACCATCAGCCGGGACGGAGAGGCCCTGGGCGGCCACTTCTTCGGCCAGTCCTCCTTCGCCGAACGGGCACTTGCCGACGAGCGCAGCCTGGTCAAGGTCGACCCGGACGTGCCGCTGGAGTCGATCGCCCCGCTGGGCTGCGGCGTACAGACCGGTGTGGGGGCCGTCTGGAACGTCCTGAAGCCCGACACGGGCAGTACGGTCGTCGTCCTGGGCGCCGGGGCGGTCGGCCTGTCGGCCGTGATGGCGGCGGCCCTCACCCCGGCCACGAGGATCGTCGCCGTCGACCAGGTCGCCGAACGCCTGTCGCTGGCCACCGAGCTGGGCGCCACGCACACCGTCGACACCAGCCGGGAGGACCTGGCCGAGGCCCTCGCCGGCATCACGGGCGGCCAGGGCGCGGACGGTGTCGTGGAGACCACGGGCAACGTCGGCGTCCTGCGCCAGGGCGTCGACGCGCTCGCCGCCCGCGGCACCCTGGTCGTCGTCGGCGCCCCGCCCTTCGGCACCGAGGTCGCCCTGGACGTCAACGGCCTGCTCGGCGGCAAGCGGATCGTCGGCCTCACCCTCGGCGACAGCGAGACCCAGACCATGATCCCCGCCCTGGTCCGCCTGGCGAAGGAGGGCCGTCTGCCGCTGCACCGCCTGATCAGCACGTATCCCTTCGCGGACATCGACCGGGCGGTTCAGGACATGAAGTCGGGCAAGACGATCAAGCCGGTGCTGACGTTCTGACACCGGCGACTGAGCCGGGCAGGTCGGCCGCCGGCCCCGCCGGCCGGGCTGTGACCAGGGGGCCGGGTGGCTGGTGCGGGTCTGGACGGTGGCCGGGCGGGACCTGATGGTTCGCCCCTTCCCGCCGGTCTGCCGACTTGTCGACAGGGGTACGGGCAGGGCGTGGCCCGAGGCGCGGCCGGATGGTTCGGGAGCTACCGGGCCGGGGCCTCCCCGGCTGCTGCACGCCGGTCCGCCCCGACGGCCCGGCCCGTACTGGAGGGCGTCAAGGTGCGTGGCCCGGTCGGCCGCCCGCGCACCCGGCCCGGCGCCGTCGCCGCGGACAAGACTTACTCCTCCCGCGCCAACCTTGCCTACCTGCGGCGACGCCGTATCCGCGGTGTCATTCCGGAGAAGGCCGACCAGGCCTCCAGCCGCAAGAAGAAGGGTTCTCGCGGCGGCCCGCCCGGTCGGTCACGATCCGGAGCTGTACAAGGACGCAACACCGTCGAACGCTGCATCAACAAGATCAAGGAGTGGCGGGGCCTGGCCACCCGATACGACAAGACCGCCACCAGCTACCTCGCTGGACTCCACCTACGCGGTGCCGTGATCTGGATCCGCAGCCTCCGACCAACGTGATCCAAACCTGGAACAGGCCCTAGAGACCGCCCCCGGCTCGGGGACGGTTCCGGCGGCGGACCGTCATCCGCAGGGTGTGCGGCCGTACGGTGAGCCGGGCGACCTGGCGGATGACCTGGCCCTCGGCGAGTTCCAGCCGTACCGAACGCAGCATCGTCGCGAGCGCCGTGACCATCTCGGTGAGGGCGAGACGGTCCCCCATGCACTTGTGCTTGCCGTCCCCGAAGGGCAGGAACGCGCCCGGCGGAGGCTCCTGCGCGGGGTCGGTCCACCGGTCCGGGGCGAAGGTGTGCGGGTCGGGGAAGCGCTCGGGGTCGCGGTGCAGGGCGTGCTGGCAGTAGGCCAGTTCGGTGCCGGCGGGCAGAATCCACTCGCCGAGCCGAGTCTCCTCGGTGGTGCGGCGGGTGACCAGCCAGCCAGGGTGGTGCAGCCGCAGGGTCTCGGTGATGACCCGGTTCAGGTACGGCAGCCGGATCACGTCGTCGAAGGCGACCGGCCGTTCGCCGAGGACCTCGTCCAGCTCAGCCATGACCCGGGCCTCGATGTCGCGGTTGCGGGCGAGTTCGTACAGAGCCCAGGACAGCACCGACGCGGTGGTCTCGGTGCCCGCGACGGCCAGGGTAAGGATCTCGGAGCAGATCTGATGCCCGGTCAGCGGCTCCCCGGTCTCCTCGTCGATGGCGCGCAGCAGCATGGAGAGCATGTCCCCGGTGTCGTGCCCGGAGGCCTGCAGTTCGTCGACGGCGGTGTTGATGGTGGCGCGTACGCCGGCCCGGGCCCGGTCGAAGCGGCGGTTGAAGGGCAGCGGCAGACGCTCGGCCCAGTCGGGCAGCATGATGCGCACACCGACGTCGTTCAACACCACCGACAGGTCGCTGCGCAGCCGGCGGAAGACTCGGTCGTCGAGGCTGCCGGCGAACACCGTCTTGGCCAGCATGTCTAGGCTAAGCCCGACCATCGCCTCGCGTACGTCGAGGGTTCGCCCGGGCTCCCAGCTGGCGACCGTGGCCGTCACCTCGGCACGCATGATGTCGACGTACCGGCTGATCTCGGTGTGGGCGAACGCCGGTTGCAGCTGGCGGCGTTTGCGTACGTGGGTCCGGCCGGTGGCGGTGACGACACTGTCGCCCAGCAGCTGGCCCAGCTTGTCGTAGAGCCGGCCCTTGTCGAGGCTGGGCCCCAGGGCCTTGAGCATCTGGTGGATCAGGGCCGGGTCCTGGACCACGATGGTGCGTGTCCCGGGTTGCAGGATGATCTCGACAAGTGGTTCTCGTGTCTCGCGCAGCGAGTCGATGAAGCCGAGGTTGTCGCGCATTTTCAGAGTGTGGCCGATGAACGGAAACGATCCTGCGGCTCGAGGTATGGGGGGAGGCGCAGTGGACGTCACGGGTCATCACCTTCACGGCAATCATGGGTTCAAGGGCGCCCCTATGACTTCCCTGAACCTTCCCAAGTGCAATCCTGACATGAACGTGTCCTGCGCCACGTGGCGATCTGGTTGGGAGGGGAGGGAGAGCCCTCTCTCCTCTCCGGCTTCGACGGCGTCCCGCTGAGCCTGACCCAGTCATTCCGCTTTGGCCCGGCCCTCGCCGCCGAAGCCAACAGATGGCCAGCCATCGTTGAATCCCCCCTGCGGCTCACGGGCACGCCTGCCTGCCCTCGACACCAGTGTCGGCCCGGTCGACCACCCCGATGGCGTGCTGTGCCGGTCCGACGCCGGTGCCATTTGCGAAGCGCTCCGCATGCTGGAGGGAGCCAAGCGCGTCGCGATGGTCGGCGGCGGACAGGCCCTGGAGAAACTTGCCGTGGCCGCCGGTCAGCTCAAGGCCGGACGCCGCCCAAGTCACCCCGAGCTGTGCCTGTTCACCTCGTGGGACGAACTGCACGAGTACGCCACCTCTGACCCCTCCGGCGGCGACCTGCTGCCGCTTGTTGACATCGTCGACGAGTACGGGCCGGAACTCGTCCTCGCCGCCGTACGCAACCTGCATCCCGAACAAGAAGCAGACGTCGTCGTCTCCACCGGCCACAAGGCCAAAGGCCGCGAATGGCCCACCGTGAAGGTCGCCACAGACTTCGAGCCCAAGGCCGGCGGCAGAAAGGAACCCGCCGAGAACAGCGGGATGCCTGCCATCGACCTTGGCGAAGCCCGCCTCGCCTACGTAGCTGTTACCCGCGCCCGTCAGCGACTCGACCTCGGCGGCCTGTCCTGGATCAACAACCACCCAAGCCACTCGACTCCCACGGCGCCCTCTTCCCGCAACCGAGTCGGCGCCCAGCCATCGGCGGGGGATCGGCTCGGACCTCCACCTGGCCAGCCCGTCCTCCTTCGGCCTCCCACGACAACGTAGATCGCCGTGTTCGCGCCGCACCGGCATCCTCCTAGAGTCCGGCCAGCCCGGCCAGCCCGGCCAGCCCGGCCAGCCCGGCCAGCCCGGCCAGGGCCCGCACAGGCCGGCCAGGGCCCGCACAGGCCGGGGGAAGGTGTGCCCGCCCAGCCGGGCTAGTCGTTCACCAGCACCAGCTTCCCCGTAGTACGCCCGGTGTCGCCCAGCGTGTGCGCTTCCGCGGCAGCGGCCAGCGGGAAGGTGCCCGCGATCGTGGCGCGGAGCTTGCCCGCCTCGGCGAGTTCCGCGATCGCCCGCATGTCGCTGCGGTCGGCGTCGACGAGCATGCGGAGCCCCCGTACGCCAAGCCGCTCGGCCTCCTCGTAGAAGTCGTTCGAGCCTCCCGGGAGGATCGAGACCACGACACCGCCGGGGCGCAGGACGCGCAGGGAGCGCAGGGCGTTGTCGCCGCCGATCGTGTCCAGGACGACGTCGACGTCCTTCACGGCCTCGGTGAAGTCCGTCTCCCGGTAGTTCACCGTCTCGTCCACGCCGATCGAGCGCAGGAACTCGTGCTTGCCCGCGCTCGCGGTGCCGATCACGTACGCGCCGCGCGCCTTGGCGATCTGCGCCGCCACATGCCCGACCCCGCCCGCCGCGGCGTGGATCAGCACCCGCTGCCCGGGCTGTACGTCCGCGTGCTCGACCAGCGCCTGCCACGCGGTGAGCGAGACCAGCGGCAGCGCGCCCGCCTGGGCGTGGTCGATGCCGGCCGGCTTACGGGTGAGGGCGCGGACCGGAGCGATCACGTACTCCGCGTGCGAGCCGTGCCCGTACGGATACGGCAGCATGCCGAAGACCTCGTCACCGGGCGCGAAGGCCACGACTCCGATGCCGACCGCCTCCACCTCCCCGGAGACGTCCCAGCCGAGGACGAAGGGCGGTTCGCCCAGGAAGCCGCCGGTCTCGCGGTGCTTCCAGTCGGTCGGGTTGACCCCGGCGGCCCGCACCCGGACCAGCACCTGGTTCGGTCCCGGTACCGGGCGCTCGGTTTCCACTTCCTTCAGGACCTCGGGACCGCCGAGGACGTCCTGGCTGATGGCTCGCATCGTGTTCTGTGTGCTCATGGTGTCCCAGCCTGCCGGTCCGCGCCCCACCCGCCAATGGCAAGATTGCCAACCTTCGATAGGATCGTGCCATGCGACGTGAACGAGTGGTGGTCCTGGCCCTGGACGGGGTGTACCCCTTCGAGCTGGGCATCCCCAGCCGGATCCTCGGCGCGGCCGACGGCCGGTACGAGGTGCTGACCTGCTCGGTCGACGGCCGTCCGGTGCGCACCAACGCGGACTTCGGCGTCACCGTCGAACACGGCCCCGAGGCCCTGGCCACCGCCGGCACGGTGGTGATCGCGCCCGTCGCGCCCGACCGTCTGACCGACGAGGTGCCCGACGACGTCCTGGCCGCCCTCGCGCTCATCCGGCCCGGGACCCGCATCGTCTCCATCTGCACCGGCGCCTTCGTCCTCGCCGCAGCGGGGCTCCTCGACGGGCACAGGGCGACCACCCACTGGCAGGTCGCCGACCGGTTCCGGCGCATGTTCCCGCTCGTCGACCTCGACCCGGATGTGCTGTTCGTCGACGACCACCCGTTCCTCACCTCCGCCGGAGCCGCCTCCGGCGTGGACATCTGCCTGCACCTCGTCCGCAAGGACCACGGCAGTCACCTGGCCAACACCGTCGCCCGCCGCTGCGTGGTCCCGCCGTTCCGGGACGGCGGCCAGGCCCAGTACATCGAGCAGCCCGTCCCCGAACAGGGCGCCGCGAGCACCGCCGCCACCCGCGCCTGGGTCCTGGAACGCCTCGGCGAGCCCCTCACCCTGGCCGACCTCGCCGGCCACGCCCGGATGAGCCAGCGCACCTTCGCCCGCCGCTTCCACGACGAGGTGGGCCTCAGCCCCGGCCGCTGGCTGATCCAGCAGCGCGTGGCCCGGGCCCAGCACCTGCTGGAGTCCAGCGACCTCACGGTGGACCAGATCGCCGGCCGGGTCGGCTTCGCGACGGGCGCGTCCCTGCGCCAGCATCTCAACGCGGCGATCGGGGTGTCCCCGCAGGCGTACCGCCGCACGTTCCAGACCGCCCGCTGACCCGCCTGCCTGCCGCGTGAGGGCCGGTGCGCGGCCAACTCCGCTGGCTGGCATGAACATTTGTCGACCTGTTGCCTTCTGTCGAAGCGTGACGGAACCCTCACGTCCGCAGAGCGACGCGTTTGATCCTTTCGGGTCCAAACCCGATAAGGTTCCGATCGGCGCTGCGAGTTGACGCGATCGCGTCCGGTCGACTCGCGGTGCGTACTCATGAGTGCGATCCACACACCCCCTGATCGATCGTGTTTGTTCGAAGGATGCAGATGGAACTCGCCACTCCGCCACCGGCGGCGCGGGCCCCTGTCGCCTGGTACAGCTGGTGGTTGATGCCGCTGGGCTTGGGAGGCGGGACCGTTGCCGCCACGTTCATGAGCTCGGACCGAATAACCGCGGCCGTCGCAGGTCTCGCGGCGACGGCCGCCGGCACCGTGTGCGTACGCCTGCTGCTGCGCACCCGGGCACAACTGCACCGTGCGGAGAACTCCTTCCGCACCACGCAGGCCGAGCACAACCAGCAGTGGCAGCAGCACGTAGCGGGCCTGGAACGGAAGTTCTCCGCCGAGCGCGCCTCCCTGGAGTCCCAGGTCACCGAGCAGAACGCGACCTACGAGCGGCGCCTGGCCGACCAGGGCGCCACGTACGAGACGCAGCTCGCCGACCAGTCCCGGGCCTACGAGGAACGGCTGACCGAGCAGGCCACGTCCTACGAAGCCCAGCTCGCCGACCAGGCCGAGGTCTGGCAGGAACAGCTCTCCCACCAGCTCGCCGCGGTCGCCCGGCTCGCCGACGAGCAGCTGCCCGACGCGATGGCCAGGCTGCGTTCCGGTGACGCCATCGACGACGTCCTGCCCACCGTCAACCAGTGCGCCAAGGTCAGTTCCGACCTCCAGGCCGAGCTGCGCAAGGTGCTGCGCACCGCCCTGATCGGCCTCGAGTCGGAGTTCGACCGCTCCACCTCCGCCGAGCAGGCCGTCATCAGCATCGGCAACCGCATCCACGTCCTGACCAGCAAGCTCCGCGGCCGCCTGCACGAGATGCAGGGCGAGCACGGCAGGCTCCCGGCCGTCGCCCGGGGCCTGATGGAGCTCGACCAGGAGATCGGCCCCGCCGACTGTCTCGCCGCCAGCATCGGCGTGCTCGGCGGCTCGGACCGCCCGGGCCGGCAGTGGCAGGAGCCGCAGCGGCTGCTCAGCGTGGCGCGCGGCGGCATCGGCCGGATCAAGGACTTCCACCGGATCCAGGTCCGCCACCTGCCCGAACTCGGCGTCGACGGCGGTCTCGTGGACCACCTCACACTGATCTTCGCCCACCTTCTCGACAACGCGGCCCGCTACTCGCCGCCCACCGAGCCGGTGCTCATCTCCGGCAAGGAGGTGCCCAACGGCGTCGGCATCGAGATCCAGGACTCCGGCAAGGGCCTGAGCGAGGAGAAGAAGCGCGAGGCCGAGCACGCCCTCGCGGGCACCGCTCCCGGCGCCGGCCTCGGCGGCATCACCGAGGACGCGAACATCGGTCTGCGCGTCGTCGGCGCTCTCGCCCGCCGCTACGGCATCCGCGTCACCTTCGCGGACTCCCCGTGGCTCGGCACTTCCGTGGTAGTCGTGGTTCCGCACAAGTACTTCAGCCCGATGCCCGCGGTCGCCGCCACACCGGCCGCGCCCGCCCCGGAGGTCCGCACCGCCAGTGCGGCCCCGGCTCGCGAGACGGTCACCACACCGGCCGCCCCGGCCGAGGCCATGGAGACCACGCCCGGCGGACTGCCCCGGCGCCGCAGCAAGCGGAACGAAGCGGCCGAGCCCAGGGAGGCCGAGCGGAGCGACCGGGGCACCGTCTCCGCCGTCCCGCCGGACGCCTCGTTCTCCGGTCTCGCCGCCTTCGCCACCGCCGGACGCGACGCCGAGGAGGCCTCCCGGGCGGCCGACGACCGCGACACCCACGCCGGACGCGAGTCCACCGAGCACCGCACCGAAGAGAGCGACTAGTCCTCATGACGCAACAAGGAACCGATGTGAGCTGGGCGCTCCGCGATCTTGTCGAGAGCATCCAGGAGATCCGCTTCGCCCTCGTGGCCTCGAGTGACGGCAAGGCCATCACCTCCTACGGCGCAGAAGACCCCGATGACGTCGACCGCTTCGCCGCCGTGGTGGCCGGCCTGCAGGCCCTGGCCCAGCCGGTGGCCGAGCAGTTCCCGCAGTACGCCGGGCAGCTGCGCCTCGCGATGATCGAGGTCGACGGCGGGCACCTCTTCGTGGTCCGTGCCGGTGTGGAGACGTACCTCGGTGTCCTCGCCAGGGAAGGCCTCGACCAGGGCCTGCTCGGACACCAGATGAGGGACCTGGCCCGCAGGATGGGTGAGCTTCTCGGCACCACTCCGCGCCTGGAGGAGCACTCTGGATGAGTGCTCCCCGCAGGCCCGTGGACCCGTCCGGTCTCGAGCGCTACTACGTCCTCACGGGCGGACGCAGCGGACCGGGCGGTTCGGCGTCGAGCCTCGACGTGGCGACGCTCGTCGTCGCCCGCGCCGCCCCGTTACCGGGCATGCAGCACGAGCACGAGGAGATTCTCCGCCGGTGCCGCGATCCGCTGTCGGTCGCCGAACTCGGCGCTCACCTCGGGCTGCCCTTCAACATTCTCGCAGTGCTGCTGTCGGACCTGCTCGTCGCAGGTCGCGTCGAAGCCCGTAACCCCATCCCGGCACACGACGCCGGCCGCGGGCCCGACCTCGCGCTCCTTGAGGAGGTACTCAGTGGACTTGAAAGGCTTTGACCAACCCGGAGGGCGGGCGGGCGGGGACGCCCGCTCGGTGAAGGTGATGATCGCCGGCGGGTTCGGCACCGGGAAGACCACCATGGTCCGGTCTGTCAGCGACATCAAGCCGCTCACCACCGAGGAGACCCTCACCCAGGCCAGTGCCGACGTCGACCGTCTCATCGGCGTCGCCGACAAGACGCAGACCACCGTCAGCCTGGACTTCGGCAAGATCGGCATCAACGAGAGCCTGGTGCTGTACCTGTTCGGCACGCCGGGCCAGGAGCGCTTCTGGTTCCTGTGGAACGGGCTGTTCAAAGGGGCGCTCGGCGCGATCGTCCTGGTGGACACCCGCCGCCTGGAATCCAGTTTCCGGGCGATCGAGGAGATGGAGCGGCAGGAAGTCCCCTTCGTCGTCGCCCTGAATGTCTTCCCCGACTCCAACAACTATCCGGTCGAGGAGATCCGGGACGCCCTGGACATCCCCGAGCACACCCCGGTCATAGCCTTCGACGCCCGCGACCGGGCCTCCAGCCGGGACGTCCTCGTCGCCCTGATCCACCATCTGAAGGAACGCTCGGCCGTGGCCCTGGAGCCCCGATGAACGACTCGACCGAATCCGGACTCCAGGCCGTACGGGGCTGCCCCGTCGCCCATCACGGCGCCGACCTGACCAGGCTGTACGGCCCGGACGCCGCGACCGATCCAGGAGGCGTCTACGAGCGGCTGCGCAAGGAGCACGGCTCGGTCGCGCCGGTCCTGCTCGAAGGCGACGTGCCCGCCTGGCTGGTCCTCGGATACCGCGACAACCGGCGGGTGCTCGACAATCCCCGTCAGTTCAGCCGGGACGCGCGGATCTGGCGGGACTGGCGGGAGGGCCGGATCGAGGAGACCTCGCCGATCATGCCGATGGTCGGCTGGCGCCCCGACTGTGTGTCCCAGGACGGCGAACCGCACCGCAGGCTGCGCGGCGCCGTCACCGACGGGTTGCAGGCGGCGGCCGCCCGGGGCATCCGGCGGCACGTCACGTACTTCGCGAACAAGCAGATCGACGCGTTCGCCGACGCCGGGCACACCGACCTCGTGGCCGACTACGCCGAGCAGCTGCCGATGCTCGTGCTCACCAGGATGCTGGGCCTTCCCGCGGCGGACGGGCTACGCATGATCGAGTCGTGCGCCCAGGTCTTCAAGGGCGGTGAGGGCGCCCTCGAGCACAACGACCGGATCATGCAGATCCTCGCGGAACTCGCCGAGCGCAAGCGGGCCGAGCCGGGCTCCGACTTCGCCACGGCCCTGCTGGAGCACCCGGCCGGCCTCGACCACGACGAGGTCGTCAGCCATCTGCGCCTGGTGCTGATCGCCGCGCACACCACCACCAGTAATCTGCTGGCCCGGGTCCTGCAACGGGTCCTCACCGACGCCGCCCGGCTGTCCGGTCTGGTCAGCGGGGAGCTGAACGTCTCCTCAGTGGTGGAGGAGGTCATGTGGGACGCCCCGCCGCTGTCCGTGCTGCCGGGCCGGTTCGCAACCGCCGACATGGAGCTCGGAGGCCATCACGTCCAGGAGGGAGAACTGCTCATCCTGGGCCTGGCCGCCGGCAACCTCGACCCGGATGTACGGCCCGACTCGGCCGTCGCCGTGCAGGGCAACCAGGCGCACCTGGCGTTCAGCGCCGGACCGCACGAGTGCCCAGGGCAGAACATCGGCCAGTCCATCATCGAGATCGGCGTGGACGTTCTGCTGCACCGGCTGCCGGACCTGCGCCTGGCTGTACCGCCGGAAGAACTCGGCTCGACGGCCTCCACGTGGGAGTCCCGGCTGGACAGCCTGCCGGTCGAGTTCGCCGTCTAGGCCACGCCGGCGGACCGTTGCCCGGCCGGCTTCCGGCCGGGCAACGCCGTGCGTGGGTGCGGGCGGTGGCTCACACGCTCAGCAGGTCGTCGACCGAGCTGCGTCCGGGGAGTTCGGCCGTGGCCACGGGGCACTCCTCGGTGGCGGCGTAGCGGCCGGTGGTCCGCTCGACCTCGGCCTGGACGGTGTGGTGGAGGCCGTCGCCGCGCTGCCGGCGGCCGTGCGGGCCTTGCGGTGGCGCGGCGCTGTCCTCATCATCGCCCTTCAGCAGGGGCCGTTCGGGGCGTTTGAGGTGGAGGACGATCAGGCCGATGTCGAGGTAAGCGCCGTCGCCGAGTACGGCCATGCCCTGGCAGTGCTTTCGCGTCTGCGGTAGGGCCGGGCACAGGCTGGGCCGCTACCACCACCAGGCGGGTGCGAGCAACGGCCCGAGCCTTCAGGATCGAGGCGTCAGCCGTCGAGCCAGTCGCCTGCGACGCCCGTGGGACGGTATCCCGTGGCGTTCCAGAGGAAATGCGGGTGGGCACAGCCGAACATGTAGGCGAGCAGTGCGGTGTCCTCCCTCCCGGTCTGAGGGTCGTGCAGGGTGTGGAACCTCTCGGATCCGACTACGCCGGCGTCTTGTTGGACATGACGGGCGCGGTCCGGCGATGGTGCGGCGCTGGATGCCTCCACGGCGGCTATGTAGGTGCGGCGCAAGATCTCCCATGTGCTGTCCGTGTTGCCGTACCAGGGGCCGTGCAGTGCTTCGAAGGCATGGAGCTCGGCGTCGAAGAGGTGCCATGTCCGGGGGTATTGGGCTCGACAGCGTGCGGACAGTTCGGCGGTCCGGGTGCTCAGTGCTGGTGCGGTGGGCCGCGGGGCGATGGTGAGGGTGGTGCCGTGGGTGAGGATGCCGGTGCATGGGTTGGGCTGCAGGTCGCACAGCGGGCACTCCTCGGCCGGGGGGAGGCCCTGGGTGATGCCGTCGAACCACAGGGCGTGGCGGCCCGTGAGCCCCATCCAGACGATGGTGGTGGTCATCAGCCAGGTGTTCCACATCGGGCTGTGGGCCTCGGGCATGCAGCCGTACTTGACGAGGGCTATCGCGCAGGCAGCGTAGAGCGCCTTGGTGTGGGTGGGCATGTCGGCGAGCCAGAAGTTGCTGATCTCGCCGGTGAGGGCGTCGGCTCGGACATCGGCCATGTCGTCGATGGCGCGGCACAGCAGCAGGGAGGCGAGGTTTTCTTCCTGCCAGAGTTCGGTGTCGGGGGCGACGTGCCAGAACAGGCAGTCCAGCATCTGCAGGGCTGAGTAGGTGCTCTGGTTGAGCGGGTTGGTCTGGGGGAGCATGACGCCGCCCGCGTCGTGCTGTTGGAGCCAGTACTCGTCGACGGATCGCTTGTGGGCCGCGAAGAGTCCGGAGACCAGGGCCCGTGCGCTGTTGGTGCTGAAATTCTCGGCCAGGCGGCCTTCGACGTGTTGGGTGAGGCGCGTTGTGTCGATGGTGTCGATCACGCGTTTGTATTCGTGGAAGACGAGGATGTCGTTCTCGAAGCGGTGGCGGTGGCCGAGGTCTCGTTCGAGGTCGTTCATCTGCCGGGTCCAGGACCATCCACCGGTCAGGACGCTGTCGAGTTCCCGGCGGTATGGCCAGGTCTTGACGGTGAGGGGACGACCGGCGCTCTGGCGCCAACGGTAGTCGTCCAGCGTGCGTGCGGGGGGCGTGGGCAGCCGACGGCACAGAGGGCAGGCGCAGACGGTTGTCTGCTCCTCCTCGCGCGGCGGGGTGAGTGCCCGGCTCCTCCAGGCCCCTTCCAGCATGGTGCAGGTCAGTCTGCAGACCTCGATGTCGGTGCTGACTTGGGGGAAGGCTGCTTCGATCATGCGCAGGCTGGTGTCGAGGTGCCTCAACCTGGCGTAGCCCTCCTCGTCGGGCGGGAGGAACGCGGGCCGCGCCAGATGGAGGGCTCCCTCCACATGCAGCGTCGTGCTGGAGTGGGGGGAGCCGAATGCGTTCAGCCGCTGCTGAGCGGCGTTCTGGGACCTTCGGTACTGCTCCGTGCTCCCATTGATCTGTTTCACCAAGAGGCGGGCCAGGGTGTTCCCCGCCTCCGTGGGCTGGAGCTGGGCGCTTGGCTGCGCCGGGAGCGAGCTGTCGGCGGATGCCTTCGGAACAGCACCTGCGACTCGAGATTTCACACCGGTCTCCCAATAAGCTGTGGTCCTGGCAACGGAATCGATCGACCGTGGTCGTTGACCTGCCGTGTCCGGGAATCTTCTGTACTTTCCGCGACGGCCTCGCCGGACAGCCGGACTCATGCGACCGGCTTTGGCTCCTGCTGCGAACGACCGCGAGAGGCACGACTGCTGCGATGACGGCACTCCTGCTGCAAGGCGAGCACCTGCATCGCCGCCTCAGCTGTGTTGATCAGGAAGCACTCGCGGCCCGTCAGGCGTAGCGCGACCCCTGGAGACGAGATGCGCTGCTTCGCCCGAGGCGTGTGGGTAGCTGACCGGGGTGTCGAAGGGGAGGCCGAACCGGACGTCCTGAGGCATGTGGTTCCTTTCGGGAGACGGACCGCAGAGCCCCCCGCCCCTGCGAGCGGACGGTGCCATGGCCGACCGCGCACTCGAACTCGGCTTCGC
The DNA here is from genome assembly GCF_055594445.1 of Streptomyces sp. NPDC040589. Lineage (NCBI taxonomy): Bacteria > Bacillati > Actinomycetota > Actinomycetes > Kitasatosporales > Streptomycetaceae > Streptomyces > Streptomyces sp. NPDC040589. The sequence continues at coordinate 85,636 of NZ_JBVIWP010000002.1, read as the reverse complement.
ACTGCGAACGTTGAACCGAGAAGCGGTACGAGGCTGCCCACGGCGGGAATAAGCCATTCCGTGACCCCGCCGTGATCTCGGTTACTGCAGGAACCGCTTGAGCTGCGTATGCTCCCTCGTCCCTCACCCGGCATGGCCCGTCCGCCGGGCCTCCCCAGCCTCTTGGCGTCACACTGGACTTCGCCCCGTTTGACGACTCCTCAGGAGGCGCACCGACGATGACGTCCCCACCCGTACGCGGCGCTGAGCAGCGCAAGAAGGACACCCTGCACCGTCTGGACCACGACGTGGACGCCTGGGTCGCCACGGCCGACACCGCGTCGGGGACGCCGCACCTCGTCCCGCTGTCCTTCCTCTGGAACGGCTCGTATCTGCTGTTCGCCACGCCCGCGTCCAGCCCCACCGGACGGAATCTGACCGCGACCGGCCGGGCCCGCGTGGGCATCGGGCCGACCCGTGACGTCGTCCTCGTCGAGGGCACCGTCGAGACCGTCCAGCCCGGCGAGCTCACGGAGCAGGACGCCGAACTCTTCGCCGCCAAGACCGGGTTCGATCCCCGCCGGCTGGCCACGCCGTACCTCTACTTCCGTGTCGTGCCGCGGCGGGTGCAGGCCTGGCGGGAGGCCGACGAACTGGACGGGCGCGAACTCATGCGTGACGGAAGGTGGTTGGTGGCCGACTGAATCGGCCGGACCGGGATAACCGCAAGGTACAAGGCCGCGGGGCACGATCGCCCCGCGGCCGGAATCCTGCGGAGGAGACATGGCACTGGTGAAAGCGGGGGTCCTGGTGCTCGACTGTGCCGAGCCCGAGAAGCTCGCCGTGTTCTACAAGGAGTTGCTGGAGGGGGAGGAGTCGGACGCGACGGCCAACCGGGTGGAGATCAAGACCGCCGACGGCTTCCGGATCGCACTGCGCCGGGACGTGAACGCGACCCCGCCCAGCTGGCCGCGCCCCGAGAACTCCCTCCAGGCCCACCTGGAGTTCGTGGTGGACGATCTCGACGCGGTGGAACGCCGGGTCGTCAGCCTCGGCGGGCGCCCCCTGGAAGCCAAGGAGGCCTCGGGCCCCCTGGAGGAGCGCGGCTACGCCGACCCGGCAGGCCACTCCTTCATCCTGCGCCGCACCCCACCGACGGCACCCAAGCAGGGCTGAACGCGGCGTTCCGCCGGCGCCGTTCAGTCGGTCGCCGGCAGGGGGCGGACGGTGAGGATCTGCTGGGCATGGCCGACGGGGCCGGTGAGGTCGTGCAGGACCGTGCTGGTGACGCCCTGGCCGGCGGGACCGAAGGTGACGGTGGTGTCGAGCCCGGTCCAGCGGCCTTCCGGCCGGCGGTGGAGGTGGAGGGTGAGGTCGACGTTGGGGAACATCCAGGCGGTGGGCGGCTGTCGCGCGGCGATGCCGTTGGCGGTGTCGATGAGCGCGATGTAGGAAGCGAGCGGACTCACGGCCTGTCCGGCGACGAGGTCGAGCCGCGTGGAGACCCAGGCCGTCGTGCGGCCTGGCCGCGGGGGCGCGAGCGGACGGACGTCCAGGGAGGCGATGTATCCGCCGGGCCACACGGAGGCCAGCGGCCAAGGGGTGAGCGCCTCGGGAGACGTGAGGGCGTCCGCGGCGTCGCCGGCGACCTCCGTGGTGTCGTGGTCGGCGAGGAGCCAGGCGCGGGCCCGCACGACGGGACGGCCGGCTATGAGGGCGACCGCTTCGACGAGTTCGATGGTGCGGCCGGGCCGGATGGTCTCCACGCGGATCTCGCACTCGTCCAGGGCGAGCCGGCCGAGGATGTCGAAGCTGATCCGGGACAGTGTCAGGCCGGCGTCCGGCCGTGCGGCCGGATGCCGGTCGATGGCGTGGACGATCAGGCCGGCGAGCGGGCTGAAGTGCTGCTCGTCCGGGTCCCATGCGCCGCTCGCGTGGACGGTGGGCTTGTAGCGGTGCGTGTCGATCGGTTCGTAGTAGCTGCCGGTGTTCAACGGACGCGTGCCTTTCGGCCGGGGGCGATGGGGTGGTCGGTGGTGTGACGCTCAGTGGGTGAAGACCGCGCCGGCCAGGGCCACATGGACGGCCGTGCCGGCGAGGATGCTCAGCAGGGCGTTGCGGAGCCACAGGTGCAGGCCCACGGTGACGGCGAGGGCGGCCATCGGGGCCACGGCGCGTGACTCGGTGAGCGGCAGATCGCGCAGGCAGTAGACGACCAGGATCACCATCACCCCGGCGGGCATCCGGGTGCTGAGGTACCGCACGGTGGCGCTGGACCGCAGCGGTGCCAGGGCGGCGAACGGCAGGGCGCGCAGGGACCAGGTGACGGCGGCGGTGACGAGGACCGCGACGACGGCGTAGGTGTCAGACATGGGCGGGCTTCCTCCGGGTGGTGAGCCGGCGTGCCAGGAGTCCGGCGGTGAACAGGGCGAAGGCCGCCGGCAGCAGCTGCCCGGGAAAGAGGAGGCGGGCGCCCAGGGCGCAGAGCAGGGCGAGCACCGGGGTCGGCAGATCGCCCCGCAGGTCACGGATCGCGTCGAGAGCGAGGACGGCGAACAGCGCGGTCAGGGCGAAGTCCAGTCCGGTGACACCGTCCGGTACGAGGGAGCCCAGCAGTGCCCCGGCCGTCGCGCTGCCTGCCCAGTACAGATGCATGAAGAACTGCAGCCACAGGATGCGCGGGCTCGACCAGCCCCGGGCCTGTCCGCCCGCGGTCAGCGCGTACGCCTCGTCGGTGAGCGCGAAGGTGCTGTACGTCCGGGCGAGCCGGCCCCGCACGCGGTGCAGGGGAAAGGACAGGGCGTAGAAGACGTAGAAGACGTGCCGCGCCTGCACCAGGAAGGCGGCCAGGGCGATGGACGCCAGCGGCGCGGTGGCCACGACCATGCCGATGAGCAGGAACTCGAACGAACCGCCGTAGATCAGCGCCGCGGACAGCCCGGCCCACCACCAGTCGAGCCCCGACTGGACCACGAGCGCCCCGAAAGCGAGACCGAGCGGCACCATGCCGAGGCCCACGGAGGCACAGTCCTGGAAGGCGGCCCGCGCCGCAGGGCTTATTCGCATGTCGACATTTTAGAAAAGTTCGCACCTCATATGGTTGCCGATTGTGGCCCTATGCTCTCGCTATGGGCAATGAAAGTGGCCTCGATGCCGTCGACCGCGAAATTCTGTTTCATCTACGCCAGGACGGCCGGCTGTCGAACGTCGAGCTGGCCAAGCGGGTGGGGCTGACTCCGCCTCCGTGTCTGCGCCGGGTCAAGCGTCTGGAGGAGAGCGGCGTCATCGCCGGCTACCGGGCCGTCATCGATCCCGGAGCCGTGGGCCGCGCGCTCGAAGTGCTCATCGACGTCGAGATCTACGCCCAGGACCGCAGGACGGTCGAGGAGTTCGAGACCACCGTGGCCTCCTACGAGGAGGTCGTCGAGTTCCGGAGGATGTACGGGCGTCCCGACTACTTCCTCCGCGTCGCCGTGGCCGACCACACCGCCTACGAGGCCTTCATGATGAGCAAGCTCAGCGGCCTGCCCGCCGTCCTGCGCCTCGAGTCGCACCTCACCATGAAGACGATCAAGGTGAACGGCTGAGCGACGCCGGGCACAGGCCGGCCCCGCCCGCCGCACAGGCCGGACGGGGCCGGGCGAGGCCGGGCAGGTGTCAGTCCCGGCCGCCCTTCTCGTCGGCCGGCCACGTGCCGGTCGAACGCTCGATGGCCTTGGCGCCCGCGCGGTCCACGGCGCTGCGCACCACCGCGAAGATGGCGCCCTGGACGGCTGCGGCCAGCAGGATCTCGCCCCAGCCGCGGTCCCGGTCCAGCGCGTCGGGCGCGTCCTCCTCGTGCCGGATCGCCATCCACGTCTTGCGGAAGGCGAGCCCGGCCAGCCAGCCGCTCGACCAGCCCAGCACGAACCCGAGGGGCTGGTAGGCCATGGGCATCTTCTTTTTCTTCGCCACGTGGATCTCCTTCGTCGCTCAGGGGGTGGGTGGGAGTGGTCAGGGGGTGTGCGCGGCCGGGACCCGCTCCTCGGCGCGGACCGGCCCCGGCGGCGTGCCGTCACCGAAGGGCCGGCCGCCCAGCTCCTCGCGGCGGTGCGGGGTCAGCCAGCCGGACAGGTCCGGGCCCAGCGGCACGACGCGGGTCGGATTGATGCCCGTGTGCACCTGGTAGTAGTGGCGCTTGATGTGGTCGAAGTCGACGGTGTCGCCGAACCCGGGCGTCTGGTACAGGTCACGGACGTACCCCCACAGCACCTGGTTCTCCGTCAGCTTCCAGCGGTTGCACTTGAAGTGGCCGTGGTAGACCGCGTCGAAGCGGACCAGCGTGGTGAACAGCCGGATGTCCGCCTCGGTGATCGTGTCGCCGACGAGGTACCGCTGCCCCTCCAGCCGCCCCGCGAGCAGCTCAAGACGCCGGAACACGCCCGCGCAGGCGGTCTCGTACTCCTCCTGCCCGGTGGCGAACCCGGCCCGGTACACGCCGTTGTTGACGTCCTGGTAGACGTCCGCCATCACCTCGTCGATCTCGTCGCGCAGCGCGTCGGGGTACAGGTCGGGCGCGCCGTCCCGGTGCAGGGCCGTCCATTCGGTCGCGAGGTCGAGCGTGAGCTGCTGGTAGTCGTTGGTGACCAGCTTCCCGCTGGGCACGTCCACGATCGCCGGCACACTGACACCGCCGGGGTAGTCGGTCTCCCGCCGGTCGTAGGCCTCGCCGAGGTAGCGGATGCCGAGGACCGGGTCGCGGCCGTCCTCGTCCAGCGTGAAGCGCCAGCTGCGGTCGTCCTGGATCGGATCGGCGACGGCCAGGGACAGCGCGTCCTCCAGGCCGAGCAGCCGTCGGGAGACCAGCGACCGGCTCGCCCACGGGCAGGCGCGGCTGACGACCAGACGGTAGCGGCCCGCCTCCACCGGCCAGCCGTCCCGGCCGTCCGTCGTGATCCGGTCCGCGAAATGCGCCTTGGACCGTTTGAACGTCCTCCTGCCATAGGCGCTGTTGCCGTCGCCGTCGTCGCGGCTCATGGGGGTGACCTCCTTGCCGTACGTGTGGCCCGCCGGTCGTGCGAGTGCCCTGGTGAACGCGTTCCCCTTTTTCCGTCGACGGCACGGTGTGAGCACCGCCGACCGGGGCAATCGGCGTGGGTGACTGAACAGGGATCTGATCGGAGGACACGCGTCACCGTGCTGGTGGCGCTCGCGGCCAACCTGGTGATCGCGGTCGCCAAGGCCGTCGGCGGCCTGTTGGCGGGTTCACCCGCCCTGCTGTCGGAGGCGGCCCACTCGGTGGCCGACAGCCTGAACGAGGTGTTCCTGCTGGCGGCGCTGCGCCGCAGCCGCCGCCCCGCCGACCGGCGTCATCCCTTCGGCTACGGCAAGGAGCGGTTCTTCTGGTCGCTCCTCGCGGCAGTCGGGATCTTCGTCATGGGCGGTTGCTTCTCGTTCTTTCAGGGCTTCGAGGCCCTCGCGAGCGGATCGGAGGAGAAACTCGGCGGCTATGTCGCCGGCCTGATCGTGCTCGGCGTCGCCCTCCTCGCGGAGGGCGGTTCCTTGTTGCGTGCCCTGTACCAGGTGCGCCGGCAGGGCGGTATGCGCGCCGGGCTGCGCGACCCGGCCCTGCGGACGGTCGTCGCCGAGGACGGCACCGCGGTGCTCGGCGTCACGCTGGCCATGGTGGGCATGGCGCTGCACATGGTCACCGGCCAGGTGGTGTGGGAGGCGTCCGCCTCACTCGCGATCGGCGCCCTGCTGGTCTACGTCGCTTTCCGGCTGGGCCGTGACGCGCGCGACCAGCTGATCGGCGAGGCCGCCGACCCGGAGGCGAGCGGGCGGATCCGGGCACTGCTGCGGGCGCAGCCCGAGATCGACAGTGTGGAGGCACTGTTCACGATGAAGACGGGCCTCGACTCGGCCCTCGTGGCCGCCCGCGTCGACCTGGTGCCCGGCCTGGACAGCGAGCACGTCGAGGACGTCGCCGTCCGTATCAAGCGCTCCATCTCCCGGACGGTGCCCGAGGCGGACCAGATCTTCCTCGACGTCACGGACCGCCGCGCCCGGGAGGCAGCGGAAAGCCCCGCCGCGACGGGGGAGCGCGGCGGGGCCTGAACCACGCGTGCCCCGCCGCCAACGGTTCATGCACCCCGAGCGGAAATTCCTTGCCGCCCGCCCTGGCCTCAGTCGCCGGCGACGGGCTCCAGCACGAACAACGGAATCTCCCGGTCGGTCTTCTTCTGGTAGTCCGCGTACGCCGGATACGCCGCGACGGCCCGGTCCCACCACTCGGACTTCTCCTCGCCCGTGACCTCACGGGCGGTCATGTCCTGCTTCCGGGGCCCGTCCTGGAGCTCCACATGCGGGTCGGACTTGAGGTTGAAGTACCAGACCGGGTGCTTGGGCGCACCGCCGAGGGAGGCGACGGCGGCGTAACGCCCCTCGTGTTCCACCCGCATCACCGGTGTCTTGCGCAGCTTGCCGCTCTTGGCGCCCCGTGAGGTCAGGACGACGACCGGCATCTTGGAGCCCTGCAGCGTCGTCCCCTCCGTACCGCCGGAGCTCTCGTACAGTTCCACCTGCTTGCGCACCCACTGCGTCGTGCTGGGTTCGTACTCGCCTTCGAGAGGCATGGCAACCCGTCCCATCGTCGTGTCAGAGGCCGACTGGTAACTGATACCTGCCCTCAACACCGGTACACGCGCGATTCATCCTGGAGAAACCGCCATTCGCACGGCCAAGGCCGTCGTCACCCCGCTCGCCACCAGCGCCGTCGCCAGCCGGCCCCGGTGACCGGTCAGCGCCCGGCCCAGCAGGGCACCGCTCCCGGCGAGCAGCACCTGCCAGCTCGCGGAGGCGGCGAAGGCGGCCAGGACGAACACACCCTGCTCCACCGGCCCGGCCGGACCCGTGGCCCGGGAGCCGAGCACGAGCGCCGCGAAGTAGATCACGGTGGTGGGGTTGAGCAGGGTGATGCCGAGCAGCCCCAGGTAGGCCCGGGCGGGACTCGGGGGAGCGGGGGCCGTCCGCGTGGCGAGCCGGTGGCCGCGGTACTCGCGCAGGGCGGTGACCGCGCCCCACACCGCCAGCCCGAGCAGCACCAGGACACAGACCCAGCGCAGCGGCCCGAGCACCGGCCGCAGCGCGGCGGCCAGGGCCGTGCCCCCGAGCGTGGCGGCGAGGGCGTACAGCCCGTCGGCGGTGGCGACGCCGAGCGCGGCGCAGACACCGGTACGCAGGGACGTTCGGGCGGTGAGGGAGACGAGGTAGGTCCCGACCGCGCCCACGGGGACGGCGATGCCGTACCCGGCGAGCAGCCCCGCGACGAGCGCGGCCGTCATGACCGCGGCGGCGTCGGACCTCCACGGAGGCCGGACCGCTGCTGTCGGCGCGTGGCGGAAGCGGCGACGGACAGCGACGGCGGAAGGACATCGGGCGTAGGCATGGCTGGATCCTGAGGCCTGTCCCGCCGCACCGACAACCGGTTTTCGAATCGCCGCCATGACGGCCCCGGAGTCCCCGGCTCCCCTTGAGAGCCCTGTTCGCTCATCACGGGCTCCGGACCCCTGCCTTCGAACGTGAAGACGCCCTTCCCCGGCCATGTTGCCGCCGCAACCGAACTGGCCGAACTTCGCGTCGCCCTATAGGTGCCCGGGGCATCTAATGATGATCGGCACGACGCACTACTCGTCTGCGAGGTCTTCATGACGGACACGACCGCACCCGTCGCCTTCCCCCAGAGCCGGACCTGCCCCTACCACCCGCCCGCCGCCTACGACGCGCTGCGCACCGAGCGCCCCCTCACCCGCATCACCCTCTTCGACGGCCGCGAGGCCTGGCTGGTCAGCGGGCACGCGATCGCCCGCGCGCTGCTGGCCGACCCGCGCCTGTCGTCCGACCGCGACCGGCCCGGCTTCCCCGCCCCGACCAAGCGGTTCGCCGGGATCCGCAACCGCAGAACGGCCCTGCTCGGCGTCGACGACCCCGAACACCGCACCCAGCGGCGCATGGTCGTCGGGGACTTCACCCTCAAACGGGCCGTCGAACTCCGGCCACGGATCCAGCAGATCGTCGACGAACGGCTCGACGCGATGATCGCCCAGGGCCCGCCCGCGGACCTGGTGACCGCCTTCGCGCTGCCGGTGCCGTCCATGGTGATCTGCGCCCTGCTCGGCGTCCCGTACTCCGACCACGACTTCTTCGAGACCCAGTCGCGACGGCTGCTGCGCGGCCCGGAGACCGCCGACGTGCTGGACGCCCGCGACCGGCTGGAGGCGTACTTCGGTGAGTTGATCGACCGCAAGCAGAAGGACCGAGGGGCCGGTCTGCTGGACGACCTGGTCCACCGGCAGCTGAGCGAGGGCGCGCTCGACCCCGAGGGCCTGATCGCGATGGCTCTCATCCTGCTGGTCGCGGGCCACGAGACGACCGCCAACATGATCTCGCTCGGCACCTTCACCCTGCTCCAGCACCCCGAGCGGCTCGCCGAACTGCGCGCGGACCCGGGGCTGCTGCCGACAGCGGTCGAGGAGCTGATGCGGATGCTGTCGATCGCGGACGGCATGCTGCGCCTGGCCGTCGACGACATCGAGGTGGCCGGGACGACGATCCGCGAGGGCGAGGGCGTGGTCTTCGCGACCTCCGTCATCAACCGCGACGAGACGGTCTACCCCGAGCCGGACACGCTCGACTGGAACCGCCCGTCCCGGCACCATGTCGCGTTCGGCTTCGGCATCCACCAGTGCCTCGGCCAGAACCTCGCCCGCGCCGAACTGGAGATCGCCCTGCACGCCCTCTTCGACCGGCTGCCCGGCCTGCGCCTGGCCGCCCCGGCCGACGAGATTCCCTTCAAGCCGGGCGACACGATCCAGGGGATGCTGGAACTCCCCGTGACCTGGTAAGAGGCTTCCGCACATGCACATCGACATCGAGATCGACACGGACGTCTGCATCGGCGCGGGCCAGTGCGCCCTGACAGCCCCGGAGGTGTTCACCCAGGACGACGACGGCTACAGCGCCCTACTGCCCGGACAGGAGGACGGCGGCGGCAGCCCGCTGGTGCGGGAGGCGGCCCGGGCCTGCCCGGTGAGCGCCATCACCGTCTCGGAGAGGGTGAGCTGAAGCCCGGCCTCATGTGGTCCCCAGGAGCAGCCGGGCCGCCTCGCGCGCCTCGGCCGCGGGCTCGGCGCTCCCGGTGACACCCGCCGTGACCATGGCACCCTCGGCCAGCAGGAACAGCTGCCCGGCCAGCGCGCCGGGCAGCCCCGCCGCGTCCACGAGCGAGGCGAGGTAGTCCCGGAACGCCCGCTTGTGCGCGCGCACTTGGCCGGCCACGCGCGCGGACGTGGCGCCGAGCTCGCCGTACGCGTTGATCCACGCGCAGCCGCGGAAGTCCGGCTCGCCGAACCATCCGCCGAGCCAGTCGAACACGGCCAGAATCCGCTCCCGGGGCTTCCCGTGCCGCTCCACGTACTCGGCCAGCTGCCCGCGCCAGCGCACGTCGCGCCGCTCCAGATACGCCTCCACCAACTGCTCCTTCGCCGGGAACAGCTGGTAGAGCCGTTTGAGCGAGACCCCGGACATGCCGCGCACGTCGTCCATCCCGACGGACCGCACGCCCCGCCCGTAGAACAGCTCCTCGGCCGCGTCCAGCGCCCGCTCCCGGGCCACCGCGCTGTCCATGTACCACCACTCCTTGACGCGAGAACGAGCGTTCTCCTACCGTAGCAGCCATCTGGAGAACGCTCGTTCTCCGCTGTGACCGGGGAGAATCCATGACCGACCGCCCGCCCCTGCCGCCCTTCACCCGAGAGAGCGCCGCACAGAAGGTCCAGGCCGCCGAGGACGCCTGGAACACCCGCGACCCGCAGAAGGTCGCCCTCGCCTACTCGGAGGACTCCGTCTGGCGCAACCGCGACACCTTCGTCACCGGCCGCGCCCGGATCGTCGAGTTCCTGACCCGCAAGTGGGAGCGCGAGCGGGAGTACGCGCTGCGCAAGGACCTCTGGGCCTTCGGCGGCAACCGCATCGCCGTCCGCTTCCAGTACGAGTGCCGGGACACCGAGGGACAGTGGTGGCGCTCCTACGGCAACGAGCTGTGGGAGTTCGACGGGCACGGCCTGATGACCCGCCGTGAGGCGAGCATCAACGACGTACCGATCGAGGAGGAGGAACGCCGCATCCTCGGCCCGCGGCCGGAGCCGGAGCGCGGTCGCGCCGTCCCCCTCCGGTGAGCCCGGGGGAGTCGCTAGGGTTTCCGGGATGACCGACCAGGCCGCCCGCAAGCCCTTCCTCTACGTGGTCGTCTGCGCCGCCGGAATCGCCGCGGACGTCACCAAACTGATCACCGCCGCGCAGGAGCGGGACTGGGAGGTCGGTGTCATCGCGACGCCTGTCGCCATGAACGGCTTCTTCGACACGGCGGCCGTAGAAGCCCAGACGGGCCGCCCCATCCGCTCCGCCTGGCGCACCCCGGGCGAGCCGCGCCCCTTCCCGGCGCCCGACGCCCTGGTCGTCGCACCCGCCACCTTCAACACCGTCAACAAGTGGGCGGCCGGCATCGCCGACACCCTCGCGCTGGGCACCCTCTGCGAGGTCGCGGGGCTCGGCGTGCCGATCGCCGTCCTGCCGTGCGTGGCCGACGCGCTGGCCGCCCACCCCGCCTACCGGGACAGCCTCGAACGGCTGCGGGGGATGGGCGCGCGGTTCGGGGAGCCGTACACCGGAGAGCCGGGCGAGGACGGCGGGCGGCCGGAGTTCGGCTGGGAACGGGCGCTGGACCTGGTCGAACGGGGCTGACGGTCAGCCGCAGCCGACCGTGGGCCCCTCCACCATGCCGCCGGTGTAGAGCGCCTGCCCGCGCGGCATCCAGTAGCCCAGCTTCGAGACGACCGTCGAGCAGGCGGAGCCCTGTGTCACCTGGACCCGCACGGTGGCCGGACGGCCCGGCTGGAGGTCGGTCAGCGCACAGTCCACGGAGTACGTCAGCCGGTCCTCGGCCGGGGCCCGTCCGATGAGCGGGTTGACGCACCGGGCGTCCGCCGTGCTGATCCGCACCCCCGTGCTCTCCTCGCCGATCAGCCCGAAGCGGGCACTGCCGTCGCCCTGTTCGCTGTCGCGGTACACCCGGTACGTCAGCGTGGTGGTGGCCCCGCGACGCAGGGTGGTCCGGTCGACCTCGACACGGTGCGTGGGCCGCTGCTTCGGCGCGCTCATGGTGAGCACGGCCCGGACCGTGCCGCGCAGGTCCACCCCGCCCGGCGTGGAGCGGACATGCACGGTGGCCGTGACGTCGTAGACCCCCGGGCCGGGGTACGGCTGCGAACCGGGCAGTGTCCCGGATGCGACCGTCCTGCCCTGGCGTTTCGCCGTCCAGGTGCCGGAGGTCAGACAGGCGTACCGGACGGACGTGCCGGGGCGGTCGCAGTTCGCGGGTGCCGAGACCGCCATCACCGGGGTGCCGCTGCCCGCGCACAGGCTGACCGTGGCCCGCTCGCCGTCCGCGCCGCGCAGCACGCCCGCGGGCGCGCACAGCGTCGCCGGTCCCTCGGCCACCGGAGCCTGGGCTCTGACCTCGTGTCCGGGCGGGGCCGGACGGCTCCAGGCGGTCGAGATCAGGGCGAGGGACGCCACGGCCGCCCCGGTCAGGATCCTGAGTGTCCTCCGTCGTGCCGCCACGCGTTCTCCCGTACACCGCCGACCGACCGGGCGCCGGTCACCTGCGCCGAGGATGCGGCAGCGGTCCGGCCGCCTCGCCGCTCCCACGCCGTGCGGTCACCTGGGGGCAGCAACGATGACGGCCCGTCAGCCGGTCCGGCACACCCTGCCTTCGAGCGCACACGAGCACGTACGCTCCCCTGGAAACCCCTCCCGAAGGCAGGAGCAGCAACGATGCAGTACGTGAAGCTCGGTTCGACGGGCCTGGACGTCTCCCGGATCTGTCTGGGGTGCATGACCTACGGCCTGCCCGACCGCGGCCGTCACGAGTGGACCCTCGGCGAAGAGGCCTCGCGCCCGCTGATCCGGCAGGCGGTCGAGGCGGGGATCAACTTCTTCGACACGGCGAACGTCTACTCCGACGGCACCAGCGAGGAGATCGTCGGCCGTGCCCTGCGCGACTTCGCCCGCCGCGACGAGATCGTGCTCGCGACGAAGGCGCACGGCCGCATGCGGCCCGGTCCGAACGGCGCCGGACTGTCCCGCAAGGCGATCATCACCGAGCTCGACCAGAGCCTCACCCGCCTCGGCACCGACTACGTCGACCTCTACCAGATCCACCGCTTCGACCCGCACACCCCGGTCGAGGAGACGATGGAGGCCCTGCACGACGTCGTCAAGGCCGGCAAGGTCCGCTACATCGGGGCCAGTTCGATGTACGCCTGGCAGTTCTCCAAGGCCCAGTACACCGCGCGGCTGAACGGCTGGACGCGCTTCGTCTCCATGCAGAACCACTACAACCTCATCTACCGCGAGGAGGAGCGCGAGATGCTGCCCCTCTGCGAGGACCAGGGCGTGGGCGTCCTGCCCTGGAGCCCGCTCGCCCGCGGCCGCCTCACCCGCGACTGGGACACCACGACCGAGCGCAGCGCCACCGACACCTTCGGCAGCAACCTGTACCAGGAGGGTGACCGCACCATCGTCGAGGCCGTCACCCGCATCGCGGCCGACCGAGACGTCCCCCGCGCCCAGGTGGCCCTCGCCTGGCTGCTCCACCAGCCCACGGTCACAGCGCCGATCGTAGGAGCGTCGAAGCCTCGGCATCTGGAGGACGCCGTGGCCGCTGTCGACCTCCAGCTCAGCGACAAGGAACTCGAGAAACTGGAACGCCCCTACACAGCACATCCGATCGCCGGCCACTGAGCTTCTTCAGGGGCGCGGGGCTGTATCGATGTGCCGCTCCGCCGCGTGGGCGCGACAAGCCACGACGAAACCCGCAGCCAACCGATCAGTGCGGCCCCTGCGGCGACGAGAACTCCGTCCCGCAGGGCCCCGCCCCCTCACTCTCCGACAGGGCCACCCGCCCCCCACTCATCGACAAGGTCCGGTAGAACCGACCGATCCGCTCCGCCGACCGCCCCACATAGTGGCCGATGAACGACCGCCGGAACCGATCCCCCGACCGGTTCGGCCGCGACCCGTGCACCAGGCTGCCGTTGAAGAACAGAACATCCCCCGGCGACATGTCCACCGGCACCGGCGCCATCCCGGGCGGCGGCGGAACATACTCCCGGGCGAAGGAAACCCCCGCATCCGCCTCCTCCGGACAGAACACCTCCATCCGGTGCGTGCCCGGCACGACCTCCAGCCCGCCGTTCTCCCGGTCGATCACGTCGCATGCCAGCCACGCCGCCACGCACGTGCCCGGCTCCACCCGCAGATAGAAGTTGTCCTGGTGCAGCGCCTGGCCCCGGGCGCCGGGCGGCTTGAAGTAGAACATGCTCTGCGCGGCCAGGACCTCCTCCCCGAGGAGCGTCTCCAGGACCGTGCGCAGCCGGGCGTCCAGCAGGACGTCCCGGGCGAGGCCGTTGATCTCGTGCGGGTGCATGACCCGGGGCCAGACGCGCAGCGGATCGGCGTCCGCCCCGGACGCACGCGGCTCGAAGTGCCCGGGAACCGGCCCGGCCGCGTGCAGGGCCGAGAACTCACCGCACAGCCGCTCGATCTCGTCGGCCCCGAAGAGCCCGCGTACGACCGTGAAACCGTCCTCCTCGAACCCCTCCCGGTACCGCCGGAGCCCGGCGGGATCCAGGATGGGAGCGCCGGCGGCGCCGTTGCCCGTGACTGTCATGAGCGCACTCCTCGGTCGGGTGTCCACGGTCCGACACTAGGCCGCCCTGTCGTCGAGGAGGATGCCCGTGCGTGCTGACGGATTGCCCGGCACTGCTGCGAACGGGAACGACGGGGTCCCCGCCCCGCCGCCCGGCCTGGTCGTGCTCGGCCATTTCGACCAGTCGCCCGGCTACGCCGTCAACCGCCCGCGTGGCTCGGCGAGCTGGCTCTTCACCTGGACCACGGGAGGCCGGGGCCGGCTGCGGCAGGGTGCCGTGGAGACCTCGGCCGGCGCCGGTGACCTCGTGGTGCTCGCGCCGGGTGTCCCGCACGGCTACGCGGTGGAACCCGGCGCCCGGCACTGGCGGTTCTGGTGGGCGCACTGCCAGGCCCGTCCGTCGTGGGCCGGGTGGCTGCGGCCGTACGACGCCGGCGACGGGGTGTACGTGGTCACGTCCGCCCCGGCCGGTGTGCGCGGCCGCGTCGAGTCTGCGTTCCGGCGGATGCACACCGACGCCCGCTGGACCGGGACCGGGACCGAGGCGCCGGCCGCACCGGCGTCCCCGGACGTGCAGGTCGCCGTCGCACACGGCAGTGCGGCCCGCGAACTCGCCCTGTGCGCGCTGGAGGAGATCGTCCTCCTCACCACAGCCGGTGCCCGGCCGGCGGCGCCCCGCCCCGGCCTCGACGCACGGATCCGCCGGGCCGAGGAGCTGATCGCCGCCGACCCGGGCGCCCCGCACACCGTCCGCTCGCTTGCCGAGGACGTCGCCCTGTCGCCGTCCCGCTTCGCCCACCTGTTCAGCCGGCAGCTCAGCCGGTCGCCCATGCGCGCCCTGCGCGAGGCCCGGCTGCGGCACGCCGCGCGGCTGCTGGAGGGCACCGACCTGCCCGTGGAACGTGTGGCCGCTGCCTCGGGTTTCGCCAGCCCGTCCCACTTCAACCGCGTCTTCCGCGAGCGCTACGGGATACCGCCCGGCGCGTACCGGACAGAGTACGGCGACCCGTCCGGCCCAGCGGTTTCCGGACGGCGACGGGAACCGGGCGAATACCTGCCATAAAAGCCGAGCGGGCAGCCCGGAAATCCCTTTCGGCACGCTGATTGACAGTTTGTCAAAAAGCCCTGGCCGCCTACACAATGCACGAAACGGCGAGATCTCTTGTTCCCTGTCGCTGACCTGTGCAAAGGTGTGCCCTGTCGGCGTGCGGACAGCACGCCGTTCTTTCGTATGCGCGAGGCCGCCGTGCTGGCATACCCCTTGGTATGGACTTTATTCCGCATGTCCTTGAGAGGAATGCATCCGTGAACGACGCAAGTCCGTCGAATTCCCCGGCCCCGGCCCGCAGGTTCGGCCCGACGGACGAGCAACTGAGCGCCGAGCTCAGGAAGTGGACGGGCGCGACGCCCGCACTTCATCCCGTCGGCGAGCTGCTGGACCGGCACTGGGAGGCGGCTTTCGCCTACGCCCGGCTGTGCACCGCCGGTCCGCATTTCGCCGGAATGCTCACCACCGCGGCCTTCACCCGGCTCTTCGGCGAAAGCCTGCGCCAGAACGGTCCGACATCCGCCTGGCGGCCCCAACTGCTCGTCACCGTGCGGCGGATCGCGGCCGAGTGGGCCACCGACCACCGACGCGACATGCTCCACCCGGATCTGCTGTCCGAGGCCGGTGACGGGGAGCGGCCGGCCGCCCGGCTGCTGCCGAGGCAGCACCGGCGCCTGCTGTCCGGGGCCTTTCAGCGGCTGCCCCAGTCGGCCCGCTGCCTGCTGTGGCACATCGAGGTCGAGTCCGAACCGCTCACGGCCCCCGCCGGGTTGCTCGGCCTGGACGAGGAGGGCGCGCGCGTCGAACTGGCCCGGGCCCGTGACCGGATGCGCGAGGAGTGCCTCCAGCTGCACCGCGAACTCGCCCCCGACGAGGAATGCCGGCGCTATCTGCGCCTGCTCGACGTGACGTATCGACGGGGCGCCCTCGAACTCGACCCGGATCTACGCGCGCATATCGAGGGATGCGGGCACTGCAGCTCCGCCGCGGACCAGCTCGACCGGTTCAACCACGGGCTCGGCGTCGCCCTGGCGGAGGCGGTGCTGGGCTGGGGCGGGCAGGACTACGCGGAGAGTGCGTCGATCAGGGCCGCGGAGGCCTCCCCGGAGAGCGGCGTTCCCGGGGGCACGGCCGGTACGGAACCGGCTGGTGCCGCGCGTGCGGCGTTCCCGGACCCCGTCGCCCTCGCCGGCGCGGTGGGGGAGTCGTTCACCGACCCCGTCGACCCGGTGGCCGCGCCACCCGCCCCCGCAGCCGAAGGGGAAGCGGGGGCCCCATCGCAGGTCCGGGTCCAGACGCAGGCGCAGGACCAGGCGCAGGCCTTGGCCCTGGCCCACGCCCAGGAGGCATTCCCCACCACCCCTCCCGACGCGCCGGCACCGGCCGTTGGAACGGCCCCCGGTCCGGACGCCGTGGGCCCGCGCACCGCCTCTCCCGGATCCGCCTCTCCCAGATCCGCCCACAAGGCGGCCCGCCGTGCCGCCCGTCGCCGAAACCTCACCGTGGGCGTCCTGACCGTCAGCGGCCTGGTCGTCCTCCCGCTGGTCCTGTGGTCCATAGGCAACTCCGGCGACACAGCCCCGCCGGCCGCCGCGGACCGGCCCTCCGAGGCATCCGGCCCGGGCGCGGCCAAGCCGACCGGTGACCCGTCCTGGATCGGCGCGGGCGAGCCCCGCAAGGGCGCTCTGCGCGGCCGGCTGCACAACGTCGCCTCGGGCCTGTGCGTCGGCGTCGAGGGCAAGAAGGCCGTCGAGGACGCGGAAGCCGCACTCACCACCTGCTCCTCGGCCCCCGCCCAGCAGTGGACGTACGAGACCGACGGGCTGCTGCGCAACGGTGCCGCCCCCGACCTGTGTCTGGACTCGCGGCTCGGCTACTCGGTGCGGCTCGCCCCCTGCACGGGCCCGTCCCGGCCCGACACCAAGGACATCAGCTACGACTTCATCCTCCAGGGCGCCCTGGTGCCCCGCCGGGACCAGGAGCTCGCCCTGGCCCCGGCCGCGACCGACGGCTCGGGGGCCCTGGTCCTCAAGACCCGGGCGGACGACGAGGTCCAGCGCTGGGTGATCGACACCTCCAAGACCGATCTCCAGATGGAGGTCGTCAACTGGGAAGCCGCCGCTCCGGTGCCGCAGCCCGAGCCCACCCCGACCCCCACCCCCACACCCACACCGTCGAGGACACCCGAGGCGCCCCCCACCCCGACCGCCACTCCGTCGACGTCCCGGCCGGAGCCCGCTAGCCCGTCGCCCGGCACCACGTGCCGCTACTACGGCTACTACTGCTCCGGGAACGGCGACCACGGCTACCCCGGATACGGCTATGGATACGGATACGGATACGGATACGGTGATGGCTACGGCGGTCGCGGCCGCTGACCGGGCGCGGCTCAGACCCCCACGACCCCCAGCGACAGCCACAGCGCCACCACGGCCGGCACCAGCGCGGCGGGTACCGCGAGCAGCCCGAGCCGGGTGAATTCCCCGAGTTCGACGCGGTGCCCGTGCTGCTGCACGATCCGCCGCCACAGCAGGGTCGCCAGCGATCCGGCGTAGGTCAGGTTGGGGCCGATGTTCACGCCGAGCAGCACCGCCAGCACGGCACCGGGACCGGCCCCGGCGGTCAGCGGAAGCAGCACCAGCACCGCGGGCAGGTTGTTGATGAGGTTCGCCAGGACGGCGGCCACTACGGCCACGCCCAGCAGCGCGAACAGGCCCGAGCCGTCGGGCAGCACACGGTGGAGCGCGTCGGCGAGCCCGTTGTCGACGACCGCGCGCACCACGACGCCGAGCGCGAGCACGAACGCCAGGAAGGCCGGGGACGCGGAGCGCACCACCGTCAGCGGGGTGGCCCGCCGCCGCAGCAGCGCCCGCCCGGCCAGCACCAGCGCACCCGCCAGCGCGGCCCACGCCGGCGCGATCCCGACGGCGGAGGCCACGACGAACCCGGCCAGGGTGCAGCCCACCGTGACCAGGGCGAACAGCGGCAGCTCGGGAGGCCGCGCGGGGTCGGCTGCCGGGAGGGGGGCGGCCAGTTCCCTGGCGAAGAAGCGCCGGAAGATCACGTACTCGGCGCCGATCGCGACCAGCCAGGGCAGTGCCATCAGCGCCGTGAACCGGGTGAAGCTCAGCCCGCTCGCCGTGAAGGCGAGGAGGTTGGTCAGGTTGGAGACCGGCAGCAGCAGCGAGGCGGTGTTCGACAGGTGCGCGCACGCGTAGAGGTGCGGGCGGGCCTGGACGCCCATCCTGGTGGCGGTGGCGAGCACCACCGGTGTCAGCAGGACGACCGTGGCGTCCAGGCTGAGCACGGCGGTGATGACGGAGGCCAGCGCGAACACCGCGGTCAGCAGCCGCCCGGGACGCCCCGCCGCCCAGCGGGCCATCCACGCCCCGCACGCCGTGAAGAGTCCCTCCACGTCGCAGAAGTGGGCGAGCACCAGCACGGCCGCGAGGAACCCGACCACGGGCCCCAGCCGCTGGACCTCCTCCCACGCGTGGGTGGGCGAGATCACGCCGACGGCGACCGCGAGCCCGGCGGTCGGAACCGCCAGGACGGCCTCGGGCAGCCCCTTCGGACGGACGACGGCCCAGACGAGTACGGCGGCCAGCAGTGCCACGGACAGGACTTCGGCGAGCGGGGTGTTCAGGGCGGGGTCCTCCGGGGCGGTCTCAGGCGGTGCCCGCCCATGAAACCAGGCGCCGGTAAGAACGCTCACATCGCGTCGGGCATCGTCAGCTCCGCCCAGATCGTCTTGCCGTCGGGGGTGTGCCTGCTGCCCCAGCGCTGGGTGAGCTGGGCGACCAGGAGCAGACCGCGGCCCCCCTCGTCCCAGGTCTTGGCCCGGCGCAGGTGCGGGGCCGTGTGGTTGGTGTCGGACACCTCACAGATCAGCGTGTCCGCGTCGTGGATCAGCCGTAGCCGGATGGGCTTGGCGCCGTAGCGGATGGCGTTGGTGACCAGCTCGCTCACCACCAGCTCCGCGGTGAACGTGGCCTCGGTCAGCGTCCAGCGCTCGAGCTGTTCGACGACCTGCTTGCGGATGGGGGCCACCAGCGCCGGGTCGGCCGGGATGTCCCAGGTCGCGACCTGGGAGGACGGCAGACCGCGGGTGCGGGCCAGCAGCAGGGCCACGTCGTCGGCGGAGCCGCCCGAGGGGAGCAGCGCCTGCAGCACGCGGTCACAGATCTCGTCCAGCGAGCCGGAGGGCGCCGACAGGGCCTCGCGGAGCATCCGCTGGCTCGTGTCGACGTCCCGTTCGCGGCTCGCGAGCAGCCCGTCGGTGTGGAACGACAGGACACTGCCCTCCCGCAGCTCCACCTCGGCGCTCTCGAACGGCAGCCCCCCGACACCGAGCGGGGGACCGGAGGGCAGGTCGAGCTGCCGGGCCGGGCCGTCCGGTGGGACCAGGAAGGGCTGCGGGTGCCCGGCCCGGGCCAGGGTGCAGCGCCGCGACACCGGGTCGTACACCGCGTAGAGGCAGGTCGCGCCCACCTCCCCGGTGCCGGCCGCCTCTTCGCCGCCGGATTCCTGGGACAGCCGGACGACCAGGTCGTCGAGGTGGGTGAGCAGTTCGTCGGGGGCCAGGTCGATGTCGGCGAGGGTGCGGACGGCGGTGCGCAGCCGGCCCATGGTGGCCGAGGCCTGGATGCCGTGGCCGACGACGTCCCCGACGACCATGGCGACCCGCATCCCGGACAGCGGGATCACGTCGAACCAGTCGCCGCCCACACCGGAGCGGGTGGCGGGCAGATAACGGGAGGCCGCCTCCACCGCCGCGGTGCGCGGCAGGTGGCGGGGCAGCAGACTGCGCTGCAGCGTGAGGGTCGTCTCCCGCTCGCGGGAGTAGCGGCGCGCGTTGTCGATGCAGACGGCGGCCCGGGCCGTGACGTCCTCGGCCAGCAGCACATCGTCGTCCGTGAAGTCCTCGGGGCGGTGAAAGCGGGTGAACACCGCGACCCCGAGGATGGTGCCCCTGGCCTGGAGCGGGACGGACATCGTGGAGTGGATGCCGTACTCGCGGACCCGGCGGAAGCGGACCGGGTCCCAGGCGAGCCAGCGTTCGAGGTCGTCCTCCGAACCCGAGGCCACCACCGCGTGGCCCACGATCAGCGAGGCCGCCTGCGGGGAGGACGCCGGGTAGACCTCCACCTGCCCCGGCTTGGCGACCGCCTCGGGGCTGCCCGTGTTGACCGACTGGTGGGCGGCCCGGCGCAGACTCACCGGTGGCACGGGCGGCTCCGCGGACTCGCCGCCGTGCTCCCGGGTGTCGAGCAGATCGACGCTGACGAAGTCGGCGAGCGCCGGGACGCACACGTCCGCCAGCTCCTGGGCCGTACGGGTGACGTCGAGGGTGGTGCCGATGCGCACGCTCGCCTCGTTGACCAGTTGCAGCCGTTCCCGTGACCGGTACTGCTCGCTGAAGTCGTGGGCGGTCACGCACACGCCCCGCACCTGGCCGGCCGGGTCGGTGAGCGGTGCGATCCGGGCCAGCCAGGCGTGCGCGCCCCGGCTCTCGCCACTGGCCTTCATGTACGTCTGCATGTCCTGCCGCCGGCCGGTGCTCAGCACCCGGCGCAGGTTCTCCTCGAGCTCGGTGTTCTGCGGCCGGCTGCCGATGTCGGTGGGTCTCAGACCCCGCAGGCGGTGGGCGGGCATCCCGAGGAGGTCCGCCATGGCGTCGTTGACGCCGCGCAGCCGCAGCCCCTCGTCGAAGATCATTGTGGCGCAGGGTGACTGGGTGAGGGCCGACCGCACCAGCGGGTCCTCCGCAGGCCCCACGTCGTCGGCCTCCGGCGGGGACACCGCGAACCACTCGGCCGTCTCGCCCTCCGGCGGTCTGCGGTGGGCGAGCACCCACACGGACACCGTACGGCCGTCGCGATGGCGCAGCGCGAGCATGCCGCTCCAGCGGGCGTCGCGGGGCGCGGGCGGCGCGTCCGCGTCGGCGGCCAGCAGCTCGGCGGCCGGGCGGCCCACGACCTCGGCGGCGGTGTGGCCCAGCAGCCGGCTGGCGCCCTCGCTCCACTCGGTGAGCACGCCGTCGGCGGCGATGACGGCACGCGCGGCCCCGTCATCGTCGAACGGCTCGTGCGGGCTCATCGTCGCCACTCCATACGGACACTCACAGTGATCAGAGAGGTCGCTTGAGTTCCAGCCTAGTCCGTAGGCGCCCGACGTGAACCGGTAACCCCGGCAGCGCCCGGCCGTGCGGGGTCGGGGCGTGATTCCGGCCGATGTGACGCCTGGGACAGAAGGATGTCGCCGCACCCTTGACGGCTCTGTGTGACACCTCGACAGAATCTGTTTGTTCACGATCAGTTGTGAGTACTTCTGGGCCTTAATGAGGGAGAGCCTCTATGTCGGTCACGCGCAGATCGGTCCTGCTCGCCTCCGCGGCCGCGCCCGCGGCCGGAGCGCTGCTCGGTGCCCCGGAGGCGTGGGCCGCCGAGGAGGAGCGCGGCGCGTCCGGCCGCAGTACCGTCGCCCTGCGCGACGGCTGGCGCTTCGCGCTGGTCAACCCGGGCGGCATCACCGACCCGACCGGCGCCTACGCCGACGCCGCGCTTCCCGGCTACGACGACTCCCGGTGGCGCGAGATCGCCGTCCCGCACGACTGGAGCATCGAGCAGGCCCCCACCACCGAGCACGGCACCACCAGCGGCACCGGCTTCCTGCCCGGCGGCCTCGGCTGGTACCGCCTCTCCTTCACCCTGCCGCCCGCCCTCGCGGGCCGGCGGATCTCGGTGGAGTTCGACGGCGTCTACATGGACTCCCACGTCTACTGCAACGGCGAGGAGGCCGGCCGTCACCCCTACGGTTACACCGGCTTCGCCTTCGACCTCACCGACCTGGTGCACACCGACGGCACCACCGAGAACGTGATCGCGGTCAAGGTCCAGAACCGGCTCCCCAGCAGCCGCTGGTACTCGGGCAGCGGCATCTACCGCGAGGCCCGCCTGGTGATCACCGAGCCGGTGCACGTGGCCCGCTGGGGCACCCACGTCCGCACGCCCGAGATCTCCGCCGAGCGGGCCGTCGTACGGATCGACACCTCGGTCGTCGACGCGTCGGGCGCGGGCGCGGACGTCGAGGTCGTCTCCAGGATCGTCGACCGCAAGGGCCGCACGGTCGCCCGTACCTCCTCCACCGTCGCCGTCACCGACGAGCGGACCGAGACCCACGAACTCACCGTCAAGCGACCGGAGGTGTGGGACATCGAAGCCCCGCACCGCTACACCCTGCACACCGAACTGCGCGTCGGCGGCCGGACCACCGACACCTACCGCACGCCCTTCGGCTTCCGCACCTTCCGCTTCGACCCGGACGAGGGCTTCTTCCTCAACGGCACCCACCACAAGCTCAAGGGCGTCGACCTCCACCACGACCTGGGTGCCCTCGGCGCCGCCGTCAGCAAGGACGCCATCCGCCGGCAACTGCTCATCATGAGGTCGATGGGCGTCAACGCCTTCCGCACCTCCCACAACCCGCCCTCCCCGGAGATGATCGAGGTCTGCGAGGAACTCGGCATCGTCATGCTGGTGGAGGCCTTCGACTGCTGGAAGAGCCCCAAGACGCGGTACGACTACGGCCGCTTCTTCGACGAGTGGGCCGACAAGGACATCGCGGAGATGGTCCTGGCCGCCCGCAACTCGCCCGCCGTCCTGATGTGGTCCATCGGCAACGAGGTCAGCGAGTTCACCTCCACCGCAGGTCTCGCCATGGCCGACCGACTCATCGCCGCCATCAAGGCCCACGACGTCATCCGCCCGATCGTGATCGGCTCCCACCGGCACCGCAGCGTGCCCGCCCCGGGCTCTCCCGGCGATCTGATCCTCGCCAAGATCGACGGCCTGGGCCTCAACTACAACACCGCCAAGTCGGTGGACGCCCTGCACGCCCGCTACCCCAAGCTGTTCCTGTTCGAGTCGGAGTCGTCCTCGGAGACCTCCACCCGCGGCGCCTACCAGGAGCCCGAACACCTCAACACCGGCGAGGACCACACGCCGGGCCGGCGCGCGACGTCCTCCTACGACAACAACCTCGCCTCGTGGACCATGAGCGGCGAGTACGGCCACAAGAAGGACCGGGACCGCAAGTGGTTCGCCGGGCAGTTCCTGTGGTCGGGCATCGACTACATCGGCGAGCCCACGCCGTACGACGTGTTCCCGGTCAAGGCGTCCTTCTTCGGCGCGGTCGACACCGCGGGTTTCCCGAAGGACATGTACTACCTCTTCCAGAGCCAGTGGATCGAGAAGCCGATGGTCCATCTGCTCCCGATGACCTGGAACCACGACGAGGGCGACACGGTCGAGGTCTGGGCGTACGCCAACGTCGACACCGTCGAGCTGTTCCTCAACGGGAAGTCGCTGGGCGTCCGGCGGTTCGACACGAAGAGGACCGCCGACGGCCGCGTGTACCTGGAGACCACCGAGGCGACCGGCGACGACAAGACCTTCACCGACGGCCCCTGGCCCGGCAGTTACACCAGCCCGAACGGCAGCGCCGGAAAGCTGCACCTGACCTGGAAGGTGCCCTTCGAAGCGGGCGAACTGAAGGCCGTCGCGCGCAAGGGCGGCAAGACGGTCGCCACCGACGTGCTGCGCACCGCCGGCGCCCCGCACGCGATCCGCCTGACACCGGACCGCGAGTCCACCGCCGCTGACGGCCGTTCGCTGGTCTTCGTGACCGCCGAGGTGGTCGACCGGCGCGGCGTGGTGGTGCCCGGAGCGGAGCACCTGATCTCCTTCGAGGTGGCGGGCGGCTCCCTGGCCGGGCTCGACAACGGCCGGCAGGAGAGCGCCGAGCGCTACCAGGCGAGCACCCGCACCGCCTACCACGGCAAGGCCCTCGCCATCGTCCGCTCCGGCACGAAGCCGGGCGCGGTGAAGGTGACCGCCCGCGCCGACGGACTGCGCACCGGCACGGCGACCGTACGGGCCACCCCGGCCCGGGACCGGGCCGAGACGACCCCGCCCGCCTTCAGGCCGGAGCACCCCGCGCCCCTGGATCACCCGCACGCGGACGCCAGTTACTCCGGCCGCCCGGACACCCTGCCCGCCGCCATGCTCGACGGCGATCCGGCCACCGGCTGGTCCAACGGCTTCTACAAGCAGGCCACGGCCCTGCTGCCCGCCTTCGACGGGGCCCGCGGCGAGGACTGGGTCTCGGTCGACCACGGGCGCACCCGCGCCTTCGACCGGGTGGACGTCTCCTTCACGGTGGACGCCACCCACAGCCTGCCCGCGGCGATCGCGGTGGCGGTGTGGGACGGCCGGGCGTGGCGGGCCGTGCGGGACGCCGCGATCGACTGGGCCACCGCCTCCGAGGCCCCTACGGTGATCACCTTCAAGTCCGTCCGCGGCTCCCGGATCCGGCTCACCCTGACGAGTAGCCACCCCGACGAGGCGCGGGGCGCGATGCGCATCAGCCGGCTGGACACGGCCTAGGCCACACTGGTCCGGACGGGCGGCGGACAGCCAGTCCCGTCCGGACCGTTGACGGGGTGTCACATCAGCCACAACCATGGCGGCATCCGCATCTGGGAGCGCTCCCATGCCGAGCGCCACCCGCCCCTCTCCAGAGGAGCCCGGACGTGAAACGACGCAGAACCGCCCTGCTGTCCCTGACGGCCCTCCTGGCGACCGCGCTCACCGCGCTGCCCTCGGCACCGGCCGGGGCCGAAGAGGTCGAACAGGTCAAGAACGGCACCTTCGACACCACCACCGCCCCTTGGTGGACGACCAGCAACGTCACCGGGGGCCTGTCCGACGGCCGGCTCTGCGCCGAGGTACCCGGCGGCACCACCAACCGCTGGGACGCCGCCGTCGGGCAGAACGACATCACCCTCGTGAAGGGGGAGTCGTACCGTTTCTCCTTCAGCGCGACCGGCACGCCCGCCGGACACGTGGTGCGGGCGATCGTGGGCCTGTCGGTGTCCCCGTACGACACGTACTACGAGGTGACACCGCAGCTCAGCGTCTCCGGCGACACGTACTCCTACACCTTCACCTCGCCCGTCGACACCGCCCAGGGCCAGGTCGGCTTCCAACTCGGCGGCAGCGCGGACGCCTGGCGCTTCTGCATGGACGACGTCTCGCTGCTGGGCGGCGTCGCGCCGGAGCCGTACGAGCCCGACACCGGCCCCCGGGTCCGCGTGAACCAGGTCGCCTACCTGCCCGCCGGGCCGAAGAACGCCACCCTGGTCACCGACGCCACGGCGAAGCTGCCCTGGGAGCTGAAGAACGCCCGCGGCACCGTGGTCGCCCGGGGCACGAGCGTGCCGCGCGGGGTCGACGCCTCCTCCGGGCAGAACGTCCACTCGATCGACTTCGGCGCGTACCGCAAGAAGGGCACCGGCCTCACCCTGGTCGCCGACGGCGAGACCAGCCGCCCCTTCGACGTCGACGCGAGCGTCTGGGAGCGGCTCCGCCTCGACTCGGCGAAGTACTACTACACCCAGCGCAGCGGCATCGAGATCCGCGAGGACCTGCGGCCCGGGTACGGCCGCCGGGCCGGGCACATGGGCGTGGCCCCCAACCAGGGCGACACCGCCGTGCCGTGCCAGCCGGGCGTGTGCGACTACAGCCTCGACGTCAGCGGCGGCTGGTACGACGCCGGCGACCACGGCAAGTACGTCGTCAACGGCGGCATCTCCACCTGGGAGGTGCTGAGCACCCACGAGCGCGCGCTGCACGCCCGCACCGGCGACGCCGACAAGCTCGGCGACGGCACGCTCGCCATCCCCGAGAGCGGCAACAAGGTCCCGGACATCCTCGACGAGGCCCGCTGGGAGCTGGAGTTCCTGCTGAAGATGCAGGTGCCCGCCGGAAAGCCGCTGGCCGGCATGGCCCACCACAAGATGCACGACGAGCAGTGGACCGGACTGCCGCTGCTGCCGAGCGACGACCCGCAGAAGCGCGAACTGCACCCGCCGTCCACCGCGGCCACCCTGAACCTGGCGGCCACGGCCGCGCAGGCGGCCCGCCTGTACCGGTCCTACGACAAGGCGTTCGCCGACAAGGCCCTGGCGGCCGCCCGCAAGGCCTGGTCGGCGGCGCTCGCCCACCCCGACCGCCACGCCTCCGAGAGTGACGGCATCGGCGGCGGCGCCTACCCCGACAACGACGTGACCGACGACTTCTACTGGGCGGCGGCCGAGCTGTATCTCAGCACGGGGGAGAAGCAGTTCGAGGAATACGTCCTGAAGTCCCCGGTCCACACCGCCGACCTCTTCAGGCCCCTCGGCTTCGACTGGGCCCGCACCGGGGCGGCGGGCCGGCTCGACCTCGCGACGGTCCCGAACAAGCTGCCGGGCCGGGACAAGGTGCGCGAGTCCGTCGTCAAGGGAGCCGACCGCTACCTGACCACCCTGAAGGACCACCCCTACGGCATGCCCTACGCGCCCGACGGCAACAAGTACGACTGGGGCTCCAGCCACCAGGTCCTCAACAACGCCGTCGTCCTCGCCACCGCGTACGACATCACCGGCGCCTCGAAGTACCGGGACGGCGCCCTGCAGAGCATGGACTACATCCTCGGCCGGAACGCGCTGAACATCTCCTACGTCACCGGCTACGGTGAGGCCAGCTCCCAGAACCAGCACAGCCGCTGGTACGCCCGCCAGCTCGACCCCGGCCTGCCCCACCCGCCGAACGGCACCCTGGCCGGCGGGCCGAACTCGAGCATCCAGGACCCCTACGCACAGAGCAAACTCCAGGGCTGTGTCGGACAGTTCTGCTACATCGACGACATCCAGTCCTGGTCGACCAACGAACACACGATCAACTGGAACGCCGCCCTGACCCGGATG
Organism: Streptomyces sp. NPDC040589; assembly: GCF_055594445.1. NCBI lineage: Bacteria > Bacillati > Actinomycetota > Actinomycetes > Kitasatosporales > Streptomycetaceae > Streptomyces > Streptomyces sp. NPDC040589. The sequence goes on along the minus strand of NZ_JBVIWP010000002.1, from coordinate 59,053 downwards.
GCCGCCTTCGTGGCGGACCAGGGGTAGGGAACGTGTCCGGTGCCGGGGGAGTCCGCCGACAGGACGTCTCCGGCACCCGCGCGTAGCCTGGTCACATGCACGCGGTGCGGGTAGACGGCGTCGAGGTCGCCTACGACCGGGCGGGCTCGGGCCCGCCCCTGGTGCTCGTGCACGGCGCCACCGCGGACGCCCGCCTCTGGCGTGGCCAGGTCGCCGACCTGGCCGACGCGTTCACCGTGGTCGCCTGGGACGAACCGGGGACCGGCCGCTCCTCCGACGTACCGCCCTCCTTCACCCTCGCCGACTACGCCCGCTGCCTGGCGGCGGTCGTCAAGGACGTGGGCCTCGGCCCGGCCCATGTCCTCGGCCTGTCCTGGGGCGGGACCATCGTGCTGGAGCTCTACCGGCACCACTCCGATCTCGTCAGGACGCTGCTCCTCGTCGACACCTACGCCGGCTGGAAGGGCTCGCTGCCCGCGGCCGAGGTACGGGCACGGGTCGAGGGGGCCGAGCGGCTGCTCGCGGTCCCGGCCGAGGACTTCGCGCCGACCATGCCCGGCCTGTTCGCGGGCGCGCCACCCGCCGAAGCCGTACGCCTGCTGTCCGTGATGTCGGCCGACACACGCCCCCAGACCATGCGGACCGAGCTCACCGTCATGGCCGAGGCCGACCAGCGCGACCTGCTGCCCAGGATCACGGTGCCGACGCTCCTGCTCTGGGGCGAGCTCGACACGCGCTCCCCGGTGGAGCAGGTCGCCCACCCGTTCCTGGCGGCGATCCCGCACGCCACGCTGGTCGTGCTGCCGGGCATCGGGCACCTCAGCAACATCGAAGCCCCGGAGGCCTTCAACCGGACGGTCCGGGAGTTCTGCCGTGCCCGTTCCTGAGCGGCCGGCCCCGGACGCCTACGCCTCCCCCTTGGGCACATGGGCGAGCTTGTCCGGATTGGCCACGACATAGATGCCGCGCACCCGGTCGCCCTCCGGAGTGAGGTCCAGCACCAGGACGGCGAACGGCGCGTCCCCGTCGAACAGCACGGCGGCGTCGTCGCCGTTGACGCGGCGGTAGCGCCAGACGGGGTTGCGCGGACCGCCGCGCCCGGAGGTGAGCAGGCGGGCCACCTTGTCCCGGCCGTGCACCGGGCGCAGGCTCGCCGGCTTGCGTTTGCCGCCGGCGTCCGTCCACGCCGTGACGTCCGGCGCGAGGACCTCCATCAGCGCGGCGATGTCCCCGCCGAGCGCCGCCCGCACGAACCGCTCGGTCGCCTCCCGCCGCACCCGCGGATGCGCCTCGTACCGCGGCCGCCGCGCGTGCACATGCTCCCGGGCCCGGTGCGCCAACTGCCGTACGGCGGCGGGGGAGCGGTCGATGACCTCCGCGATCTCGGCGTGCGGGTAGCCGAACACCTCGCCCAGGACGAACACGGCCCTCTCCAGCGGGGTCAGCGACTCCAGGACGACCAGCATGGCAAGCGACACCGACTCGGAGCGCAGGGCGGGCCCGTCGGCGGTCTCGGCCTCGCCCTCGGCGACCAGGGGCTCGGGCAGCCACTCGCCGACGTATGTCTCCCGCCTGCGGCTGATCGTGGCACGGCGGCGCAGCGCGTGGTTGACCGCCGCCCGCACGAGATAGGCGCGGGGGTTGTCGACGCCGGCCAGGGGAGCGCCGCCGCCGCGGGCCGTCCAGGACAGCCAGGTCTCCTGCAGGACGTCCTCGGTGTCGGCGACACTGCCGAGCATGTTGTAGACGACGCCGAACAGCAGCTCGCGATGGTCGACGAACACCCCGGTCGCCTCGTCGGCCGGGGCGTCGGTGCCGGGTGCGGTGATCTCGGTCATGCGTGGTCCTCCCAGAGACGCGTCACCACTGGGACCCGGTTGGGGTCCCGGAATGTGACATCGCCGGGGTGTCATGTGACGCAGGTCTCGGCGGCCGGTCGGCGGGCACCGCTGCCCGGTACCGTCTGATTCCTCTCTGACCTGGTGATATTTACGAGTCAGTACCCGAGCGGTACCTTGAAGGCATGCCAGCTCTCAACGTGGAGTTCAGCGACCGCGAGCTTGAGGACCTGCGGCAGATCGCCAAGGAACGCGGTACATCGATGAAGGCGCTCGTGCGGGAGGCGGCCGCGGCCGACATAGCGCGCCACCGGGCGCTCCAGGAGGGCGCGGAGGCCTTCCGCAGGTTCTTCGCGACTCACGCCGACGAGTTCGCCGCGGCCTTCCCGGACGATGAACCGTCCGCCAAGGGCGAAGGGCGGGCCGCCTGACCGATGGCACCCGTCATCCATATCGACGTGCCCTGGCTGCTGCAGCGCCATGAGGAGGTCCTGCCGGACCAGCCCACCGTCAACGACTTCTCCGCTCTGGTCGCCGCAGTCGCCCGGCACCGCGTGGACCCGCCGCGCCTCGGGGTGAACTCCGACCCGGCCTGGCGGGCCGCCGCGCTCCTGCACACCCTCGCCGTGCTCCGGCCGCTGCCCACGGCCAACGCCCGCTTCGCCTGTGCGACGGCCGTGGCGTACATGTTCGTCAGCGGCGTCGGCATCGACCCGCCCTACGGCGCCCTCGTCGACCTCGCCCGCGATCTGATGTCCAACACGACCGACGTCTACGGCGCGGCGGACCGGCTGCGCTCCTGGCAGATCTGACCTGATTCACACAGGGCGCACGGAAATGTCGAAAACGGGTACGAGCGACGTACGTGTGTTCCCCGTTTCTGACTTTCTGTCAATGGGCCGGATGTTGCACGGGCGCCTTGTTGGTCGTGTGGGGGTTGTGCAAGAGTGAAACACGCGTGCGGGGGGAATGGCCGGGTGTCGCACGTGATTTGCAGACCGGGTCCGATTCGCCACCGATGAATTCGCACCTCCCGCGCCGCGCCGGAAAGGCTCGCACCAACCGGGCTCCTTTTTCGGCGGCAGGACTTCTGTGTGTCACCTGCGCGTGGGAAGGAACCATCTCAGTGCCCACCCCCCACCCCCCTCGTCCCCCGTATCCCCCGCCCGGCGGGGATCCCGGGGAATCCGATGAATCACTCGCCGCCCCGCTGAGAGGCAGCCCGGAGGGCGAGGTCGCCGCCCATTCCGTCGCGCTGCTGACGACGCGGCACTGGCAGCCGGTGTACGACTACGCGGTCATCTGTCTCGCCTCGTCGGCGCAGGTCGCCGCCATGGTCACCGGGACCGCCTTCCACCGGACCCTCAACCGCGTCGCCTTCGGCGACTCGGCCGTCGCGCTGCGCCCGGTCCTTCTGGTGACCGTGCGCGACACGATCCGTGAGTGGTCCGGCGACGATCGAATATCCGCCGTACTGCCGGCGCTGCAGAAACCGGCCGGAGGGCGGGGACTGCGCGCGGCGGCGTCCATGACGCCCGAAAATCGGGCACTCGCGGAGCGGGCATTCCAGGCACTTCCCGCCGCCGCGCGCTGTTTGCTCTGGCATGTCGAGGTCGAGGCAGATCCTTTAAGCGTCCCCGCAGGCCTGCTGGGCATGGATACCGACATCGCGTCGGCCGCCCTCGAACAGGCGCGTGACAAATTCCGTGAAGGTTGTGTACATGCCCATCGTGAACTCGCGCCGACCCATGATTGCCGGTTCTACAACCGCCTCCTCGACGTCCCGATCCGCCGGGGCGGCGCACTGCTGCCTGACGTGCAGCAGCATCTGGCGGAGTGCCGCTACTGCCGGAACGCGGCCGAACAACTGAGCCATTTCGAGGGCGGTCTCGGCCCGTTGATCGCCGAAGCGGTGCTCGGCTGGGGCGCGCGCCGCTACCTCGACTCGCGTCCGGGCCGGGCCTCGCACGGTACGCGCAGTGGTCGCGGCGGCCGGCGCGGCGGCGGGCGGTCCGGGAACGCGCGCCACCGTCTGCTGTCCCGGATCCCCATGCCCGCCCGCCGGGTCCCGGGCGTCCGGGTCCCGGAAGCGCTGCGGTCCTCCCGGGCACTGCTCTCGGGCGTCGGCGCGGTGTCGGCCGGGGTGCTGGCGACGGTGCTCATCATCAGCGCGTCGTCGTACGACGGCGGCCAGGCCGACCCGGCCGGCTCCAACAGCGCCGCCGGCGGCAACGGCAGCGGGTCCGCGACACCGCCGGACACGGCCGTACTGCCCACCGCACCGGGCGTGACGCGGCTGCGCAACGCGGGCGCCGACCTGTGCCTCGACATCCGGGACCTGCCGAAGGAGGGCTCGGGGGCGAAACTGGCCTCGTGCTCGACGGCGTGGACCCAGCAGTGGACGTACGAGAACGACGGGCTGCTGCGCAGCGTCGCCGATCCCGGGCTGTGCCTGGACTCGCACAAGGACGCCGGCGTCGTCGTCCTCGGCACCTGCGCCGAGGAGGATGCCGAGCGGGGCGAGGACGTGCGCTACGACCTCACCGTGCAAGGGGAGTTGCTGCCCCGCTGGGACGAGCAGCTCGCCCTCACCTCCACCGACGACGACCCGGACGCCGACATCGTCGTCAAGGTCCGCGACCGGTCCGACGAGCAGCGCTGGCAGCCGGAGCCCGTGCCCACGGCCGCGGGTTCCCTGTCGATCGCGGAGGCGGACGTCCCGACCGCACGGCAGGTGACAGGGCCGAACGGCTGAACGCCTGAGCGGTGAACTCGGCCTCGCCCCCGCCCACGCCTCAGCCCGGCTCCTCCGTCAGGTCGGCCGGACCGATCGTCGCAGGCGTGGCGTGGCCCGACAGGGCCAGGGTGAGGTCGAGTTCGGCCAGGAGGCAGCGGATGATGTGTTCGACGCCGGGCTGTCCGTCGAGGCCGAGACCGTAGACGTACGGGCGTCCGACGAGCACCGCCCGCGCGCCCAGCGCGAGGGCCTTGAAGACGTCGTCGCCGGTGCGGACGCCGCTGTCGAAGAGGACGGTGAGCCGGTCGCCGACGGCGTCCACGACCCGGGGCAGCGCGTCGGCGGCGGCCACGGACCCTGCCACCTGGCGGCCGCCGTGGTTGGAGACGACGACGCCGTCCATGCCCGCCTCCGCGGCCAGCCGCGCGTCGTCCGGGTGCAGGACGCCCTTGAGGACGATCGGGCCCTCCCAGTTCTCCCGCAGGAACGCCAGGTCCGGCCAGGACTTGGCCGGGTCGGAGAACATGCCGACGAAGTGCATCACGGCCGCGTTCGGGTCCTCGTGCACCGGCTTGGCCAGGCCCGCCTGGAAGGCCGGGTCCGAGAAGTGGTTGGCCGTGCCGACGCCGTGGAGGAAGGGCAGATACGCCTGGTCGAGATCGCGGGGCCGCCACGACAGCAGCGGTGTGTCCAGGGTGACGACGAGCACGCTGAACCCGGCCGCCTTCGCCCGGTTCAGGAAACTGCGGGCCACCTCCGGGTCCTTGGGCCAGTACAGCTGGAACCACCGCTCGGCGTCGCCCATCGCCTCGGCGACCTGCTCCATGGGCGTGCTCGACGCGGACGACAGGATGTACGGCACGCCCTGCGCGGCGGCGGCCCGGGCGGCGGCGGGTTCGGCGTCCGGGTGCATGATCGACAGCACGCCGACCGGGGCCAGCGCCAGCGGGGCGGGCAGGGCGCGGCCCAGCACCTCGACCGACAGATCCCGTTCGTGCACGTCCCGCAGCATGCGCGGCACGATCCGGCGACGCTCCAGGGCCGCCCGGTTGGCGCGGGCGGTGCTGCCGTTCCCCGCGCTGCCCGCCACATAACCGACCGGGCCGGGCCCGAGCCGCTGTTCGGTCAGCTCCTCCAGCCGGGTCAGATCGGTGGGCAGGCGGGGCACGGCACCCGTCATCCCGTTGAGGTAGATCTCGTACTGGAAGTCAGCCCAGTGCTTCGCCATGTCGTCCGTCCCGGCCTCTCGTCGCTGAGAACGCGCAGTACGCCGACCATACCGACCGGTAGGCAGGGCGGGGGTGATCAGGGTCGGGTCGCCGACTCGTGCAGGACACGAGCCAGTTCGCGCGGCCGGGAGAACATCGGCCAGTGGCCGGTGTCCATCTCGATCAGCTCCCAGCGGTCGCTCTTGAGCAGCTCCGCCACCACCGGCATCGGCTCGTCCCCGTCGAGCAGGCACTTGATGTACGTCACCGGGAGCTCGCCGAGGTCACTCCGCAGCACGGCCGGCTCGGTCGCCGTGGCGCCCGGGTGCGGGGTCGAGCCGTGCACGATCCGGGCGATCTGCTCGTCCGTCAGATCCTGTCCCGCGTACTCGGGCGCGGTGAGAGGCGGCCAGAAGCCGCTCGCGGCGATCGCCTCCCGCACCGGTTCGCTCGGCCAGCCCGAGAGGGCCGACTCGCCGTCGACCGGGACCATGGCGTCGACGAACACCACCCGGGCCGGCCGGTCGCCGATCCGCTCGGCGGCCTGCCCGACCGGGACGCCCGCGTAGCTGTGCCCGACCAGGACGACGTCCCGCGGCCCGAGCCGCTCGACCTCGTCGACGATGTCCTGGACGTGCGTCTGCTGCCCCGCGGGCAGCCCCTGTCTCTCGGCGAGGCCCGACAGCGTCACGGCATGCACGTCGTGTCCGGCCGCGCGCAGCTCGGCCGCCACCTCGTCCCACGCCCACGCCCCGAGCCAAGTCCCTGCCACCAGTACGAAATTGGTCATACCGGCAACTTAGCCGAGGGGGCTGACAGCGCCCCCTCGTCGCCGGGCCCCGTGATCGGCGGCACCGGCACTTCGACGGTCCGGGCCAGCCGGGCGCCCTCGGGGCCGTACACCGCCCGGGGTTCGGGGAACAGCCACAGCAGGGCCAGGAACAGCACCGCCGCCACGACCAGGGACAGCGGCAGGCTGATGTCGACACCGCCCGCCAGGTCGCCGAGCGGGCCGACGAACTGCCCGGGGATGTTGGTGAAGAGCACGCCGAGCACGGCCGCCACCCACCAGGCGGTCATGCCCCGCCAGTTCCAGCCGTGCGTGAACCAGTAACGGCCGCCGCGCTGACGGCGGTTGAAGACCTGGAGCGCCTCCGGGTCGTACCAGCCGCGCCGCGTCCAGTAGCCCAGCATCATCACGACCATCCACGGTGTGGTGCATGTGATGATCATCGTGGCGAAGGTCGAGATGGAGCGTACGAGGTCGAGCCCGAACCGGCCGGCGAAGATGAACGCGATCGACAACGCGCCGACCAGCAGCGTCGCCTGGACCCGGGACAGCCTCGGGAACACGGACGAGAAGTCGAGCCCGGTGCCGTACAGCGCCGTCGTGCCCGTCGCCATGCCGCCGATCAGCGCCAGCAGGCACACCGGCAGGAAGAACCAGCCCGGGGAGATCGCGAGCAGCCCGCCCACGAAGTCGGGGGCCGCCGGATCGACGTACTCCGGCGCCTTGTCCGCGATGACGCTCGCGGTCGTCAGACCGAACAGGAACGGCAGCAGCGTCGCGATCTGCGACAGGAACGCGGCCCCGACCACCCTCCGGCGCGGGGCGCTCGCCGGGATGTAGCGCGACCAGTCGCCGAGGAACGCCCCGAACGACACGGGGTTCGACAGCACGATCAGCGCCGCCCCGATGAACGACGGCCAGAACAGGTCCGTCGTCGCCGCGTCCGCCGAGTCGGTGAAGACGCCCGCGTACGACGGGTCGAAGTCACCCGCGAACGCCACCGCGCCGAGCAGGAACAGGGCGCTCGCCGAGGTCACCGCGATCTTGTTGACGAACAGCATGAACCGGAAGCCGTACACGCACACGGCGAGGACCAGCACCGCGAACAGCGCGTAGGCGACGGCGTAGGACAGGTCGTCCCGGGCGAGTCCGAAGAGCCGGTGCGCGCCGCCGACCAGGGCGTCGCCGGAGCTCCACACCGAGATGGAGAAGAAGGCGACGGCCGTCAGCAGGGACAGGAACGAGCCGACCACGCGGCCGTGCACACCGAGGTGCGCGGACGACGAGACGGCGTTGTTGGTGCCGTTGACCGGGCCGAACACCGCCATCGGACACAGGATCAGCGCGCCCGCGACGACCCCGAGGAGGGTGGCCGCGAGGCCCTGCCAGAAGGAGAGGCCGAACAGGATCGGGAAGGCGCCGAGGACGCAGGTGGAGAAGGTGTTGGCGCCGCCGAAGGCGAGCCGGAACAGGTCCAGCGGGGTCGCGGATCGCTCGGCGTCGGGGATCCGGTCGACGCCGTGGGTCTCGACCTCCGTCAGGGACGGGGGAGACGCGGCGGGGGAGGGGCGGTCGGCGTCTTCGGGACGGTCGGCGTCAGCGGGGCGTTCGGCCGGCGAGGACAAGAGGGCTCCAGCGGGGACGGGGCGGTGGAGCGCGGCGTGGCGCGGTGGCGGGGCGGACGGCCGCTCACCGGACGCGTGGGTGTGCGGCGGCGAGCGGATGCCGTCCTCATGGGGTCTGCCGACCGTAAACGATCACCGGCGGGCGACACCAGAGGACGGTTCATCCATTCTCGGCGTTCTCGCTGGACGATTCCTCCATTCCTCGGTCACTCCGCGTCGTCCGCTGGCGGTGCCTGGTCCGTCTCGGCGTCCGGCCCTTGTGCCCGCACCCGTTGCACGTGTTCGAGGGAGTCGCGCAACTCCGCGAGCCAGTCGTCCGTATGACGCTGGACCAGACGTACGCACCAGGCCAGCGCGTCGCTGCGGCTGCGGGCGACGCCGCCGGCGATCAGGGTGTCGAGGACCTGGCGCTCCGGCTGGCGCAGCCGCGTCATCACCGGCGCGGCCACGTGCGTGAACAGCGCGCGCCGCCCACCGCACTCCACGCCCCAGGACACCTTCCGGCCGAACCGGTGCTCGGCCTCCCGGGCCACGGCCATCCGGTCCTCGCGGGTGCGCTCCCGGAACTCCTGCACCCGGCTTTCCAGCGCCGCCTCCCGTTCGGCGTCCGGAGCGTCCTCCGCCAGCCGGGGTTCGGGGATGCGGCCGATCACGGTGATCTCCTCGCGGTCGACCGTGAGCTCGGTCAGTTCCTCGAAGAGGTCGTCGGGAAGGCGGCCGGCGAACCAGCCGCGCAGCTTCTCTCGCTGCTCTTTCGTAATCATGTAATGACGATTACTCGACCTGAGCATGAACACAAGGGGTTGCGAAGTGGTCGGCTGAGAGCGGAATCGGAATGTTTCAGGCCTATTAACGAGCAGCTGGAAACCAGCCATCTGGCCGCATCGTGCCCCCGGAGGCCGTGCGGTTACGGGCTTCATCCGTCCGGATTCCGTAACTTCACGCCACTGATTCAATACGCAATGTTACTGAAACCAGTGGGGTCGATGTGTGTTTCGGCGGTGGACTCGGCAGACTCGCGCTCGCCGATCCGGCACCGAACGAGCATGGATCGGCACACCCTGTAATCGAGCGGAAGGATGCACACAATGCGGAACACCGCGCGCTGGGCCATGACCCTCGGCCTGACGGCCACCGCCGTCTGCGGACCCCTCTCCGGGGCCGCGCTCGCCAGTCCGGGTCAGGCCCCCACCGCGCTCTACGCCCCGTCGGCCCTCGTACTCACGGTGGGCCACGGTGAGAGCGCGATCGCCGTGACCCCGGAACGCGCGGTCACCTTGACCTGTGCCCCGAAGCCCGGCGGCACGCACCCGGTCGCCGGCTCGGCCTGTACGGAACTGCGGGGCGTCGGCGGCAACATCGACGCCCTGACCGCCCGGGACGGAGTGATGTGCACCAAGCAGTACGACCCCGTGGTCATCACCGTCGACGGTGTCTGGCAGGGCCAGAGGGTCTCCTATGAGCGCACCTTCTCCAACGAGTGCGTGAAGAACGCCCACGGTTCGGGCCTCTTCGCGTTCTGAGACCGGGATCGCGCAGTTCCCGTGAAGTAGACGGCCCGTTGCTGGGGAGCCGGGTTGTCGTCGCGGGGAGCGATCTCGTACAAGGGGGCCGGCGGGCGGAGTGGGGCCGCCCGTCGGCCCCTGGGCGTTGCACGTGGCCGGGTCTCCGGGTCACGCCCGGTCGCGGTGGCTCGTGTCGCACCACGGGTAGCGGCGGCTGCGGCGGCAGGTACACAAAGCTACGCGGAAGCGGTCGGAGCGGACGACGGAGCCGTCCTCCAGTTCCACCTCCACCGGGCCCTCCACCAGGAGCGGGCCCTTGTGCCGGACGGTGACGCGCCTCGGCGGCGCGGACCGGTCAGACGGGGAGTTCGGCACGGACGACCACCAGCTCTTCCTTGTTCTCGGTGGCGGGCAGCAGCCCCCGCTGCCGCAGCCAGCGTTCCCGGCCGCGCAGGACCGGCCCGAACGCGATCCGGTGCCGGCGGGTCACCGCGGCCTTCAGGCCGGACGCGCGCAGTCGCCCGACGGTCAGCTCCGGGTCGCTCAGCGCCGACTGCACGAGCAGGAGCACCCCACCCGGACGCAGCAGCGCGGGCGCCTCCCGGCAGATCCGGTCGACGACCAGTCGTCCGTCACCGCCCGCGTCCCAGGCACGGGCCGAACCACGCGGCTCCCTGTCGCCCTGCGGGGACGGCACGTACGGCGGATTGGCCAGGATCAGATCGAACGACTCTCCGCGCACGGGATCGAAGAGGTTCCCGTGCCGGATGCGGAGGGGGAGTCCCGCCAGCCGGGCGTTCAGCCGCGCGGCCCACACGGCGCCCCGGGACACGTCCACGGCGGTCACACGCGGACCGCGGCGCGCGGCCTCCAGTGCCAGGGCGCCGGTCCCGGTGCCGACGTCGAGGACCTCCGCGCCCGGGGGCAGCGGCTCGTCGGACAGGGCGCCCGCCAGCAGCTCGGTGTCGTCCTGCGGGGCGTAGACGCCCGGGGGTGCCAGTGGATTCACGCCGCTCGGGTACCCCGGCCGTCAGGAGATATGGGTTATCTCGTGAGTAAGCGGTGCATACAGTGACGAATGTGACGCACGCCAGTCGGTGAGCAGCCGGGCGCCGAAGCGGTCTTCGGTGAACTCGGTGGCGGCGATCCCGAAGGCGACATCGGGGGAGAGGTGCGGCTCCCACTCCAGCAGACCGCCGATGACGTCGTGGCGCACCACCTGCTCGTGGACCGCGTCGGCCTCGACGTGCTCGTCGTAGAAGTGCTCGGCCGCGGGCCCCGCGCCCGTGCGGCGCATCGCCTCGGCGAGCCGCCGCGACCCCGGGGACGAGGTGATCTCGACCGTCGCGAAATGGCCGACCAGGGCACCCCTGAGGGCCCGGTGCAGGCCGAAGAGGGACATGAGGTTCACCGTGACCAGGGCCTCGGCGGTCGCCGCGTCGAGATAGCGGCCGTACGTGGGGTCCAGGCCCAGGTCCGTCATCAGGTCGGCGAACAGCCGTGCGTGCACGCGGTCGGCGCGGCCGCCGCCCCACTCGTCGAACTCGACCGCCGCCATCGCCGCCTTCGCCCGGCCCCACAACCGCGGCAGCACCCAGGCGTGCGGGTCGGCCTCCTTGAGGTGGTACAGGGAGCGCTGGGCCGCGTACTCGCGCACCTGCCACAGCTCGCCCTCGTCCCGCAGGAAGTACGAGACGCCCGTGCCGTGGACGGGCTCGACCAGCAGACCGCGCAGCGCCTCGTCCACGCTGCCGTGCACCCGGGCGTCGGCGCGCAGCGAGGACAGGAAGCGTTGCTCCAGGGCCGCTCGGGTGCGCAGCAGGTCGGGATCCCACTCCAGCTCCGGGGTCACGCCCGCGAAGCCGCGGTAGTGCAGTTCGTAGCACAGGTACAGGGCGAGCTGCAGGTCGTCGCCGTACACCTGGGCCCGTTCGATTTCCTCGCGGCGGGGCAGCCGGCCCGCGCCCCGCAGATACGCCTCGACACGCCTGCTCAGCGCTCCGCGCGGGAGGGGCAGGGGCGGTCCGTCGCGGTCGTGCTCCATGCGCGCCGGGTACCCGGCCGGAGCCCGGTCACCCGCCCGCGTCACTCTCCCTCGGACTCCTCCTGCGCGCGCTCGTTCGGTGTGATGGCATCGCCGGCCTCACCCCGGTGGCGTCGCCGCCCGGCGGAGTCCTCGGTGCGGTTCTCGGCGTCCTCGATCTCGCGCAGGACCTCCTCGAGCGCCGTCTCGGGCTGCTTGTCGGAGGCGTCGCGGTTGTTGTCCTGGGGCATCGGGGTCTCCTTCCCGCGTTCGGTTTGTCGGTTCCGTCCGCCGTGCTCAGTTGGCCGCGGCGGCGGCGATGCGCAGCGGCACCGGGTCAGGAGGGGCGGTCTCCTCGTTGTGGCGGGTGACCTCCGCCCACCAGGACGGGCCGTCCTCGATGTGGCGCAGCAACACGCCCTCGCGGATCGCCCAGGGGCAGACCGTGACGGCCCTGATGCCGGTCAGCTTCATCGCGGTGTGCGCGACCACCGCGCCGGCCAGGCTCTGCGCGGCCCGCGGCGCGGAGATGCCGGGCAGGCGCGTGCGTTCGGCGGCGGGCAGGGCGGCCAGCGTCGTGATCGCCTCCCGCAGCCCCGCGCGGTGCAGTTCCCGGTCCACGAACGGGCCGTGGCGTCCGGGTGCGGCGCCGCACAGCCGGCCCAGCTGCTGGAACGTGCGGGAGGTGGCGACCGCGGTGCGCGGGCCCTCCCAGCGGATCCGCGCCGCGACGTCCCGCAGCTGATGGCGGACCCTGCGGCGCAGCGCCCGGACCCGATCCGGCGACGGCGGGTCCTCGTCCTCGAAGAACTCGTGGGTGAGCCGCCCCGCGCCCAGCGGCAGCGACGCCACGAAGTCGGGCAACCGGCCGCGCCCGAAGGCGACTTCGAGTGAGCCGCCGCCGATGTCGAGCAGGGCGAGCGGCCCCGACCGCCAGCCCATCCAGCGCCGGGCCCCGAGAAACGTCAGCTCGGCCTCGACCTCACCCGGCAGGGTGCACAGCTCCACGCCGGTACGGGCCCGGACGGTGTGCAACACCTCCTGCCGGTTCGGCGCGTTGCGCACCACGGCGGTCGCGAAGGCGAGCGGGCCGGCCGCGCCCCACCGGGTGGCGGTCCTGCCCGCCTCGGTGACCGCGTCGACGAGTTGTCCGACCGCCTGCTCAGGGATGGGTTCCCCCGGTGTGACCTGTTCGGACAGCCTGAGTCGCCACTTCGAGGTGTGCACCGGCAGCGGCACACCGTTCTGAGCGTCCGAGACGACGAGTCTGACCGTCTTCGATCCCACATCCACCACGCTGATTCGCATGGGGCGGAGGTACCCAATTACGCGGCGGAGCAACGGAAGTGTGCGCGGAGTGCGGCGAAGTCACGCCACCGGACACGGGGCCCCTGTGGTTATATTCCTTGACTGGAATATAACGGCAGAGGCATATTGGAGGCATGTCCGACGCCGCCCTCTGGACCGCCCTCGCCGACCCCCACCGGCGGGCCATCGTCGCGCTGCTCCTGGAGCGGCCCCGGGCCGTCGGTGAGATCGTCGAGGCGTGCGGACTGAGCCAGCCGAGCACCTCGAAGCACCTGAAAGTGCTGCGGGAGGCAGGCCTCGTCCGGGTGCGGCAGGACGCGCAGCGCCGCGTCTACGCCCTCGACCCCGGCCCGATCGCCGCACTCGACGCCTGGCTCGCCCCGTACCGCGAGCTCTGGAACGAGAGCCTCGACGCGCTGGGCCGCCGACTCGACGAGACGCCGGACACCACGGAACCACCCACACCGAAGGACTGATCCGCCATGGCAGCCGAACTCACCGGCACCTATCTGACCCTGGACGACGGCCGCCCCGCCGTCCGCTTCAGCCGCACCTACGACCATCCCGTCGACCGCGTCTGGCAGTTCGTGACCGACCCGGACGAACTGGAGCGCTGGTTCCCCTCCCGCGCCGAGATCGAGCTGCGCCCCGGCGGCACGGTCAGGTTCAGCGGCGACCCGCACATGGCGGACGCCACGGGCCGGGTCATCGCCGTCGACGCGCCCCGGCACCTGTCGTTCGAGTGGGGCGGGGACGAACTGCGCTTCGACCTGGAGGAGACCGAGGACAAGCGCACCCGCCTCACGCTCACCAACGTCCTCCAAGCCCAGGATTCCGCCGCCCGCAACGGCGCCGGCTGGGAGGTGTGCCTGAGCGCACTGGACGCCAGGGCGCGCGGCGAGCGGACCGCCGGTCCGCATGCCGGGGCCGACGCGCCCTGGCGGGAGCTGTACGCCGCCTACGTCGCGGCCGGGGTGCCCTCCGGCGCCCCCGTGCCGGGACTGGACTGACCTCTCACGCCATCTGCCGCCGCACCAGCTCGTGCAGCCGGCCGCTGGTGTCGGCGAGCAGCCGGTCGGGCGGGCCCTGCTGGATGACCTTGCCGTCCTCCATCACCACGACCCGGTCGGCGTCCATCACGGTGGACAGCCGGTGCGCGATGACGACCCGGCTGGCGTTGAGCGCCTTGGTGCTCTCGATGACCGTGCGCTGGGTCTCGTTGTCGAGGGCACTGGTCGCCTCGTCGAAGAACAGGATGCGCGGCCGGCGGATCAGCGCCTGCGCGATCATCAGCCGCTGGCGCTGGCCGCCGGAGACGGCGCCGCTGCCCGAGACGATGGTGTGCAGGCCCATCGGCATCCGCTTGATGTCCTCGGCGAGGCCCGCCATCTCGGCCGCCGCCATCGCCTCCTCCGGCGTGTACGGCTCGGTGCCGCAGATGACGTCCAGGATCGAGCCGGTGAACGGCTGCGCGTGCTGGAGCACCACACCGCACTGGCGGCGCACCGCCGACTGGTCGAGGGCCCCCAGATCCTGCCCGTCGTACAGCACACTGCCCGACAGCGGCCGGTCGAAGCCGATCAGCAGGCGCAGCAGCGTCGACTTGCCGCAGCCGCTGGGGCCGACGACCGCGACGAACTCGCCCGGCTTCACCTCGAACGACACGTCGTCAAGGATCAGCGGACCGTCGTCCGAGTACCGGAAGGACACCCGCCGCGCCTCGATCGCGCCGGACAGCGGACCCGGCCGGGTGCTCGCCGTGCGCACCTCCGGCGTCGCGTCCAGCACCGGCCTGATCTCCTCGAACAACGGCAGCGCGGCCACCGCGGAGACGAACGAGCCGGTCAGCTGCGTGACGGAGGTCAGCACCATCGTCACCGAGGTGTTGAAGGTGAGGAACGCGGCCGCCGACATCGAGCCCCGGGCCGGGCCGGCGAGCAGCATGAACATCAGCAGCGTGCACAGCGGCAGATACACCGCGCCCAGCACCGCCGAGAGGTTCTTGATGCGGCCGACCTTCTGCTGGAGCTCCCGGCTGCGCGCGAACTCCGACGCCCACGCGGCGTACGCGTAGTTCTCGGCGGCGGCCACCCGCAGCTTGGGCAGGCCGCGCAGGGTCTGGAACGCCTGGTTGTTCAGCTTGTTGGAGAGCACGACCAGCCGCCGCTGCCAGCGCACCTGCCACAGTCCCAGCCCCAGGAACACGGCCGCGATGACGACGAGCATGCCGATCGCGGCCATCGCCATCGGCACGCTGAACCACAGCAGCAGCCCCAGGTTCATCGCCCCGATGGTCACCGACTGGGCGACCGTCGGCCCGACCCCCGCCAGCAGCCGGCGGATCGAGCTGATGCCCATGGCCGCGCTGGCCAACTCGCCGGTGGAGCGCTCGGTGAAGAACCGCGTCGGCAGTCTCAGCAGCCGGTCCCACACGGCCGGCTGGAGCGTGGCCTCGATCCGGCCCTCGATCCGCAGGATGGTGAGGTTCTGCAACAGCATGAAGGCCGCCGCCACCACGCTGCTGAGCATCACCGCCAGGCACACCTGCACGATCAGTTCCGTCTGGGCCTTCGGCACGAACTCGCCGAGCACCTTGCCGGTGGCGACGGGCACCAGTGCGCCGATCGCCACCGTGACCAGGCCGCTGAGCAGCAGACCGGTCAGGTCGCCGCGCATGCCCTGCATACAGAACCGCAGCAGCCCCAGCGGACTGAGCCCCCGCTCGGGCAGCGGACGGTAGAACATCACCGCACGCGGCTCGAACTCGTCGGCGTTGGCCTTCTCGACGGGCGTCTCACGGCCGGTCGACGGATGGACGGCGACATATCCGCCGCGCCGCCACAGCAACGCCACCGGCGCGCCCGACAGGGCCCGGTGGCCGACCAGCGGCCCTACGTTGTCCCGCCACCAGCGGCCGTCCAGGCGCACGGCCCGGGTGCGGACGCGGGAGGCCAGGGCGACCTGCTCGACCGGGTCGAGGCGGTCGCCGCCGGTGCCCTTCTGCGTGGGCTCGGCGAGTCTGATCCCGGCCGCCTGGCCGACCAGCTTGCAGGCCGCGTAGGAGGCGTCGGCATCGGCCGAGGTGGTCCGCTTCGACGACCGCTTGCCGATGGAGGCGAGCAGCGTCTGGTCGGCCTGGGCGCGGACCGCCTCGCCGGCCTTGATGCCCTCGGCCGTGCGCGTCTCGTGGGTGCGCTCCAGCTGCTCGATCCAGCGGTCCAGCGTGGTCAGCAGCCGGTACTGCTGGTCGACCATGCTCTGCCACAGACCCGGGTCCATCAGCAGGTCGGCCGCGGCCTCCGCGCCGTACAGCGAGCCGTACTGCACGCTGCCCGGCGGCACCTGCATCCAGAACACGTCGTCGTCGGTCGGCGCCGCGGCCCGCTCGGTCGCCATCGGCGCCTGGAACAGGATGGACAGACTGCGGCCGACGCCCAGTGCGAGCGCGTACTCCAGCGGACTCGTCGTCGGAGGCACGTACTGCGGATTGCCGTACTCGTCGTACGACCAGGTCGCGGTGTCGGCGGGCTGGTACAGCTCGCGCAGGCCGATGCGGTGCACCACGCAGTCCCGCAGCGGGCGGGCCACCAGCGTGTGCTGCGGGCCCGGCACCGGGCCGAGTACCAGCGAGCCGGCCTCAAGCCGGCCGAGGTGGTGCCAGTGGCCCTGCTGGCCGGCGTCCACCGCGAACAGGTCGACGGCTCCCGCCGCGACCAGCCACAGCACCTGCGGGCCCTCCAGGTCGAGACGGTTGAACCCGGCGCAGTCGATGCGCGAGCCCATCTGCCCGAAGGCGCCCAGGACGAGGTCACCCTCATGTCCCTGAACGGTCGTCATCTCACCGCTCCCTGACCAGCGTGGCGTACGCGCCGCCGCGCGCCACCAGCTCCTCGTGCCGTCCCCGCTCCACGACCGTGCCGTGCTCCAGGACGACGATCTCGTCGCTGTCACGCACGGTGCTGAGCCGGTGCGCGATCACCACACAGGCACAGCCGCGCCGGCGCAGGTTGTCCATCACGACCAGCTCGGTCTCCGCGTCCAGCGCGCTCGTCACCTCGTCGAGCACCAGGATGCTCGGCCGGCGCACCAGCGCCCGCGCGATCTCCAGCCGCTGGCGCTGCCCGCCGGAGAAGTTGCGGCCGTCCTGCTCGACCTTGCTGTGGATGCCGCCGGGGCGGCGCGTGACCACGTCGTACAGGGCGGCGTCCCGCAGCGCGTCCTCCACCGCGTCGTCCGGGATCGACGGGTCCCACAGCGCCACGTTGTCGCGGATGGTGCCCTCGAACAGGAACACGTCCTGGTCGACGAAGGAGACCGAGGCGGCCAGCGCCCCGCGCGGAATGTCGTCGATGCGCTGTCCGTCGATGCGGATCACGCCCTCCCACGGCGCGTACAGGCCGGAGATCAGCCTCGACACCGTGGACTTGCCGCTGCCGGAACCGCCGACCAGCGCGACCTGCCGCCCCGGGCCGACCGTCAGGTCGAAGCCCGTGAGCAGGGGCTTGTCGAGCGGGCTGTAGCCGAAGGTGATGTTCTCCAGCTCGACGTGGCCCTGGAGGCGGCGCGTCGACTCGCCGGAGTCGGGCCGGCCGTAGAGCGGGTCGGCCTTGAAGTTCTCCACGTCCTTCAGCCGGGCCACGTCGGCCGCGAAGTCCTGGATGCGGCCCGCGACGCCGTTGAGCCGGGTCAGCGGGGCGGTGAACCGGGCGACCAGGGCCTGGAAGGCGACCAGCAGGCCGACCGAGATGTGGCCCTCGACCGCCCGCATACCGCCGATCCAGAGGATGAGCCCGCTGTTGAGGGTGGCCAGGGTCGGCGCGACCACGCCCAGCCAGGCGCTCGGCACGCCGAGCCGCTGCTGCTCCTCCAGCGTGGTGGCGTGCTGCCCGGCCCACTTGCGGAAGTAGCCGTCCTCGCCGCCGGTCGCCTTCATCGTCTCGATCAGCTGAAGACCGGTGTAGGCGGTGTTGGTGAGCCGGGCCGTGTCGGCGCGCAGCTTCGCCGTACGGGTCGCGCGCAGCCGTACGACGACCCGCATCGCCACGATGTTCAGCAGCGCCACGCCGATGCCGACGAACGTCAGCTGCGGGTCGTAGCTGTACAGCAGCACCGCGTACAGGACGACCACGATCGCGTCCACGCCCGCCGCCGCGAGGTCGCGGGACAGGGTCTCGGCGACCGCGTCGTTGGACTGCAGGCGCTGCACGAGGTCGGCCGGGCTGCGCTGGGAGAAGAACGTCACCGGCAGCCGCAGCAGATGCCGCAGGAAGCGCGCGCTGGACAGGGTGGACGAGATGATGCGGCCGTGCAGCAGGTTGGCCTGCTGGAGCCAGGTCAGCACGACGGTGAGCAGCACGCACGCCGCCATCGACGCGAACAGCACACTGAGCAGCGAGGTCTGGTTGCCGATCAGGAACTCGTCGATGTAGGTGCGGCTGAGCGCGGGTACCGACGCGCCGACCGCCACCAGCAGCAGGCTCGACACCACCGCGGCGGGCATCGTGCCCGCGGTGCCGCGCAGCCGGGCGGGCATCGCGCCCAGGACGCCGGGCTTGCGGCCGCCCCGGGCGAAGTCCTCGCCGGGCTCCATGACCAGCACGACACCGGTGAAGCTGCCGTCGAAGTCCTCCATGGGGACAAAACGGCGGCCCTTGCCGGGGTCGTTGATGTAGACGCCACGGCGCCCGAAGCGGCGGCCCATGCCGTCGTAGACGACGTAGTGGTTGAACTCCCAGAACAGGACGGCCGGCGACTTCACCTCGGCGAGGGCGGCCAGGTCCATCTGCATGCCCTTGGCCGTCAGGCCGTAACTGCGGGCCGCCTTGAGGAGGTTGCTGGCGCGCGAGCCGTCGCGGGAGACGCCGCAGGCGATGCGCAGCTCCTCCAGCGGGACGTGCTTGCCGTAGTGGCCGAGCACCATCGCCAGGGAGGCGGCGCCGCACTCGACGGCCTCCATCTGGAGCACGGTGGGGGTACGGACGGTCTTCGCGGCGGCTTTGGGCACCTTGCGCTTCGGCGGGGCCGCGCGGCGCCTGCTCGGGGGCTCCTGTGCGGTGGCGCTCATGGCAGCAGCCAGTCGACGGGACGCTGGTCGGTGAGCCGGATCGAACCCGACGCCATCGTCATCGAGGTCAGCTTGTACGGCGGGCCGTCCGCGGACGACCACTTGTATCCGCTCTTCGTGGCGGACGACTTGTCCAGCCGGACCGTCACGGCCACGGGCCTGCCCTTCTTGGTGAACTGCTCGCCGAGCTGGCTGTCCCCGAGGAACGCGGCGATCTGCTGCGGGGACTGGGCCGCGCGGTCCACCGACTTCACATGGCCGCGCAGCACGCCGTACTCCTGGGTCGGCACCGACTGCACGGTCAGATCCACGGAGGCGTCGTCGGGAATGGAGGCGGCGTTCTCGGCGGGGACGTAGAGGGTCGCGTACAAGGCGTCCTCGGTGTGGGCGACCTTCTCGACGGCGGCCACGTTCGCGCCGGTCTGGATGATCTGCCCGACGGTCGCGGCGAGCCCGGAGACACGGCCCGCGTCGAGCGCGCGGACGACGACCTCGCCCTTGGCCGTACGGACCTTCAGCACGGGGGAGTTCGCGGCCACCTGCTCGCCCTGCTTCGCGAGCACCGCGGTGACCTGGCCCGCGACGGGGCTCTGGAGGAGGTAACTGCCCTGCCCGTGCGTGAGGATGGCGGGTGCGCTGACGGTGGAGGCCACCGAGCCGGTCACCGCCCATACCGAGGCGGCCGCCATCGCGACCACGGTCACCGCGAGCACGAGCCAGCCCTGCGGGCGGGCGAAACGCACCGGGAGGTCGAGTTCCTCCGGTGACTGGAGCTTGGCGAGGGCCTGTTGGCGGAACTGCAAGGAACTTCCCTCACCCGTAGAAGAGGTTCTTGTCGCCGTGACGGAAAGGGTCACGGCACCCGAAGATCCCGGAACCGCCGGCTGCGGTTCCGGGAGTCATCGGCACAAGGCTCGATCAGAGGCCGGAGACCAGGCCGGTGACCGGGGCCGTGTTCAGGCCGGTGACACCCTCGACGGTGCCGACGGCCGTGTCGACCACGCCGGAGACCGGGGCGATGCCGTCAACCGTGTCGGTGACGGTGTTCACGGCGTTCACGGACAGGCCACCGGAGATGGCGTCCAGCTGGGCGTCGGCGATCTCGACGGTCTCAACCTGGGGGGTGGAGTTCATGATGGAACTTCCCTTCATATGGATATCTCATAAGGGGGGAGCGGCCCCCTCTGGGGACAGATGACGGCCGCGACCGCGAGCGCCGGGCACCCGTTTCCGGAGTGCCCTCCGCGGCTCCCGCGATGCGATGGATCAAAGCACGCTGCGGGTCCGCGCTTCCAATCAACCAGGCGTCTCACCAGGGAACTTGCGCCCCAGCGGTACCTATTGGTGCAGGAGTGCGCACGTCTCGGTGGCGACTTCTTCACATGCGCCACAGCATCGGCTCATCCGACGCCTTGCATCCGGAGGCGGCGAATCCGGCACTCCCGCCCCAAAGGCGTGACAGGCACCTCCCGCTTGTGGATAACCCTCCGCTTGGTGACTGGGTTGAGCATTCGATGTGCAGATTCGCTGAAGTCGGGATTCGACTCGGTGTTCGCAACAGATCGTTTCCGGTCGGACACGGATCGTGTCGGTTCGGCGGGCCGGGACGAGGGCCGCAGCCGAAAGACCGTCATCAAGCCAGGCGCTGCCCTGGGCCGACGAAAGCCCTCCGCCCGGCCCCTCGCCCTGACCAGGGAAGTCGTCGACCGGGCGGGTCGGTGTGCGGGCAGCGGGAGTTGGCTGATTCCGCGATGCGAAGGGATCACTTGCAAACGCGATTGAACGCCCCACGTGGCACGTGCGTACCAACAGCCATCCAGGCGCCCCCCAAGCTGCCGAACGGCGGCACAGGCTCCGTCCCCCCAGGAGGAGAGAAGTTTGAGTCACAAGCGAATTCCGAAGCGCAAGGCCGCGATAGCGGTGGGCGGCGTGGTGGCGCTCGGCGCGGCCGCGATCCTGCTCCCCAACGCCAACGCGTCACAGGACGGTTCGTCCGACGACGCGGCCGCCGCGCCGAAGACACTGAAGGCGGGCGACGCCTCGGATCTCGCCTCGCAGCTCTCCGGGCTCCTCGGTGAGGCGTTCGGCGGCTCCTACTACGACGGCGACAGCCAGCAGCTCGTCGTCAACGTCGTACCGGGCGACAACAACAACGTGATCGTGCAGGCGAAGGCGGCCGGCGCGAAGGTCCGCGAGGTCGACAACAGCTGGTCGGAGCTGCAGAGCGGCGCGCAGACCCTGAAGTCCGACGCGACCATCGCGGGCACCTCGTGGTCGATCGATCCGCAGACGAACAAGCTGCGTGTCACCGCCGACAGCACCGTGACCGGCGCCAAGTGGGACAGACTGGAATCGACGGTCAAGAGCCTCGGTACCGGCATGGCGACCCTCTCGAAGTCCGCGGGCACCTTCAAGCCGTTCGTCTCCGGCGGCGACGCCATCTTCGCGGGCGGCTCGCGCTGCTCCCTCGGCTTCAACGTCACCGCGGACGACGGCTCGCCCGCCTTCCTGACGGCCGGTCACTGCACCCTCGGCGGCAACGAGTGGTCGGACGCGCAGGGCGGCCAGCCCATCGCCACCGTCGACCAGTCGACCTTCCCGGGCGACGGCGACTTCGCGCTCGTGAAGTACGACGACCCGGCGACCGAGGCGCCCAGCGAGGTCAACACCGGCGACCAGACCGTCCCGATCACCGAGGCCGCGGAGGCGACCGTCGGCCAGGAGGTCTTCCGGATGGGCAGCACCACCGGGCTCAACGACGGCCAGGTCCTCGGCCTCGAGGCCACGGTGAACTACCCGGAGGGCACGGTCACCGGCCTCATCCAGACCAATGTCTGCGCCGAGCCCGGCGACAGCGGCGGCTCGCTGTTCACCCAGGACGGTCTCGCGATCGGCCTGACCTCGGGCGGCAGCGGTGACTGCACGGCCGGCGGTGAGACGTTCTTCCAGCCGGTGACCACCGCCCTGGAGGCCGTCGGCGCGACCCTCGGCGCGGGCGGCGCGGGTGCCGGTGCCGGTGAAGAGGCCGGTGCGGGCGAGGAAGCCGGTGCGGGCGAGGAAGCCGGTGCGGGTGAGGAGGCCGGCGCCGGTGCGGGTGCCGGTGAGGAAGCCGGCGCTGGTGAAGAGGCCGGTGCGGGTGAGGAGGCCGGCGCTGGTGCGGGTGCCGGTGAAGAGGCCGGTGCCGGTGCCGGTGCCGGCGAGCAGGCCGGAGGCGAGGAAGCGGGAGCCGGCGCTGATGCCGGTGCCGGTCAGGACGCCGGGCAGGGCGTCGAGGACAACTCGGGTCTGACCGAGTCCCGCTGACCTGAAACCGTCGGAGCCGGTCCGACGACGCCGGCTCGGTTCCGCCCCCTTCCTGGCGGACCGGGCCGGCCCACCGGCGCATGCGAGCACCGTCCGGCGGTGCACCGGGCCGGCCTCCCTCGGGAGGGCCGGCCCGTCCGCTTACCCGCGCTCGGTTTCCCTAGCCGACCGCCCTGAGCAGCAACAGGGCGATGTCGTCGAGCCGTTCCTCCCCGTCCCTGTGGTGCCGCTCCTGATGAATGAGACTGTCGGCCAGCTCGTCCAGCGGCTGGTCGCCGGCGTCGGCCAGGCGCCGGCCCAGGTCCGCGAGGGCCTCCTCGAAGTCCGTGCCGGGGGACTCGACCAGCCCGTCGGTGTAGAGGACGAGCAGCGAGCCGGGAGCGAGGGCGACCTCCGTCGTCGGGTACACCGCCGAGGCGTCGATGCCCAGCAGCGGGCCCCCGGCCAGGTCCAGGACGCGCACCCGCCCGTCCGGCCGTCTCAGCAGCGGCGGCGGATGACCTGCCCGGGACATCACGGCCCGGCCGTGCGCCGGGTCGAGCCGCAGGTACAGGCAGCTGGCGAACAGGTCGGACCCGAGGTCGAGCAGCAGCCGGTTGGTGCTGCGCATGACCTCCTCGGGTGCTTGGCCCACGGCCGTGTACGCGCGCACCGCGGTGCGGACCTGGCCCATCAGCCCGGCCGCCGTGACGTTGTGGCCCTGCACGTCCCCGATCACCGCCGCCGCCATCCCCTGCGTGCGCACCAGGTCGTAGAAGTCGCCGCCGATGTCCATGCCCTGAGTGGCCGGCACATAGCGGCCGGCCGCCTCGATACCCGGCAGCGACGGCAGCGAGTGCGGCAGCAGCGCCTCCTGGAGGCCGTGCGCGAGCCGGTGCTTGGCGTCGTAGAGCAGTGCCCGCTCCAGCGCCTGGGCGATCAGCCCGGCCAGGCTGGTCAGCACCGCCCGCTCCTCCGTCGGGAAGGGGTGCGGCTCGGTGAAGGAGAGCACGCACGTCCCCACCGGCCGTCCCTGCGCGATGAGCGGCAGATAGGCCCAGCCCGCGAACTCGTCGGGGGTGGCGAGTCGCGCCGGGTAGAGGCGCTCCAGCTGTTCCCGCGACTCGAAGAACGCGGGCACGCCCGTCCGCAGCACCTTCGTGCCGGGCATCGGCTCGCTGAGCGGCATCCCGTCGAACTGTTCCACCGTGTGCGCGTCCCGGTATCCGCGATGCCCGAGCACGCGCAGCCGGTTCGCCTGCGAGCCCAGCACGACCAGGGCCTGGCTGCCCACGGCCGGGGCGATCTCGTCGGCGACCAACTGCACCACGTCCTGCACCCCGACCGCCTCGGTGAGCGCGCTCGCCAGATCCAGCACCTGCGACATGGTGACCAGCCGGGACGGCGTCCCGTCGGGCGGCGGTGCGGACCGGTTCATCTCCGACACCGCCCGCGACCTGGTGATCCGGACGCTGAGGCCCGTCGTGCTCGGATACAGCCGGAACGACAGCCACTCGCCGGGCGGGCGCAGCGCCACGAACGAGGTGGTGTGCTGGCTCAGCAGCGCGGCCCGGTAACGGTCCTCGTACACCGGGTCGTTGAGCCACGGCACCGACGCCCACAGCTGGGTGCCGAGCAGCCGGCTGACCGGGACGTTCAGCAGCTCGGCCGCCGCCGCGTTGACGAAGCCGACCCGCCCGTGCAGATCCAGCGAGACCAGCCCGTACGGCAGACGGCTCACCATCCGGGCCGCCTCGACCGTGCCGAGCGTGCCGGCGATCCCGCTCACCAGGGGCGAGGCGAGCACATCGGTCTCGGGGTGCGGCGGGATGCTGTGCTCGGCCGCCCGCTCCAGCCGGACAGCGAGCCGGCCGCAGGCCGCCGTCAGATGCTCGCGCTCATGGTCGGACAGCTCTGGCGGATGCGCGCCCGGCCAGGTGACGAAGACCGCGCCGTAGACGGTGGACTCGGTCGCCACCGGCACCGCGGCCAGGGCGAACGGATAGGGCAGCACCACGGCGATGCGCGGATAGTGGCGGGCCATCGCCTCCTCGCCCCCGACCCAGACCAGCCGCCGCTCGCGCGCCGCGTCGGCGACCGGGATCGGCGCGCTCAGCCCCACCCGCTCCCAGGGCGCCGCGAACGCCCGGGGAAGCCCGGCCATCACCGCCATCTCCAGCACCGGCTGATCCGGCGCCATCAGGTACACCGCGCCGGAGTGGGCGTGCACCTCGTCCATCATCGAGGCCAGCGCCAGAGACAGCAGCGGACGGCCGACCTGCGTCCTGGCGGCTGCCGGCGCCTGTGCGGACGACTGCCCGTCGGACACGCCGACCACCTCCTCGCACGGCCGCGCGACCGGGCTCAGGAACAAATCTCCACCCTGGCGGCCCGTCGCGCACGACGAGCGGCACCGGGACGGTCTTACGGTTACCGTCGGTTACAGTCTTCCGGCTCCGTTGAGGGAACTCGCGTACCCCGACGGCCGTGTCCCATGCCGCCGTAGTCGAAGCGCGGCCGGGCGTACGGGCGCCGCGCGTGCGCCCCCGCGCACCTTGATGGCTGGATCTTCGCGCCCACGCAGGGTCACCGTCACGAACAATGGAGCAGACGCTCAACATGACGAGGGGGGCGTACGGCGAGCCGAGGGGGTGGCAGTGATCCGGGTGCTGTTGGTGCATGACGAGTGTCTGGTGAGATCGGTACTGGCGGAGTGGCTGCGGGGGGAGCCTGATCTGGCGGTGCACGACACGCCGTGGCGCGGCGCCCCGGGCCTGGTGCGCTCCGTGCGCCCGGACGTCTGTGCGGCGGACCTGGAGTGCGCGGACTCCTACGGCATCCCTCCGCTGGGCGACCTGTGCCGGCCGGGCCCGGACCGGATCCGTCCGCGATTACTCGTCCTCTCCACCGCGAGCCGGCCCGGACTGCTGAAACGGGCGGTCGAGGCCGGTGCGCTCGGCTACGTGGACAAGGAGAGCTCGCCGCAGAACCTGCTGCGCGGAATACGCCGCGTCGCTGAGGGGGAACGTTTCGTCAACGACTCGCTGGGCTTCGGTTTCCTCAAGGCTGCCGAGATGCCGCTCACCCGAAGAGAGCTGAGCGTGTTAACCCTCGCGGCCGAGGGAGCCTCCATCGCGGAGATCGCCGGGAGCCTGCACCTGTCCCACGGCACCGTGCGCAACTACATGGCGGCCATCACCCGCAAGACCGGGGCCCGTAACCGCATCGACGCCATCCGCATCTCGCAGGGGCAGGGCTGGCTCTGACCGCCGCCGGGACGGACCGGGCGCCCAGCTGCCGACGAGGTCCCGGTAGAGCGCCGAGGTCCGCAGCAGCTCCTCGTGCCCGCCGTACGCCGTGCTCCTGCCGTCCATGACCAGCACACGGCCGGCGCGGCGGGCCGAACTGATGCGGTGGGCGACGACCACCAGGGTCCCGCCCGGCCGCGCGGCGAAGGCCCGCTCCGCGCGCTCCTCCGTCTCCGGATCCAGGTGACAGGTCGCCTCGTCGAGCAGGGCGAGCGGGGCGTACGACAGATAGGCCCTGGTCAGCGCGATCAGCTGCCGTTCGCCTGCCGACAGGGCCGCCGGGTCGACCCGCGCCCCGAGGCCGCCGAGCCGGCCGGCCAGCGGGGCGAGGCCGACCGCCTCGGCCGCGGCCAGCAGTTCCTCCTCGGGCACCGGGTCCGGCCGCAGGTAGGCGAGGTTCTCGGCCAGGGTGGCGTCGAAGACGTACGCCTCCTGCGGGATGAGCACGCGCGCGGCGGCCGCCTCCGGCCCGGGCACGGTGTGTCCGCCCACCGTGATCGTCCCCTGGTCCGGCGTGAGGAGCCCGGCGACCAGGGCGGTGAGTGTGGACTTGCCGGTGCCGCTGGGGCCGACGACGGCCAGGTGCGCGCCGGCCGGGAGGGTGAGGTCGAGGTCCTGGACCACGGGGGCACTGGCGGGGCCGTAGGCGAAGGTGGCCGAGGTGAGGGAGAAGGCCGGGGGCGTGCCCTCGGCCGGCTCCGGCGCGGGGAGTCCGGGGCCCGGCTTCCCCGTGGGCCTGCCGGTGTCCGCCCGGGCCAGCCTGCGCAGCACCACCGTCAGGCGGGAGCCGCTGGTGCCCAGGCCGTGGACCAGGTTGCGCAGGGCGGGCAGCAGGGACTGGGTGACGTAGGAGAGGGCACCGACCAGGGCGCCCGTGGTGACGCCGTGGGCCAGGAGCCACGGGGCGGCGGCGAGCAGCAGCACGATCGGCAACTGGCCGCCGACCGCCAGGGACGCCACGCGCAGCACGCCCCAGTGGGCCAGGGCGCGCGCCGCGCGCAGTTCCGCCTCGACCCGTTCGCCGGTGCCGGCGGCGATCTGCGCCTCCGCGCCGGTCGCCGTGATGTCCCGCAGGCCCGGGCAGACGGCGCCCAGCTCACCGGCCAGCGCCTCATCGGCGACGAGGAAGGTCTCCTGCCGCCGGGCCAGCGGCCGCAGTGTCACCGCGAACAGTGCCACTCCGGCGGCGAGGGGCGGCCCGACGACGAGCAGCAGCGGCGGGGCGAGGGCGAAGAGGCCGGCCAGGGCTCCGGCGGCGGTGAACACGAAGGAGCGGGAGACCATCACCAGTCCGGCGAAGGTGTCCCGGGCGATCTCCACCTGCTGCGTGAGCCCCGACAGCGAACCGGTGTCACCGGTCCGCACTCCGCGCGAGACGACCCGCTCCACGAGCCGGTCCCGGAGAGGTTCGACCAGCGCGGCGACGGCGGCGTACACCCGCGCGGTCCCCCACGCGCCGACGAGCACACCGACCCCGGTCACCGCCAGCCAGATCAGTCCGACATCCGCCCGCCCGCGCAGGAACCCCTCGTCCAGGGCGCGGGCGGGACCGTAGCCGATGAGGAAGGTCTGCCCGGTCTCCAGCACGGACCAGGCGACCAGGCGGAACAGCACCCGGCGGCGGGCCAGCAGGAAGCGCAGGCCCCGGGCGGGGAGGCCGGTTCCGCCGGGTGATCCGCCGTCCTGGGACCCCGCGCGTGTACGGATCCGGCCCGTCATACCGGCACACCCCCCTCCGCACTCGCACCCGTACTCGCCGGTTCCGTCCCCTCCCCGAACGCCGCCCGGTACGCCGCGAGCCGCCACAGCTCCTCGTGCCGCCCCACCGCGCGCACCCGCCCGTCGTCCAGCCAGGCCACCGCGTCGGCGGACGCCGCCGTCGCGCTGCGGTGGGCGACCAGCAGCCGGGTGCCGCCCGGGCCGTCGCCGAGGAGGGCGTCGGTGATGTGGCGTTCCGTCACCGTGTCGAGGCTGGAGAGGGCGTCGTCGAGGATCAGCAGCCGGCCGCCGTGGGCGAACGCCCTGGCGAGGCCGAGCCGTTGGGACTCGCCGCCGGAGCGCGGGGCGTCGGCGACAGCCGTGTCGTATCCGTCGGGGAGGCGGCGGACGAAGTCGTCGGCGAGGGCCGTGCGGGCCGCCTCACGGACGCGGGCGGGGGAGGGGTCCGGCAGGCCGAGGCCGATCGCCTGCTCGACCGTGCCGCCCAGGAGGGCCGGGCGGGCGAAGGCGTAGCCGACCGCGCGGCGCAGGTCGGCGTGCGGCAGGTCGCGCAGCGGCACCCCGTCGAGGAGCACCTCGCCCTCGTCCGGGTCGGCCAGCCGTCCGGCGAGCGCGGCCAGCAGCGACTTGCCCGCACCGGACGGGCCGACCACGGCCAGTGTCGTGCCGCCCGGCACGACGAGGTCCAATCCGTCGAGCACGACGCGTCCGCCACGCCGGGCCGTCACACCGCGCAGCTCCAGCCGGCCGGGTCCGTCGGGCAGCCGGTGTACGCCGAACTCGGCCGCGGGCTCGGTCCGTACCTCCCCGAGACGCCGGGCCGCCGCCCGGGCCCGGGCCAGGCCCGCGAGCCGGCCGACCAGGACGCCGACGCCCGTCGCGAGCACCGCGTACCGCGAGGCGGCGAGGACGTCCCCCACCGACAGCCGGTCCCGGGTGAGCAGCACACCGGCCACGGCGACGACCCCGAGGTGCAGCAGCGGTGCCACGGCGACCGCCTGCGCGGCGGCCCGCCCCTGCACCTGCCACATGCGGTGTCCGGCCCGGGACAGATCGGGCAGCGGCCGCAGCACGCGGGCGGTCTCCTTGTCCTCCGTACCCGCCGCCCGGACGGTACGGACGCCCTCGACGGCCTCCGCCAGCGCGGCCGCGATCCGGCCCTGGGCCCGCTGATACCGGGCCGCGCTCTCCGAGGTGTCACGGGAGACGGCGCGCAGCAGAAGAGTGAGGACGGGGGCTCCGGCGAGGAAGACGGCCGCGAGCCACCAGTCGATCAGGCCGAGCGCGACCACGCCGCCGATCGGGCCGGCCAGCGCGGCCAGGAGTGCCGCCCGGGCCGAGGGCGTGGTCCCTGCCTCGGCCGCGTTGCCGACCAGACGGGCGACGAGGTCACCGGAGCCGAAGCGGTCGGCCGCGCGGGGGCCGACGCCCAGGACGTGCCCGGTCAGCGTGCGGCGCAGCCACGCGGTGGTGCGGGCGTCGACGGTGCCGGTGAGGACGGTCTGCGCCGCGTCGAGCAGGGCGAGCAGCAGCACGAGGCCGGCGCAGTAGAGCACCCAGCGGGTCGCCGGAGCCTGCGCCAGCAGAAGATCGAGGGCCCGGCCGAGCGCGGCCGGCAGCAGCAGTCCGGCACCGGTCGCGGCGATGCTCACCAGGCACAGGGCCGCACAGCGGGCCCCGCTGTACCGGGTGGCCGTACGCAGCAGCGTGCGGGCCTGTCCGGCCGCCGGGTCGTCGTCACCACGCGGGGTCATGGGGGCCTTTCGCGGGACGGGAGGGGCCCCGGGCGGCCCTGTCCCCGAAGGGAGAAGACCGCCCGGAGCCGTACCGCAGACGCGGTCAGAGACAGAGCAGAACGCTCGCGGCGCTGATGCAGGAGAGCAGGCTCACCGTGCTGGCGCCGCCGCCGTCCGTCCGCTCCTCGGACTCGATCGTCTGCAGGTCGAGAAGTGCCATGGTGTGTCCTTCCGTTGGGTGTCCGTCCGTGGTCATCCGTGGGGACGGGGTTGTGTCACGACTCCGCGGGATCGCGGAACCGCGTCATAGGGGCCGCCGGTTCGGCGGCGGGAGGAACGGCAGGTGGGCGTCGGACGCCGGATCGAGGGCCGCGCCGAGCGCCAGCAGGCACCCTGCCGTTCCGGTGGCGAGATCCATGGACAGCCGCATCATCTGGTGGCCGGGGAAGGCCAGTTGGCCCTGGTACGCCATCGCGAACCAGCCGAGTCCGGCGATCTGCCCGGCCAGCCGGTCCGCGGTCGCGTCCGGCGAGGTCGTGCGGCTGAGGTGCAGGATCATTCCGGCGCGGCCCTGGAAGAGCCCGGGCTGCGCGTAGAAGCGTGAGGTGGCGGCGGTGAGCACACCGGAGCGGGCCGGGGCGAACTCTTCGGCGAGGTCCGGGGCGTGCGCCACGAGGTCGTCGAGGACCATGCCGAGTCCCGCGCTGCCGTCGCCGAGGTAGGGCAGGGTCCGCCAGCCCTCGTCGACCTCCAGCGCCCCGCCCTCGCGGGTCACGCAGGACTCCAGGTCCCGGCGCAGGGCGATCGCCGCGGCCTCCAGCCATCCCGCCTTGCCGGTCCACTCGTACTGCCGCAGCATGAGCAGCGCGGGACCGCTCGCGCCCCGCAGCAGTCCGGCGCGCCGCTTGGGCGTGGCCGGGGGCGGCTCGGTGAGCCGCTGTACGAGGATCCGCGCGGCCTCGTCGGCCCGCTCGCGCAGCTCCGTCTCGCCGGTCGTCTCGGCCAGCCGGCCCAGGACGAGGCCCAGTCCGGCCAGCCCTCCGTGCAGGTCGGAGGAGAGGTTCTGCCACCGCTCGGCGAGGATGCCCTCGACCAGGTCCAGCGCCCGCTGCCGGTGCCCGAGCCGGTCCAGGACCAGGGCGACGCCCGCGAGCCCGTCGTACAGGCCGAGCGGCGTGCCGACCGGAGCCGGTGCCGTCCGGGTGAGCAGCCAGCGCTCGCCCTCCTCGTACCGCTCGGCACCGGTCGCGTCCAGCGCGTACAGCACCCCGGCCGCGCCGTGGGCGAGCCCGAGCCCGCCGCCGTCGGAGAACTGGGCGACATCGCCAGGGAAGAGCCGGTCGTCGCGCTCCGGGGTGGCCGAGGCGAGGATCGCCTTGACCATCGAGTCGCGGCTGTACGGCCAGTCGCCGGGGTCCACCGGTGCGGAGGGAGCGGCCACCGTACGGCCGGACACCTCCCGCGTGATCTCCGCGACCGCCTCGTCGAGGAACCCCTGCGGCACGTCCGGGAACTGCTCCGAGATCACCTCGGCCAGATGCGCCGCCTTGCCGCGGTCGACCACGAACAGCGTGGTCACGGGCAGGAACAGGGCCAGTCGCAGACAGGCCAGGGCGTAGCGGTCGACATCGGCGCCCCGGCGGTCCGGCGGCGCGAAGAAGCCCGGGTGGGCGACGACCTGGCGGCCGTTCTCCTCGGCCGGGGCCGCCGCCTCGAAGTCGAGGAGGAAGACCGACTCCTCGTCCGGCGCGACCATGATGTTGAAGACGTGCAGGTCGTTGAAGACGATGCCGCGGGCGTGCACCGCCGCCACGGCCTCCTCCACCTCGCGGTGGATGCGCAGCGCCCACGCCGTGTAGGCGGCGACGGCCCCCGCGTCGGGATCCTGGGCCAGCAGCGGATGCCGCTCGGCGAAGAACGAGTTGAGCGGACGGCCCTCCAGGAAGTCCATCACCAGGAACCGGTGACCGCCGAGCTCGAACCAGTCGCGCACCTCCGGGACCACGCCCGTGCCCGCGACCTGCTCCAGCGCCTGCCTCTCCCGCTCCAGCCGGGCGACCGCGTCGGCCCCGTCCGAGGCGAGCCCCGCGTGTGGCCGGCCCTCCTTGAGGACGACCTTGCGACCGTCGCGGGTGTCGGTGCCCACGTACACACCGCCGCCGTTGGAGAAGTGCAGGGCCTTCTCGATGCGGTACGGCAGCTCGCCCGTCGTCGTGTTGTTCCGCGCGTCGAGATGCGGCTGGAGGAACGCTGGCAGCGTCACCCACTCCGGCACCTGGAAGGACGGCGTCCGCCGGTCCGGCACCAGCTGCCCCGCGCCGTCGCGCACCGCCGGCACCAGCGAGCCCCGCTCGTCCACGACGAACGAGCGCGCGAAGGCGCCGTAGCGGACGTACAGCGGGCCCTCGCCCCAGCGCAGATCGGTGAGGATGTACGGCCCCTCGAAGCCCTCCAGCAGCGCGCCCAGCTCGCGCAGCACCTGGTGCAGCTGTTCCTCGTCGGCCGGATAGACGGTGACGAACTTGCCGCTGCCGTCGCGGGGCGCGTACTTGGTGTTGCGCAGGTGCAGCAGGTGCGGGCCGGGTACGAACTTGAAGGGGACGCGCCGCTCGACGCAGTAGTCCCAGACGATCCCGGCGATCTTCTCCGCGTTCGCCCGGGTCGCCGACGCGTGGATCTTCCAGCCCTGCGCGGGACCCTGCAGCGGTTCGCCGTCCGGACCGGGCGGCGTCATCGTCAGCCAGTCGCCGATCCGCGCCGTCTCCCACCCCTCGGGCACGGGCCGGCGGGCCGTCTCGTAGAGGTGCGCGGCCGCCCCCTGTGAGGCCTCCTGCCCGCCTCGCGCCAGCCGGTCCGGTGTCTCGTAGAAGTGCCGGTCGGCCAGCGCGTACACCTCGTACCGCTTGTCCATGCGTCCCCCTCCGTGATCGGCACCGAGCTTTCCAGCCACGCGCCGGGCCGGGACAGTCACGGCTGTCACGAGAACAGCGTGCGGAACGCATAGGTAAAGACATGTTCGGTTCCGTTCGAGCGCCCGCGTCGGTGCTGGTCCGCGGAACGCTCACAGGGGCTGCGCAGGTGTCGCATAAGCGCTGTAATGGCCAACGTGGTCAGTGAGGGCGCCCGAGAACCCCAAGAACGCGGAACGCGAACGCTGCGTGCCGAAAGTGCCCTCAAAGCGATCGCGGTCGATCAGGAATCGCCGGAAAGAGTGCACCGCGTCCTCGAACAGGCACTCGTCTTCGCCGGCGCCGCGTTCGCAGCCCTGTACACACCCAGCCAGGACGGCGAGCTGCTGCGCCTGGTGGAGTCGGCCGGGGTGCCGAGGACGCTGTACGGACTGCGCGACAGCTATCCGCGCGCCGGGCGGTCCCCGGTCGCCGAGGCCCACCGCGGCGGACGCCCCGTCTCGCTGGGCCCCGCGGAACTCGCCGAGCACGTCCAGGCCCGGCGCGTGCCGTCCCGGGACTTCTTCCTGACCGCCCTGCCCGTCCACGGGGACGGCGGCGGCTGTCTCCTCGCCGTGTGCGAGCGTCCCGGCGGATTCGACGCCGACGACCGCGAGTGCCTGCACCTCATCTCCGAGGCGGTCGCCTTCCCCGCCCCGGCCGCGCCCGCCGAGGGCGGTGAGCTGCCGCCCGGCGCGTTCAGCCTCGCCATGGACACCGGCCGCGTCCGGGCCGGCGACGACCTGCTGGACCTGTTCGGCCTGGACCCCGTGGAGTTCGACGGCCGGGTCGAGACCCTGCTCGGCCTGACCGTGCCGGAGGACCTGCCCTCGCTGATGTCCGTGGTGGAGGCCGACCACATGTCCATCGGCGACCGGGAGCTGGAGTTCCGGGTGCTCCAGCCCACCGGACCGCCGAAGTGGCTCCGGCTGCGCGGGCGCCTCCTGCCCGGCGGCGTGGGCCACTCCGCGCGGCTCGTGGGCACCGTCGACGACGCCTCCACGCTGCGCTCCGACGTCACCGATGTCGCCCGCGTCCAGCGCCTGGCCACCGCGCTGGCCACCGCCGTCACCGTCCGCGACGTCGGCGAGGCCGTCGTCGCCGCCCTGCGCCGGCCGCTCAGAGCCGACCGCATCGCGCTCGCCGAGCTGGAGAGCGAGCGGCTCGTCGTCACCGTCCTCGACCCGCCCGAACCCGAGGCCTGGCCCGAGCTGTGGCGCCGGGAGTGGCGCACCGAGTGGCCCGACGCGCCCGTACGCGCCATGCCCACCCTCGCCGCCGCCCTGCGCGAGGGCCGCGCCCGGATCTGGCCCGCCGGCAGCGCCCTGGAACGCGGCCTGTCCGAGGTCGGACCCGGCGGCCTCGCCGTCCTGCCGCTGCCCGCCGGGAACCGCATGGCCGGGGCCTGTCTGATCGGCTGGGACACGCCGCACGACTTCGGCTCCGACGAACGCGCCCTGCTCACCGCCTGCGCCGGCCTCGCCGGACAGGCCCTGATGCGGGCCCGCGCCTTCGACGCCGAACACGAACTCGTCGGCATGCTCCAGCGCCAGCTGCTGCCCCGCCGCCTGCCCCGGCTGCCGGGCGCCGAGGCCGTCGCCCGGTATCTGCCCAGCACGGCAGGGCTGGAACTCGGCGGCGACTGGTACGACGTCATCCCGCTGCCCGACCACCACGTCGCGCTCGTCATCGGCGACGTCCAGGGCCACAGCGCCGGCGCTGCCACCCTCATGGGCCAGATGCGCACCGCCCTGCGCGCCTACGCTGTCGAAGGGCACACGCCTGACGTGGTGGTCTCCCACGCCAACCGGCTGCTCATGGACATGGAGACCGACCTCTTCGCCACCTGCGCCTACGTCGACATCGACCTGGAGGAGGGCTCCGCCTGGTGCGTGCGCGCCGGGCACCTGCCGCCGGTGCTGCGCTACCCGGACGGCACGACCGAGATCGCGGAGGCCGAGGGCGGCCCGCCCCTCGGGGTGATCACCCAGGCCGACTTCCCCATGAGCCCGCTCCGGCTCCCACCCGGCACCCTGATCGCCCTGGTCACGGACGGGCTCGTCGAGACGCCCGACTCCGACATCGACGAGGGCATGGACCGCCTCGCCGACGAGCTGGCCGCGTCGGCCCCCGTCGATCTGGGGCTCGTCGCCGACGCCCTCCTCGGCAGCGCCCAGCGCAGCGACGACGTCGCCGTGCTCCTCCTGCGCTACGACGGCATGGACCTGCGCCCGCTGCGGGAGAGCTGGACGGTGTGGCGCGTGCCGCAGGCGGTCGGCCACGCCCGCCGCTTCGCCCGGCGCACCCTGCGCTCCTGGGGCGTCACCGAGGACTTCGACGCCGCCCTCCTCGTCGTCTCGGAACTCGTCACCAACGCCCTCGTCCACACCGACGGCCAGGTCCGCATGGACCTCACCCTCATCAACAACCGCCTGCGCGTCGCCGTCGCCGACGCCTCACCCCGCTCCCCGGTCAGGCCGACCAGCATCGGCTGGGAGGCCACCGGCGGCCGGGGCGTCCTCCTCGTCGAGGCGCTCGCGGCGACCTGGGGCACACTGCCGGTCAGCGGTGGCAAGCAGGTGTGGGCGGAGCTGGCGCTGGGGCGCTGAACACCCGCGCGAGTCCCTGGTGACCGGGCGGGTGCTCCGGGTACCCGGAGCGACGTCGGACGGGGGAACCCCACGAAGAGCCGAGGAAAGAGGCACGTCATGGCTCAGCATGTCCGCGACATCATGACCAGCGACCCGGCGACGGTCGAACCGCAGACCTCCGTCGCCCAGGTGGCCCGCATCATGCGCGACGAGGACCTCGGCGTCGTCCTGGTGACGGACGGCGACGATCTGCACGGGTTGGTCACCGACCGTGACCTGGTGATCCGGTCGGTGAGCGAGGGCACCGATCCGGAGCGGACCACGGTGGCCGGCGCGTGCAGCGACGACCTGGTCACCATCGGCCCCGACGAGGACCTGGTCCATGCGGTGGAGCTGATGCGCGAGCACTCCGTGCGCCGTATCCCGGTCGTCGAGCACGGCCACCCCGTGGGCATCGTCTCCCTGGGCGACATGGCCATGGAGCGCGACCCGGAGTCCGCGCTGGGCGACATCAGCGCCGCGCGCCCCAATACGTGACGGGTGTGAACGGCTCTGCCCCGCAGGCGCGTTGACAGCCGCGGTCCGGGCGTCACTACGCGCGTTTGTTCGGTTTCTCTTGGGTTACTCGAACTGCAGCGGATCCAGAAGGAAGATGATGAGTCGTGACGCCCATGGACCTGAGTGACAAGCCCACCGTCCGTCGGCCCGAGACCGGCTGGTCGAAGGCACGCCGCCTGCGCGGCAAGGCCGCGCTGCGGACCTGCCTCCCCGCCGTCGAGAACCGGGCCACTCCCGGAAACACACGCTCCGGGCCGGAGTGGAACATCGTCAGGGGCGAGGACTGACCGCTCCCCGGGGGACCGCGCGGTGACCATCCGAGTAACTCCGCGCATCGACAACCAAAAGAAGTGATGTTCACATCCGCCGGATCACGACTAAGGTGAACCGAATGAAGGCTCTCGTGCTGTCCGGCGGCGCAGGAACAAGACTGAGGCCGATCACACACACGTCGGCCAAACAACTGGTGCCAGTGGCCAACAAGGCCGTGCTCTTCTACGGGTTGGAGTCGATCGCCGAGGCCGGCATCACCGACGTGGGCATGATCGTCGGGGACACGGCCGCCGAGATCGAGGAAGCGGTGGGTGACGGGTCGAAGTTCGGCCTGAAGGTCACCTACATCCCCCAGGAGCGGCCCCTCGGGCTGGCCCACGCGGTGCTGATCGCCCAGGACTACCTCGGCGACGACGACTTCGTGATGTACCTCGGCGACAACTTCATCGTCGGCGGCATCACCGACCTCGTCGAGGAGTTCCGCGACAGCCGGCCCGACGCCCAGATCCTGCTCACGCGCGTGGCCGACCCACGCGCCTTCGGTGTCGCCGAACTCGACCCGTCCGGCCAGGTGATCGGCCTGGAGGAGAAACCCGACCAGCCCAAGAGCGATCTCGCCCTGGTCGGCGTCTATCTGTTCACGCCCGTGATCCACGAGGCCGTGCGCGCCATCGAACCGTCCTGGCGCGGCGAGCTGGAGATCACCCACGCCATCCAGCACCTGATCGACTCCCGCGCCGACGTGCGCAGCACGGTCATCAAGGGCTACTGGAAGGACACCGGCAACGTCGGCGACATGCTCGAGGTGAACCGCATGGTCCTCGAAGCCATGGAGCGCCGCATCGACGGCGCTGTGGACGACGCCTCGCAGACCATCGGACGGGTGGTCGTGGAAGAGGGCGCCCGGATCGTCAACTCCCGCATCGTCGGGCCCGCCGTCATCGGCAGGGGAACCCTCGTCAGCGACTCCTACGTCGGTCCCTTCACCTCGATCGCGGAGAACTGCCGGATCACCGACAGCGAACTGGAATTCTCGATCGTGCTGCGGGACTCCTCGATCCAGGGCGTCGGCCGGATCGAGTCCTCCCTGATCGGCCGGCATGTCGAGGTGACCCCGGCCCCCAGCGTCCCCAGCGCCCACCGACTCGTCCTCGGAGACCACAGCAAGGTGCAGATCACTTCATGAACCTCCTCGTCACCGGTGCCGCCGGGTTCATCGGCTCCCGCTACGTCCGTGCGCTGCTCGCCTCGGACGCGCCCGACGCGCCGCGCATCACCGTGCTGGACAAGCTCACCTACGCCGGCACCCTCGACAACCTCGAACTGACCCACCCCCGGCTGGAGTTCGTCCAAGGCGACATCTGCGACGCCGAACTCGTCGACAAGCTGATGGCCGGCGCCGACCAGGTCGTGCACTTCGCCGCCGAGTCGCATGTGGACCGCTCCATCACCGGCGCCGCCGACTTCGTCCGCACCAACGTGCTCGGCACCCAGACCCTGCTGGACGCCGCCCTGCGCTACGACGTGGGCTCGTTCGTGCACGTCTCCACCGACGAGGTCTACGGCTCCATCGAGTCCGGCTCATGGCCGGAGGACCACCCGCTGCAGCCGAACTCGCCGTACTCGGCCTCCAAGGCCTCCTCCGACCTGCTCGCCCTCGCCTACCACCGCACCCACGGCCTGGACGTGCGCGTCACCCGCTGCTCCAACAACTACGGCCCGCACCAGTTCCCCGAGAAGGTCATCCCGCTGTTCGTCACCAACCTCCTCGACGGCGGGACGGTGCCCCTGTACGGCGAGGGCCGCAACGTCCGTGACTGGCTGCACGTCGACGACCACTGCCAGGGCGTCGACCTCGTCCGCACCCAGGGCAGGCCCGGCGAGGTCTACAACATCGGCGGCGGCACCGAACTCACCAACAAGGAACTCACCGGCCTGCTCCTTCAGTCCTGCGGCGCGGACTGGGACCGGGTGGAGTACGTCGAGGACCGCAAGGGTCACGACCTGCGCTACTCCGTCGACTGGAGCAAGGCCCGCGACGAACTCGGCTACCGCCCACGCCACGACTTCACCACCGGCCTGGCCGAGACCGTCGCCTGGTACCGCGACAACCGTGCGTGGTGGGAGCCCCTGAAGCGGCGCGTCGCCCAGGAGCGCGCATGAGGTGGCTGATCACCGGAGCGGGCGGAATGCTCGGCCACGACGTCGTCGAGGAACTCACCCGGCGCGGCGAGGACGTGGTGGGCCTGGACCGCTCCGCCCTGGACATCACGCGCCCCGAGGCCGTCGACACGGCCGTGCGGGAGCACCGCCCCGACCTCGTCGTGAACTGCGCCGCGTACACGGCCGTCGACGACGCCGAGACCGACGAGGCCCGCGCCCTGGAGATCAACGGCGACGGACCGCGGTTGCTGGCCCGGGCCTGCGCCGCGCATGACGCCCGGCTGATCCACGTCTCCACCGACTACGTCTTCTCCGGCGACGCCCGCACGGCCCCCTACCCGGAGGACCATCCGACGGCCCCGCGCACCGCCTACGGCCGCACCAAGCTGGCCGGCGAGCGGGCCGTGCTGGAGGAACTGCCCGGGTCGAGCGCGGTCGTGCGCACGGCTTGGCTCTACGGGGTCCACGGCACTAACTTCGTGCGGACCATGATCGGTCTCGAAGCCCGCCGCGACACCCTCGACGTCGTCGACGACCAGCGCGGGCAGCCCACCTGGAGCGCGGACGTCGCCGAGCGGATCGCCGACCTCGGACCCCGGCTCGGCCCCGAAGCGCACGGCGTCTTCCACGCCACCGACGCCGGCGAGGCCACCTGGTACGAGCTGGCCCGCGAGGTGTTCTCCCTTCTCGGCGCCGACCCGGACCGGGTGCGCCCCACCAGCAGCGCGGCCTTCCCCCGGCCCGCGCCCCGCCCGGCGTACAGCGCCCTCGCACACGGCCGGTGGCAGGAGATCGGCCTGCCCCCGCCGCGCGAGTGGCGCTCCGCCCTGCACGAAGCACTGCCCCGCATCCGCAAGGAAGGTCCCACTTCGTGAAACGCCATGAGTTCCTCCGGGGACTGCACAAGGTCAGCGCCAATCGCAACTACCTGGAGATCGGCGTCAACGACGGGCGCAGCCTGCGCCTGTCCCGCGTCCCCAGCATCGCGATCGACCCCGCCTTCAAGGTGGTCTCGGAGCTGAAGTGCGATGTCCACCTGGTGAAGGCCACCAGTGACGACTTCTTCGCCCGTGACAACCCCCTCCAGCACCTCAAGGGCGGCCGTCACCCGCTGCGCAACCTGCGCCGCGGCCGCAGCCCGATCGGCTACTGGCGCCGCACCACGCTGGATCTGTCGTTCATCGACGGCATGCACATCTTCGAGTACGCCCTGCGTGACTTCATGAACGTCGAGAAGCACTCCGACTGGTCCAGCGTGATCGTCTTCGACGACATGCTGCCGCGCAGCGTGGACGAGGCGGCCCGGGACCGGCACACCAACGCCTGGACCGGTGACGTCTACAAGATCACCGAGGTTCTGGCGCGCTACCGCCCCGACCTGGTCACGATCCAGGTGGACACCGCCCCCACCGGCCAGCTCGTCGTCTTCGGCGCCGACCCGAACAACCGGGTCCTGCACGACAAGTACGACGAGATCATGGCCGAGTACAAGGTGCCCGACCCGCAGAAGGTCCCCGAGGCGATCCTCGAACGGGCCGGCGCGGTACGCCCCGAGACCCTCCTGGAGGCAGGCTTCTGGGGCCCCCTCACCCAGGCCCGCAACCGCGGCCTGCCGCGCCGCATCGGCTGGGAGCCCCTGCGCAAGTCCCTGGAGCAGGTGGGCGTCAGCCGCTGACGCCACGGCGCCGGCCGCCGCCCGGGGCGACCGGCGCCGTCACCTTTTCCTCGGGTCGGCGGGACCGGCCCGAGGCGCGGCCGACCCGTGCCTGCGACGTGTCGCGGTGACTGCCTCCCGGTGTGTCGGGGCATCAGCCTCGGGACCGCTGCGCGGTCGGCGGGGCCGGCATGGTGCGGGGCAGCGCTTGCTTCGCGCCTCGGGCACCGGTCGTGCGCCGCTGCTCGCCGAGCCGGCCCGGCGTGGTTCCCCGCGGACGCGGGGCGCCCCCCCCCTTGTCGTGTGTGTCATCACTCGCTGTGCGTCGCGGTCGGCCTCCGGGCGCGCCACGGGCACCTGTCCGGGGCCGTTGCGCCTCCTGTAGGCGTGGAACGTGCCTCGCCGCGTGGCGCGAGATCGCCTTCGGTCGGCCGCTTACGCGGCGGGCCGGGGCTGCCGCCCGGGCAGCGCTCGCGGCATGCGGCGGGTTCCGGCCTCGGCGCCGCCGCGCCCCTCAGCCCCCCCGGGCCGCAAGTCGGCCATCTCGACTGGCCTCCGGCTCAGGCGTCGCGGGCCCGGGCTCATAGCGCCCATCGCGTGCCGGACCTGAGCGGTGGGGTGCGCCGCGCCCAGATTCGCTGAGCCAGGCACACCCGCCGCGTCACCCGGGCGTCAGCCGTCTCCCCGGCCGGCCCGCAACTCCTCGTAGTACGCACGGCAGGTCTCGTACGACGGCAGCAGACCCTGGCGTTCCGCCTCGGCCAGGGTCGGGGCCTGTTCGTCCTTCGGGGAGAGGAGAGGGGTGATGCCCTCGGGCCAGGCGATGCCGAGGGCCGGATCGAGGGGGTGGATGCCGTGTTCACGCTCCGGGGCGTACCCGGTGGAGCAGAGATAGACCACCGTGGCCTCGTCGGTGAGTGCCATGAACGCGTGGCCCAGCCCCTCGGCGAGGAACACCGCGTGGCGGGTGTCGTCGTCGAGTCGTTCGGCCTCCCACTGGCCGTAGGTGGGGGAGCCCACCCGGATGTCGATCACCACGTCCAGGACGGCACCGCGCACACATGTGACGTACTTGGCCTGGCTGGGCGGCACGTCGGCGAAGTGCACACCACGCAGCACGCCGCGCCGGGAGACCGAGCAGTTGGCCTGGGCCAGGGCCAGATCGTGGCCCGTGGCCTCGCGGAACTCCTCGCCGCGATACCACTCGTGGAAGCTGCCCCGGTCGTCCGGAAAGATCTTGGGCTCCAGAATCCAGGCGCCCTCTATCCCCAGTGGTCGCATGCTGTCACTGCCCTCCGATCCTGATACGGGAAACCACCTTCCGACGCGCGGTACCGACCGCCCGCCGCGCCCGTCGCGCCAGCCGCAGCGCGACACCGGGCCCCGGCACCGGCACGACCAGCACCTGACCGTCGGCGGAGCGCAGCGCGAACGGCAACCCGGTGAAGCGGGGCCGGTCGGCGCCCGGGGTCAGACACAGAGCCACCCGCCAGGTGTCACGCGAGAGGTCCTTGGCGGGCATCGCCGCCTCCAGCACCGCCCCGCGCCCGTCCGGAGCGGGGGAGAGCGTGCCGGACGCGTCCAGGATCCGGCTCGAGGAGACGAACCTCAGCGGCACCTCGCTGTCACCCTCGACATGCAGCGGAAGCGGGGCACGGAAACGGTCCCCGGAGACGGTGACGTCCATCGGCTGCACGCTGCCCAGACCGAGCCGCTTGCCCCGCGCGCCGAGCTGCAGGGAGAGGTTGCCGTGCGGCTCCGTCCAGTACGGCAGAACCGGCCGGTCGCCGACGAGTCCCACGTCCGGCGTGGGCCGGGTCGCCCGCGGGGCCGGGCCCAGCCGGCACTCCTTGGTCCAGCCGCCCAGCTTGACCCGTACGACCGCGTCCCAGACGCCGCCACCGGGCAGGCCGGCCGGGTCGACGGTGGCGGTCGCCCGCAGCACCAGCCGGACCTCTTCGCCGTCCCCGACGGGCACGGTCTCGCGCGTGAACGTCACCGGCTGGAAGAACTGCGCGGCGCTGGAACGCTCCCGCAGCAGCAGATCGGCCGTGGCCTGCCCGAAGCGGGCGGCCGTCTCCGAGGCCACCCACTCCACCGCCTCGGTCACATCCTTGGGCGTGTCGTTCAGCGGGGCCGCCTCGGCGTCGGCGGGGAAGGTCATCGGCTCGCCGCCGGACGTGTACTCGGCCGTGAAGCCGATGCTGAGGGAGCCGTCCCGCCACTCCACGTGCGCGGGGGCCGCCTTGGGCGCGATGCCGGCCTCCCATTCCGCGAAGGACACGACGTCGTCGTACCGGTCGGCCGTGGTCAGCGCGGCGACGACCTGCTGCGTCGGCTGCAGCCCTTCCGCGACACCGGGACCGAACCGTTCGACGACGACCTCGTGGATCTCCCCGAACAGCTCCTTGCGGTAGTCGTCCGGCAGGTTCAGCAAGCGCCGGGCCCGCAGCCGCTCGACCATCTCCACGCGCAGCCAGCGGCGGAAGAGCTTGTCACGCACCGGGCCGGGCTCGGTGTACCGCTCGACGACGTCGAGGGCCTCGCGGAGGTTCTTGAAGTATCCGGCGGGGTCGAAGCGTTCGAAGCCGGCGTTGGAGCTGTCGTCCCGCCGGATGTGGTAGTAGCAGACGTAGTCGCTGACCACGGAGACGTTCTCCGCGCGCAGATACGCCTCGGCGATGAAGACGTGGTCCTCCAGGCGCCGTCTGCCCTCGGGGAAGCGCAGGCCGGTGCGGTCGAGGAAGGCACGGCGGATCATCTTGTGCGGGGTGAGGCTGTCGATGAGCGGGGCGTTCTCGACGGTGGCGCGCGGGTGGTTGCGGCGGAAGAGCTCCACCGGCACGCCGCGGCCCTTGCCGGCCATCTTGCCCACGACGACGTCGGCACCGTTGGCCACGCCGTAGTCGTACATCCGCTCCAGGGCCTCGTCGCCCAGGTAGTCGTCGTTGTCGACGAACATGACGAACTCGCCGCTGGAGGCGGCGATGCCGACGTTGCGCGGCTTGCCCGACCAGCCGGAGTTCTCCTGGTGGATGACCTTCATCCGGGAGTCCTCGGCGGCGAGCACGTCGAGCCGGGCCGGGGTGGCGTCGGTGGAGCCGTCGTCGACGAAGATCACCTCGTACTCTTCGGGAGGCAGGGACTGCCTCTGCAGCGAGGTGATGCAGTCCTCGATGTAGATCCCCGGGTTGTAGACGGGGATGATGACGCTGACCTTGACCGGCATCGGGTTTCCGGGCCCCTTCGGGTCGCTTGCCGTAGACGTCCTGTCTTACTGCGTGTTGCCCGATGCTAACCCGGTAGGCAACGCTGCCTCACCTTTCGAGACCTGGCCGTGATCATCTCGGTCGACACGGCAACTGAGCTGCGCTGTCTGTCTGTTCGCGGTCAAGTCGGTTCCGGGGCGGAGCGGGCCGCTGCCTCTAGGCTGAGGGCGTGCGTCTGCTCCTCATGTCCGACACCCACCTGCCGAAACGGGCCAGGGAACTGCCCGCGCCGCTGCTGGCCGAACTTCCGCACGCCGACGTCGTGTTCCACGCCGGGGACTGGGTCGACACGGCCACCCTCGACCTGCTGGAGAGCCGCTGCCGCAGGCTCGTCGCCGTGTACGGCAACAACGACGGACCGGACCTGCGGGCCCGGCTGCCGGAGGTGGCGTACGCGGAACTGGGCGGGCTGCGCTTCGGGGCGATCCACGAGACGGGACCCGCCCAGGGCCGGGAGAAGCGCTGCGCCGCCCGCTTCCCCGACCTCGACGTGCTGGTCTTCGGGCACAGCCACATCCCCTGGGACACCACGGCCGCCACCGGCCTGCGCCTGCTCAACCCGGGTTCCCCGACGGACCGCCGCCGCCGGCCCCACTGCACCTACATGACCGCCACGGCCGCGGACGGCCGGCTCACCGAGGTGGAACTGCACCGGCTGCCGCCACGGGCCTGACGGTTGTGGAAGCCACCGTGACATGATCGGCGCATGGGGCAGGACAAGGGGTATCTCCTGGACAACCGGCAGGTCGAGGCCGGTACCCGCCTCGACGCGCTGGCGGCCCTCTTCGACGCCTCGACGTTCCGGCACTTCGAGACCGTCGGGATCGACGAGGGATGGCGATGCTGGGAGGTCGGGGCCGGCGGGCCGAGCGTCGCCGCGTGGCTCCGTGAACGCGTCGGGCCGCGCGGACGCGTGCTCGCCACCGACATCGACGTCTCCTGGGCGCAGACCGCCGCCACCGGGGGAGTGGAGGTACTCCGCCACGACGTGGGCCGCGACGAGCCCCCGGCCGGGCCCTTCGACCTGGTCCACGCCCGTCTCGTCCTGGTCCATGTGGCCGAGCGCGATGCCGCGCTGCGCACCATGGTCCAGGCGTTGCGCCCCGGCGGCCGGCTGCTGATCGAGGACGCCGACCCCGCCCTGCAACCGCTGATCTGCCCCGACGAGCACGGTCCCGAGCAGGAGCTCGCCAACCGGCTCCGCCACGGCTTCCGCCGGCTGCTGCGGCAGCGTGGTGGCGACCTCTCCTACGGACGCAGGCT
Source organism: Streptomyces sp. NPDC040589 (assembly GCF_055594445.1). Taxonomy (NCBI): domain Bacteria; kingdom Bacillati; phylum Actinomycetota; class Actinomycetes; order Kitasatosporales; family Streptomycetaceae; genus Streptomyces; species Streptomyces sp. NPDC040589. The sequence continues at coordinate 15,191 of NZ_JBVIWP010000002.1, read as the reverse complement.
GCCGCGCCTGCTGCGCGAGGCCGGCCTCGCCGACGTCGAGGCCGACGCGTACTTCCCGATCGCCTCGCCCGCGTGCGACATCCTCGAGACGGCCACCGTCCAGCAGGTACGCGACAAACTCGTCGCCGAGGGCCTCGCCACGGACGAGGAGATCGAGCGCCACCTGGCCAACATCGCGGCCGGGCGCCTCGACCTCGCCACGTCACCGATGATCTCGGCGTGGGGCCGCCGGCCGGTAGGCGACGACTCGCGGCCCTGATTCAGTGGGCGCCTCGTGCGGGGAACGGCGTCGGCGTGTCCGGGGGCGTGCCCGGCATACTGCCCGTCCGATGAGCGAACCAACCGAGGTGGCCGCACGCCCCTCGATCCAGCGTGACGAGCAGCGAGAGGCTTCCCGCCGCGGGCTCTTGAAGGCGGCGGTGGAGATCCTCGCGGAGGAGGGCTACCGCGGTCCGACGGTGAAGAAGGTCGGCGGCCGTGCCGGAGTCAGCCGAGGCATGGTCAACTACCACTTCACCTCCAAAGCGGGGCTCGTGGAGGCCGTGGTCGCCGATATCCGCGAGACGTTCATCGACATGCTCCGGGCCCGGCCCGGATACCCGCGGATGAGCGGGCTCGAGGCCGTACTGGCCAAGCTCGACCAGTTCTTCGCCCGTCCGGCCGAGCCCAAGCCCGAGCCGGGGCTACGGGCGCGCGCGTTGCCGGTGCTCCTCGTCGAGGCGGGCGGCAGCGCCGACGGGATCAAGGGCGTGTCGGCCGAGCATCTCAGCCTCGTGCGGACCGGCGTCGAGGAGGACATCCGGCGGGGGATCGCGGACGGAAGCATCCGCCCGGACCTGGACGCGGTCGCACAGTCGGTCCTGGTGGAGAGCATCGCTCGCGGTGTGCTCCTGCAGTATCAACCGGACTCCGCTCGCACCCGCCTGGCGGACATCGCGCGGGCCGCCCACGAGACGCTGGTGCTCGCACTCACGTCGACGCGGGGCGACGACGGATCTCCCGGCCGCGCGTCATACGGCACTGAGCCCGCCCGCGGTTCCTTTCCCTTCCGCGAAGCCAGTGCGGTCGAAACCGGGGTCCAGTTCCACACCGGTGGCGTTCAGGAAGAAGGCCACCATGTGGTACTGCCCCACCAGTATGGCGATCTCGATCAGTTCGGCGTCGCCGAAGTGATCGGCCAGAGCCTCCCAGGTCGCGTCGGACATCGTCGCCTCGCGGTTCAGCTCGTCCGCCGCCCGGATCAGGTGCCTCCGGAGGTCCGTCCAGCCGGGTGCTTCCGGCCCCTCGGTGATGCGGTCGATGTCCGCGTCCGTGACACCCGCGGCCCTGGCCAGGGGAACGTGCCGTCCCCACTCGTACCGTGCGCCGGTGTTCCACGCGGTACGCAGGATGAGTAACTCGCGCAGCTCTTCCGGCAGTCGGCCGCTGAGGAGCAACTGGCCGCCGAAGGGCATGAACTGCTCGTAGAGATCGGGATGGCGCACGAGCGTGGTGAAGATGTTCGGGATCCGGTCCCCAGGGTCGTGGGGTGCGATGGCCAGCAGTTCCCGGGTCCGTGCGTCCCACTGTTCTTCGGGGAGCGGCAGCAGTCGCGGACGGGGCTGCCGGGCGGCTTCGTCGCGCTGTGACATGGCGACCTCCAGTGTCCGAGGGGCTCACCCTAGGAGGCTGACTGAAGGCTTAACAAGTGAAGGCCGGAAGGCTCACTGGGTCGGGTCCAGAAGGATCTTGCGGACGCCGTCGGATCGGCCGGCGAACAGTTCGTACGCCGCAGGGCCTTCGGAGAGGGCGAAGCGGTGGGAGACCACGACCTCGGGCTGGATCCGGCCGGCCCGGGTGAGGGCGATCAGGGGAGGGAGCTCGTAGTGCACCGAGCACAGCCCGATGGCGAACTCCAGTTCCTTGATCTGCGCGAGTCCCATGTGGAAGGGGAACGCCTTGCTCTGGCTGACCCCGATGACGCTGACCCGGCCGGCCTGCCGGACGGCCTTGAGGGCGAGCTCGATGGTGGCGTCGGAGCCCACGGCCTCCACCACGGCGTCCGGCCCGCGGCCGGCGGTCAGGTCCCGGACGGCCGACCGCGCGTCGTCACCCTCGATCGGCTCGACGCCCAGGCCGGCGGCGAAGTCGCGGCGCTCCGCGACCAGGTCCGCGCCCAGCACCCGCGCCGCGCCCATCGCGAAGGCGGACTGGGCGGCCATGAGGCCGACCGGGCCGAGGCCGATGACCAGGACGGTCTCGCCGGGCTGGATGCGGGCCCGGCGGCAGCCGTACCAGGCGGTGGGGGCGTTGTCCGTGAGGACGACGGCGGCCTCGTCGGAGATGTCCTCGGGCACGTGCACCAGATTCACGTCGGCGTAGGGCACGGCCAGGACCTGGGCCTGGCTGCCCTGGAGCTGCGGGCTCACTCCGTAGCAGAGCTCCGTGCTCGACTTGGCGCGCTCGCACCGGGCGGTGAACCCGGCCGCGCACGACCGGCAGTGCGCACAGCCGGCGGAGGCGGGCACCAGAACCCGGTCGCCGGGCTTGAACCGGGTGACCTGGCCGCCGGTGTCGACCACCACGCCGACGCACTCGTGTCCCGGTGTGTAGCCCAGTTCCGGGCTGAACGCGTTGCCGCCGTAGATGTGCAGGTCGCTGCCGCAGATGCCGGCCGCGGTCACTCGCACCACCGCGTCGGTGGGGCTGGTGACGGCCGGGTCGGGGACATCCCCGTAGCGGATGTCGTGACGGCCTTGGTAGGTCAGTGCCTTCATCGGATTTCTCCCTCCCTTCGGCCCGGTCAGTCCGCGATCTTCAGCACCAGCTTGCCGTGGTTGTCACCACGGAACAGCCGCATCAGGGTTTCGGGGAACTCCGCGACCGAGCCGGACACCACGTGCTCCAGGGACTTCAGCCGGCCTTCCGCCCGCCACGTGGCCATCTCCGCGATGCCCTCGGCGTACCGTTCGGCGTAGTCGAACACCACGATGCCCGTCATGGAGGCGCGGTTCACCAGCAGCGACAGGTAGTTGGCGGGGCCCTGCGGCTTGGTGCTGTTGTACTGGGAGATGGCGCCGCAGACGACGACGCGGGCGCCGCGCGCCAGCCGCAGCAGCACGGCGTCCAGAACGTCTCCGCCGACGTTGTCGAAGTACACGTCGACGCCGTCGGGGGCGTGCTCGCGCAGCGCCTTGCGGACGTCCTCGTTCTGGTAGTCGATCGCGGCGTCGAACCCGAACTCGTCCACCACCAGCCGGCACTTGGCCTCGCCGCCGGCGATACCGATGACCCGGCAGCCCAGGATCTTGGCGATCTGCCCGACGACGCTGCCGACGGCCCCGGCCGCTCCGGAGACCACGACGGTCTGCCCGGGCTCGGGACGCCCGACCTCGATCAGGCCGAAGTAGGCCGTCAGGCCCGACATGCCGAGCGTGCCGAGATACGTCGGCAAGGGGGCCGCCGCCGGGTCGACCTTGGTCACGTCGCGTCCGTCCGACACGCAGTACTCCTGCACGCCGAACGAGCCCGACACATGGTCGCCGACCGCGAATCCGGAGTGCCGGGAGGCGATCACCCTTCCCACCGCGCCGGCGCGCATCACCTCGCCGATCTCCACCGGGCGGATGTAGGACCGGCCCGCGTTCATCCAGCCGCGCATCGCCGGGTCGATCGACAGACAGAGCACCTGCACCAGGAACTCCCCGTCGCCGGGCTGCCCGGCCGGCTCCTCGACGTGCTCCCAGTCGGTGGGGCGAGGCTCTCCCACGGGGCGTGCGGCCAGGCGTATCTGGCGGTTCATCGTGCTCATCTCCGGCGGCTCCTTCGACGGTCGCGTTGGCTTGGCGGCCGGCACGGCCGGCGACTTTCCTCGACGGCATACCGTCCAGTCGGTACGGCGGTGAGCGTACGGGTGCCCTGCCGCCCGAGGCAAGAGGGGGCCCGCTGCGACCTACGGCTCATGCGCGCGGGCGGTACCCCGCCCCGCGGACGGAGCGGGCAGCCGTGGCGGTCATGCCCGTGAGCGCGCTGATCGTCGGCGCTTGGGCAGGGAGCTACTCCTGTCCCGGGACCGCCATCTCCCCGAGGAGTGACCAGTCGTCCTGCGGGATGTCGGCGTTCACGATGCGCGGCGTCTCGGCCAGATGCGGAGGCAGCGTCTGCTGCGCGGCCTTGAAGTGCGCGGACTGCACATGGGCGGCCCCGGCCTCGTCGTCGCGGAACGCCTCGACCAGGACGTACTCCGTCGGGTCCTCCACGCTGCGCGACCAGTCGAACCACAGGCAGCCGGGCTCGGCGCGCGTCGCCCGGGTGAAGTCGGCGGTGATCTGGGGCCAGCGGTCGGCGTGCTCGGGACGGACCCGGAACTTTGCGGTGATGAAGATCATGGGATTCCCTTCGCTGATGTCCTGACGGCGACACGATCGTACGAACCCGGCTCGGCAGCGACCTGACCGGGCGCGGCAACGGTGATCAGGAGAAGCGGTGCGGGTGCACCGCCCCCTCCGTCGCGGTCAGCGGCGCGCCGCTGCCGCCCCAGCGCAGTGCGACGATCTCGGCGGCGACGGAAACCGCCACCTCCTCGGGGGTACGGGCCCCGAGATCGAGGCCGACCGGTGAGCGCAGCCGGGACAGCTCGTGTTCCGTGAGGCCGGCCTCGGCCAGCCGTTGCGCCCGGTCGGCGTGGGTGCGGCGGCTGCCCATCGCCCCGATGTACGCGGCCGGCCGGCGCAGGGCCTCCTGGAGCAGCGGCACGTCGAACTTGGGGTCGTGGGTGAGGACGCAGATCACCGTGCGCGCGTCGGTGTCCGTGTTGCGCAGATAGCGGTGCGGCCATTGGGCGACCACCTCGACGCCCGCGGGGAAGCGCCGGGGCGTGGCGAAGACGGGGCGGGCGTCGCAGACGGTGACCCGGTAGCCGAGGAAGTCCCCGATGCGGGCCACGGCCGCGGCGTAGTCGATCGCGCCGAAGACCAGCATCCGTGGCGGCGGGGCGAAGGACTCCAGGAACACACTGACGGAGTCCTCACGGCGCTGCCCCCGCGGCCCGTAGTGCCGTAGTCCCGTCGCGCCCAGGGCGAGCTCGCCGCGGGCGTCGGCGGTGACGGCCGCGTCCAGGCCGCTCGCGCCGAGCGTGCCCGAGACCCGGTCCGGCCAGACGGCGAGCGTCGCCCCGCGCGGCGCCGGGCCGTCGGTCACCGTGGCGAGGGTGACCGGCTCGCCCGTGGCGACCGAGCCGGCGACCGCGCCGAAGACGGGGTCCCGCTCGGGCGTCACGGGACGCACCAGCAGCGTGATCTCGCCGCCGCAGGTCAGGCCGACGGCGAAGGCGTCCTCGTCGCTGTAGCCGAAGGTCTCCAGACGCGCCTCGCCGCTCGTCACGACGTCCCGCGCCAGCTCGAACACCGCACCCTCGACACAGCCCCCGGACACACTCCCCACGACCTCCTCGCCCGGGCCCACCGCCATCGCCGCACCCGGGTCGCGCGGCGCGCTGCGGCTGACCTCGACGACCGTCGCGAGGCCGAACGGGAGCCGGGCCGCGTACCAGCGGCCCAGCGCCGGAAGGATGTCACGCACGTTCCGCTCCTTCTCCTGCGGAGATCCATCGGAAGGCCCTTAATTCCGTTGTGCCCCCTCGGGCCCTTCTGCTGCACTGCACGGGACAGCGACGTCACCGAGTCCCGAGGAGCAGCAGATGCGCACTGCGTTCATGTCCCCCCAGTCAGGAACGGACCTCTCTCCGAAGGACATGACGCTTCGTGCACGTGCTCAACCTTGGAATCCTCGCCCATGTCGACGCCGGTAAGACCAGCCTGACCGAGCGGTTGCTCCATTCGGCCGGGGTGATCGACGAGATCGGCAGCGTCGACGACGGGAACACCCGTACCGACACCCTCGCGCTGGAGCGACAGCGCGGCATCACCATCAAGTCCGCCGTCGTCTCCTTCCCCCTCGACGGTGTGACGGTCAACCTGATCGACACCCCCGGCCACCCGGACTTCATCGCCGAGGTGGAGCGGGTGCTCGGCGTGCTGGACGGCGTCGTGCTCGTCGTCTCCGCCGTCGAAGGAGTGCAGGCGCAGACACGGGTGCTGATGCGGACGCTCCAGCGGCTGCGCATCCCGACCCTGCTCTTCGTCAACAAGATCGACCGGCGCGGCGCACGGTACGAGGAGGTGCTGCGGGCGATCTCGGCCCGGCTGACACCCGCGATCGTGCCGATGGGAACCGCCACCGGCCTCGGCACGCGCCGGGCTCGCTTCACGCCCGGTCCCGTCCCGGCCGCGCTCGACGTCCTCGCCGGCCACGACGACACGCTGCTGTCCGCGTACGTCGAGGACACCGTCACGGACGCCCTCCTGCACACCTCCCTCGTCGCCCGGACCCGGGAGGCCCTGGTCCACCCCGTCTTCTTCGGCTCCGCCGCCACGGGCGCCGGTGTGGACGCGCTCCTGGCGGGCATCGAGGAACTGCTGCCCCCGGCCGACGGGGACGCGGACGGGCCGCTCTCCGGGACCGTGTTCAAGGTCGAGCGGGGCCCGGCGGGGGAGAAGGCCGCCTACGCCCGGCTGTTCTCCGGCACCCTGCGCACCCGCGACCGGATCCCGTTCGGAACGGACGGCGCCGAAGGCCGGATCACCGCGATCAGCGTCTTCGGGCAGGGGACGGACACCCGAGGGGACGCCGTCGTCGCCGGACAGATCGCCCGGCTCTGGGGTCTCGGCGACATCAGGATCGGCGACGCGATCGGCGAACCCCGCAAGGCGTACGAGCACTTCTTCGCCCCGCCCACCCTGGAGACCGTCGTCGTCCCGGGCCCGGACGTGAACAGCGGCGCACTGCACCTCGCGCTCACCCAACTCGCCGAACAGGACCCGCTGATCGGCCTGCGCCACGACGAACGGCGGCAGGAGACCTCCGTGTCCCTGTACGGCGAGGTGCAGAAGGAGGTCATCCAGGCCACCCTCGCCGAGGAGTACGGGCTCGGCGTCACCTTCCGCGAGACCACACCCCTGTGCGTCGAGCGGCTCGTCGGCACGGGGCAGGCCGTGGAGTTCAACAAGAAGGACGCCAACCCGTTCCTCGCGACGGTCGGCCTGCGCGTCGATCCCGCACCGGTCGGCTCCGGCGTCTGCTTCCGGCTGGAGGTGGAGCTCGGCTCCATGCCGTACGCCTTCTTCAAGGCCGTCGAGGACACCGTGCGCGAGACCCTCGACCAGGGCCCGCACGGCTGGCGGATCCCCGACTGCACCGTCACCATGACGCACAGCGGCTACTCACCCCGCCAGAGCCACGCCCACCAGGGCTTCGACAAGAGCATGTCGAGCACCGGCGCCGACTTCCGCGGTCTGACCCCGCTGGTGCTCCTCGAAGCGCTGCGGCGGGCCGGGACCCGCGTCCACGAGCCGATGCACCGCTTCCGTGTCGAGGCCCCGGCGGACACCCTCGGCGCGCTGCTGCCGGTGCTGGCCGCGCTCACCGCCGTACCGCGGACGACCGAGACCCGGGGCGCCGGATGCGTCCTGGCGGGCACGGTGCCCGCGGCGCGGGTGCACGAACTGGAACAGCGGCTGCCCGGGCTCACCCGTGGCGAGGGCGAGTTGGAGAGCGTCTTCGACCACTACGCGCCCGTCACGCACGGCACGGTTCCGAGGCGCCCGCGCACCGACCACAACCCGCTGAACAGGAAGGAGTACTTGTTGAATGTGACACGAAGGATGGCCGGATGACGTGTGCGAGCCGGCCCAGAGGGAACTTACTCCAGAGTCAGGGGTGTTGACGGTGTCCTGAAATGGCCGGACTGTAGTGTACATGCCAACTATTCAGGCACGTCTCCTGGTTGTCCTGGCTGTCCTCTTCGGCTCCGTGACGGTGGCGGGCGTCCCGCCCGCCACCGCCGCGCCCCCTCCCGGCTCCCTCTGGTTCGACGACCCGACCGTCACCGTGCGGAACGGCCGCTTCACCGACGCCTCCGGCCGCGAGATCGTGCTCCGCGGTTACAACGTCTCCGGCGAGACCAAGCTGGCGGAGAACGGCGGCCTGCCCTTCGCCTCGGTCGCCGACGCGAAGAAGTCGGCGACCGCCCTGCGTGCCCTCGGCGGCGGCAACACCGTCCGCTTCCTGCTCTCCTGGGCGTACGCCGAGCCCGAGCGCGGCAAGGTGGACACGGCCTACCTCGCCGCCGCCACCGACCAGATGCGGGCCTTCCTCGACGCCGGCATCCGCGTCTACCCCGACTTCCACCAGGACCTCTACTCCCGGCACCTGTTCGACGCCGACAGCTGGTACACCGGCGACGGCGCACCCAAGTGGGCGGTGGACGCCGGGAACTACCCCGACGAGTCCTGCGGGATCTGCCTCTTCTGGGGGCAGAACATCACCCAGAACGAGGCCGTGAAGCGAGCCTCGTACGACTTCTGGCACAACGCTCACGGCGTGCAGGACGCCTTCCTCGCCACCGCCGAGAAGACCATGGCGTACGTCCGGCAGCACCTGGACGCCGACCGGTTCAAGGGCGTCGTCGGCTTCGACCCCTACAACGAGCCGCACGCCGGCGTCCACGACTCCGGGCAGACCAGCCGGGCCTGGGAGAAGGACGTGCTGTGGCCGTTCTACGAGAAGTTCCGGGCCCGCATGGACACGGCCGGCTGGCGGGACAAGCCCGCCCTCGTGGAGCCGAACCTCTTCTGGAACGCCAACCTCGACTTCCAGAAGCAGGAGGGCGGCCTGCTGGACGCCGGCACCCTCGGACCGCGCTACGTGTTCAACACCCACTTCTACGACCAGAAGGCCATCTCTGGCGTCTTCATGTGGGGCAAGGCGGCCGACGGCCAGTACGCGAACGACTTCCGTACCGTCCGCGACCGGGCGGCCTCCGCGCAGACCGCCGCCGTGGTCAGCGAGTTCGGGCACCCGCTGGCCGGCAACGTCTCCGACAAGGCGCCGACCGTCCTCAAGGCCATGTACCAGGCCCTCGACTCCCGCCTGAAAGGCGCCGACTGGTGGTCCGACCCGGCCACCTCGGGACCCGTGCTCTCCGGCTCGCAGTGGCAGTGGGACATCTACAACGGCCGGCACCGCGAGCTGATGAACGGCAACCCCGACAAGGTGCTCACCACCGGTGACGCCTGGAACGACGAGGACCTGTCCGCCGTACGCCTCGACGACTCGGGCAAGCCCGTGCTGCGCCAGGACGCCCGGCTCCTGGACCGCCTCTACCCGACTGCCACGGCCGGCAGAACCGTCGGCTTCACCTACGAGGACCGCTCCCGGGACGGCTCGACGACGCTGACCTGGAACCCGGTGCCGAGCTCGCTGCCGAACGTACAACGGCTCGTGGGATCGGGGCAGTACGGGCTGCTGCTGTGGCGCTCGGACGGCGGCTCGGCGCCCACCGAACTGCACCTGCCGGCGAGCTTCCCGACCTCGTCCACCACGGTCGTCTCCGACCTGGGCACGGCCCATGCCCCGCCGGCGTACACCTCGACGACCCCGGTCGGCGTGGCGCAGGAGCCCGGCGGCACGGGAAGCCGCCGCCTGCTGCTCACCGCGCCGGACTCGGGCGTCCTGCACTACGCGCTGGTGACCAACGGGGCGACGGCCCCCTCGGCGGACCTGCTGAAGGCGGCCCGCTCCGAGCTGGCGACATGGGCCGCGAAGGAGGTCGACTAGCCGGCCGGGCTCGTCCAGCCGGCCTCCACATGGCCGAGCCGGACGCGCTGCGGGTGGTCTCCGACCGGCACGGACACGACCTTCTTCCCGGTGGCGAAGTCGATGGCCGTGACCTGGTCGGAGCCGCTCTCGGAGACCACACAACTTCTGCCGTCACCGCTGACCGTGGCCCAGTAGGGCTTGGCGGCGGTGACGAGCGGGCCCTCCTGGAGGGTGGCGCGGTCGACGACCGTGGCGTAGTCGTCCATGGTGCCCGCGACGCAGAGCTTGCGGCCGTCCGGGCTCATCGAGAGGCCGTGGTGGCGGGAGTCGTTGACGAACGTGGTGCGGTCGTCGCTGGTCGCCGGGTTCTTCGGCAGGGTCTTCGTGCGGGTGATCTTGTCGGTGGCCAGGTCGTACTCGAAGAAGCCGTTGAAGAACGACACCTGGAAGTACAGCTTCGACTCGTCCGGCGAGAACACGGCCGGCCGGACCGCGTCCGAGTGGTCCTTGAGACCGATCGCGTCCAGGCGCTGGCGCATGTCGATGACCTTGACCTGCTGGTACGTGGTCGCGTCGATGACGGTGATGCGCCGGTCGCCCTTCGTCCAGTCCAGCCACGGGGCGTCGGTCTGCGTGTTCACCTCGCCGATCGACATGTTGTAGATGTACTTGCCGTCCTTGGTGAAGATGTTCTCGTGCGGCTTGTCCCCGGTGGCCGCCTTGCCGAGCTGCTTGCCGGTCTCGATGTCCAGCACGTGCACGGAGTTGCCGGTCGACGCCGACACCGCGACCCGCTTGCCGTCGGGGGAGACCGCCATGTGGTCGGCGCGGAAACCGGACACCGGGAAGCGCCAGTTGATCCGCCCGGAGGCGAGGTCGATCGAGACGACGTCGGCGAAGCTCGGCCGGGAGACCACCACCGACTTCCCGTCCGGCGTGGAGTACATGTCGTCGACGAACTGGTCGTGGCCCTCGCCGACGCTGTTGCGGATCGTCATGAAGGCGATCCACCGGATCGGATCGGCGTTGATCTCCGCCATCCGCTCGTCCTTGTCGGGGACGACGTCGATCCGGCCGATCTTCGCGAAGTCGCCGGTGGACCTGATGACATCGGCGGTGCCTTCCCAGTTGTTGCCCACGAACAGCACCTCGCGCAGCGCGGCGGAGGCGGCCGGGGCGTCCGCATGGGCAGCGGTCGCGGGGACGGTGAAGGTCAGGGCGAGGGCGGCGGCTACGGAGCACAGGTGCCGTCGTCGGAAAGCAGGCATGACTGCTCCTTGGAATCTGAACACACGTGGTTTCAGAATGAACTTACTGAAAAGTAAGGAAGGGGCGGCCTTCTCCACAAGAGCGCGTGCACGACAAAATCGGTGTTCGAACCACGAAGGGAGAGCCGGTGCCGGGCAGACTCAGAGCGCCGACCGGCCGCTACGGCGGCAAGACAGCCGAGGAGCGGCAGGCCGAGCGGCGCCGGCGGTTCCTCGACGCCGCGCTCCGGCTGTTCGGCGACACCCCCGGCTTCCGCTCCACCACGGTCGCGGCGCTCAGCGAGGCGGCCGGACTGTCCACGCGCCAGTTCTACGAGGAGTTCCGCACCCTGGAGGACGTGCTCGCCGCGCTGCATCTCCAGGTCAACGGCTGGGCCGAGGCGGCGGTCCTGGAGGCCGCGGCGGCATCCGCCGAACTGCCGCTCGTCGAGCGCGCCACGGCGATCTTCCGCGCCTACGCCGGGAACCTCGCGGCCGATCCGCGCCGTATCCGCATCACGTTCGTCGAGATCATCGGCGTCAGCCCGCGCATGGAGGAGCAGCGGCTCGCCCGCCGGGCCGGCTGGGTCGGCCTCATCTGCGCCGAGGCCGAAGCGGCCGCCGCACGCGGGGAGGCCGCACCCCGCGACTACCGCCTCGCGGCGACGGGCTTCATCGGCAGCGTCAACGGGCTGTTGCACGACTGGAGCGCCGGGTGGGTGGACGCGACGCTGGACGAGGTGGTCGAGGAACTGGTCCGGCAGCTGCTGGGGATCCTGCGCCCGCCGGGCTGGACTCCCCGGACGTGAGTCAGACCCGTGTCCGGCCGCGTCCGCCGGTGGGCGTCCCCGGGAAGGCCCGCCGGTAGTCGCCCGGCGACACCCCGAGGTGCTTGAGGAAGTGGTGACGGAGGTTGTTGGCCGTGCCGAGGCCGCTCAGTTCCCCGACCTTCTCGATCGGCAGGTCCGTCGACTCCAGCAGTGACCGGGCGCGCCCGAGCCGCTGGTCGAGGAGCCACTGGAGAGGTGTCGTCCCGGTCGCAGCCTGGAGGCGCCGGTAGAAGGTACGCGGACTCATCGAGGCCCGCCGCGCCAGATCGGCGACCGTCAGCGGCCGGTCGAGGTTCGCCCTCGCCCACTCCAGGACGGGAGCCAGCCCCTCGTCGTCGCTGGGCGGCACCGACAGCTCGATGAACTGCGCCTGCCCGCCCGGCCGGTGAGCGGGCACCACCATGCGGCGCGCCAGCTGGTTGGCGACGTGCGCGCCCAGGTCGCGCCGCACCAGATGGAGACACAGGTCGAGGCCGGCGGTGAGCCCGGCGCTGGTGAGGACATCGCCGTCGTCCACGTACAGCACCGACTCGTCGACCCGCACCTTGGGGTACCGCTCGGCCAGCCGGTCGGTGTGCATCCAGTGGGCGGTGGCGCGGCGTCCGTCGAGCAGCCCCGCCTCGGCGAGCGCGAAGGCTCCGGTGCACAGGGACACCATGCGGGCACCCGCGTCATGGGCGCGCCGCAGGGCCGCGACCAAACCCTCCGGCAGTGGCCTGCCCTCGTCGACGCACGGGTCGGGCACCGAGGGCACGATGACCGTGTCCGCGTCCGCCAGGTCGTCGAGTCCGTAGCGGGTCCGCAGTGTCAGCCCGTGCCCCTCCGCACCCTCCCGCGCCCCCGCACCCGTCCCGCAGAGCCGCAGGTCGTACCAGGGATCGGCCAGATCCGGCTGCGGCTTGCCGAACACCGTGCAGGGGATGCTCAGTTCGTACAGATCCCACGACGGGACCCCGATCTCCTCGGTCACGACCACGGCGACGGAACCAGCACCCATGCCCCGAAGCGTATGGCAGGAATTTGGTGGACGCCGTCACTACTGTCACTGTTCCCGATCTTCGCGCCCTGCGAGCGTTGCCGTACGTGATCACGCATCACCTACGTACGCTTCACGAGGAGTTGGGCATGAACGCAGAACAGCAGGCCGTCACCGTTCTCGGACTGGGCTCGATGGGCTCGGCCCTGGCCGCCGCGCTGCTGGACCGGGGCCACCCGACCACGGTCTGGAACCGGTCCCCGGACAAGGCCAGGCCCCTGGTCGAGCGTGGCGCCCGCCTGGCCGCCACGCCCCAGGAGGCGATCGACGCCTCCTCGCTGATCATCGCCTGCGTGCTGGACTACGAGGCGCTGTACACGGTCCTCGACCCGGCCGCCGTCGACCTCGCGGGCAGAACCCTGGTCAACCTCACCTCCGGCTCTCCCGAGCAGGCCCACCAGGCCGTCGAGTGGGCCCGGTCCCACGGGGCCGACTACCTCGACGGCGCCATCATGACCACCCCGCCCGGCGTCGGCGACCCCGCCATGATGTTCCTGTACAGCGGCTCCCGGCAGGTCTTCGAAACTCACCGCCCCACCCTGACGGCCCTCGGCGACCCCCTGTACCTGGGCACCGACCCCGGCCTCGCCTCCCTCTACGACGCCGCGCTGCTCGGCTTGATGTGGTCCACCATGACCGGCTGGCTGCACGGCACGGCGCTGGTCGGCGCCGAGGGGACGCCCGCCGGCGACTTCACCCCCGTCGCGATCCGCTGGCTGACCGCTGTAGCGGGCTTCCTCACCACGTACGCCCCGCAGGTGGACGAGGGCCGCTACCCGGGCGACGACGCCACCGTCGACGTGCAGATCGCGGCCATCGACCACCTCATCCACGCGGCGGCGGCCCGGGGCATCGACAACGCGCTGCCCGAGCTGCTGAAAACCGCCATGGAGAAGGCCGCCGCGGCGGGTCACGGACAGGACAGCTACGCCAGCCTGATCGAGGTCCTGCGACCCGCGACGCGGGACTGAGCGGACTAGCCCGACACCAGGACCACGAGGTTCACGGCCACCACCAGCGTGACTCCCAGCAGCAGTGCGGCCAGCAGCCGGGCGCGGAGCCCGCGGTACGCCGCCTCGTACTCGCCCCGCAGTTCCTCCCCGCGGTGGACCGTCCGCTGCCACGAGGCACGGGTGAGGGCGAGGTGCTCCGCGGCGAACAGCCGTTCCACCTCCTGCCGTTGAGCATCGGGCAGCCAGTCGAGCCCGGCGGCGAAGCGCTCGGCGGCCGTGCGGGCCTCCTCGCGCGCCGCGGCGGCGAGGAGATGGCCCTCGACCTCGTGATGGAAGACCCGCATGTCCACAGGGAGACCCTTCATCGCGGTCATCGGAGCGTCAGCTCCCGCTCCGCCGCCGCGACGTCCGCATGATGCAGGTCGAACGCCGGGGACTCGCTGCGGATCCGGGGGAGGGCGACGAAGTTGTGGCGGGGCGGCGGGCAGGAGGTGGCCCACTCCAGGGAGCGGCCGTAGCCCCACGGGTCGTCGGCCGTCACCTTCTCGCCGTACTTCGCCGTCTTCCAGACGTTGTGGAAGAACGGCAGCATCGACATGCCGAGCAGGAACGAGGAGATGCTCGACACCGTGTTGAGCGTCGTCAGGCCCTCCACCGCCAGGTAGTCGGGGATCCGCCGCTGCATGCCCTCCGCGCCGAGCCAGTGCTGGACCAGGAACGTGCCGTGGAAGCCGATGAACAGCGTCCAGAAGGTGATCTTGCCGAGGCGCTCGTCCAGCATCTTGCCGGTGAACTTCGGCCACCAGAAGTGGAAGCCGGAGAACATCGCGAACACGACCGTCCCGAAGATGACGTAGTGGAAGTGGGCCACCACGAAGTACGAGTCGGAGACATGGAAGTCGATCGGCGGCGAGGCCAGCAGCACACCCGTGAGCCCGCCGAACACGAACGTGATCAGGAAGCCCATCGCCCAGAGCATCGGTGTCTCGAACGACAGGCTGCCGCGCCACATGGTGCCGACCCAGTTGAAGAACTTCACACCGGTCGGGACCGCGATGAGGAAGGTCATGAAGGAGAAGAACGGCAGCAGCACACCGCCGGTGACGTACATGTGGTGCGCCCACACCGTCACGGACAGACCCGCGATCGCGATCGTCGCGCTGATCAGACCCGTGTAACCGAACATCGGCTTACGGGAGAAGACCGGAATGACCTCGGAGATGATGCCGAAGAACGGCAGCGCGATGATGTACACCTCCGGATGGCCGAAGAACCAGAACAGGTGCTGCCACAGCAACGCCCCGCCGTTGGCGGAGTCGAATATCTGCGCCCCGAACTTGCGGTCCGCCTCCAGCGCGAACAGGGCCGCGGCCAGGACCGGGAAGGCGAGGAGCACCAGCACACCGGTCAGCAGCACGTTCCACACGAAGATCGGCATGCGGAACATCGTCATGCCCGGGGCGCGCATGCAGATGATCGTGGTGATGAA
>NZ_JBVIWP010000001.1:1012890-1500851 GCF_055594445.1 Streptomyces sp. NPDC040589 | reverse complement strand
GTTGATAGGCCGGATATGGAAGCACGGTAACGTGTGGAGTTGACCGGTACTAATAGGCCGAGGGCTTGTCCTCAGTTGCTCGCGTCCACTGTGTTGGTTCTGAAACCACGAACAGCCCCATGCCAGGTCACGGTATGGTGCGGCAGTTTACAGTTTCATAGTGTTTCGGTGGTTTTAGCGTTAGGGAAACGCCCGGTTACATTCCGAACCCGGAAGCTAAGCCTTTCAGCGCCGATGGTACTGCAGGGGGGACCCTGTGGGAGAGTAGGACGCCGCCGAACAATCATTGAAAGAAAACCCCGTGCCATTCGGCACGGGGTTTTCTGCGTTTAAGGTCGTTACATGAACTACGATCTCGTCATCTTCGACAACGATGGTGTACTCGTCGACAGTGAGCCCATCTCCAACCGGCTGCTGGCCGCGTATCTCACCGAGCTCGGGCACCCGACCTCGTACGAGGAGTCCATTCGGGACTACATGGGGTCGGCGATGCACCGAATTCATGAGCTGGTTCTCGAGCGGACGGGACAGCGGTTGCCGGAGAGCTTCGACGACGTCTTTCACGCCCGGGTGTTCGCGGCGTTCGAGAAGGAGCTCGTGGCTGTGGCCGGGGCCTCCGGCGTCCTGGAGAAGCTCGCCGCGGACGGGGTGCCGTACTGCGTGGCCTCGTCCGGGAGCCATGAGCGGATTCGGGTGGGGCATCGGACAACCGGGCTCGATCGGTGGTTCGACGAGGGGCGGATCTTCAGCTCGCAGGACGTCGGGCGGGGGAAGCCGGCTCCCGATCTGTTCCTGTACGCCGCCGAGCGCATGGGGGTCGCGCCGGAGCGGTGTGTCGTCGTCGAGGACAGTCCGCTGGGGGTGCGGGCGGCGGTCGCGGCCGGGATGGACGTGTACGGGTTCATCGCCATGACTCCGGCGGAGAGGCTCGCCGGCGCCACCCGGCTCTTCTCCGACATGGGGGAGCTGGCCGATCTGCTGGTGTGAGCCCGTGGAAGATGAGGCAAATTCATCTTTGGCTGGATCTACCCACGGGTAAGCCGGGGCCCTACGCTCGCCGCCATGACTGATGTGCTGCGGCGCGGCAGAGGTTCGTTGGCGTTCAGCTTTTTCGTGCAGGGGGTCGCCTTCGCTCTGCTCGTGACGCGGATCCCGGCCATCCAGGACCGGTACGGGGTTTCCGACGCGCTGCTGCCCGCCTTTCTGGCCGCCGTGCCGATCCTCGCCGGCGTCGGGAGCGTCAGCACCGAGCGGCTGGTGAAGCGGGTGCCGCCGAGCCGGCTGCTGCGGTGGTCCCAGCCCGTGGTGCTGCTGGCGCTGCTCGGGGTCGGTGCCGGGGAGCGGATGGTGGAGCTGGGGGTGGCGCTCGCGGCGTTCGGGCTCGCCGTCGGGGTGCTGGACGCGTCGATGAACATGCTCGGGGTGAGCCTGCAGCGGGCGTACGGGCGCAGCATCATCCTCAGTTTTCACGCGGTCTACAGCCTGGGCGGGATCGTCGGGGCCTCGCTGGCGTGGGTGGGGGCGCACTGGGATCTGGCGTTGTGGGTGTCGTATCTGCCGGTCGTGCTGGCGCTGTTGCCGGCTGTGCTGGTGGGGAGCCGGTGGTATGTCGACGGCGGCGATCGGGGCCCGGTGGCGGAGTCCGGGATGGAGGGGAAGGCGGGCGAGGGGCAGGCCCTCGCGTTCAAGTTGCTGTTGCCGCTGTGTCTGGTGATGACCGTCGCGTACATCGGGGACTCGACGGTCTCCAACTGGAGTGCGAAGTATCTGCAGGACGTGCTGGGCAGCTCGGAGCAGATGGCGACGGTGCCGTACAACGTGTACATGGTCACCACGCTGCTGGGGCGGGCGTTGGGGGACTTCGGGGTGCGGCGGTTCGGGGCGGTCGCGGTGGTGCGGGCCGGGGCGCTGGTCGCGGCGGGTGGGTTCGCCGTGGTGGCGGGGGCTCCTGGGGCGTGGGTCGGGATGCTGGGGTTCACGCTGCTGGGGCTGGGGTTGTGTGTGCTGGTGCCGCAGACGTTCGCGGCGGCCGGCAGATTGTTCCCGGGGGCTTCGGACGCGGCCGTCGCGCGGCTGAATGTCTTCAACTATGTGGGGTTCTTGATCGGTTCGCCGCTGGTGGGCGCGCTCGGTGATCTGTGGAGTTATCGCGGGGCCATGCTCGTGCCGATGGTGTTGGTGCTGGTGACGCTGGTGTACGCCCGTTCGTTCGCCGCTCAACCGGACCGATACGGTGGCGGGCATGAGCGGCCGCACACAGCTGATGTGGGACGAGGCAGTAACGGGCTATGACTTTGGTCCCGGGCATCCGATGGACCCGGTCCGGCTCGCGCTGACCCGGAGACTGGTCGACGCCTTCGGGCTGGACCGTGAGGTGGAGGTGGTCGCCGCGAAGGCGGCCGGGGAGTCGACGCTGCGGCTCGTCCACCGGGAGGACTACATCGAGGCGGTGAAGGCCGCGTCGGCCGATCCGGGCGCGGCGGACCAGTCGTACGGGCTGGGGACGATGGACGATCCGGCCTTCGCGGGGATGCATGAGGTGTCGTCGCTGATCGCCGGGCAGTCGGTGGGGGCGGCGGAGGCCGTGTGGCGTGGAGAGACGCCGCACGCGGTGAACTTCGCGGGCGGGCTGCATCACGCGATGCCCGGTGGTGCGTCCGGGTTCTGCATCTACAACGACGCGTCGCTGGCGATCGCCCGGCTGCTGGAGCTCGGGGCCGAGCGGGTCGCCTACATCGACGTCGACGTGCATCACGGGGACGGGGTGCAGGCGGCGTTCTGGGACGACCCGCGGGTGCTGACGATCTCGCTGCACGAGCATCCCCGGACGCTGTTCCCGCAGACCGGGTGGCCGGAGGAGACCGGGGCGGACTCCGCGGAGGGCTCGGCGGTGAATGTGGCGCTGCCGGCCGGGACCGGGGACGCCGGGTGGCTGCGGGCGTTCCATTCCGTGGTGCCGGAGCTGATCGCCGATTTCCGGCCGCAGGTGCTGGTGACGCAGCACGGGGCCGATACGCACTTCGAGGATCCGCTCGCGCATCTGGCCGTGTCGCTGGACGCGCAGCGGGCGGTGCAGCTGGCCTGTCACGACCTGGCGCACGAGTACGCCGACGGTCGGTGGGTGGCCCTTGGCGGGGGCGGCTACGCGGTGGTGGACGTCGTACCGAGGTCGTGGACGCATCTGGTCGCGATCGCGGCGCACCGGGAGGTGGAGCCCGAGGCGGTGATCCCCGAGGGGTGGCGGCAGGAAGTGTTCGCGCGGACACGGCAGTTGGCCCCGGCGCGGATGACGGACGGGCGCTGGCCCGTGGAGTGGACCGGCTGGGAAGCGGGGTACGACCCGGCGGACCGGCTGGACCAGGCGGTGCTGGCGGCCCGGCGGGCGGTGTTCCCGCTGCGGGGGCTGCTGCCGGGGTGAGGCGCCCCTGGTGGGCCTGGTAGGCCGACCGAGCGGTGTTCGCCGGTTCCCGGGACAGGTGAGGCCCTGGTCGCGGACGATCTTCTCGTGCTGACCCCCGAAGTTCTTCGTACGCACCTGGTGGGTGCACGCCTCGCCGGTACCGTGGCCACATCGCGTGAGGAGAGCCTGCGCAGCTACCGGCTCTTCGCTGCCCGGGACCCCCGTGTGCTGCTCGGCATCGATCCCGAAGGGGCTTGGAAGCAGCGGGAATTGATCGAGCTGATGGCGGACAGGTGCGGGGTTTCGGCCGATTCTCGGAGGACTTCCGGCCAGGACGTGATCGATCCGCAGCGGACGGTGGCCGCGCTGGACACCTTCGCGGACCGTCTCGCCGATGTCGCCCGGCGGGGTGCTCCGGTGCTTCTCGGTACCGGGCACCCGCATCGGCTGCTCGGCTTCTACGCCGCTCTGGCAGACGCGCTGTCGGCGGCGGGGTGTGCGGTTCTCACCCCCGCGCAGGGTCGCTGTGTCGACATAACGACCCGGTTCGGCCTACGTACGTACAACCTCGACTACGTACGAGGAGTCGCGTTGGTGCGGGCGCCCGGGGTGGAACGCCCCGGTTGTGAGCCCGGCGCACATACGCACTCACCGCTCCCGGTTCGTACCGCGCTGGCCGCTGCGGCGGAGGCCGGCGGGCCCCTGCCCGAGCTGGTGATCGGGGATCACGGGTGGGTCTGCGGGGCAGGTCAGCTGGGGTTCGAGGCCATCGGGCCGGCCGATACGGACGACCCCGCCCCGTTCGTCGGGCAGGCGGAGGGGTCCGTGTCCGTCGTCGTTCCACTTGATGACGGCGTGCGATCTGATTACTACCTGCCGCTTACCCGCTACGTACTCAATCGGGCGTGTCTGTCACAGTAGGCCGTTGATGGGTGCACCTCTTCCCCACTCGCATCACTGGCCCCTACATTGGGGAGTGAGCACGCAGCGACGAAGAGTCACCGGAAGGGGAAGCCGGTGGCCGTCGAGTGCGGAAGGTTCAGGTGTGTCATGGCTGCAGCTGGCGAGAGGCCTCTGAACGAGGTTCAGTTCCTTACCGTGGCGGAAGTCGCCTCGGTGATGCGAGTGTCGAAGATGACCGTGTACCGGCTGGTGCACAGCGGTCATCTGCCCGCGATCCGTGTGGGGCGGTCTTTCCGCGTCCCGGAGCAAGCGGTTCACGAGTACCTCCGCGAGAGTTACGTGGGGGTGGAAACCGCCTGACGGCTGGGGCGGGGTGATCCCTCACAGGGCACTCGGGATCACCCTGGCCCCCTCGATTACGACCTCAGCGCTCGGGCGGGTAGGCTAGCCCCTCGTAGGTCGTATGGGCCCATGGCGCCCAGCACCGAGTGATGAGAAGTGAGCGAGGGTAGTCGTGGGCTCTGTTATCAAGAAGCGGCGCAAGCGGATGGCCAAGAAGAAGCACCGCAAGCTGCTCAAGCGCACGCGCGTTCAGCGTCGCAACAAGAAGTAGGTTCGCGACGCGGACGCCGCGAGAGCGTCGTTGTGGCCCCCCACCCACTGGTGGGGGGCCACACGTGTATCGCCACGTAAGTCCGGCCGCTTCCCGTCACTTCGCGCATCGGGCGGTCATCACAGCGCAACACCGAACCGCTAAGTTGGCCCCACGGGGGAACGCGGCGGGGACAAGAGGTTGTGGAAGGAAGGCGCTGATCTTGGGCAAGGTCGTGCTCGTGACCGGAGTGGCCCGCCAGCTGGGGGGCCGGTTCGTGAGGCGGATCCAGCGGGACCCCGAGGTGGACCGGGTGATCGCCGTGGACGCGGTGCCGCCCGAGCACCATCTGGGCGGCGCGGATTTCGTCCAGGCCGACATCCGGCAGCCCACGATCGCCCGGGTGCTCGCCGAGACGGCCGCCGACACGATCGTCCACCTCGACGTGACGGGCACACCGCTGGGCAGCGGCAACCGGGCCTCCCTGAAGGAGACCAACGTCATCGGCACCATGCAGCTGCTCGGTGCCTGCCAGAAGTCCCCGGCCGTGCAGCGGCTGGTCGTGAAGTCCAGCACCAACGTCTACGGCTCCGCGCCCCGCGACCCGGCCGTCTTCACCGAGACGACCCCGCCCAAGTCCCTGCCCAGCGGCGGCTTCGCCAAGGACACGGTGGAGGTCGAGGGCTACGTCCGCGGCTTCGCGCGCCGCCGGCCCGACGTGGCCGTGTGCGTGCCGCGGTTCGCCAACATCCTCGGCCCGACCGCGGACACCCCGCTCGCCTCGTACTTCGCGCTGCCGGTCCTGCCGACCGTGTTCGGCTACGACCCCAGGCTGCAGTTCGTGCACGAGGACGATGTGATCGAGGTGCTGCGGATCGCCTCCCACGAGCCCCGGCGGGGCACGCTCAACAGCGGCACCTTCAACATCGCCGGCGACGGCGTCCTGCTGCTCTCCCAGTGCTCCCGGCGCCTGGGGCGCCCCACCGTGCCGCTGCCGCTCCCGGCCGTCACCTGGGCGGGCTCGCTGGTGCGTACGCTGGGGGTGACGGACTTCTCGCCCGAGCAGATCCGGCTGCTCACCCACGGCCGGGTCGTGGCCACGGGCCAGATGCGCGAAACGCTGGGATTCCAGCCCAAGTACACGACCGCGGAAACGTTCGCGGACTTCGCCCGCAGCCAGGGACCCGGACTTCTTCCGCCGGAGGCCCTTGCGGGGGCCGTCGACCGGATCGCCGCACTGCCCCTCGCGGGCGACGGCCACCCCCCGACGCAGAGCGCCAACTGAGGAGCGCATCAACGATGGCGGATGCCAAGGTCATTCCGTTCGATGACGACCGGTCCCGCGGAAGCGCCGTGCAGCGCCCCCAGCGGCGCCGGAGCGCGGGGAACCGCCGCTCGGGCACGGAGTCGCCGCCGGTCCGTGAGGTGCAGCCCCTGCCCACCAGGGCTGTTCCGCAGGATGATGTTCCTGTGACTTCTGAGGAGCAGCCGCCTGAGCGGTCCCAGGACGGCGACGGCGGTCTGGAACGGCGGATCGCGGGCGGGCTCGCGTTCCTGCGCCGGCGACTCACCGGGGACTACGAGGTCGACGACTTCGGCTACGACGAGGAGCTCACCGACCAGGTCCTGATGTCCCTGCTGCGCCCGTTGTACGACAAGTACTTCCGGGTCGAGGTGAAGGGCATCGAGAACATCCCGTCCGAGGGCGGCGCCCTGATCGTCGCCAACCACTCGGGCACGCTGCCGATGGACGGCCTGATGATGCAGGTCGCCGTGCACGACAACCATCCGGCGGGACGGCATCTGCGCCTGCTCGCCGCCGATCTGGTGTTCATGCTGCCGGTGGTCAACGAACTGGCCCGCAAGCTCGGCCACACCCTGGCCTGTGCCGAGGACGCGGCACGGCTGCTGGAGCAGGGCGAACTGGTCGGGGTGATGCCGGAGGGCTTCAAGGGCCTCGGCAAGCCCTTCGCGGACCGGTACAAGCTCCAGCGCTTCGGCCGCGGGGGTTTCGTCTCGACGGCGCTGCGCGCAGGGACGCCGATCGTCCCCTGCTCGATCGTCGGGGCCGAGGAGATCTACCCGATGATCGGCAACGCCAAGACGGTCGCCCGCCTGCTGGGCTTTCCGTACTTCCCGGTCACGCCCACGTTCCCCTGGCTCGGACCGCTCGGCGCGATTCCACTGCCGACCAAGTGGACGATCCAGTTCGGCGAGCCGATCCGCACGGACGGCTATCCGCCGGAGGCGGCCGAGGACCCGATGCTGATGTTCAACCTGACCGATCAGGTCAGGGAGCAGATCCAGCACACGCTGTACAAGCTGCTGGTGCAGCGGCGGTCGGTCTTCTTCTGATGCTTCGCCTACGGCGCTGGGCGCCCCGCACAGGGGCGCCCAGCGCCGTCTAGCGTGCGTCCTCGCCGTCGATGCCCAGACCGGGCAGCAAGCCGGGCAGCAGCGGTGGGAGCGTCACATCCGGCTTGGGTACGGCCGGGCTGCCTTCCGCGGACGGGGAGGTGCTCGCGTCGCTGTCCTTCGGCGGGTCGAGCAGGCCGCCGGTGCTGCCGCCGAGCAGGCCGTCGCTGTCGCTGCCGGAGCCGGCCGAGCGGCTGGGGCTGCCGCTGCTTCCGCCGGTGCCGCCCTTGTCGGTGCGCCCGCTGCCGCTCTTGCCGGGCTGGGCCGACCGGTCGGTGGCGGAGGAGCCGGTGGAGGCCGACTCGGAGGCGCCTCGGTGCTTGCCTTCGCCGCCGTTCTTCGCCGGGGGCTCGGGGAGCAGGGAGCGCAGCGGGGCGACATCCTCCTCTATGGCGTCGAACACCGACGACACCTGGTCGCTGACGTCCCCGAGCTGGACGGGGAGCCTCTCGCGCAGTTCGCCCCAGGCCTCGCGGTGGGAGCGGGAGAACGCCGACAGGGCCTGGATGGGGCCCAGGGAATCCGGGTCGTGCTCGTACGCCTCGCTGAGCAGCCGGTGGCCTTCCGACGCGTCGTGCCGCATGCCGGACAGGGCGCGGCGGATCTCGCCCAGGGACTCGTGGTCCAGGGGGCCGCTGCGGCCGCGCTCCATCAGGCGGCGGGCTTCGCTGAGCCGGGTGGAGGCGTGGTCGAGGTAGACCCGGCCGCGCTCGTCGGCGCTGTCGGCGAGGCCGAGTTTCACGTCCTCGATGCCGCGCTTGAGGCCGTAGAGCGAATCGCCGGGCAGGGCGTCGGAGCTGGCGGCGGAGACTCCGCCGAAGGCGCTCGCGGCCACTCCGACACTGAGTCCGCCCGCGGTGAGGCCCTTGGCGAGCCGGGAACGCGGCCGGAATTTCTTCAGTGAGCCGGCGCGGTGGGCGCCACGGGAGCGCTGTCCTGGGACCGCTCGGTCTGTCGCCCCGCCTCCTGCGGTGCCCTCCTGGAGCATGGCCTCGAACGCGGCCACCAGCTGGGCCCGCTGGACGACCTTGACCTCAGGGTCGAGCTCCGGCTTGGGCAGCGCGTCGAGACCGGAGGCCAGCGCCGTCAGGCGTGCCGGTTCGGTCTGTTCCGCGGGTGCCGGGGCTGGTGCCGAACCTTCGGGCTGCTCGGCCGCCGTGCCCTGCTCGGACTGCTCCTCCAGGGCCTGGGCGAAGGCGTTCGCCCGCCGGTGTGCCGATACGTTCGCGATCACTGGCGGCACCTCCTCTCGTCATGACGGTCGACTCCCCAGGGGGTCCTGAGGGTTGCACACCCTGACCTCAACCACACGATCGAGTGATCGGGGTCGGCCAGGGGTGACCACAGGGAGCCTGCATCCCTCACAACGAGCGGCGCGGCACTTGGGTTACGGACCCCGGCTGATCGGATGCGGAAGTCAACGGACTGTCACGGAACGTGAGTTGGATGTCGCCGAGCGTGCGGGCCGGTCAGCGGGCGTCTTCCGGGAGGAGCCGGGCGAGAGTGCGGACGGCCCGGTACTGGAGGGTCTTGATGGCGCCCTCGTTCTTGCCCATCACGCGGGCGGTCTCGGCGACGGAGAGGCCCTGGAGGAAGCGGAGTGTCACGCACTCCTGCTGCTGGGGGTTGAGCCGCCGTACGGCGTCGAGCAGGGCGGCGTTGGAGAGGGACTCCAGGACGGAGTCCTCGGGGGAGCGCTCGACCTCGTTGGCGTCGAGCATCTCGCCGGTGGTGACCTCGAGGCGGAAGCGGCTGGACTTGAAGTGGTCCGCGACGAGGTTGCGGGCGATGGTGACCAGCCAGGCGCCGAAGTCGCGGCCCTGCCAGGTGAACGTGCCGATGCGGCGCAGGGCTCGCAGAAAGGTCTCGCTGGTGAGGTCCTCGGCTGTCGCCTTTCCTCCGACCCGGTAGTAGATGTACCGGTACACGGTGTCGCTGTACTGGTCGTAGAGACGGCCGAAGGCGTCGGCCTCGCCGGCCTGGGCGCGCTCCACCAGGTCCATCATGCGGGCGCTGTCGCTGTCCGCCGCGGGCCGTCGGGCGGTGGCCCCGCCGGACGGGCGCCCTCGTCTGCCGACCGCGGCGCTGCCGTCGGCCAGTGCATAGCAAGGGCCTACGGGTGCGGCGGTGGCGAATGCGGGGACGGCGTACGCGGTGGGGACGAAGCCGCGCAACAGGTCGAGGACCGTTGCGCGCAGCGTAGCCAGGCCCGAGGCGTCAACCCCGACGTGTGGGTACACGGGACTCCCAGAGGCAGAGCTTCCATCACGTGCAGTGCGGGACCTTTCACCCGTCGTAGCGACGGAGGGGTACCGGTTTGCGTCTGAGGAGAATAACGCTTCGTGCAGGCTCTGCTACACCGAGTTGCTCAAATCATCGATTACGTCGCTTCCGTAACCGATTGACACCGGATCAAGTGCCGGATTGTGAACAGTTGTTGATCGGAAGGGTTCGGATTGCGGCTGAGTCCAGGGCGTGTTGTGGCCGTGTGCAGCCAAGAGGACTGGATACGAGGTTTTGGGGGTACGCCAGTTGGATTTACGGGCGTTGTCATCCCGCAAACGATGGTGTCCCGGATTGATCGGGTCGTCAGCGACGACGTCGGTGCAGGGCGATCGCGGCCGCCGTGCCGCCCGCCACGGCCCCCACGCCGGCCGCGGCGGGGATGCCGACCTTGGCCGCCTTGCGGCCCGTGCGGTAGTCGCGCAGGCGCCAGTCCAGCTGGCGGGCGTGCCTGCGCAGCTTGGAGTCCGGGTTGATGGCGTAGGGGTGGCCGACCAGGGACAGCATCGGGATGTCGTTGTGCGAGTCGCTGTAGGCGGCGCAGCGGGTCAGGTCCAGGCCCTCCGCCGCGGCCAGCGCGCGGACCGCCTCGGCCTTCGCGGGGCCGTGCAGCGGTTCGCCGACGAGCTTGCCCGTGTAGACGCCGTCGACCGACTCGGCGACCGTGCCCAGTGCGCCGGTCAGGCCCAGGCGGCGGGCGATGACCTGGGCGATCTCGACGGGGGCAGCCGTCACCAGCCAGACCCTCTGGCCCGCGTCCAGGTGGGCCTCGGCGAGGGCGCGGGTGCCGGGCCAGATGCGCTCGGCCATGTACTCGTCGTAGATCTCCTCACCGATCGACTGGAGTTCGGCGACGCGGTGGCCCTTGACGATCGACAGCGCCGAGTCGCGGGCCTCCTGCATGTGCTCGGGGTCCTCGACCCCGGCCAGCCGGAACCACGCCTGCTGCCAGGCGAACTTCGCGAGGTCGCGGGTCTCGAAGAACTTCCGCTTGTACAGGCCCCGCCCGAAGTGGAAGAGCGCGGCGCCCTGCATGACGGTGTTGTCCAGGTCGAAGAAGGCGGCGGCCTGGTCGTCGCCGTGGACCGGGAACTGCGGTTCCTCGGTCGTGCCGGAAGCTTCCTGCGTGGATTTGCGGGCTGCCTCCGCCGAGGCCTCGCCTGCCAAAACGCTCCGCGCCGTGGCGGAGCGCCTACGGGGAGTGAGCCATCCGAGAGCGGCCATGGCGTGAGC
The DNA here is from genome assembly GCF_055594445.1 of Streptomyces sp. NPDC040589. Taxonomy (NCBI): domain Bacteria; kingdom Bacillati; phylum Actinomycetota; class Actinomycetes; order Kitasatosporales; family Streptomycetaceae; genus Streptomyces; species Streptomyces sp. NPDC040589. Next base: position 1,490,025 of record NZ_JBVIWP010000001.1, on the reverse strand, counting down.
ATAGCCAGTTTGTTCGGGGGTTCCGGAGTCGAGAGGTTTGGAGCCTGTGAACTCTCGGCGAGCGTGTCGTTAAAGATGCCGCTGGAGGAGCAGGGGCCGGCGCGTCCCGGGCGCGCGACAATGGCCGACATGAGTCCCCTCTTTCGCCGCACACCCCCTCGGGACCGGCTCGTCACCCTGATCCGCAAGCCCGGATGTCATCTGTGTGATGACGCACAGGTCGTTGTGGAGAAGGTGTGCGGTGATCTCGGAGTCCCCTGGGAGCAGAAGGACATCACCGAGGATCGGGAACTGCACGACCGGTACTGGGAGCAGATCCCGGTTGTGCTGGTGGACGGCAGGCAGCACACGTTCTGGCGCGTGAACGAGGGGCGCCTGCGCAAGGCCCTGACCGACTGAGTCCGGCCGCTGAGCGACTGACCGAGCAGTCCAAAGCGGCCGTAAGGGTCGCTTAGGATCGAGGGTGACTGGTCTCGGGGGCGGGATACACAGAGGAGAGTGTGCGGTTTTGCCCCCAGAAGCGAAGGAACGACGGCGCTTGTGCGCCGGTTCCCCGGGAGTGCGCCGGGGGCGCGTGAGCCCGGTCACGTTGGGCGGGCAAAACGGACACCATCTTTGTGCACGCGTTCACAAAGACATAGCCTGCTTTCGACGGGGCGGTCATGTAGGGACGTATGACCGCCTACAGCCCCGCTCTACCCGCAGGAGCACCGTGGCAACTGGCCGAACTCACCGACCGGCGACCCGCAGCCGAGGGATTCCCGAGGCCACCGTCGCCCGGCTTCCGCTGTATCTCCGCGCGCTGACCGCGCTGTCGGAGCGCTCGGTACCCACGGTCTCCTCCGAGGAGCTCGCGGCCGCCGCGGGGGTCAACTCCGCGAAGCTGCGCAAGGACTTCTCGTACCTGGGGTCGTACGGCACGAGGGGTGTCGGCTACGACGTCGAGTATCTCGTCTACCAGATCTCCCGCGAACTGGGCCTCACCCAGGACTGGCCGGTTGTGATCGTCGGTATCGGTAACCTCGGCGCCGCGCTCGCCAACTACGGCGGGTTCGCCTCCCGCGGCTTCCGGGTCGCCGCGCTGATCGACGCCGACCCGGCCATGGCCGGCAAGCCCGTCGCCGGTATCCCCGTGCAGCACTCCGACGACCTGGAGAAGATCATCCAGGACAACGGCGTGTCGATCGGTGTCATCGCCACCCCCGCCGGTGCCGCCCAGGCGGTCTGCGAGCGGCTCGTGGCCGCCGGTGTCACCTCCATCCTGAACTTCGCGCCGACCGTGCTGTCCGTCCCGGACGGGGTCGACGTGCGCAAGGTCGACCTCTCCATCGAGCTGCAGATCCTCGCCTTCCACGAGCAGCGCAAGGCCGGCGAGGAGGCCGCCGCCTCCGACGGGGGCGCCCCGGCCGTCGCCGCCCGCAGCGAGTCCGCCGACCAGGGGCCTGACGGGGACATGCCCGCCGTGATGCCGGCATGAGCCTTCTCGTCGTCGGACTCAGCCACCGCAGCGCCCCGGTCAGCGTCCTGGAGCGGGCCTCGCTGAGCGCGGACGCGCAGGTCAAGCTGCTGCAGGACACGGTCGCCGCCGAGCCGGCCACCGAGGCCGCGGTGCTCGCCACCTGCAACCGCATCGAGCTCTACGCCGACGTGGACAAGTTCCACGCCGGTGTCGCCGAGCTGTCCACGCTGCTCGCCCAGCACAGCGGGGTCGGCCTCGAGGAGCTCACCCCCTATCTCTACGTGCACTACGAGGACCGGGCCGTCCACCACCTGTTCTCGGTGGCCTGCGGGCTGGACTCGATGGTCGTCGGCGAGGGACAGATCCTCGGCCAGATCAAGGACTCCCTGGCCCGGGCCCAGGACCTGCACTCCGCGGGCCGCCTGCTGAACGACCTGTTCCAGCAGGCCCTGCGGGTCGGCAAGCGCGCCCACTCCGAGACCGGCATCGACCGCGCGGGGCAGTCCCTGGTCACCTTCGGCCTGGAGCAGCTGGCGCAGGGCGGTGACATACAGGAATGGGCCCGGGGCAAGAAGGCCCTGGTCATCGGGGCCGGTTCGATGTCCTCCCTGGCGGCGGCGACGCTCGCGCGTGCCGGTGTCGCCGAGGTCGTCGTCGCCAACCGGACCTTCGACCGGGCCGAGCGCCTCGCCCGGATCCTCATGGAGGGCGACGACACGGACGTGGCGGCCCGCGCGGTCCCGATGGAATCGGTGCCGGCCGAGCTGACACGTGCCGACGTCGCCGTCTCCTGTACCGGCGCGACCGGCCTGGTCCTGACCGCCGAGGCGGTCGCTGCCGCCGCCGTGGAGGGCCGTACGGCCGCGCCCTGGTCCGTGGCCGAGGACGAGCCGGATCGTTCGTCCGGGCCGGGCGCCGGGCAGGACGACCTGCCGGCCACCAGCCTCGGCAACGAGGACGGCTGTCCGCTGGACCTGGCCTCCGTGCAGAACACCGCGGGATTCTCCGTGCTGGGCGAGGCGGCCGTGGCCGGGATGGCCGCCGCCGATCTCGAACAGCACGCGGCATGGGTGGACAACGGCGCGGTGGGCGGCGCCCAGCGGACGGCGGGCGCACCGGCGAGGCCGGGGACGATCGACCCGCTCGACCCCGCCCCGGACGCCGACGCCATCGCCGCGCTCGCCGCGACCGTGGCCACCGTCGGGCGGATCCCCGAGCGGCGCCGGCCCGAGCCGGTCGAGGAGCCGCCGCGGCCGCAGCCCGTGCTCTTCCTGCTGGACCTGGCGATGCCGCGCGACATAGACGCGGCCGTGCACCGGCTGGCCGGCGTGCGGCTGGTGGACATCGAGTCGCTGGCGGAAGCCTCCGCGGGCGCTCCGATGGCTGCCGATGTGGACCAGGTCCGGCGTATCGTCTCCGACGAGGTCGCGGCCTTCGGGGCAGCACTGCGGGCCGCGCACATCACACCGACCGTGGTCGCCCTGCGCACCATGGCCGCCGATGTCGTGGCAGGCGAGATCGCCCGGCTGGACGGAAGGCTGCCCGGCCTCGACGACAAGCACCGCGCGGAGATCACCCAGACCGTGCGGCGCGTGGTCGACAAACTGCTGCACGCGCCGACCGTCCGGGTCAAGCAGCTCGCGGCCGAGCCCGGCGGCGCCGGGTACGCGGACGCGCTGCGGACCCTGTTCGACCTCGACCCCGAGACGGTGGCCGCCGTCTCCCGCGCCGAGGACAGCACTACCGAGAAGAACCGAGGGCCGGCATGAACGACACGCGGGAGCCGCGGGGACGCGCCGCACCGGCTGAAGCGTCCCCGCGTCGAGCGGATGAAGCAGGGGCACTACGGCTCGGTACCCGCCGGAGCAGGCTCGCCATGGCCCAGTCCGGGCAGGTGGCCGAGGCCGTGACCCGGGTGACCGGGCGGCCCGTGGAGCTCGTCGAGATCACCACGTACGGCGACACCTCGCGCGAGCAGCTCGCCCAGATCGGCGGCACCGGCGTGTTCGTGACCGCCCTGCGCGACGCGCTGCTCAAGGGCGAGGTCGACTTCGCGGTGCACTCGCTGAAGGACCTGCCGACCGCGCAGCCCGACGACCTGGTCGTGGCGGCCGTACCCGTGCGGGAGGACCCGCGGGACGTGATCGTCGCCCGGGACGCGCTGAAGTTCACCGACCTGCCGAGCGGGGCCCGCATCGGTACGGGTTCGCCGCGCCGCATGGCCCAGCTCAACTCGTACGCGCGCGGCCACGGACTGGACATAGCGACGGTCCCGATCCGCGGCAACGTCGACACCCGGATCGGATACGTGCGGGGCGGTGAGCTCGACGCCGTCGTGCTGGCCGCCGCCGGACTGAACCGGATCGGCCGCGGTGACGAAGTGACCGACTTCCTGTCGGTCGACACGGTTTTGCCCGCCCCCGGCCAGGGGGCTCTCGCGATCGAGTGTGCCGCAGACAACGCGGACCTCGTCGCCGCGCTCGCCGAACTCGACGACCCGTTCACGCGGGTCGCCGTGACGGCCGAGCGGTCACTGCTCGCCGCCCTGGAGGCCGGCTGCAGCGCTCCCGTGGGCGCTTTGGCCGACTTGCTGGCCGACGGGCAGATTGTCAAGGAAATGCGCCTGCGCGCCGCCGTCGGTACGACCGACGGCACGCGCATGGTGCAGCTGTCCACCACCGGTCCCGTGCCCGAGACGCACGACGGGGCAATGGCGCTCGGTCGCGAACTCGCGGCCGAGATGCTCGCCCAGGGCGCGGCCGGTCTGATGGGGGAGCGAGCACATTGAGCCCCACCACCCTTTCCGCCGGTCCTGAACACGGGCACGTCACCTTCCTGGGTGCCGGACCCGGAGATCCGGGACTGCTAACTCTGCGCGCCGTAGAGGCGCTGGCGAGCGCGGACGTTCTCGTCGCCGAGCACGAGGTGCTCGACGTCGTACGTCAGCACGCCAGGCAGGGCGTCTCCGAGGTGCACACGGATTCGGATCCTTCCCAGGATCCGGCGCCGGGCACAGGGACGCCCCAGCTGACGGTAGTTGACGGCACGTCAACCACCGCCGCGGCCCCCGCGGTGCGGGATGCCGCACATCTTGTCATGGAGGCCGCGCGGGGCGGCAGGCGGGTCGTGCGTGCGGTGTCCGGTGACCCGGGCCTCGACACGTACGCCGCCGAGGAGATGCTGGCGTGCGCCGCCGCCGGGGTGCCCTTCGAGGTCGTCCCCGGTATCGCGAGCGCCGTCGGTGTGCCCGCGTACGCCGGTGTGCCGCTGCGGGACGCGCAGGGCGCGGACGTGCGGTTCGTGGACGCCCGGACGGCGTCGGACCGGTGCTGGACGGAGGTCGGGGCGTCGGACGGCACGGTGGTCGTGTCCACCACGCTGGACTCCGTCGCCGCGGCGGCCGGCGAGCTGGTCTCCGCGGGCCGCAAGCCGGACACCCCGATGACGGTCACCGTCGCCGGTACGACCACCCGGCAGCGCACCTGGACCGCCACGCTCGGCACGATCGCGCAGACGCTGAAGCAGGCCAAGGTGCTGCCCTCGCCGGACGGCGGCCGGCCGGTGATAGCCGTGGTCGGTGAGCGTTCCGCGGCCGCCCAGCGCGACCAGCTCGCGTGGTTCGAGTCCAAGCCGATGTTCGGCTGGAAGGTGCTCGTGCCGCGCACGAAGGAGCAGGCGGCGTCGCTCTCCGACCAGCTGCGGTCGTACGGTGCCGTGCCGCACGAGGTGCCGACCATCGCCGTCGAGCCGCCGCGCACGCCCCAGCAGATGGAGCGGGCGGTCAAGGGCCTCGTGACGGGCCGCTACGAGTGGATCGCCTTCACCTCGGTGAACGCGGTCAAGGCCGTGCGGGAGAAGTTCGAGGAGTACGGGCTCGACGCCCGGGCCTTCGCCGGGATCAAGGTCGCGGCGGTGGGCGAGCAGACGGCCAAGGCGCTGATCGCCTTCGGCGTGAAGCCGGACCTGGTGCCGAGCGGAGAGCAGAGCGCCGCCGGTCTGCTGGAGGACTGGCCGCCGTACGACCCGGTCTTCGACCCGATCGACCGGGTGTTCCTGCCGCGGGCCGACATCGCCACGGAGACGCTGGTCGCCGGGCTGATCGAGCTGGGCTGGGAGGTCGACGACGTCACGGCCTACCGGACCGTGCGGGCCTCGCCGCCTCCGGCGGAGACGCGCGAGGCGATCAAGGGCGGCGGGTTCGACGCCGTGCTGTTCACGTCGTCGTCGACCGTGCGGAACCTGGTCGGTATCGCCGGCAAGCCGCACAACGTGACCGTGATCGCGTGTATCGGCCCGGCCACGGCGAAGACCGCCGAGGAGCACGGGCTCCGGGTGGACGTCATGGCGCCCGAGCCGTCCGTGCACAAGCTGGCCGAGGCGCTGGCCGACTTCGGCGCGAAGCGCAGAGCCGCCGCTGTCGAGGCCGGGGACGCGGTCACCCGGCCGAGCGAACGGCGGCCGGGGGCGCGGCGGCGGCGTTCGACGACGTGAATCCGAGCCGGTAGGGCGACGGCGGACCGAGGATGTGGGCTGCGGCTACGCGGGAGTCACCGCGTGGCCGTAGCGCAGCAGGTTCGCCGGGTCGTAGGTGGCCTTGTCGTGGCGTAGGCGTGCGTAGACCTCCGGGGTCCAGGCGCGGGCGATGTCCTGTTCGTCGCCCGGGGTGCCGTGGATGTTGACCATGGTGCGGCCCGTCCCGTAGGGGGCCATCGCGCTGTAGAGCCGTGCCGTCGCCTGTTCGAGGGCCTCGGCGGCGGGCGGGGCGGCCAGGATGCCGACCGAGTCGACGAAGTACTGGGCGTCGCGGGAGCAGACGGCGTCCTCGACGGCGGACGGGCGGGCCATCGCGCCGCCCATATGACGTACCTCGACCATCAGCAGGGGATAGTCGGCACCGGCCGTGGGGCCGGCCTGCTCCAGGAACGTGCGGATGGCGTCGGGGGTCAGGTCGCGCAGGAGCAGGCAGGACTCCCTCGCGGGGAGCGGGTCCTGGGGTTCCATGTGGATTCGGTCCAGGGCCGCGTGGTCCATGACCTCGACCGTGTCGACGGCCACGGGGGCGGCTGCGCGGAGCGGTGCGATCAGGGCCTCGCCCTCGGCCGGGAGGCCGGGCCAGGCGATCGCCACGCGGGCCCAGAAGCCGCCGCGCAGGGGCTCCGGGATCTGGGGGATCGGTGGGAGGCGCAGGATCGTGAACGCGCTGCACATCTCGTCCGGGACGGTGCGGGTCCAGTCCGCCCAGGTGTGGAGGAGAGCTTCCGTGTGCTCGCCCGGGCAGTAGATGCCGCCGCCGTAGAGGCGGGGGAGGGGGAGCAGGTCGGTCACGAGCGAGGTGACGACGCCTACGTTGCCCTTGCCGCCGCGCAGGGCCCAGAACAGTTCCGGTTCGTGCTCGGGGTCCGTCTCGCGCAGCAGGCCGTCCGGGGTGACGACCTGGAAGGAACGGACCAGGTCGGCGGCGTAGCCGTAGGCGCGGCCGAGGACCGGGAGTCCGCCGCCGAGGGTGTAGCCGATGACGCCCGCGTCCGTGGAGGTGCCGCTGAGGCCGGCCAGGCCGTGGGGGGCGGCCGCGGCCATGACGTGGCTCCACTTCGCGCCCGCGGCGATGGTGGCGGTGCGGGAGGTGGGGTCTATCCGCACGTCGGTCATGCGGGCGGTGTTGATCAACAGGCCCTGTTCGATGGGGAAGTTGGCGCCGTGGCCGGTCGCCTGGACGGCTACGGGGGTGTCGGTGGCCTTCGCCCAGCGCATGGCGGTGACGATGTCGTCGGGGCCGGTGGCTCCTATGACGATGTCGGGGGTGTGCAGGGCGGCCAGGTTGAAGCCGGTGACTTCGTCGGCGTAGGCGGGGTCGCCGGGGCGTAGGACCGGGCCGTGTATGTCCGACAGGGCGAAGAGGTCGGGAATGTGGTGGGGGGCGGTCATCGCGTCCTCCGTGGATGGGCGTACGGAGGGACGGCGGCGGCGGGGTGGTGGGGCCAGGCCGTCGGGGTCCTTGTCCTTTGATTTCAGGATGGACCTGGGTGGGTGGGGGCGCATTGTGGGGCTGTGGACTTCGGGTGCTCGGCGTTGGGGCTGAGGGCGGGGAGTTTCGCAGCCCGGCGTGGCGGGGTGCCGCCTCTTTGGGACGGGCGCCGCCCTCAGCGGCACGATTGCCCGCGGTTTACGCGACAGGGCGTCGGCATCGGGACGTTTTGGGCGGGCGTAGCGTAGGTGGCATGACGACGTACGGATCTTTTCCCGGTACTCGGCCGCGGCGTTTGCGGAGTAACCCCGTCATGCGTCGGATGGTCGCCGAGACCCGGCTCCACCCCGCCGATTTCATCCTTCCGGCCTTCGTGCGCGAGGGCGTCAGTGAGCCGGTGCCGATCGGGGCCATGCCCGGGGTCGTGCAGCACACGCGGGACAGTCTGAAGAAGGCCGCCGCGGAGGCGGTCGCGGCGGGGGTCTCCGGGATCATGCTGTTCGGCGTGCCGGAGGAGTCGAAGAAGGACGGCCTCGGGACGCCGGGCACCGACCCGGACGGGATTCTGCAGGTCGCCCTCCGGGACGTGCGGGCCGAAGTGGGGGACGACCTGCTGGTCATGGCCGATCTGTGTCTCGACGAGACGACCGACCACGGGCACTGCGGGGTGCTGGACTCCGAGGGGCGGGTCGACAACGACGCGACCCTGGAGCGGTACGCCGAGATGGCCCAGGTCCAGGCCGACGCCGGGGCCCATGTGGTCGGCCCCAGCGGGATGATGGACGGGCAGGTCGGAGTCATCCGTGACGCCCTCGACCAGATCGGGCGGGAGGATGTCGCCATCCTCGCCTACACCGTGAAGTACGCCTCCGCGTTCTACGGGCCCTTCCGGGAGGCCGTCGGCTCGTCCCTGCAGGGGGACCGGAAGACCTATCAGCAGGACCCCGGCAATGTGCGGGAGTCCCTGCGGGAGCTGGCCCTCGATATCGAGGAGGGCGCCGACATGGTGATGGTCAAGCCGGCCGGGCCCTACCTGGACATCCTCGCCCGGGTCGCGGACGCCTCGGACGTGCCCGTCGCCGCGTATCAGATCTCCGGCGAGTACTCGATGATCGAGGCCGCCGCCGAGAGGGGCTGGATCGACCGGGACCGGGCGATCATGGAGTCCCTGACCGGCATCCGGCGGGCCGGTGCGCGGAACATCCTCACCTACTGGGCCACCGAAGCGGCCCAGAAGCTCAAGGAGCAGTAGGTCAAGGAGCAGTAGGCCGGGGATCAGTAGGTCAGGGCCTCGTCCATGTCCCGCAGCCAGTACGTGGTCGTCAGCGAGCTGTCGTAGTACATGCCCTTGGCCGGGAGGGACGGGAGTGCGGAGGGGCCGCCGCTGCTGTTCGGCGTGCGGCCCTGGAACCCGACAGCGAGCTTGTGGCCGGTGGTGCCGCCGTCGCCGCTGCCGTCGGCCGCTGACAGCGTCACGCCCGCGTAGCCGGACTCGCCGGGGGCCAGGGTCGTGACCGCCTGCGGCTTGGAGTCCTCGATCGGCCGCGGGGCCCACTGCATCTCGTCGAAGCGCAGCACCGGGTAGTAGGTGAGGTCGCAGTACTTCGAGCCGGTGTTCTTGACCGTGATCAGCATGTGGTTGAGGGGGCGGGGGACCGGCTGGGCGGTGACGGTGGTGTTGGTGCCGTTGCAGGAGACGCGGTTGGCCGGGTCGGCGGGGTCGGTGGCCCCGGAGTTCCCGCCCTGCGCCTTGCCGGTCGTCTCGGACCGCGCGCCCTTCGCGTCGGTGGGCGCCTGGGGCTTCGCGCCCTTCGCGTCGGTGGACGTGGCCGACGCCGTCACCTCGGGCTTCGCGGCACCCTCGTCCTGTGTGCCCGTGCCGTCCTCGCACGCCGTGAGGGCGAGGGCGGCCAGGAGGGCTACGGGGAGGGCGTGGTGCTTGCGCATGGGTGGGTTCCCTTTCGGACAAAGGCGGTTGGCGAGAAGGCCCGAGCGAGCCGCCGACCGGTCGGCCGGGAGCGGCGTGCTTGGATGACCAGAGCTTGTGCGGTGATCCGTCCCGGCCGCCACACCCGGCGGGCCATCAGGGACGCTGGAACGCCTGTACACGCTGTGACCTGGGGAAACGTCCCTGCTCTGGAACGGGTGAACGGGACATGGGGGTTGGAGGAAGGGTGTCGGAAGGCACGGCCGCGGCGGAGTTCGCCGCGCTGCTGGGGGAGTTGAAGGAGCGTTCCGGGCTGAGCTACGGGGTGCTCGCCAAGCGGCTCCACATGAGTACGTCGACGCTGCACCGGTACTGCAACGGGGATGCCGTGCCCGCCGATTACGCGCCGGTGGAGAGGCTCGCCCGGCTGTGCAAGGCGTCGCCCGGGGAGCTTGTCGAGCTGCATCGGCGGTGGGTGCTGGCGGATGCGGGGCGGGGGCGCAAGGGGGGCGGGGGCTCGGCCGAGCCTGTGGGGGCAGGGGCGGCGGCAGTGGCTCCGGTTGGCGAGGTTCCGGCTTCGGGTGCCGAGGATCCGGCTTCGGTTGTCGATGCGTCGGCTTCGGGTGCCGTTGCGTCGGCTTCGGAGGCGGTGCCCGCGGAGGAGGCTTCTTCGGGAGCGGGACTTCCGGGAACTGGCCTTCCGGGAGCGGGACTTCCGGTGGAGCCGGAAGAGGCTGCTGCGGAGGCGCCCCGGTCACGACGTCCTCGGCCCGCCCTCCTCGCCGGTATCGCCTTGGCCGTCGTCCTCGGCGGGGTCGGGCTCGCCGTGGCCGTTCCCTCCGGCGGGGCGGACGACGACGGGCGTCGGGATGCGGCTGTCGTGTCCGACGGTGGCCGGACGCCGGACGGTGACACGGTCGCCTCGGCGTCGCCCTCGGGCAGTTCCTCCGCCGGCACCGGCAAGGACAAGGACAAGGACAAGAGCAAGGGCGAGGGGAAGGAGTCCGCCTCCGCGACCCCTGCCTCGCGCGCCCCCGCCGCCGGAGGCGACAGCGACCGGCCCGGCCGTACGAGCGCCCCCGCCGCCGGCGCTGTCCCCCTCACCGTGAACACCACTCCGCACGCCTGGGAAAGCCCTTGTTCCCAGCGCTACTTGGTGAACCGTCCACCGGGGCAGGTCGGACCGCCGCCGCTGGAGCAGGACGCGACTGCCTGGGTGGCGGCGAACGGGGCCGTTCCGTCGGGGCAGCAGTTCCTGAAGCTCACCGTGCAGGGCACCGGCAAGGAGACGGTGGTCGTCGACGGGCTGACGGTCCGTATGGCAGGCAAGCGGACGCCGCTCGCCTGGAACGACTACGCCATGGGCTATCCGGGCGTCGGCTGCGGCGGTGGCGTCCCGACGCGCTTCTTCACGGTCGCCCTCGATGCCGCGCGTCCCTCCGTCGTCCCCGAGGCGGGACATGACGACTTCCCGTTCTCGGTGAGCCAGTCCGACCCGGAGGTCTACTACATCCGGGCCGACGCCTCCGCCTACGACGTCAGCTGGTACCTGGAGCTGACCTGGTCCAGCGGCAGCCGGCGCGGCACGCTGACGGTGGACGACAAGGGCCGGCCCTTCCGTACGAGCGGGAACAACGGGCGTCCGGCGTACGAGTTCCCGCTGGGCGGTGACAAGTGGGTCGAGGCCGGGACCACTGAGTGACTCTCAGTGGAACTCGTGGACCAGCTCGATCTTCCCGACGATGTGGGCGTTGAACTCGTCGAGCTCCTCGGCCGGGACCCACAGTTCGAGGATCGTCCGCCCGCCGGCCTGCTGGACCGGGTAGCGGCTCAGGAACCCGGAGTCGACCTCGAACCGGGTGACGTAGCCGGCGCCGTCGTGCTTGACGTTCCAGTCGCGTGCGATCTTGACGGCGTAGTCCTCGTTGAGGACCGGGCAGAAGATCGGCTGCTCGGGGAGCCGGGGCGGCCAGGCGCGCCAGTCGAGCTCCCGCAGCAGGTCCAGTTCCTTGGGGCCGGTGGGACGCCACAGGGTCGTCGTCGCTCGCTCGCCGGTCTCCATGGGCACCATCAAATCACTTGAGGCGTTAGGTTGTTGACCGTCGGAGTGGTTGCTGATTGAACCACCTACTCTTCAGGAGACGTCCATGTCCGGTGACGCGCTCAGCCAGGATCCCGCCGAGCTGCAGAGGAGGATCGACAGCGGCAAGGCGCACCCGGCGCGGGTCTACGACGTCTTCCTCGGGGGCAAGGACCACTACCCGGCCGACCGGGAAGCGGCCGCCGCCGGGCTCGCCGCCAATCCGCGCGGGTACCTCGACGTCCGGCACAACCGCGACTTCCTGCGCCGCGCGGTGACCACGCTGGTGGAGCAGGACGGCATCCGGCAGTTCCTCGACATCGGCACGGGGCTGCCGACTGCCGAGAACGTGCACCAGATCGCGCAGCGCGTCGCCCCCGAGTCGCGGGTCGTGTACGTCGACAACGACCCGGTCGTGCTCGCGCATGCGCGGGCCCTGCTGACCAGTGGGCCCGAGGGCCGTACGGACTACATCGACGCCGATCTGCGGGACCCGGCCCGCATCCTCGAACAGGCCGCGAAGACGCTGGACTTCGACCAGCCGGTCGCGCTGTGCCTGGTCGCGATCCTGCACTTCGTCGAGGACGCCGAGGCGTATCCGCTGGTGCGCGAGCTGCTCGACGCGCTGCCCGTCGGCAGCCGGCTGGTGCTCAGCCATCTCACCGAGGACCTCAACCCCGAGAACATCCGCGCGGTCCAGCGGACGTACACCGAGCGGGGGTTCACCTTCGTGCTGCGGACCCGGGCGGACGTCGAGCGGTTCTTCACGGACAGCTTCCTGGAGATCGCCGACCCGGGCGTCGTCCCGGCGCACCGCTGGCGGCCCGACCACGCGGCCCCCGTCCCCGAGCAGCCGGAGGAGTCCTTCCTCGCCGGCCTCGACGACATCGAGAGGGTCCGCTACCGCGACATCAACGACGTCACGGACGCGGACATCAACGTGTACGCGGGGATCGGGGCCAAGGGCTGAGCAGCGGACCGGCTGCTCCCGGGCTGAGCAGCGGACCGGCTGCTCCCGTGTCCGGATCCCGGAAGCCTTCTTGTAGGCGGCATGTATTTCCCTAGGCTGCGGGCACGAGGCGTCACCGCAGCCGAAGGAGCCGTGTCATGACCGTCGCCGACCACGCGCCCACCCGCTCTCCCGTGCCGCCGCTCGCCGCGCGGGCCCGGTCCGTCGGCGGCTCCCCCGTACGGGACATCCTTGCGGTCACCGCCCGCCCTGAGGTGATCAACTTCGCGGGCGGGCTGCCGGCGCCGGAGCTGTTCGACGCGGCGGGCATCGCGGCCGCGTACCGGGCGGTGCTCGCCGAGGTGCCCCAGCGGGCGTTGCAGTACTCCACGACCGAGGGCGAGCCCGTGCTGCGGGCCGCGCTCGCCGCCCGGACCAGCGCGCGCGGCCTGCCGACCGGCGCCGAGGACCTGCTCATCACCACCGGCTCCCAGCAGGCCCTCTCGCTCCTGGCCACCGTGCTGCTCGAACCGGGGGACACCGTCCTCGTCGAGAACCCCTGCTATCTGGCGGCACTTCAGGCCTTCGGCTTCGCCGGAGCGCGGGTCGTGGCCGTGCCCGGGGACGAGCATGGCGTCGATCCCGAGACGCTGGAGGATCTGGTGGTGCGTGAGCGGCCCAAGCTGCTGTACACCGTGCCCACCTTCCAGAACCCCACCGGACGTACGCTGCCCGCCGAGCGACGCGCCGCCGTGGCCGCCGTCGCCGCGCGGCGCGGGCTGTGGATCGTCGAGGACGACCCCTACGGGGAGCTTCGCTACGAGGGCGAACGCGTGCCGTGGATCGCCTCCCACCCGGGGGCCGAGGACCGTACGGTGCTGCTCGGCAGCTTCTCCAAGGTCATGGCGCCCGGAATGCGGCTGGGCTGGCTGCGCGCGCCCGGTGAGCTGCGGCGCGCCTGTGCCGTCGCCAAGCAGGCCGCCGACCTGCACACCCCGACCGTCAACCAACTCGCCGCGGCCCGGTACCTGGCGGACAACGACCTGGACGCCCATGTCACGCGTGTCGCCGGCGTGTACGGCGAACGCCGGGACGCCATGCTCGCGGGGCTGGCCGGAGCGCTGCCCGAGGGGTCGGTCTGGAACCGGCCCGAGGGCGGCATGTTCCTGTGGGCGCGCCTGCCGGAGCCGTACGACACGACGGCCCTGCTGCCGCAGGTGGTGCGGCACGACGTGGCGTATGTCCCCGGCGCCCCCTTCTACGCCGGCGACCCCGACCGCACGACCCTGCGGCTGTGCTTCGTGACGCAGACGCCCGAGGAGATCGGGGAGGGGCTGCGGAGGCTGGGGGAGGGGCTCAGTCCCACCAGAAGTGCCAGGTCGGCTGATCGATGACCTGGCGCTCGGCGTAAACCCGCAGGGTGGGGTCGGGGCTCTGCAGGATGTTGTCCGGGCAGAACGCGAAATGCTCAGCGGCGACGGCCTCCGCCTCCGCGAGGGTGGTGGGCGGGGCGGCGACCGACACCAGCAGATGGTCGAAGCCGAGGGCCACGACCCGTATGCCGAAGCGGTCCTCCCAGGAGCGCAGCACCGCGCTGATACGGGCCGTGTCGCCCTCGTGGTTCGCCGGGCCCGTCCAGCCGATCGCCGTCGGGATGTCGGCGCTGCGGCGGGCCGGGACCAGGGCGAGGCGGGGGTCCTTGAGCGGACCGCCGGCTTCGAGCAGCGAGTCGGCGATGGTGGTGGCGACCGCGTCCGGGTCCTGGACCCGAGCGGTCGGCCTGGCGGGCCCGGGCCATGCGTCGTCCTCCGCCGCGCACTCCTCCCAGTACTCCGCCAGCACCTCCTCGGCGTCGTGGTCCCCGGGGTAGGACACCTCGCCGGGCATCAACTCCCAGCTGTCCGGCCCGCCATGCCCGTCCCCCACATCGAGCACGACCGGCAGCAGCCCGACCCGCCGCGTCGGCTCCAGCGCCGACCAGCCACCCGGCACGGCCCGGTCCTGCGCGCACCACAGCAACGGCTCGTGCCAGGGGCCCTCGTCGGTGCTGTCGACCAGTGTCCCGGCGGGGAGCCGAAGTCCCTGGGCGCGGCCGCTCGGGTCTGCCGCCAGGGTCGGGAGCGGGTTCGGAAGTGTCGCCATGGGGTGACTGTAAATCCGACCACTGACAAGGGGACATCAGCGGACGCGAGCTGACCTAATTGCTCCGTACGGTCCTCCCATGACCACTTCCTCGGAGAAGACCGACCTGTCGTACGCGCTCGCCGAGCAGCGGGAACTGCTGCTGATCACCGTGCGCGGACTCGACGACGAGCGGGCCGCCCGGCGTACGACCGTGAGCGAGCTGACCCTGGGCGGGATCGTGAAGCATCTCGCTCAAGGGGAGGCGGCGTGGACCCGGGTCATGGTCAAGGGCGACGGCGAACTGCCGGACGGCATGCTCGACATGGAGCAGTACCGGATGGCCGAGGGCGACACGCTCGACGGGCTGCTGGAGGCGTACACGGCGGCCGCGCGGGCGACCGACGAGGCCCTGGCCGGGCTGCCGGATCTGGACCGCGGCCTGCCCCTGCCGATGACTCCCTGGTCGCCGCCGGAACGCGAGTACTGGTCGGCGCGCCGGATCCTGCTGCATCTGATCCGGGAGACGGCCCAGCACGCCGGGCACGCGGACATCATCCGGGAGGCACTGGACGGCGCGAGCAGCACGGCTCAGCGTTGAGGCGGGGGACGGGACGGGGGACGGACACGGGGACGGTGGTCCGTCAGACGCGGGCCTCGAAGCATTCGCGGCTGCCTCCCGCCACCGGGCGGAAGCAGGCCCGCACGGTCGCGCCCGGTCTCGCCTCGGTCATGGGGGTGTAGACGTACGACTGCGCGGCGATGCCGTCCGTGATCTCCGCGGTGTGCGGGCGGCTTGTGACGTCGTCGGCCGGGTCCATCTCCAGGCGGTCGCCGATGCGCGTGCTCCACATCCTCGCCCAGCCCGCCCCGCACTCCGGGCTGTAGCGCAGTTCGAGGTGGGCTCCGGTGGACGTGCGGTGCGAGGCGAGGGTGAGCGGGTGCGTGCCGCACTTCATGGGCATCGGGTCCTGGCCCTCGCAGGTGGCTCCCAGGCAGCGGGGCGTCGGCGCTGAGGAAGGCGGTGCGGAGGGGCGGCTGTCGCCGGTGTGGCCCGCGACGAGGACCAGGGCGACCGAGAGGCCGCCGGCCGCGATCGCGCAGACCGAGGCGAGGATCGCCATGACCGCGCCCCTGCCGCCGGCGGGATGCCCGGCGTCCGCGCCCGGGGGGTCCGCAGGCACAGGCGCGTCCGTGGGCCGCGCCGCCGCCCGGCCGCTCCATTCCGACTCCGCGAGTTCCCACAGCGCCAGGCAGCGGCCCTCCGGTTCGCCCGCGAGGCGGCACAGCTCCCGCACCGCTTGGCCGGGCGGGAGTGTCTTGCCGTTGAGGTAGCGCTCCCAGGACGACTTGCTGAACGTGGTCTTCGCCGCGAGGGCCGCCAGGCTCAGGCCCGTGCCGGTGCGCAACTCCCTCAGCGCGGCGGCCAGTCGGGCGCGTTCCGGCGGCAGCGCGTGCTGCGGGGGCCGCGTCATCCCCGGAGGGCCTTCCAGGTGTGCGGGCCGATGATGCCGTCCACGACCAGGCCGGAGTGCTTCTGCAGCGCCTTGACCGCGCGTTGCGTGTGCGGGCCGAAGATGCCGTCCACGGCTCCCGGTGAGAAGCCCGCCTCGTGCAGCAGGCACTGCGCCTCGGCCACCTCCGGTCCGGCGTGGCCCTTCGCCAGGACGGCCTTCCGGGTGCGGCTGTTGCCCGTGTACCAGCGGCCGTCGATCCGCTCCGCGCGGCAGGTGTAGGTGGGGCGCTCCGACTGCTTCGGCGACCCCGGTGTCTGCGTGGCCGCGGACACCGTGAGGGGGGTCGCGGCCGCCTTGCCCTCGCCGTCCGTGAGCCGTACGGCGAGCAGGACCACGGTGGCGACGGCCAGCACCAGGGCCACCGACCCGGCGACGAGGGTGATCCGCAGCGCCCGGCCGTGGGGGCGGGGTGTGCCGGTGCCGGTGCCGGGCCCGGCCGGTGGTCCGCGGTGCTCGGCCACCGTGCCCCATGCCTCGGCGGCGACCTCGTGCAGCGCGAGCAGCCGGGTCGGATCGTCACCGTCGAGCCGGGCCATCGCCTCGACGGCATCCCTGGGCGGGAGCGTCCTGCCGTTGAGGTAGCGCTCCCACGAAGACGTGCTGTAGCCCGTCTTCGCCGCGAGCCGGCGCAGGCTCAGTCCGCTGTGGTCCTTGGCCCGGCGTAATCGCACCACCAACTGCCGTACCCGCGGATCCAGTTCTTCGGGCAGCCCTTTCCAACGCGACATGTTCCCCCCATTCGCGTTCGCGGACCGTGGTCAGCGGTCCCCTTACCGCCGCATTCTGCATCAGCATCCACGCGGTGCCCCATACATCGGTTCCGATCCCCCTGCCGCCCCCTACCGATTCGGCCACCGCACGCCGCGAGCGTCCCGCCGTACCGTCCCGGCGGGTGGTGTCCGGGCAGGTCAGGGGGTGGGACGTCCCGTGAGTGCGTCACTTGCGGGGCGGGTGTGGTGGAGCCGGGCTCCCGGCCCGCAGTCTCGTTGTCGAGCCGGCCGGTGCGGTCGGCCCGTCCACGAAGGGGGAACAGCACATGCGTATGACCAGGAAGCTCGCCGTCATGGCCGGGGGGATCGCGCTGACCGGTGGTCTGCTGGCCGGCAACGCGGGTACGGCCGGTGCGGCGGAGGCCTCGCCCCAGGCGGCGTCGGACTGTCCCTCGGGCTGGTTCTGCGTCTGGGCCGGCAAGAACTACACCGGCCGCATGCAGAAGGTCGAGGGGAAGAACGCGGACCTCACCGGGTTCGTGGTCTTCCAGGGCTTCAAGTCCTGGTACAACCACGGCAGGTCCTGTGACTACAAGTGGTACACGGAGAAGAACCACCGCGGAGACAGCGGAGTTCTCGCGCGGGGCGTCAAGGGGACCGGCGACACCGTCTGGTTCCAGAAGTCCAACGAGTGGGTCAACTGCAGCTGACCAGCGGCACCCCACAACGCCCGAGGGCGGCACTCAACGGGGGAGTGCCGCCCTCGGCCTGTCGTCAGGGGCCGGGATCAGAGCCGCTCGGGCGTCCGGATGCCCAGCAGGCCCATGCCCTGGTGGAGGGTGCGGGCCGTGATGTCGCAGAGGAACAGGCGGTTCTCGATCTGTTCGGGCGTCTCGGCCTTCAGCACCGGGCACTTGTCGTAGAACGACGTGTACAGCGACGCCAGCTGGTACAGATACGCCGCCAGCTTGTGCGGGGCGTACTCCGCGGCGGCCTCGAAGACCGTGTCGCCGAACGCGTCCAGGTGCAGACCGAGCGCCCGCTCCGCCGGGGCGAGTCCGAGCTCCGGGTGCGCGACCGGCTTCGTCTCGCCGGCCTTGCGCAGGATCGACTGGATCCGGGCGTACGCGTACTGGAGGTAGACGGACGTGTCGCCGTTCAGCGACACCATCTGGTCCAGGTCGAACTTGTAGTCCCGGTTCGGCGACGTCGACAGGTCGGCGTACTTCACGGCACCGATGCCGACCTGCGCGGCCCGCTCCTGGATCTCGTCCTCGGTGAGGTCCTGTGCCTTCTCCCGCACGACCTCGGCGGCCCGCTGCACCGCCTCGTCCAGCAGGTCCTCCAGCCGTACGGTCTCGCCCTCACGCGTCTTGAACGGCTTGCCGTCCGCCCCGAGCACCGTGCCGTAGCCCATGTTGTGCGCGGTGACGCCGTCGCTCAGCCAGCCTGCCCGGCGAGCCGTCTCGAAGACCATCTTGAAGTGCAGCGACTGACGGACGTCCACGACGTAGAGCAGGGACGAGGCGTGCAGGTCCTGGACGCGGTTGCGGATCGCCGTCAGGTCGGAGGCCGCGTAGCCGAAGCCGCCGTCGGCCTTCTGCACGATCAGCGGGACCGGCTGGTCGTCCTTGCCGCGGATCTCGTCGAAGAACACCACGAGCGCGCCCTCGGAGCGCACCGCGACACCCATCTCCTCCAGGAGGCGGGCGGTCTCGGGCATGCCCTCGTTGTAGGCGGACTCGCCGACGATCTCCTCGTCGCGGATCTCCATGTCGAGCTTCTCGAAGACGGAGTAGAAGTAGACCTTCGACTCGTCCACGAACTGCTGCCACAGCTCGAGCGTCTCCTTGTCACCGGACTGCAGGGCGACGACCCGCTTGCGGGCCCGCTCCTTGAACTCCTCGTCCGCGTCGAAGAGCGCACGCGACGCCTTGTACACCCGGTTCAGGTTGCTCATCGCCTGCTCGCCGTCGACGTCGGCCGCGGGGGCCAGCTCGCCGGGGTGCTCGAACAGGTACTGGATGAGCATGCCGAACTGGGTGCCCCAGTCGCCGATGTGGTGCCGGCCGATCGTCTTCTCGCCGGTGAAGTCGAGCATGCCGCGCAGGGCGTCGCCGATGACCGCCGACCGCAGGTGACCGACGTGCATCTCCTTCGCCACGTTCGGCTGGGCGTAGTCGACGACCGTGATGCCCGCGTTCTCCTTCAGCGGCACGCCGAGACGCTCGCCGTCCGCGTGCCGCGCGGCGAGGTTCTCGGCGATCGCCCGGTCGGCGATCGTGATGTTGAGGAAGCCGGGGCCGGAGACCTCGACGTCCTTGATCACGTCACCGGTGACGATGTTGCCGACGACCTCCGTCGCCAGTTCCCGGGGGTTCGACTTGGCCTTCTTGGCGAGGGCCAGGATCCCGTTGGCCTGGAAGTCGGCCCGGTCGCTACGTCGCAGCAGCGGATCGGCGTCGGCCTCCGGCCGGGTGGCCGACAGGGCGTTCGCGAGACGCTGCTGGACTTGATCGGTGAGCGACGTGACCGAGGTCATGGGATGGATGCCGTTCTCCTCGTGGGAATCGATAGACACGCTCAGTATCCCACGGGGGGTAAAGCCGTTTTCCCGGGCGGGATGCCGTCTGGGAGAATGGGCACCGGCCGTTGACCGTACGGCTGCCCTGGAGAAAGAAGGACGTGCCGATCGTGGCTCAGAGCACCGAGACCACCGACTGGGTCTCCCGTTTCGCGGATGAGGTCATCGAGGAGTCGGAGCGTCGGGCCCCGGGCAAACCCGTCGTCGTCGCGTCCGGACTCTCACCGTCCGGCCCCATCCACCTCGGCAACCTGCGCGAGGTCATGACCCCGCATCTCGTCGCCGACGAGATCCGCCGCCGGGGCCACCAGGTGCGGCACCTGATCTCCTGGGACGACTACGACCGGTACCGCAAGGTCCCGGCCGGGATCGCCGGCGTCGACGAGTCGTGGGCCGAGCACATCGGCAAGCCGCTGACGTCCGTCCCGGCGCCGGAGGGCTCCTCGCACCCGAACTGGGCCGAGCACTTCAAGGCCGCGATGGTCGAGTCGCTGGCCGAGCTGGGCGTGGAGTTCGACGGGATCAGCCAGACCGCGCAGTACACCTCCGGGGTGTACCGCGAGCAGATCCTGCACGCCATCAAGCACCGCGGCGACATCGACGCGATCCTCGGCCAGTACCGGACGAAGAAGGCCCCGGCCAAGAAGCAGCAGCAGAAGCCGGTCGACGAGGCCGAGCTGGAGGCCGCCGAGGGCTCCGGCGCGGCCGGTGAGGACGACGGCAGCTCCACCGCCGCCGGCTACTTCCCGTACAAGCCGTACTGCGGCAACTGCGAGAAGGACCTCACCACCGTCACGTCCTACGACGACGACTCCACCGAGCTGACGTACGCCTGCACCGCGTGCGGCTTCTCGGAGACGGTCCGGCTGAACGAGTTCAACCGCGGCAAGCTGGTCTGGAAGGTCGACTGGCCGATGCGGTGGGCGTACGAGGGGGTTGTGTTCGAGCCGAGTGGTGTCGATCATTCGTCTCCCGGGTCGTCGTTCCAGGTCGGCGGGCAGATCGTCGGGATCTTCGGCGGGCAGCAGCCCATCGGGCCGATGTACGCCTTCGTGGGCATCAGCGGGATGGCGAAGATGTCGTCCTCGCGCGGTGGCGTGCCGACCCCGGCGGACGCCCTGAAGATCATGGAACCCCAGCTGCTGCGCTGGCTGTACGCGCGGCGCCGGCCCAACCAGTCCTTCAAGGTCGCCTTCGACCAGGAGATCCAGCGGCTGTACGACGAGTGGGACCGGCTGGACGCCAAGGTCGCCGACGGCAGCGTCCTGCCGGCCGACGCCGCCGCGCACGCGCGTGCGGTGGGTACGGCCGCCGGTGAGCTGCCGCGGACGGTCCGGCCGCTGCCGTACCGGACGCTGGCGTCCGTCGCGGACATCACCGCCGGGCACGCGGACCAGGCGCTGCGCATCCTCAGCGAGCTGGACCCGGAGCAGCCGCTGACCTCGATCGACGAGGTGCGGCCGCGGTACGACAAGGCCGAGGCCTGGATCAACACGCACGTGCCCGCCGACCAGCGGACGATCGTGCGGGAAGAGCCCGACGCCGAGCTGCTGAAGTCCCTCGACGAGGCGTCCCAGCGGTCGCTGCGGCTGCTGCTCGACGGGCTCGCCGGGCACTGGTCGCTCGACGGGCTGACGCACCTGGTGTACGGCGTGCCGAAGGTGCAGGCCGGGTTCTCCGCCGACGCGACGCCGAAGGAACTGCCGCCGGAGATCAAGACGGCCCAGCGGTCCTTCTTCGCCCTGCTCTACCACCTGCTGGTCGGGCGGGACACCGGGCCGCGGCTGCCCACGCTGCTGCTGGCGGTGGGGCAGGAGCGGGTCCGGGCGCTGCTCGGGGAGTAGTCGCCATCGCATGACGAAGGGGCCCTGGTGTCAGGGCCCCTTCGTCATGCGATGTGCTCTTCTTCCATTTCCTGGTAGTGGCGGCTGCTGAAGCGGTCGACCATGCGCTTGGCCTCCGTGGTGTCCAGGCGGATGCCGTACTCCGCCTCCACGTTGTCGAGGAGCTGGTTGGGCGTCGGGTAGCTGCCGTTGATCGACTGCTTGAAGACCTGGTAGTACGACTCCTCGTCCGGTTCGGCGACGGGCGGGGTGCCGCCGCCCTCGCCGAGTTCGCGGGTGCGGTTCGGGCCGACCGGGATGGGGAAGCTGCCGGTGTCTTCCGGGGTGAGGTCCTGCTCGTACTGCGTTTGGTACTGCTCGGCCTCTTGTTGTTCCGCGATCCACTCGGCGTACTGATCGGGGTTGTAGGCCGGGTCGTAGCCGCCCTGGTATTCGACTTCCCGCTGGGTGTTGAACCAAGGGCTCTGATCCGGCTCGGGTTCGTAGTCCAGGTGCTCGGCGTCGGGGCCGCGGTCGAGCTCCAGGCGCTGCTCGCTGTGAGGTGCCGCTCTCTGTGGGACGGGTGCCGCCCCGGCGGCACGATTGCCCGCAGCTGGGCCTGTGTCGAGCTCCGGCTGCGGTGCCGGCGGGATCAGCGCAGGCTCTATCCCCGCCGCCGCCAGGCCCGCTGGGGCCGTCTCCGCCAGCGGTACCCCGTAGCGCGCCAGCCTCAGCGGCATCAGGGACTCCACGGGAGCCTTGCGGCGCCAGCTACGGCCGAAGCGGGAACGCAGCCGCGCCTGGTAGACGAGACGTTCCTGCTCCAGCTTGATGACCTGGTCGTAGGAGCGGAGCTCCCAGAGCTTCATGCGGCGCCAGAGGAGGAACGTGGGGACCGGGGAGAGCAGCCAGCGGGTGAGGCGGACGCCCTCCATGTGCTTGTCGGCCGTGATGTCGGCGATCCGGCCGATCGCGTGGCGGGCCGCCTCGACCGCGACCACGAACAGGATCGGGATCACCGCGTGCATGCCGACGCCGAGCGGATCCGGCCAGGCGGCCGCGCCGTTGAAGGCGATCGTCGCCGCGGTCAGGAGCCAGGCCGTCTGGCGGAGCAGAGGGAAGGGGATCCTGATCCAGGTGAGGAGCAGGTCCAGGGCCAGCAGGACGCAGATGCCCGCGTCGATGCCGATCGGGAAGACGTAGGAGAAGTTCCCGAAGCCCTTTTTCAGGGCCAACTCGCGGACCGCGGCGTACGAACCGGCGAAGCCGATGCCGGCGATGATCACGGCGCCGGCCACGACCACGCCGATGAGAACGCGGTGCATCCGAGTCAGTTGTGGCGCGGCCACCCGTCTTCCCCTCCCCTTGCGTGTTGTTGCGCGCAACAGGGTGGCACATGTGTGCGGAGGACGGGTGGCCGGTTCCGGTCGGTGGTGTTCAGCTCTTCTTGGCGGGCGACTTCGAAGGCGACGCGGAGGAGTCCTTCGAAGCCTCCTTCGAGGGCTCCTTGGACGGGGACTTCGACGCCGGCTTCGACGGGTCGCCGCCGGCCTTGCCGCCGCCCGCGCCGTTCGCCTCGGACACCGCGGCCACCGCTTCCTTCGCGGCCTTCTCGGCGTCCTTCGCCAGGTCGCCGGCGCTCGGGGACTTGTCGCCGGCCAGACCCGCGCCGTTGTAGTCCAGCGTCACGACGACGTTCTCGACGCGTGCCACGACCGTCTGCTGCTTGAAGGTGCCTTCCTTCTTCTTCAGGTCGTAGCGCACGGCCGTCGCCTGGTCGCCCGTGTCAGGCACCGGCTCCGACTTGACGCCCTTGGCGCCCTCGGAGGCCTGGACGTCCTGGATCTGCTTCTCGTAGTACTGCTGGGCCAGCTTCTCGCCCGAGCCGCGCGTGGTGTCCGACTCGAAGCGCAGCATCGACACGTTCAGCCAGCGGAACTGCGAGCCCTTCACGCCGTTGTTGTCGAGGCTGTTCCAGGAGCAGCTGCCGCGCGTGGAGATATCGTCCGACTTGCCCTCCTTGCCGGACTTGCTCTCCGGAACGAGGTCCTCCAGCGTCTTCTTCGACAGGGCCTTGCAGGACTCCGGAAGCTTGTCGTACGCCGCCGCCTCGACGGTCGGCGACGGGCTCGCGGACGCCGAGGCCGCCGCGTTCGCGGCCTTGTCCGTGCTGTCGCCGGAGCCGGAGTCCGAGGAGCAGCCGGCGGCGACCAGCATCACGGGGACGGCGGCCGCGCAGACAAGGGCGCGGTTGAGGCGCTTCGCTCGCTGGTCCTGCTGGTCTCGCTGTGCTCGTCGCTGCATGGTTCCTTCACTCATGACGCTCGTGGTTCCCTGCGGTCGGAACGGGGCCGAGTGGTCACCGTACGCGGTGAGGCGGTGGTGTGGTCTTCCTTCGCGTGCTTTGCGGGTGCGCGTGAAGGGGGCGTGAAGGGGCCTCAGCCGCTCAGCGAGTCGGCCAGCTGGGAGGCCAGTTTCTGGGCCCTGTCCTGCAATTCCTTGCTGTCCGGGACGACGCCGACGGTGGCCGGCTGTTCGGCGTACTCGATGGTCACGATGACATTGGACGTGCGGAACGCCACAGTCACCGTCCGCTGCTTGGCCGTCGAACCGGAGCTGCTCAGCTCGTCGTCGATGAAGGCCTCGTCGCCGAAATCCTCCAGCACGCGGGGCTGCAGTTCGGTCGGGGTGGCGGAGGTGGACGTCGAGGGTGACGAGGAGCCGGAGGGAGAGGAGGGGGAGGACGTCGAGCCGGGGGAGCCGCTCGGGGCGGCGGAGGCCCCGCCTGCCGGGGTGCTGCCCGCGGCGGGGGACTCCGTGGCGGCCGACTCGGTGGCCGTCGGCTCGGGGAGGTGGGCCGCGGCCTCCCGCTCCGCGAAGAGCTGCTCGGCCTGGTTGTCGTCGCTGACGGCGTTGTCGTAGGAGACGACCCGTTCGAAGTCGACGAGCAGATGGTCGCTGGCCTCCCGGCCGTCCACCTTCCACTGGCAGCCGACCTTGCGGTCGGTGTCGAACGTGACCGTCGGCTCGCCCTCGTAGGCCTTCTCGCGCTGCTCGCCGTCGGTGATCTGCCGGATGCCGGGCAGGAGTTCGTCGAGCATGCTCTCGCCGACCGCCGTGCAGGGCTCGGGGAGCGTGCGGTAGCGGCCCGGCTCGGCGGCGGGCGAAGCCGTGCCGGTGTCACCGGGGTTGGAGTCGTCCGTCGGGCCGTCGTCGCCCGAGCCGCCGGTGCAGCCGGCCAGCAGGGCCGCGAGGAGCGCGGCGATACCGGGTGCGTACGCCTTCCGTTGCACGTGGTGGCTCCTCTCGGGGCGGATATTGGCTTGCCGTCGCCGGGCAGCCGATGAACACAATGTCTATCGCACGCACTGCCGTGAACGCCGGTCCGGAATCCCTTTCGTAGACCTTGGCTCCGGTATTTGCTCTTGAAGACTTCTGCTTGCTTACGGGGGATTGAGGACGTTATGTCGTATGTAGAGGTACCTGGTGCGAAAGTACCGATCCGGATGTGGGCCGACCCCGCCTCGGTCGAGGAGGGCGCGCTCCAGCAGCTCCGGAACGTCGCCACGCTGCCCTGGATCAAGGGCCTGGCCGTCATGCCCGACGTGCACTACGGCAAGGGCGCGACGGTCGGTTCGGTCATCGCGATGCAGGGCGCGGTGTGCCCGGCGGCGGTGGGGGTCGACATCGGCTGCGGAATGTCGGCGGTGAAGACGTCCCTGACGGCGAACGACCTGCCCGGGGATCTGTCGCGGCTGCGGTCGCGGATCGAGCAGGTGATTCCGGTGGGGCGGGGGATGCATGCCGATCCTGTCGACCCGGGGCGGCTGCATGGGTTCGGTACGGCCGGGTGGGACGGGTTCTGGGGGCGGTTCGACGGGGTTGCGGAGGCGGTGCGGTTCCGGAGGGGGCGGGCGGCTACGCAGATGGGAACCCTTGGCCAGGGAAACCACTTTGTTGAAGTTTGTATCGATACATCCGATGTGGTGTGGCTCATGCTCCACTCCGGCTCCCGGAACATCGGCAAAGAGCTGGCCGAGCACCACATCGGCATAGCCCAGAAGCTCCCGCACAACCAGGGCCTGGTCGACCGCGACCTCGCCGTCTTCGTGGCGGACACCCCGCAGATGGCGGCGTACCGCAACGACCTGTTCTGGGCGCAGGAGTACGCGAAGTACAACCGTTCGATCATGATGGCGCTCCTGAAGGACGTGGTCCGCAAGGAGTTCAAGAAGGCGAAGCCGCTCTTCGAGCCGGAGATCAGCGCGCACCACAACTACGTGGCCGAGGAGCGCTACGAGGGGATGGACCTGCTCGTGACCCGCAAGGGCGCGATCCGGGCCGGCTCCGGCGAGTACGGGATCATCCCCGGGTCCATGGGCACGGGTTCGTACATCGTGAAGGGCCTCGGCAACGACAAGTCCTTCAACTCGGCCTCGCACGGCGCGGGCCGGCGCATGAGCCGCAACGCGGCGAAGCGCCGGTTCTCGACGAAGGACCTGGAGGAGCAGACCCGGGGTGTGGAGTGCCGCAAGGACTCCGGCGTCGTGGACGAGATCCCGAGCGCCTACAAGCCCATCGAGCAGGTCATCGACCAGCAGCGGGACCTGGTGGAGGTCGTGGCGAAGCTGAAGCAGGTTGTTTGCGTGAAGGGCTGACGCGCCGGCTCACTCCACGAGGCCCTCCCGGAGGGCCGCCGAGAGGGCTGACGCGTCCAGCTCCAGGGCGTTGGTCACATAGCCGGCTGTCGAGCCGTAGCGGTTCGTCAGGTCCGTCAGGAACAGGTGCATGACCTCGGCGGGGGCGCGGCCGAACGACGGCCAGGTGGGGGAGCGGCCGTCGTTGCGGGATGTCCAGTCGGCGAGGAGGGCGGGGGCCGCCAGGTCCGTGAGGGCGAAGTCCTCGACGATGGTGGGTCGCGGGACGTCGAGGAGCTCCAGGACCAAAGCCGCGAGCAGGCCTGTGCGGTCCTTGCCCGAGGCGCAGTGGAAGACGAGCGGCTCGTCGGCCCGCGCCGCCTGTGTCACCAGTTCCAGGGCCCGACGGATTTCCTTGGTGCCGTCCTGGGCCACTTCCATGTAGCGCTCGGCCAGGTAGGGGCCGGGGGCGATGTCGGGGGTGAGGGCCGCCTGGTCGTAGGGGCGGTGCTCGATGCTGAGGTTGTGGTACGTGAAGGACGGGTGGTCCGGGATGCGGCCCCGCGAGTCGATTTCCCAGGGGTAGCGCAGGTCGACGACCGTGCGGATGCCGAGGGAGAGGAAGCGGGTCCAGTCGTCCGTGCCCTGGGTGAGCTTGCCCAGGGAGTCCGCGCGGTAGACGCGGGCCCGGCGGACGCGGTTGCCGTCTGCGGTGGTGCGGCCGCCCAGGTCACGGAAGTTGTGCAGGGCGTCGAACGGTATGTGTCTGTCGATGTCCACGAGGGGTGACCCTATGGACCACCCCGGCCCGGTGCCTGTGCTTTCACGGCTGTGGGTGTGTCCCCGCCGGCGTCACAGCTCGCGGTGGACCTTCGTGTTCGAGGCCTGGGCGCGGGGGCGGAGGACCAGGAGGTCCACGTTGACGTGGCTGGGGCGGGTGATGGCCCAGGTGATGGTGTCGGCGACGTCGTCGGCCGTGAGGGGCTCGGCCACGCCCTCGTAGACCTTCTCGGCCTTTTCCGTGTCGCCGGAGAAGCGGGTCAGGGCGAACTCGTCCGTCTTGACCATGCCGGGGGCGATCTCGATGACGCGGACCGGCCGGCCGACGATCTCCAGGCGCAGGGTCTCGGCGAGGACGTGGGCGCCGTGCTTGGCGGCGACGTAGCCCGCGCCGCCCTCGTAGGTGCCGTGGCCCGCGGTGGAGGAGACGACCACGACCGTGCCGTCGCCGCTCGCGTCCAGCTTGGGCAGCAGGGCCTGGGTGAGGTGGAGCGTGCCGATGACGTTCGTCTCGTACATCTGGCGCCAGTCGGCCGGGTCACCGGTCGCGACCGGGTCGGCGCCGAGCGCGCCGCCGGCGTTGTTGACCAGGACGCCGATCGTCTTGAAGGCCGTGGCGAACTCGTCGACCGCCGCGCGGTCCGTGACGTCGAGGGCGTAGGCCGTGGCCTGGTGGCCCGCCTTGTTGATCTCCTCCGCCAGCGCCTCGATGCGGTCCTTGCGGCGCGCGGTGAGGACGACGCGGTAGCCCGCCGCGGCGAGCCGCCGGGCGGTGGCGGCGCCGATTCCGCTGCTCGCACCGGTGACGACGGCGATGCGGGAGGCTGCGGACGGGGCGGCGGTGGCCATGGGAGCTCCTCGGGCGTGGGTGCGGTGGGCGGGGCCGGCTGTGGCCTCAGGGCTTCCGGCCTTCCGGCCAGGATAGGCGGGGCCCGCGGTGGGAGAATGAGGGCGGGTGGTCCCCTGTTTTCCGGTCTTTCCTGGAGGTGGATCATGGGCGAGGCACGTGAGGTCATGGACCGGCTCACGGACGCGGTCACCACGCACGCCGATCTGAAGGTCATCGGCGAGCTGTACGCCGAGGACGCGGTCGCCTTCACCCCTGACGAGGGCGAGCTGCGCGGGCGCGACGACATCGTCGAGTACTGGCGGACGATGACGGAGGCGGTCCCCGAGGCGACGTTCCAGCCGTTGCACTCCTACGAGGTCGGCGACACGGCCATCGACGAGGGGTTCTTCAGCGGGCGCAACACCGGGCCGCTGGAGCTGCCCAACGGCGAGACGCTCCCGCCGACGCAGAAGGAGATCAGGATCCGCGGGGTGGACATCGCCACCGTGCGGGACGGGCGGATCGTCGACTACCGGCTGTACTTCGACGAGATGGATTTCCTGGGGCAGTTGGGGTTGCTGCCGCCTGACGAGCCGTTCTGAGATCCCGGGCCGCGGGCCGGTCAGTTTCCTCGCGGGGCGTACATGATGACCGCCATGCCCGCGAGGCAGATCAGTGCGCCCGTGATGTCCCAGCGGTCCGGGCGGTAGCCGTCCGCGACCACGCCCCAGAGGATCGAACCGGCGACGAAGATCCCGCCGTACGCGGCGAGCACGCGGCCGAAGTGGGCGTCGGGCTGGAACGTCGCGACGAAGCCGTACGCGCCGAGCGCGAGGACGCCGCCGGCCGCCCAGAGCCAGCCCCGGTTCTCGCGCACGCCCTGCCAGACCAGCCAGGCGCCGCCGATCTCGAACAGTGCGGCGACGACGAAGAGGGCGGCGGAGCGGACCACGAACATGGTCGTCAGCTTCGCACGCCCTCGCCCGGGCGCTCCGCGTCGGGGCGGGACGGCTCCCGGCGCCGGGCGGGACCGCGCGGCTGGCTCCGTCCGGTCTCGCGCCGTGTGGCGGGCTGGACTCGGCGGTGACGGCGACGGGGCGGCCACACCGCCGTGGTCCTCGGTGAGTCCGCCCGGGCGGCGGTGTGGGGCGGGGGCCCGCGCCGGCACGTCGGCTTCATCCTGCGGGCCGGGCCCGCTCGTCATCTGCGGGGCAGGGGGACCGGTGAGGTCGAGGCGAGTGCTGACGACGCGGGTTTGCCGGACTGGCCCTATCGCCCGGCCCGGGCCTCCGCGGCGTACGCCGTGGGAGGTACTCCCACCGTCGTCGTGAAGTCCCGGACGAGGTGGGCCTGGTCCGCGTAGCCGAGGTCGGCGGCGAGGCGGGCCCAGTCGACGTCGTCGCGGTGGCCGGCCTGTTCCAGGGCCTCGTGGATGCGGTAGCGGAGGATGACCCACTTGGGGCTGACGCCGACCTGGGTCGAGAAGAGCCGTTGCAGTGCCCGTACCGACAGGCCGTGTGCGTGGGCGAAGTCGCCGACGCGGCGTACGGTGCGGTCCGCGCGGATGCGTTCGACGAGGTCGATCGCGAGGTCCGCCTGGGGGTCCGGGATGCGGGGCAGGGCGAGCAGGAAGCTGTCGAGGGCGGCGACCCGGGCGCGGTCGTCGGGGGGCGTGACGACCGCGCGGGCGGTGTCGGCGGTGGCCCCGGGGAACACCTCCCGGGCGGGCAGGGCGCGGCCCGTCCAGCGGGAGACCGGCTCCTCGGGGGCGTACGGCCGGAAGCCGCCGGGGCGGAACTTCGCCCCGCAGACCCGGCCCCGCCCGGTCAGCTTCCTGGTGTACAGGCCGAGCGCGACGCCGGTGACCTCCCCGTAGGGCGGGGCGTCCTCCTCGTCGGCCCCGTCCCACTGGAAGGTCAGGTTCACGGACGGATGCGGAACGATGTGGGAGGCGTAGGGCGCGGGCAGGTCCCAGTCGATGAGCCAGTACCACTCGACGTACCGGCGCAGCGGCTCGGCGGGCTCGTGGCGGCGGAATCGCACGCGGTTCAGCAGCCCGGACGGGTCGACGATCCCGCGGGTGTCGTGGCGGGGTGCCTCCATGGCCGGATCGTACGTCGCGTTTCTTCAAGATGGGCGGTCGTGGCTGTCCCTACGGTCGGAGCATGGACACGAACCCTGTGAGGACGTACCGCATCGCTGAGCTGCTGGGCATGGCGCGGGAGCGGGCGGTGCCGGTGGTGCGGGGCATTCCCGACGCGACGCTCGCCGCGCCCACGCCCTGTGCCGAGTACGACGTGCGGGCGCTGGTCGATCACCTCTTCCAGGTGATCGTGCAGTTCCAGCGGCTGGCCGCGAAGGAGGCGTCGGACTTCGGTGAGGCGCCCGACCCGGTCGCCGGGAGTCCCGAGTGGCGTGAGCGGTTCGCCCGGGAGGCGGACCGGCTGGTGGCGGCCTGGTCGGCGCCGGGTGCCGAGGAGGGCACGACGGGCGGGATGAACATGCCGGCGCGGCTGGTCGGCTCGATGGCGCTGCTCGATCTGACGGTGCATGTGTGGGATCTGGCGCGGGCGACGGGCCAGGAGTACCCGGGTGCCGACGAGGCGGTCGTGGCGGAGCTGTCCGGCGCGGTGGACGAGCTGGCGCCGACGGCCAGGAGGATGGGGGTGTTCGGGGAGCCGGTGCCGGTGGCGGAGGGTGCGTCGCCCCTGGAGCGGCTGCTCGGGCGGACCGGCAGGGAGCCCTCCTGGAATGCGCCCGCGCCCGCTGTCGTTCCCCCGAGTACTGTTGAAGGGTAAACAACCTGGAGGGTGAGCGACCATGCAGTTCGGGATCTTCAGTGTCGGCGACGTCACGCCCGACCCGACCACGGGCCGGACACCGACCGAGCGCGAGCGGATCAAGGCCATGGTCGCCATCGCGCTCAAGGCCGAGGAGGCCGGGCTCGACGTCTTCGCGACCGGCGAGCACCACAACCCGCCCTTCGTGCCCTCCTCCCCGACCACGATGCTCGGCTACATCGCCGCCCGCACCGAGCGGCTGGTCCTCTCCACGGCCACCACCCTCATCACCACCAGCGACCCGGTGAAGATCGCCGAGGACTTCGCGATGCTCCAGCACCTGGCCGACGGCCGGGTGGATCTGATGCTGGGCCGCGGGAACACCGCGCCGGTCTACCCCTGGTTCGGGCAGGACATCCGGCAGGGCATCCCGCTCGCCGTCGAGAACTACGCCCTGCTGCACCGCCTGTGGCGCGAGGAGGGCGTCGACTGGGAGGGGAAGTTCCGTACGCCGCTGCAGGGCTTCACGGCGACGCCCCGCCCGCTGGACGGCGTACCGCCGTTCGTCTGGCACGGGTCGATCCGCTCGCCGGAGATCGCCGAGCAGGCCGCGTTCTACGGCGACGGCTTCTTCCACAACAACATCTTCTGGCCGGCCGACCACACCAAGCGCATGGTCGAGCTGTACCGGGCCCGGTACGCCCACCACGGGCACGGCACGCCCGAGCAGGCGATCGTCGGGCTCGGCGGGCATGTGTTCATGCGGCGGAACTCGCAGGACGCCGTGCGCGAGTTCCGGCCGTACTTCGACGTCGCGCCGGTGTACGGGCACGGGCCTTCGCTGGAGGACTTCACGGAGCAGACGCCGCTGACCGTCGGCACCCCGCAGCAGGTCATCGAGAAGACGCTGGCCTTCCGGGAGTACGCGGGCGACTACCAGCGGCAGCTGTTCCTGGTCGACCACGCCGGGCTGCCGCTGAAGACGGTGCTGGAGCAGATCGACCTGCTGGGCGAGGAGGTCGTACCGGTGCTGCGCAAGGAGTTCGCCGTGGGCCGCCCGGCGGACGTGCCGGAGGCGCCGACGCACGCGGCCCGGCTCGCGCGGGCCCAGGGCTGAGGGGACGGCAGGCCTCCCGGCCCGTGGTTGTGTGAGCCCTGGTGAGAGGCGAGTAAGAAGGACGCTCCGGCGCAGCGCATCCGGTCCCGGGGAGCCGGTCGCCAGGCACACTGGACGCGTGCCCCACACCGTGCTGCTCGCCGAAGACGACCGCGCCATCCGCAACGCCCTGGAGCGCGCCCTGACCCTGGAGGGCTACCAGGTCATGGCGGTCGCCGACGGTGTCGAGGCACTGGCGCAGGCCCACCGCAACCGTCCGGACGTGCTCGTCCTGGACGTGATGATGCCCGGCATCGACGGGCTCCAGGTGTGCCGGGTGCTGCGCGCCGAGGGCGACCGGACGCCGGTCCTGATACTGACGGCCCTCGTGGAGACCGCCGACCGGATCGCCGGCCTGGACGCGGGCGCCGACGACTACGTGGTGAAGCCCTTCGACGTGGAGGAGGTCTTCGCCCGGCTGCGCGCGCTGCTGCGCCGCACCAGCCCGGTGGGGGTGGGCGACCCCCACGGCGGCGCACCGGTCGGCGGCGCTCCCGCCGGTGGCGCTCCCGGCGGCGGCGCTCCCGTCGGCGGCGCGTCCGCGCCCCAGGCGCCCAGGCAGCTCCCCGAGCGGTTCATCGAGGCCGCCGGCATCCGCATGGACCCGCAGGCGCGCCGGGCCTGGCGGGGTGCGCGCGAGCTGGAGCTGACCCGCACCGAGTTCGAGCTGCTGGAGCTGCTGGTCCGCAACGCGGGCATCGTCCTCGACCACTCGACGATCTACGACCGCATCTGGGGCTACGACTTCGGCCCCGGCTCGAAGAACCTCGCCGTCTACGTCGGCTATCTGCGCCGCAAGCTCGACGATCCGGACGGGCCGCAGCTGATCCACACGGTGCGGGGCGTGGGTTACGTGCTGCGGGAGGACTGAGTGGGCCGCCTCCGCCGGCTGCTGAGCGGGCGGCGGCCGAAGCTGGTCTCGCTGCGCACGACGTTCGCGGTGTCGTTCGCCGCGGTGACCGCGGCCGTGACGGTCCTGGTCGGCATCCTGTCCTACAGCGCGGCGGCCCGGCTGGTGCGGGTGGACCAGCAGACGGTGTTCGACGAGGTCGTGCAGGACCTGCGGGACGAGGTGCGGGAGAACCGGATGACGCCCGGGGACTTCTCCTCCGCCGCGCCCGGCCATGACCTCGTGCGGCCCGCCCGTACCGATGTGCAGGTGCTCGGCCCGGACGGCCGTGTCGTCGACCGGGGCAGTCCGGGACTGCCGGTGACCGGGGCAGATGTGCGGATCGCCGCCGCGTCCTTGTCGGGGCGGGTGGCCGAGCACAAGGACGTCGACGTGGGCGACGACGTCTACCGGGTGGCGACCGTCTCCCTCGGCGGCGGGCGGGGCGCGGTGCAGGTCGCGCAGGAGTTCAGCGACGTCGAGGACCTGCTGCGGGCGCTCCAGCGGCGGACGCTGCTGCTGATGGCCGCCGTCGTCATCGCCGCCGGTCTGTTCGGCTGGTGGCTCGCCCGGCGCATCACGCGGCGCCTGTTCGTCCTGACCGACGCAGCCGAGGACGTGGCCCGGACCCGCCGTCTCGGCATCCAGGTGCCGGTCGCCGGTCATGACGAGGTGGGCCGGCTGGGCCGGGCCTTCGACCGCATGCTGGGCCGGCTCGCGCAGTCCGAGGAGGACCAGCGCCGGCTGGTCCAGGACGCGGGCCATGAGCTGCGGACGCCGCTGACCTCGCTGCGGACGAACATCTCGATGCTCCGCCGGATCGACGAACTGCCGCCCGAGACCCGGGAGGAACTGGTCGCCGACCTCGGCCAGGAGGCCCGTGAGCTGACCGACCTGGTCAACGAGCTCGTCGACCTCGCGGCCGGCCAGTCCGACACCGAGCCGCCCCGGCGGGTGGACGTCGCCGACCTCGCGGAGGAGGTGGCGGGCCTGGCCCGGCGCCGCAGCGGCCGGCAGATCACGCTCCGCGCGAGCGGCGACACCACGACCGACGGACGGCCCGGGATGCTGACCCGGGCGCTGTCCAACCTCGTCGAGAACGCCGTGAAGTTCGACCAGCGCGGCACGGCCCCCGTCGAGATCGTCGTCGCCGGGCCCGCCCGGCCCGGCACGATCCGCGTCGAGGTCCTCGACCGCGGCCCCGGCATCACCGACCACGACCTCGCCCGCGTCTTCGACCGCTTCTACCGTGCCGCCGACGCCCGCTCCCTGCCGGGCTCGGGCCTCGGCCTGTCCATCGTCCGCGAGGTGGCTCTCGCGCACGGGGGAGCGCCGTTCGCGGTCCGGCGGGACGGGGGCGGGACGGTGATCGGGTTCACGGTGGGCGGGTTCCCGGTGGATGACGGGCGCCCGGCCCACTGAGTCACCGCAGGTCGCGATGGAGCCGGAACCGCCCGCCGTGCGTGAGCCGCACTCCGGGCGTCCCCGAGAACAGCTCGTGCCCCTGGTCGTGATCACCGGCCTCGGCCGCCTCCTGGTGGGCCTCGGCGCTGGTCCACTCCGTGTACAGCAGCACCCGGCTGCCGTCGACGCTGTGCAGGAAGTGGGCCGAGATCGCCCCGGGGTGGCCGCCTTCGCGCGGCTGGTCCGCGATCACCGCGTCGGTGAACGACCGCTGCCGCTCGGGCCCGTCGACATCGAACGCGGCGGTGATCAGACAGCCCGGGACCCGTGTCTCCCGCTCCTCGGCCAGGCCGCGGTAGAGGCGATAGCTGGGCGGGCTGGCCGGCGGAACCCCGGCGTCGTCCTCCCATCGAGCGAGCGTCAGCACGGTCTCCCCGTCCGTGCTCAGGAACCAGCTGACGTCGGCCGGACCGGCGGGCGACGGCTCCAGTAACGCCGACTCGTCGTCCACGAGGGCCTGTTGCCGGTCGGGGCCGTCGGCATAGCGGGTGCCGATCACCCATGTGCCGGGGGCGGACAGGTCCGGGAAGGGTGCTGAGGGCACGGACGGAACTCCTTCACGTGTGCGGAGACGGAAGCGGAACCGTGATCGTGCCCGTGGACGGCGGGGAGCGGTCAACTGCTTTTCACCGGCGTCCTACACCGCCAGCCACACCGCCTGGTCCGGCCCCAGCCGGCCGTTCTCCAGCGGGCCGCTGGACAGGAGGAGCCCGGAGTGTGCGGGCAGCTCGTACGGCTCGGCGGAGAGGTTGACCACGCACACGAAGCCCGGGTCCCGGGTGAAGGCCAGCACCCCGGCCGGTGTGTCCAGCCAGGTCATCGTGCCGTCGCCGAGGGCGGGGTGGTCGCGGCGGACGCGCAGCGCCGCACGGTAGAGCTCCAGCATGGACGCCGGGTCGCCGGTCTGGCTCTCGACGGTGTGCTCGGCCCAGAGCGCGGGCTGGGGCAGCCAGGGGCCGGCCGTGGCGCCGTCGGGGCTGAAGCCGTAGGGAGCCGTGCGCCCGGACCAGGGGATCGGGACGCGGCAGCCGTCGCGGCCCCGGTCGGTGTGGCCGGAGCGTTCCCAGGTCGGGTCCTGGAGGACGTCCTCGGGCAGGTCCTCGACCTCGGGCAGGCCGAGTTCCTCGCCCTGGTAGACGTAGGCGCCGCCGGGCAACGCGAGCATCAGCAGGGCGGCGGCGCGGGCCCGCCGGGTGCCGAGCTCGAAGTCCAGGGGCCCTTCCGGGCGGTAGCTCTCGTTGGCCACCCAGCGCTTGGCGGTGCGGCGGCCGTAGCGGCTCGGGTGGCGCGTCACGTCGTGGTTGGAGAGGACCCAGGTGGCCGGTGCGCCGACCGCGCCGAGCATGGCGAGGGAGTCGTCGATGACCGCGCGCAGGTCCTTGGGGTCCCAGCTCGACATGAGGAAGTCGAAGTTGAAGGCGGTGTGCAGACCGTCCCGGCGGACGTACGCCGCCAGCCGCTCAGGCGTGTCGGCCCAGGCCTCGGCGACGAAGGAGCGGTCGCCGGGGAACTCGTCGGCGACCCTGCGCCAGGAGCGGTATATCTCGTGCACCTCGTCCCGGTCCCAGTGCGGATGGTCGACGTGCTGCAACGGAAGCCCCGC
This sequence comes from Streptomyces sp. NPDC040589, assembly GCF_055594445.1. Taxonomy (NCBI): domain Bacteria; kingdom Bacillati; phylum Actinomycetota; class Actinomycetes; order Kitasatosporales; family Streptomycetaceae; genus Streptomyces; species Streptomyces sp. NPDC040589. The sequence continues at coordinate 1,454,752 of NZ_JBVIWP010000001.1, read as the reverse complement.
GTCCGGGTCCCGGCGGGGCGGCAGGTCCGGCAGCTCCGGGTGCTTGATCAGGCCGTGGGCGACGTCGATACGGAAGCCGTCGACGCCCCGGCCGAACCAGAACCGCAGGACGGACTCGAACTCGGCCCGCACCTCGGGGTGCTGCCAGTTCAGATCGGGCTGCTCGGGAGCGAACAGGTGCAGATACCACTCCCCGTCGGGCAGCCGGGTCCAGGCCGGGCCGCCGAAGCAGGACACCCAGTCGTTGGGCGGCTGCGCCCCGTCGGCTCCGCGCCCGGGCCGGAAGACGTAGCGCTCGCGTTCCGCGCTGCCCGGCCCGGCGGCCAGCGCCGCCTGGAACCAGGCGTGCTGGTCGGAGGTGTGGTTGGGCACGATGTCGGGGATCACACGGATCCCGTGCGCGTGCGCCTCCTCGATGAACCGCTCGGCGTCGGCCAGGGTGCCGAACAGCGGGTCGATGGCCCGGAAGTCGGCGACGTCGTAGCCGTGGTCGGCCATGGGCGACTTGTACCAGGGGTTGATCCAGACGGCGTCCACACCGAGGGACTTCAGATAGGGCAGGCGGGAGCGGAGCCCGGCGATGTCGCCGACGCCGTCGCCGTTCCCGTCGGCGAAGCTGCGGATGTAGACCTGGTAGATGACGGCACTGCGCCACCAGGGTGCGGTGAAAGACACGAGGTGTGGCTCCTTCGAAGTCTCAGGGGACGTGTCTACTTGGCGGCGCCGGCGGTGAGCCCGGCGACGATACGGCGCTGGAAGAGCAGCACCATGACCACCAGCGGGACCGTGACGAGGACACCGGCGGCCATCTGGCTGCCGAACGGCGTCTCGTAGGTCGTGGCGCCGGTGAACTTGGAGATGGCGACGGTCGCGGTCTGCATGCCGGGCTTGTTGGTCATCGACAGGGCGATGAGGAACTCGTTCCAGGCGCAGATGAAGGTGATGATCGCGGTGGTGAAGATGCCCGGCGCGGCGAGCGGCACGATGACCTTGCGGAAGGCCTGGCCGCGGGTGCAGCCGTCGACCATCGCCGCGTGTTCCAGCTCGTCCGGCATCTGCCGGAAGAACGTGGTCAGGTTCCACACCGCCAGTGGCAGCGCGAAGGACATGCTCGGCACGATCATCGACTGGTAGGTGTTGATCCAGCCGATGTCCGTGAACAGCTTCAGCAACGGCACCACGATCGAGACGACCGGGAACATCGAGGTGGCGATGATCAGCGTGAGGATCAGCCGCTTGAAGCGGAACTCCAGCCGGGCCATCGCGTAGGCGGTGAACGTGGCGAGCAGCAGCGCCGCCGCGGTCGTGATCCCGGCGACGACCAGACTGTTGAGCAGCGCGCGCCCGAACCCCTGCGTGGGGTCGAACACGGCCCGGTAGTTCTCGAAGGACAGCGGGGCCGGGACGAGCGAGGTGTCGAAGATGTCGCCGGTGCGGCGGAGGCTGGAGACCAGCATCCAGTAGAACGGGGCCAGACAGTAGGCCACCACCGCGGCGATCCCCAGATACGGCAGCCACCGCCGCCACTTGACCGTGAGCGTCATGCCGCCACCTCCGTACGACGGCGCCTTCTCCCGCTGTCGCCCCCGACGAGGTCGGCGCCGAGCAGCCGCACGAAGGCGAGCGCGATTAGGAACACGTACAGGAAGAGGATCACCGCGTACGCGGAGGCGGGCCCGAAGCGGACGTTGGCCGCCTCGTTCTGCGCGAGCATCGACAAGGTCTCCACCGAGTGTTTCTGCGCGCCGACGAGGATGTAGGGCAGGTCGAACATCCGCAGCGCGTCCATGCAGCGGAACAGCACCGCGACCAGCAGCGCGGGCTTCACCAAGGGCAGGGTGATGTGCCAGAACTGGCGCGCCGGACGGGCCCCGTCCATGCGGGCCGCCTCGTAGACCTCCTTCGGGATCACCTGGAGGCCGGCCAGCACCAGCAGCCCGATGAAGGGCGCGGTCTTCCACACCTCGGCGACGATCACGGCGACCTTGGCGTGGAAGCCCTCGGTGGTCCACAGGATCTGCTGCCCGAGCAGCGCGTTGGCGACGCCGTCGCTGTTGAAGATCCACCGCCACAGCAGTCCGGAGATGGCCGTCGGCACCGCCCAGGGCACCAGGATCCCGGCCCGCACCAGGGCCCGGCCCCGGAACGCCTTGTGCATGATGAGCGCCATGGCCACCCCGACCACCGTCTCCAGGCCGACCGTGACGACGGTGAAGAACGTGGTGTTCCAGAAGGCGTTCCAGAACCGCGCCCCGGCCTCGCCGAAGATCTCGGCGTAGTTCTGGAGCCCGACGAACGGCTCGGTGTCGCTGATGAACCCGGTCCTCGGGTCCAGCTCCTTCGCCCCGTACAGCGACTCCTTCAGCGCCATGAGCGTCGGGTAGAGCACGACGATCGTCAGCACCAGCAGCGTCGGCGAGACCAGCAGCGCGGCCAGCCGCCCGGAACCGGCGGTCGCCCGGCCGGGCTTCGGCGCCCGCGGAGGTTCCGTACGGACATCGGCCTCTGCCGGAGTCCCGGTCATGACCCCGGCCCTCACAGCGCCACCGCCTTCCGCAGCGCCTTCTGCAGGTCCTTCAACGCCCGCGCGCTGCTCTTCTCCCCGGTCAGGGCGGCGTACGTCTCCCGCTGGACCGCCGAGGTCACATCGCCGTACTGCACCACCCGGGGCCGCGGCACGGCCCGCAGGATGGACTCCTTGAGCACCGGCAGATACGGGTACCGCGCGATGAGCGCCTTGTCGTCGTAGAGGGAGGCGTACGGCGGGGCGACGGAGGCGTCCTCGAGGAAGGTCCTGGTGTTCTCCTCACTGGACATGAACCTGATGAAGTCCAGGGCCGTCGCCTTGTTCCCGGCGGAGGAGGACACGGCCATGTTGTGCCCGCCGAGGCTGGAGGAGCCGGGCCCGTTCAGACCGGGCAGGGGCGCGGTGGCGAACTTGCCCTTGACGCCGCTCTTCTGGGCCAGGGAGTACGCGTACGGCCAGTTGCGCAGGAACACCAGCTTGCCGGACTGGAAGGCCTGGCGTCCGTCCTCCTCCAGGTAGGTGATGGCCTTCCTCGGGATCGTGCCGTCCTTGAAGGAGCCGGCGAGGAAGTCCAGGCCCTTCCTGGCCTCGGGGGTGTCGACGTCCGGCTTGCCGTTCGGGTCGGTGACGGTGCCGCCCGCGGAGTTCACCGCCTCGGCGAAGTTCACCGTCAGGCCCTCGTACTTCTGGAACTGCCCGGCGTAGCAGGACATGCCCTTCGCCTCGGGCAGCCTCTTCACCTTGGCGCAGGCGGCGGTCATCTGCGCCCAGGTCGTCGGAGGCCGGGCGACACCCGCCTTCTTCAGCAGGTCGGTGCGGTAGTAGAGCAGGCCGCCGTCCGAGCTGCCCGGCACCGCGTACAGACCGCCGCGGTAGCGCGAGGTCTCCACCACCGGCTTCAGCATCCTCCCCAGCGGGAACCGCTTCTCGGGCAACCGGTCGATCCACCGGTGGGCGGCGAACTCCGAGGTCCACACGGCGTCGAGGGACAGTACCGTGTACGCGTCGGACTTCGTCTCCGCGTTCTGGATCATCTGCTGGCGCTGCGCGTCCGGGTCCGTCGGCAGCTGGATGAAGGTGACCTTCTCCTTCGGATGCGCCTTGTTCCAGCGGTCGAGCATCGGCTGGACGGTGCCCGTGGTGTCCTTGCCGGCCACGTACGTGATGGGCCCGCGCCCTTCGAACGACGGTGGCCCGGCCTGCCCGGAGCCGCTGCCGCAGGCGGTGAGAAGAAGCCCGGTGGCGGCGAGCGCGGTGGCTCTGCTGGTGGTTCTGGTCGTCATGTCTCTCCTGGTCGCGCGGAACCGGGGTCATGGCTGCTGCTGAGACTGCGTTGTCACGGAATGAATGATGGAGATGTGCAGGTCAGGGCGATGCTGATGAAGCTTGCAGGGGTCTCGTCAGGGCCATTCGGACAACGCTTGCAAGCTAGGGGCGTGTTTTGCCGAAGTCAATGCGTTACGCGGGGGTAATCGGCTGACTGCTTGGGCTTCACTCCCGTGAAAGCGCTGTCACAATCAGAGGTGGGGGAGCGAATCCCTGTGCTAACGTCCGGCCCATGCCTCCAGCTCAGCGGCACCCCACGATGGCCGACGTCGCCGAACGGGCCGGGGTCTCCACCTCCACCGTCTCGCGCACGCTGCGCGGCCTGTCCACGGTGTCGCCGGAGGTGCGCGCCCGGGTGGAGAAGGCCGCGCGCGAACTGAACTTCGCCGTGTCACGGCAGGCCGCGAGCCTGGTCACGGGCCGGACCGGGACGGTCGCGGTGATGGTCCCGACGCTCAACTCGTGGTTCATGGGATCCGCCCTGTCCAGCCTGGCCCCGCTGCTGCGGGCGGCGGGCCTGCAGCTGAACGTCTACGAGATCCCGGACCTGGCCGAGCGCACGGCCTTCTTCGAACACCTCCCGGCGCGCCGCAACGCCGACGCGCTCCTGGTGTTCTCCTTCGACCTCACCGACGAGGAGACGGCCCGGCTGGACGACCTCGGCATGCCGGTGATCTACGTCAGCCAGCACGTCGACGGCCGCCCGAGCGTCTACGTCGACGATGTGGCCGGTGCCCTGCACGGCACCCGGCACCTGCTCAACCTCGGCCACCGCCGGATCGCCTTCGTCCAGACGCAGGGCGCGAGCGGCTTCACCTTCAGCTCCGACGAACGGCTGCTGGGCTACCAGCAGGCGCTCACCGAGGCGGGCGTCCCGCTCGACGACGACCTGGTGGTCTCCACCCGGGTCGGCGACAAGCGCGCCGCCGCCGAGGCGCTCGGCACGCTGCTGAGCCTGCGCGAGCCGCCGACCGCCCTCTTCGCCGAGCAGGACGAGGTCGCCGTCGCCCTCATCTGGAACCTGCGCAAGACGCGGATCGCCGTGCCCGAGCGCATCTCCGTCCTCGGCTTCGACGACCAGCCGCTGGCGGACTGGTTCGACCTGTCCACGGTCGCCCAGTCACCGTCGGACATGGGGCGCGAGGCAGGCGAACTGGCGCTGAAGCTCATCGGCGACGCCGAGGGGGAAGACGGCCGGCATCTGGTCCTGCCGACGCATGTGATCCCCCGTTCCACGACGGCACCGGTGGCCCAACCGGCTGATCAGCCCTTGAGCGAGTAGAACCCCATCGGGGAGTTCGGCTCGAACCCGATGCGCGGATACACGGGCGCTCCGGCGGCGGTGGCGTGCAGTGTCGCCCGGGTCAGTCCGGTGGCACGACCACCCTCGTACAGCGCCTTGCGCGTCACCGCCTCCCCGTATCCCCGCCGCTCCCACTCCGGATCGGTGGCGACCATCATGACGAAGAGCCGCCCCTGTGCCGCCACCGTGGCGGCACAGCTCACGGGCGTACCGTCCCGTAGCCCCAGATAGGCGTGCACCTCGCTCTTCCACAGCGAGGACGTGGCGAGCCCGTCCCGCCCGTCTTCCAACGGAAACCCGTACGCACGCGAGTTGATGTCCGCGTAAGCCCGCAGCAGCTCGTCATCGGTGACGCGCGCGAAGGTCAGCTCGGGGTGGACCGGTTCGGGAAGGGGCAGCAGGTCTCCCGCCATGCCGGTGCCGGGAAACGCGTAGGCGAGCCCCGCTTCCCCGGCGGCCTCCCCGAGCACGGCCCGTGCCTCGCCGTCGAGGAGATCCTCGAAGACCCATAAGAACCCGGACCGTTCCTTCGACCGCATGACCTCCGCCGCCTCGTTCAGCCGCTGCTTCAGAAGCCCCGCGTCCGCGCCGACGTCGGTCAGCGTCACGCAGTTCCAGAAGGCGAACCGGCAGTCGGCCCACCGCACGGCGATCCCGGGAAGGTCGCGGACATCCGCACGCGGATCCCGGTCGAGGACCATCACCCGCCAGACGGCGGCGAGTTGCTCCATCGACTCGATCGAGTCCGCGAGATCGCGCGTATCACGCCTGTCGCGCATGAGTACCCCTCAGATCGGTGGCGGGACAAGGGAGTTGTACGCACTCCGCACCCTGCCCTCCACAGACCTCTCTCATCCACACCCGGGAAGATTCTCGATCGCGAACCGCGAGGCGCTCACCCCTACACTGAGCTGCGTTTTCAAGATGATCGGAGCACGACATGCGTCGCCTCGCCACCGCTTTCGTGGCGGTCAGCGTCCTCGCACTCGCCGGATGTGCGCAGGACTTCGACAAGGGCCCGGAGGGCAAGGTCACCGAGAAGGTCAAGGACGGGAAGAAGTTCTATCTGGTCGTTGACCCGGCGAAGGCCGGTGACGAGACGAAGTTCAGGGTCAGCAAGTACGACTACCACGACTGCAACCGGGGCTCGAAGTACCCCAAGTGCGTCGGGGACTGAGCCGCGCCCGCTAGACAGCCGGGCGGGCGACCACGTTGATGTTGAACGTGTGAGAGCCCAGCCCGCCCGCGATGCCCATGAAGAGCAGGGCGAAGTGCTCCTGTCCGCGTGCGGTGCGGATACCGCCGATGTCGAGCTGGGACGACGGCGGCCAGCCGAGGTCGGTGAGCAGCCGTCCGGTGGTGCGCTTCGCCTCGGCGTCGTCGCCGGAGAGGAAGACGGTGCTCGGGCCGTCCAGATCACCCGGGGCGATCATCACCGCGGAGTCCATGGTGCACAGCGTCTTCACGACGGGGGTCAGGGGGAACGCGTCCTGGATCCGTTCCCCCAGGCTGCTGTTGGGGTGCGAGAGCTCGACGAAGTCGTCGGAGAGGCCGACCCCGACATCGATCAGCGGGATACCGGCGAGCGCCGGGGCCCCGATCGAGTGCAGCAGCTCCACGGAGACGGTCCCCGGGGTGGCGTTGACCAGGACCTCCGCGTGAGCGGCCGCTTCGCTCAGACTCCCCACGGGGAGCCCGAGGTCCGTCCGTTCCCCGGGCCGGCGTGAGCCGAGGAGGACGTCATGCCCCGCGGCGCTCCAGCCGTGGGCGAGTGCTCGGGCGACGTTGCCGGTGCCAAGTAGTCCGATACGCATGGCTGGGACGGTAGCCCCCGCCGGGACCACGGCGAATCGGGCCCCGGGCCCGGGTGGCCCGGCACGAAAGACCTAGTCCGGTGGTCGCCCACCCGGGACCCTCACGTCCGTCGTCGCCCTACCGTGCCGTGGGCGAGTGCCCGGCCTCTGAGTCCCCGGGCAGGTCCTCGCGCAGTGGTCGCCGGTCGGCGGCCTTCCGGTGCCAGGCGCCGTACCGCTTCGCGAGGACCACGGCCGACATGCCGTGCAGGAGGATGCTGAGCGCGACGGTGACCGCGATCACCCGGCCGAGGAGCTGAAGGCCCGGGACGTGTTCCTCCACCAGGAGAAGCCCGAAGACGACGGAGGCGAGGCCGCGCGGCCCGAACCACCCGATGTAGGCGACCGTGGGAAGGGCCAGGCCGGTCCCGGCCAGGGAGAGGGCGACCGGCAGCATCCGGATCACGGTGAGGCTCAGCACGGCATAGACGACGATCCGCCAGTCGAGGTCGTCCAGCGTCGGCCCGAGCAGGACGGCACCGAAGACCAGGAAGCTCAACGAGGCGAGAAGGTCGGCGAGATGCCCGGCGAGACCGGCGGAGTCGTCGACGGCGGCCGACGCCTCAGCCGGTGCCTCCGCCGGTCCGCCGCGCCGCAGGGAGACACCGAAGGCGAAGCCTGCCACCCAGGCCGCGATGAAGCCGCTCCCCTCGAGGACGACGGCCAGGGTGTACGCGCCCGCGGCCACGGCCAGGACGAAGGTCTGCCGCCAGTCACCACTGATCCAGCCCCTCGCACGCGACCAGCGCAACAGCCACCCGCCGAGCCCTCCCGCGACCAGTCCCCACGCGGTACTGAGCACCAGCGCCCGCCAGAAGACCCCGGCGGCTCCCTCCTGCGAGGCCATGGTTCCGGGCAGCGCCGCGAGGAAGAGCACGAAGAAGGGCAGCACCATACCGTCGTTGAGGCCGGATTCGACATTCAGGCCGCCGCGCACCAGCGGGGGGACACGCCGGTCGGAGACCGCTGTCTTGCCGAGAGCGGCGTCGGTCGGCGCGAGAACGGCACCGAGCAGGGCCAGTTCCCACAGGGTCAGCCCCGGCAGCAGGGGCCACGCCAGCAGCCAGCCCGCCCCGATGGTCAACGGCAGACCGATGCCCAGCAGGCGGCCCGGGAGGAATCCGCCGATACGCAGATCCCGTCCCCGTACGGACATCGCGTCGGTGAACAGGACCAGCGTCAGGGCGGCTTCGACCAGGGTGAGCACGGGGCCCGCGTCGTGCTTCAGGTCGAGCAGACCGAGCCCGATCGGGCCGATGGCGATCCCGCAGCCGGTGAACACCATCGGCCCCGACACGACGGTCGTGGTCAGCCGCCGGGAGAAGAGGGCGTACCCCGCCGTAACGGCGGCCACGGCCGCCCCCGCCCACGCGCTGCCGCTCACCGTGCCTCACCCGTCAGGGCGTGCGGTCACGAGTGGAGGACCTTCTCCTTGGCCCGGCGGAACTCCTCGTCGGAGATGTCGCCGCGGGCCCGGATCTGCGAGAGCTTGGCGAGCTGGTCCGCCTCGCTGGCCGGGCCGGTGGCGCCGACCGTCTCGCGGATGTAGCGGTCCGTCTCGTCCATCTTGGCCTTGACGTGGTCCTGTTCACGTTTGCCCATGCCCTTGCCCCGGGCGATGAGGTAGACGAAGACGCCAAGGAAGGGGAGGACGATGGTGAAGACCAGCCATCCCGTCTTGGCCCAGCCGCTCAGGGAGTCGTCGCGGAAGATGTCGACGATGACGCGGAAGAGCAGGAAGATCCATATGACCCACAGGAAGATCCACATGATCGTCCAGAAGGCCCCGAGAATCGGGAAGTCGTAGGCCAGGTTCACATAGTCGCCCGTCACCGCTCCTCCTCTCCGGGAAGGTCAAGACCGAACGCCTCGCCGATGGCGCGCGCGGCGGACACCACGCGGGCGCTGCCCACCACGGGGGCGATCGCCACGAGCGTTCCCTGGATCTTCTCCAGCGGCACGCCGGCGTCCGCGGCGGTGCCGATGTTGAGGAGGTAGGAGGGAGCGGAGGCGTCCATGGCCACCAGAGCCGCGATGCGTGCCAGCAGATACGTCTCCTCGTCCAGCCCGGACCGCTCGAAGGTGTCGAGCGTCATCTGGATGAGCGTCTCGAACACCGGCGCGTTCGCCTCGGCGAGAGCGGCGACGCCGCCCGCCCCTGTCCCTTGCTCAGCCATCTCAGGCTCCTTTCCCTGGTGGTTGGTGCGACATCCGGCGTGGCTGCGCCGTCCCGGAGGCCGCGGCAAGGGTTCCGAGAAGAGCCAGCACGAGGACGACGATGCCGAGGACGAGCGCCACGGACCCGGGGGTGGGGTAGTTCCACAGCACCAGGGCGAGCGCTCCGCCCGCGATGGCGATGCCGGTGGTCCACTTGCGGTGCGCGTCCAGCCAGTGGCCGGTGGCGCCGGTGCGCATTCCGTGGCGGGCCATGGACCGGCCCGTCGCCCCGGTTCCGCCCGCCGCCGCGCGTCTGATCCACCGGGCGCCGCGTCCGGGCCCGTACAGGTAGGCGGCCAGCGCGGTGATCACCGCGATGACCAGGACCGTGACCGTGGTGTTCTTGAGGAAGCGGAGGAAGATGTCGTAGATGTCGGCCGCGGTGTCCTGAGGCAGGGCGGTCGTGGAGACGGAGTCCAGATAGATCTGGCGCATCAGGGCGAGGCCGACGAGCAGCACGATCATCATGACCCCGACGCCGATGGCCGTGGTCAGCAGGGCGACGCGGTGCGCGGGCCCGCTCCAGACGGCGAGTGCCGCCAGGACCAGGACCAGGACCGGGAGCCAGACGCCGAGGACGTTCAGCAGACGCATGGCGCCCTGGGCCTCGTCGAGCTTGTCGGTCTGGAACAGGGTGATCGTCTTGTCGACGTCGGGGATCTTCGAGGCTTGATCGAACCCGGCGTCCACCAGTCGTTGCTCGACGTTGTCGACGACGGTGCCGAGGTTCAGGTCGATGCTGTCGTCACCGGCCTGGACGGCGCTGCCGCCCTCGCCGGTGAGAACCTTGACCACGGCGGCGTGAGCCCGTCGGTTGGTGTCGTCCCACACCTCGGCGAACTGGTCGCTGGTCACCACCCGCTGCACGATGCGGTGGACGGCCGAGTCGAGAGCGCTCTTCAGCGGGCCGGTCAGCGCATCGGCGCCCTGGACCACCCGAGGCGGTGCGCCTTCCCGCTCCAGCGTGCGCGCGACGGCATCGGTGAAGGCGGCGACATCGACGTTGTCGACCACGCGCTTGGTGAGCCGGTCGGTCACGGTGTTCTGGACGGAGGGCTCCGTGGCGATCGGAGCGACGGTCTGGACGTACCGGTCGGTGTCGGCGACCTCCGAGTCCACCCAGGCGGCGACCACGGCCAGCGGCGCCAGGAGGAAGGTGAGGACCAGCAGCACGGAGGTCGCCGTGTAGCGCAGACGCCGGTGGTGAACGGAGGCAGCCTTGCGCAGCCGCTCGTATTCCTCCCGTTCCGTGGCGCTCAACGGAGGTTCGCCGACCGGACGGTCGCGGCCTTCCGAAGCAGACGAGGAACCGTCGGAGGAATCCATAAGTCTCCCTCGCGCTGCTTTTCGGGATGTTTTTCCTGTTTGCCAACTTTATCGAGGGCGGGCGGACGGCGCATCGCGAACTGAAGGCGCAAGGAGTGCCGACGGATACGCGAGTTCGAGGGCCAGTGGCGTCGGATCCTCAACGGCTGACCACCGGACCCGCTCGTGTCGCAGCCCTACCGCGGCCTCAGCAACGTCGGCGCGTGGAACTCCCCGAGCCCCGTGACCCGGTCCCGGTCCAGCCAGTAGCGGCGCGGCTCCGCGAGCATGACGGCCACGCTGACGGCGGTGACGCCGGGGATCCTCGCCAACTCGCCGTCGATGAAGCGGGCCAGGGCGGAGCGGTCGGCGACCAGGCCGGTGGCGAGGACGGACAGGTCGCTGGCGACATGCGCGGCGAGGCGGGTCTGGGGGAGCAGGTCGATGCGGCGCATGACCTCGGGGGTCTCGCCGGGCTCGACGCGCAGCCGCAGCATGAACGGGGTCTGGAAGCCGAGCCACTCCGACACGATCTCCAGCCGGGGCTGGACCCAGCGCTCGTCCAGGGCCCGGCGCACGACGCGGTGCGCGGTGGACGTGGCCAGGTCCGCGGCCCGGGCGATGCTCGCGGCGGAGGCACGGCCGTCCCGCAGCAGCAGGGCGACGACCGCGCGCTCGGACTCGCTCAGCGGCCGGTCGGGGGGCGTCGCCGTCGCGGTGCCCTCCGGCCGCGTGCCGGTCAGCTCCAGGAGACCGGCACGCTCGCCGCCGGTCAGGAACTGCGGGTCCCAGGTGATGCCCCGGCGCAGGGTGCTGAGCGCGGGCAAGGCGTTGACGCGACGGACGCCGGGGATCGAGAACATCCGGTCGATCGCCTCGCTCGTGGCCGCCTCCGAGGGGGCGTGGACGACGGCGTAGAGGGGGTAGTCGCCGGAGATCTGCGCCAGCAGCTGGAGGTGGGGGAGGGCGCGCAGCCGATCCAGGACGGCCAGCGGGGTCTCGCCGGTGATGTCCAGGAAGACGTGGACCGGCATCGCCGTGGAGTGCATGCCCCAGTCGGCCTGCCCGATGACGCGGACCATCCGGGCCTCGTGCAGCCGGTCGAAGCGGCGCTTCAGCGTGCCGGCGTCGGCGGACAGGATCCCGCCGATGTCGTCCCAGGTCGCCCGGGGGGCCAGGTGCAGCGCCCCGATCAGGCGCCGGTCGAGCTCGTCGAGGAGAGGGCGCGTCATGGTGCCCCACCTTAGACCGCGGGCACCTGCCGATTAATCCCACTGTTACATGCAGGGTCTAGAGAATCTCTCACTTCGCTGTCATGGTTTGCGGGAACGTCCCCCAGCGTCCCTCGACGCGTCCCCCGCGCGTCGCCTCGAAACCTCCCCTCATGCGCGAAGAGGTACCCATGAGCGCCACCTCCACCGAGCCCCGGCCCACCGAGCCCCCCTCGAGAGCCCTGCGTGCCGCGTTCCGCGCCTTCGCGGCGATCGAGAAGGTCGGCAACAAGCTGCCCAACCCCTTCTGGCTGTTCTGGATACTCGCCGGGGTCGTGATCGTCCTCAGCGCGATCCTGGCGGCGGCCGGTGTCAGCACCCTGCACCCCGGAACGCACGACACCATCGAGGTGCGGAGCCTGCTCAGCAAGGCGGGGCTGACGACGATGGTCGAGGGGGCCGTCGACAACTTCGCGACCTTCCCGCCGCTGGCCACCATCCTCATCGTGGGCTTCGGCATCGCGGTCGCCGAGGCCAGCGGCCTGTTCACGACCCTGCTGCGCCGCATGGTCGCGCGCGTGCCGGGCAAGTACCTCACCTTCGCGCTGTCGATGACGGCGATGGTCGCGCATGTCGCCGGTGACGCCGCGTACGTCACCCTCATCCCGCTCGGCGCGCTCGTCTTCCGCGCGGCCGGCCGCAGCCCCGTCCTCGGCTGCGTCGTCGCCTACGTCGCCATCTCCGCCGGCTACGACGCCTCACCGGCGATCACCACCACCGACACCCTGCTGTCGTCGATCTCCACGGCCGCGGCCCACACCATCGACCCGGACCACGTCGTCACCCCGGTCGCGAACTACTTCTTCGGCCTCGCCTCGTCCGTCCTGGTCGCCCTGGTCATCACGGTCGTCGTCGAGAAGGTCATCGCCAGGCGCTCGGACCTGGACCCCGACGAGCCGGTCAAGGCGCTGACCGCCGAGGAGCTGAAGGCGGTCGAGGTCACCCCGGAACAGCGCCGCGCCCTGCGCAGGACCGGCCTGGCCGCGCTCGGCTTCGTCGCGGTCGTCGCGGCAGCCATGGTCCCGGCGGACTCCCCGCTGCGCGGTGAGCACGGCTCCCTGGTCGAGTCCCCGGTGATTACCGGCATGTCGGTCGTGCTCTTCCTGTTCTTCTCCCTGCTCGGCTGGGTCTACGGGCGCGGCGTCGGGACCTTCCGCACCGCGAACGACATCGTCGACGCGCTGGTCGAGGGCGCCCGCAGCTACGCCCCGATCCTCGTGCTGTTCTTCGCGATCTCCCAGTTCCTCGCCTACTTCAAGTGGACGAACATCGGCAACGTCATCGCCGTCGAGGGCGCCGAGACGCTGAAGGGCATGCACCTCAGCGGGTGGACCGTGCTGGTCGGCATCGCCGTACTGATCACCTTCATGAACCTTGTCATCACCAGCGGCTCCGCCCTGTGGGCGCTGGCCGCTCCGGTGCTCATCCCGATGCTGATGCTCATCGGCATCGAGCCGGAGACCACCCAGGCCGTCTACCGCGTCGCCGACTCGGTCACCAACTGCGTGACCCCGATGAGCCCCTACTTCGCCATGTGCCTCGGCTTCATCCAGCAGCACAAGAAGTCCGCCGGCATCGGCACGCTGGCCTCCTTCACCATCCCGATCGCCGCCGTCGTCTGGATCGTCTGGGTCGCCTTCTTCGTGGCCTGGTACCTGCTCGGCATCCCGTTCGGCGTCGGCTGACCCGACCCTTCAGCAGCCCACCCGACACCGTCGTACGAGACGTGCGACAGACACGAGAAAGCCGGTCATGACCACATCGTCACCCGCACCCGCCGCCGTCACCGCCCGCGCACAGGAGGTCTCGTCGGAGATCGTCACCGACATCCTCGCCCTCGTCCGTCAGGAGACCGGAAGCTACGACCTGCCGGGACTCGCGGCGGGCCTTGACCTCCTGCGCGAGCTGGCCGTCCACAGGCTGGGGAAGCCCGACCGCGAGCAGCGGTACGACGGCGGCGCGTGCGGTGACACCCTCACCCTGACGTACCACGGCACCGGACCCGGGCACGTCGCCCTCGTCGGCCACTACGACACCGTGTGGCCGGCCGGCACGCTCGCCGGATGGCAGCAGCCGCCGGCCGGCCCCGACGGAAGGGAGAAGCTCAGCGGGCCGGGCATCTTCGACATGAAGACCGGCCTGGCCCAGGGCATCTGGGCCCTGAGGCTGGCCCGCGAGACCGGCACGCCCCTGCCCACCGTCACCTTCCTCTTCAACGGCGACGAGGAGATCGGCTCCCTCTCCTCCCGCCCGGTGATCGAGGAGACCGCCCGGAAGGCCGACGCCACGCTGGTCCTGGAGCCCACCGCCCACGGCGCGGTCAAGACCTCCCGCAAGGGCTCCGGGATCTTCAAGGTCACCGCCACCGGGGTCGAGGCGCACGCCGGGCTGGCCCCGCAGGACGGGGCGAGCGCGATCACCGCGCTGTCCGAGTTCGTCCTCGCCGCGGCGAGGATCGCCCGCCCCGAGAAGGGCACGACCATCAACACCGGCCTGATCAGCGGCGGTTCGGCCACCAACGTCGTCGCGGGCCGGGCCACCGCCAGCGTCGACATCCGGGTCGGCAGCGAGCCCGAACAGGATCGCGTGGACGCCGAGTTCGCCGCCATCGAGGTCAGCGACCCGCGTGTGCGCATCGAGGTCGACCACGCCTGGAACCGGCCGCCCATGACCCTGAACACCGCCTCCGCCCCGCTTCTCGCCCTCGCCCGCGACGTCGCCCGCGCGCAGGGCCGCGCCGACCTTCCCACCGCCGCCGTCGGCGGTGCCAGCGACGCCAACTTCGTCGCCGCCCTCGGCCTGCCGGTCCTGTGCGGCATGGGCGCGGTCGGCGACGGTGCCCACGCCCAGGGCGAGTTCATCCACCCCGACACGGTGCCCGCCCAGACGGCCCTGGTCGCCGGCCTGCTGGCCCGGCTGACGGAGCCGCCGCGGGGCTGAACGCGGCGGGCGGGGGTAGGCGGTTCCGGCAAGGTCCCTCGTACGGAAGTGATGCCCGCCCCATGGCCCAGACACGAGACGTCGTCGAACTCATCCTCCAGGACCACGGAAGAATGGAGGAGCTCTTCCACCTGATGCGCAGCGTCGAAGCCGACCGGGCAGCCGCCCTGCGGGAGTTCGCCGACCTGCTGATCGCGCACGCGCTGGCGGAGGAGTCCGAGGTGTACCCCGCCCTCAAGCGCTACCGGAACATCGACGACGACGAGCTCGAGCACGGCGAGGAGGAGCACGAGGAGGGCAACAGGGCGCTTCTCGAACTCCTGGAGGTCGACGAGGTCGGCTCCGCGGAGTGGGACGAGAAGCTGGAAGAGCTGGTGAAGGCCATCACCCACCACACCGACGAGGAAGAGCGCACCATCCTCAACGGCGCCCGCGAGAACGTCGCCATGGACCAACGGGAGGAACTGGGCGGGGCGTTCCTGGCAGAGCGTGAGCGCCTGCTGAAGGAGGGCTGCGGAGCGGTGGACAACGTGCGCCGCATCGTCCGCTCCTGACCGCGCCGCGTCGCCGCGTACGCGGCGGGGTCAGCGATTGCGTGGAGTGACCAGGCCGGATTCGTAGGCGAGTACCACGAGCTGGGCCCGGTCGCGGGCATGGAGCTTGGCCATGGCCCGGTTGATGTGAGTCTTCGCGGTCAGCGGGCTGATCACCAGGCGGTCCGCGATCGCGTCGTTGGACAGCCCCCGCGCGACCAGCGCGACGGCCTCTCGTTCGCGGTTGGTCAGTTCTTCCAGCCCCGCGCCGGCACCGGTGGCGAGCGGCTGGGTGACGTACTGGTCGATCAGCCTGCGGGTGATCGACGGGGCCAGCAGCGCGTCGCCGCGGGCCGCGACGCGCACCGCGTGCAGGAAGTCGTCCGGCAGGATGTCCTTGACGAGGAAGCCCGCGGCGCCGGCGCGCAGCGCGTGGAAGACGTACTCGTCCATGCCGTAGTTGGTCAGGATGACGACGTGCACACCGGCCAGGTCCGGGTCGGCGGCGATGCGCCGGGTGGTCTCGATGCCGTCGAGGACCGGCATCTGTACGTCGACGAGCGCGATGTCGGGCAGGTGTTCCCTAGCGAGTGCCAGGCCCTCCATGCCGTCGCCGGCCTCGGCCACCACCTCGATGTCTTCCTCGAGGTCGAGGAGCGCGCGGAAGCCGCTGCGCACGAGCGGCTGGTCGTCGACCAGCAGCACACGGATCATGAGGTGTGCTCCAGGGGGAGTTCGGCCTGGACGGTGAAGCCGCGCTCGCCGCGCGGTCCGGCACGCATCCGGCCGCCGAGGGCGGTGACGCGTTCCCGCATGCCGAGCAGCCCCATGCCGGGCACCGGGGCGCTGTCCGGTGTGGCCTCGCCGTCGTCGTCGACCCGGATCGCGAGGGAGTCGCGGTGGTAGGCGATGCGGACCGACGCGGTGGCCGCGCAGGCATGCCGGGCGACGTTGGTCAGCGACTCCTGCACGATCCGGTAGGCGGTCCGGCCCACCGCCGCCGGCACGTCGGGCCGCTGTCCTTCGATCACCAGGTGCGCCTCCAGGCCCGTCCGGCCGGCCCGTTCCACCAGCTCCGGGATGTGGTCGAGCCCGCACGGCGGGCTGGTGTCATCGTCGCGCAGGGCCTGGAGGGTGGCGCGCAGCTCCCGGGTCGCCTCCCGGCCCGCCTCCTGGATCGCCACCAGCGCCTCCGGCACCTGCTCGCCACGCCTGCGGGCGACGTGGACGGCGACTTCGGACTGAACCTTGATGATCGAGATCTGATGGGTCAGCGCATCGTGCAACTCCCGTGCGATGCGCAGCCGTTCCTCATCCGCGCGACGCAGTGCGGCCTCCTCGCGGGTGCGCTCCGCCTCGTCCGCCCGCCGCTCGGCTTGCCGCAGCGCCTCCCCGGCGGCACCGGCCGCGACCAGCCACGCGATCTCCAGGGCGCCGCGGGCCCGCGCGTACGCCTCCTCCATGTCGTGCAGGGAGACCAGGGTGGCGAGCGGCAACGCGGCCACCATGACCACCGACGCGATCACCGTGACGGTGCGGTGCCCCGCTCGCACCGCGGCGTACACCGCGAACAGGAAGGCGACGACCGGCACGTCGAACCCGGCCGCCTGATACCCCATCGCGCACAGCCCGGTGGCGGCCAGCACGAGGACGGGAGCCCGGCGGCGGGCGGCCAGCGCCAGACCGCCCGCTGCCAGCAACGCCCAGCCCAGCAGGCCGAGTTCCGTGCCGGAGTGCTTCCCGGACCGCCCGGCGAGCAGCAACGCCACCGCCACGCCGACGGCGACAGCCCAGTTCATGACACCGGGTGGGACACCGAACCGTCCTCTGTTCATGCGCGCACCCTAGCCACAGGCCGGCGGGGGCGAGTCCCGCTGGGGCATGAGCGCCCAACTACCGCGGGCGCGGTACCGGTACCCCCGCCTGCCGCGTCGGCGGTAGACGGGTGCGCCGTCGGCGGCAGCGCGAAGTGCCTGCGGCCGGGGGACGACCGGAGGTGTCCCCGCAGGCAGCATCGGGTGACATCCGGAAGCCAGCCCCACGAAGCAGGAGGCCCAGCATGCGCACATCAGTGGTTCTGCGCGCCGCGGTCCAGCCGACCGCCGCCGATGTCTACGACATGAGCGCCGGGCGGCTCGGGGCCGTCGCGGCCGGCGTGCTCGCGCTGATCGGCGTGGTGGTCGGTGGGCTGGCCCTGGCCCGCCCCACCGGCCGTTTCGGCACCGGCACCGGACGGCGCGGCGCCGCCACCGCTCTGACGGCGGGGCTGCTCGCCATCGTCCTCGGCGCTCTGGTGGCGGCCACCGCCGACGGAGGGCTAGGCACCGGCAACGGGCTGGGAGGAGCCTTCGTGGCCCTGATCGTGGGACTGATCGCCATGGCCCTCGGAGGGCTGGCACTGACCCGCGATCCTGAGGTGTGACGGGTCAGTGGTGGGAGTGGACGACGGCGTGGCCCTTGCCGCGGCCGATCATCCACTTGTTGACCGGCGTGGTGATCGCGAACGCCACGGCGAAGCCGCCGAGCAGCGCGTACCAGAACAGCCCGTCCGACAGATGGGCGTCCATCGCTCCCGGCGTCAGCGCGATGATGACGTTGTCGACCAGTTCCATCACCGCGATGGAGACGGTGTCGGCGGCCAGGGCCACCTTGATCGCCGCCTTCGGGGACACCCCGGCGCGTACCACCGCGAAGAGGGTGAACGAGTAGCCGAAGACGAAGGCCAGGGCGATCGCCAGGATCATCGTCGGCACGTTGCCCCACCCCAGGGCGGTCCCGATGACCATGCCGAGGATCTCACCGATGGCACATCCGGTGAGGCAGTGCAGTGTCGCCTTCATCGCCGTCGTCCAGGTCGTGCCGTGGTCCATGACCTTCATCTCCATTCGACGCTCCGCAAGAACTCGGACGGCCTCAGAACGGAAACATATACCCCCCGTGGGTATCTGAACAGGGGTGGGGCGGGCACCCACCGGGAGCCCGCCCCACCCTGACGCGCTGCGGTCAGTCCTTGCCGAGCAGCTTGTTCATCTGCTCGATCTCCGCGCTCTGCGAGGTGATGATCTCTCCGGCCATCCTGGTGGCCGGTCCGTAGGCACCGTCGGCCTGCTCGGTCTTCGCCATCTCGACCGCGCCCTCATGGTGTTTGATCATCAGCTTCATGAAGGCGGTGTCGAAGGCCTTGCCCGAGGCTTTCTCGAGCTCGGTCATCTCCCCGTCCGTCATCATGCCGCCCATGTCGTGCGCGGAATGGTCCATGGCACCCTTCGCGGGCACGTCCTCGCCCCAGGAGGTCAGCCAGCCGGAGAGCGTCTTGATCTCCGGGTCCTGGGCCTTCCTGATGTCCGCGGCGAGCTTGCTCACCTCGGCCGACTGCGCCCGGCCGGACGCGAGGCCGGCCATCTCGACGGCCTGGCGGTGATGGGGGATCATCCCCTGCGCGAAGGCCACGTCGGCGGCATTGCGCTGCCCCTGCGACGCGGAAGCGGACGCGGAGGAAGAGGCGGAAGCGGAGGCGGTGGCCTTGTGGCCGCCGTGTCCGGCCGAGCTGTCGCTGTCGCCGTCTCCACCACAGGCGGCCAGGACGAGCGCGGCCGCACCTGCGGCGACAACGGCGGCACCGCGGCGGGCGAGTGAACGGTTTTGGATCATGGTTGTGCAACTCCTCGACGCGCGCCGTTCGCGGCGCGCGGTGGGAACGGATGTGAGGGCGTGCGAAGGCACGGCACCCGTCACCGGAGAACTCCGGACGAGGGGGTGCCGAGCGGGCCGCTCTATATCCGCAGAAGCTGCAGCTCGGAAAGATCGGGCGGAGCCCGGCCGTCATGAGGCGCCCCCGAGGAGGCCGCAGCGGGCGCGGGGGCCTGGGGCGCGTCCGGCAGGACGCCGGTCAGCGCGGGCGGCGTGTACGCCGAACCGATTCCGGCGGCCGCACACGTCCCGTCGGCGTGTTCGAGATGCCCCGAGCCGCCATCCGCATGCGCGCAACCCCCGCTCGCGTGCGGTACACCCGCCGCGGAGGCCATCACCATGTCGTGACCGGCAGCTCCCTGCGTCGCCGGCATCCCCCCGGGAGCGAGCCCGTGCATGCCCAGCACACCGGCCAGCACCGCCATCACCAGCAACCCGAGCAGCCGACCGGCGGGGCGGCTGCTGGATCGGGCGCTGGTGGTCACGGGCCCATCGTACGGGCCCGTCATGGGAGTTCCCCTTCAGCCTCGAAGGGGCTTGACCATGACGGCGTAGACAGGCGAGTCGGCGAACGGCTGTTGCTCGCCCGCCTTGGCGTACAGTGCCGCAACCGCGTGGGTTCGCCTCAGGTGCCGGCGCCGACCTTGGTCGTGTCGACCTCGGTGTCGGGCGACGGCGCGGATGGCTCGGTCTCCTTGCCGGACCTGAGGATTTCCCGGGCCTTGTCGGTGTCGAAGTCGTTCTCCCACTTGCCGATCACGATGGTGGCGACGGCGTTGCCGCACGATGAACGCACCGCCCGCGATGCCGGCGGTGCCCTTGCTGGTGAGCATCATGACGCCGACCATGACGCGATGCTGCTGCCAGGACAGGTCGATGCCCATGGCCTGGCCCAGGAAGAGGGAGGCCATCGTGAGGTAGACCGCGGAGTCGTCCAGGTTGAAGGAGAACCCTGACGGGATGACGATGCCGACGACCGGCCGGCCGACGCCGAGGGTCTCCAGCTTGCGCACGAGCTGCGGCAGGACGGCCTCGCTGGAACAGGTGCTCAGGGCGACGAGCAACTCGGCCTTGAGGAAGCGCATCAGGCCGATCCGCCTGCTGGACGACCTGTGGGACAAGTCCGACCGCTACCGGCGCCTCGGCCTCGAACTCCCGCCCGGCGACGAACCCCGTACCCGCGACCTCCAGGAGCACCACCAGCTCGTCGACCTCGTCGAGGACGGCCGGGCCGCCGAGGCGGCCCAGCTGATGCGCGACCACATCACCCACAGCCTCACCGCCACCGCCATCAGCGCGCTGGAAGACCGCGAAGGCGCCCGTACCGTGTGACGCGCGCCGACGGATGTCCGGACGCTGGAACGCGCGCGACCTGGCCGCCTGACGGCTCCTCTCGGCACGGAAAGGGCGAGGCCCGGAAGACCCCGCCCGAACACAAGGAACCCCAAGCTCACGGCCACACAAGGCAATAAGGCTGATGCCCCGCCTCATGCAGCCGATGCGAGAAGTCCTGCCACTCGTGCAGCAGTTGGTACACGTTGAACGCGTCCCGGGGCCCACCCCGGTCCGGCACCGTCGACCAGATGAAGGCCGCCGCGCCCACCGCCTCCTCGCCGATGCCCCGCAGGGGGTCGACGACGGTCATCGGGAGCTTCACCACCGCGTAGTCGGGGTGCAGGACGACCAGTTCCAGGGGCGGGACCTTGTGCAGGGGGACGCCCTCGATGCCCGTGAGGACCATCGCCGCCATGGTCTCCGGCTTGATCTTGGTGAACATGCCGTTCATGCCGAGCTCGTCGCCGCCGAGTTCCTCGGGGCGCATCGAGATCGGGACGCGGGCCGCCGTCGCACCGTCGGGTGCGCCGAAGTACTTGTACGTCACCCCCACCCGACCACCATTCCTGCTCCCCGCCCGAAGATCGTCCACCCGGCGTTCAGCCTGAAATTCATCCACGCGACGCTCACCCCGACGTTCAGCCCGAAGATCGTCCAGCCGATGTTCAGTACGTCCGTCGGGCCGCTCCGGTTCACTCTGCGGACCCTGCGTCTGACGAGTTTCCTGGGTGTCCTCCGCCTCGCGCCGGTGCTTGCCCCGCCTGGCACGTCGAGGACCCAGGTCATCGGTCCCCTCGCCCAGTCCGCCACCGCGATGCATATCTCCACCCGACTGCTTTTTCTAGGACGCGTCGCCCC
Organism: Streptomyces sp. NPDC040589; assembly: GCF_055594445.1. NCBI lineage: Bacteria > Bacillati > Actinomycetota > Actinomycetes > Kitasatosporales > Streptomycetaceae > Streptomyces > Streptomyces sp. NPDC040589. Next base: position 1,433,594 of record NZ_JBVIWP010000001.1, on the reverse strand, counting down.
CGCCGCGCAACCCGATCATCGTGTCAGTGACCTCCCCCGCGGCCGCCCGCCGAAACGTGCGTCGAAACATCTGTCCGCAGGATCTTCGCAGCCTCTGACCACCCTGGGCCGTTTGATCTGTGTGTATCAGGTCCAGTCTCGCAGACGGCCGGGAATCGCGGGCTGGACGCGGGTTCGCCCACACCTTGTGCGTCCGCCGGCGCGTCCGCCCCGTAACCTCCCCTGGCCTACCCTGAACAGGTCACTGAACAGGGTCACTGGCACCCGGAGCCCGACATCGTCGGAGAAGGTCGGAGAAGTCGCAGGTCATGAGCGAACTGGCATATCCGTATGAAGCACCGGCCTCGCAGGCTCTGTTCGACCGTGCGGCGGCCGTCACGCCCGGCGGTGTGAACTCACCGGTACGGGCCTTCCGCGCCGTCGGCGGCACGCCGCGGTTCATGGTGTCCGGAACCGGCCCGTATCTCACGGACGCCGACGGACGCGAGTACGTGGACCTCGTGTGCTCCTGGGGGCCCATGATCCTCGGGCACTCGCACCCCGAGGTCATCGCCGCCGTCCAGGACGCCGTCGCCCGCGGTACGTCCTTCGGTACGCCCGGTGAGGGCGAGGTCGCGCTCGCCGAGGAGATGGTCGCCCGCGTCGCACCGCTGGAGCAGGTCCGGCTCGTGTCCAGCGGGACCGAGGCGACCATGTCGGCGATCCGGCTCGCGCGCGGGTTCACGCAGCGCGCCAAGGTGATCAAGTTCGCCGGGTGCTACCACGGCCACGTCGACTCGCTGCTCGCCGCGGCCGGCAGCGGTGTCGCCACCTTCGCGCTGCCCGACACCCCGGGCGTCACCGGCGCCCAGGCCGGCGACACCGTCGTCCTGCCCTACAACGACCTCGACGCCGTACGCGAGGCCTTCCGGGCGCACCCCGGCGAGATCGCCTGCGTGATCACCGAGGCCTCCCCGGGCAACATGGGCGTCGTGCCGCCCGCCCCGGGGTTCAACCAGGGGCTCAAGGACATCTGCTCCGAGAACGGCGCCCTCTACATCTCCGACGAGGTCATGACCGGCTTCCGGACCAGCCGCGCCGGGTGGTTCGGGATCGACGGCGTCGTCCCCGACCTGATGACCTTCGGCAAGGTCATGGGCGGCGGCTTCCCCGCCGCGGCCTTCGGCGGGCGCGCGGACGTCATGGAGCGTCTCGCTCCGGCCGGGCCCGTCTACCAGGCCGGCACGCTGTCCGGGAACCCCGTCGCCACCGCGGCCGGCCTCGCCCAGCTGCGGCTGCTCGACGACGCCGCCTACGCCAAGGTCGACGCCGTCTCGAAGCAGATCCAGGGCCTCGTCACCGACGCCCTGACCAAGGAGGGCGTCGCGCACACGCTGCAGAACGCCTCCAACATGTTCTCCGTGTTCTTCACCGACCGGCCGGTCAGGAACTACGAGGACGCCAAGGCGCAGGAGTCCTTCCGCTTCACCGCCTTCTTCCACTCGCTGCTCGCCGACGGCGTGTACCTGCCGCCGTCGTCCTTCGAGTCCTGGTTCGTGTCCACCGCGCACGACGAGCGTGCCGTGCAGCGGATCGCCGACGCCCTGCCGGCAGCGGCCCGCGCGGCCGCGGAGGCGACGGCATGAGCGACCAGCGCAACGGCGCGGACCAGAGCAACGGCGCGGACCAGAGCAACGACGCGAGTGACGACATCACCGTCGTCCACGTCGTGCGCCACGGCGAGGTCGCCAACCCGGACGGCATCCTCTACGGCCGTCTCCCCGGCTACCACCTCTCCGAGCTGGGCCGGCGCATGGCGGACCGGGTCGCCGAGCACCTCTCGGACCGCGATGTGACCCACGTCGTCGCCTCCCCGCTGGAGCGGGCGCAGGAGACGGCCGAGCCGATCGCCAAGGCGCACGGCCTCGACCTCGCCACCGACGAGCGGCTGATCGAGGCCGACAACATCTTCCAGGGGAAGACGTTCGGTGTCGGGGACGGGGCGCTGCGCCAGCCCGCCAACTGGAAGCACCTGGTCAACCCGTTCCGGCCGTCCTGGGGCGAGCCGTACGTCGACCAGGTCGTCCGCATGATGAGCGCGCTGAGCACGGCGAAGGACCGGGCCCGGGGGCACGAGGCGGTCGTGGTCAGCCATCAGCTGCCGATCTGGATCGTGCGGTCGTACGTGGAGCGGCGGCGGCTGTGGCACGACCCGCGCAAGCGGCAGTGCACCCTCGCCTCGCTGACGACCTTCACGTTCCGGGGCGACCGGATCGTCTCCGTCGGCTACACCGAGCCGGCCCGCGATCTCGTCCCGGCGCATCTCCTCGCCGGTGCCAAGCCGGTGAAGGGGAAGGACAAGGCCTTCGGCGCCTGATCCAACCGGCAGGGCGTAAGCCCTTTCTGTTCGCTTCTGATCGGCTTTCGATTCGCTCGTTACGGAATCTGCAAGTTTCGGAGGAACCTCCCTGTTCGTCACGTCCTCTGACTGGGTGACCACCAGAGAACGTGACGAACGGGGATGCAATGCGCCCTTACTCCCGCAGGGGAATGCTCGGAATCGGAGCGGGAGCCGCCGCCGCTGTCTCGCTCGCCGGATGCGGTGGCCTCACCGGGTCAGAGGGGTCGAGCCATGCCGGAGGTTCCCCGAGTAAGGGAACCGGCGGCCCGAAGCCCACCGCCCGTCCCATCGGCGACGGCTCCACCGCCTACACCGGCAAGCAGCCCCACCAGCCCGGCAAGCCCGAGCCGCTGGAGCCGGGCCAGACCCCGCCGCAGTTCGTCGTGTTCTCCTGGGACGGCGCCGGCGAGGTCGGCAACGGGCTCTTCCCGCGCTTCCTTGACCTGGCCAAGGAGCACGGCGCGAGCATGACCTTCTTCCTGTCCGGGCTGTATCTGCTGCCCGAGTCGAAGAAGCGCCTCTACGACCCGCCGAACAACCCGCGGGGCGCCTCCGACATCGGCTACCTCACCGACGGGCACGTCAAGGACACGCTGAAGAACGTCCGCCGGGCCTGGCTGGAGGGCCACGAGATCGGCACCCACTTCAACGGGCACTTCTGCGGCGAGGCCTACGGCTCGGTCAAGAACTGGACGCCCCGGCAGTGGCGCAGCGAGATCGACCAGGCGAAGTCCTTCGTGAAGGAGTGGCGCACCAACACCGGCTGGACCGACCTGCCCTCGCTGCCGTTCGACTACGACAAGGAGCTCGTCGGCGGCCGTACGCCCTGTCTGCTCGGCCAGGACAACCTGCTGCCCACCGCCCGCGAGCTCGGCTGGCGCTACGACGCCTCCTCGCCCGGCGGCCGTCAGGTGTGGCCCGTGAAGCGGCAGGGGATCTGGGACCTGCCCCTGCAGCAGATACCTTTCCCCCGCCGGGGCTTCGAGGTCCTCTCCATGGACTACAACATGCTGGCAAATCAGTCCATAAGCACCACAAAGGCACCCGCGCACAACTACCCGGGCTGGCGCGAACAGTCGGCCCAGGCGTACATCCAGGGCTTCCAGCGGGCCTACGAGTCCAATCGCGCGCCCCTCTTCATCGGCAACCACTTCGAGCAGTGGAACGGCGGCATCTACATGGACGCCGTGGAGGAGGCCTTCAAGCACATCGCGCGCGAGAAGGACAAGGGCGGGGATGTGCGCCTCGTCTCCTTCAGGCAGTTCACCGACTGGCTGGACGCGCAGCAGCCGGAGGTGCTCGCGGGGCTCCGTACGCTCGAGGTCGGGCAGCAACCGGCCGGTGGCTGGAAGGGGTTCGTCGAGAAGACTCCGCAGGGGGCCGGGACGCCCTCGCGGAACGCTGCCTGAAATGCGGTTTTCCGCCCGCAAGGGGGGTGCGCGAGAGCCTCGGAACGGGCATGCGAAACTTTTCACATGAGTGCCGCCAGCCGCGCCCCCCTGGGCTCGAACAGCTCGCCCCGCACGACCCGGACCACCCGTTCACCCCGGGTCCGTCGCCGCGCCGCCCTGACCGCCGGTGCCGCCGCGGCCGCACTGCTCGTCTCCGCGTGCGGCTCGGGCGGCACCTCCGGCGGGGGCGGCAACACCAACTTCGTCACCGGCTCCGACGGCACCGCCACGGTCGCCAAGGGTGAGCGCACCCCGGCCCCCGACCTGTCCGGCAAGACCATCGCCGGCAAGACGCTCGACGTCGCCGACTTCAAGGGCAAGGTCGTCGTCCTCAACGTGTGGGGCTCCTGGTGCAACCCCTGCCGCGCCGAGGCCAAGTACTTCGCGAAGGTGTCCAAGGCGTACGCCGACAAGGGCGTGCAGTTCGTCGGCATCAACACCCGCGACACCTCCACCGGCGCCGCCCTCGCCTTCGAGAAGGACTGGGACATCACCTACCCCAGCCTCTACGACCCGACCGGCAAGCTGCTGCTGCGCTTCGACAAGGGCACGCTCAACCCGCAGGCGATCCCCTCCACCCTCGTCCTCGACCGGGACGGGAAGATCGCGGCCCGCTCGCTGTCCGCGCTCAGCGAGGAACGCCTGCTGAAGATGCTCAAGCCCGTCGTCGCGGAGAAGTGACGTGACGGACGTCACCACCCTCGCCGCGGTCACGGACCCCAACGGCACGGTGCTCAACGGCGCCCTGCTGGCGGCCCTGCCCCTCGCCCTGCTCGGCGGCCTCGTCTCCTTCTTCTCGCCCTGCGTGCTGCCGCTCGTGCCGGGCTATCTGTCGTACGTCACCGGCGTCAGCGGCACCGACCTGGCCGAGGCCAGGCGGGGCCGGATGGTCGCCGGTGCCTCGCTGTTCGTGCTCGGCTTCACGGCGGTCTTCGTCTCCGGCGGCGCCTTCTTCGGCTACTTCGGCCAGACGCTCCAGGAGGAGCGCGGCGTCCTGTCGAAGGTGCTGGGCGTCTTCATGATCCTCATGGGGATCTTCTTCATGGGGCTGATGCCCTGGCTCACCCAGCGCGAGTTCCGCTTCCACCGCAAGCCGGCGGCCGGCCTGGTCGGCGCTCCCGTGCTGGGCGCGCTGTTCGGCATCGGCTGGACGCCCTGCATCGGCCCGACGCTGGCCGCCGTGCAGACACTCGCCCTGAACCAGGGCAGCGCCGGACGCGGCGCCCTCCTGACCGTCGCGTACTGTCTGGGGCTGGGCGTGCCGTTCGTGCTCGCCGCGGTCGCCTTCCGCAAGGCCCTCGGAGCCTTCGGCTGGATCAAGCGCCACTACGTCTGGGTGATGCGGGTCGGCGGCACCATGATGATCGTGACCGGTCTGCTGCTGCTGACCGGCGCGTGGGACCGCATCGTGCAGGAGATGCAGGTCTGGTCCGACGGCTTCACTGTGGGGATCTGATCGATGAGCAAGACCACCGCCTCCGACCCGGCCCCCTCCACAACCGAGGACCAGGACCTGGGGGCCGCCGGCTCCCAGCTGTCCACCGCCCCCAAGGAGGACCTGCCCAACCTGCCCGCCCTGGGCGTCATCGGCTGGGCCCGCTGGTTCTGGCGCCAGCTGACCTCCATGCGGGTCGCCCTGCTGCTGCTCCTGCTGCTCTCCCTCGGCGCGATCCCCGGCTCGCTCATCCCGCAGTCCGGCCAGGACGAGACGAAGGTCGCCGACTTCCGCAAGAGCCACGAGACCCTCGGCGACATCTACGACAAGCTCGGCCTGTTCCACGTCTACGGCTCGGTGTGGTTCTCCGCGATCTACATCCTGCTGTTCGTCTCCCTCATCGGCTGCATCGTGCCCCGCACCTGGCAGTTCGTGGGCCAGCTGCGCGGCCGCCCGCCGGGCGCTCCCAAGCGGCTGACCCGGCTGCCCGCCCACACCACCTGGCGCACCACGGCCGAACCCGAGCAGGTCCACGAGGCCGCCCTGGCCCTGCTCAAGAAGCGCCGCTTCCGCGCCCACCTCGCCGGTGACGCCGTCGCCGCCGAGAAGGGCTACGTGCGCGAACTGGGCAACCTCGTCTTCCACATCGCCCTCATCGTGATGCTGGTCGCCTTCGCCTGGGGCCAGCTCTACAAGTCCGAGGGCAACAAGCTGGTCGTCGAGGGCCAAGGATTCTCCAACACCCTCACCCAGTACGACGACTTCAAGTCCGGCAACCTCTTCTCGTCGGACGACCTGGTGCCGTTCAGCTTCAACCTGAAGGACTTCACCGGCACCTACGAGCGCACCGGCCCCAACAAGGGCACCCCGCGCGTCTACAAGGCCGACCTCACCTACAGCTCGGGCCCCTACGGCAAGGACGAGAACACCACCGTCCGGGTGAACCACCCCCTGGAGATCGGCGACTCCAAGGTCTACCTCGTCAGCCACGGCTACGCCCCCGTCATCACCGTCCGGGACGCCAAGGGCAAGGTCGTCTACGACGACGCCGTACCGTTGCTTCCCCTGGACGCCAACGTCACCTCCTCCGGCGTCGTCAAGGTCCTCGACGGCTACCGCAACGCCCAGGGCAAGAAGGAACAGCTCGGCTTCAACGCGTTCTTCGTCCCGACCTACGGCGGCCACGCCAGCGGCACGATGCTGTCGCAGTTCCCCGCGCTGGACTCCCCGGTGCTCGCGCTGTCCGCCTACCACGGCGACCTGGGGGCCGACTCGGGCATCCCGCAGAGCGTGTACCAGATGGACAAGACCAACATGAAGGAGTTCAAGGACTCCAAGGGCAAGCTGTTCAAGAGGCTGCTGCGGCCCGGCGACTCCATGACCCTCCCGAACGGCGCCGGCTCGGTCACCTTCGGCAAGACCGTCAAGGAGTGGGCCGGCTTCCAGGTCGTCCAGGAGCCCGGCGGCGGCTGGGCCCTCACCGGGGCCATCGCCGCGATCGGCGGCCTCGCCGCCTCCCTGTTCATCCAGCGCCGCCGCGTCTGGGTGCGCGCGGTCCGAGGCGCCGACGGCGTCACCGTCGTCGAGATGGCCGGCCTCGGCCGCAGCGAGTCCGCCAAGGTCCCCGAGGAACTCGGCGACCTCGCCGGCATCCTCTACGACCAGGCCCCGGGCGCGCCCGACCCCGACGACCCCGCAGATTCCCCCGTACCTGCCGAAGGGGCTGAGAAGTGACTCTCGCCGCCGCAACCGATCTCGCCGCCGCCACCAACGAGAATCTCGCGAGCATCAGCAATGTGCTGATCTACTCGTCGATGGCCGTCTACACCCTGGCCTTCTTCGCCCATATCGCCGAATGGCTCTTCGGCAGCCGCAGCAAGGTGGCCCGCACCGCCGCCGCGCTCACCGGGCAGGCCGAGAAGAAGGCGGCCCCGGCCGTCACCGTGAACAAGGCCGGCGGCACCGCCGTCCTGGAGCGGCCGAAGGTCACCGTGCGGGCCGCGTCGGGTCAGCGGGACGTACCGGACGGGCCGGGTGCCGCGGGCGGGGACGAGCAGGGCGACCTGTACGGCCGGATCGCCGTGTCCCTCACCGTGCTCGCCTTCCTGATCGAGTTCGGCGGTGTCCTCACCCGCGCCCTGTCGGTGGAGCGGGCGCCGTGGGGCAACATGTACGAGTTCAACATCACGTTCTCCACGGTCGCCGTCGGCGTGTACCTCGGGCTGCTCGCCCTGAAGAAGAACGTCGGGTGGCTCGGCCTGCCCCTGATCACCACGGTCCTTCTCGACCTGGGTCTCGCCGTCACGGTGCTGTACACGGCCAGCGACCAGCTGGTCCCGGCCCTCCACTCGTACTGGCTGTACATCCACGTCTCGACCGCGATCTTCTGCGGCGCGGTCTTCTACGTCGGTGCGATGTCGACGATCCTGTACCTCTTCAAGGACTCCTACGAGAACAAGCTCGCGACCGGCGGAACGCCCGGCACCTTCGCGACCTCGGTCCTGGAGCGGCTGCCGTCCTCCGCCTCCCTCGACAAGTTCGCCTACCGCGTCAACGCCGCCGTCTTCCCGCTGTGGACGTTCACGATCATCGCGGGCGCGATCTGGGCCGGCGACGCCTGGGGCCGCTACTGGGGCTGGGACCCCAAGGAGACCTGGTCCTTCATCACCTGGGTCGCCTACGCCTGCTACCTGCACGCCCGCGCCACCGCCGGCTGGAAGGGCCGCAAGGCCGCCTACCTGGCCCTCCTCGCCTTCGGCTGCTGGCTGTTCAACTACTACGGCGTGAACATCTTCGTCTCCGGCAAGCACTCCTACGCGGGCGTGTAGGCCCAGGCGACGCACGAAGGCCGGTTCCCGCGACTCCACGTCACGGGAACCGGCCTTCGCCGTCTCCAGACGCGTCTCCTAGGACCGGCCGACGGTGCTCGTGACGATGTCCCGCAACCGCTCCGCGTACAGCCGCAGGTTCTTGTGGGCGATGTCCGTGTCCGGGTAGCGGCTGGCGAACCACAGGCCCTCGTGCAGCCGGGTGATCCAGGCGCACACCTGGTCGCCGTAGGACACCCGGAGCAGCCCGTACGCGTTCTGGTCCGTCCAGTCGGCGGAGCCGGGGATGGCGCGGGTGTCGACGAACGAGACGATCGAGTACAGGTCGGGGGAGGTGGGGCGGAAGTCGGCGCCCAGAAGGTGCAGGACCCGGGCGAGGGGGATGCGGGCGAGCCGTCGGTTGGCCTGGAGGGCGGCGCGTACGGTGCGCAGGGCGCTCGGGAAGTCGGAGGCCTCGGACATGGGGATCTCGATCGGGGCGCCGCCCACGTACCAGCCGACCGACTGCGACCACTGGGACTTCACCCGGGTGTGGAACGGCACGACCGTGCGGTAGACGGGCTCGCCGCCGATCTCGTGCAGGATCAGGGCGCTGGCCGCGAGGACCCCGACGAGGCTCCCGCCGTACGGGCGGCAGTACGCCTCGAACGCGGCGGCGGCGTCCGCGTCCACCAGCATCTCGCGCATGAACTTCTGCGTGGGCAGCCCGCCCTCGGGATCCAGCCCGAGGTCGATCGGGAAGCTCGGCAGCCGGCCGTCGCAGCGCTGGATGAACTCCCGCCAGCGGGCGACGATGTCGTGGTCCGCGTCGATGCGGTCGGCGTCCGCCCGCTCGGCCTCGCAGAAGTCGACGTAGCTGCCCACCGGTTCCGGCTCCGGCGCCGCCGCCACCTCACCGCCCGCGCGGGCCGCCTCGTACAGCTCGTGGATCTCGGCGGGGATGCGGTGGATGGAGTAGGCGTCGACATTGCTGTGGTCGAACGCCATGTAGACGCTGGTGCGGTCGTCCCGGACGACCGCCGTGTAGATGAGGTTGGGCCAGCGCAGGGCGTCCGCCGTGGTGTCGAAGCGGTCCTGGAGGTGCTGGGCCAGGGCCGCCGGGTCGGTGAAGTCGCCGGCCTCCTCGCGGTGCAGGGACACCGAGGAGGCGTCGAGCGTGAAACGGCGGATGGAGTCGCCGGGACCGCCCGCCCAGCGGAAGCCGCTGCGCAGGGTCTCGTGCCGCAGGGTCCAGCCGCGCAGCGCCTCACCCAGCGCGTCCAGGTCGGCCCGCCCCGGGATGTCGAACGCCGCGCCCAGCCAGGTCGGCACGAACAGCCCGTCCTCGCGCACGGACCGCGCCGTCCGGAGGTGCGACTCCTGGATGTACGCCGGCGGCCTGGAGTCCTCCGGCAGCGCCTTCGCCGTCGCGACGGTCGCCGGACTGAGGGTCCATTCGACGAGTCGCCCAGGTCGCACCTCGCAACGCTGGATGTCAGTCATTCGCACAGGGCGTCTCCGTTCGCAGGTGGGATAGACCCGACCAAAGGAATGCCGAACGTGCCCTCGGCGACACTGGGTTTCGCCACATTTCAATGGAACGGATGGCATCTCGAACGGCGATACGAGCCCTGAACGGTGCGTTCAGTTGACGCCGATGTCCTCGTTCCACAGCGCCGGGTTCACCGCGATGAAGTCCCGCATCAGGCCGGCGCACTCCGCGTCGTCCAACAACACGATCTCCACACCGTGTTCGGAGAGCCAGTCGTGGCCGCCGTGGAAGGTGGCCGCCTCGCCGATCACCACCCGGGAGATGCCGAACTGCCGGACCAGGCCGGAGCAGTACCAGCAGGGGGACAGGGTCGTCACCATCGTCGTGCCCCGCGCGCCGGTTGTGGCCGCGGCCCAGCAGGGTGCCGTCGGCGCCGTAGAGGGCGGCGCCGATCGGGATGCCGCCCTCGGCGAGCCCGGCGCGGGCCTCCTCGACGGCGGTGGCGAGCCACGCGCGTGCCTGTGCCTGGTCCATGACCTCGTTCATCGGGTCTCCTTCGTCGCTTCGGTGAGCCGGTCGAGGTAGGTGTGGAGGGCCCCGGAGCCCTCGATCATGGTCCTGGTCCGAGCGGTCAGGGCCTCCCCGCGGGCCGCGACGGCCGCGCGCAGGGCCTCGCTGCTGCCCTCCCTCCTCAACCCCTCCAGCACCGGCCGGATCTGGTCGAACAGATAGTGACTGCGGCGCAGGGTGTGCACGAGCCGGGCGTCCCGCACGTCCGCGGGTTCGTACAGCCGGTATCCGGTGGCGCGCTCGCGCCGGGGCACGAGCAGCCCGGCGCCCTCCCACACCCGCAGCGCTGACGTCCGTACGCCCAGCAGCGCGGCCACCTCCCCGATGCGCAGCCCGCCGGACCGGGGGAGCGGTGCGGGGGGCTCGGCGGCCAGCAGTTCCAGGGCCTCGCTCGCGGCCCGCAGGGAGACGCGCTCCTCGTGCAGTGCGGCGTGCGCGGCGTCGACCAGCGCGAGCGCGCCCGGGACGTCCCCCTCGTGCAGGGTCCGCATGATCCGCGTAGCCGGCACCGGCCCGTAGCCCCGCATCAGGGTCCGGTACGCCAGCAGCGCACCGCGGTGCACCTCGGTGAAGGCGCGGTAGCCGGACGCGGTCCGGGCGGCCGGCGGGAGCACACCGGCGTCCTCGTAGTTGCGGATCTGCTGCGTCGAGACACCGGCCGACCGGGCGAGGTCGACGGGCCGGAGGCGGCGTTCGTTCGTCATCGATTTGAAGGTTACGGCAGGAGCCAGGGCGGTGTACCGCTCAAAAGTCTCAACACCGCACTTCAATGGAAGACTTGAAGGAATGGACTCCTTCATCCGCGTGACCGGCGCCCGGCTCCACAACCTCAGGAACGTCTCCCTCTCCCTCCCGAAGAACAAGCTGGTCGTCCTGACCGGCCTGTCCGGCTCCGGCAAGTCCACCCTCGCCTTCGACACCCTCCACCGGGAGGGCCAGCGGCAGTACCTGGAGTCGCTGGGCATGGTCACCGGCCTCGTCAGCAAGCCCGCCGTCGACTCGATCACCGGCCTGTCCCCGTCCATCAGCGTCGACCAGCACCACACCAACCGCAGTCCGCGTTCCACGGTCGGCACGGTCACCGAGGTGTTCACGTACCTCCGCCTTCTGTGGTCGCGCATCGGGGTGCGGCCGTGCCCGGACTGTGGGAAGGACATCCCGCCGTCGTACGCCGAGGGCGACGAGGACGCCGAGGCGGAGCAGCGGCCCTGCCCGCACTGCGGCACGCCGGTGGCCGAACTCGTGATGGGCTCCTTCTCGTTCAACAAGCCCGCCGGAGCCTGCCCGGCCTGCACCGGCCTGGGCGAGGTGATCCGTCCCGACGTACGGCGCCTGGTCGAAGGCGGGAAGTCGGTCGCCCAGGGCGCGGTGAAGGGCTGGAACGCGAAGTACACCGACTGGAGCATCCCCGTGCTGCGGGCCGCCGCCGGCCACTACGGCTTCACCTTCGACGCGGACGCACCGGTCGACGAACTGGGCGACATCCCGAGGGACCTGCTGCTCCACGGCGTCGAAAGCCCCGAGTTCCGACGGCACTTCCCGGACACCGATCCGCCGGCGACCGTGTCGGGGGGCCGCTTCGAAGGGGTCGCCACGGCGCTGCTGCGCCGCTACAACGACCGTGCCGACGACCCCGAGTACCGCGAACGGGCCGAAAAGCAGGGCCTGTTGAAACAGCCCTGCGGGGAGTGCGGCGGGACCCGGCTGCGGCAGGAGAGCCGGGCGGTGACCGTCCACGGCCGCAGCATCGTCGAGGCCGCCCGGCTTCCCCTGACCGAACTCGACACCTGGCTGGCCGGACTGCGGGAGCGGTCGGGCGGGGACGAGTGGCTGCTCGTGGAACCGGTCGTCGCCGACCTGGAGGAGCGGGTGCGTCGCCTGGTGGACGTCGGAGTCGGCTACCTCACCCTCGGCCAGGCCACGCCCAGCCTCTCCGCCGGGGAGACACAGCGGCTGCGACTGGCCGCCCTGCTCGGCTCCGGCCTGACCGGTGTCCTCTACGTCCTCGACGAGCCGACGATCGGACTGCACCCGTCCGACACCGAGCGGCTGGTCCGTGTCCTGCGCAGGCTGCGCGACCTGGGCAACACGGTTCTGGTCATCGAACACGACCTGGATGTGCTGCGGGCGGCGGACTGGGTGGTGGATGTCGGCCCGGGGGCGGGCCGTGACGGCGGCCGGATCGTCGCCGAGGGCACATCGGCGGACGTGGCGCGGACCGAGGGTTCGACGACCGGGGCGTACCTGTCGGGCCGGCTGCCCGCTCCCGCGTCGCGGGGCCGCGCGGACGCGGACCAGGCGCTGGTGATCCACGGCGCCCGGGCGCACAACCTCAAGGACGTCACCGCCCGGATCCCGCTCGGCCGCCTGGTCACGGTCACCGGCCCGTCCGGCTCGGGCAAGTCGACGCTGATCCTGGACGTCCTGGGCCGGGCCGCCCGCCGCCACTTCCACGGGGCCGGGGAGCAACCGGGTGAGCATGACCGCATCGACGGCTGGGAGCACCTGTCCAAGGCGGTCCTGATCGACCAGGAGCCGATCGGCAGAATGCCGCGCTCCAACGCGGCGACGTACTCCGACGTCTTCACCCCCGTCCGGGAGACCTACGCGGCTCACTCCAAGGGCGCCCTCACACCCGGCCACTTCTCCTTCAACACCCCCGGAGGCCGCTGCGAACGCTGCGAGGGCGCCGGCGTGCTCACCGTCCACATGCACTTCCTCCCGGCCGTGGAGGTGCGCTGCCCCACCTGCAAGGGGCGCCGCTTCCGGCCCGAGGTGCTGGCCGTGCGCTACGAGGGCCACGACATCGCCGAGCTCCTCGCGGCGACGGTGGACGAGGCGCTGACGGTCTTCGCGGGCGTCCCGGCGGTCGCCTCCAGGCTCCGGCGCATGGTGGACGTGGGCCTCGGCTACCTCCCCCTGGGCCAGCCCGCCACCACCCTCTCCGGCGGAGAGGCCCAACGCCTCAAACTGGCCAAGGAGCTGGGCCGCCGTACCACGGGCCGCACCCTCTACCTCCTGGACGAGCCCACCACCGGCCTGCACGCCGCCGACACCGCCCGCCTCCTCGCCGTCCTCCAACGCCTCGTCGACGCCGGACACTCCGTCGTCACCATCGAGCACAACCTCGACGTCATCCACGCCTCCGACTGGCTGATCGACCTGGGCCCCCAGGGCGGTTCGAGCGGTGGGCAGTTGGTGGCGCAGGGCGCACCCGGAAGCTGAACCGATCCGCGTCCGCCCACGTCTTCGTTGCGTATCCACTCGGTCGGAGCCGAGGCTCCAGAAGGAGACATACCGATGCAGGCCTTACTCGCGCTGGCCGGCCGCGGACGCGCCTGGGCGCTGCTCGCGGCGACCCTCGCCCCGTTGTCCGCGGGCTGCACGTCGGTGTCGTCGTCGGACGACGGCGACGGCGTGCGGCCCGAGGCGTCCTGCGCCTACGTGGTCGAGTACGACAGCCGCAGATACCTCGGGAGAGAGGAGACCGACGTCCCCGTGGGCAAGTCGCTCGGCGGGGCGACCCGCGCGGCGTGCGACGACACCCCGGGCGACGGCGACGACGGGGAGGGCCCGGCCCTGATGACCGCGTTCGCGGTGCGGGGTGTCGACCCCCGGGTCGCCATCGCCGTGGCCGAGGACACCGACGAGTACCGTCTCGTCGTCGCCGACACCGTCAAGGAACTCCCGCCCGAGCTGAAGAAGGTGGCCGACCGCCCCTGACGCCGGGGCCTCAGCCCTGCCGTTCCAGTACGGCGTAGTCCGCGAAGCTGCGGCGGTAGCGCAGGTGCCGGGTTTCCTGGGTGTGCCTGCGCTGCCACTCCTCGACCTCGGCGGGGGCCGAGCAGGGCCCGGAGTCGGCCCCGCAGTCCGCGTCCTCTCCCGAGACGCAGTACGCCTGGTACTCCGGCAGGGCGGAGGCGTCCTGGACGATCGTGTACGGGACGTAGCGGAAGAGCCTGCGCCCTGTCGATTCCCCGCCGTGCTCCTTGCGTTGGTGCTGGCGCAGCAGCACGTTCGCGTCCGTCACGGCACTTCCGTCGAACGCCGCCCGGGCCCTGTCCCGCCGGGTGGCGAGCTCCTCGCAGGTCGCGCAGCCGGGCACCGGGACGGGGGGTCGGGTCGGGTCGAATGTGATCCCCTCCCTGGAACGGTCGTTGGCCGCGCGTACGCCCGCGCTGAGCCGTTCCTCCGGTGTCGCCTCGCGGATCCGTGCCGGGTCGGCCTGCCATTCCCGGCCGCCGCCGACCGGGCGCAGCATCACGTACGGGCCGGTCTTGTCCTGGTACTCGCCGACCTTGTGCGTGTGGGGGTCGTAGACGAGCGTTCCCGGTTCCATTTCGTACTCCTCCGTAACTCTGGGTGTATGGAGCGTTGCGCAGGGGAATGGGCCGGATCAATGTTTCGGGCGTGCGGGTGGTGCACTGTCACGGAGGGGGAGCCGTGAGTCGACGCAATGGCAGCGCGGGGTCCGGGGTGAGCACGGCGGCGGTGTTCGGGGAGGTGCTCAAGCACTTCCGCGAGGCGGCGTTGCTCACGCAGGAGGGCTTGGCGGGGCGTATCCCGTGCGACCGCTCGCACGTGGCCCGGGTGGAGGCGGGGACGAGGGTTCCGACGGACGGTTTCGCGAAGACCTGCGATGAACTGCTGGGCACGGGTGGGGTGTTGCTGCGGTTGTGGGGCCGGATCGACTGGTATCCGCAGGTGGAGCATCCTGACTGGTTCCGGCGGCGGGCCGAGATGGACGAGGTGGCCGTCACCTTGCGCGAGTACCAAGAGCGCCTGATCCCGGGCCTCCTGCAGACTGGTGACTACGTCCGGGCGCTGTTCCGACGCGTCGCCAGCGGAGACGAGGTCGAGGAGCGTGCTCACGCCCGACTGAGTCGGCAGCGACGATTCCTCGCCGAGGACGGTCCGCTGTACATCGTCGTCCTGGACGAGAGCTGCCTACGCAACGTGGTCGGTAGCCCGGGAATCATGAGGGACCAGTGCGCACATCTGCTTCGCGTCGGGCAGCGCCCCAACATCCGCATCCAGGTCGCCCCGGCGAGCTTCTCGGAACTCCTCCGGCCCAACGTCTCCATGTCGCTGATCGAGCTGCCGGGCGGGCACCGGTGGGTGTACTCGGAGTCGCTGGACCGTGGCCATTTCACCGACGATCCGTCCGTCCACACACGTCATAGCCACGCCTATGATGTGCTCAGGGCGGACGCTCTGTCAGTCCGCGAGTCCGTCGTCCTGATCAGCGACGTGATGGAGGGGTACGAGCAGCATGAACAGGCACGAACTCTGCGCGGCGACCTGGATCAAGAGCAGCTACAGCGGCGAAAACGGCGGCAACTGCATAGAAATAGCCCCCGGTTTCCCCAACACCGTCCCCATCCGCGACAGCAAAACCCCTGACAGAGCCGTGCTATTGGTGTCCCGCGAAGCCTGGGCGGCGTTCACTTCGTGTCTTCGCTGAGGCCGGAGGACCCGCGCTCCATAGGCGACTACCAGCTGCTGGGGCGGCTGGGCGCCGGCGGAATGGGCCGGGTCTACCTGGGGCGTTCGCCGGGTGGGCGGGACGTCGCCGTCAAGGTCGTGCACGCCGAGCTGGTGCGTAGGCCGGAGTTCCGGTCCCGGTTCCGCCGGGAGGTGGAGGCGGCCCGGCTGGTCAGCGGAGCCTTCACCGCCCCTGTCATCGACGCCGACCCGGACGCGCCCCTGCCCTGGCTGGTCACCAGCTACATCGCGGGGCCGTCGCTGGAGCAGGCGGTCGTAGAGCAAGGCCCCTTCGGCACCGACGCCGTACGGCGCCTCGCGGCGGGGCTCGCCGAGGCGCTCGTGTCGATCCACTCGGTGAACCTGGTCCACCGTGACCTCAAGCCGTCCAACGTGCTGCTCGCCCAGGACGGGCCGCGCGTCATCGACTTCGGGATCGTGCGCAGTGTGGAGGGCGACTCGATCACGGGGACCGGGCACATGGCGGGCTCGCCCGGGTTCATGGCGCCGGAGCAGGTCAGCGGAGACGAGATCACGCCCGCCAGTGACGTCTTCTGCCTGGGCGCGGTGCTGGCCTTCGCGGCGACCGGCGGCAACCCGTTCGGCGCCGGACCCACGCCCGCCCTGCTCTACCGGGTCGTGCACAACGAGCCCGATGTCACCGCCATCGGCGACCCCGCGCTGCGGGCCCTGATCGCCGCGTGTCTGGCGAAGGACCCGGCCGACCGTCCCACGCCGCGCGACATCCTCGCCCGGATCGGCCCGGCCGACGTCGAGAGCACGATGGCCCTCCCGCGCATCGGGCCGGGGCCGAACACCACCGACCGCACCCGGGTGTCCGGCCCGCCCAGGCCCACGCGTGCGGCGGTCCCGCCCCAGCCGGTACGGCAGGCCACGCAGACCGCCCCCACTCCGGCACCCGCCGGTCGTAGCCGCCGCGCGTTCCTGCTGTCCGGCGCCGGGGCGGTCGCCGCGCTCGGTGTCGGTGCCGGTGTCTGGTTCACGCGGTCCGCGGGCGACACCCCCAACGCGCAGCCGCCCGCCGAGGCCGGACCTTCCGCCCCCGCCTCACCCGTCGGCCTCTGGCCGCTCGACGAGGCCTCCGGGGCGCTCGCCCGGGACACCGCCGGTGACAACGACGGCACCGCGAGCGGGGTCAGGTGGCGGGCGGGCGGCCAGGGCGCCGCCGAGTTCGACGGGAGCGGGAGCCAGATCATCACCGAGGTGCCGGTGCTGAGGACCGGTGCCGGGCGCAGCTTCACGGTCGCGGCCTGGGTCCGTCTCTCCACCGAGCCGGGCCACTTCGCCACCGCCGTCAGCCAGGAGGCCGGTGACGCCAGCGGCTTCTACCTCCAGTACTCCAGCGACGAGAAGCGCTGGGCCTTCGCCCGGCCCGGACAGCGCGCCGTGGGGTACTCCGAGCCCGCCGTGAACACCTGGACGCACCTGGTGGGCGTCTGCGACGGGCCCGGACGCAAGCTGCGGCTCTACGTCGACGGCGTGCAGCAGGCGGAGACCCGTGACACCCGGCCGCTGCCCGCACCCGGCGGGCTGATGATCGGCCGCGCGACCTTCGACGGGCGCCCCAGCGACTTCTTCCCCGGCGCGATCAGGGACGTACGCGTCTTCGACCGGGCCCTCACCAGTGCCCGGATCAAGGCGCTGGTGTAGGCGCCGCGGCGACGGTCAGGGCTCGTCGCGCTTCGGGTCCTCGTCCCTCTTCGGGTCCTCGTCGAGGGACTTCAGGAAGTCGGGGTTGTCGTCGGGCGCCACCCACTGCCGGGAGCGGCCGCCCCGGGCGCCGGACCAGCCCTCCGCGGCGGGGCGGCGCTTCTTGCCGGCGATGAGCCAGGAGATCGAACCCACGAGCGGGAAGACCAGCACGAGGAGTGCCCAAAGCGGCTTGGGCATGTGACGGATGTCGTCGTCCTTCGTGCTGATGCAGTCGATGAACGCGTACACGCTCAGCGCCAGCGGCACGAGGAACATAAGTACCCGGAGCATGCGGCCTCTCAGCGAAAGCGGGTGGGCGGTTCAGGGCCAGGGTAGCCGCTCGGGGATACTGGACCGCATGGCTTACGACGATCTTCGCTCCCTGCTCAGGGCGCTGGAGCGCGAGGGCGACCTCAAGCGCATCAAGGCCGAGGTGGACCCGTATCTGGAGATCGGGGAGATCGTCGACCGGGTGCAGAAGGCCGGCGGCCCCGCGCTGCTCTTCGAGAACGTGCGCGGGTCGGGCATGCCGCTCGCGATGAACGTGTTCGGCACGGACCGGCGGCTGCTGAAGGCCCTGGAGCTGAAGTCGTACGGCGAGATCTCCGAGCGGATCGGCGGGCTGCTGAAGCCCGAGCTGCCGCACGGGTTCGTCGGCGTGCGCGAGGCCTTCGGAAAGCTCGGCTCGATGACCCACGTCCCGCCGAAGAAGGTCAAGGACGGCCCGGTGCACGAGGTCGTCCTCACCGGCGACGACGTCGACCTGGACCAGCTCCCGGCCCTGTTCACCTGGCCCAAGGACGGCGGCTCCTTCTTCAACCTGGGGCTCACTCACACCAAGGACCCGGAGAGCGGCGTCCGCAACCTCGGGCTGTACCGCCTGCAGCGCCACGACAAGCGCACGATCGGCATGCACTGGCAGATCCACAAGGACAGCCGCAACCACTACCAGGTGGCGGCGCGCCGGGGTGAGCGGCTGCCGGTCGCGATCGCCTTCGGGTGTCCGCCCGCCGTGACGTACGCGTCCACGGCCCCGCTGCCCGGGGACATCGACGAGTACCTGTTCGCCGGGTTCCTCGCGGGCAAGCGGATCGAGATGGTCGACTGCAAGACCGTGCCGCTCCAGGTGCCGGCGCAGGCGGAGGTCGTCATCGAGGGCTGGCTGGAGCCGGGCGAGATGCTGCCCGAGGGCCCCTTCGGCGACCACACCGGCTTCTACACCCCGCAGGAGCCCTTCCCCGCGCTGAAGATCGACTGCGTGACGATGCGGAAGCGGCCGCTGCTCCAGTCGATCGTCGTAGGCCGTCCCCCGACGGAGGACGGGCCCTTGGGCCGCGCGACGGAACGCTTCTTCCTCCCCCTCCTCAAGATCATCATCCCGGACATCGTGGACTACCACCTGCCGGAGGCGGGCGGCTTCCACAACTGCGCGATCGTCTCGATCGACAAGAAGTACCCGAAGCACGCGCAGAAGGTCATGCACGCGATCTGGGGCGCGCACATGATGTCGCTGACCAAGCTGATCGTGGTCGTCGACTCCGACTGCGACGTCCACGATCTGCACGAGGTCGCCTGGCGGGCCCTCGGCAACACGGACTACGCCCGCGACCTCTCGATCGTCGAGGGCCCCGTCGACCATCTCGACCACGCCTCCTACCAGCAGTTCTGGGGCGGCAAGGCGGGCATCGACGCGACGAAGAAATGGCCCGAGGAGGGCTACACCCGCGACGGGGGCTGGCCCGACATGGTGGAGTCCGACCCGGAGACGGCGGCGAAGGTGGACCGTCGCTGGAAGGAGTACGGCCTGTGACCTCCGCATCCGCCGCGATCCCCCAGCCGGGACGCACGAAGGCGTTCCTGCGCCTGGTGATGATCGAGCACTCGGTCTTCGCGCTGCCCTTCGCCTACATCGCCGCGCTCTCCGCGATGTTCCAGCTCGACCGGAACATCCACTGGGGCCGGCTGCTGCTGGTCACCGTCTGCATGGTGGGGCTGCGCACCTTCGCCATGGCGGTCAACCGGATCATCGACCGGGAGATCGACGCCCGTAACCCGCGTACGGCGCAGCGCGAGCTGGTGACGGGCGCGATGTCGGTGAAGCACGCCTGGACGGGCGCGCTCGTCGCCCTCGTCGTCTTCCTCGGCGCGGCGGCCCTGCTCAACCCCCTGTGCCTGGCCCTGGCCCCCATCGCGGTGATCCCGATGGTGGTCTACCCCTACGGCAAGCGCTTCACGAACTTCCCGCAGGCCATCCTCGGCCTCGCCCAGGCCATGGGTCCGGTCGGCGGCTGGCTCGCCATCACCGGCACCTGGTCCTGGGACGCGGTCATCCTCGGCCTCGCCGTCGGCATCTGGATCGGCGGCTTCGACCTGATCTACGCCTGCCAGGACGTCGAGACCGACCGAGAGATCGGCGTCATGTCCGTCCCGGCCCGCTTCGGCATCCCTGCGGCGGTCTGGGGAGCGCGGGTCTGTCACACCCTCACGACGGCCCTCTTCGTCTGGTACGCCCTGGCCACCGACGCCGGCGCCTTCTTCTGGCTGGGCCTGCTGATCGTCGCGGGCGCGTTCCTGTACGAGCACTCGATCGTCCGCCCGCACGATCTCTCCCGCGTGAACAGGGCGTTCTTCAGCGTCAACGGCTTCATCGGGATTGCCCTGTTCGTGTGTGCGTTGCTGGATCTGCTGGTGCGCGGCCTCACCGTATGAGTTCGGGCGGCGCCGCCCGGCGGCGGAACAAGAACGCCGCCGCCACGCCCGCCAGCAGCCCCAGCAGATGACCCTGCCAGCTGACGCCCGACTGGGTCGGGGCGAGGCCGGTCAGGATCGAGCCGCCCCAGATCGCGGCGATCAGGATGCCGGTCAGGATGCCCAGGGGGCGGCGCTCCAGGAAGCCCGTGACCAGGAGGAAGCCGAAGAGGCCGAAGATCAGGCCGGAGGCACCCGCCGTGTTGGTGTGGGCCGGGGAGATGAGCCAGACGCCCAGGCCGTCGACGAGGATGATCAGCGCGCAGACCAGCAGGAAACGGCGTAGGCCCGACAGCGCGGCCAGGAAGCCCAGGACCAGCAGCGGGACCGTGTTCGCCGCCAGATGGGCGAAGCCGAAGTGGATGAACGCCGAGGGGACGACGTCCACCAGCTCGGACGGCTCGCGTGGGGTGACGCCGAAGCCGTCCAGCGCGTGACCGCTCGCCACGTCCACCACTTCCAGCAGCCACAGCAGCGCCACCCAGGCCAGCATCAGCTTGCCCGCGGCCATCGCACGGCCGCCGCTCGACCACCGCGCTTCGACACCCGACATGGCGACCCCCAGTGCTCGCTCATCCCCTCCATGCAACGGCCCGCACCCCTGCACCGGTTCCCACCCTGCGACGCCCGATAGGCTCGGTGTCGTGAACCCAGTCAAGCCAGGCGAGACGCCGCGTACGCCTTGGATCGTAGGGGTGTCCGGGGCCTCCGGCACCCCGTATGCCGCTGCCGTGCTGCGGGCTCTCCTCGCGGCCGGCGAGAGCGTCGATCTCGTGGTCTCCCGGGCCTCCCGGCTCACCCTGCTGGACGAGACCGGGATCTCCTTCCGGGACGCCCACTGGCGCGACGACCTGCGGGAATGGCTGTCCCGGGGCGCCGACGGCAAGCCCGACACCTTCGCCGTCGACCTCGACGCCGTACGGCACTGGAGCGCCGGCGACCTGGCCGCCGGACCCTCCTCGGGGTCGTACCCCACCAAGGGCATGCTGATCGTGCCCGCCTCGACGGCGAGCGTGGCCGGGGTCGCGCTCGGGCTGTCGAAGGACCTGCTGCAGCGGGCGGCGAGCGTGACCCTGAAGGAGGGCCGCCCCCTCGTCGTGGCCGTACGCGAGACCCCGCTGAACGGCCAGACCCTGCGGCACCTGGTCACCCTCGACGACGCGGGCGCGAACGTCGTACCGGCCTCACCCGCCTTCTACGCGGGCGCGACGCACATCCAGGACCTGGTGGACTTCGTCGCCGGACGCGTACTCGACGCGGCGGGCGTGCCGCACCGGCTCTACCGCCGTTGGCAAGGTGAACTCGGCGGCGGATCACACCGCGCCGGCTGAGCACGACCCCGAACCTCATCGGACCCACAGACAACTTCAGCGGAAGGCTTCGATCGCAATGGACGCGGTGGACAGGCAGCTCATCCAGGCCCTGAGGGAGAACGGCCGGGCCTCCTACGCGGAGCTGGGACGCCTCGTCGGACTGTCGGGACCCAGTGTCACCGACCGCATCAACCGGCTGGAGGCGGCCGGTGTCATCACCGGCTACCGGGCCACCGTCGACGCCGCCTCGCTCGGCCTCGGCGTCACCGCCCTCATCGGCATCTCGCTCTCCGACGCCACCGACCACGAGGACGTGGCGCAGCGGCTGAAGGACCTCTCGGAGATCGAGGACTGCTGGTTCATCGCGGGCGACGACTCGTACATGCTCAAGGTGCGGGCGGCGGACGTCGACGGCCTGGAGAAGATGATCCGGCGGCTCAGCGGGATCGAGGGCGTCTCCCGCACGCGGACGACGATCGTGCTCTCCACGAAGTGGGAGAACCGGGTCGGGGAGCTGCCCGAAGAGGAGTAGAGCGGTAGCCGTACGGTTGGGACGTCTTCGTAGAAAGGTGTGGGCATGGATCTCGGGCTCAAGCGCGAGCTGGAGGAGAAGGTCAGGACGGGCGTCCGTCTGACCCGTGAGGACGGCATCGCGCTGTACGAGTCGGACGACCTGGCCTGGCTCGGCGGCCTCGCGCACGAGGTGCGCACCCGCAAGAACGGCGACGTCGTGCACTTCAACGTCAACCGTCACCTCAACATGACGAACGTGTGCACGGCCTCCTGCGCGTACTGCTCCTTCCAGCGCAAGCCGGGGGAGAAGGACGCGTACACGATGCGCATCGAGGAGGCCGTCAAGCTCGCCAAGGCGATGGAGTCGGAGAACCTCACCGAGCTGCACATCGTCAACGGCCTGCACCCGAACCTGCCGTGGCGCTACTACCCGCGCTCGCTGCGGGAGCTGAAGGCGGCCCTGCCGCACGTCTCGCTGAAGGCCTTCACGGCGACCGAGATCCACCACTTCGAGACCATCTCGGGGATGAGCGCCTCCGAGATCCTGGACGAGCTGATCGACGCCGGTCTGGAGTCGCTGACCGGCGGCGGCGCCGAGATCTTCGACTGGGAGGTCCGGCAGCACATCGTCGACCACCGCACCCACTGGGAGGACTGGTCGCGCATCCACCGGCTCGCGCACGAGAAGGGTCTGAAGACCCCGGCCACGATGCTCTACGGCCACATCGAGGAGCCGCGTCACCGCGTGGACCACGTACTGCGGCTGCGTGAGCTGCAGGACGAGACCGGCGGCTTCCAGGTCTTCATCCCGCTGCGCTACCAGCACGACTTCGTCGACGTGAAGGACGGCAAGGTCCGCAATCGCCTTCAGGCACGGACGCAGATGGCGACCGGCGCGGAGGCCCTGAAGACCTTCGCCGTGTCGCGGCTGCTGTTCGACAACGTGCCGCACGTCAAGGTCTTCTGGGTGATGCACGGGGTGCAGACCGCGCAGCTGGCCTTGCAGCACGGCGCCGACGACATGGACGGGTCGGTCGTCGAGTACAAGATCACGCATGACGCGGACAACTTCGGCACGCCGAACAAGCTGACGCGTGAGGACCTGCTCGACCTGATCCGTGACGCCGGGTTCCGTCCCGTGGAGCGCAACACGCGGTACGAGATCATCCGTGAGTACGAGGGGGCCGACCCGGAGCGCCGGGAGTCGCCTCAGCCGATGCGGGTCTGACTCGTCTCGGGGCGTGCGGGCGCTTTGTCGTAATAGTTACAATCCCCGCATGCCCCTTACCTTCACGCTCGATCCCGCCGTCACCCCCGAGCTGCGTGACGGCATCCTCGATCTGTGGGCCGACGTCTCCGACGCCGGGGGAGCCGTCGGGTTCGTGCCGCCCGTCACGCGGGAGGACATCCGGCCCTGGCTGGTGAAGCACTTCGCGTCGATGGCGGAGGGGCAGGTCAGGCTGCTCGTCGGGCACGACGAGGAGGGGCGGGTCGCGGCGACCGCGTTCCTGACCCTCAACACGCACCGCCTGATGACGCACTGGCTGTGGCTGTACACGGTGATGGTGCATCCGCGTCACCAGGGGAAGGGGTACGGCCGTGACCTGCTGGACGCGGCGGCGGACGGGGCCCGGAGCATCGAGGGCATCGGCGCGATCCGGCTGACCTGCCGGGGCGGGCTCGGGCTTGAGCGGTTCTACGAGTCCTGCGGCTACAAGGAGGTCGGCCGGATCCCGGGCGCCATCCGGGTGGCGCCGGGCGACGACCGGGACGACGTGATCATGCTGCTGCCGCTGGACTGACCCCCCTGAAAGGTCGGCCGCCCGGCGTGCTTCACTGAACCTGGCCCTTTTTGGAATCGGAAGAGTGGATTGAGATGCTCCGCTACACACTGATGCGCCTCGGGATCTTCGTGGGCTGCCTCGTGGTCGTCTGGGGCCTCGTCTACTCCGGCCTCGCCCCGCGCGGCCTCGGCGACAGCAACGGCCTGTGGATCGTGACCCTCGCCCTGCTGTTCTCCGCGCCGATCAGCTTCATCGTGCTGCGCAAGGAGCGGGACCGCGCCTCCGTGCAGATCGTGGAGCGGGTCGACCGCATGAAGGCCACCATGGAGGCCAGTCGCAGCCAGGAGGACTCGGCCGACGACACGAGCCGGGCGCAGGGCCAGGCCTCGTAAGCTTCCTCACACCCGCGCGCAGCGCCCCGTTTCCGTACATGCTCGGAAACGGGGCGCTTTGCCTTGTATGGGTGCCTGCGCGTTTCTGCCTGTCAAAGCGAGGCTTTGGGGTCCTCAAAGTTCAGGTGTTAAGGTGTCGCTGTTATGAACTCAGCAGTCGTGCCTCTTCAGCCCCGGAGCGTTACGCCCCGGAGGCTCGCGCTTGTCGCGCGACTGCACGTGGATCTCTGTCGGTGCGCGTCCGCTAACTGTCGTCTCTGACGTAACGCCAACCCCCGTCGTCTCCCACGTCAGCTCCCCCTACGCGTCCCCCCAACGGAGTCAGTCCGTGTCCTCATACACGAAGTCCTTCAAGGTGCCCTTCTGGGCTCAGATACTCGCCGGTCTCGTCCTGGGTGTGCTGCTCGGCTGGCTCGCCCGCGACCAGGACCTGTCCTGGCTGACCACGACCCTGGAGAAGGTCGGCGACACGTTCATCGGCCTGCTGAAGCTCGCCGTCGCGCCGCTCGTCTTCTTCGCGATCCTCGTCTCGATCACCAACCTGCGGAAGGTCAACAACGCGGCCCGCCTGGCCTCGCGCACCCTTCTGTGGTTCATGGTCACGTCGCTGATCGCGGTGAGCATCGGCCTGGTCATCGGCCTGGTCACCAACCCCGGCGCCGGTACCGGCCTCACGCCCAAGGACGGCGCGAAGCCCGACCAGACCGGCTCGTGGATCGACTTCCTGACCGGCATCGTGCCGACCGACGTGATCACGCCGTTCACCCAGCTGAACGTCCTGCAGATCGTCTTCATGGCCGCCGTCGCCGGTATCGCCGCCCTCCAGCTCGGCGAGAAGGCCCAGCCGATCCTCAACCTGAGCGAGTCCGTCCTGGAGCTGCTCCAGAAGGCGCTGTGGTGGGTCATCCGGCTCGCCCCGCTCGGCACGGTCGGCCTCATCGGCCACGCCATCGCCACGTACGGCTGGGACCTGATCGGCAAGTACGCGACGTTCACCGCCGACATCTACGTCGGCTGCGCGATCGTGCTGTTCGGCGTCTACCCGGCGCTGCTCGCGACCGTCGCCAAGGCCAACCCGATCCAGTTCTTCAAGGGCGCCTGGCCCGCGATCCAGCTGGCCTTCGTCTCCCGCTCCTCCGTGGGCACGATGCCGCTGACGCAGAAGGTCACCGAGCGGCTCGGCGTGCCGAAGGAGTACGCGTCCTTCGCGGTGCCGTTCGGCGCGACGACCAAGATGGACGGCTGCGCCGCGATCTACCCCGCGATCGCCGCGATCTTCGTCGCCCAGATCTTCGACATCCAGCTGGGGATCGGCGACTACCTGCTGATCGCGTTCGTCTCGGTGGTCGGCTCCGCCGCCACGGCCGGTCTCACCGGCGCGACGGTCATGCTGACCCTGACCCTCTCCACCCTCGGCCTGCCGATGGAGGGCGTCGGTCTGCTCCTCGCGATCGACCCGATCCTCGACATGATCCGCACCGCGACCAACGTCGCCGGCCAGGCCCTCATCCCGGTCCTGGTCTCCGCGCGGGAGAACCTGCTCGACCGCGAGGCCTACGCGACGGCGGACGGCTCCTCCCTGGACGACCCGTGGGACGAGAAGCGGGACGCGGAGCGCGAGCAGGTGCCTGCCGCGGCGTGACGGGGCACCGGGGGCACGCCTGACGGCTTGACCGCTACCGCGGAACCTCGCCGAAGAGCATGCGGTGCCCCCGGGCGGTGTCCATGTACTCGCGCACCCGGTGGACCAGCCCGTCCCGGAGCTCGAAGACGAAGCAGTAGTCGTTGGCGTAGTGGCTGCCGTTGGCCAGAGTCGCCGTCATGGTCTCCTCCACGACCACCCGCTCGCCGTCCGCGTGGAACCCGTGGAAGGTGACGGTGACATCGCGCACGAACAAGCGGGGGAAGTCCTCGGCGAGGAAGCGCACGATCGCCTCTCTGCCGACCATGTGGTGCGGAGTCGCCAGCGCGACGGCAGTGGCGTTGCCCGGCGGTGCGAACCACTCCGCGTCCTCGGTGAGGACCTCGAAGATCCGGTCGGCGTCGTGGCTGGCGAACGCCTTCCAGGCGTTCTGGACGACGCTGCGGCTCTGCTGCGACATGCCCGAGACCCTAGGCGACCGCGGGCGATCGGGCCGGCGATGTTCCGACAACACCCCCTGGGGTCTCGGACTCGGCTCGGGGCGACAGCCCGTTCGGACCGTACGCTAAGCCGTATGGGTGCCGTGAAGACCAAGCGGATGCCGCGTGCGGTCCGCGAACAGCAGATGCTGGACGCCGCCGTGCGGATCTTCGGCCAACGGGGCTACATGGCCGCGTCGATGGACGAGATAGCCGAACTCGCGGGCGTGTCCAAGCCGCTGGTCTATCTGTACCTGAACTCCAAGGAAGACCTCTTCACCGCCTGCATCCGCCGCGAGGCCAAGGCTCTCGTGGAGGCGGTGCGGGCCGGGGTCCGGCCCGATCTGCCCTCCGACCGGCAACTGTGGGAAGGGCTCGGGGCGTTCTTCGCGCACACCGCGCGCAATCCGGACGCCTGGGCGGTCCTGCACCTCCAGGCCCGCACACATGGCGAGCCGTTCGCCGCAGAGGTCGCCGCGATGCGCGAGGAGATCGTCGCGTTCGTGACACAGCTGATCCTCACCGGCGCCCGTGAGGCCCACCACGATCCCGACCTGCCGGAGCGCGAGGTCGCCGGACTCGCCGAGGCCCTGGTCGGCGCCGCGGAGTCCCTCGCCGCCTGGGCCAACGCCACCCCGGGCATCACGGCCCGCCAGGCCGCGGCCACGATGATGAACTTCGCTTGGGCGGGCCTGGGCGACCTCATCGCGGGGCAGCCCTGGGTACCTCCGGAGGAGGAGCAGACGGGCGCTCAGGCCGGGTAGACATCCCCCGCCACATGCACCCGCTCGTCCCCGTCCCGCAGTTCGAAACGGCCGTCCTCCGCCGCGTACGTCACCGTCCCCGGCAACAGGACCGGCGCCTTGAACGCCGCGCGTACATGGCAGGAGTCCGGTGCGCCGTGGGCGGCGAGGCAGCGGGCGAGGGTCCACATGCCGTGGGCGATGGCGCGGGGGAAGCCGAAGAGGCGGGCGGTGAGGGGGTGGAGGTGGATCGGGTTGCGGTCGCCGGAGGCGGCGGCGTAGCGGCGCCCGACGTCCTCGGCGAGCCGCCACTCGGCGACGGCGGGCAGCGGCTTCCGCGCCTCCTCCACGGGAGCCCCGGCGGGCCGTGACGTGCGGTGCCGGGCGAGGTAGGTGCTGTTCGACTCCCAGACGACGTCCCCGCCTTCGCGCACCTCGGTGACGACCGTGGCCTCCGTGCCGCGCCGGTGCGGTGCCAGCCCGTCGACCCGCACCGCGAGTTCGTACGAGCCGGTGGCCGGCATTCCCCGGTGCCGGGTGACCGTGATCGACGTGTGGACCAGGCCCAGCAGCGGCAGCGGGAAGTCCCGGCCGCTCATCAGCCGCATGGCCAGGGGGAATCCGAGCACCTGCGGATACGTCAGCGGCAGCGCGTCCTCCCCGGTCGGGAACCCGCAGACCCGCTCGTACGTCGCCAGCCGCGCGAGGTCGACGCGCAGACCGGGCAGGACGAGCCGGGTGCGGGGGAACTCCGCGTGGGGGGCGGGCCGTTTGAAGGGGGACAGCAGGGCGCCGCGGGCCAGGAGCGGCGCGAGGGAGGGGGACCCGGTGAGGACGAGAGCGGCGTCGGCCATCACGCCCCCAGCAGGCTCTGGCCGCAGACGCGCACGACCTGGCCGTTGACCGCGCCCGAGCCCGGGTGCGCGAGCCAGGCGGTGGTCTCGGCGACGTCGACCGGAAGACCGCCCTGGGCGAGGGAGTTCATCCGGCGGCCCGCCTCGCGGATGAACAGCGGGACGGCGGCCGTCATCCTCGTCTCGATGAAGCCCGGCGCGACCGCGTTGACCGTCACCCCGTGCTCCGCGAGCGCGCGCGGCGCGAGGGAGCGGACCAGGCCGACGATGCCCGCCTTGCTCGCCCCGTAGTTGGTCTGCCCCGCGTTGCCGGCGAGGCCCGCGATCGAGGCCGTCGCCACGATCCGGCCGCCCCGCTTCAGCGCCCCGGCCTTCAGCAGCGCGTCCGTCGTGCGCAGCACGCTCGCCAGGTTCACCTCCAGCACCGGGATCCAGCGCTCGGCCGGCATGTTCACCAGCCGCCGGTCGCGGGTGATGCCCGCGTTGTGGACCAGCAGGTCGAGGCCGTCCGGCAGCGCTTCGACGATCCGCGCGCCCGCGTCGGCGGCCGTGATGTCGAGGAGCAGGGCACTGCCGCCGAGCCGGTCCGCGACCCGCCGGGCGTCCTGTTCGGCCCCCGGCACATCGAGGACGACGACCCGGGCGCCGTCCCGGGCGAGTGTCTCGGCGACCGCCTCACCGATACCGCGCGCGCCACCGGTGACCAGGGCGGTCCGGCCGGTCAGGGGGCGGTCCCCGTCCAGCGCCCCCTCCGGCTCGTGGGGCTCCTGGGGCGTGCCCACCTCGATCACCTGCCCGCTGACGTACGCCGACTTGGGCGACAGCAGGAATCGGAGCGTGGACTCCGCGGCGGACGCGTCCGTGAGCCGGACCAGGTTCACGGTCCTGCCCCGCCCGATCTCCTTGCCGAGGGAGCGCGTGAAGCCCTCCAGGGCCTGCTGGGCGGCGGCCTGGTGATGGTCGGCGGGGTCGAGCGGCGCGCCGAGCACGACCACGCGCCCGCTCGTGGTGAGTGACCGTATGCCGGGATGCAGAGCCGCGTGCACCTCGGCCAGCCCCTCGACGTCCCGCACCCCGCTCGCGTCCAGGACGACGGCGGCGGCCCGGTCGGAGCCGGCCGGGGCGATTCCCGTACGGGCGAGGACCGGCGCGAGGTCGAGGCCGGACCGGCAGGCGGTGAGGTGACGCAGGCCGCCGTCCAGGGCCGGGCGCTCGGCGGACCAGCGGGTCAGCGCCGCGGGCTGGGGCAGGCCGAGGCGGCGGGTGAGGAGACGGCCGGGCGCGGTACCGGTGAAGCGCAGATAGCGGTCGGCCATTCCAACTCCCAGCTGCCGGAGGATGCTCGCTGTTCCTTACTCTGGAGTAAGGTTACCGGAGGTAATGCTACGTCACAGGCGAGGAGCAGGTCGAGATGAGCCCTCAGCGGACGGCGCCGTCGGTACGGCGCGTGGCGGTCATCGGCGGAGCGCGCATCCCGTTCGCCCGCTCCGACGGCCCCTACGCCACCGCCTCCAACCAGCAGATGCTCACCGCCGCCCTCGACGGCCTCGTCGAGCGGTACGGACTCCAGGAGTCCGGCGCGGTGGGCGAGTTCGTCGCCGGCGCGGTCCTCAAGCACAGCCGCGACTTCAACCTCGCCCGCGAGACGGTCCTCGGCTCGACGCTGCACCCGCGCACCCCGGCCTACGACATCCAGCAGGCCTGCGGCACCGGACTCCAGGCCGTCATCGCCGCCGCCAACAAGATCGCCCTCGGCCAGACGGAGTCGGCGGTCGCGGGCGGCGCCGACACGGCCAGCGACGCGCCCCTCGGCGTCAACGACACCCTGCGCCGCATCCTGCTGGAGACCCGGCGCGCGAAGTCGGCGGGGGCCCGCCTGAAGGCCCTGGCGAAGGTGCGCCCGTCCCACCTCGTCCCCGACATCCCGCGCAACGCCGAGCCGCGCACCGGCCTGTCCATGGGCGAACACGCCGCCGTCACCGCCCGGTCCTGGGGCATCGGCCGCGAGGCCCAGGACGAACTGGCCGCGGCGAGCCACCGACGGCTGGCGGCGGCGTACGAACGCGGCTTCTTCCAAGACCTGGTGATCCCCTTCCGGGGGCTCGCCCGCGACCAGAACCTGCGCCCCGGCTCGACCGCGGAGAAACTCGCCTCCCTGAAGCCGGTGTTCGGCCTAGGTCACCCCGACCCGACCATGACCGCCGGGAACTCGACCCCGCTGACGGACGGGGCCGCCACCGTCCTGCTGGCGAGCGAGGAGTGGGCCCGGGAGCGGGGCCTGACACCGCTGGCGTACCTGACCGTGTACGAGACGGCCGCCGTGGACTTCGTGGACGGCGATGTGGCGGGCGGCGAGGACGGCCTGCTCATGGCACCGGCGTACGCGGTCCCGCGCATGCTGGAGCGGGCCGGGCTGAATCTGGCCGATTTCGAACTGATCGAGATCCACGAGGCGTTCGCCTCCCAGGTGCTGGCGACGCTCGCCGCCTGGGAGAAGCGGGGGCTCGGCACGGTCGACCGCGACCGGCTGAACGTCGCCGGCTCGTCCCTCGCGACCGGGCACCCCTTCGCCGCCACCGGCGCCCGGATCGTGGCCACGCTGGCCAAGCTCCTCGCCGAACGGGACGCGCCCGCACGCGGACTCATCTCGGTGTGCGCGGCGGGCGGGCAGGGGGTGACGGCGATTCTGGAGCGGGCGTGAAGGCGGAGAGAGCACCAAAACTGAAGGTCCCTCACGTAACCCCCGAGATTGCACAGGCCCGACTCCGGACCATCCCCGAACCCGCACAAACCCGCCACGTGAGGGCCGTACGATCCCGTTCCTACCGGCAGTAACCCCTTTCTGCGGGTTCAGCCGGTTGAGCGCCTCGGCGTGCGAGGCACGTACGTCATGCAGCAAGCAGTTTCCAGCTGCACGCCCCAGGAGCCGCCCGTGTCCACTGCGTATCCCTCCTCCGCCTACGGCGACGACGTGTACGGAGGGCCGGTCCTGGTCGAGCCCGAGACACGGCGGCTGGACGGGGTGGTGCGGGAGGCGGCCGTACCGCCGCTGGCGCCGCCGTGGACGCACGGGTCGCTCGCCGACCTGCCGTTCGACAACGCGAGCGCGGAGCCGGATGCCGTGGCGCTCAGCCGCAAGGACGCCGAGGGATGCTGGAGCGACGTCACGGCCGCCGAGTTCGCCGCCCAGGTACTCGCCGTGGCGAAGGGACTGATCGCCGAGGGCCTGATGCCGGGCGACCGGGTCGCCGTGATGGCCCGCACGATCTACGAGTGGACGGTCCTGGACTTCGCGGCCTGGTCGGCCGGCCTGGTCACCGTCCCCGTCTACCCCACGTCCTCCGTCTTCCAGGCGCGCTGGATCCTCCAGGACTCGGGCGCGGTCGCCCTGTTCACCGAGACCGCCGGACAGGCCGCCGCCCTCGGCCCGGAGCGCGAACGCCTGCCGGACCTCCAGCACATGTGGGTCGTCGAGAAGGGCCACGTGGACCGGCTCGCGGAAGCCGGGGCGCACCTCTCCGACCAGGAGGTGGAGGTGCGGCGCGGCATGTCGGGCCCCGACACGCTCGCCACCCTCATCTACACCTCGGGCACCACGGGCCGCCCCAAGGGCTGCGCCCTCACCCACGGCAACTTCTTCGCCGAGGTCGACAACGCGATCGAGCTCCTCTACCCCGTCTTCAGGACGAAGACCAGCGAAGAGGCCTCGGTCCTGCTGTTCCTGCCCATGTCCCACGCCTTCGGCCGCATGGTCGCGATCGCCTGCATCCGCGCCCGGGTACGGCTGGGCCACGCGCCGAGCATCAAGGCGGACCACCTGCTGCCGGACCTGGCGAGCTTCCGGCCGACCTGTCTGCTGGCCATCCCGTACATGCTGGAGAAGGTCTTCAACTCGGCCCGCGCCAAGGCCGAGGCAGGCGGCCGGGTGACCTCGTTCGACCGCGCGGTGTCCGTGGCACAGCGCTACGGCGAGGCGATGGAGGCCCAGCAGACCGGCACCGGCCCGGGCCCCTCCCGCGCCCTGAGGACCGCCCGGGCCTTCTACGACCCGCTGGTCTTCCGCCGTATCCGCAACGCCATGGGCGGCCGGGTCCGCTACGCGATCTGCGGCGGCTCACCGCTCGGCCGCCGCCTCGCCGCGTTCTACGCCGGAGCCGGCATCGAGATCTTCGAGGGCTACGGCCTGACGGAGACCACCGGCGCCTCGACCGTCACCCCGCCCCTCAAGCCCCGCCTGGGCACGGTCGGCTGGCCGCTGCCCGGCACCCGCGTCCGTATCGCCGCCGACGGCGAGATCCTCCTCGCCGGCGACCACGTGCTGCGCGGCTACTGGGACCCCCAGGCCGGCGGTGTCGTCCCCGCCGCCCCCGACGGCTGGCTCGCCACCGGCGACCTCGGCGAACTGGACGACGAGGGCTATCTGACGATCACCGGACGCAAGAAGGAACTGCTCATCACCGCGGGCGGCAAGAGCGTCGCCCCGGCCCCGCTGGAGAACTGGCTGCGGTCCCACCCGCTGATCTCCCAGTGCCTCGTCCTGGGCGACGGCCGCCCCTTCGTCTCGGCCCTGATCACCCTCGACCCGGACGGCATCACCCACTGGCGCCAGATGAACGGCAAACACCCCGTACCGGCCAAACTCCTCGTCGACGACGAGGATCTGCGCGCCGTCCTCCAACGCGCCATCGACGAGGCCAACAAGATGGTCTCCCGCCCGGAATCCATCCGCGCCTTCGCCATCCTCCCCGAGGACTTCACCGAGGAGGCAGGCCATCTGACCCCCTCGATGAAGCTCCGCCGCCAGGCGGTACTGCGCGCGTTCACCGAGGAGGTCGAGGGGCTGTACGCCCGGTGAGCCGGCCGGGTGTGAGGCGGCCTTTGCGATGTCTTCACACGATTTTCTTGACGCCGCACGCCGTCTCCCCTTTGGCTTTCGAGCAATCCCGTCGCGATGCTCCCCCCACGGAAGGCACCACCAGTGAAAGCGCGTAACACCCGTCGGACCGCTGTGCGCCCTGTCGTCATAGCCCTGACGGTCTCCGTATCGGCCCTGTCCCTCACCGCGTGCGGCGACGACGGGAGTGACGACACCGCCGTGCAGAAGGGCAACGACATCACCGTGGGCCTGCTGCTGCCCGACCGGGACACGGCTCGCTTCGAGAAGTTCGACTACCCCCTGATCAGGGACGAGGTCGCGTCCCTCACGGAGAACAAGGGCAAGGTCCGCTACGCCAACGCCGAGGCGAGCGTGTCCAGACAGAGTGCGCAGTTCCAGAAGATGATCGACGACAAGGTCGACGTCATCCTGGTGGACGCCCTGAACTCCAAGAAGATCGCCACGGACGTACAAAAGGCCAAGGACGCCGGCATCCCGGTCATCGCCTACGACCGGCTCGCCGAGGGCCCGATCGACGCCTACGTCTCCCACGACAACGAACTCGTCGGGCAGGTGCAGGGCCGCGCCATCATGGGCGAACTCGGCGAGAAGTCCGAGAAGAGCAAGGTCGTCATGATGAACGGCGACCCCGGCGACCCGAACACGGCCCGGTTCAAGGACGGCGCGCTGAGCGAGCTCCAGGGCCAGGTGGACATCGTCGAGCAGTACGACACCAAGGAGTGGAAGCCCTCCATCGCCAAGGCGAACATGGAGAAGGCGATCCGGACCGTCGGGCTGAACAACATCGCCGCCGTCTACTCGGCCAACGACGGCATGGCGGGCGCCGTCATCGAGGCGCTGAAGGAGGCCGGCGCCACCAAGATGCCGCCGGTGACGGGGCAGGACGCCAACCTGGACGCGGTGCAGCGGGTCGTGTCGGGGGAGCAGTACATGACCGTCTACAAGTCCTTCCTGCTGGAGGCGACCAACGCCGCGAAGATCGCGGTGGCCAAGGTCCAGGGCCGGGCGATCGAGTTCGCCGCGCTGACCCGGGAGACGGTCGACAGTCCGACGGCGAAGAACGTCCCGGCGATGCTGGTGCCGGTGGTCGCCCTCACCAAGGACAACATCAAGGAGACCGTGATCACGGACGGCGTCTACACGGTGAAGGACATCTGCACCTCGGAGTACAAGGCGGACTGCGCGGCGATCGGCCTCGAGTAGCCCTTGACTTCGCGGGGTGCCCGCGCGACATTCCCCACCCCCATCTGTCGCGCTGGAGCCGTCATGACCACTGACACGAACTCCGCACCACCCGCTGGTTCCCCCTCCCGGGCTCCTTCGCGGGCTCCTTCCCGAAGACGAGTGCTGGCCGGTGCCGCGGGCGCGGGGCTCGCGGTCGCCGCCGGAGTGCAACAGGGCGCCCAGGCAGCCGACTTACCCCCGCTCGGCACCTACGACGTCGTCGTCATCGGCTCCGGCGCGGCGGGCATGACCGCCGCGCTGACCGCCGCCGGGCAGGGGCTGAGCTGCGTCGTCCTGGAGAAGGCCCCGACCTTCGGCGGCTCGGCCGCCCGCTCCGGCGCCGGGATCTGGATCCCCAACAACCCGGTGCTCCTGGCGGCCGGCGTCCCGGACACCCCCGCGAAGGCCGCCGCCTACCTCGCCGCCGTCGTCGGACCGGACATCCCCGTCGACCGGCAGCGCGCCTTCCTCACCCACGGCCCGGCCACGATCTCCTACGTCATGGCCCACAGCCCCCTGCGCTTCCGCTGGATGGAGGGCTACAGCGACTACTACCCGGAGCTGCCCGGCGGCCTGCCGAACGGCCGCTCCATCGAGCCCGACCAGCTCGACGGCCGGATCCTGGGCCCCGAGCTGGCCCGGCTGAACCCGCCGTACATGGACGTGCCCGCCGGAATGGTCGTCTTCAGCGCCGACTACAAGTGGGTCACCCTGGCCGCGGTGAACGCCAAGGGCGCGGCCGTGGCGGCCCAGTGCCTGGCCCGGGGTACGGCGGCGGCGCTGCGGGGCGAGAAGCCGCTCACCATGGGCCAGTCGCTGGCGGCCGGGCTGCGTGCGGGACTGCGGTCGGCCGGGGTGCCGGTGTGGCTCGACACGCCGCTCACCGACCTGTACGTCGAGGGCGGCACCGTCAGGGGAGCGGTCGTCACCCGGAACGGCGGCCCCGGCCTGGTCCGCGCCCGCCGGGGCGTGATCGTCGGCTCCGGCGGCTTCGAGCACAACGCGGCGATGCGCGCACGCTTCCAGCGCCAGCCCATCGGCACGGACTGGACCGTCGGCGCCAAGGAGAACACCGGCGACGGCATCCTGGCGGGGGAGCGGCTCGGGGCGGCCCTCGACCTGATGGACGACGCCTGGTGGGGCCCGGCGATCCCCGTCCCGGGCCAGCCGTACTTCTGCCTCGCCGAACGCACCCTCCCCGGCGGCCTCCTGGTCGACGGGTCCGGCCGGCGCTTCGTCAACGAGGCCGCCCCCTACAGCGACGTCGTCCACACCATGTACGACGCACGCGAGGCCATCCCGGCCTGGCTGATCACCGACCAGAACTACCGCAACCGGTACCTCTTCAAGGACGTCCTGCCGGCCCTGCCCCTCCCCGACGCCTGGTACGACTCGGGCGCCGCCCACAAGGCCTGGTCCCTGGACGCCCTCGCGGCCTCGATCGGCGTCCCGGCGGCGGCCCTGCGCACGAGCGTCGACCGCTTCAACTCCCAGGCACGGCGGGGCGAGGACCCCGACTTCCACCGCGGCGACAGCGCCTACGACCACTACTACACGGACCCGTCCGTCCTCCCGAACTCCTGCCTGGCCCCCCTGTGGCTGCCCCCGTACCACGCCTTCCGCATCGTCCCCGGCGACCTCGGTACGAAGGGCGGCCTGCTGACGGACGCCCGGGCCCGCGTCCTGCGGGAGGACGGCTCGGTCATCCCGGGCCTCTACGCCGCCGGCAACGCGAGCGCGGCGGTCATGGGCCACAGCTACGCGGGCGCGGGCTCGACCATCGGCCCGGCGATGACGTTCGGGTACATCGCGGCGAGGGATGTCGCGGGGGTGCTCTGAGGACCTCTAAGAGGTGGGCCGCGGGGGCTTGCGGGCCACGAGGCACGCCTGGGCGGTCGGCTCCCCGAGCTCCTCGTCGGCCTCTCGTACGGTCCGTGAGCGCAGGGCGAATCCGGCGGCTTCGAGCAGGGGGATGATCTGCTCCGGCCGGCGCCGCCGGAAGTCCACGGCCACCTGGTGTCCGAAGGCCTCCTCGTAGCGGCGCGGCTCGTCCCCGGCCTGGAAGCCGAGCAGCAGGTGCCCGCCGGGCCGCAGCACGCGGTGGAAACCGGCGAAGACCCCGGGCAGGTGGTCCAGGGGGGTGTGGATGATCGAGTACCAGGACACGACCCCGTCGAGCGAGCTGTCGGGCAGGTCCAGCTCCAGGATCGAGCCCTGCTCGAACCGCAGGGCGGGGTTCTCGCGGCGGGCGATCGCGAGCATCGACTCCGACAGGTCGAGACCGAAGACCGAAAGCCCTCGCTCCGCCAGAAACGCCGTCACCCGCCCGGGCCCGCACCCCAGATCGGCGACCTCGCCCCCCTCCCCCACCAGCTCCGCGAAACCGGCCAGCAGCCCCCGGTCCAGGGGCGTGGTCCCGTGCATCCCAGGGAAGTGGACGGCGTAGTCCTCGGCCACGGTGTCGTAGAAGGTACGGGTCTCGATCACGAAGTCGGCGTCGGTCATGG
This sequence comes from Streptomyces sp. NPDC040589, assembly GCF_055594445.1. Classification (NCBI taxonomy): domain Bacteria; kingdom Bacillati; phylum Actinomycetota; class Actinomycetes; order Kitasatosporales; family Streptomycetaceae; genus Streptomyces; species Streptomyces sp. NPDC040589. The sequence goes on along the minus strand of NZ_JBVIWP010000001.1, from coordinate 1,397,166 downwards.
CCCGAGACCCTACTGCGGGGGCCGGTCGGCCTGCCCGCTGTTTGTCTGTCGGTCCCGGTGGCTTTGGCGTGTCTGCGGGGGGTGGTGCGGCTCGCCTGCCGCCTGGTTCCCTGCGGCTCGTCCCACTACCGCTGGCCTGAGTGCTCGACCCTGTGGCCTTCGCCGTCTGCTCGGCCCCCTGCCCCTCGCTCGCTTGCTCGCCCCTGGCTTCGGGTGCCCTCGGGTACCCCGGCGCCCAGGCCGTCTGCCCGTGCCCTTGGCTTTCTCGTGCCTACGTCGCCCCCGTGGCCCTGGCCTGCCCGCTCACCACCCCCGGGCCCGGGCCGGCACTGGCCTGCCCACTCCCGGGCCGGGATGCCTAGCTGGTCGGCTCGCGGCCCTCGTCTTCGGCCGGCCGGCCGTCCCCGTGCCCCTCGGCTGCCCTCGTGGCTCCGGCCCCCGCCGCCGCTCCGATCGCCGTGCCCAGGCCCAGGCCCAGGGCCAGGCCCAGCCCGATGTTGTCGAAGACGGTCATGCCGAGGGCCAGCCCCAGGGCCGTGCCGAGTGACAGGCCGAGTGACACGCCGGTCGCCAGATGGTTGGGCCCGGGAGTTCCGCTTTCTTCCTGCTTGCCGTTCTCTTCATGTCCCTGCACCAGGACATCTTCTCCCGGCAGGTGCCCGAGCCGGCCGGACCCCCGGGTCGGCCCCACCTCAGCGGAGCGCCCCGCAGAATTCGCCGGAAATTCATCGGCCTCTCCGGGAACGGGAGAACCGGAAGAGGAGGGGAAAAGGCAGGAGCCCCGACGCCTGACGGCGCGGGGCTCCTTGGGTACTACTGATCAGACCGGCGTGACGTTCTCAGCCTGCGGACCCTTCGGGCCCTGCGTGACGTCGAAAGACACCTGCTGGTTCTCCTCGAGGGAGCGGAAGCCGCTCGCGTTGATCGCGGAGTAGTGGACGAAGACGTCGGGGCCGCCGCCCTCCTGGGCGATGAAACCAAAGCCCTTTTCGGCGTTGAACCACTTCACGGTTCCGGTAGCCATAAGCCCTCCTTGGGCCCAAAAGGGTTGCCCTGCTCCAGAACCAGCAAGTGTGAAGATGAATTCTGCACAACTGCATACGTCTGAGAATGACGAGAGCCCGCGGTCACATGCTCCGCAGGCTCTGTACTGCAAGGGAAACCAAACTGCAACTTGCGATGAGCCTAGCACGCAGGCCCCGGAATGCAATAGGGGTCAAGATCACGTCACCCGAATGTTTGAACATCCCGCCGCCGACTGGCGGAGAGGGCCTCTGCCGCCGATCACGAACCCACGGCGGGGCCGGACGCGGACCACTGGGCCGAGAGGGCTAGCCTCACGATGTGGACAATCCTCGCACCCGGCCGCGCGTCGGCCACATCCAGTTCCTGAACTGCCTGCCCCTGTACTGGGGGCTCGCCAGAACGGGCACGCTCCTCGACTTCGAGCTGACGAAGGACACCCCGGAGAAGCTCAGCGAGAAGCTGGTGCAGGGCGAACTCGACATCGCACCGATCACCCTGGTCGAGTTCCTCAAGCACGCGGACCAACTGGTCGCCTTCCCCGACATCGCCGTCGGCTGCGACGGCCCGGTGATGTCGTGCGTGATCGTCTCGCAGGTCCCCCTGGACCGGCTGGACGGCGCCCGCGTCGCCCTCGGCTCGACCTCCCGCACCTCCGTCCGCCTCGCCCAGCTGCTCCTCGGCGAGCGCTTCGGCGTACGGCCGGACTACTACACGTGCCCGCCCGACCTCAGCCTGATGATGCAGGAGGCCGACGCGGCCGTCCTCATCGGCGACGCGGCGCTGCGCGCGAACATGCTCGACGGGCCGCGCTTCGGCCTGGACGTGCACGACCTGGGCGCCCTGTGGAAGGAGTGGACGGGCCTGCCGTTCGTCTTCGCGGTCTGGGCGGCGCGCCGCGACTACCTGGAGCGTGAGCCGGTCCTCACGCGCAGGGTGCACGAGGCCTTCCTCGAATCCCGCAACCTCTCCCTGGAGGAGGTCGGCAAGGTCGCCGAGCAGGCCGCCCGCTGGGAGGACTTCGACGAGGAGACCCTCGCCCAGTACTTCACGACGCTCGACTTCCGCTTCGGCGGCCCGCAGCTGGAGGCGGTCGCCGAGTTCGCCCGGCGCGTCGGCCCGACGACCGGGTTCCCGGCGGACGTGAAGGTGGACCTGCTGCAGCCGTGAGCGGGCGCTCCTCGCGCACTACTCTGCTGGGAGTGCAGGCGGACGGGGGCCCACCCGGGCTTCCGGACGCCTACGGGGGAGGGGTGACGCCATGCGGCCGCTCGAAGTCGACGAACCCACGGTCGTGGGGCCCTACCGGCTGCTCGGCCGGCTGGGCTCCGGCGGGATGGGCCGGGTCTATCTGGGCCGCAGCGCCGGAGGCCGTACGGTCGCCGTGAAGATCGTGCACCCGCACTTCGCGCTGGACGAGGAGTTCCGGGCGCGCTTCCGGCGCGAGGTCGAGGCCGCGCGCCGGGTGGGCGGTGCGTGGACGGCGCCGGTCCTGGACGCGGACCCGCAGGCGCGGGTGCCGTGGGTGGCGACGGCGTACGCGGCGGGCCCGTCGCTGTCCGCCGCGGTGGCGGACTTCGGCCCCTTGCCGGCCCACACCGTACGCGTCCTGGGAGCGGGACTCGCCGAGGCGCTGGCGGCGGTGCACGAGCTGGGCCTGGTGCACCGGGACGTGAAGCCGTCGAACGTCCTGCTCACGCTCGACGGCCCCCTGCTGATCGACTTCGGGATCGCCCGGGCCACGGACGGCACGGCGTCCCTGACCTCCACGGGCGTCTCGATCGGCTCGCCCGGCTACATGTCGCCCGAGCAGATCCTGGGCAAGGGCGTCACCGGCGCGGCGGACGTCTTCTCCCTGGGCGCGGTCCTGGCATACGCCGCCACCGGCCAACCGCCCTTCCCCGGCGACTCCTCGGCGGCCCTGCTCTACAAGGTCGTCCACGAGGAGCCGGAACTCGGCCTGCTCGACGGGGAGCTGCGGTCCCTCACGGCCGCCTGCCTGACGAAGGACCCGGGCGCACGACCCGCCCCGGCGGAGCTGGCCCGACGGCTGGCTCCCGAGGGAGCGGCTCGGCTGGTGACGGGTGGGTGGCTGCCCGGGGCCCTGGTGGAGCAGGTGAGCCGGAGCGCCGTGCAGCTGCTGAACCTGGAGGCGGCGGGGCCGGGGGGAGGGCCTTCGGGGCCGGTGGGGTTCAGTAGTCCTTCTGTGGGGGCGAGGGAGACAGGGGAGCCGGCTGAGTCGGCTGAGTCGATTGGGGCGGTTGGGACTGCCGGGGCTGTGGAGGCTGCCGGGGCTGCGGGGGCTGCGGGGGCTGCCGAGCCCGGGGTGTTCGGGCCGCCGCCGGTCATGCCCACGCCTGCCGGGGCGCCGCCCTTCGCCGCCGTACCCGCACCCCGTGACGCCGGACCGCAGGACACGGCCCCGTCGTCCACCGGGCGCCGCCCCGGCAAGGTCACCGTCTCCGTGGCCGCGACGTCCACGCCGGAGGGCGGCGGGCGGGTGCGGAGGCTGAGCTGCTCGGTCGCCCTGGCCGTCGCCGGGGCGATGGCGGCCGTGACGATCGGGTCGGTGTTCGTGTTCGACCTGCTGCCGGGCGGCCACAAGGCCCAGGACGACAGGGACGGGTCCGCCCCGGGCGCCGACCACTCCGCACCGTCGGCGAGCAGCAGCGCCCCCGGCGCCGTGCCCGCCGCCTACCTCGGCACCTGGGAGGGCCAGGGCACCGCCCTGGACGGCAAGCTGCCCCTCGGCACGTTCCGGATCACGGTCGAACGGGCCGCCGTCGGCCAGGAGCTGGGCCGACTCCGCCAGACCGACCAGATCGGCGGCGTCTGTATCGACGTACTGACCCTGAAGCAGGTGACGAAGAAGGAGCTCGTCGCGACGTCCGTGGGCGCGAAGACCAACCACAGCGGCTGCAACCCGGCCGCCACGACCGTCCGTCTCAGCCCGGTGGGCGACGATCTCCAGTACCGGTCGGAGAGCGAGGAGTCGGGCCGGCCTCAGGCACGGATGTCGAAGGTGCGGTAGGGGCTGCCCCGCGGCCGAGCCTGACCAGCAAGGTGATCAGCAGCGCGGCCGCAGCGAGGGTGGCGACCAGGCCGACGGCCCACAGCCACGGGTAGTGCACATGCACCCAGCAGGGCCCGCCCTCGCCGTAGCAGTCGGAGTCCCAGTCGCGGCGCCGCTTGGGCCGTACGGTCGTGAAGATCACCCCGACGACCAGGTACCCCGCGGCCAGCCCGGGCAGGGACGCGGCCACCCAGGCCAGCGAGCGCGCCTTGCTCTTCTGCCAGCTCATCCGGGTCAGCGGCGCCGCCCAGGCCAGGAGAACCAGGGGCACCAGGGCCCCGACCGTGGCGGCGAAGGCGTACCCACCACCGGGCCATGCGGGAGCGACATCGCCCCAGAGCCCATGGCCCCAGTACATGTCGAAGAAGACCAGCGGCATCAGCAGGACGACGAAGCCGGGGAGCACCACGCAGGCCCAGAGACAGCCCCAGCCCCGCTTCTCCGGCTGGCCGGCGTTCGGCCGGCCGGGCCGATGCTGGTACCGCAGCGCCGACCCCGCCGCCTTTCTCCGCCTCGGCTTCGCCGACCCCCCGTTCAACGCCTTACCCCGGGATGACGACGGTCCGCAGCTCCCCGTCCCCGAGGTGCAGCATGCCCTTGCCCGGGGCGACCTGGCCGCCGACCATGCTGCGGTTCAGGCGTACGCCGACGAGGTCACCGCTGGAGGACTCCTGCGGGGAGAGCAGGATGCCGCGGCGGGCCTTCTTCGCGTCGACCTGCCAGCCGGAGAAGCCGCTGCACACGTCCTCCTCGTCACCGGCGATGACCATGGCGAGGCCGCGTTCGGCGCCGCGGGAGACCAGCTTCTTCATCTGGCTCTCGGCGTCGCAGTCCTCCAGGATCTCGCCGTCGTCGATGAGAACCGCGATCGGCTCCTCCAGCGACGCCTGGTCGATGAGCTCCTCGAACTCGTCCTCGTCGATGTCGTCGCCGGTGAAGACCTTCAGTACGCCTTCCGCGCCGTCGAGTTGGCGGAGAGGAGACTGGCGCGGGGCCGCGATCACCAGGCGCGTGCCCTGCGCCAGGAAGGACTGCGCGAAGTTCCACAGCACCGTCGAACGGCCCGACTTGGCCGGACCCGCGACGACGAACGCCGGCACCCCCTCCGCCAGGTCCGGGCCGAAGCCGACGATCTCGTCGCCGCCGATACCGACCAGGCCCCACAGGCGCGAGCGGGACGCGTCCGGGTCGCGCATCTCCCAGGCCTCCGGGAAGGAGATACGGCTGGGCAGGCTGTCCACACGGAACGGGCGGCGCGAGCGCGGCACGTCGGCGTCGCGGGCCGCGGCCGCCTCGCCGATCGCCGCCAGCGCGGCCGCCTGCCCCTGACCGGTCGTGTCCTCGGCGAGCAGCGCGAACTGCGTCTCCGTACCGAACTCGTTGCGGAAGGCACGCCCCGGCGGGATCTCCTCGGGCACCTTGCGGGCCGGAATGCCGAGCGAGGAGAAGTCGCTGCGGTCGGCCAGCCGCAGGCCGTACTTGTCCTCGGTGAGGGTCGCGATACGGCCGACCAGCAGGGTCCGGTCACCGGTCAGGACCAGGTGGATGCCGACGCTCGCGCCCTCGCGCATCATCGTCTGCAGCTCGTCCGTGAGCGAGCCGTGGTCGATCTCGCCGAGCGTGGGCACCCAGCCCTCCCAGCGGTCCAGCAGCACGACGATGTGCGGCAGCCGCTCGTCGTCGGCGACCGAGGACCGCTGCTCACCGATGTCCGCGAAGCCCTTGTCCGCCAGCAGATCCTGGCGGCGGCCCATCTCGCCCTTGAGCCGGTTGACGAGCCGTACGACCCGCTCGGTCTGGTTACGGCCGACGACCGCGCCGCAGTGCGGCAGCCGCGTCAGGGCGTTGAGCGCGCCGTTGCCGCAGTCGATGCCGTAGAGGTGCACGTCGGCGATCGAGTGCGTACGGGCGATCGAGCCCGCGAGGGTGCGCAGCACCTGGGAACGGCCGCTGCGCGGGGCACCGCCGATCATCAGATGGCCGAAGGAGGAGAAGTCCACGGCGACCGGGCGCCGGGCCTGGCTGGCGGGCAGGTCCTCGATGCCGTACGGGGCCGGCGGCAGCTTGCCCGGGCCGCCCGCGAACGCGGGGAGCTCGACGTCGTCCAGCAGCAGCGTCTCGTCGAGCGCGGGCAGCCACGGGCTGTGCTGCGGCGGGATGCCGAGCGAGCTGTTGGCTTCGCGGATCGTGTCGACGAGGACCTTCAGGTCGGTGATCTCCTCTTCCTCACGGGCCTCCGCCTTGGGCTTGACCAGCGCCGCCCGGCCCAGGTCCTCCCAGGTCAGCGGGCCCACCCAGGGCATGAGCACGGCCGGGTCGGCCGCACCGGGCCGACGGCCACCCACGCGCCCGGACTGGAAGGGGACCAGAGAGGCGTGACCGAGCCGGGCGTAGGCGCGGCCCGGGGTGTTCTTGGAGATGTGCCCGGCCTCGGGCGAGTCGATGACGTCCGACGACTCACCGCCGTCCGTCACGCGCAGCGCGATACGGAGGTTGGTGTTGGCGCGGATCTCGGGCGACACGACACCGCTCGGCCGCTGGGTGGCCAGCAGCAGATGGATACCGAGCGAACGGCCTCGCTGGGCGATGTTCACAAGCCCGGTCACGAAGTCGGGCAGGTCACGCACCATGGACGCGAACTCGTCGATGACGATGAGCAGCCGGGGCACCGGCTGGTGCGACGGATCCCGGCGCACCAGGTCCTGGTAGTCCTCGATGTCCTTGGTGTCGGCCGAAGCCAGGATGTGCTCGCGCCGGTGCAGCTCCGCACCCAGCGACTCCAGGGCCCGCTCCACCAGGTGGGCGTCGAGGTCGGTCACCATACCGACGGTGTGCGGCAGATGCACACAGTCCTTGAAGGCCGCGCCACCCTTGTAGTCGACCAGCACGAAGGTCATGTTCTCGGGTGTGTTCGCCACGGCCAGCGCCGCCACGATGGTCTGCAGCAACTCCGACTTACCGGAACCCGTCGTACCGGCGATGAGACCGTGCGGACCGTCCTTGCGGATGTCGATCCCGAACGCCCCGTCGTACGACTCACCGATGACGGCCAGCGTCGACTGCCCGCCCATCCGCCACCGCGCCGTGATCGCGTCACTCGTCGGCGGCTCCAACTGCAGCACGTCCAGCAGCCGGCTCGAACCCGGCAGCGCCGAGTCCTCGGTCTCACCGCTGATGTCCCGCAGCGCCGACAGCGACCGGGCCAGCCGCAGACACCAGGCCGCGGAGACGAAGTCGGGCCGTACGTCCTTCAGCCGCTCCGCACCGGCCTCCTCGACGCGCAGCCTCAACTGCTCGGTGCGGTTGGTCTGTTCGGGCTGCTGTGCGGTGTTGTGCCAGGCCTGGAAGGAGGGGAAACCACCGGCGGCCTGCTGCTGGGACTGCTGCTGGACCTGCTGGGCGGGCTCGTGCTCCCGCGCCTTCGGCTCGGCGACGACGTACGCCTGGCACTCACCCGGCAGGAACCGCTCCTCCGTGTCCAGGCAGATGGCGAACATGGACACGGCGGGCCCCTCGCGCAGCAACCGCACGACGCCGGGGAGCGAGCGCAGGCGCCGGGACCCGTCCCACACCACCACGATGTCGGGATCACTGAAGCTCGAACCGGCCTGCGACTTGTTCTGCTCGGCGGCCTTCTTGCGCGCGTCGAGGATCTGCGTCAACTCGCCGATCCGGGCACCGACGGTCTCGGCGTCGGTGCCGATGAGCGCGTTGACGTCCTGCCCGCCGGACGGCCGGGAGTGCGGCAGCCACCGCGTCCAGTCCCAGGACTCCTGCGCCGCGTTCTCGCTCAGCACGTAGAACTGCACGTCCATCGGGCTGTGCAGCGCAGCGGTCTGCGCGACCGCCCAACGCCCGAGAGCACGGGCTGAGTCCCCGGGCCCGGCCATGCCGATCACCCCGAGGGTGCGCAGGTGCAGCGCGACCGGGGCGTCCTCGATCTTCCAGGTCACCTGGCGGCGGTGGTCGTCCTGCTCGGGGTCGTCGAGCACGACGGCGGAGGGCAGCTGCCCGGTCCCGAAACGGACGAGAAGGTGATCGCGATCGGTCCGACGCCGCTCCCACAGGCGGGTCCGCGGCCCGGTTCCGAGGGCGAGGATCGTGGCGGGGTCGGGAATGGCATGTCGCCGATCGTTCCGTTCGGCGACCAGGGCGTCCTGCGCGTCCTTCTCGATCCGCTCCTTCTGCTCCTCGTACTCCTCGACCTGTTTGGCGTGGGACTTACGCCCGTGCTTCTTGTCGTTGTGGTAGTTCGCGAAGAGCAGGACCGGGCTCAGCAGCGCCATGATCAGGTAGTACCAGCGCTGGAAGATCATCACGGAGACGAGGGCGCCCACGAGCGGCGTGAACGCCATCAGCCAGGGCAGCGGCCGGGCCTCGTACTCACGGGGCGGCGACGGCAGCCGGAAGTTGGTCTGCCGCTCGGGCGGGCGCAGCCGCGGGGGCCGGTTGTAGTCGAGGCCGACGCCGTCGTCCGACCACTTGAGGGCGGCGTTCGGGGGTGTGTACCGGGTGAGTTCGAGCAGGGTGTTCCCGAGCGCGATCTGTCCCCCGAGGGGCCACTCGCCGGGCCCGCCCTTCTTCTTCTCGCCGCTGTCGCCCTTCTCCTTCTGCTTCTCTTTCTGCTTTTGCTTCTTTTTTTCGCTCTTCTTGTCGCTGGGCTCCTCCTTCTCGCTCTCGGCGAGGGAGGTGCCGTCGAGCGTGACGTGCTCCTTGTCCATGTGCACGGCGACCTGGCAGGTGCCGTCGGTGGAGACGGAGAGGGTGAGAGCCCGGGCGTCGACCTCGGGATCGTCGATACGGATGTACGAGGCGGCCCCGCTGCCGATGTCGTAGCGCCCGACCCCGAGCCGGTGCACGAACCCGGCGGCCGGCCCGCCGACGACGCGCAGCTCGACGAGCCCGGTGGGCTCACCCGGCAGACATCCGGACGGGTCCTGAAGGCTGACGACGGCACCCTCGCGCAGGGGCGACCCGACGACGGTGGCGCTGGGATCGACGGGGTATCCGTCCACATACACGAGGGGCGCGTTGTTGACCGGCGCATGCCGATGCTGCCCGAGCGGGATGACCTGAGCCCCGCTGAGCCCGACCTGCTTGGCCAGCTCCTGGGCGATGTCCCCCACGGTGGACTCAGGATCGGCATCGAGCACGACGTCGGCGGTACCACCGCCGTACGGGTCGACGACGGTCAGAGTCAGGCGCACGACTAGTCCTCCCCGTGCCACTGGGCCGGTGTGGCCGCGGTGGTCCATGTCGCTGCGTCCGCTGTCTGTTCGCTTCAGTCACGCGGGCCACAGTCGTAAGGGACGATATCCGTTCGGTACGACAGTGAGGCAACGGGGAGGCGCCGAGATGTTCCCTTTGGCAACGTCGTGCACGACTTCATGACGTCTCGTTCACAAGCCGGGGATGTGGCACCACTGGTCACACCCGTAAGCTGCAACCGCAAGAGCGGACGATCACACCGGTTGCCACGTGCGATCAGTAACTCGGCCTGTGGGCCGATGAGTCCGCAAACAGGGAGCCACGGGGGTTGGCCCTGCGGCGTTGTGAGAGGGAGCGGCTTCATGGCCAAGGACCTTGATGTCACTTATCAGGACATGCGGGATGCTGCCAAGCATGTCGTGAAGGAGAAGGAAAAGCTCCACGAGAAGCTCGAGGGCCTCAAGAAGTACATCAACAACCTCGTACAGGGCGGCTACGTCACGAAGAGCTCGTCCAAGGCGTTCGACGAGAACTTCGAGGAGTTCGTGAACGGCGCGAAGACCACGCTGGACGGTCTGGACGGCATGGGCGACTACCTGACCATGGCTGCGGACAAGTTCGAGCAGATCGATGACGAGCTGGCGAAGCAGGCTCGCAAGTAGGCATACGACGCCTGGCCCGGTGCGGCAGCGAAAGCTGAACGCACCGGGCATGCGCTCGGTCGGCGGAGGCCCGTCAGCTCTCGGGGAGCGGCTGCCGGAGTAGGTGCATGTGAAGGTCGCTGCGGAGTTCTTCTGTGTCGACGCGCAGCCAGGATCCGTCACGGAAACGTATGAGCAGCATCCTCGTCTCGAACTCGCCGGAGAACGGGTCGACGAGGGTTGCCTCGGAGGCGGGAACGCGGGCGACGATCTGCATGCGCTTTTCCCGCCCCACGCTGACGCGCCGCGGCGGAGCCGCCAGGACGATTTCCTCCCGGGTAGCCAGCAGCATGCGCTGGGGGTGGGTGGAGTGGCTGTACCAACGCAGCAGGAACTGCCCGGCGTTACCGTGCCAGTCTCCGTCGAAGACCTTGTCGAGACCTTGTCGGGCGATGGTGGTGTCTCGGCGCCTGCCCTCCTCCTTCTTGGCGCGCCGCTGCTCCTTTTCTTCCTTCGTGTCGAGGGCTCGCTTCACGGCTTCTTCCGCCTCGGCCAGAAGGCTCAACAGCATGATGAGGGGCACGAACGGCGCACCGAGCACCACGCCGATCATGCCCAGCGGGGGCATCACGGCAGGGCGGATCCGGGGGGTGCCCGCGGCCTGCAGTACGTCCGCGGGGGGTTGAGGGATCTTGTCGATGAAGCACCAGGCGCCGGCTTCGGGGTGGATGCCGAGGTGGCTCGCCTTCAGGTGCTGCGTGCTCCTACGTGGCATGTCTGCATCTTCCAGGTGACGAGGGCTGCGCGAGGAAGGACCGGAATGGGGAAACAGGCCGGAGAAAGAGAAAGAAACACCGGGAATCGATTCCGGGCGCGGGACGGCTTCGGCCTTGCCGGGGTGATTCTCTTCCTGGTCGCCGCCATGGCCGTGCTCCTCCTGGTCATGGGCCTCTGGAAGCGCTTCGCACGCGAGACCGTACCCGCATTGGTGAGTCTGCCAGGTGGCTCCTGGACAGTGGGGGGAGCCCTCGGGCTGATCTCTGTCCTGGGGGTGTTCGGCGCACTGAGGGGCTCGGCCGCATCGCCGTCTGGTACACGGCTGACCCGTGTACTGCGGGCCGCTGGCACGGCAGCATGCTGCGCGGTGGCATTCGGTCCGTTCTTCTACCTCCTCGGCGCGTTCCCCGGCAAGAACTGCCGCTCGTATGAAACGAGTTGTTCCTACCTGCCAGGAACGGGCAGCGCATTCCTGGCATACGTCGTCAGCGCCGGCGCGGTGGGATGGTTCCTCTACCGCTGGGGCGGCGCGAGGGGCGAGGCGCGAGCGGCGCGGGAGCGGGAACGGCTGCGGAAGCTTCGGAAGAAGGGCAAGGGGAAGAGCCGGGCGGCGCGTGGGCGTTAGGAGGGCGGGGCGGTCTGATTCGAACGGACTTCCTCCGAGTTGAGGTCGCGCGCACTGCCTCTGTGCTGCGCCCCACCTTGGTGGCGAGGCCTAGTTCACTCTGGCACCTCTACCGTGCGGCGCATCACCCACGTCCTCACCGTCGCAAGACCCTGTGTGCAGGCCATTCGCGCCCTCCAACACGCATCAAGACACCTGGATCACGAGGAAACCCAGGTATCCGCTTCCTCATCCGGGCTAATCCGGATGGTGCGGGCGAATTCGTCGATGTCGTCGAGAGCCCGGAGGATCCTGCCGGCGTCGGGATCGGCCAGGATGATCAGGACGTCCGCGGCTTCCGTGCCCTTCTCGTAGCGCCAGGCGTATCGGAGGCCGACGTGCACTTCGTTGCTGTCCAAGTCCTGGTAGTAGCGCAGAACCCGCAAGCCGGTTCCAAGATGCGGAGAGTCGAAGTCATCGACGATGGGGGGCTCGACGGCGTAGCTCGCATCGGCGTGGGTCAGCTCACGCAGTGCCGTTTTCCGGTCTTCGCCCTCCTCGATCTCTACCAGGTCGACATACGCAGGAAGCGGGATCTCTCGCGGGTGCGGGAGATGGAGGAAGACCTCGAAGTCCGGAAAGGCTGCCGGGGCCCTGATGGCGTACATCAACAGAATGTTGGCCAGCAGGTCGACTTCGCCTGGTTCTGGCTTCTCTGAAGCGAAATCCTCCCAGAGACCCTCGGCGAAGTAGTGTGCCCACGCCTCCGGTGTTTGTGCCTCCTTGACGTTCTCAAGGCCCGGTTCCGGCCACATGAGCGGAATGCGGATCCAAGCGGACAGATCCATGGCGTGCTTAACGTTGAGCCAGCTCACTCATAACTCCATCTGAACGTGCCGACCACCGCGTCGAACAACTCGACCAGCACGCCGGTGAACTCACTGTCGACATCGCCGTTACCCGGTGTGGAGAAGTTGATGCTGATCCAGCGACCGGGATCGTCCGCCACGGGGAGCACATACTCGACCCGCCGCGTCGGCAGGGCAGTTTGCTGTACGGCTTCAGGGGCGGAACTCAGCTTTTTCTCGTCGGGGGTGGAGCGGTAGGCGCGGCGGAGCGCGGGTGCCCCTGCCACGTCAACCTTTGTCGCCGTTCCGCCGCGGACGTCCTCGTTGGCCAATTGATCGATCACTGCTTGTGGAGGAACCGCATGGCCCTGTCCGATCGGCATCTCCGCAACGATGAACGAGGCCATGAGGAAGATTCCGCCGCGCGGGAGCGCTGGAAGATAGAGGTCAAGTCCGCCGTTTCTCTTGGCTGCACGGGCCTGCTTCTCCAACTGGCGACGCATGTCCAGCCGGAAGCGCATCGCCTCGTCCCGGGGAATGCCCTCCGGGACTTGCCCCATGTGTGAGAAGAGGATCTTCTCTAGTGCTTCCTTAGTGCCCTCGCGCAGGGGAATGCGGACCCAGCCGGGTGGCAGGATGAGCTCGTAGCCGCGGGGAGCGGTCACCTCGACGGGGGGCGGCTGTTGCTCTAGATCGGACATGCTCATGCGCGGGCCTGCTTCTTGAGCTGTCGGTCGGCCACCAGGATCGTCAGGGAGGAGAGCACCGAAATCACGGCCAGCCAGCTGTAGCCGATGGCCGCGAATACGTTCGGGATCAAGAACAGGCAGGAAACGATCTTGATTGTTTGGGAGAAATTGGCACCCCTCCGCGGGTCGCGGATCAGCTCTCGATTCTTGATGAACAGGAGCAGCATCAAAACAGGTGCAGTCATCATCGGCCAAGCTGCGTAACCTTTGGTGAGCCAGTCCATCCCCCCGTACTCGCTTCCGAGGTCTTGGAAGGCGAAACAGAGGATCGGTGCCAAAGTAAACGCGGCAAGGAATTTCATGGCCCGGGATTCTTCCGGGCTTTTCGCCGGGACTGTTGCCACTATCTCCCACTCCAGAAAAGTCAGCTTCGAATCTTGCTGTGCCTTATTATCGCAGGTCGAACCTTACGTGCAATTTTTCACCAGCGACTCCCGACTTCGCGCGTCAGAACATCCTTGGCGTCTCCGTACGCGTCCCCGCCAAGCTTTTCCCCGGCCTTGTCTCCGAGGTCTACGAAGGTGGCTGCTCCATAGTTCAAGCGGAAATTTCTCACGGCCTTGTCGGTTGCGTCGGCCGCCTCCCGCACGCCGGCATTACCACTGAATTCGGCCCGCATCGCCTTGGCGAACTTGGATGCGCTAGCGACCTCCCCTTCGCCGCTCAGCAGGCGGTCCAGTCGGTTCGTCCCGGGCCGTGTTTCCTTGGCCCCGATCTGCCGCAGCGCATCCTTCGCGCGCACTGCTTTCGCGCCGCGGGCCGAGTCGGTGCCGTATCGCATGATGTTCTTGTTTAGCAGCTTGCGCAGATTCGCGTACCGCTGGAACCGTCCCGCCCTACTGGCGTTTTTCAGCGTCGTCGCTGCGGCCTTCACGCCCTTCATCGCGATGCTGCCGAATCCCAGCGTCGCCAGCGCGAAGACGTCCATGGCGACGTCCGTCCAGCTCCCGTCGCCGGAGAGGGCCAAGAGCGTGTGCCCGACACCGACGAGCGCTGTAAGACTGAGGGTGGTCACCGTGATAAGGGTCGCCACCCATCCGACCGGCGTGAAAAGGAGGGCAATAACCCCGATAATGGTCGCTGCCCAACTCAGGATTTCAACGACAGTTTTGATCGTATCGGCATGCTCGTGCACCCAGTCCTTGAAGTCCTCCCATTCACTGTCTTTGATGATGTCCGAAATGTCTTTGTCAATGTTCTCGGCGTAGTGCTGGGCGCGGGAGTCGCGCTCTGAGATGACCTGGTTGAGCTGCTTGTGGTAAGGCGCCAAGTGGCTGTTGGGATCGGACTCCTCCGAAGCCTTTTTGTCGCCGTCCTTGCCGTCCTTCTTGGCCTCGGCTTCCTTCTTCTTCACCTCGGCGGCGTGTTCCTCGTCGGCCTTCTTCGCGGCTCGGAGGACGCCGTCCGCCCGCTCCTGGAAACCCTCCAGGTCGTTGGCCCATTTACCGAGGTCGCCGACCACGCGTTCGTAGCGGCCCGCTGTCTCGCGGAAGCGTTTTTCGAGGTCGCCGGACTTTTCGCGAATCTTGTCGGCGTACTTACCCTGCAGCGCGTCGCCATCGGCGGCCTTACGCAGGATGCTAGCCTGGTCGCGGAGGGTCGAGGCAAGATCCTTCATTCTGCGGACCTCGTCACGGATGTCCTCCGGATCACCGGGGATCGGGTCCTTCTCCACCAGCGGATGCCAGTCGACCGGTCGGCGTCTTCCCTTACCCGTACCCATCGGTCAATTTCCCCCTTTCTGGCCGCGCTTCTTCTCGTTCGCTTTCTTGAGGTCGATGTCCAGCTTCTCGAAGCTCGTGAGCGCGGTCTCTACTTGCTTGCTCAAGTCCTTGACGTTTTCGAGGAGTTCACGCCGATAGTTGTCCCAGTTGCTGACGAATTGGTCCATCTTATCGGCGATACTCCGATGGCCCCAAATGTCATGGATGTCGGCGCGGTGCTTATCAATGCCATTGAGGGCTTTGTTGATATCCCGCAGATTTGTCTTCGAAGACTCCAGAAGCTGGTAGTCGACTACTAGGCGGTCGTGCTCCCCCATGGATCCCTCCGTTTGCACATCGTGGACAACGCACTCCCGTTGGGCTCAGCCCACCGGCACAGTCACCGCAAACGCCTCCCTGCTCCTCAGGGGCAGCAGCCCTCTGGGCCTTCCCTCGTGAAAGTGGAACATCTTTTCGTATGGTTATGCGGCAGACGTGATGGTAGCTGATGCGTATTCGTAGCCGGGCGGCCCTGCGGGTCGCCCGGTCGCCGCATCCGGGGGACAGTCGGTCGTGTTCTGGGTTTCGCGACCGCAGCGGGGGAGAGCCCGAGAGTCATGCCGTTCCGGGCAGGTCCTCCGTGGGCTCCTCATCCAGTGCCTCCACAGGGTCGACGAAGGAAACCGTCTCCAGGACGGCCGACATCAGACGGTAGATCTCAGACCAGTGGTCCATCGAGGCTGTGTAGAGCGTGAAGACCGCTGTGCACGGCCCTGTAGGGAAGGGCACATGAACCTGGATCTGACCCGTGAGGAGCTTCGTCGCCTCGCCGCTGGCGGACACTTCGGGGCCGAGGTCGTACTCGCGCAGGGTGATGCAGGACACCGCAGGGCCGCACGGCAGGTCGAGCCAGATCGCGTTGTTGAACGGGTCGCTGGAGAGAGTAGCGAGGATGCCCTGGGCGACGACGTCCGTGTCGGTGCCGGCCTGGTCCGTGGGTGCGATGGCGACGGTGAGCGCGCATTGGGCGATGCCCTCGGCAGGCTCGTGCCTGATCACCTGCCCCTCTGGGGCGTCGCTCTCCTCCACTGTGGAGAACAATCCCATCGCCGCGTAGGAGACGCCGGTATCCCCCATGAGTTCGGCTATGGCCGCGTAGTAGGGGGCAGCAGGCTCCCATATGTCCTCGTCGCCGCGGGAGTACAGCTCTCGTACGAAGGAGAGGGCTCGCTCGCTGCGTTCCTCCGGGGTGGCGGCCAGGGGCAGGGCGAAGAAGCCCTCGGGGGCGAGGAACCAGAGGGGTGGAACGTTCCCGTCAGCAGCACTGACGTGCTGGGCGTTCGTGGAGTCAGCTGCGGGGATCATGTGGTGTAGTGCGCCGTTCCAGGTGAGTGCGGAGCCAGGCTCAGGTCAGGAAGTCTTCTTGGTGATATTCCGTCAGGGGAAGTTCGGTTCCGTTCGCATCCATCACCGTGTTCAGCCCGGAGTGACCGAAGGAAGCGTGAACGGTGCTTGGAGCCAGGACTTCGATACGAAAGCAGCCGCACGGGTTCCGCTTGACCAGCGGCGTTCGGGCATCTGACGCCTGGGCCGCGGCGAACTTCTCGGCTGTGGTTCGCTGTGCCGGTGTGAGGGATGTCAGGGGGATGAATTCGGGAGGTTCGATCAGGTACCGAGTGAGCCTCTCCCGTTTGATGCTGCTCACTCTGATCCATGAACCGTCAGTGAATGCGATCTTCGCATCATTGCCGATCTTGAAGTCCCGCAGTTCGACCCTTTCGATGCTGGACCGCGGGGTTTCCCAGAGAAGCTCATCAGTGATGCGCTTCTCGTCCCCCCTGACGTAGGGGAAGCCGACGATCACGAGACGTCGGTCGGTGATGACGGCGTGCGTGCGGTACTGGTCCTGGGAGGAGCGGGCGGGGTCCAACTGCCAGGGCAGGGTGCGGGCGACGGTGCCCGGGGCAGCCCACATGACGGGGAAATCCTCTACCTCGTCGGCCCTGTCGAGAGAAGTGTCCGCGCCCTTGCCCGAACGGCCAGGGCCCACGCTGCCCGCCTGGGACGACAGGAGGCCCATCACAGCGACACCTACGGCCATGGCCGCGCCTTTCACGGTGTTTCGGCCGACGGTACTGCCTGCGGAGCGGGGTGTATAAGCGGGGGCTTTGGGCCAGCCCTCGAGTTCGTTCTGGATGTCGCGGCGCTCGGTGTCGCGAAACCATCGCATTCCCTTGACTTGCGTGGCTGCGCCCGTGGCGAAAGTCAGCGGAGCACGGGCGATGAGGGTCTCACCCGGTTCAGGCCACCAAACGCTCATATCCTCACAATTCCTTTCCCGGTCACCTGGGATGCGATGAAGACATCTCAGGTCAGTCGCCCGCTACGTGGCCGTATACCTTAGGAGCGATCTTGAGGCCGGCGTCGAGGGCTATTCCGCCTGCGCCGAACGGGTTGATGTTCACCCCCGGAATCAGGTTGGCTCCCTTGGAGCCGATCAGCTGACCTTGATGGTAGCCCGCGTAGGAGAGGCCTCCCATGCGAGACATCAGGCCGCTGCCGCCATGTGCGACCTCGAAGACCTCGTCGGACATGCCGCCGATCTTCACCAAGCCGGCCTTGCCGAATCCTCCGACAATGTCCGCGGACTCCTTGCCGAAGGACATCAGAACTCGCGAACTGCCGATTTTGGTGGCACTGAAGCCCTTGCCGAGCCTCTCCGCCGTCAAGGCGGCCTTGCCCGCGCCGACCACCTTGATTCCCTTGCCGAACATTCCGATGCCGGGCAGCAGCCCTACTGCGTCGAGGCCGATCTGAGCCCAACTCACGTCTGCGCCGGCCGCTTTGGCCACACCATGGGTTGCCAGGGTGAGGCCTGCGCCGATGAGCGCGGCGGTGCCGAAGATGGCCGCGAGGGGCGGGAAGGGGAGCGTGACGATGGCCAGCATGCCCAGCACGGCGGTGATGTCGCCGAGCACGTCGCCGATCGCCTTGATCAGGTCGGCGTGCTCCTTGAGCCAGTCGCCGGTGGCGTCCCAGGCGTCCGCGATGCCCGTACCCAGCTTTTCCCAGAAGCCCGGCTCGTCGGGGGCGATGTCCGCGGCCTTGTCCAGCTCCTTGCTGATCTTCGCGGCGGCCTGCTTGTAGCGGTCCTCGAGCTCGTGGACCTTCTGGATGAGGCCGGTGACGTCGCCGGAGGCCTTGCCGTACTCGTCGGTGCCCTCCTTGGCCTCGGCCTTGGCGTCGAGCTTCTCCCCGGCCTTCTTTTCCAGGCGGTCCGTCTCGTCCTGGAAGTCCTGGAGCTCGTTGGACCAGCGGTGCAGTGCGCGCGATGCCTTGTCGAAGGACTCGTGGCTCTTGCGGATCAGCGGCGTGACGTCCTGGCCGATGTACTCGGTGAAGGCGATGGCGGTCTTGCCCTTCCAGGCGCCGCACTCGATGCGCTCCAACTCGCGTACCGCGGTTCCCAGTTCGCCTGCAAGCTTGCCCAGCCGTTTGGCGAGTTCCCGGGTGTCTTCCACGCTTCCGGGGGTGGGGTCCCAGCCGATGTTGGGCGGGACGGTGCGCTGACCAGCCACGCTACTTGCCCTTCTTCTTGGCCTTGAGTGACTGAGCCAGCTCCAGGTCAAGGCCGTCGAACGTCTCGCCGATCTTGTTGATCATCTTCACCGCGCCGTGGGTGTGCTTGCCGAGCTGCTTGATGCCATAGCCCCAGTCGTCGGCGAAGTCCTGCACGTCCTCGACGAGTTGGCTCTCGCCGACGGCTGAGGAGTCCGCGCCTCGCAGGTCGCGGCGGGCGTCTTCCATGCGGTCGCTGATGGAGGAGAAGGTCTTCTTCAAGTGCTCGAATATGGTGTCTTCGAGACGCAGATCGCTCATCTTGAATTTCAGTCTCTGTGAGTTTGTGGCGGCCTGCGGAGGGGCGGGCCGCGCCTGTGCCGGATCAGCGGCCGGCGGCCGTGACGTCCTGGGTGATGAGGCCGGCGTCGCGACCGTGGGTGCCGTGGGGGCCGGGGTGTGGGCCGTCACGGACTACGCGAGGTGGACACGGCAGCGTGCACAGCGGAAGGCGGCGCTTCAAGTGACTCCCCCGAGACGCGAGAATGGTCTGCCAGCTATGTCGACGGTATCTGCTGGGTTCCGCGATTCGCCAGCGCGAACTTCTCGGTGCGGGTGGGGGATTCCTGTGCGTGAGGGCGGTATTGCGGGGGTCCGTCTATCGGCGCGGTCTTCCCGATAGGCAGAGCCAGTGAAGGTTCGCCGCATCAGGTAGCCGCTATCGCGACCAGGTCTTCACCAAGTTTGCACGATCGCAATACGTTTGCTCGGTGTCTGGGGTGGTGAATGCCCCGCGCGGACGACCTGGACGGTCCGGCGTAGGCCGTAGGAGGGCGTGGCCGGTGACGATTGCGCCTGAGGTGGCCTCATGGAGGGGCAGGTGGCGAGCTTCGGTTCGGTACGCCCTCGGCAGGGTCGCCGGCCCGACCGCCGGCGAGGAGACCGGCCGGCTCGAAGGCCAGTCTCCAGGGATGCGCGGACTCCCGTCACCGGTTGACGGACTGGATCTCCTGGACGGTGATGTCCTGGTCGTTGCCGAAGGTGCCGTTCGGGAGGTCGTCGCCGGCGCCGCCGGTGCCGGTCCAGGTGATCTCCCAGGTGATGGTGGCCTGGAGCTTGTACGTGCCGTTGCCGGAGGAGCGGAGGTACTTGATTCCGCACGGCGGTGTCTCGTTGGCCTTGCCCTTGGCGTAGGGCTCGCCGATGGAGTCGTCGGCGTTGATGGTGCACTCGCCGGAGGTCGGGTAGGTCTCGGCGTCCTCGGTGCCGGGTTCCAGCTTGAGGGAGACCGGTTTGGCGGTGGTGGTGGCCTGGATGTTGAAGCCGGGGGCGTTGAGGGCCGCCGTGGCCTGGACCTCGTCGAAGACTGCCTTGTCGAGCCAGGCCCAGGTCGGCAGGTTCACCTTGGTGTTGGCCTGGGGGGCGAGGGTGACCTCGGTGTCGGGAAGCTCCATGTGCTGGTAGGCGAGGGCGGCGAGGATCTCCGGGGTGATGGCCTCTTCGTACTGGGGCGGCGGGGCATCGCCGTTCTCGACCC
Organism: Streptomyces sp. NPDC040589; assembly: GCF_055594445.1. Lineage (NCBI taxonomy): Bacteria > Bacillati > Actinomycetota > Actinomycetes > Kitasatosporales > Streptomycetaceae > Streptomyces > Streptomyces sp. NPDC040589. The sequence goes on along the minus strand of NZ_JBVIWP010000001.1, from coordinate 1,377,445 downwards.
AGAACGGGAGGTCCGTGCACGAGGTCCGCTTGAGGTAGTCCGGCTCGTTGGGGTTCTCGACGCCGGCCCAGAACATTCCCTTGCCGTCGTTCTCGACGTTGTAGTCCTTGTAGCCGGGTTTCCCGGGGATGTCGAACCCGTCCTCGTAGTGGCGCTTGGTCTCGCCGAGCGCCGCGCCCGCGGTCCCGCCCATTCCAGGCGTGTTCAGCTGGCCCTCGATGTGCTTGGACATCTCCTTCTTGAAGTCCTTGGCGCCGAGGTAGGGGGCGTACCAGCAGGGAGGGGGTGTCCAGTTGACGTCCGTGGACGTCACGTTTCCGGTGCCGCCGCCCTTCGCGACGGATCCGGAGTACTGGATTCGGGCGGCGGCGTAGACGCCAGTTTCGTCCGTACCGCCCTCCTGCGCCTCGCGTCCCTTGTCGTAATCCACCGGTTCCGCCACGGCGTTCGGTGCGGTGATGACGAGCGTACTGACAGCAAGGGCCAGTGCGGCAGTGGTGGTGCCAAAGCCTGTAGGCCGTGACCTGTTCACTGGCACTTCTCCGCAGCTGTCTCGACGAACACCTTGGATGCCTGCCACAGGCCGTTGCCCGTAGGGAACTTGACCATGACGATCCTGTAGTAGCCGAAGTCCTTGGGGCTCGGGTCAGTCTTCAAGACCTTCCCCGTCTTGACCTCTTTGCCGTAGAACTTGCTGGTGTCGGCGCAGAACGCGACCTCTACGGATTTGCCGTTCGGGGCAGACCGTGTGGTGGCATCGAAGTGGCGGCGGGTTCCGTAAGCCGTCCAGCCACCCTTGATCCATTCGTTGATCTGCACCTGCGCGTAGTGCAAGCCGCCGCCGGTGCTGTAGGCCGTCACCGCCGCGTCCTTCGTGGTGCGCTTGTCGACGCCGCGATAGATGGCGCGGAGGAAGTTCGCGGCGTCATCCATCGCGGCCGCCTCGTTCTTGTCCTTCGGCTTGTCCCAGTCGAAGACCAGGTTCATGTCCTTAGGGACAGACACGTCCACGCCGTCCGGGTTGTTCCCCGTCGACGCTGAGGGCGATGCCGACTCTTTCGGCGTCTCCGCTGCCTGGTCGGCGCCGGCGATCTTGTCGTTGTCGCTGGGCTTGTCGTCCCCGCTACCGCAGGCTGTCAACAGCAGTGCTGCCGTTGCGGCCAGCGCGGCAGCAACGGGCAAAGGGCGGCGCTTCACAGTGACTCCCCGTGAGAAAGAAGTTCAGTCAAGGGCACCGACGGTATCGGTGAGGTTCCCGGTATCACCAGAGCGAACTTCCGCGAGAACAGGGGCAATCCGGGGTGTATGGGGACCAGGGGAGGCTGGTTGTGTCCTGATCGTGCCCAAACAGAAGGTGACCCCGGAGGGCGCTGCGTGCGACGTCCGGGGTCATCGTGCTCGGGCGTCTCGATTCGCTAGTGCGGTGTCTTGCACCTCAAGCAAGCGCATGGAGGGAACGCCGACATGACAGGAACCGGGTCGGTGTGTTCGCCAGCCAGGATCTCGACCTCGCCCCGATCGTCGGTCACTGTGCCCGCTACGTCGATCTTGTAGACGCGGAGGGTGAGACGAGAGCGGCGATGGGTCGGGGGCGGGATTTCGAGGGGGTCTGTTGGGGGTGGGTAGTGGGTGGCGCAGTCCGGGCAGGCGTACACGTTGAAGCCGGGGCCTGTCGGGGTGTGCACCTGATGGACAAGTACGGGTGCGTCCGTATCGCGATCACAGCGGGCGCACATGCGGAGGGCCGGGCGGGTCATCGGGTGACCGCAGGGACGCGCACGCCGTGGTTCGCCCCCACGTCGATGCCGACGGTGGCCAGGCGGAAGGCTCGGCGGCGTTCGCGTTGGCGGCGGTGTTCGGTGGGGTCCAGGACGTAGGGGCGTACGAGTCGGGAGGCGTTGCCGTCGAGGAGTTCGGTGAAGCGGGGAGGTGGCGGTGGGGTGGGGTTGAACCGAAGGGGTGGCATGGTGCCGAGGCGGTGACGACCTCGGGGGTGTGGGGTGCACAGGCTCAGTGCCCAGGTGAGGGTGTGGACGATAAGGTCCAGCATGTCGACGCTCCTTGTCAGCGTTGGCCACGCCCCGGGACGGTCACCATCCGTCGCCGGGGCTTGTCATGAGAAACCGTAGGGCTGCATGTATGTACCTGTCTACCCATATGGGCTCAGAGGAGCTTCTATGACTCCATGGAGGGTCGTACGTACAGTTCGCTGATGTTCGAATTTGACCCCACCAGGCCAAAGTGGCAGCAGATCGCCGAGGTGGTTCGGCAGCGCATCGCCAGTGGCGAGTACCCGGTACGAGGCTTGATCTCCGAGGTGAAACTGGAGCAGGAGTTCGGAGTTGCTCGCGAGACTGTTCGTAAGGCCACAGCGGCTTTGCGTGAAGAAGGGCTGATCGTCACCACTCGCGGCATGGGCTCTTTCGTTGCGGAGCGCTGAGCGAGTCAGCTGATGCCCTGGGGGTTGCAGCCGTGAGCCTCGCCTTGGCGCACATGCGTGCAACGAGTGCCCATGAAGAGTGGGCGGCAGATGGCGTGCGGACGCATCAGCCCCTAGGGGCGCTTGGAGTGCCGTCCGCCTCACATGGGATCATCCGGTGTCACGCCGACCATCTACCTCTGAGGGACGAGCGCCATGCTGACCACGCGTCGGAGGGTGGCTGCGGCCTGCCTCCTTGCTGCTGTCACCTTCTCTGCGGCTGGTTGCAGCAGCGATTCGGACGACGGATCGAGCAGCGACAAGATCGTGGGAGCCGGTGAGGGGGATTCGGGGTCGCCGACGCCGTCCGTCTCCGCGTCGGCTGAGAAGGACGCACCGAGCTTCGACTTTCCGTCGGACATCAAGGCGACTGTCGAGAACAACCCGACCGGGGATGCCACGAAGGACGCAATCCTGCGTGACGTGGCGTACTCGGCTCAGGCACGCCTTGAGGCTTTCGGCAAGGGGAACGGCCAGACGGCGAACATGAATCGCTACTTTTCGGCGTCCGCCCTCACCTATTGGGCTGACCGGGTCGCGACGGTCAAGAAGGACGGGCTCACAGTCAGCGGTGACTACCGGTACTTCGGCTTCGAGGTCACGGACGTGGCGAACGGCAAGACCGCAGCGGTCCGTTACTGCGAGGACCAGAGCAAGGGGTACAGCAAGGAGATCAGCACGGACAAGGTGCTCCGTACCCAACCGAGCGAAAAGGACTTCATCCTGTACACGCTCCAGGCCGCGCAGGACTCGCGTGGTGACTGGCAGGTGCAGAAGCAGAGCTGGAAGAAGGGCGACGCGTCGTGCGTCCAGAGGTGAAGGGTCGATCTGCTCTTCCGGGCCGTCGTTCGGCCGCCGCTGTTGCGGGTCTGCTCGTTGTTCTGAGCGTCGGCTGTCCGGCGTACGCAGGCGATATACAGGTTGGCAGTGACGAAAGCAGCACTGAGACCAACCAGCCGGATGCCGGTTCCGGCACGGAAGCGGGTGCCGAATCAGGCAGCGGCTCCATCGGAGCCCACATCCGCATCAATCAGAGCACCCCCGCCTCCGACAGCTCCACCGCATCTGCTACCTCCTCGGACGCCAACTGGAAACCCCCGGTGTGCTGGTACGAGCCCATGTACACGCCGGAGGAGTACGAGAAGTTCATCAAGGGCGCGTACGGCGGGGCTCCGAAAGGCAGCCCGGCGGAGGATTACGAGAAGAAGCGGGACAAGGAGAAGTACCACAAGGGTGACAAGGGCCTGTGGTGGCAGGTGCAGTTCCGGGATGACACGTACAGCGAGGCCTGTCCCGTCACCACGGACAACTGGGAGATCTGGGTTCCTCCTGCCGACCCGCAGCCGGACCCCAACAAGGTGACTCCCGAGGTTCTCTCCGAACTGGCCTTCAATGCGACCAAGTTGCCCGCACCGCCCGTGGAGCTGAAGCCCCGCGCGGACCGCCTGCTCGTGAACCTCGGTACCCGGGTCGCGTTCAAGGGCGATCTCGACCGCGTCTGGACGACCGCCAGCATCAACTACAAGGGAGTGCAGCTCGCCGCGACGACCGTCGCCACTCCTGTTGCGCTGAAGGTCGACGCCGGTACCGCTGATGCCGATCCGCAGAGCTGTACCTATGACCTGGTCAAGGGCAAGGGCGGATACACCGCCGACAGTGAGGAAGGTGCCGACTGCAATGTCACGTACCTCCGTTCGTCAGGCAGTGGCACCTACCCCTTCAAGGCGTCCATCACCTGGAAGGTGACGTGGACCGACTCGGCCGACCCGGATGGTCCGCCGCAGCAGCCGGGGCTGCCGGACGGGTTGTCGACGTTCGAGCAGGACGTGACCGTCAAGGAGGCCCAGGCCGTGAACCGCACGAGTGGCGGAGAATGACTGAGGCCGGGAGCGGCAGTCCAGAAGCCTGGTGGCGAACCGACCTGGCCCGGTGGTCGGCGTTCAGCCTCCTGTGTGCCGGCGGCTCGCTGGGGCTCGCCTGGCTCGGGCCTGTCGTGCCGTTGTGGAGGCCCGTTCGTGGGGTGGCCCTGCTCCTCTCCTGGATCGTGCTGCCGCTTGCAACGGTTCTCGTGCCGCTGCTGATGTTGCGGAGGGTTCCGCGCAAGCAGCGGAAAATGGCCTGGCAGCTCGTCGTTCCCGTCGTAGCGGGGGTGGCACTGGGTGTGTTCGGGAACGGGTCCGGTGATCAGGTTGCCCTGGCTGTGCGGGGCGAGTGGGCGGACGTCGTGGTCGTGAGTAAGGACAGCGCCAAGACCAACCACTGTGACCTGCGCACGGTCGGCGGCCGTGAGATCTCTCCCTCGCTCTCGGAAGGCGAAGGGTGCAGGGACTGGGTGGAAGCGGGCGGCAAACTGCGTGTCCGGTACGACCCCGCGGGCGTTGCCAGTCCGACCAGCGATGTGGAGCAGAGCTCGAACGCCGGGTTCCTCGCGGCGCTCTTCGTCCTGGCCGTCGTGATGGGCACCTGGGGTGGTGTGCGGCAGAGCCGGTGGGACAAGGAGTACGGCCCGGTGTGAGTGAACGCACGAACTCAGTACAGTGCGCCCTTCGGCACCTCGATCTGCCGGTACTCCACCCACCGCCCCAGCCGCTCGTCACGACCCGCCAGAACGAACAGGACGAACGGCGCCGGAAGGCCGACCAGCGCCACCGCCCACGCCGGTAGGAACCAGCCCAGCTGCGACAGGCACAGGCAGCACGCGAGCAGGCTCGCGGATGTACGGGCGAACGACCTCGCGTGGTCGGTCATCGTGCGGCGGCTCTCCGCGGGGCGCGGCAGCAGTGCGCCGAGCAGGTTGCCGACGGCGGCACCCGCCAGGAGGCCCCAGAGCGCGCCTCCCGGGAGGAAAACCGCCGGGAAGCCGTCGCGGGGGAAGTCGAAGGCGTAGCCGCTGGCCAGGCCTGCCACCAGGCCGATGAAGGTGCAGCAGAGGACGGTGACCGCTGTGAGCTGGTCTCGGACCTGGGTGGAAAGGGTGTCCTCGCCGTCGCCCCGTGTCTCGCGGCTGTCGCCCCGTGTCTCGCGGAACACCCCTCCCGCGCCGACGACGAACAGCGGCACGCCGATCACCATCAAAATCGCCGCGCCGAACAGGCCGCCGTTCTTGCCCGGGGCGTCCGAAGCCGGGAAGAGGCCCTGCACCTGCCACGCCAGCACCGCCATCAGCGCGACGTACAGCCAGTAGCCGGCGATCAGCGCCCAGCCAGTGCCGATCCGGGCGCGTCGGGCCAGTGCCGGGGGAGTGTGGAGCAGGCCTGCCACGGGGATTGCGATCAGGGACCAGGCGAAGATGAAAGCGTCCGAGGCGCGGTTCTCGGCCCGGATCGCCTCGAGGAGCTCCGGCGGTGTGGGCAGCAGCAGTGCCAGGACCAGGGAGGCGACCGCCGCTGTCGTGCCTGCCGTGATCCGTGTGAGCTTGGCTCGCTGCGTCCCTCGGGGTCTGCCCGTGCGCGTCGTCGAGTTCATCCTGGCCATCTCCTGTGAAGCTCGCCGTTCCGCCCATACGGCCACCTCTCCGAAACTACACTCGCGCCCCATGCGTAACTCCCGCAGCATGCAAGCGAAGTCGGTGCCCCATTCGTGCGGAAGGCTCCCCGGCGAGAGGTGCGGGAGAAGACGGTTCGCGGGGGGGTGGGGTGTGGTCCGCGGCCGGGGGCGGTGACGCCCCCTGAGCTCCGCCAAAGCCAAGGCCCCTTCCAAACCCCGCGCCCGCCACAAACAGTCCCGCGACCCCCGAGCCCACTGGCTCCTCCTCGCCCTCACCCTCCCCGTCGTCTTCGCCTTCCTGATCTTCGAAGGCTGGACCCAGCACGAGGTAGACGCCGCGAAGACGCGGACGCCTTGTGCCTCGCCCGTGCCCGATGCCGTGGCGAAGGGCGGGCCCGTGATCGGGATCAACCGGGACGGGATTCGGACCGGGGGGATGCCCGCCCGGACCGTGGCGCTCACCTTCGACGGTGGGCCGGACCCCGTGTGGACCCCGCGGCTGCTGGATCTGCTCCGCAGGAACAACGCGCGGGCCACGTTCTTCGTGCACGGGGCCCAGGCCGCCCGGCATCCCGAGCTGGTACGGCGGATCCGGGCCGAGGGGCATGAGATCGGGTCCAACACCTACACAGGGGCCGTGCTGGGGGAGTCCTCCGGGCCCCGTTTCGAGGCCGAACTCGAGTTGACCCAAAGTGCGTTGGCCGGGACCACCGGGCAGCGGACCAACCTGCTGCGGATGCCGCGGACCACCACCCCCGACACACTCTGCGGTCGGGAGTGGGACGCGGCGCGGCGGGCCACCGGGTACGGGTACGTGCTCGTCGCCGCCGACAAGGGCGCGCGGAAGCCGGCGCAGGGGATCGTCCGGCAGTTGAGCCAGACGGAGAGTGCCTATGCGGAGGCGCGCAGGCTGCTGAAGAACCGGACGGTCGACCGGTTCACCACCGTCTCCGACGGGCTCGGGCTCGTTCCGTACAAGTCCGCCTCCTTCGTCGAGCGGTGGTCGGGGGAGGCGCTGATCTGGACCACGCGGATCGGGCAGGTCTTCTCCACCGCCATGATCTGGATCCTCGGCGTCGCCGGTGGGCTGGGCGTACTGCGGCTGTTGCTGCTCGCCTTGTTCGCGCGGGCGCATGTGCGCCGGCTGGAGCGGTTCCGGACCGGGGCGCCCTGGATGGGGGAGGGGTCCGGGCCGGTGACCGTGCTGGTCCCGGCGTACAACGAGGAGGCCGGGATCGGGTCGACCCTGCGGTCGCTGCTCGACTCCAGCCATCGGGAGCTGCAGGTCGTGGTGATCGACGACGGGTCGAGCGACCGGACCGCCGACATCGCCGAGAACATGGGCGACCCGAGGGTGGAGGTGGTGCGGCAGGCCAACTCCGGCAAGGCCGCCGCCCTCAACACCGGGCTCGCGCACGCCCGGTACGACATCGTCGTGATGGTCGACGCCGACACCGTCTTCGAGCCCGACGCCATCGAGCGGATCGTCCAGCCGCTCGCGCATCCGGCCGTGGGGGCCGTCAGCGGCAACACCAAGGTCGGCAACCGGCGCACCCTGCTGGGCAGATGGCAGCACCTCGAGTACGTCTTCGGCTTCAACCTCGACCGGCGCATGTTCGAGGTGCTGGAGTGCATGCCGACCGTGCCGGGCGCCATCGGGGCGTTCCGCCGGGACGCGGTGATCGGCGTCGGCGGGGTCAGCGAGGACACCCTCGCCGAGGACACCGACCTGACGATGGCCCTGTGGCGGGCCGGCTGGCGGGTGCTGTACGAGGAGTCCGCCGTCGCCTGGACCGAAGTGCCCACCAGCGTCAGGCAGTTGTGGCGGCAGCGGTACCGGTGGTGCTACGGCACCCTCCAGGCGATGTGGAAGCACCGCGGGGCGCTCTTCGGCAGGGGCACTGCCGGGCGGTTCGGGCGGCGCGGGCTGACCTATCTCGCGCTCTTCCAGGTCGCCCTGCCGCTGCTCGCGCCCGTCATCGACGTCTACGCCCTGTACGGCGTGCTGTTCCGCGATCCGGTGGAGTCGGCCGGGGTGTGGTTCGCCTTCTTCGGCGTGCAGGTCGTCTGCTCGGGATACGCGCTCAGACTCGACGGGGAGCCGGTGCGGGCGCTGTGGTCGATGCCGTTCCAGATCGTCGTCTACCGGCAGTTGATGTATCTCGTCGTCATCCAGTCGCTGGTCGCGCTGCTGGTCGGGAGCCGGCTGCGGTGGCAGCGGATGCAGCGCTCCGGTACGGCCGCTGAACAGATCGGTGGGCCCGTTCCGTATAGGAGCGTGCCGATGCGCTGACACCCACAGCACCTTCGAGGGGCCGATGAGCGACTGGACCGATCATCCGGGAGACCACCGGGCGGGGCAGGACCCGAGAAGGGTCCCGCCCTCGTCCCCACTGGTGCCCCCGCCCTCGATCCGTACCGCCCCCCTGCCCGGCATGTCCTCGTCGGCCGCGCCCGGCCGTTACGACAGCAACGTCGAGGAGCGTGGCCGAAGGAGCGAGCGTGGCCGAAGAGACGGCAGCAGGAACCCGGGTGGCGGCAGCCGAGGCAGCAGGACCCCGCGCCGCCGGGCCGGACGCAGCCGCCGCTTCGTGCGTACGGCCGCCGTCCTGTCGACCGTCCTGACGCTCGCCGGCGCCGGTACCTACGTCTGGGCCGACACCCGGCTCAACCAGCAGGTCGACCTCGGCACGCTCAGCAGCAGGGTGCCGCCCGGCGAGGGCACCAACTACCTGGTCGTGGGCTCCGACAGCCGCGACGGCCTGTCGGAGAAGGACAGGAAGGACCTCAACACCGGCTCGACCGACGGCCGCCGTACCGACTCGGTGATCCTGCTGCACACCGGGGCGAACGGCACCACGATGCTCAGCCTGCCGCGCGACTCCTGGGTGACCCTCCCGCCCTACGTCGATCCCGACACCGGCAGGAGCTACCGGGCCACACCGAACAAACTGAACGCCGCGTTCTCGCTGGGCGGTCCCGACCTGCTCGTGCAGACCGTGGAACGCAACACCGGCGTGCACATCGACCACTACGCGGAGATCGGCTTCGCCGGTTTCGTGGGGGTGGTGGACGCGGTCGGCGGCGTCGACATGTGTCTGGACAAGGCCGTACGGGACAAGGACTCCGGCGCCGATCTGCAGGCCGGCTGCCAGACCCTGGACGGCTCCGAGGCGCTGGCCTTCGTACGCCAGCGCAAGCAGGAGGCCCAGGGCGACCTGGGGCGTACCCGCAACCAGCAGAAGTTCCTCGCCGCCCTCGCCGACAAGGCGGCCACCCCGTCCACCCTCGCCGACCCGTCCAAGTCCTTCCCGACCCTGAACGCCGGCCTCGAGACGCTCATCGTGGACGAGGGCACGGAACTGCCCGACCTCATGAAGCTGTTCGAGGCCATGAAGAAGGCCACGGCCGGCGGAGGCAGCCAGCTCAACGTGCCCGTGGCCGACCCGGACCTGCGGACCTCCAAGGGCAGCGCGGTGAAGTGGGACGACCGGCGGGCCCGCGCCCTGTTCGCTGCGATACGGGAGGACCGGCCGCCCGGCACCTGAGACAGGGCGGCTAGACGAAGGGCGTGCCCGGCTCCAGCCCCGCCAGCACCCTGCCGTACAGCTCCAGGTTGGTCGCCGGATGGACGAAGGCGTGCAGGTTCAGGGCCCGCAGATCGCGCACGGTCCGCTGGATCGGCACCTCCTCGTGGAGGGAGGAGGCGCCCGAGGCCGAGCCGAGCAGGTCGGCGGCCTCCAGGCAGAGCCGTGCCACATAGCCGCTGCGTGCCCGGACCCCGGCCCGTTCCTCGGTCGTGTACGGCTCCCCGCTCGCCGCCCGCTCCCCGAGCAGCGTGACGATCTCGTCGGTCAGATGCTCGGCGCAGGAGATCTTCAACGCCGCCTCGGCCGTCTGCAGATGCGTGACGGGAGCTTCGTTCTGCCGCTCGTAGAAGGTGTACGTGATGCCCCGCCGGTGGATCCGCTCGCGGAACTCCGCCAGTGCCGAGCGGGCGAGGCCGAGGGCGTTCGGGGTCGCCCAGACGCAGAACATCAGCAGTACCGGCACCCGGTAGAACGGGTCGTCGGCGTTGGCCTTCGACGCGAACTCGCCGCCGAGCAGCGGGGCGACCGGCAGCACGCGATGAGCCGGTACGACGACATCGCGCGCGACGACGCTGTTGCTGCCGCTGCCCGCGAGACCCGACACCCGCCAGTCGTCGAGGATCTCCAGGTCGGCCACGGGCATGGCCGTCCACACCGTCTCGGGCCGCCCCTCGATCCGGGCCGTCAGCAGATGCCAGTCGGCGTCCCGGCAGCCGGTGGCGAAGGGCGAGGTCCCGTTGACCACATAGCCGCCGTCGCCCGTCGGGACCGCCGTCGCGCTCGGGATCAGGCTGCCGCCGACGCGCACGTCGGGGCTGGTGAAGATCTCGTCCTGCGCCTCGTCCGGGAAGAGCGCGGCGACGTACGCGCAACCGGCCTGGATCAGCGTCATGAAACCGGCCGAACCGCACGCGGCGGACAGCTCCGCCAGCGCGTCGACCTGGGTCCGCAGGCCGCTCTGGTAACCGCCGTACCGCCGGGGCACGTTCATCCGCTGGATCCCGGTCCCGGTCAGCGCCTCCACGACCTCCCGCGTCACCCGCCGCTCCCGCTCGGTCCGCAGGGCGTGCCTGCGGATGAGAGGGGTGAGCTCGCGGACGCGCTCGACCAGGCCGGTGTCGGTGGGAGGTACAGGCAGAACGGTGTCTCGCGTGCCCGGAGTCATGGCTGCACCGTGACCTGCCCCGGGCCCGGTGTCAACGGGCCCTGATCCTCCGGGAGTTGATCCCGGCCAGCGGTTCCTTCAGCGAGCCGTACCCCGTCGCGGCCCACACGCTCCGCTCGGCCGGCAGCTCGAAGTAGGGGACGGTACGGCCGTCCTCGTCCGTGTCGGTGAGCACCTCCGGGGCGCGGCGGTCCCGCAGTGCGTCCGCGCACTCCTGGCACACCGCCACGTCCAGCCGGTCCCGGCGGCCGAGCGGACGCCAGCCGGTGCGGAGGGCGGCGCGGCCGTGCAGGGGGTGGAAGAAGCAGCGGGGGAGGGCCGCGTCCGTGCCGGTCAGGGCGTCCTGGCCTTCTTGGACCAGGGCGAGGACGCCCGCCAGGTCCGGCAGGCCCCGGGCCTCGTCGAGGACCGTGCCGGCGGCGGCGTAGGCGTCGAGGGCGTGCTGGAGACCCGGCGTCGTGGAGAGGTCGGCGGCCTGGGTGGCCTCGCCGAGCGCCAGGACCTCCGCCTCCGCCCGGCGCCGCAGCTCCGCCTCGTCGGCCGCGCGGGCCGTCGCGAACACCAGCTGCGGCACGGCCGGGGCGGCCGGAGCGGGCTTGCGGGAACGGATCGCGGCGCGGGTCGCGAGGGCGGTCAGGGTCAGCACCGGCACGCCGATGAGCAGCCACCAGACGGGGCCGCCCGAAGCGGACTCTGCCCGTTCCTCTGCCCGTTCCTCGGCCTGCTCATCCCGTCGTTGGGTGTCGTCGCCCAGGTCCTTCATCGCCTCCTCGTACCGCTGCGTGCCCTTCCCCTCCGCCACCAGCTCCACGGCCTTGGCGGTGAGGTCGGCGAGCCCCGCGTCCTTTGTCTCGTCCAGGAAGCCGACGGCGGACACGGCGTCCCGGGTCTGGTGGGTGTCGGCGGGCCACTCGTCGCCCGTCAGGGAGTCGGGGAAGTCGCCGTCCGTCGTGATGAGGATGAGCTCGCGCTGGTCCGGGAGCCGGTCGCGGACCGTCCCGGCCAGGACGTCGGAGTCGCCGTCGAAGTCGTCGCCCTTGGTGAGAGGCATGAGTACGACTTTGATCGGCAGGCCCGTCCGGCGGATCTGCTGCGCCAACTCCCGCTGCCGGGAGGGTGGTACGGCAGCCGCGTACGCCTCGTCGACGTAGACGGGAGAGGTGCGCAACGCGCTCGCGATGCGCTGCCCGGCGCTCGGGGCTTCGCCGTCCGCTGCCCGGGCGGCGGTGGCGGTGGTGAGCGCGGTCAGCAGCAGGACCGCGAGGACGGTGGTCAGGCGCTTGACGTCAGTGGACACCTGCGGTCTCCCTCACCTTCTCGATAAGCCGGGTGATTCCCTTGGGTACGGCGGTCAGCGGGCCGTCGGTCGCGTCGTAGTACGGCAGGCGGGTGTTGCCCGTGGACGGGTCGGGCAGCTTCAGCAAGCTGCCTGGAATGCCGCTCGGCTGGGCGATGGCGGTGTTGCGGCAGAAGTCGCAGACGGGGAGCAGGCGGCGGGCGGCACCCTCCGCGGAGACGCGGACGTGGTGGCGGCTGACGCCCGGGCCGTGCAGGGGATTCACGCCGCAGCACAGGTCCGTCGTGTCGCCGGTGAGCGCGGCGCGGCCGGCTCGGGCGAGAACGATGACGGCGACCAGGGTCGCGGGGTCGCTGCCCGCGTCCTTGACGCGGTTCAGGTCGCCGTCGACGAGGAGCAGCGCCGCATCGAGGCGGTCCCAGGCGCGGCCGCGCTCGTCATGGTTGGTGAACTCCCGTGTCAGTGTGGTGAGTTCCGCGTACGCGGTACGTCGGAGGTAGGACGCCGACGGCTCGGTCGGGGCTGTGAGGGGCAGGTGGTGGGTCGGCTCGGGCGCGGGAGAGCGCCACCGCAACAGGCCGCCGACACCCCACGTCAGTCCGGCCACCACACCGGACAGCAGGAGTGCCGCGAAAGCGCCCACGAACAGGCCGGGCCAGAAGTCGGTGGCGAACAGGGGCGGGAGGGTGTACTCGTCGGCCGCGCCGGGGGCGGCGGCCGGGGCGGGTTCGTGTTCCGGCCGGTCGGTGCGCGGGGTCTTGTCGAGGAAGGTCATCAGCGCGTCGAGGCGCTCGCCCAGGAGGTGGTCGCCCGCTTCGTCCGCCTTGCTGTCGCCGTACGTGATGGAGTCCGGCAGGTCGAGGAACAGGTGGTTGGTGTCCAGGCGCAGCCCGTGGTTGAAGACGTCGATCGTGCCGCCGTCCGGATCGGCTACGACGTACACCCCGTCCACGCCCACCTTGGCGTGCACCGCGGCGGCGAACAGGTCCGAGTCGCCCGCCGACTCGCTCTCGGGTGTCTGCGGCACGAGGGAGACGTACACCGGGCCGCCGCCGTCGGAGCGCCGGAAGTCCCGGATCCGCTCGTGCAGCCGGTCCAGTCGGCGGGAGTCGAGTACGCGAGGACTCTCCGGGTCGGCGTAGATGGCGTCCTGCTTCAGGCCTGCCGCGACGCGTTCGACACGGGCGGACAGTTCGGCGGGGGTGGGTGGCCGGGCCGCGCTCGACCTGGTCTGGTCGAAGACGACGGGAGCGGCGAGGGCGATCGTCGCGGCGGTGAGGGCGGCCGCGCCGGGCACGACCCACCGAGGGACGCGCCGCTCGGCTCCGGAACGCCGGCGGTGGCGCCGCGCGTACCAGCCCGTCAGCACGATCATCAGCGGTACGCCGGTCAGCAGGATGCCCGTGAGGAACGACTGGTTGTTGCGGTCGGAGGGGCCGATGTACATGTCGGCGGGCTCGTCGTCCTGGTACGTCTCGCGAGCCGCTTCGGCACGGGCGCCGGCCTTGTCGCCGCCCAGGGCGATGACATCGGCGAACCGCTCGAAGCTACGCAACGGGCCCGCGTCGTAGGGGAGTTCGTACCGTGTGACAGTGATGGCGGCATCGGCGGGCACGCGGACGCCGTAGGCCGTGGCCTCCGCGAGGTCCGCCCCCTCGAACAGGACGTACAGCCCGTCGCGTCCGAGCCGGTCGTGCACCGCGCCGAGCAGCTGCTTGCCGTCCGTGCTGGTCTGCATGGGCAGGACCAGGACGTACGTCGGCACGCCGGTCTTCTTCGCGAGCCTGGCGAAGCCGGGGGCGGTGGAGCGCGGGACCTCGCGGGGGAGTTGGTCGGTGACGTGGACCGGGTTCTCGCGGAGGCGGTCGGCGAGGTAGGCGGCCTGGGTGACGGGCGCGGCCTCCGCCGCTCGGGCCGGGGTGGCGGTTGCGAAGAAAGCCGTTACGGCGCAGAGCGCGAGCAGCACCCGGAGGAGACCGAGCCGGTCACTGCTCCACACCGGCATATGCACTGCGTATGCCCTGTTTGTCGCGACTGCTCTCACCGGTATGCCCCCCGCGTTCCGATCGCTGTCCGGGCGGCACTCTACTCGGGGCTTCGCGAGTGCTACAGGTCGCAGGTTCCCCGGCGGGGGAGATCGGGATGGGTGAACACCCGTCGGTGGAAGGATGGGGGCGTGTGCCGGGGCTTGGCGCGGAGGGAGTGAGGTCCGGGATGTGGCGCGACTCGCTCGAAGACCTGGAGACGGGCCCTTGGCGTCCTCCCGTGTCCCCCGCCGCCCTCCACGTCATCGAGACGACCCTGGGCCGACCCCTGCCACCCGCCCTCCGCTCTCTCCTCCTGGAGACCGACGGGATCGAGGGCCCCTACGGCGAGGACATCGTCTGGCCCGCCGACCGCATCCTGAACGACAACCTCGCCTTCCGCGCCCGACCCGAATTCCGTCCCCTCTACCGCCCCTTCGACCCGTTGCTGTTCTTCGGTGACAACGGCGGGGGAGACCAGTTCGCCTTCGTAGGGGCCCCCGACACCGACGCCGGCGGCGTTCATGTCTGGGACCACGAGACGGATGAACGCGGCCTCGTGGCGGCCGACCTGGCCGGCTATGTGCGCGCGGCGCTGGAAAGCGGGGGAGAGGACTGGTACCGGTAGCGGAGCCCGGCCCTTCAGCCCAGCTTCGCGTTCTGCGCCTTCACCACCGCCGCCGGGAGCTTCGCGTCGCCCGGCCTCTCCTGGACCATGGCCATGCCGTCGACGGAGAAGTAGACGGCGAGGACGTCACCCTTGCGGACGGCCTGGGCGTGCATGGTGTGGGTGATCCCCTTGAGGGTCGTCGTGGAGCGGAAGGCCAGTGACTCGTCACCACCCTCGGCCACCGGCTTCTCGGTGGTGACGGAGTCGTACGGGGCCGTGCCCTTCGCCTTCGCCGTGAAGCCACCGCCGCACGAGTCGACGCCCTTGGCCAGCCCGGCGAAGGCGGACTCGGCCTTGCCGGGCGCGTACGTCGTGAGCGTGATGTACGTGAACTCGCTCCCCTCCAGGACGGAGTGGGTCAGGTCGCCCTGAGACTCGCCGAGGGGAAGCTGGTTCATCGCGTAGACCAGCGGGGCGCAGGCCGGCTTGTCGACCGTGACGTCGTCCGGGGACTGGGCGAAGGCGTACTCGTTGTCCTCCCCGGAGGCGGGCTTCACGGCGAGCCCCGGCACATCCGCCTTCGTGATCATGAGCTTCGCCAGCCGCTCGGCCGGAGTCACCTGCTTCGCCCGGGACGCGGTGGGCCTGGGCTCACCGGTCGCCGAATCCGATTCGGCGTCCCCGCCGCACGCCGTGAGCGTGGCGAGGGAGAGCAGGGACAGGGTGGAGGCGGCGAGCGCGGCCCGCTTCATAGAGGACTCCTCGTGGGGGACAGGTCGACGATCATGGCACGGCGAAATCCCGGCTCACGTGAGTGAATCGTGTGGGCCTCATGGTCGGGGCGTGACGAAAGGGCCGGCTGTCGTGCGTCCGTCGGTCCGGGGCGGATTCGCTGCCGCACAGGGAGCCGCGCGGTGAACGGCTTGTCGGCGTGCCGCCATCAACGGGTTTGTCCAGGCTGGAAGTTGCAGATGGATAACGGTGCGCGCCGTGAGGTTCAGGGCGTAGGACGCGCCTTGAGGGGCTTATGTGCGGCTGATACGGTGCGATGGCTTGACACTCACCCCCAGTGCTGGCTATTCGCCCAGGTCGGGCGGGTACGTCCGGCCCGTCCCGCAGTTTCCGTGCAGGGTAGGCGCGGGTGAAGTGTCCAATTTTGAAGGCAAATTGACAGACATCATCTTGGGTGTACGGGGAGCGGTTGCGTGAAGATCCAAGAGCGTACGGGGGCGGGCGCAGGCCGTTCCGCCTCTCCGGCTCAGCCGTCGGTCGGCGACCGCCTTCCCGCACCACCTCGCGAGCGCAAACCGGCACTGGCCGCGCTCGCGGTGCTGCTCATCCTGGTGGGTGCGCTGGGCGCGACGATGCTGGTACTGCAGGCCGGTGACCGGATCGAGGTCGTCAAGGTGACCAGCCAGGTCCAGGCCGGCGAGTCGCTCAAGAAGAGCGACGTGACCTCCGTCATGGTCGCCAAGGACGAGAGCATCCACTACGTCGAGTGGTCGCAGCTGACGACCATCCAGACCTACAAGGCCAAGTCCACGATCTACCCGGGGACTCTCGCGGTCGGTGAGATGTTCGCCAAGAAGGCCAGCCTCCCCGCGGGCAAGGCCTCCGTCGGCCTCGCCCTCAAGGAGGGTCAGTACCCCTCCGACATCAAGTCCGGTGACATCGTCGCCGCCTACCGGGTCAGCACCAGCGGAACCCCCTCGAACAACACCGACGACAACACCGGCTCGAGCGGCACCTCGTCCTCCGGCGCCATCGTCGACAACGCGCGCGTGAACAATGTCGCCGAAGACGATGACGCGACCGTGAGCACCGGCAACCTCTCGCTCACCGTCCTCGTCGACGAGGCCGACGCGGCCGCGCTCGCCTCCGCGGCGGCCGCGAACCAGGTCGCCATCGTGCACGTCCCCGGCAACTAGAAGGCGGCACCCACCCCATGGCGCTCATCGCTCTCGCCGCCGACAAGGGTTCCCCCGGCGTCACCACCGCGGCCGTCGCTCTCTCGGCGGTCTGGCCGCGCCGTGTCCTGCTCGCCGAGGCGGACCCGGCGGGCGGTGACCTCGTCTACCGCAGTGCCGCCGCACACGGCGGACCGCTGAACCCCAACACCGGCATGCTGTCCATCGCCGCCACCGCGCGCCGCGGACTCGTGCCGGACCAGCTCTGGGATCACGTACAGCCGTTGAGCGGCGGTCTCGAGGTGCTCGTCGGGCTCGGTATCGCCGAGCAGGCGACCGGCCTCGCGGGACTGTGGCCGACCCTCGGGCACGCCTTCGCCTCCCTCGCCGACTCCCCGCACGCCGCGGCCGACGTCATCGCCGACTGCGGACGCGTCAGCGGGGACACCCCTGCCGTCGAACTGTTCCCGCACGCCGCGCTCGTGCTGCTCATCTCGCGCACCGAGCCGGAGGCCATCGCCCGGGTCCGCGACCGCGCCGCCGCCCTCGCCGGCAAGCTGCACGGCGGATCGCGCGGCGCCGCGAGCCTCGGCACCCCCATGATCGGCGTCGTCCTGATCGCCGACACGGGCACGGCGGGCAAGCTCGCCTCGCAGGTCAACGACATGCTCGTGCACGCCCAGACCGGCGCCCGCGTGGTCGGCACCATCGCCGACGACCCGGCCGGCGCCGACCAGCTGGCAGGCCGCAGGCGCGGCCGGCTCGACAAGTCGCTGCTGATCCGCTCGGCCCGCAAGGTCGCGGCCGACATCTACCAGCAGTACGGCGCCGCCTGGGCCGCCTCCGCCCAGGCGAACCAGGCCCACCAGGCCCAGCACCACCACCCGGGCCAGATGCAGGGCCACGCGGGGGCCGGCGCATGACCGCTGTCGACCACCAGTTGGTCAAGCGGTTCCGCCAGGACGCCGGCGACCGTATCGCCGAGCAGCGCCGACAGGACCAGGTCAACAACGTCACTCCGATGTCCACGGAGGACGAGCGGCAGTACGCGCGTGCCGTCATAGCCCAGATCCTGGAGGAGTACGCCCGCGCCGAGATCAACGCGGGCCGTACGCCGCTGGACGCCGAGACCGAGGAGCAGTACGCGGCCGCCGTGCACGCCGCGCTGTTCGGCGTCGGCCGGCTCCAGCCGCTGCTGGACAACCCCGACGTCGAGAACATCGACATCAACGGCTACGACCAGGTGTTCGTCGGCTACGCCGACGGCCGTGAGGTGACGGGCGACCCCGTCGCCGAGACCGACGAGGAGCTCATCGAGCTCATCCAGGTGCTCGGCGCTTACTCGGGTCTGTCCTCCCGCCCCTTCGACTCGGCCAACCCCCAGCTCGACCTCAGGCTCCCCGACGGTTCGCGTCTGTCGGCCGTCATGGACGTCACCCGGCGCCCCGCCCTGTCCATCCGCCGCGCGCGCATGGGCAAGGTGTTCATCTCCGACCTCGTCGGCAACGGCACCGTGACGCCCGAGGTCGCCCACTTCATGGCCTGCGCGGTCCGCGCCCGCAAGAACATCATGATCGCGGGCGCCACCAACGCCGGCAAGACCACGCTCCTTCGGGCCCTCGCCAACGAGATCCCCCCGAACGAGCGCCTCATCACCGTCGAGCGGGCCCTGGAGCTCGGCCTCGACACCTTCGCCGACCTGCACCCCAACGTCGTCGCCTTCGAGGAACGCCTGCCCAACTCCGAGGGCCAGGGCATGATCTCGATGGCGGAGCTGGTGCGACGCTCGCTGCGTATGAACCCCTCGCGCGTCATCGTCGGTGAGGTCCTCGGCGACGAGATCGTCACCATGCTCAACGCGATGTCGCAGGGCAACGACGGCTCGCTGTCCACGATCCACGCCAACAGCTCCCACGAGGTCTTCAACCGTATCTCCACCTACGCGTTGCAGGCCTCCGAGCGGCTGCCCATAGAGGCCAGCCAGATGCTGATCGCGGGCGCGGTGAACTTCGTCGTCTTCATCCAGCGGCGCAACAACTACGGCAACGGCGGCCGCCTCCAGCGCATGGTCACCTCCGTCCGCGAGGTCAACGGTGTCGACGGACGCGTCCTGTCCAGCGAAGTGTTCGCGGAGGCTCCCGACGGCCGGGTCGTGCCGCACGCCCCCATCGCCTGCCTGGAGGAACTGATGGCACACGGCTACCGGCCGACCGGGACCTGGGGGTGACGGGCGTGAACACGACTCTCGCGGCACTCGGCTCGCTCGGCTCCATGGGCGGCCTGTTCTCCACCACCGTCCTGTACTCGATAGGCAGCGGCGTCGCCGTCGGCGGCGGCATCGCGCTCCTCCTCGTCGCCGTACGCGGCCTGCCCGTCAAGCCCGACCACGAGAAGCAGAAGGCCGCCGAGCGGGCGAGCGAGCTGATCCGCTTCGCCGGCCGGCGCGGCTCGCTCGCGGCGATCATCGCCCTCGTCGTCCTCCTCCTCACCCGCTGGGCGGTCGCGGGCATCGCGGCCGGCGTCCTCGTCTTCTTCTGGGACCGCCTGTTCGGCGGCGCCGGCGAGGAACGGGCCGCCATGCGCCGCGTGGAGGCCCTCGCCTCCTGGACGGAGTCCCTGCGCGACACCATCGCCGGCGCGGTGGGCCTCGAACAGGCCATCCCGGCCTCCGCCCGCGCCGCGGCCCCCGTCCTGCGCCCCCACCTCGACGCCCTCGTCGACCGGCTGCGCGCCCGCACCCCGCTGCCCGAGGCGCTCCAGCAGCTCGCCGACGAGATCGACGACGCCTCCGCCGACATCATCGTCGCGGCCCTGATCCTCAACGCCCGCCTGCGCGGCCCCGGTCTGCGCCAGGTGCTCGGCGCCCTCGCCAAGTCGGCCCGCGAGGAGGTCGACATGCGCCAGCGCGTGATGGCCCAGCGGTCGTCCACGCGGCGGTCGGTGCAGATCGTCGTAGCGGTCTCGATCTCCTTCGTCCTCGGCCTGTCGATCTTCAACCGTGAATTCGTGGAGCCGTACGGGACGCCCGCCGGCCAGCTCGTCCTGGCCTGTGTCTGCGGTCTGTTCGCGCTCGGCTTCTGGTGGCTGCGCAAGCTGTCCACCATCGAGACGCCCGAGCGCTTCCTGGTGCGGGACGAGGCAGCCGTCCAGTTCGTCCGTCCCAGGACGCCGTCGCAGCAGTCGCAGCAGTCCCAGCAACTGCCGCAGGAAGAGGGGGCACGCCGATGAACCTCACGATGCCGCTGGTCGTCGGCGCCGTCATCGGTCTGGGCATCTACGCCCTCGTCCGCGCCCTCATGCCCAGCAAGCGGAGCGCGATCTCACAGGTCGCGCGGATCGACGCGATGCGGGCGCGCGGCTCGGCGTACGAATCGGCGCGCCGCGAACGGGAGAAAGGCCGCCTCGGCGCACTGCGGGCCGAAGTCGGCCTGCGGGTCTCCGAGTTCTACCTCCAGCAGGGCTGGGAGCAGCGCTCGCTGCGCGCGGACCTGGCGGTGCTGGAGCGCAGCTGGGAGAAGTTCCTGGCGACGAAGGTGCTGCTGGGTGTGGCGGGCCTGTTCTTCGGCCCGTTCCTGTTCGCCATCGTCTGGACCCTGGGCGTCGGCAAGAGCCCGATCATCCCGGTGTGGCTGGCGCTGCTGTTCGCGGTGGTCTTCTTCTTCCTGCCCGACCTCGAAGTACGGCGGGACGCCGCCGACAAGCGGCGCGACCTGCGGCGTGTGATCGGCGCGTACCTCGACCTGGTGTCGATGAGCCTGGCCGGCGGACGCGGTCTGCCGGAGGCCCTGATGGCGGCGGCGGAGGTGTCGGACGGCTGGGCCAACCAGCGCATCCGCAACGCCCTGTCCGACGCCCGCATCACCGGCCTCAGCCAGTGGCAGGCGCTCGGCCAGCTCGGCGAGGAGATCGGCGTCGAGGAGCTCAAGGACCTCTCCGCCTCCCTGGCCCTGGTCGCGGACGACGGAGCGAAGGTCCGCGAGTCCCTCGCCTCCCGCGCCGAGACCATGCGGCACCGCGAACTCGCCGAGATCGAGGGCAGCGCGGGTGAGAAGTCCCAGTCGATGCTCGTGGCGCAGCTGCTGCTGTGCGCCGGGTTCCTGGTGTTCCTGATCTTTCCGGCGGCGATGCGGGTGTTCCAGGTGCAGTGAGCCGTGCATGAGCCTTGCAGCGACCTTCACAACTCCAGAACCTCCGTGAACCGATTTCGAAAGGACAAGACGTCATGAACGGACGCAACTTCCACACCGGCATCCCTGCCGTGGACTTCCTGGTCACCTTCCTGCGGGCCCGCACCGAGCGTGCCCGCTCCGGCGAGCTGGACCGCGGTGCCTCGGCGGTCGAGTGGGTCATCATCTCCGCGGTCGTCGTGGCGATCGTCGGTGTCGTGGCCGCCATCATCAACGCCGCGCTGAGCGAGGGCGCCAACAAGGTCGGCGACTGCATCAAGGGCGCGGACGCGGGCAAGACCTGCTGATCGCCGATCGCCTGATCGTCGTAGAGACAGTCGCAGGGACAGACGTAAGGACAACGGGGTCACGGGGATGCCGGCAGACGTGAGCAGACGGGTACGCCGCAGGGTGGAGGCCGCACGGAAGAGGGCGGCCGCCCGCGGTGACTCAGGTATGACCGCGATCGAGTTCGTGCTGCTCACTCCGGTGCTGTTCTTCATGATCTTCGCGACGGTGCAGTTCGCCCTGTACTTCTTCGCGGACCACGTGGCCCAGGCGGCGGCCCAGGCGGGAGCGCGCAAGGCGCGTGCCACGGCCGACGAACGCCCGGGTGCCTGGCGGGGCGAGGCACAGGACGTGGTGGACGCCTACATCCGTCAACTGGGCCCGCAACTGGTGCTGGGGCCGGACGTGACGATGCTCCAGCCGGACCAGAACACGGTGGGCGTGGAGATCGCTGCGCGGGTGCCGACGGTGTTCCCGGGCCTGGATCTGACGGTGCACGCGCAGTCGGCGGGCCCGGTGGAACGGTTCGTCCAGGAGGAGAACTGATGACTCTCTTCCCTCCCGCCGCTCTTTCGAAGGACGGCCGGTCCATGGACGACGACCGGGGCCTCTCCACGGTCGAGGTCGTGATCCTCGCCCCGGTGATGATCCTGTTCATCCTCGTCCTGGTGGCCTTCGGCCAGCTCGTGGACGGCCGCGGGGCACTCGACGGAGCGGCCCGGGACGCGGCCCGCGCGGGCTCGATCCAGAAGAACCACGCCACCGCCATGGCCGAGGCGAAGAAGGCCGCGGAGGCGAACCTGACGGACGTCTGCGCGGGTCCCGTGTCGGTCGTCCAGACGAGCGACGGCTTCGAGCCCGACACCATCTTCACGGTCGAGGTGAGCTGCGAGGTGCGAGGCCTCGCCATGCTCGGCCTCGACGTCCCGACGACGCTGACGGCGAGCTTCAGCTCTCCGCTGGACCCGTTCCGGAGGTCGGCGTGAGCCACAACCGCTCGTACCGGCCGTCGTTGCGCTCCTGGTGGGCGGCCCGTCGCAGCCACCTGGACGACCGCGGCTCGGGCGCCGGCGCGGTCATCATCTTCACGCTGGTCTTCCTCTCCCTCTCCGCGTTCGTGATCGACGGCGGCCTGTCCATCTCCAAGCGGGAACGGGCGGCCGACATCGCGGAACAGGCGGCCCGTTTCGCCGCCCAGGACATCGACCGCGAGGCTCTCTACGACGATGTGGGCGGCCCCGCTCCGATCAATTTCGAGAACTGCAACGCCCGTGTGAAGGCCTTCGCCCGCGAGATGGACATGACGGGCGCGGACATCGCGGCGACCCACTGCGTTGCGGCGACCGCCGAGCAGGTGGAGGTCGACGTGCAGCTCACCTACTCCCCGGTCTTCACGGGGATGTTCTACGGCGGCGACGTGGTCGTCCACGGGCAGGCGGTGGCAGAGAACGAGGTCCAGTGAGGCCCTGTCACCCTCGCTGAGCACCGATCCCCCCACTGGAGGTACACCCCCATGCGCACACGCACGACCACGGCGGCCGCGACCGCCCTGACCGCGGCGGTGGCGCTGCTGCTGACGGGCTGCGGTGGCTCGGAGACGGCGGGCAAGAAGGACGACGACAAGATCGCGGGCGCGGACACGGGCGCGGGGTCGGGCTCGGCGAACCCGTCGGCGTCGGCATCTGCCGACGGCATCGACCGGCCGGAGATCAAGCTGCCGGCGGATGTGAGGAACGTCTTCGAGGAGACGCAGACCGGCGACGCGAAGAAGGACGCGATCCTGGCCGACAACGAGCGCCGTATCAACTCCATCGACGAGGCGATCACCGCCGACGCCAAGAAGTACCCCGCGCTGAAGTTCTACTCCAAGGACGACGCGCTGGCTTCGGCGGCCTCCTACATCATGTCCTTCCGCAACGAGAACCGGAGCTTCACCGGCGAGACCCGGTACTACGACCGCGAGGTCACCTTCCACAAGGACGGCGCCGCCTCCGTCACGTACTGCATGGACGCGACACGGACGTACCCGAAGGACGGTACGACCGACAAGGTCGACAGGTCGGTCAAGGCGTCCCCCAGCGACTATGTCTTCTACAGCACCCGTCTGGAGAAGGACGCGAAGGGCGTGTGGCAGACCGCCACCGTCTCGTCCACGGAGGCAGCCAAGAGGTGCATGTGATGAGCCGTACGACTGTGCTGCGCGCCGTCGCGGCGTCGACTCTGGCTGTCGCCGTGGCTGCCGTGCCGTCCACGGCCACTGCCGGTGGCGGAAAAGGCGGCGGCGAGAAGGGCAGCTACGAAGGCAGCGCCGAGGGCTCGTCGAAGGAAGGTGTCATCAGGGCCAGGACCAGGGTCACGGTCACCACCGACGGCGGTTCCCGATCCTCCACGGGAACCCTGACCCCCTCGAACAGCAACTGGACACCGCCGGCCTGCTGGTACGAGCCCTCGTTCTCGCCCAAGGAGATCGAGACCGCGGTGAACGCGTGGCGGAGCATCGACGGGTTCGTGCTCCGCGGGGTCGGAGACGTCGTCGGCGACATGATGGACCACCGCTACAAAGACGGGCATCCCTACAAGGACTACAACCTCGACAAGCAGGGCGAGGGAATGTTCTGGGCGGCGGTGAAGAACCCGAAGCGCAAGGACGATCCCGAAGCCAACTCCTGCGACAAGCAACCCTTCTGGGTCGACGAGGGCGAACCCCCCAAGGAACCCCTGGCCGTCTCCCCCCAGGTCCTCGCCGAATACGCCTACGACGAACTCCCCGTCCCCGACACTGAGATCCAGATGGCCCCGACGGGCAAGTCGACCGTCAACCTGCCCACCTGGATCTGGCTCGACAAGGCCAAGTTCAAGAAGCTCTCGGTGACGGCGAGCCTCCCCGGCACGGGCCTGTCGGCGACCACCACCGCCGAACCCGTCTCCCTGCACATCGAACCGGGCACGGCCGACGCCGAGACCTACCCCGCCTCTGGCGAATGCGCGATCAACGAAGACGGCAGCATCGGCGAACCGTATGCGAAGGGCAAGGCCGGCAAGACCCCGCCCTGCGGCGTGAGCTACCTGCGCTCCACGGGCGACGGCGAGTCCTACCCGCTGAGCGCCACGGTCACCTGGAAGATCAACTGGACGAGCACGAACGGCGACGGCGGCGACCTCCCCGACGGCACATTCGGTACGACCCAGGACGTGACGGTGCAGGAGATCCAGTCGGTGAACCGCTGATCCGGAACCTTCGACGGATCTGCACACCGTTCACTGTGAGGCCGTAAGGATCCCGGGCAGGAACCGCCCTCGGCTCATTTCCCGCGCCGCGCAATACATTCCCGTATCGCGAAGTGGCGGAAGATGTGAAGAGGGTGGGGTGCCCGGTGACCGAATGGTCACACCCATGAATTCGGCCCCCGAAATCCAGCGCACCCCCATAACGCTGACTGGCCGCGGCTTCTCCCGACGTGCTTTGATCGGTCACGCTCGAGCACTTCGAATTATTGAACGAAGGGAACCGCCCCCCATGGCCTTCACCCCGCAGATCGCGACCGCCCAGATGTCCGACGCCGAGCTGGACACCATCGCCGGCGGCCAGGCGGGTGCCGCCGCGGGTGCCGGCGCCGCAGCCGGTCTCTACGTCGAGACCTCGGCCGCCGGCCTCAACGCCGGCATCGGCGGCGGCGCGGGCCTCGCCGTCTCGCCGCAGGGCCTCGCGGCGGACCTGCACCTCAACGCTGCCGTCGCTTCCTGACGAAGGCACGCGAAAGGCCCCGGATCTACGGATCCGGGGCCTTTTCATGTCTCTCGCACAGCGGGCTACTTACCCCCGCCGTCCCCCTTACCGCCCTTACCGCCCTTACCGCCCCGCTTGTCCTCGGTCTTCATGGCGTCGTTGGCCTTCTTGGCAAGCTCGTCATCAAGCTTCTTGAACTCGCGAACAACGGCATCGGACATACTCGCCAACGCATCGAGCTGCTGCGTGATGTCCTCGCGCCCGTCTTCCCAGTTGGACTCGAAATCCCCGAGCGCGTCATTGACACTGCCGTCGCCGATGTCGTCCTTGTAGGACTCGAAGAGCTTCTTGGTGTGATTCAGACGCGTCTTGATGGAACGAAGCCGGCGCCCATAGCCCTCCAGCTCGGTCAGCGGGAGCGCGAGGTCGCTCTTGCCCTTGCCCATGTGGATTCCCCCAGCAGGTCAGACGACTCAGATGAAACGGAACGTGCTCGTCACAGCGTCGAAGATGTCATGGAAAGCCTCGGCCAGGTCCAGCACGGGGCTGGCCCCGGAGATGAGTACGACCTGGTCGGCGGTTCCCGGGACGGGTACGTACGTCTGGGTCAGCACCATACGCAGCGTACGGCTGTCCCCTTCGGCGACGGGCACGTCCTCGACGCCGTACGTGCGCGCGGCCGGACCCACTTCCGGAATCTCGACGGTCGTGACCTTGCGCCAGGCGTCTCCCTCACGCCGGGGTGTGATGGCACGCAGACTGTCGGCGATGGCACGAGGATCGGTGGACAGGGCGACGCCCTGCTTGTTCTTGGCGCCGAGGACGGAGAGGGTGACGGTGGCGGAGAGCGGGATGCCCTCGAAGTTCTCCGCCATGCAGCCCATGTACAGGGCACCGGAGTCGTGCGCGTCCTTGGCCATCTTCCGCAGCATGCCGGTCACATCGGCGCGGTAGGGCGCCAACTCGGGCGTTTCCCGCACCCGCTCGTCGACGAGGGCGCGGATGGTCGCCTCGCGACCTTCGGGGCGGATGTCGAACTCCCACCATGAGTCCGGGACGGAGAGGGACAGGCCGGCCGGCACCACACTCTGTGTCGTCATACGTCTTCCTCGTCCTCGAAGCTGACGGGGATGTAGCTCTCGATGTAGTCGGCGAGGAACGCGTGCGCTTCCCGCGGGATGGAGAGGGGCGCTCGGACGGCGTACTCGAGGAGCAGCTTCGGGGGGTAGTAGTCGACGTACTCGTATTCGATGCCCTCCAGCTCGCTTTCTGGAGCGTAACGATCGGCGACGCCGAGCGCGTCCAGCATCTCGTGAAGGCCGTACTCGCCGATCTCGTTCCCCAGATCGACAGGTAGCCGATACGGAATGACCTCGGCAGGGGACCGGGGGACCTGGCCTCGCCCGATATTCAAGAGGTCTTCGTGGCTCAGCCGGAACCAGGGCCCTGTCCGCTTCACCACCATCCACCGGTCGGACACACCGCTCTGGAAGACAGTGCATTCCGCCCCGGAGAAGATCTGGGTCATGGCGAGGCCCATTCTCGTAAGGGGAGGCGGCGAGCCGTCAAGGCTCTCGATTTCCTCGTGTCCTGCTTGCGTCATCCGCGTGAACTCGGCATAGAAGTCAGAGCTCTTGCCCGACTCCTCCAGACAGGAGAAGTGCAGGTTGCCGTCAAGGAACGAAGGAGTCGCGGACCACGGGTCCCGAATCAGGCGATACCCGGCGACTCCGTCGCTCTGTCCAGGAATCGGAGGGGCCGGTGCTCCGCAGATCTGGCATTCGTTGATGTCCGGCATGTTCGTGCGCCCGTCGGGTCGGTTCGGATGGATGGAGGCGTTCATCGTAGGCCTGCAACAGGAATGATTCCGCCGCGATCACCGATCGGGCCCCCCGGAGGGTAGGTACCCTGGGGCAGGTCGAGCACTCCGTTGTTGTCGAAAAAGCGCACGTTCCCGTCCCGGCTGATGACAGCTTCCATGTGTGGTGTCCGCTTGTTATCCAGGTCCCGGCTCATGCTGTTCTTCATTCCTCGCGCCGCTTCCATCTCATCGGGTGGACCGGGAATCCGGTCTTCGGGATGAGTGTGCACGGTGAATTTGTAACCCTCGTCCCTCAGCTCCTTGGGGATGATCGTGGTCACTTCATCACCCTGGAAGAGGCGCATCTCTCCGGCGGCGTTCTGCACTACTGCGTGCTCGACGCCATGGAACTTCTGAAGTTCGGCCATATGTGAGACGTTCACCTCGTTGGGGGTGATGTTCACGGGACCTTTCGTGAGGTCCCTGGCCAATTGGCGAGACTTGGGAGAGAGGGCGCGGTAGGGGATCGTCCCGCCAAACAAACGACTGGAGCCCTTGAAGGGGCGGTAGATTGAGCGAAGGCCTTCTCCTGAACGGAGTTGCTGAACCTTCTTGAGGAGCCCGCCACCGATCCCTTTCATAGCGCCGGTGCCAAGTGCCTTGAGGCCTCCGGCCTTCCACAGTTTCCCGAGCTTCGCGAGACTGGTGAAGCCCTTTGTGGCTGGTATGCAATCCAGAGCCGCCCATAGCAGGTCACCCCACCCGGCTTGCCCCTTGATGACTTTTCTCAGCGTGTCGGCGAGCACCACGAGGGCCGCTGCGAAGACGAGCCAGCCGAGCGGGCCGCCGATGATCATTACGATGATGCCGACGACGGTCACGACCCATTTGCAGATGGTGACGATCTCGTCCCAGTGGTCGGTGACCCAGTCGCCGATCTCCTCCCACCAATGGCGGTTGGGTATCCCGGCGTCGGAGGCCTCCTGCAGTTTCGTGACCGTGCGCCGGGCCGCGTCCTCCCGCATCCGCTGCGCCTGACCGGCGAGCTTCTTGGCCGCGTCGAGGGCGCTTTGGGCGGTCTGGACGTTCTGCTCGGCCGCCGTCTGGCGGGCCTTGGCGTGCTGCGCGTTGCGGGTGGCGCGGCGGACCTCGTCCTCGTCCGGCTTGGGGACGTCCTTGCCGCCGTTCTTCGAAGGGTCGTAGGAGTCGGCCTTCTCGGTCGCCGTCCGTACCCAGTCGTCGGCGCCGGACAGTGCCGTCTGGGCGGTGGTGAGTTCGGCGCGCGCCTTCCGCCCGTCGCGAAGCGCCTTGTCGGCCTTGTCCTGAGCGGTCTCGAGGTCGGGCCAGAAGGAGGCGAGGGCGTCGCCGGCCAGGTCGTACGACTTCTTCAGCTTCCGCAGCTTCTTGGGTGCGTCCGCGAACTCCTCCGCGAACACGTCCGCCGTCTTCCCCGCCCAGGAGAGGATCTCGTCCTCCTTGGCGATGCCCTTCAGATCGCGCAGAGCGTCGGCGACATCGTCGGCGAACTCGTGCAGGGTTCCGGCGAGTTTCCGGATGCGTTGGGGGTCGCCTGGCGTGGGGTCCTGGTCCAGGTCGAGTATGTGCCAGTCGGTCGGCCTGTGTGACACGAGTGTTCCCCCATAACACCTGCAACGTCTGTATCAGAACGCGTGTCGAACCTATCGCACGTCAAGGCCGGGAGACGTGTGACGCCTCACTGTGCGCAACCACCCCTCTCCGAGTGGGCGGACACTGCCTGCCACACACCCTGGGCGTTCTTGCCCATGGAGATCACGTAGAGGACCTCGGGGTCCGTGCCCGCCGGGTTCCCCTTGACCTCACCGGTCTTGCGGTTCCTCGTGGAGCCCTTGCTCTCGTCGGTGCAGTAGGAGAGGGATGCCGCTGCCTTGTCCTTGGCGAGGGTGACCTTGGGGTCGAACACGGGCAACTTGCCGATGACGGTGAGGTTCTTGTCCGTGTAGGTCCTGATCCACTGCTGGCTCTGCAAGAAGCCGTTTTTCGTGTCGTAGAAGGCCCGGTTCCTGCTGTCGGGATCGTTCTCGATGATCGCCTCGTACCCCGCCCGGAGCTGTTCCTTGCCGTCGTTGAGTACCGCTTGCTCCACAGGGTCGCTGCTCGTCCAGTTCTCGAAAGTCAGCTGGAAGCTGCTGGGGAGCTCGATCACCGGGCGCTTGACGCCGGGTGCTGCGGAGGATGCGGATGCGGACGGGCTGCTTGAGCCGTTACCCGCCCCCTTGATGTCGTCCGACGGCGAATCGTCGCCCCCGCCGCAGGCGGTCAGAAGCAGCGCCGCCGTCGTGAACGCTGCAGCAGTGGTGGTCAGTGCGCGGCGGGCCACAGTTGGTCTCCCCCGTAGTTTCGGTGTACGCGACAGGGAACGAAGCTATCAGGGGAGGGGATTGGGCCCTTGAGGTGCAGGGGTGGACTGTGTGGGGAAGGTGAGCAGTGTGGCGTGGCAGTTGCGAACGGTGCGGTCGGCCCCGGTAGTCAGCGATTGACCGACTGGATCTCCTGGACGTTCATGTCCTGGGTGGTCTCGAAGGTGCCGTCGGGGAGGTCTCCGTCGGAGCCGTCGGAACCCTGCCAGGTGATCTGCCAGGTGACGCTGGCGGAGAGTTCGTAGGGTGTGCCGTTGGTGGCGCGGAGGTAGCGGATGCCGCACGGCGGGGTCTTCTTGGCGTCGCCCTTGGTGTACGGGGTGCCGATGCTGCCGTCGTCGTTGATCTGGCAGTCGCCCGAGGCGGGGAAGGTTTCGGCGTCGTCCGTGCCCGGCTCCAGGTGGAGGGCGATCGGCTTGGCCGTCGTCTCCGCCCACAGGCCCGTGTTCGGGAGTTCGGCGCGGACCTTGACGTCCTTGAAGGTGCCCTTGTCCAGCCACACCCAAGTGGGAAGGTTGACCGTGGACTTCGCCTCCGGCTTCAGGTCGACCTTCGTCTCGGGGACCTTGACCTTGTTGTAGGCGTACTCGGCGAGCGTCTTCGGGGTGGGCGCGTTCGGGTCGTCCGGCATTTCGCCGGCGTCGACCCAGAACATGATCCGGCCGCAGTCCCAGGAGTCGGAGGCATTGGGGTCCGGTGCCACACCGCGCCAGAAGTAGCCGTCCTTGCCGAGGTTGTAGTCCTTGTATCCCTCGGCTGTGCTGTTCTTCGACGCGCGCAGGTCGAAGTTCTCCGCAGGCTTGCCGTCGCGGTAGTGGTCGGTCCAGAGTCCCTTGCCCCACCAGGACTCGTGGATACCGACATCACCGCCACTGTCCGTGTCCACGAACTTCTTCAACTGCGCCGGAGAGAAGGCGGGCTCGTACCAGCAGGCAGGCGGCTTCCAGTTGGGGTCGACCGTGCCGAGGTTCCCCTCTTTGCCGTCGCCACCCCCGCCGCTGGGATACGAGAGCTTGATGTTGGAGACGGAGGCCGACAGCCCTCCCTTTCCGTCGGAGCCGCCCTGCGGAGGGGGTGTGGCCTGGCCGGGGACCGGCTTGTCGGCGTGAGCCGGGCCGGCGGTCCAGACGAGGGATCCCGCCGCCAGGGCCACGATCAGCTGCCTCCGCCTGGATGCGGTCAGCCTCGGCATTCCTCCGCCTTCCCCTCGACGGTGACCTGCTGGGCGCGCCACACCGGCTTGCCCTGCACGAACGTCATGAGGATGGTGAACTTCTGGTAGCTGGCGAGGCTTTCCTTCGTGCGGTGGACCTTCTCGGACTTGACTTCCTTGCCGTAGACCTTGGACTGGTCCTCACAGAAGGTGACGTTGACCGTCTTGACCTTCTCCGACTCGTCGACGGGGTCGATTTCGGCCTGGTAGTAGCGGTCCTTGCCCGTGAGTGTCCAACCGCCGTCCGCGTACTCCTTGATCTGCGAGTGCGCGTACTGGGCGGCCTGGCCCGACGCATAGAACTGGAAGGCGGGGTCTTCCGGATCCTGCTTCGTGATGCCGTGGTTCAGCGCGCGGATGTAGTTCACGGCGTCGTCAAGGGCTGCCGCGCTGTCCTGGTCCGACGGCTTCTCGAAGTCGAAGACCAGGTCCAGGTCGTCCGGCACACTCACGTCAGGCCGGTCGACGTCGGCCGACGCCGAGGCGGAGGCCGACGGACTGCTCGATGCGCTGTCCGCCCCCTTGATGTCGTCCGACGACGAATCGTCACCCCCGCCACAGGCGGTCAGAAGCAGCGCCGCCGCCGTGACGAACGCGGCGGCGGTGGTGGTCAGTGCGCGGCGGGCCACAGTTGATCTCCCCCGTAGTTTCGGTGTACGCGACAGAGAACGAAGCTACCAGCGGAGGAGATTTGGCCCTTGAGAGGCAGGGGTGGATTGTGTGGGGAAGGTGAGGAGTGTGGCGTGGCAGTTGCGAACGACGTGGGGTCCGGTAGTCAGCGGTTGATCGACTGGATCTCCTGGACGTTCATGTCCTGGGTCGTTTCGAACGTGCCGTCCGGGAGGTCGCCGTTCGCGCCGCCCGAGCCCTCCCAGCTGATCTGCCAGGTGACGCTGGCGGAGAGTTGGTAGGGCGTGCCGTTGGTGGCGCGGAGGTAGCGGAGGCCGCAGGGTGGGGTCTTGTCGGCGTTGCCCTTGGTGTACGGGGTGCCAATGCTGCCGTCGTCGTTGATCTGGCAGTCGCCGGAGGCGGGGAAGGTTTCGGCGTCGTCCGTGCCCGGCTCCAGGTGGAGGGCGACGGGCTTGGCGGTCGTCTCCGCCCACAGGCCCGTGTTCGGGAGTTCGGCGCGGACCTTGACGTCCTGGAAGGTGCCCTTGTCCAGCCACACCCAAGTGGGCAGATTGACCGTGGACTTGGCCTGCGGCTTCAGCTCGACCTTCGTGTCCGGGACCTTGACCTTGTCGTAGGCGTAGTCGGCGAGTGTCTCGGCCGTGGGGGCGTTCGGTACGTCGGGGATCTCGCCGGCGTCCTGCCAGAACATGACGCGCTCACAGTCGTAGGAGTCCGGGTCGCGGGCCACGCCGCGCCAGAAGTAGCCGTCCTTGCCGAGGTTGTAGTTGTCGTAACCCTTGCGGGTGATGAGGGACTCGTCCTCGTAATTGTAGGCGTCCTTGCCGTCCCGGTAATGGTCCTGCCACAGGCTCTGGCCGCCCCACGACGCGTGGGGGCTCACATACCCGAGAGCGACACCCGTCTCCGAGAACTTCTTGAGCTGCTCCGGCGTGTAGACGGGCTCGTACCAGCAGGGCGGGGGCTCCCACGTCGCGTCCGTCGACGAGATGGCGCCGCTGTTGCCACCGGTGGGGCCGCTCTTCTGCGTGACCTTGATCCGGGAGGACGTGACGGAAGCGGAGACTTCCTGGTCGTTCGCGTTGCCCGAAGGAGGGGGAGTCGAGGGGGTGGTGGTGTCTTCCGTGGGTGCGTCGGCATGGGCGACACCGCCGGTCCACAGCATCGCGGCCGCGCCCACGGCGGCACCCCACCCCACTGTCCGCCGTGAAGGTGTCGTCATCGGCACTGCTTCGCCTTGCCGATGACCTCGACGTTGCCGGTCTTCCAGACCTTCGAGGAGCCGGACGGGGGGATCATGAGCAGCTTCCACGACTGGTAACTGTCCAGGCTTTCCTCGGTGTAGAGGACTTTCTTGGACTTGATCTCCCTGCCGTAGAACTTGGCCTGGTTCCTGCAGAACGAGACGAGGAGACTCTTGCTGTCGTTCAGGGGGGTGATGTCTTCGTCGTAGTACTTGTCCGTCCCGGTGACGGTCCAGCCGCCCTTGACCCAGGACGCGATCTGCGACTTGGCGTACTGCGAGGCCTGTGCGCCGGAGTAGAACCGATACGCCGGATCGTTCACATCCTGCTCGGCGATGCCGTGCTTCAGCGCGCGGATGTAGTTCTCGGCGTCGGCAAGCGCTGCCGCGTGCTTCGTGTCGGACGGCTGGTCGAAGTCGAAGACCAGCTTCAGGTCCTTCGGCACGCTGACGTCCGGGCGGTCGGCCTCGGCAGGGCCGGACGCGGAGGCCGACGGGCTCTTCGAACCCCCGTCCGCCCCCTTGATGTCACCCGACGACTTGTCATCGCCGCCCCCGCCGCATGCGGTGAGCAGAAGTGCTGCCGTCGTGGCGAACACGGCAGCTGTGGTGGTCAGAGCGCGGCGGGCCACGGTTCTCCCCCGAGGTTGGCGTGTGCGACAGGGAACGAAGCTATCAGGGGCCGTGTGTGGCCCCTTGAGTGGCCGTGGTGGATTGTGTGGAGTGCGTGAGGGGTGTGCGTGGCAGTTGCGAAGGGGGTGATCCGGGCGGCCCGGCCGCCCGCGCTGGCCCGAGCGGCTACGGGGGCAAACCGGACGTCAACGCGCTTCCTCCCCTCCACCCTTCGACGACCTCAATAAGAGTCCATAAGATCTCTGTAGGCTCAGCACACCCCTTACTTCACGCTCGGCCTCACCGCACTCCACACACGACCCCAGGACACCCGCCATGCCGCGACGCCGCACCTCAAGCTCGTCAAGCTCGACGGGAAGTACGACGGGAGCGACGGGCCCTGCGACCGGCCCGACGACGGCCCCGAGGAATCGGACGCCGCAACCGGTGAGGATCCGGCGACGGTCGTTCGGGGACTTCGTCAAGGCGTTCTTCGCCTTCCTCGCTCTGGCCGTTCTGCTTGTCGGCGTGCCGGGCGCGCTGGCCACGCAGATCGGGTGGCCGTTGCCGAACGGGGTGCCGAGCCTCGACTGGCTGCAGCAAGAGATCACCGTCCAGACGTTCCTGAACATCCTCACCGTCGTGGTGTGGCTGGCGTGGGCGCAGTTCACCGCCTGTGTGCTCGTCGAGATGAAGGCCGCGCTGTCCGGTGTCGGCGTGCCGGGGCGCGTACCGGGCGCCGGGCCCAGCCAGTTGCTCGCGCGGCAGCTCGTCGCCGCGCTGCTGCTCGTCGGCGCCACGGCCGCCAGCTTCGCGCCCGGTCTTTCGCAGCTCGGGCAGAGCTACGACGCCAACCAGAAGCCCACCGTCGCCTCGGCCCAGCAGACCCCGGGCGGTCTCTTCGCCCAGCAGCAGGAGCAGGCCGCCGACACCGCGTCCGCCCTCGCCGAGCAGGCCTCGCACGCCGCCTCCCACGCGGAGGCCGGCGGCAGCACCGCCAAGCAGGGCGACACGAAGTACTACCGGATCCAGCCGCCCGAGGGGCGTCACCACGACTCCCTGTGGGAGATAGCGGACCGGCACCTCGGTGACGGGCGTCGCTACAAGGAGATCTTCGAGCTCAACAAGGACCGCGTCCAGCCGGACGGGTCCAAGCTCTCCGAAGCCAGTCTCATCCGGCCCGGCTGGATCATGGAGATGCCGGGCGACGCGCGCGGCGGCGACCTCGTCGAGATGCCCGACGAGGCTCCCAACGTGTCGCCCGATGTGCAGCAGCAGATCAGCGACTACGCCCAGAGCGGCGATCACGCCCAAGGCGGAGGGGGGTCCGGCGCCCAGGGCGGTGGGCACGAACACGCCGGTGGTGGCGCCTCCCAGGTGTCCCTTCCCGAGCAGCGGCCCGCCCCGGACACCGGTCACCAGCAGGCCACCAGCGTCGACGCCGAGTCCGACAGCTCCTTCGGCCTTCCTGAAGCCCTTCTCACCGCTCCCCTTCTCGCCGCCGGTCTCCTCGGCGCCCTGGGGCGGCGGCGCCGGCAGGCGCTGTGGCAGTCGGCGTTCGGGGCCGTCGGCGGGCGGCGCGGCATGGAGCCGCCCACGCCGACCGGGGACGCCCAGGACGTCCAGGACGCGCTGCTCGTCGGCGCCGACCCCGAGGGCGTACGGCTGCTCGACCGGAGCCTGCGGGGGCTCGCCGCCTCCCTCGCCGAGGAGTCGCGGGCGCTGCCGGTCGTGTACGCGGCCTGGCTGAGCAACGGCGACCTCCACCTCCAGCTCGCCCAGCCCGCCGGGAAGCCGCCCGCCCCCTGGCAGCAGGGGCAGGACCAGACCTTCTGGATGCTGGCCAGGACCGACGCCGAGCGCTACGAGGACGTCGACACGGCCGCTCCGTACCCGGGGCTCGTCAGCCTCGGCACCATGGACGACTCGCGGCTGCTGCTCAACCTGGAGGCGGTGCCCGGCATCGTCTCGCTGAGCGGCCGGGAGGCCGACCGGGCCGCCGTCTTCGCTTCCGTCGCCGCCGAGTTGGCGACCAACGGGTGGTCCGACCGCATGACCATCACGCTCGTCGGCTTCGGGGAGGACCTGACGCCGCTCGCCCCGAACCGGATCCGGCACCTCGAGGACATCGAGGCGCTCGTCGAGACCATGGAGGCCGAGACGCGGCAGCGCCGGGGCGCGCTGGGCGCGGCCGGGCACGACTCCGTGCTCACCGGCCGCACCGGGCCCGCCCAGCACACCCGCTGGGCCCCGCACCTCGTCCTGCTCGCCGCCCAGCCGTCCGCCGAGGACGCCGTCAAGCTCGCCGAACTCGCCGCCGACGCCGGCCGGCTCGGCATCGGCTACCTGGTCGGCACCGAGACCGGCGATCTGCCGGGCGCCGCCTGGGAGATGGAGATCACCGGCCAGGGCAAGCTGCTCGCGCCCCTCCTCGGGCTCGAACTCGACGCCCAGCTGCTGCCCGCCGCCCAACAGCGTGCCGTGGTCGAGCTGTTCACCGACGCCGACCCCGAGCGTGAGACGAACGGACCCGTGACCACCCCGCCGTTCCTCGTCGACATCAGCGAGCACGGGCGGCCCGCGGTCTACGCCCGTCTCGTCGGGCCGTACGAGATCATCGGCCTGGACACCCCGGACGGGGAGCGCAGCGCGCTGCTGCACGAGGCGCTCGCCCTGCTGCTCCTGCACCGCGAGGGCGTGCACCCGCGCGTGCTGGCCTCCGCGCTGTGGCCGCGCGGCGTCACCGACGACGTACGGGACGCGCTCCTGGACCGGCTGCGGGTGTGGCTCGGCGCCGACCCGGACGGCACGCCCCGCCTCGGCCGGGACGGGACGGGGCGGCTCACGCTGGCCAAGTCCGTCGTCTCCGACCTGGACGTGCTGCGCTCGCTCTACCACGAGGCCACGCAGGGCAAGGGCGTCGACAGCCGGGCCGTGCGCGGGCGGCTGCTCACCGACGCGCTCGTGCTGGTGCGCGGGCCGCTGCTCGCCGACCGGCCCGAGGGCCGTTACCGGTGGCTCACCCACGAGATCGTCGACGCCCAGCTGCCGCTGCTGGTCGCGGACACCGGGCTCGCGCTGTGCGAGTTCCACATGGAGAGGGACCGCGCGGAGAAGGCCATCGAGGCCCTGAACGCGGCCCTGCGCACCGCCCCGGCCGACGAGCGCCTGTGGCACGAGCTGCTGCGCGCCACCCACGCCACGGGCGACACGTCCCAGCTCACCGCGCTCGCCACCGATCTCATCGGCCGCAGCGGGGCCCGGGGCCTGCCGCCGCGCACCGAGGCACTGCTCGACGAGCTGCTGCCGACGTGGCGCGACGCGATCGCCGCGGTGGGATGAACACCGGGCTGCTGATCATCGCCGCCGCGCTCTGGGGCGCGGCGGCGGGGTCGTTCCTGCCCCGCGCGGCCTATCGCTTCTCGGCCCCGGCGGGCGAGCCGTGGCGCGACAGCTGTCCCGGCGGGCATGCCCTCAAGGGCTGGCTGGGACGCGCCGCCTGCCCGGAGTGTGACGAGGCCGGATACGGTCCGCGCACGACACCTCTGGTGATCGCCACCGCCCTCGTCTGCGCCGCCCTCGCCGCCGCCACCGGCACCCGCCCCGAGCTCGGCGTCTGGCTGCTGCTCGCCCCCGTCGGGGTCCTGCTGACGGCCGTCGACTTCCGGGTGCGGCGGTTGCCCGACCCGCTCACGCTCCCGTTCGCCGGGGCCGCGCTCGCCCTGCTCGGCCTCACCGCGCTCGTGCCCGAGCACGCGGGGGAGTGGACGACCGCCCTGCTCGGCTCGCTCGCGCTGGGCGGCGGCTACTTCGTGCTGTTCCTCATCAACCCCGCCGGCATGGGCTTCGGCGACGTCAAGCTCGCCCTGGGCACGGGAGCGGTCCTCGGCTGGTACGGATGGCCGACCGTGATGCTCGGCACCTTCGCCGGGTTCCTGCTGGGCGCGCTGTACGGCGGCGCCCTGGTCGTCGCGCGGCGGGCCTCGCGCAAGACGGCGATCGCGTTCGGGCCGTTCCTGATCACGGGCGCCTTGCTGGGACTGCTCGTGGGCGCGTACACGGCCTGACGTCCGGTTCCCGCAATCCCTGGCGACGGCTTGACGTCCGGTTCCCGCAATCCCTGGCGACGGCCTGACGTCCGGTTCCCGCAATCCCCGGCGACGGCCTGACGTCCGGTTCCCGCAACCCCTGGCGTACGCTGGCCTGGTCCGTCCACAACCCTTACGAAAGGGACGCCCGGTGACCGAGAAGGCCGACCTTCAGCCCATCCTCGACCGTGCAGCCGCCGGTGGGCGGATCACCCCGGACGAGGCGCTCGTGCTGTACCGGGACGCCCCGCTGCACGCGCTGGGCGCCGCCGCCGACGCCGTACGCCGCCGCCGGTACGCGGGGACCGAGCACATCGCGACGTACATCATCGAGCGCAACATCAACTACACGAACGTGTGCGTCACGGCGTGCAAGTTCTGCGCGTTCTACGCCCCGCCGAAGGCCAAGGACAAGGGCTGGACGCGCGACCTCGACGACATCCTGCGCCGGTGCGCCGAGACGGTCGAGCTGGGCGGCACCCAGATCATGTTCCAGGGCGGCCACCACCCGGACTACGGCGTCGAGTACTACGAGAAGCACTTCGCCGCCATCAAGCAGGCCTTCCCGCAGCTGGTCATCCACAGCCTGGGGGCGTCCGAGGTCGAGCACATGGCCAGGATTTCGAAGGTGTCGGTCGAGGAGGCGATCCAGCGCATCCACGCCGCCGGGCTCGACTCCTTCGCCGGTGCCGGTGCCGAGCTGCTGCCCGAGCGGCCCCGCAAGGCCATCGCCCCGCTGAAGGAGTCCGGCGAGCGCTGGCTGGAGATCATGGAGATCGCGCACGGACTGGGCGTGGAGTCGACGTCCACCATGCTGATGGGCACCGGCGAGACCAACGCCGAGCGCATCGAGCACCTGCGGATGATCCGGGACGTACAGGACCGCACGGGCGGCTTCCGCGCCTTCATCCCGTACACCTACCAGCCCGAGAACAACCACCTGAAGGGCCGTACGCAGGCCACGCTCTTCGAGTACCTGCGGATGATCGCCATCGCGCGGCTCTTCATGGACAACATCGCCCACATCCAGGGCTCCTGGCTGACCACGGGCAAGGAGGTCGGCCAGCTCTCCCTGCACTACGGCGCCGACGACCTCGGCTCGATCATGCTGGAGGAGAACGTGGTGTCGTCGGCCGGGGCGAAGCACCGCTCCAACCGGATGGAGATCATCGACCTGATCCGCAAGGCCGGGCGGGTGCCGGCCCAGCGGGCGACCACGTACGAGCACCTCGTCGTGCACGACGACCCGGCGAACGACCCCGCCGACGACCGTGTGGTCTCGCACTTCTCGTCCACGGCCATCGAGGGCGGCACGGCTCACCCCGAGCTCAAGCTGCTCGCCCCCAACTAGTCGGCGGCGGGGAAGAGTTGGAGACGATCCACACGGCGGACGCGGTCCGTGTCACCTGGGACTCCGATCCCGTCAAGAACGGCGCCGTGGTCGTCGGACGGGACCGGATCGGTGCCGTCGGGAAACTCGACGACGTGCGCGAGGCGTTCCCGAAGGCCCGGGTGCGCAGCTGGCCCGGGACCCTGGGCCCCGCCCGCGTCCACGAGGGCCCGCTCCCGGACGCCCCGAGCCCGCGCGAACGCGTTCACGCGGTGCTGAAGCTGGGTGCCGTGGCTGTCCTGGAGGAGTACGTCGACTCGGCGGAACTCCGGGCCGCCGCCGAGCGCAACGACGTCGTCGTCCTGCCGAGTGGGCGCCGCACCGCCCTCGTCCCGACCGGCCGGGCCGACCTCGCCGTCTTCGACGAGGCGGGGGAGTGCGTCGCGACGGTGTGCGCGGGGCGGCTGGTGCACCGGCGGCGCTGAGCCGACGGCCCTTGACGCCACGTCAGCCCGTGAACTCCTCCGCGAACGCCCCCGAACTCTGCTTCACCCCACTGCAGTCGGTCGCCGGCTGATCGGTCTTCGCCCCGTCCGCGCACTGCCGGTCCCGGGCCGCCGACCACATCGACACCCACCCGATGCCCTTGCCCTCGGCGAAGGCACGGACCTCGGCGGCGTCGGCGAGCGTGAAGGTCTCGCCCTCGACGTCGTTGACACCGATCATCGAGGTGAGCGCCATGCCCCGCCAGGCGGCCGCGTCCGACGTGCCGAAGACCTTCTTCAACTGGGTGTGCGAGGCCTTGGCGGCCGCGAGGGCGTAGCCGCCCATGTCGCCGTCGAACGAGGAGCCGTAGTTCATCGTCATCAGATTGACCGTGGCGACCTGGACGCCTTTGTCGTTGGCGGAGGCGAGGAGCGCCAGGCTGTCCTTGCCCAGTCCGGTGGGCATGACGGGCAGTGTGAAGGAGACCTCCAGATCCGCACGCTCCTTCTGGAGCAGCGCGATCGCCTTCGAACGCACCTCTATGGAGGCGGAGTCGGCCAGTTCGTCGCCCTCGATGTCGAAGTCGGCCCGGGTGGCACCGGCCGCGTCGAGGGCCTTGCCGTACGCCGCCGCCAGCTCCGACGCGCTGTCGCAGGCCGCCGCGAGTTCCTTGCCGGAGGCGCCGCCGAAGGAGACCCGGACTTGAGCGCCGTCCTCCTTGAGCCCCGCGATACGGGACTTCACCGCCGAGTCGCCGAGAGCGTCGGTGCCGTTCCAGCGCGGGGTGCAGCCGCTGCCGCCGGCCAGCACGAAGGCCAGGTTGTACGTCGTGGGGGAGCCCGCGGAGTCGGTGGCGGCGGCGTCCTTGGCGTCGACGTACGGGGCGTACGCGGTGCCGGTGCCGGTGCCGGTGCCGGTGCCGGTATCGGACTCGGAGTCGGACTCGGACCCGGCAGAGGACGAGGCACTGGGCGCGGCCGACGCCGGGGGCGCCGGGCGGGCCGCCTCGCCCTGCTCGGAGCAGGCCGCGGTGGCCAGGGCGAGCAGACAGCCCAGTCCGACCGCCGCCCGCTTCCGGTGACTCCTCATA
This sequence comes from Streptomyces sp. NPDC040589, assembly GCF_055594445.1. Classification (NCBI taxonomy): domain Bacteria; kingdom Bacillati; phylum Actinomycetota; class Actinomycetes; order Kitasatosporales; family Streptomycetaceae; genus Streptomyces; species Streptomyces sp. NPDC040589. The sequence goes on along the minus strand of NZ_JBVIWP010000001.1, from coordinate 1,337,814 downwards.
GCGCACGCTCCCGTTCTCGTGAGGTCATAAAGCTCCAAACCCCTAGTACGTTTCCCGGCAGCAAACGTCTCACGATGATGGGCGCTCAGATCGAGTTCCGCAGGCGTTCCCGAAAACTCTCAGAGAAAGGACAGCTTCGGTCGTTTCTCATGGGTCTCTCACATCAGAACCCAAGTTTATGGCACATAAAGGCCGCCTAATGTCCGGGGAATGCATTCCGAGCCTGCCATCGAAAGCCGCGTCACCCGCGGTCGCCGCCGCAAACGCGGCAACGAGTCCGCCGAAGGGCCCGTGTTCGTTGACAACTCCGGACGCCGGGCCCGGCTGCTGCGCCGGATCGGTCTCCTCCTGGGGATCGTCTGCCTCGGGTACGCGGCCGTGCTCGGCGCGGCCTTCATGGGCTGGGGCACCTCGCTCACACCGTCGCAGCTGCTGCCGTTCGCGGGCGGCGGGCCCGGCGGTGGCCGGCCGCAGGACGGAGGGCCGCAGGGCGACGGGCCGGGGGGCCCGGGCGCCGCCCCGCCGAGCGGTGTCCCGTCGGCTTTGCCCCAGGTCACCGAAGACGGCACCGCCGGTTCCGCCACGTCCCCGTCCGTCACGTCCCCGTCGGCCTCCGCCGCCGCGGGCGCCAACTGACCGGGGGCCGCCGTATGACCACGACCACCCCTTCCCGCGGCCGCCGCCGCGCCCCCTCCCGGATGGAGCGGGCCGCCGGAAAGGCCGCCGCGCTGCAGAGGCCGCGCGTCATCCTCGCCCTGCTGCTCCTGCTCGCGCTGATCTGCGTGATGCTCCTCGACGGCTATCTGCGCGCCGAGGTCGGCGGCGACCAGCGCGTGCGCACCGGGGCCGGCTCCAGCGACGTACCGGACGACGTCCTGGACGGCGGGCCGATCGTCACCTTCCGCGGCGGACAGGCCACGACCGTCTCCGTCCCGGACAAGACGATCGCGCTCACCTTCGACGACGGACCCAACCCGACCTGGACGCCCCAGGTGCTGGCGATCCTCGAGAAGTACGACGTGCCCGCCACGTTCTTCCTGGTCGGCTCGATGGTGTCGCGCTACCCGGGCATCGTGTCGGACATGGTCGAGCAGGGCCACGAGGTGGGGATCCACACCTTCACGCACGTCGACCTGTCGTACCAGAGCGACGCCCGGGTCCGGCGCGAGATGGAGCAGACCCAGCTCGCGCTGGCGGGCGCGGCCGGCATCACGACCACCCTGTTCCGGGCGCCCTACTCCTCGGAGACGGACGCCATCGACAACTACAGCTGGCCCGTCTACAAGAAGCTCGGCCAGGACGGCTACACCAGCGTCTTCGTCGACACCGACAGCGACGACTGGAAGCGGCCGGGCGTCTCGAAGATCGTCCAGTGGGCCACGCCGGAGAAGAACAAGGGCGCGTCGGTCCTCTTCCACGACGCGGGCGGCGAGCGCTCGCAGACGATCAAGGCGCTGCCGCAGTACATCGAGAAGATGCGCGCCAAGGGGTACACCTTCACCACCATCAGCGGCGTCATGGAGCAGCAACAGCAGCGACAGGCCGGCGGGGGACAGGCGCCGGCCGGTGCCCCCGGTGCCGCCGAGGGAGGGGCCCGTCTCCAGGCCGCCCACCGCGAGGCCACCGGCGCGATCCTCTACGAGGGCAAGGCCCTGGTCGCGGCCGTGGCGGTCGCCGAGTGGGCCGTGCCGACCCTGTCCGTCGGACTGATGGTGGTCGGCGTGGCCGTCATGGGCCGCTTCGGGATGATGCTCGTCCTCGCCCGCCGCCACTACCGCCGGCGCAACAGGCGCCGCTTCAGCTGGGGGCCGACGGTCACCCGGCCGGTGAGCGTGATCGTCCCGGCGTACAACGAGAAGGAGTGCATCGCCAACACCCTCGACTCGCTGGCGCGGAGCACGCATCCGATCGAGATCATCGTCGTGGACGACGGCTCCACGGACGGCACGGCCGAGATCGCCGAGTCCCTCGGCATGCCCGACGTCCGGGTGATCCGCCAGGCCAACGCGGGCAAGCCGGCCGCCCTCAACAACGGGGTGCGCGGCGCCTCCCACGACATCGTGGTGATGATGGACGGCGACACCGTCTTCGAGCCGGACACCGTACGGCAGCTCGTCCAGCCCTTCGCCGACCCGGAGGTCGGCGCGGTCGCGGGCAACGCCAAGGTCGGCAACCGCACCACCCTCATCGGCGCCTGGCAGCACATCGAGTACGTGATGGGCTTCAACCTCGACCGGCGCATGTACGACCTGCTGCGCTGCATGCCGACCATCCCCGGCGCGATCGGCGCCTTCCGCCGCGAGGCGGTGCTCCAGGTCGGCGGCATGAGCGAGGACACCCTCGCCGAGGACACCGACATCACCATCGCGATGCACCGCGCGGGCTGGCGGGTCGTCTACCAGGAGCACGCGCGCGCCTGGACCGAGGCGCCGGGCTCCCTCAAGCAGCTCTGGTCCCAGCGCTACCGCTGGTCGTACGGCACGATGCAGGCGCTGTGGAAGCACCGCAAGTCGCTCACGGACAAGGGGCCTTCGGGGCGTTTCGGGCGGGTCGGCATGCCGCTGGTGGTGCTGTTCCAGATCGTCACGCCGGTCTTCGCCCCGCTCATCGACGTGTTCACGGCCTACTCGATGATCTTCATCGACTTCAAGGCGGCGCTGCTGGCCTGGCTCGCGGTGCTCGGGGTCCAGCTGGTGTGCGCGGCGTACGCCTTCCGCCTGGACCGCGAGAAGTACCGCTACCTGCTGATGATGCCGCTCCAGCAACTGGCCTACCGCCAGATGATGTACCTCGTCCTCATCCACTCCTGCGTCACCGCCCTCACCGGCGGCCGGCTGCGCTGGCAGAAGCTGAAACGGACCGGCGAGGTCGGCACCCCGGCGGGGGCGGGCTGATGGGGGCGCACAGCAGGACGGCCGAGCGGGTGCTCCCGGAGGCCGTCGCCCGCCCGGTGCGGGACCGCTACTTCGACACCCTGCGGGCCGTCGCCCTCGTCCGCGTCGTCACGTACCACACCTTCGGCTGGGCCTGGGCCGGGCTGGTCTTCCCCTCCATGGGGGTCATGTTCGCCCTGGCCGGCACCCTCATGGCGAGGTCCCTCCAGCGCCCCGCGCTCACGGTGATCAGAAGCCGCGTCCGCAGGCTGCTGCCGCCCTTCTGGTTCTGGGGCGTGTTCGTGGTCGGCGGGATGCTGGTGCACGGCTGGATGCCGGGGTGGCAGATCGTCTACTGGGTGGTGCCACTCGGCGACCCGCCGGGCAACGCCTGGGGCGAGCAGGCCTGGGAGATCCTCTGGTACCTGCGGACGTACCTGTGGTTCGTGCTGCTCTCCCCGCTCCTGCTGCGGCTCTTCCGGCTCGCTCCGGTCCCCGTGCTGCTGCTGTCCCTGGGACCGGTCCTGGCCTTCCAGTTCGTGTGGCAGCCGCCGGACGACCGGCTCGGCGCCGCACTGTGGGACCTGGCGACGTTCCTGTTCTGCTGGCTCCTCGGCTTCGCGCACCACGACGGCGTCCTGGCCCGGCTGAAGCCCGCCGCGCTGCTCCCGCTCGCGTCGGCCGCTCTCGCGTTCGGCGGCTGGTACGCCCTCGCGCACCAGGCCGAGTACGGCACGTACGACCTCGACGAGAACCCGCTCGCGCAGGCCTTCTGGTCGGCCGGCTTCGTGACGCTGCTGATGTACGCCAAGGCCCGCTTCCGGACCGACTTCGCGGGACTCGCCCGGTTCCGGCGGCTGGACCGGCTCGTGACCGTCTTCAACGCCCGGGCCGTGACCCTCTACCTCTGGCACGAGATCGCCCTGATCCTCGCCGTACCGCTGATCGACCAGCTCTGGAACGTACCCGCCTTCGAGGCGTACCTGCCGCTGGACAGCCAGTGGTTCATGTTCGGTGTGGGCTGGGTGCTGATCGCGGTGTTCGTGTTGCTGTGCGGGTGGGTGGAGGACGTGGCGGCACGGAAGAGGCCCAGGCTCCTGCCGTGAGGTCGCTCGGAGGTCCCTTGAGGACCCTCGGAGGCCCTTTGAGGGCGTACTGCAAGAATGGGCGCGTGACCCGCGCATCCCTGGACAAGCAGCCGCACGAAGTCGCCTCGATGTTCGACGACGTGGCGGAACGGTACGACCTGACCAACGACGTGCTGTCCCTCGGCCAGGACCGGCGATGGCGCAAGGAGGTCGCCAAGGCGGTCGACGCGCGCCCGGCGCAGAAGGTCCTGGACCTGGCGGCGGGCACGGGCACCTCCTCGCTGCCCTTCGCGCAGACCGGTGCCTACGTCGTCCCGTGCGACTTCTCCCAGGGCATGCTCCAGGTCGGCAAGGAGCGCCGACCCTGGCTGCCCTACACCGCCGGCGACGCGACGCGGCTCCCCTTCAAGGACGACACCTTCGACGCCGTCACCATCTCCTTCGGGCTGCGCAACGTGCAGGACACGGACGCGGCCCTGCGGGAGATGCAGCGTGTGACCCGGCCCGGCGGGCGGATCGTGATCTGCGAGTTCTCGCACCCGACGTGGGCGCCGTTCCGCACCGTCTACACCGAGTACCTGATGCGCGCCCTGCCGCCGGTCGCCCGGGCCGTGTCCTCCAACCCCGACGCCTACGTCTACCTCGCCGAGTCCATCCGCGCCTGGCCCGACCAGCCGGCGCTGGCGGAGCGGCTGGGCAAGGCCGGCTGGTCGCGGGTGGCCTGGCGCAACCTGAGCGGCGGGATCGTGGCCCTGCACCGGGGCTTCAAGGAGAGCTGAACCCTCCGGGCCCTGCGTCCTACGGAGAGCTGAGCACCATGTACGGGTCGCCCGGCTCGTCCAGCTCCCGTTGCAGGCCGCCCCTGGGCGGTCTCGGGATCCGCGGCTCGTGCACGCCTCCGCCGCCCTCACCGGGGCCGAAGTCGAACCACACGTAGACCATCGAGTCCCGCGGCACCTCGGCCTCGGGCTGCGGGTACTGGCGTACGACGTAGTCGACGACGGCGAGATGGAAGTCGGGCCGGTCCGGCGCGTTGAGGAACAGGCCCCGCGCCCGGGCCGTCTCGCGCGCGTCCACGGCCATCAGACCGACCAGACGCGGTACGCGCACTTCGGGTGCTTTGCGGGATATCTGCACAGATGTCACCCCCAGCGGTACAGGAAGGGTAACTCCCGCCCCGTACCGGCCGGAAGCGACGGATGTCTTTCTGTGACAGTCGACTACGCAGTGTGATGCCGTCGTCTCGGAGGTCGCCTCAGAGGTCGAGCCGGTAGCAGTGCCCCGCGCGCTCCGAGGCCGACGTCGTGAACGTCTCGGCGAGGCGCATTCCCAGCCGCCGTGTGACCGCGATGGACCGGCTGTTGCGGGCGTCGACCATCGCCACCACGCCCGGTACACCGGCAGCCCGCATCCGCTCCAGCGTCTGCCGCGCGGCCGCGGTGACGTACCCCTTGCCCCAGTGCTCCCGGCCCAGGCGCCAGCCGATCTCGATCTCCCCCTTCGGCCCCCAGTCCCGCTCCCAGGGCTGGGCGCCGGTGAATCCGATGACCCTCCCGGACTCGTCGAGCATGGTCCACAGGCAGTAGCCGCGCTCGGCGTCGTGCCGGCGCTGGCGGGCGGTGAGCTCCTCGTAGACCGACAGTTCGGCGGCCTTTCCGCCGTGGAACTCCATGACGTCCGGGTCGTCGAAGATCCGGTGCCAGGCGAACGCGTCCTCGTGGGTGGGCACGCGCAGTCGCACAGCGGGGAGGACTGGGTTCACGGAGGCATCCCTTCGGCAGGTGATCGATACCGCTGCATAGACTGCCCATGTCCTGTGCCGGCCGGCACACAGATTCCGAAGCTTGGGGAGATCCCGCCGTGACCGTCGTGACCGAGCCTCTCTCCGAGAACACCGCCGATGTGATCGTCGTGGGCGCGGGGCCGGCCGGCTCCACGACCGCCTACCACCTCGCCAAGGCGGGACTCGACGTCCTCCTGCTGGAGAAGACCGCGTTCCCGCGCGAGAAGGTCTGCGGTGACGGCCTCACCCCGCGCGCCGTGAAACAGCTCGTGGCGATGGGCATCGACATCTCGGAGGAGGCCGGCTGGCTGCGCAACAAGGGCCTGCGGATCATCGGCGGCGGAGTGCGCCTCCAGCTCGACTGGCCTGATCTCGCCTCCTTCCCCGACTACGGCCTCGTCCGCAAGCGCGACGACTTCGACGATCAGCTCGCCCGGCAGGCCCAGAAGGCGGGCGCCCGGCTGTTCGAGCGCTGCAACGTCGGCGCCCCGGTCATCGACGACCGCACCGGCCGGATCACCGGCGTGCACGCCAAGCTCGGCGAGGAGAAGCGCGAAGTCACCTTCCACGCGCCGCTGGTCGTGGCCGCCGACGGCAACTCCACGCGCCTTTCCCTGGCGATGGGCCTGCACCGCCGCGAGGACCGCCCGATGGGCGTGGCCGTACGGACGTACTTCGAGAGCCCCCGCCACGAGGACGACTACCTGGAGTCCTGGCTGGAGCTCTGGGACCGCCGGGGCCCGGGGGAGGACCGGCTCCTGCCCGGCTACGGCTGGATCTTCGGCATGGGCGACGGCACCTCCAACGTCGGCCTGGGCGTGCTCAACACCTCCGACTCCTTCAAGGAGCTGGACTGGCGCGAGGTCCTGAAGGCCTGGTGCGCGTCCATGCCGGAGGACTGGGGCTACACCCCCGACAACATGACCGGCCCGATCCGCGGCGCCGCCCTGCCCATGGCGTTCAACCGCCAGCCGCACTACACCAAGGGCCTGCTGCTCGTCGGTGACGCCGGCGGCCTGGTGAACCCCTTCAACGGCGAGGGCATCGCCTACGCCATGGAGTCCGGCCAGATCGCCGCCGACGTCATCGTCCAGGCCCACGCCCGCTCCACCCCGGGCCGACGCGAAATGGCGCTCCAGCACTACCCGCGCGTGCTCAAGGACACCTACGGCGGCTACTACACGCTCGGCCGGGCCTTCGTGAAGCTCATCGGCAACCCGAAGGTCATGCAGATCGCCACGCAGCGCGGTCTCACGCACCCGATGCTGATGAAGTTCACGCTGAAGCTCCTCGCGAACCTCACGGACCCGACCGGGGGCGACGCGATGGACCGCATCATCAACGGGCTGAGCAAGGTGGCCCCGAAGGCCTGATCACGCCCGCGGCAAGAGTGCCCGCTCAGGCACTCAGCGCCTCGACGTTGGCGGCCCGGCGCGCGAGCACCTCGTCCCGCCGGTCCGCCACCTGCCGCAGCGCGTCCTTCCGCTCCCGCTTGGAGAGCCGGTCCAGATAGAGCCGCCCGGCGCAGTGGTCGGCCTCGTGGGCGAGGCAGCGGGCGAAGTACCCCGTGCCCTCGATGACGACCGGCTCGCCGTCCCTGTCGAATCCGCGCACGACGGCCCGGTCCGGCCGCGGTACGTCCATCGTGGCGCCCGGCACCGACAGGCACCCCTCGCCCTCGTCGAGCAGCCTCCGGTGGGCGGCGTCGAGCGGCTCCAGGACCGGGTTGACGATGTGCCCGACGTGCCGCACCCCGTCGTCGTCCGGGCAGTCGTACACGAACAGCCGCAGGTCGACACCGACCTGGTTCGCCGCGAGTCCGGCTCCGTCCGCGACGTACATCGTCAGGAACATGTCGTCGATGAGGGCGGCGAGGTCCGGCCCGAACTCGGTGACGTCCCGGCACGGCTTGTGCAGGACCTCCTCGCCGACCTCGGTGATCCGCCGGACCTTCCCCTGCCGGGCCTCGGGCGCGAGCCGCGGGTAGGAGTCGACGGGCCGTCCTTGCACGAAGACGCTGGGCACTTGGCTCTCCTCGGGTGTCGGTTGTGGTGACCGGCACTCATCACAGCAGAGCCCTGCTGCCCGTCCCAGGAAGAGTCCGGCCACACCGGACCGCCGGGCGTGGGGACGGCCGGAGGGGCCAGAGGGCCGTCTGAGCACTGCGCCGCGGCTCGCCCCACTCCCGGGCACGCCGCGCCCCCGAAAGGCCGGGAGACGGCCCGTGAGGGCGGCAGGAGGGGGTGCGGACACACCGCAGGAGGGGTGGGGACATGCCGGGAGGGCCGCTGCCATCAGTGGCAGCGGCCCTCAAACCCGTGTGCGTGACGTCAGAGGACGCGCACCGCGCCCGACGCCGGGTAACCCGACAGGTCCTGGATGACGACGCCCTTGGACGGGTTGGCCGCGTCCAGGTACTGGCCGTCTCCGATGTAGACACCCACGTGGTACGCCGAGCCCTTGCCACCCCAGTAGAGGATGTCGCCGACCTGGACGCTGGACAGCGGCACGTCCGTGCCGGCCATCGACTGGTCCTGCGAGACGCGCGGCAGGTCCACACCAACCTGCTTGTACGCGGCCTGCACGAGGGAGGAGCAGTCCCAGGCGCTGGGACCGGTGGCGCCCATGACGTAGGCGTCGCCGACCTGTGCCTTGAGGAAGGCGATGACGGTCGCGACGCTGCCGCTGGCAGGCGCGGTCGTCGAGGTCGACGTCGACGCGGAGGCGGAGGCGGAGAGGGTGGCGCGCTCGGCGCTGCGCGTGGCGCGCTCGGCGGCGGCCTTGCGGGCTTCCTCGGCGGCCTTCTTCTTGGCCTCCGCCTTCTTCTTCGCCTCGGCGAGGTCCTGCTTGGCCTCCGTGGCGGCCTTGGCGGCGGCGGCGTCACGCTCGGCGCGCAGCTCGTAGTTCGCGGCCGCCTGCTGGGTGGCGGCCGCGGACTGGGCGACCTGAGTGGCCATGTCGGCCGTCAGGGTGGGCAGTTCGATGGTCTGCGTCACCGGCTCGGCGGCGCTCGCCGAGGCCGACGCACCCGCCGCTGCCAGGCTGAGGACGCCACCGGCGACTCCGGCACGCATGGCGATCGTCGAGGTCGCACTGCGGCGGGGTTTCCGGTGGCTGCGTATGTGAGCGGTGTGGGACATGGGAATAACCGGTACCAGGGGCTCCTTCATATCTTCAAGAAACGTGTGCTGCGCCACAGTTACTCAATCGGGCCCCCAAAACCCCCTCACGAGGCCCTTTATTGACGCCGTAACGGACATTGCGGGCGCACTGTGACCAGGCTGTGATCACGGTCTTTGATCAATACGCCCGAATTGCCCCGCACCTACCACCGGTTGCGTTGATTGGCCAAGCCCCGTTCTCATGACTCTCTCATCAGTGTGACGGAGGTCACGGAACGGTCGCCCCGGCGGTCGCGTCGGGCGCCGTAGATCACGACCCGGTTACGCCCTCGCGAAGATCGTGAACGCGTGCACACGTCCACACCCCGCTCCACATGCCCTCTGATGTGTGAACGCGGCCTCTATCAAGAGATCGAGTCCATCGCCAATTTGCATGCAAGGGAACCCTCTTGATATTGAGACGGCCCCTCTGGCCTGCGCTGACTAGGCAAAATGTCACGTCTAGTGATCACCCGGACGCTTCGCGTGCGAAGATCACCGCTCATCCGACTTCATGATCCTTCGTCAGGTGGTGGAGATCACAAAGGTTGAGCAATACCCCGTGTCGCAGATCACAGAGAGACAGGCATAAGATGCACGCGGTTGGGCTTGTGACCTGCTTCACATGTTCCCGATCTTCGCCGGGGCGGGCGGGGTTCGAGGGACGGACGGGGCGGAAGTGAGCCTGATGCAAACCGCCAGCAGTCAGTGCCGACTGAGAGGAGCGAGGAGCGGTGAACGCGTATGCGCCCATCCTCGTACTGGGAGCCCTCGGGGCAGGCTTTGCGATCTTCTCCGTGGTCATGGCCACGTTGATCGGGCCGAAGCGGTACAACCGGGCCAAGCTCGAAGCCTACGAGTGCGGAATCGAGCCGACCCCCACGCCGGCCGGCGGCGGGCGCTTCCCCATCAAGTACTACCTGACGGCGATGCTCTTCATCATTTTCGATATCGAGATCGTCTTCCTCTACCCCTGGGCAGTCACCTTCGATGCCCTGGGGATCTTCGGGCTCGTGGAGATGCTGCTCTTCGTGCTCACCGTCTTCGTCGCGTACGCGTACGTATGGCGGCGCGGCGGCCTGGAATGGGACTGAGGGGCCACAAGTCATGGGACTCGAAGAAAAGCTGCCGAGCGGCTTCCTGCTGACCACCGTCGAGCAGGCCGCGGGCTGGGTGCGCAAGTCGTCCGTCTTCCCCGCCACGTTCGGCCTCGCCTGCTGTGCCATCGAGATGATGACCACCGGCGCCGGCCGCTACGACCTGGCGCGCTTCGGCATGGAGGTCTTCCGGGGCTCGCCCCGGCAGGCGGACCTGATGATCGTCGCCGGCCGGGTCAGCCAGAAGATGGCGCCGGTACTGCGGCAGGTCTACGACCAGATGCCGAACCCCAAGTGGGTGATCTCCATGGGGGTCTGCGCCTCCTCGGGCGGCATGTTCAACAACTACGCCATCGTCCAGGGCGTCGACCACATCGTGCCGGTCGACATCTATCTCCCCGGCTGCCCGCCACGGCCGGAGATGCTGATGGACGCCATCCTCAAGCTCCACCAGAAGATCCAGACCTCCAAGCTCGGCGTGAACGCCGAGGAGGCGGCCCGCGAGGCGGAGGAGGCGGCGCTCAAGGCCCTGCCGACCATCGAGATGAAGGGGCTGCTGCGATGAGCGACGCGAACGGCACGGGCGGCGCCAACCCCGAGAAGGACCTGTCGGCCTCCAACCTCCCCGGCCGGCGCGGCGAGGGCGGTGAGGAGATCCGCGTCCAGCGCGGCATGTTCGGCGCGAACAACGGCGGCGACACCTCCGGCTACGGCGGCCTGGTCCGCTCGGTCCGGCTCCCGGGCCAGGCGACCCGCCCCTACGGCGGCTGGTTCGACGAGGTCGCCGACGAGCTGGAGGGAGCCCTGGAGGAACAGGGACTGCTCCCCGAGAACGCCATCGAGAAGACGGTCGTCGACCGCGACGAGCTGACCTTCCACATCGAGCGCGAGCACCTGGTCCGCGTCGCCCGCACCCTGCGCGACGACCCGGCCCTGCGCTTCGAGCTGTGCACCGGCGTCAGCGGCGTCCACTACCCGAACGACAAGGGCCGCGAGCTGCACGCCGTCTACCACCTGCGCTCGATCACCCACAACCGGCTGATCCGCCTGGAGGTCAGCGCCCCCGACAGCGACCCGCACATCCCGTCGCTGTTCTCCGTCTATCCGACGAACGACTGGCACGAGCGCGAGACGTACGACTTCTTCGGCATCGTCTTCGACGGTCACCCGGCCCTGACGCGGATCATGATGCCGGACGACTGGCAGGGCTTCCCGCAGCGCAAGGACTACTCCCTCGGCGGCATCCCCGTCGAGTACAAGGGCGCCCAGATCCCGGCTCCGGACCAGCGGAGGTCGTACTCATGAGCACTTCGCACGCCTCCCCTCGCGAGACCACCGAGGGCACCGTCTACACCGTCACCGGCGGCGACTGGGACGAGGTCGTCGAGTCGGCGGCCCGCGCCGACGACGAGCGCATCGTCGTCAACATGGGCCCCCAGCACCCGTCCACCCATGGAGTGCTCCGCCTGATCCTGGAGATCGAGGGCGAGACCGTCACCGAGGCCCGCTGCGGCATCGGCTACCTGCACACCGGCATCGAGAAGAACCTCGAGTACCGGACGTGGACGCAGGGCACGACGTTCGTGACGCGCATGGACTACCTGACGCCGTTCTTCAACGAGACGGCGTACTGCCTCGGCGTCGAGAAGCTCCTCGGCATCGAGGACCAGATCCCGGACCGGGCCTCGATCATCCGGGTGCTCCTGATGGAGCTGAACCGGCTGTCGTCGCACCTGGTGTGCATCGCCACCGGCGGCATGGAGCTCGGCGCCACCACGGTCATGATCTACGGATTCCGTGATCGTGAACTCATTCTCGATATCTACGAGCTGATCACCGGCCTGCGGATGAACCACGCGTACATCCGCCCCGGCGGACTCGCCCAGGACCTGCCGCCCGGCGCGGTGGACCACATCCGCGAGTTCGTGAAGAAGATGAAGAAGAACCTCCCGGAGTACGACAAGCTCGCCACCGGGAACCCCATCTTCAAGGCCCGCATGCAGGACGTCGGCTATCTGGACCTGGCCGGCTGCATGGCCCTCGGCGCGACGGGCCCGATCCTGCGCTCCACCGGCCTGCCGCACGACCTGCGCAAGACGCAGCCGTACTGCGGCTACGAGACGTACGACTTCGACGTCCCGACCGCCGACACCTGCGACTCCTACGGCCGCTTCCTCATCCGGCTGGAGGAGATGCGCCAGTCCCTCAGGATCGTCGAGCAGTGCCTGGACCGGCTCCAGCCCGGCCCGGTCATGGTCGCCGACAAGAAGATCGCCTGGCCGGCCCAGCTCGCCCTGGGACCCGACGGCCTCGGCAACTCCCTCGACCACATCAAGAAGATCATGGGCACCTCCATGGAGGCCCTGATCCACCACTTCAAGCTGGTCACCGAGGGTTTCCGCGTCCCGCCGGGACAGGCGTACGCGGCGGTCGAGTCACCCAAGGGCGAACTCGGGGTGCACGTCGTGTCCGACGGCGGCACCCGCCCCTACCGGGTCCACTTCCGCGACCCGTCCTTCACCAACCTGCAGGCCATGGCGGCGATGTGCGAGGGCGGCCAGGTCGCCGACGTCATCGTCGCCGTCGCGTCCATCGACCCCGTGATGGGAGGCGTCGACCGGTGACCACCTCTTCTTCCGAGCGGGGCGTCAGCCTGGGCATGCCCGAACTGCCCGCGCCCGCCTACCCGGACGACGTCCGGGCCCGTCTGGAGACGGACGCGCGCGAGGTCATCGCCCGCTACCCGGACTCCCGGTCCGCCCTCCTGCCGCTGCTGCACCTCGTGCAGTCGGAGGAGGGACACGTCACGCGCACGGGAATGCGGTTCTGCGCGGACATGCTCGGCCTGACCACGGCCGAGGTCACCGCGGTCGCCACCTTCTACACCATGTACCGGCGCCGGCCGAGCGGTGACTACCAGGTGGGGGTGTGCACCAACACCCTGTGCGCCGTGATGGGCGGGGACGCGATCTTCGAGGAGCTCCAGGAGCACCTCGGCGTCGGCAACGGCGAGACCACCGACGACGGCAAGATCACCCTGGAGCACATCGAGTGCAACGCGGCCTGCGACTTCGCGCCGGTCGTGATGGTCAACTGGGAGTTCTTCGACAACCAGACCCCGGGCAGCGCCAAGGGCCTCGTCGACGACCTGCGCGCGGGACGGCCGGTCACGCCCACGCGCGGGGCGCCGCTGTGCACCTTCAAGGAGACCGCCCGGGTCCTGGCCGGTTTCCCCGACGAGCGGGACGGGGCCGTCGAGTCCGGCGGCAGTGCGGGACCCGCTTCCCTGGTCGGCCTGAAGCTCGCCAAGGGGGAGGCCGCACCCGCGCGTGTGGTGCATCCGCGCGGTGAGGCGGCCCGGACCGAGACACCTCACGACCCGTCACCGACGGAGCACTTGAGCTCGCACGACGCGCCGCAGGACACGTCGGCCTCCGACCCGGCCCACCCGGCCGGGCCCGCCGCCGAGGAGGGGGAGTGATGACCTTGGCACCCGAGCTGAAAGACATGAGCCCCGAGAAGCTGCTCGCGCCGGTGCTGTCGGCCTTCTGGGACGAGGACAAGTCCTGGACGCTGGACGTGTACCGAAGGCACGAGGGGTACGAAGGGCTTCGCAAGGCGCTCGCCATGTCGCCGGACGACGTGATCGCGTACGTCAAGGAGTCCGGTCTGCGCGGGCGCGGCGGCGCTGGATTCCCGACGGGGATGAAGTGGCAGTTCATTCCCCAGGGGGATGGAAAGCCGCACTATCTGGTTGTCAACGCCGACGAGTCGGAGCCCGGGACGTGCAAGGACATCCCGCTCCTCTTCGCGAACCCGCACAGCCTCATCGAGGGCATGATCATCGCGTGTTACGCCATCAGGTCTTCGCATGCCTTCATCTATCTGCGTGGTGAAGTCGTCCCAGTGCTGCGGCGGTTGCACTCTGCCGTGCGCGAGGCGTACGAGGCGGGCTTCCTGGGCGAGAACATCCAGGGCAGCGGACTCGACCTCGACATCACCGTGCACGCGGGCGCGGGCGCGTACATCTGCGGTGAGGAGACCGCACTGCTGGACTCGCTCGAAGGCCGCCGGGGTCAACCGCGGCTTCGTCCCCCCTTCCCTGCTGTCGCGGGCCTCTACGCGTGCCCGACTGTGGTGAACAACGTCGAGTCGATCGCGTCGGTTCCCGCGATCATGAGCCGGGGCAAGGACTGGTTCCGGTCGATGGGGAGTGAGAAGTCGCCAGGCTTCACGCTCTACTCCCTGTCCGGCCATGTCGCGGGCCCCGGTCAGTACGAGGCGCCGCTCGGGATCACGCTCCGCCAGCTCCTCGACATGAGCGGCGGCATGCGCCCCGGGCACCGCCTCAAGTTCTGGACGCCGGGGGGCTCCTCGACCCCGATGTTCACCGACGAGCATCTCGACGTCCCTCTTGACTACGAAGGAGTGGGCGCCGCGGGTTCCATGCTCGGCACAAAAGCTCTCCAGTGCTTCGACGAGACGACCTGCGTGGTCCGTGCCGTCACCCGCTGGACCGAGTTCTACGCCCACGAGTCCTGCGGCAAGTGCACGCCCTGCCGCGAAGGCACGTACTGGCTCGTGCAGCTGCTGCGCGACATCGAGGCCGGCAAGGGACGGATGTCCGACCTCGACAAGCTGAACGACATCGCCGACAACATCAACGGCAAGTCCTTCTGCGCCCTCGGCGACGGCGCCGCCTCGCCGATCTTCTCCTCGCTCAAGTACTTCCGCGAGGAGTACGAGCAGCACATCACGGGCCGGGGCTGCCCCTTCGACCCGGCCAGGTCGACGGCCTGGGCCGACCGCACGGAGGTGAACGCATGACCGTGACCACCAGCTCTCCCTCCGGCGGGGGAGATGCGGCGGTCCCGCCGGAGGACCTCGTGTCGCTGACGATCGACGGCGCCGAGATCAGCGTGCCCAAGGGCACCCTGGTCATCCGGGCCGCCGAACAGCTCGGCATCGAGATCCCCCGGTTCTGCGACCACCCGCTCCTCGATCCGGCCGGCGCCTGCCGCCAGTGCATCGTCGAGGTCGAGGGCCAGCGCAAGCCCATGGCGTCCTGCACCATCACCTGCACCGACGGGATGGTGGTGAAGACCCACCTCACCTCGCCGGTCGCGGAGAAGGCCCAGAAGGGTGTGATGGAGCTCCTGCTCATCAACCACCCGCTGGACTGCCCGGTCTGCGACAAGGGCGGCGAGTGCCCGCTGCAGAACCAGGCCATGTCGCACGGTGACGCCGACTCCCGCTTCGAGGGCCGCAAGCGCACCTACGAGAAGCCCGTGCCGATCTCCACGCAGGTGCTGCTCGACCGTGAGCGCTGCGTGCTGTGCGCCCGCTGCACCCGGTTCTCCAACCAGATCGCGGGCGACCCGATGATCGAGCTGGTCGAGCGGGGCGCGCTCCAGCAGGTCGGCATCGGCGAGGGCGACCCGTTCGAGTCGTACTTCTCCGGCAACACCATCCAGATCTGCCCGGTCGGCGCGCTGACCTCGGCGGCGTACCGATTCCGCTCCCGTCCCTTCGACCTGGTCTCCTCCCCGTCGGTCTGCGAGCACTGCTCCGGCGGCTGCGCGACGCGCACCGACCACCGGCGCGGCAAGGTCATGCGGCGGCTCGCCGCCAACGACCCCGCGGTCAACGAGGAGTGGATCTGCGACAAGGGGCGGTTCGGCTTCCGGTACGCGCAGCAGCGGGACCGGCTCGAGACGCCGCTCGTGCGCAACGCCGAGGGCGAGCTGGAACCGGCCTCCTGGCCCGAGGCGCTGCAGATCGCGGCCCAGGGGCTGCTGGCCTCCCGGGGCCGCACCGGTGTCCTGACCGGCGGCCGGCTCACCATCGAGGACGCCTACGCCTACAGCAAGTTCGCGCGCGTGGCGCTCGACACCAACGACATCGACTTCCGCGCGCGCGTGCACAGCGGTGAGGAGGCCGACTTCCTCGCCGCCCAGGTCGCCGGGCGCGGCCGGGACCTCGACGGTACGGGCGTCACGTACACCGCGCTGGAGAAGGCGCCCGCCGTCCTGCTGGTCGGGTTCGAGGCGGAGGAGGAGGCGCCCGGCGTCTTCCTGCGGCTGCGCAAGGCCTGGCGGGGGCACGGGCAGCGGGTCTTCTCGCTGGCCACGCACGCCACCCGCGGTCTGGAGAAGGCCGGGGGCACGCTGCTGCCCGCGGCTCCCGGCACCGAGACCGAGTGGCTGGACGCGCTCGGGAGCGGCGTCGGCCTGGAGGACGACGGCGCCACGGCCGCCGAGGCGCTGCGCGCCGAGGGCGCTGTGATCGTCGTCGGCGAGCGGCTGGCCGCGGTGGCCGGCGGACTCACCGCCGCCATGCGCACCGCGACCGCCACCGGGGCCCGGCTGGCCTGGATCCCGCGCCGGGCCGGGGAGCGCGGCGCGATCGAGGCGGGCGCGCTGCCGTCGCTGCTGCCGGGCGGACGCCCGGCCACCGACCCACGCGCGCGGGACGAGGTCGCCGGTGTCTGGGGCGTGGCCGGCCTCCCGCACCGCTACGGCCGCGACACCGGCCAGATCGTCGAGGCCGCCGCGACCGGCGAGCTGCAGGCGCTGCTGGTGGCGGGCGTGGAGATCGCCGACCTGCCCGACCCGGCACGCGCGCGTGAGGCGCTCGACGAGGTCGGCTTCCTGGTCTCCCTCGAACTGCGGCCCAGCGAGATCAGCCGCGAGGCCGATGTCGTCCTGCCCGTCGGCGCGGTCGCCGAGAAGGCCGGCACCTTCCTCAACTGGGAAGGCCGGGTCCGCTCCTTCGAGGCCGCGCTCAAGCCCGACCAGATGACCCGCAGCCTCGCGCCCACCGACGCGCGCGTGCTGCAGATGCTGGCCGACGCCATGGACGTCCACCTCGGACTTCCCGATCTGCGCACCGTGCGCGCGGAGATCGACCGGCTCGGCTCCTGGGACGGCCCGCGGGCCGGCGAACCCCTGGAGACCGCGGCCGCGCTGCCCCGCCCGGCCGTCGGCGAGGCCGTCCTCGCCGGGCACCGGCTGCTGCTCGACCAGGGCCTCCTCCAGCAGGGCGACGAGGCACTCGCCGGAACCCGGCACGCCGCACGCGCGCGTGTGTCGGCCGCGACGGCCGCCGAGGCGGGCGTCAAGGACGGCGACCTCCTCGCCGTGACCGGCCCCCAGGGCGCCGTGGAACTCCCGCTCCAGATCAGTGAGATGCCCGACCGGGTGGTGTGGCTGCCGCTGAACTCCAGCGGTGGCGGCGTCGCCTCCGACACCGGGGCGCGGCCCGGCTCCCTCGTCCGCATCGGCCCGGCGACGCTCGCCGGCGAGGCCCCCAAGGAGGTGGAGGCATGAGCTTGTACCTCGCCGCTGAAGACCTCTCGATGTTCGGCCGCGACCCGTGGTGGCTGGTCGTCATCAAGGCGGTGTTCTGCTTCGCCTTCCTGATGGTGACCGTGCTGGTCTCCATCGTCATGGAGCGCAAGGTCGTCGCCTGGATGCAGCTGCGCATCGGCCCCAACCGGCACGGCCCCTGGGGCATGCTCCAGTCGCTCGCCGACGGCATCAAACTGATGCTCAAGGAGGACGTCGTCGTCAAGCGCGCGGACAAGGCGGTCTACGTCCTCGCGCCGATCATCGCGGCCATCCCGGCTTTCATGGCGATCGCGGTGATCCCCTTCGGCCCGGCCGGCAACGAGATCTCGATCTTCGGCCAGCGCACCACGATGCAGCTCACCGACCTGCCGATCGCGATGCTCTACATCCTCGCGGTCGCCTCGGTCGGCATCTACGGCATCGTCCTCGCGGGCTGGAGCTCCGGCTCGACGTACCCGCTGCTGGGCGGCCTGCGCTCCTGCGCGCAGATGATCTCCTACGAGATCGCCATGGGCGCCGCCTTCGCCTCCGTCTTCCTCTACTCGGGGTCGATGTCGACGTCGACGATCGTCGAGCAGCAGGCCGACCGCTGGTACATCCTGCTGCTGCCGCTCTCCTTCATCCTCTACATCGTCACGATGGTCGGCGAGACCAACCGCGCCCCCTTCGACATGCCGGAGTCCGAAGGTGACCTGGTCGGCGGCTTCAACACCGAGTACTCGTCGATCAAGTTCGCGATGTTCATGCTCGCCGAGTACGTCAACATGGTGACCGTCTCGGCCGTCGCCACCACGCTGTTCCTCGGCGGCTGGCGGGCCCCGTGGCCGATCAGCACCTTCTGGGAGGGCGCGAACCACGGCTGGTGGCCGATGCTCTGGTTCACCGTCAAGGTCCAGCTGCTGCTGTTCATGTTCATCTGGATCCGCGGCACGCTCCCGCGCGTCCGCTACGACCAGCTGATGAAGCTCGGCTGGAAGGTCCTCATCCCGGTCTCGCTGGTGTGGCTGATGCTCGTCGCCACCGTGCGGGCCCTGCGGAACGAGAACTACGACTTCGCCGACATCGTGCTCTACGTCGGCGGCGGGGTGCTGGCCCTGCTGGTGCTCTCCTTCGTCGTCGACATGTTCCGCGAGAAGTCCAAGCAGGCCGAGCGGCCGGCCGAGACCCCGGCGGCCTTCGACCCCATGGCGGGCGGATACCCCGTACCGCCGCTGCCCGGACAGGAGCTTCCGCCGGCTCCCAGGCGCCGTTCGCGCCGTGAGCGGGAGCTGATTGTCAGTGGTGGACCCGATACTCAGAGTGACGGATCTCTGGGCGGATCTACGGATGGAAAGGAGGCGTCCGATGACTGAGGAACCGAAGGACACCAAGCCCGGTTTCCAGAACCCCGTGGCCGGCTTCGGCGTGACCTTCAAGGCCATGTTCAAGAAGCGGCTGACCGAGCAGTACCCGGAGCAGCAGAAGACCACGGCTCCGCGCTTCCACGGACGGCACCAGCTCAACCGCCATCCGGACGGCCTGGAGAAGTGCGTCGGCTGTGAGCTGTGCGCGTGGGCCTGTCCCGCGGACGCGATCTATGTGGAGGGCGCGGACAACACCGACGAGGAGCGCTACTCGCCGGGCGAGCGGTACGGCCGGGTCTACCAGATCAACTACGCCCGCTGCATCCTGTGCGGCCTGTGCATCGAGGCGTGCCCCACGCGCGCGCTCACGATGACGAACGAGTTCGAGCTGGCCGACTCCAGCCGGGCCAACCTCATCTACACCAAGGAGCAGTTGCTCGCCGGTCTCGAGGACGGCATGGTCGACTCGCCCCACGCCATCTACCCGGGGACGGACGAACAGGACTACTACCGGGGCCTGGTCACCGAGGCCGCGCCCGGCACGGAGCAGCAGGTCGCCCACTCCAAGGGCGAGGTCGTGCAGGAGTCCGACTCGACCTTCGGCGGGACCGAACCGGCGTCGGAGAAGGTGATCGGCGGATGACCACGCAGCTCGCCGCCTACTCCACCTCCACCGGAGAGGCCGTCCAGTTCTGGATCCTCGGCACGATCGCGGTGATCGGCGCCCTGGGCACCATCCTCATGAAGAGGGCCGTGCACAGTGCGCTCTGCCTCGCCGGGACCATGATCATCCTGGCGGTGTTCTACCTCGCCAACGGCGCCTACTTCCTGGGCGTCGTGCAGATCGTCGTCTACACCGGCGCGATCATGATGCTGTTCCTGTTCGTGGTGATGCTCGTCGGCGTGACCGCGGCGGACTCCCTGAAGGAGACCATCAAGGGCCAGCGCTGGCTGGCCCTGCTGTGCGGTCTCGGCTTCGGCGTCCTGCTGATCGGCGGCATCGGCAACGCCTCCCTCACGGAGTTCAACGGCCTCGGCCAGGCGAACGCCGGGGGCAACGTGGAGGGCATCGCCGCCCTCATCTTCACCAAGTACGTCTTCGCGTTCGAGATCACCGGTGCCCTGCTCATCACGGCCGCCGTCGGCGCCATGGTGCTCACCCACCGCGAGCGCACCGAGCGGGCCAAGACGCAGCGGGAGCTCTCCGAGGAGCGGGTCCGCGAAGGCCGGCAACTGCCGCCCCTGCCGGCGCCCGGTGTGTATGCCCGGCACAACGCGGTCGACATCGCGGGCCTGCTGCCCGACGGCACACCGTCCGACCTCACCGTCAGCAAGACGCTGCGCGAGCGCGGCCAGATCCGCGACGTGTCGCAGGAGGCGCTCAACGACCTCAAGGCTCTGGAGCAGCGGTCCGAGGACCGCCTGGAGCGCAGGGCGATCGGGCCGGCGAATCTCAAGCGGTCCGAGGAGGCGTCGAAGTGAACCCCGTCAACTACCTCTACCTCGCGGCCCTGTTGTTCACGATCGGCGCCACCGGCGTGCTGATCAGGCGCAACGCGATCGTCGTGTTCATGTGCATCGAGCTCATGCTCAACGCCTGCAACCTCGCGTTCGTCGCCTTCTCCCGGATGCACGGCAACCTCGACGGCCAGATCATCGCGTTCTTCACGATGGTCGTCGCCGCCGCCGAGGTCGTGGTCGGGCTCGCGATCATCGTGTCCCTGTTCCGTGCCCGTCACTCGGCCTCGGTCGACGACGCCAGCCTGATGAAGCTGTAAGGGGTCGGAAGAATCGTGGAGAACCTGATTGCGCTGCTGGTGGCGGCGCCCCTGCTCGGAGCGGTGGTCCTGCTGTGCGGCGGACGCCGGCTGGACGCCGTCGGCCACTGGATCGGCACTGCCCTGGCCGCCTCCTCCTTCGTGCTCGGCATGGTCCTGTTCACCGACATGCTGGGCAAGGGCGCCGACCACCGCGAGATGAGCCAGTTCCTGTTCAGCTGGATCCCGGTCGAGGGTTTCCAGGCGGACGTCGCCTTCCAGCTCGACCAGTTGTCGATGACGTTCGTCCTGCTGATCTCGGGCGTCGGCTCACTGATCCACCTCTACTCCGTCGGGTACATGGAGCACGACGAGCGGCGCCGCCGCTTCTTCGGCTATCTGAACCTGTTCCTCGCGGCGATGCTGCTGCTCGTCCTCGCCGACAACTACCTGCTGCTGTACGTCGGCTGGGAGGGCGTCGGTCTCGCCTCCTACCTGCTGATCGGCTTCTGGCAGCACAAGCCCAGCGCCGCGACGGCCGCGAAGAAGGCCTTCCTGGTCAACCGCGTCGGCGACATGGGCCTGTCCATCGCGATCATGCTGATGTTCCTGTGGTTCGGCACCTTCGCCTTCGGGCCGGTGCTCGGCACCCACGAGGAGGCCGGGCTCGCCGGTGCCGCCGGTGAGGACAAGCTGACCGCCATCGCCCTGATGCTGCTGCTCGCGGCCTGCGGCAAGTCCGCCCAGGTGCCGCTGCAGTCCTGGCTCGGGGACGCGATGGAGGGCCCGACCCCGGTCTCGGCCCTCATCCACGCCGCGACGATGGTGACGGCGGGCGTGTACCTGATCGTCCGCTCCGCGGCCGTCTTCAACGGCGCCCCGGACGCCCAGCTGGTCGTCACCGTCGTCGGTGCGGTCACGCTCCTCTTCGGTGCGATCGTCGGTTGCGCGAAGGACGACATCAAGAAGGCACTGGCCGGCTCGACCATGTCGCAGATCGGCTACATGGTGCTCGCCGCGGGCCTCGGCCCCATCGGCTACGTCTTCGCGATCATGCACCTGGTGACGCACGGCTTCTTCAAGGCGGGGCTGTTCCTCGGCGCCGGTTCGGTCATGCACGGCATGAACGACGAGGTGGACATGAGGAAGTACGGCGGTCTCAGGACGTACATGCCGGTCACCTTCGTCACCTTCGGCCTCGGCTACCTGGCGATCATCGGCTTCCCGGGCCTGTCCGGCTTCTTCTCCAAGGACATGATCATCGAGTCGGCGTTCGCCAAGGGCGGCACCGAGGGCTGGATCCTCGGCGGCGTGGCCCTGCTGGGCGCGGCCATCACGGCGTTCTACATGACGCGCGTGATGCTGATGACGTTCTTCGGCGAGAAGCGCTGGCAGCCCGACGAGAAGGGCAATGAACCGCATCCGCACGAGTCGCCCAAGATCATGACGATCCCGATGATCGTGCTGGCCGTCGGGTCGGTGGCCGCCGGTGGATTCTTCAGCATCGGCGACCGCTTCGTGCACTGGCTGGAGCCGATCACCGGGCACAGCCACGGCGACTCGCCGATCAGCGCGGGCGCGGTCACCGGCGCGACCGTCACCTGCATGGTCATCGGCGTCGCCCTCGCCTGGGCGCAGTACGGACGGCGCCCGGTCCCGGCCGTCGCCCCGCGCGGATCGCTGCTCACCCGGGCCGCCCGGCGTGACCTGCTCCAGGACGACTTCAACCACGTCGTCCTGGTCCGCGGCGGCGAACACCTCACGCGGTCCCTGGTCTACGTCGACCACACCCTGGTCGACGGCGTCGTCAACGGCACGGCGGCCTCGGTCGGCGGCCTCTCCGGGCGGATGCGCAGGCTGCAGAACGGCTTCGCCCGCTCCTACGCGGTCTCGATGTTCGGCGGCGCGGCGGTCCTGGTCGCCGTGACCCTGCTGATGAGGGCGGTCTGATACCGATGTCCTTTCCTCTGCTGACAGTGACAGCGGCGCTCCCGGCCGTCGGGGCGATCGCCACGGCCGCCGTACCGGCCGCGCGGCGCACAGTCGCCAAATGGCTGGCGCTGCTCTTCTCGCTCGCCACGCTCGTCCTGGCGATCGTCGTCCTGGTGCGCTTCGACCCGGGCGGCGACCGCTACCAGCTCACCGAGTCCCACTCCTGGATCGCGGACTTCGGCGTCCGCTACGAACTGGGCGTGGACGGCATCGCGGTGGCGCTCATCGCGCTCACGGCCCTGCTGATCCCGTTCATCGTCCTCGCGGGCTGGAACGACGCCGACCCGCTGGAGACCGGCAGCACTCGCTGGCGGCCGACGCAGGGCTTCTTCGCCCTGATCCTGGCCGTCGAGGCGATGGTGATCATCTCCTTCGAGGCCACCGACGTCTTCCTCTTCTACATCTTCTTCGAAGCCATGCTGATCCCGATGTACTTCCTCATCGGCGGCTTCGGGGACCGTGCCCACGAGCACGGCGAGAAGGCGGCGGCGACGCAACGGTCGTACGCGGCGGTGAAGTTCCTGCTCTACAACCTGGTCGGCGGTCTGATCATGCTGGCCGCGGTGATCGGCCTGTACGTGGTCGCCGGGAACTTTTCGCTCACGGAGATCGCCGAGGCCCGGGCCAACGGCTCGCTCGACATGGCGACCAACACCGAACGGTGGCTGTTCCTGGGCTTCTTCTTCGCCTTCGCGGTGAAGGCGCCGCTGTGGCCGCTGCACACCTGGCTGCCCAACGCGATGCAGGAGTCCACCGCCCCGGTCGCCGTCCTCATCACGGCGGTCGTCGACAAGGTCGGCACCTTCGCGATGCTCCGCTTCTGCCTCCAGCTCTTCCCGGAGGCGAGCAAGTGGGCGACGCCCGCGATCCTCGTCCTCGCCCTGATCAGCATCATCTACGGGGCGCTGCTCGCGGTCGGCCAGCGCGACATCAAGCGGCTGGTGGCCTACGCGTCGATCTCCCACTTCGGCTTCATCATCATGGGCATCTTCGCGATGACCAGCCAGGGCCAGTCCGGGGCGACGCTCTACATGGTCAACCACGGCATCTCGACCGCCGCGCTGATGCTGGTGGCGGGCTTCCTGATCTCCCGGCGCGGCTCGCGGCTCATCGCCGACTACGGCGGAGTGCAGAAGGTCGCGCCGGTGCTCGCCGGCACGTTCCTGATCGGCGGCCTGGCGACCCTGTCGCTGCCGGGCCTCGCCCCGTTCATCAGCGAGTTCCTGGTCCTGGTCGGCACGTTCACGCGGTACCCGGTGGTCGGCATCATCGCCACCTTCGGCATCGTCCTGGCCGCGCTCTACACCCTCGTCCTCTACCAGCGGACGATGACGGGCCCGGTGAAACCCGAGCTCGCGAAGATGCCGGACCTCAGGGTGCGTGAACTCGTGGTCGTCGCCCCGCTGGTCGTCCTGCTGATCTTCCTGGGCGTCTACCCGAAGCCCCTCACCCAGATCATCGACCCGGCGGTCAAACAGACCATGTCCGACGTACAGCAGAAGGACCCCAAGCCCGAGGTGGAGGCGGCCAAGTGAGCGCAACAGCCGTCCACAGCCTGTGGACAACGGCGGCCGACCCGATCTCGAAGATCGACGCGCCGAAGATCGAATACGGGCAGCTCGCTCCCACCCTGATCATCGTCGGTGCGGCGATCGTCGGGATCCTGGTCGAGGCGTTCGTACCGCGCAAGTCCCGTTATTACGTCCAGATGTTCGTGTCCGTCGTCGCGATCGCGGCCGCCTTCGCGGCGGTCGTGGCGCTCGCGGCCGACGGGTACGGCACGACCAAGGCGCACATCGCGGCGATGGGCGCCATCGCCGTCGACGGACCGGCCCTCTTCCTGCAGGGCACGATCCTGCTGGCGGCCCTGGTCGGCCTGTTCACCTTCGCCGAGCGGCGCCTCGACCCGGAGGCGCACGGCAACCGCGTCGACTCCTTCGCCGCGCAGGCCGCGTCCGTGCCGGGCAGTGAGAGCGAGAAGGCCGCGGTCAGGGCCGGGTTCACCACCACCGAGGTGTTCCCGCTGCTGCTGTTCGCCGTCGCCGGCATGCTGATCTTCCCGGCGGCCAACGACCTGCTGACGCTGTTCGTGGCGCTGGAGGTCTTCTCCCTGCCGCTGTACCTGCTGTGCGCGCTGGCCCGCCGCAAGCGGATGATGTCGCAGGAGGCGGCGGTCAAGTACTTCCTGCTCGGCGCCTTCGCCTCGGCGTTCACCCTGTTCGGCATCGCGCTGCTGTACGGCTACGCGGGCTCGATGTCGTACGCGACGATCGCACAGGTCGTCGACGGCACCGTGCAGGACGTCAACCCGGCACTCGCCGGCACCATGGGCAACGACGCGCTGCTGCTGGTCGGCGCCGCTCTGCTGGTGATGGGCCTGCTGTTCAAGGTGGGCGCGGTGCCGTTCCACATGTGGACGCCGGACGTGTACCAGGGCGCGCCGACGCCGGTGACCGGCTTCATGGCCGCGGCGACGAAGGTGGCGGCGTTCGGCGCGCTGCTGCGCGTGCTGTACGTCGTCCTGCCCGGCCTGCGCTGGGACTGGCGGCCGGTGATGTGGGCCGTGGCGATCATCACCATGCTGGGCGGTGCGATCGTCGCGATCACGCAGACCGACATCAAGCGGCTGCTGGCGTACTCGTCGATCGCGCACGCCGGGTTCATCCTCGCGGGTGTCATCGCGACCACGCCGGACGGTGTCTCCTCCGTCCTCTTCTACCTGGCGGCGTACTCGTTCGTGACGATCGGCGCCTTCGCGGTGGTCACGCTCGTGAGGGACGCGGGCGGCGAGGCGACGCACCTGTCCAAGTGGGCGGGGCTCGGCCGGCGCTCGCCGCTGGTGGCGGCCGTGTTCGCGGTGTTCCTGCTGGCCTTCGCCGGCATCCCTCTGACCTCCGGCTTCGCCGGGAAGTTCGCCGTGTTCAAGGCGGCGGCGGAGGGCGGGGCGGCCCCGCTGGTCGTGGTCGGTGTGATCTCGTCGGCGATCGCGGCGTTCTTCTACATCCGGGTCATCGTGCTGATGTTCTTCAGCGAGCCGCGGCCGGAGGGCCCGACGGTGGCCGTACCGTCGCCGCTGACGATGACGGCGATCGGGGTGGGCGTGGCGGTCACGCTGGTGCTCGGTGTGGCTCCGCAGTACTTCCTGGATCTGGCGGGGCAGGCGGGGGTGTTCGTGCGCTGACCGCGCTTGCTTGATGAGGCTGCGGCCCGGCGTCCCTTCTCGGGGTGCCGGGCCGTCGGCCTTGAAGTCGGCCTTGAAGGGGGTGGTCGCCCAGCCTGTGGATAACTTCGGGGCTGTCGGTGGCGACCCCTATCGTGGGGGCAGTGGTCGAAGGACGACGTACGGGGGACAGGACGATGGGTGGGACGGGCGGTATCGCTGAGATGTCAGTGACGCAGAGCGAGGCGCTGGCCACGCTGCACCGGGTCTTCGGATACGAGACCTTCCGGGGCGAGCAGGAAGCGGTCATCGAGCACGTGGTCGCGGGTGGCGACTCGGTCGTGCTCATGCCGACCGGCGCCGGAAAGTCCCTGTGCTACCAGGTGCCGGCTCTGGTCAGGCCTGGCACGGGGATCGTCGTCTCCCCGCTCATCGCCCTGATGCAGGACCAGGTGGACGCACTGCGGGCTCTGGGGGTGCGGGCCGGGTTCGTCAACTCCACGCAGGACTTCGACGAGCGGCGGGTGGTGGAGGCCGAGTTCCTCGCGGGTGAGCTGGACCTGCTGTACCTGGCGCCGGAGCGGCTGCGGCTGGAGAACACGCTCGATCTGCTCTCGCGCGGGAAGATCTCCGTGTTCGCGATCGACGAGGCGCACTGCGTCTCCCAGTGGGGCCACGACTTCCGGCCCGACTACCTGACGCTGTCGCTGCTCGGCGAGCGCTGGCCGGACGTGCCGCGGATCGCCCTCACCGCGACGGCCACCCGCGCCACACACCAGGAGATCACCGAGCGGCTGAACATGCCGGCGGCCCGCCATTTCGTGGCGAGCTTCGACCGGCCCAACATCCAGTACCGGGTCGTGCCGAAGGCGGATCCGAAGAAGCAGCTGCTGAGCTTCCTGCGCGAGGAGCACGCGGGCGACGCGGGCATCGTCTACTGCCTGTCGCGCAACTCCGTCGAGAAGACCGCCGAGTTCCTGAGCCGCAACGGCGTCGAGGCGGTGCCGTACCACGCGGGCCTGGACGCGGGCACGCGCGCGGCCCACCAGTCCCGCTTCCTGCGGGAGGACGGCCTGGTCGTGGTGGCGACCATCGCCTTCGGCATGGGCATCGACAAGCCGGACGTCCGCTTCGTCGCCCACCTCGATCTGCCCAAGTCGGTCGAGGGCTACTACCAGGAGACGGGCCGGGCCGGCCGTGACGGGCTGCCGTCGACGGCCTGGATGGCCTACGGGCTCAACGACGTCATACAGCAGCGCAAGCTGATCCAGTCCGGCGAGGGCGACGAGGCCTTCCGGCGGCGGGCCCAGGCCCACCTGGACTCGATGCTGGCGCTGTGCGAGACCGTCCAGTGCCGCCGGGGCCAGCTCCTCGCCTACTTCGGCCAGGACCCGGACCCGGCCGGCTGCGGCAACTGCGACACCTGCCTCACCCCGCCGGAGACCTGGGACGGCACGGTCGCGGCGCAGAAGGTGCTGTCGACGGTGGTGCGGCTGCAGCGCGAGCGCGGGCAGAAGTTCGGCGCGGTGCAGATCGTCGACATCCTGCTGGGCAAGCGGACCGGCAAGGTGATCCAGTTCGACCACGACCAGCTGTCGGTGTTCGGCATCGGCGAGGAGCTGACCGAGGCCGAATGGCGCGGCGTCATCCGGCAGCTGCTGGCCCAGGGGCTCCTCGCCGTGGAGGGCGAGTACGGCACGCTGGTGCTGACCGACGGCAGCGGGACGGTGCTGCGGCGGGAGCGGGACGTGCCGCTGCGCAAGGAGCCGAAGAAGCCGGTGACCTCCCGGTCGGGGTCCTCGGGCTCCGGACGGGGCGAGCGCAAGGGCAAGGCGGTCGCCGCCGAGCTGCCCGAGGCGCTGGTGCCGGCTTTCGAGGCACTGCGCGCCTGGCGGGCCGAGCAGGCACGCGAACAGGGCGTACCGGCCTACGTCATCTTCCACGACGCCACGCTGCGGGAGATCGCCACGGTGTGGCCGGAGTCGGTGGCCGAGCTCGGTGGGATCGGCGGAGTGGGCGAGAAGAAGCTCGTGACGTACGGGGAGGGCGTGCTGGAGGTGCTCGCGTCACTGGGCGGGCAGCCTGGTTCGACCCCGGCCCAGGGGCCCGACCGGGCTCCGGCCCAGGCGCCCGGCCGGCAGGTGGGTGGGCCGGACGACTGGCCCGAGATGACGGAGCCGGAACCCGACTGGATATGAGGCCGGGCTCCGGCCGGGTCGCGTAGCTCCGGGGGTACGGACCGGTCAGAGCGCCCGTGCCGCGTACGCCCTGACGTCCGCGTCGGAGTCCGTCGTCGCCGTGGCGAGGGCGGCGCGGGCCTCCTCGGCGCTGCGGTGCCGGGTCAGTGCCAGGACGGCGGCCTTGCGGACATCGGCGTTGGCGTCGGCGAGGGCCTTGGCGAGGGCGGGGACCGCCACCTCCGGGTCGGCGACTGACAGGGCCGTGGCGGCCCCGGCCCGTACCTGCCAGGCCGACTCGGACAGGGCGGCCACGGCACGCGTGGTGAGGGGCGCCGGGCAGCCGGTGGTGCCCAGTGCTCCGTAGGCCGCCGCACGCACCAGGGCGTCGGGGTCGTCGAGGAGACCGGTGAGGGCCGCTTCGATCGAGCCGGCGGCGGAATCGGAGCCGGCCGGAAGGCCACCGGACAGTCGCTCGGCCCCCACCGTGGCCAGCCCCTTGGCGATCGCCACCCGCACCTCGCGGGACGGGTCGTCGACCGCCGCTCGGGCCAGTTCCTCGGCGGCGTCGACCGACACCAGCGCGCGTACGGCCTCGATACGGACGGCGATGTCGGCGTCGGCCACGGCGTCCGAGAACAGGACGGCGTCTCCGAGGCGCAGGGCGCGCAGGACGTCCAGCGCGGCGGCGCGGACCACCGGGTCGGGCTCGGCCAGGGCGGCGGCGAGGCCGTCGCGCAGGTCGGGCTCGGGCGGGAGCGTCTCGACGAGCTCCCGCAGTGACGCGGCCGCGGCCGCCCGTACCTCGGCGGCGGTGTCGCGCAGGGCGGCGGCTAGGGCGCGGCCGGTTCCGGGCGGCAACGTCTCGGTGAGTACGGCGACCGCCTCGCGCCGGACGGCGGGCGTGGGATCGGTCAGGTAGGGCTGAAGGGCGTCGAGTTCGGGCTCCTCATCGGCCAGGGCGACCAGTTCGAGGAGGCGCGCGGAGGACTGCTCGGGGGCGGGAGCGGGGGACGAGGACGGCGCTGGCTGCTGCGGTTGCGCAGCCCCGGCCGCCTCCACCTGGGCAGCCACCGGGGCCACATCCCGCGGCCCCGCCATCGCCACGTCCTCGGCGTGGACCTCGCCGATCAGCCTGGAGGGTCCGCCGACGGGGGTGAAGCCGTCGACAGGAACGAGATAGGGAGCCACGGGACGGGCCGTGAACTCCATCGCACCAGAGGGGGACTTGTGCAGATCGAGGTGGTGGAACCAGGACGCGTCGTCGCGCTGGGGGTGGTCGAGACGGTCGTGGTAGAGGCCCCAGCGGGACTCCGTGCGGGCCAGGGAGGACCGGGCGGCCATCTCCGCGCAGTCGCGGATGAAGGTGACCTCCGCGCAGCGCATCAGTTCGTGCGCGGTGTGGGCGCCCATCTCGGCGATGTCGGCGTGCATCCGCTCGAACGATTCCAGGGCCAGCGACAGCCGGGCGCCGGACTTCGGCGGGGCCACGTAGTCGTTCACGAAGCGGCGCAGCTTGTACTCGACCTGGGGCTGCGGCGGGCCGTCGGGGTTGCGCAGCGGGCGGTAGATCAGCTCGTGCGCCTCCCGGAGCTGCTCGGAAGGCAACTCCCCTTCGTATGCCGCGTACTGGGACGCGTCCGCACCCGCGAGATCGCCGTAGACGAACGCGCCGATCATGTAGTTGTGCGGCACGCAGGCCAGGTCGCCGGCCGCGTACAGCCGGGGCACGGTCGTACGGGCGTGGTCGTCCACCCGGACGCCGGAGGCGGAGTGGCCGCCGCACAGGCCGATCTCGGAGATGTGCATCTCGATGTCGTGGGTGCGGTAGTCGTGGCCGCGGCCGGAGTGGAAGGTGCCGCGGGTCGGGCGTTCGGTCGAGTGGAGGATCGTCTCCAGGGCCGAGACCGACTCCTCGGGGAGGTGGCTCAGCTTCAGGTAGACCGGGCCCCGGTCGGAGGCGACCTCCGCCGCGAACTCGGCCATCATCTGGCCCGACCAGTAGTCGGAGTCGACGAAGCGCTCGCCGTGCCGGTTGACCTGGTAGCCGCCGAAGGGGTTGGCGACGTAGGCGCAGGCCGGGCCGTTGTAGTCCTTGATCAGCGGGTTGATCTGGAAGCACTCGATGCCGGTGAGCTCGGCGCCCGCGTGGTAGGCCATGGCGTAGCCGTCGCCCGCGTTGGTGGGGTTCTCGTAGGTGCCGTAGAGGTAGCCGGAGGCGGGCAGGCCGAGGCGGCCGCAGGCGCCGGTCGCGAGGATCACCGCGCCCGCGCGGACCTGGACGAACTGCCCGGTGCGGGTGTTGAAGCCCGCCGCGCCGACGGCGCGCCCCTCGGCGGTGAGGACACGCACCGGCATCACCCGGTTCTCGATGCGGATCCTCTCCCGCATCTCGCGCCGCCGCAGCTGCCGGTACAGGACCTTCTTGACGTCCTTGCCCTCCGGCATCGGCAGCACGTAGGAGCCGGAGCGGTGGACCTGGCGGACCGCGTAGTCGCCGTGCTCGTCCTTCTCGAACTTCACGCCGTACGACTCCAGCCGCTGCACCATGCCGAAGCCGCGGGTGGCGGTCTGGCGGACGGTGGACTGGTCGACGATGCCGTCGTTGGCGCGGGTGATCTCGGCGACGTAGTCGTCGGGTTCGGCGCGGCCCGGGATGACCGCGTTGTTGACGCCGTCCATGCCCATGGCGAGCGCGCCGGAGTGGCGGACGTGGGCCTTCTCCAGCAGCAGCACGTTCGCGCCGTGCTCGGCGGCGGTCAGTGCCGCCATGGTGCCGGCGGTGCCGCCGCCGATGACGAGGACGTCGCAGGTCAGTTCCTCGGCGTCGGCGAGGGACGGGACGGCCAGGGAGGTGTCCGCAGGGGGGTTCACGGAGGTGGTCACCGGGGTGCCTTTCAGGTACCGAGCGAGGTGAGGACGTCGCGCCGCAGGGCCACGCGCGCCGGGTCGTCGTGCGCGCCCCGGTCGCGCGGGCGGGGCACGTCCCGTACGGCGACGAGGCCGCCCGCGCCGAGCAGGGCGACACGGTCGCCGAGGAAGAGGGCCTCGTCCACGTCGTGGGTGACGAAGACGACGGTCGCGCCCGTGCCGTGCAGCACCTCCACCAGCAGGTCCTGCATGCCCGCCCGGGTCTGGGCGTCGAGCGCGCCGAACGGCTCGTCCATCAGGACGGCGCGCGGGCGTGCGGCCAGGGCGCGGGCCAGCTGCACGCGCTGGCGCTGCCCGCCGGAGACCCGGTGCGGCAACTGCCGTGCCTGCGTGCCGAGTCCGACCCGCTCCAGCCACGACTGGGCCTGTTCCCGGCGCTCGGCGCGGGACACGCCGCGGATGGCGAGGGGCAGTTCGACGTTGGCGCGCAGGGTGCGCCAGGGGAGCAGTGCGTCCTCCTGGAAGACCAGGGCGCGGTCGGCCGCGGGGCCGGTCAGCGGGTGCCCGTCCTGGGTGATCTCCCCGGCGAGCGGGGACAGCAGGCCGGCCAGGGTGCGCAGGAGGGTCGACTTGCCGCAGCCGGACGGGCCGACGACGGTGAGGATCTCGCCGGGGGCGATGTCCAGGTCGACGTCGTCCAGCGCGGGTGCACCGGGGCGGCCGAGGGAGGCGCCGGCCAGGGTGAGCCGCGTGCCGCGCACCGGCGGGCCGGTGACGGTCTCGGGCGAGGCGCCTGGGGTGGTCTCCTTCGAGGCGCTCACACCGGTCTCGGGCGAGGTGCCGACGGTCTCAGACGAGGTGCTCATCGCGTGCCTCCTCGGATGCGGGGCCCCCGGACACGGGGCCGCCGGATACGGCGGCGGGGGCGGCCGGCGCGGGCTTCACGGACCGGGCGGGGCGGGGCGGCCGGGCGCCGGGGACGTAGGCGGTGCGGGGCAGCCAGCGGGTGAGGCGGCGGCCCAGCAGTTCCACGGCCGTGGAGGTGAGCCAGCCGAGCACGCCGATGGTGACCATGCCGACGAACACGCCCGGGTAGTCGACGACGGTGTAGTCCTGCCAGGTGCGGTAGCCGACCCCGTACTGGCCGGAGATCATCTCGGCGGAGATCACGCAGATCCAGGACACGCCGATGCCGACGGACAGGCCGCCGAACACGCCGGGCAGCGCGCCCGGAAGGACGACGGAGCCGAGGATCCGCCACCGGCCGCCGCCCATGGTGCGCACCGCCTCCTCCCACATGGGGGTCAGGGCGCGCACCGCGTGCCGGGTGGAGACCAGGACCGGGAAGAACGCGGCGGTGCAGGTGATGAAGACGATGCCCTGCTCGTTGGAGGGGAAGAGCAGGATCGCCACGGGGACGAGCGCGATGGCCGGGATCGGGCGGATCACCTCCAGCACCGGGCCGAGCAGGTCCTCGGCGAGCCGCGAGCGCGCCACCAGCACGCCCGTGGCGACGCCCAGGACGGCGGCCAGCAGGAAGCCCGTGAGGATCCGGGTCAGGCTGTCGGTCAGGTCCGTCCAGTAGTCCGGCCCGGACAGCCGGGCGGCGAAGGCCCGGGCCACGTCGGTGACCGTCGGGAACTGCGAGAAGCGCAGCCACAGATCGACGTTCAGGCTGGTCAGCGCCTGCCACAGGCCGAGGGCGACCGCCAGCGAGGCCACGCGGAGCACATAACGCCTCACGACGCCTGCTCCAGAGCGTCGGCGTAGGAGACGACCCGCGCTCCGCCGTGCCCGGCGATGTACGCCTGCGCGGTCTCGGGCGCGACGAAGGGCAGCAGCTTGTCGCCGTCGGCCACCCACACGGCCTTGTCGGCGAACCACAGGGTGCCGGTGGTGGTGTCGGGGACGTAGGCGGCGCGGACGGCGTCGCGGTGCCCGGCCACGTACTTCAGCAGCTGAGAGGGGGAGGTGAAGGTGACGGTCTTCGAGGCGCCCTTGGGCCAGGCCTCGCTCGCGGCCGGCGCGGGCTTCGCGGCGAGCTGCCTGGCGTACGCCGTCGGCCCGAGGGCCTTCTTCACGTACCGGTCGTCGACGAAGGAGTCGACGTCCACGTCGCCGGTGAGTTTCGCCGACTTGAGGATCGAGACGTCCTTCTTCAAGGCGGAGACGAGCTGGGGCTTGATGGCCGGGTCGAAGGTGGCGATGCCGTGAGCGCCGTTGTAGAGGTAGACGACCTCGGCGGGCAGGGCGGTCGCCTTCGCGACCTTCTCGGCGGCGTCCACCGGGTGGTCGTTCAGATAGTCCGTCGCCTGCGCCTGCGCCTTCAGGAACGCGTCCAGCACGGCGGGCCGCTCCTTGGCGAAATGCTCGCGGGCGGTGACGCCGTGGAAGGTGGGCAGGTTCAGCCGGGCCCCGTCGTACAGGGCCTTCGCCTTGCCCTGGTAGGCGAGCAGGCCCGGCCAGGCGACGAACTGCGACAGCGCGTCCGCGCTGCCCGCGGTGAGAGCCGAGGCGCCGACGGAGGGCTGCTGGTTGAGCTTCTCGATGCCGCTGTTCGGGTCGATGCCGGCGCGCTGCAGGGCCCGTACGAGGGTGCCGTCGGCGGCCGAGCCGACGCTCGTGGAGACCTTCTTGCCCTTCAGGTCCTTCAGGGAGGCGAGCTTGGAACCGGGCGCGGTGACGATGGTGTTGAGGCCGCCGCGGAGGTTGTAGCCGGTGACCGAGACCAGGCGGGTGGGGCTGTTCAGCTGCTTGCCGCGGGCCGCGTTGATGAGCAGCGGGAAGTCGCCCATCGAGCCGATGTCGATCTTCCCGGCGGTCATCTGGGCGGTGATCGGCGCGCCGGTGGCGTAGTCCTGCCAGTTCACCTTGTAGGTGATGCCGTCGTGGCGGGCGTTGAGCTGTTTCTCGAAGTAGCCGAGGGAGCGGAGCAGGGTGCCCGCCGTGACGGTGTTGATCGTCCTGGACTGGTAGCCGACGGTGACGGTGACCGTGGAGCCGCTGCCGGCCTCGGCGTCACCGCCGCAGGCGCTGAGCGGGAGCAGGAGGACGACGGCGGACATCGCGACCGCGGTGCGTTTCAGGGTGGTTCGGGATGTGATGGTTCGGGACATGGCGGTTCGGGCCTCTCACCGGAGCAGATAGGGCATGTTGACCGTGACGGCTCCGGTGGGGCATCGGGCCGCGCACGGGCCGCAGTACCAGCACTCGTCGACATGCATGTACGCCTTGCCGTTGCTCTCGTCGATGGCGAGGGAGTCCAGCGGGCACATGTCCACACAGAGCGTGCAGCCGTCGATGCACTTCGACTCGTCGATGGTCACGGGCACGTCGGCCCGCTGGGGCGCCAAGGGCATGGCTGTCTCCAGGGATCTGCGCGAGCGGGGTGGTTACCGGTACCGGTGCAGCAGGCCGCTCATGGTGATGCGGTCGCCGCGGAAGCGGATGAACTCCAGGTCGACCGGGCGGCCGTCCGCGAGGTGGGTGAGGCGTTCCAGCATGAGGACGGCGGTGCCGCGCGGGGCCTCGAGCACGGCGGCCGAGTGGGTGTCCGCGCTGACCGCTTCCAGGGTGATCTCGGCGTGGCCGAGGGGCTGGCCGGTGACGGCTTCCAGGAGGCGGAAGACGTCGGTGTTCTCCAGGTCGGCGCCGAGCAGTTCGGTGCCGATGTCGAGAGGGATGTAGGTGAGGTCGAGGGACAGGGGGAGGCCGTTCAGACGGCGCAGGCGTTCGATGTAGAGGACGTCGGTGCCGGGCGCGAGGTGGAGGCGTTCGGCGACCGGCGCGGGTGCCGGGGCGGGGCCCATGGTGCGGACCTCGTTGGTGACCCGGCCGTGTTCGCGGAGGGTTTCCGCGAGACCCATCAGGCGGTCGAGACCGTGGGGGTACTTGTGGGCCACGACCACGGTGCCGACGCCGGGCCGGCGCTCCACGAGGCCCTCGGCCCGCAGCAGGTCGAGCGCCTCGCGGACCGTGTTGCGGCCGGCGCCGTAGTCGGCGGCGAGGGTCGACTCGTGGGGGAGGGTGCCGCCGGGGAAGGCGCCGGTGAGCGTCTGCTGGCGGAGCAGGTCCGCCAGTTGCCTGGCCCGGTCGGCGCGCAGCCGTCGCCGCGCGCGGTGGGCGGCGACGGTGGTCGCGGCTCCCGGTCCGGCGTGGTCTCGGCTGCGGTCGATGGGCATGGATCGGACCATACCTATCCGATAGGAAAAGGAGTGTTGCGGGAGTGTTGCGCCACCGGGAATGTGACCGGTTCGACTGTTGAGCTGCGGTTTCGGCGGGCCCGTGGGGAGATCTGCCACCACGGCCGCGGCCGTTCGACGGCCGGATCCGCCCCACTGGCTCCGGCGCCCGGCCGGTACGGCTACGACAGCGCCGTCAGGCCCGGGGCGAACGCGATCAGCAGGGGCAGCAGCGGTACGAGCGCGGCCGTGGTGGTCGTCAGGGCCCGGTGCCTGCGCCCGAGCCGGGGCGGCGGTTCCAGGAGCCGGTCGACCCGTTCGCCCAGCAGCCGGTGGCTGGAGGCGCAGGACAGGACGCCGCGGTGCTGGTTGAGCTCGATCAGGGCCAGTGCGGTGGTCAGGTGGCCGCAGCGGCGGGAGGCGGTGTCGTCGGCGGCCAGTTCGACCAGGCGGTGGGTCTGGTCGCAGAAGTGGGCGAACAGCGGGATGCGGGGGAAGCCGGTGGCCAGGGCCGTGGACAGGTGCAGCAGCCAGTCGTGGCGGGCGCGGGCGTGGCCGCGCTCGTGGGTGAGGACGGCGTCGAGCTGGTGGCCGGTGAGGCGGTGCAGGGCGCCCGTGGTGACGATCAGCTGGGACGGACTGCCGGGCATCCACCAGGCGTCGGGGTACTCGTCCTCCAGGACCAGCAGGGGACCGCGGGCGGCGGGCAGGCCGGCCGGCAAGTCGGGGGCGCGTTCGCGCAGGTGGGCGCGGGCCTGGGCGCGGCGTCGGCGGGCCTCGACGAGTTCGCGCGCGAGCATCGCGGTCGTCCAGGCCGCGCCGCAGGCCAGCAGCAGGGTGAGGGTGGCGGCCCACGGCGGGGCGGTGGAGAGGTCGTACGCCGCGGTCACGGCGGGCGGCGCCGGGGCGAAGAGCTGGGCGCGGACCGTGCCGAAGACGGCGGCGGCACCCAGGGCGAGAGCCGTCACGCAGCACAGCAGGACGGTGGCGACCAGGCACTGCCACACCCACAGCGCGACCACCGGTTCCCGCTCGGGCCACGCGGACCGGGTCAGCGCCCGGGGCACGGGCACGGCGGCCGTCACGGCGACAACGCTCAGCAGGAGCAGGCAGACGGTCATTGCCACGGGCTCCGGTTCCTGGTCGGAAGAGGGGCGGCTACGGGTGGTGCGGGGGAGAGCGGCTGCTGTGCGCCCGGGTGCCACGGTCGAGGTGTTCGCCGAACGGGCCGTGTACCGCGCGCGGGCGGACACACCGCCCGACGCCCAGTATGACGGGCCGGGCGGTGTGAGTCAGGGGTCGAACGCCATCGGAAGAGCCGGGAGGGGCGACTGTCGGCCAGACTCGCCCCTGCCGCGAGGGTTCACTCCGCTCCCGGTGTCACCCGCCCCGTCACCTCGCCGAGCCCCACCCGCACACCGTCCGGCCCCGGGGCCCAGGCCGAGAGGGTCACCACGTCGCCGTCCTCCAGGAACGTCCTCTTGCCGTCCGGGAGTTCGAGGTGGTCGCGGCCGTTCCAGGTCAGCTCCAGCAGGGAGCCCCGCTCCCGGTCCGACGGGCCGCTCACCGTGCCCGAGCCGTACAGGTCGCCGGTGCGCAGGGAGGCGCCGTTCACGGTCATGTGGGCCAGCTGCTGGGCGGCCGTCCAGTACATGGTGGAGAAGGGCGGCTCGGAGACGACGTGGCCGTTGACGGCGACGCTGATCCGCAGGTCGTAGCCGCCGGGTTCCTCGTCGCTGTCGTCCAGGTACGGCAGCAGCTCGTGCGTCCGGGCCGGCGGGGCCACCCGGGCCTCCTCCAGGGCGTCCAGCGGGGTGATCCACGCCGACACCGACGTGGCGAAGGACTTGCCGAGGAACGGGCCGAGGGGGACGTACTCCCAGGCCTGGATGTCG
This sequence comes from Streptomyces sp. NPDC040589, assembly GCF_055594445.1. Lineage (NCBI taxonomy): Bacteria > Bacillati > Actinomycetota > Actinomycetes > Kitasatosporales > Streptomycetaceae > Streptomyces > Streptomyces sp. NPDC040589. The sequence goes on along the minus strand of NZ_JBVIWP010000001.1, from coordinate 1,301,087 downwards.
CGCGCGGACCAGTCGTTGAGGAGGCAGAGGCCGAAGACGTGCTCGCGGAAGCCGTCGAGGGACACCGGCTCGCCCATCCGGGACGGCGCGCCGACCACGAAGCCGACCTCCGCCTCGATGTCCAGTCGGACGGACGGTCCGAACACGGGAGCGGCGTCGGCGGGCGCCTTGCGCTGGCCGGAGGGGCGTACGACGTCCGTGCCGGAGACGACGACCGTGCCGGAGCGGCCGTGGTAGCCGATCGGCAGATGCTTCCAGTTGGGGGTCAGGGAGTCGGCGGCGTCGGGGCGGAAGATCTGGCCGACGTTCCGGGCGTGGTTCTCGGAGGCGTAGAAGTCGACGTAGTCCGCGACCTCGAAGGGCAGGTGCAGGGTCACCGAGGACAGGGGATGGAACAGCGGTTCGACGGTCTCGCGGTGGGACGGCACGGTCACCCAGGCGGTCAGTGCCCGGCGCACGTCCGACCAGGCCGTGCGGCCCGCCGCCAGCAGCGGGTTGAGGGTCGGCCGGGCGAGCAGGGCGGCGTACGGGGAGCCGAGCGCGTGGGCCGCGGCACCGGCGTCCAGCACATGGTCGCCGAGCCGGACACCCACGGACCGGTGGGACGAGCCGGGGAGGGAGAACACGCCGTACGGCAGATTGTGCGGGCCGAAGGGGTCGCCCTCGGGGACATCGAAGGGGGGCATCGGGTGCTGCCTCGCTTTCGGGTGTGCCATGTCGTCGCCACGTATTCGTGGTCGTGCCACACGTTACGGGTGGCACGCCGGTCGTGGGCAGAGTCCGAGGAGGCGGACCCGGGCGAACGGGGCAGGTGGGTGTGGGGGTGGCCGGTCGGCGCGACTCGGACGGGGCGGACGAGACGACACTTTCGTACGTGCCGGAAGTTATCCACAGGACGCGACGCAATCTTGACGGAGCGGTGCGAACGGGGCGACTCTGGGCGGGTGCCGGAAGGCCTCGGGGAGGGGGCGTTCCCATGGCACACCAGGGGGGCGGATGGCCATAGGGGAGGCCGGTCCGGGCTCGGTACGGCGTGGTCCACAGCCGAAGCGGCTGGAAGAGACCATGCGCGTCCGGCTCGGCCGGGAATGTGTGTATGTACCGTCGTGCCGTTTCGGGCTGTACGTGGCGCTGCGCCACTGGTGCCCGCCCGGCGGACGGGTGTTGATGTCGCCGGTCAACGACGACGTCATCTTCTTCGTCGTGCTCGCGGCCGGACTGCGCCCGGTGCAGGCGCCGCTGAACCCGCTCGACGCGTCCATCGACCTCGACGCCGTGCCCGAGGAGACGTGGCGCTCGGTGTCGGCCGTGCTCACGACGAACCTGTACGGGAACCCGGACCCGGCGCCGCGCCTCAGGCGGAAGTGCGACGCGCTCGGCATCCCGCTGTTCGAGGACGCGGCGCACGCCATCGGCAGCAGGGTGGGGGACCGGCCGGTCGGGGCGTGGGGGGAGGCGTCCGCGTTCAGCCTGTCCAAGCATGTGGGCGCCAAGGCCGGAGGCATGCTCTCGCTCGCCGATCCGGGGCTGCGGGACGCGGTGGAGAAGACCTGCGCGGGGCTGCTCGTGCCGCGCCGGGCGAGCTCCGAACTTGCTTACGCCGTCCGGCCGTTCGCCGAGGCGACGGTACGCGGGCTGCGGCTGCGGCGCGCCGCCTGGGCCGCGATCCGGCTGCTGGGCCTCGCGGACCGCGAGGAGATCCGGATGCCGCTGCGCCCGGACGAACTCGCCCAGGCCGAGCGCCGGGCGCCCGGGCTCGAGGCGCACCACCCTTGGGTGCGGGTCGACATGCACGACTACCGCCAGGAGTCCGGCCTGCTGCGGCTGCGGCGCATCGGGCGCAAGCTCGACGGGCTCGACGACGTGCTCGACGCCTGCCGGGCGGGCACGGAGCTGCTGCTGTCCACACCCTGGGCCAAGCCGCGCGACGAGTCCGGCACCCAGCCGCTGTTCCGCGTCCCGCTGTTCGTGGCGGACCGGGACGCGGCGATCGCGGCACTGGCGCGACGGGGCATCATCGTCGGCTACCTCTACGACCCGCCCCTGGACGACTACGCCGGAGCGGAGTTCACCGACCCCTCACCGGCCCCCGAGGCGGCCCGCTGGTTCGCGCGGCACGCGCTGCCCGTGGACCCGCTCAGGGCGCGGACGGTCGTCGAGGTGCTGCAGCGGTCCGGGGCACAACCGGTCGAAGCACCGGGAGAGCTGTCCAGGAGCAGTCCGACACCGGGAGGGCTGGGTTAGTCCCGTGGCTGAGATCCAGGTGCACGAGCCCGCCCCCACGCGTGCCGACGGGGGCGGGCCGCGGCCTGCCGGCAGCGAACACACGCACGACTCGCTGTTCAAGAACGCCTACTTCCTCATGCTCAGCACCGGCGTGTCCGCCGTGCTGGGCCTGGGCTTCTGGCTGGTGGCCGCCCGCTACTACTCCGAGGAGGCCGTCGGCCAGGGCTCCGCCGCGATCGCCGCGATGCGGCTGCTCGCCAGCATCACCGCGACGACGATGATCGGGGCCGTCGTGCGCTTCGTCCCGCGCGCGGGACGGGAGACCGGGCGCCTGGTGTGGGGCACGTACGCGGCCAGTTCGCTGGTCGTGGCGCTGGCCGCCGCCGTCTTCCTGCTCACACTCGACGCCTGGGGCGCCTCGTACGCCCCCCTGGGCACCCCCATGGCGGGGGCGGTGTTCGTCGCGGCGTGCGTGGCCTGGGCGTTGCTCACCCTCCAGGACGGTGTGCTCACCGGACTGCGCAAGGCGGAGTGGGTGCCGGCCGGGAACGCGGTGTTCTCGGTCGGGAAACTGGCCCTGCTGGCCGTCTTCGCCGGCACGCTGCCCGTCCTCGGCATCTTCGTGTCCTGGGCGGTGGCGATCGCCTTCTCCACCCTGCCGCTGGGCTGGCTGATCTTCCGCAAGCTCATCCCGGGCCAAGCGGCACACGACCGCGAGAAGGAGCCTCCGAGACTCCGCGACATGGGCCGCTTCCTGGCCGGGGACTCGCTGGGCGCGCTGTTCAGCCTGGCCATGATCAACCTGTTGCCGGTGATGGTCGCGGTCCGCTTCAGCGCCGCGGAGAACGGCTACTTCTACGTGGCGTACACCGTCGGCGGCACGATGGAGTTCATGGCCATCAACATGGCCTCGTCCCTCACCGCGCACGCCTCGCACGACCCGCGCCAGCTCGCGGACGGCGTCCGGGGAGCACTGCGGCGCATGACGCTGCTGCTGGTCCCGGTCGTGCTGGTACTGGTCCTCTTCGCCCCGTACATCCTCACGCCCTTCAGCCCGGACTACGCCGAGCACGGCTCGACCGTGCTGCGGCTGCTCGCCCTCGGCGCGCTGCCGCGGGTCGTGGTGGAGCTGTACATCGGCGTGCTGCGCGTCCAGGGGCGTACGGGTGTGTTGGCCGCGCTCCAAGGCGCCATGTGCGTCCTGGTGCTGGGCAGTGCGGCCGTGCTGTTCACCCCGGCGGGGATCGCGGGCGCCGGCTGGGCGGTGCTGCTGAGCATGACGCTGATCGCCGTCGTCTCCTCGGTCGGGCTGCGCGCGGCACTGCGCCACGACGACGGCGCGCCCGTTGTCCGCCCGCCCGCCGACCCCTCCTACGGCACCCGCTGGGCCAAGCTCAACGCCACCGCCGGGTACGGCACGACCTGGGCGCGCCGGGCCGCGTACCAGCCCAAGGACGGTGACGAGGACACGGTCACCCTGTTCATCGGCAGGCCGGGGTACGAACGCGAGGCGCTGCAGGCGGACACGCTGGCGCTGATCGTGCGGCCGGAGGGGCCACCCCGGGAGCCGTCGCAAGAGTCCGGAGCACCACCACCCGATCCCGGAGCACCACCACCCGATCCCGGAGAACCGGTCACGGACCAGGAGCCACAGGAGCGGCGGCTGAGAGGCGCCCTCTGGAGCCTGCTCGGTGTCGCCACCGTCTTCTTCCTGGCACCGCTGCGCGACCTGCCCTGGCTCGGCGACGCCTCCGAAGCGGCGCTGACCGGACGTCAGTTGCTGGAGGGGCTGCCGTTGCCCTCGCTCACGGCGGGGGGCCTGCTGCTCGTGGTGTTCGTCGCCGCCCTCACGCTGTGCACCCGGCACGACCCGTGGCTGCCCGGCACGGCGCTGTACGCCGCCCTGCTCGCCCTGTACACCGCACCGGTCGCCCTCGGACGGGAACCGCGGCCGGTGGACGGGGCGTTGTATGAGAAGACGGCCGGCTTCCTCGCGGACACGCTGGGGCTCGACGGGCCCGAGCCGCTGCTGCGCTGGGCGCCGCCGGTCTGCCAGATGCTGTGCCTCGTGCCGTTGTGGCTGCTGCTCGCGAGCGCGAGCGGGCGGCTGTCGTGGCCGGGGCGCTGGGGGGTTCTGTATCTCGTCGCGGTCGGCGGCTGGGTGTGGCGCGACGCGCTCGCACCCGTCGCGCCGCCCCTGCTCGCCGTCCTCTTCCTGCTCCTGCTGCTCCGCCGCGCCGCGTCGGCGTGGACGCTCTCCCGCTCCAGATCCAACCGAACGGCCGACGGTTCACCGCGCGGCCGGCCCAGCGACTGATCACCATCCAGCGCCGAACAGACACGATCCAGCGCCGAACAGAGTCGAACAGAGCCGAATCGCCAGGGGGGAACCACCGTGCGTCCGCCAGCAACTCCACGGGAGAGATCCACGCCAGAACCCACACCTGCCCGGGACCAAGCGGACTCGTCGGCTCCCCACCCCGAGACCTCCAGCCAGTCCTCCAGCCCCTCTTCCTCGGAGTCGTCGAGCCCCGCCCATGAGCCCGTGACGGACCTGTCCGATCTGCCTCCCGTCTGGCCCGGGCGCCGCGCCCTCGCCTGGCCCGGCGTGCCGCTGTTCGCCGCGCTCGCCCTCTGGGTGTACGCCGTGCGGCACACCGACGTCTCGCGGCTCGACGACTACGGCCTGGTCACCGCGCTGCACCCCACCTTCTGGGCCGGCCTCGCGGTGCTCACCACCGGCTTCTGGTTCACCGTCCGCGATCCGCGCCGGCGGGGCGGCTGGGCGGCGGCGTACGTCCTCGGGCTGCTGGTGATGGAGCGGGCCACCCAGGCCGTGGTCTACCCGACCCCGCTGTACGCCTGGGCGTGGAAGCACGAGGCGGTCATCGACCATCTGCTGACGGCCGGCGGTCTGCAAACGGCCGACCAGGTCGGCGACATGGCGGTGTACGACCAGTGGCCCGGCTTCTTCGCCGCCCAGGCCGCCCTGGTGCGGCTGCTGGGCGTGGACTCGGCCGCGATGTTCATGGCCTGGTGGCCCCTGGCCTCCAGCCTGATGCTGCTGCTCCCGCTGCTGCTGATCTACCGCACCTTCACCGAGGACCGGCGGCTGATCTGGACGGCGGTCTGGCTCTTCTACGTCGCCAACTGGGTCGGGCAGGACTACTTCTCGCCCCAGTCCGTGGCCTACGCGCTGCATGTCGGCGTCCTGGCCGTCGTCCTGCGCCGCTTCGGCCGGTCCGCCGTGCGGCGCGGGCAGCCCCGGCAGGCCGTGTGGACGGTGGTGATCACCGTCATGCTCGTGGCGATCGTCATCTCCCACCAGCTCACCCCGGGCATGCTGGTCGTCTGCCTGCTCGCCCTGTGCCTCAGCCGCCGTTACCGCGACTGGGTCCCGGTGGTCACGACCGTCGTGATCTTCCTGGCCTGGTGTCTCACGGCGGCGCTGCCCTTCCTGTCCGCCGCGATGCCGGACATGATCCGCTCGGTCGGCGACGTCGGCGCCAACGTCGAGACGGGGTACGGCGCCACCCCGACCGGTACCGGAGCGATCGCGACCTCCTGGGCGGCCCGGCTGCTGTCCGGCTCCGTCCTGCTGCTCGCGGCTCTCGGCGTGCTGCGCCAACGGGTGCTGCGGCACCGGGCCCGGCCGCTGCTGCTGATCGCGGCGGCCCCGCTGCCGATGTTCGCGGCCAGCAGCTACGGCAGCGAGATGATCTTCCGGGTGCTGCTCTTCATGCTGCCCGGCGCCGCGTTCTTCGCCGCGGCGGCGCTGCTGCCCAAGGTCCGCACACTGGCCGCCGACGCCGCCGCGCGGGAAGCCGGCAGCCGGCAGGCCGCCCCCGCCGAGGGCGGGCGACGGTGGCTCGGCGTCTGGCTGCCGCTGGCCGCGCTGCTCGGCGGAACCCTGGCGTTCGTCCCGGCCTACTCCGGCAAGGACCGGATCAACTACTTCCCGCCGCAGGAAGTGGCCCTCGTACGGCAGCTGTTCGACCAGGCCCCCGACGGCTCGCTCGTCGTGGCCGCCAACCGCAACTACCCGCTCGCGTACGACTCCTACTGGAGTGTCGACCACTACTGGTTCCTCGACGACGCCCGCAGTCACGTCGACCGGATCGTCCAGAAGCCGGCCGCCACCCTCGCCAGTGACATGGCCGGGGTGGAGCGACCGGCCCGGGCCTACTTCCTGCTCACGCAGGGGCAGTTGGCCAACTCCGAGATGAACGGCCAGCTCACCGAGGCGCAGCTGGACCGCGTCCGGAAGTCCGTCGCCGCCTCACCGCGGTTCCGGCTCGTGGCGCAGAACAGCGCCGGATGGCTCTACGTACTGAAGCAGGCTGGGGGAGCGGAGCGATGACACCGCAGGAACTCGTGGTCCGGATGCTGCCGCCGTTCGGCGGCTGGCTCGCGCTCGCCGCGCTCGCCCTGCCCGGCGGATCGCCGCTGCGGGGCGCCGCGGTCGTCCTCTTCCTGGCCGCGGGCCCCGGCGCGGCGATGGTCAGAGTCTGCGCCCCCGCACTGGGGGCGCGGCCCGCCGAAGGGCCCGTCGAGCGCCGGGACCCGGACTTCGCACGCCACTCCGACCTGCTGGAGCGGCTGATGCTGGTGCTGTTCATGAGCATCGGTGCCGTGATGCTCGTCGCGACCGTCCTGATCGCCACGCACACCTTCAGTGCGCAGCGGGTGCTGCTGACGCTGACTCTGCTGACCACGCTCGCCGCGTTCTGTCCGCCGCTGCGCGCCTCCCCGCAGCCGAGGACGACGCCGAGTACACCGAAGGGTTCCGCTCAGTGAGGTTCAACCGTCCCCACCGATCCGACCGTCCCCACCGATCCGACCGTCCCCATCGGTCCCACCGTCCCTTTCGCCGTGACTCGAGCACGACCGAGGAGCAGCCGGCCGCCGGCCCGTTCGCATCGAGCCGGCGCCGTCTGCTGATCACGTCCGCCACGGTCGTCAGCGCGGTCCTGGTCGGCGCACTCGCCCTCAGGGACGCCTCCGGACCGGACCCCCAAGGCTCCGGTTCCAGGGCGGACTGCCGCCCCACCGCACTCCTGGAACCCCCCTGCGGCGCCTGGTTCGGCGCGTTCGTGCCGCACGAGCGTGGCGACCTGCCCGAGAAGGTGCGCGCCTACGAGAAACGCGTGGGCCGCGAGCTGGACATCGTGTACACGTACCACGACATGTCGCTGCCCCAGGGCACCCGCCGCGAAGGCCAGCTGCTCACCCCGGAGGAACGGCGCGTCGGCGAGGACCACCTGCTGCTGCTGTCCTGGGAGAGCAAGTGGTGGGGCGGCACGAAGAAGCAGCAGCCGACCTGGAAGCAGATCGCGTCCGGTGAGCTGGACGACAAGGTCATCGACGTCCAGGCCCGGCGCATCAAGGACTACGGCAAGAAGGTCTTCCTCTCCTTCGACCTGGAGATGGACACCCGCACCCCGGACAACGGCACCCCCGCCGAGTACGTGAAGGCGTACCGGCACATCCACGACCGGTTCCGCGAGCTGGGCGTCGACAACGTGGTCTGGACGTGGATCACCACCGGCTATCTCGACCACGCCGACGAGATGAAGCGGATGTATCCCGGCGACCGGTACGTCGACTGGATCGGCTACAACCAGTACAACTACTACCGCTGCCACAACACGGGCTGGATGAGCTTCGAGCAGACCCAGAACACCGCGCACGACTGGATCCGCGAGAACATCTCCGACGACAAGCCGCTGATGCTCTCCGAGTTCGGCACCGCCGAGGACTCGGCCCGCCCGCAGCGGCAGGCCGAGTGGTACGCCCAGGTACCCGGGGTGCTGAAGGGCCTGGAGGGCGTCAAGGCCGCCCTCCAGTGGAACTACCGCGACCCCGGACCGCACTGCAACCTGGCGCTGGCCAACGACGCGGCCTGGGACAGCCTGCGCAAGGCCGCCGCCGACCCGTACCTCAACCAGCCGCTCAAGTGACGACCGAACGCGGCGGTCAGCCCGCGAACTCGGGCCCGTGCACCACCGCACGGGCCCGCCGGTACCACCGCCAGGCGATCGTCTTCGGCCCGTCGCGGTACGGCGCGACCCGCGCGCCCGTCCCCGCCAGCCAGCCCTCGACGTCGGTGACGGTGTGGGTACGCCGCACGATGAGCCGGGCGATGCGGTACCGCTCGTCGTGGTCGGAGCTGAGCGCGTGCCGTACGGCGGTCGCCGTCTCGTAGCCGGCCCGGGCCGACATGGTCCGCACCCGCGGGCTGTTGTAGCCGTGCGGATAGGCGAGGTGGCGGACCTCGTGCCCGAGGGCGTCCTCCAGCACGGCTTTCGACGTGCGCAGTTCGTACGCCAGGTCCTTGCCGGACAGGGTGTCGAGCTGCGCGTGGGTCACGGTGTGGCTGCCGATCTCCATGCCGGAACGTTCCAGCTCCGCCGTCCGGTCCAGGGTCATCATCGGGGCGGGCGGCAGCAGACTGCGGCCGCCCGGGGCGATGGCGCCGGTGGTGAGATAGGCGGTGGCGGGCAGCCCGCGGCCGGCCAGCGTCTCGGCGGTCGGGCCGGGCAGATCGGCGAAGCCGTCGTCGAAGGTGAGCAGCACGGGCCGGGGCGGCAGCGGCGCCCGCCCGGCCAGATGGTCGGCGACCGTACTGATCGTGACCGGCGTACGGCCGCTGTCGGCCAGGGCGTCGAGGTGGGCCGCGAACTGCTTCGGCGTGACCGTGAACTCGGCGATCCAGTCGGGCGGGTCGTCCATCACGGCGTGGTACAGGAAGACGGGGATGGCCGGGGTCCCCGAGGGCGATATCGGTCCCTCACCACGCGTACGCGCCGACGTCCTCATCTCGCCCCCCGAACCGTCGCGCCGACCGTCGCGCGCAGCGCCCGCCGCGCCCGCACATAGCCGACAGGCCCGTACAGCATCCCCCTGCGCTGCAACCGCGACAGCCGCCGTGGCCAGGGATGCGTCCGCACGTCGTGGTCACCCGGCGCCCCGCCCCCGTCCGTCTCGCGTACGGCCGTCAGCGTCCGGGCGTGGGCGAGGCCGCGGGGCAGCCGCGCGAGGAACGCCGGCAGCAGCGCGGGCCGGTTCACCAGCACCGCGGTCAGATAGGCGGTGAGCCCGGCGCCGTAGCCGTACGCCTGGGTCTCCAGGTCCCGCCAGGTCTCCCGGTGGTGGTGCCACACCAGTGCGTGCGGCGTGTAGCGCAGCCGGTGGCCCTGGGCCAGGACACGGACGAAGCCGTAGAGGTCGTCACCGCCCCGGGCGGCCGTACCGGCACCGGTGGCCGGGTCGAAACCGCCGACGGAGCGCAGCACCGCCGTACGGAACGCCATGTTGGCACCGGAGCCGAACCGCCCCGCCGTGAACGGGAACAGCGGTTCGTCGCCCGGCGGACGCGCCGGGTCGTACGTCCTTGGAGTGAAGCCTTTCGCGAAGCCGCCGTGGCTCTCCAGCAGCACCTGGGCCGGGGTCGTCAGCCGCGCGGGCAGGATCAGCCCGGTGGCACAGCCGAGTCCGGCGTCGGCGGCGAAGGGCGCGGTCAGCTCGGCCAGCCAGCGCGGGTCGGCGACCACGTCGTCGTCGGTGAAGGCGACCACCTCGCCCCGGACGGCCGCGAGGCCCGCGTTGTGCGCGACCGCGAGGCCGGGCACCCGCTCGCACACGTACCGCACGCGCTCGGCGTACTTCCGCTCGACCAACTCCCGCGTCTCGTCCGTCACGGGCGCGTTGTCGACGACGACGATCTCGAACCGAGGATGGTCCTGCGCCAGCAGCGAGTCCAGCGCGCGGGCCAGCTGCCCGGCCCGCTCCCGGGTCGCGACGACGACACTGGCGTACGGAGGCTCCCCGGCCAACCCGGCAACTCCGGCGTCCCCGGGCTCACCGGCGTCCCGGACATCCCCGGCCGCACACTCCGCCCGCGCCCGCTCCGCCAGCACACCTCGCGCGTCCGCCCCCTCCGGCACCCGCCCGAGCAGCGTGCCCACGGGCCGCCCACCCCTGCGGACCAGCACGAACACCTCGCCGTGCGTCACCGGCGGGCTCCCCGGACCGGGTCTGAGCACCGCCTCGTCACCGTCGAGGTCCAGCTCGGCGACCTGCACCGCCCCGATGTCCAGGAACCGCCGTATCTCCTCCCGCGCACGCGACGAACGAGCCATGCGCCCCTCACCCCCCACTCGTGTCAGGTACGAACTCGTGCTCATGTACGGCGCAGCCGAGCCGCGCCCTTCAGGGTCCGCGCGGCCAGCGCCGCGAGCCGCGGCCTGCCCCGGACGAAACTGTGCGCGCGGCGCGCCGGCTCGCGGCTCAGCCAGTGCAGCGCAGCGCCCGCCCCCGGCCGCGTCACCGCACCCTCGTACACGGGCAGTTCGCCCGTCTTCAGCGCGTCCTTGTACTCCGCCGCGCCCCGCCCCAGGTCGAGCACGCCGATGCCCTCGGCGGCCGCCGCCTCGGCCATGCGCAGGTGCAGCACCAGACCCGGCGAGTACTTCGCGAACTCCGGGTCGTAGGCCGGGAACCAGCAGGCCAGGACGGACGCCGAGCGCAGTCCGAAGTGCGCGGCGACGGGCCGCTCCCCGGCGTACAGCACGGACAGCGTGCCGGCGCACTCCGGTGCCCGGGTCCGGGCCAGCCGTCCCACGAGCCGGGTGATCCACTCCCGTGCGAAGCGGTCCTGCCGGCCCGTCCTGCGGTACTGCGCCGACTTCCACTCCATGAGGGTGCGCAGCGCGGCCGGGTCGCGTTCGTCGAACACGAACCGCGGCTCGCCGACCTGCCGGCCCAGCTTGCGCTCCTTGGCCAGGGTGGTTTTCAGGAACTTCGGCGACTGGGCGCGCAGCACCGACTCGTACGTCTCGTAGCCCTTCTCCACGTCGACGACGTAGGTGGCGTGCTCCTCGGCCGCGTACCGGACGAACAGCCGCTGCTCGGCCTCCAGGTTGTCGAAGGCGAAGCTCGACACCGAGCAGGCCTTGAGGAGCCGGCCCGTGTCCAGGTCCAGGCCCGGCCGCAGGATCGCCCCCTGCGCGTCCGAGACGCCGAGCCCGATCGCCCGGCCCTGGCCCAACGGGCCCCGTTCATAGGGCAGGAAGCCGACCGGCTCCAGCCCCTCGTACACCACCGCGACCCGGGCCTGCGGCCTCACCAGGCCGACGGCTTCGGTGAACTCCGGTTCCATGAAAGGGTTGCGCGGTGCCTCGGAGGCAGCGCGCAGTGCGCGCCAGCGCTCCTTTTCCCCTTCGCCGAGCTCCCCGGGCCCAGCCACGCGAATGCGCCCACTGCTCAACCCGACCCCCCGATCAAGTCCCCCCTGGACACATGGAAGGTACCGCTCGAGACGGCCCCGACGGTAGGTAGCGGACCATGTTGTTGCCAACTGGTACAGAGGCCTTCAACCGGGCAATCGGTGTGCGCCGGGGGATGAAACGAACGGGCGCGCTGTCCGTATTCTCTGATCATGGCCGCACCCATCGCATATTCACTCATCGCCACCGACCTGGACGGAACGCTGCTGCGCGGCGACGACACCCTCTCCGACCGGTCGCTCGCCGCGCTCGCGCGGGTGGCGGACACCGGTGCCCAGCACCTCGTGGTGACGGGCCGGCCGGCGCCGCGTGTGCGACCGCTCCTCGACGACCTCCGCTGCACGGGGCTCGCGGTGTGCGGGCAGGGCGCGCAGGTGTACGACGCGGGCGCGGACCGGCTGCTGTGGTCCATCACCCTGGACCGGGAACTGGCGGAGACCGCGCTCGGCAAGATCGAGGCCGAGGTGGGGCAGGTGTACGCCGCGGTCGACCAGGACGGGGTCGACGGGCTCACGCTCATCGAGCCGGGCTATCTGATGCCGCACCCGACCCTGCCGGCCGTACGGGTCGAGCGGCGCGACGACCTGTGGGGCGAGCCGATCAGCAAGGTGCTGCTGCGCCACCCCTACCTGACGGACGACGAGTTGGCGGCGACGGCCCGTTCGGTGGTCGGCTCACTGGCGACGGTGACGATGTCGGGGCCCGGCACGGTCGAGCTCCAGCCGTGCGGCGTCACCAAGGCGACGGGCCTGGCGCTGGCGGCCGAGCATCTGGGGCTGCGGCCGGCGGACACCATCGCCTTCGGTGACATGCCCAACGACATCCCGATGTTCGACTGGGCCGCCCACGGCGTCGCGATGGCGAACGCCCATCCCGAACTCAAGGCCGTGGCCGACGAGATCACCCTGTCGAACGAGGACGACGGCATCGCCGTCGTCCTCGAGCGACTGCTGGGCGGGACGGCTCAGTACGGGCCGTTGACGTTGTCGATCGAGCCGTAGCGGTCGGCCGCGTAGTTGCAGGCCGCCGTGATGTTGGCGACCGGGTCGTACGGGTCCCACGACGTGCCGTCCACGTGGTAGGCCTGGAAGGTCGGGTCGATGGTCTGGAGCAGGCCCTTGGAGGGGGTGCCCTTGACGGCGTTGGAGTCCCAGTTGTTGATCGCCTGGGGGTTGCCGGACGACTCGCGCATGACGTTGCGGTAGATGCCGTCGTACGACCCCGGAATGCCCTTCTGCGCCATGACGTCCAGCGCCTCGCGGATCCACCCGTCGAGGTTGTTGGCGTAGGTCTTCGCGGAGGCCTGGGTGGCCTTGGCGGCGCCACCGGCGGGCTTGGCGGGGGCGGACGACTTGGTCGCCTTCTTCGCGGCGGGCGCCTTGGTCGTCGACACCTTCAGCTTCAGACCCGGGTGGATCAGCTTCGGGCTGTCGCCGACGGCGGAGCGGTTGTCCTTGTAGAGCTTCTTCCAGCCGCCCGCGACGTCGTACTTGTCCGCGATGCGGTAGAGCGTGTCGCCCTTGACCACGGTGTACGTGAGCGACTTGGGCTGGGCCGCCTGCGGCACGGACTGTGCGACGGCGGGTGCGCTCTGCGGCGCCTCGGCCGCGCTCGCGTAGGTGGCTCCGAGGAGCGGGAGGGTCAGTGCCGCTCCGCCGGTGCCGGCGATCGCGACACCTCGGGAGAGCGGGTTGGTTCTGGGGCGACGGTGCTTGCCTCGTCCGGCCATGGCGAAATTCCTCTCCGGCGCCTGCGAGGTGAGCTGTCGGGTTCGGGCCGGGAGGTGCCCGGCCGCGTATGGCGGTGTACTGCCGTACGCGGCTTCACCCCGAGCCGTGCCGCTGTGCGGACCGGCGACTTACCTGGGTCCCCCGCTCCTGCCCTGCGTGAGTGGTCGGTTCGTGTGGGGGTCCGGGCGGTGGCAGGATTCGGCGTCCGCCGGACAGGCCGGGAACGTATGCGAGAGCACATGTCGGGAACAAGCACCGGAGTCACATATCGCGTGGTTGACCTTGGTCGGGGGTGTTTGGTCCGCTTGATCCTTTGCGAGAGCCAAGGCTCAACTGGCGTTCGGCTGAAGGGGGTACGGGTCGATGCCGAGGTGGGGCGACAAAGGGGTTAACGTGATTCAACTCACTGATCACGAGCCTGTGGGGCAATTCCCGCCAATGGGAATTTGCTCAATCATCATGGCAAATCGTGTATATCTCACTACCTCCTGGTAAGTCGATAAATGTCTGTTCTTATGAGCTGATCGAAAACATAACGGTCGTGATCAGATACCACCCGGCCTGTAACCATGGGCGCTGGCGGTGATCGAAACGTGACCGGATACGCTGAGTCGAGTGATGGCAGCGACCTATCGACAATCCGCGTAATCACCGGCAGACACAGCAGACAGGAGACCCCTCGTGACCGACGTCGGGCCGTTCGGGCTGAGCGTGCGGGACCAGGCTCTGGAAGCCGATGTCCAGGCCGGGTTGGCGGCTGTCGAGGAAGGCTTGTTCGAGGCCACCAAGAGCGAGGTGCCCTTCATCACGGAGGCCGCCCAGCACCTGGTGCGGGCCGGCGGCAAGCGGTTCCGTCCGCTGCTCGTGATGCTCTCCGCCCAGTTCGGTGACCCGTACGCGCCCGGGATCGTGCCGTCGGCCGTCGTCGTGGAGCTGACCCACCTCGCCACGCTGTACCACGACGACGTGATGGACGAGGCGACGGTGCGCCGCGGGGTGGCGAGTGCGAACACCCGCTGGGGCAACTCCGTCGCGGTCCTCACCGGCGACTTCCTCTTCGCCCGTGCCTCGCACACCCTGGCCGACCTCGGTCCGGAGGCGGTGCGGGTGCAGGCCGAGGCGTTCGAACGGCTGGTGACCGGGCAGATCCTGGAGACGGCCGGACCGCAGGACGGCCGCGACCCCGTCGAGCACTACCTGGACGTGCTGGGCGGCAAGACGGGTTCGCTGGTGGCGGTGTCGTGCCGGTTCGGCGCCATGATGTCCGGCGCCGACGAGACGACCGTGGACGTGCTGACCCAGTACGGCGAGCGGCTCGGCGTCGCCTTCCAGCTCGCCGACGACGTCCTGGACATCGCCTCCGACTCCCACGAGTCCGGCAAGACGCCCGGCACCGATCTGCGCGAGGGCATCCCCACCATGCCGGTGCTGCGGCTGCGCGAGCGGGCGGCCCGGCTCGGGCTCACGGACGACATCGCCCTGTGCGAGCTGCTGGACTCCGACCTCACCGACGACGAACGGCACGCCGAGGCCCTGCGCCTGCTGCGCGCCCACCCGGCGCTGGAGCAGGCCCGGAAGGACACCGTGCGCTACGCCCAGGACGCCCGCTCGGCGCTGGCTCCCCTGCCCGAGTGCGCCGCGAAGACGGCACTCGTGGAGCTGTGCGACGCGGTGGTGCACCGGGCTGGCTGACCGGCAACCCCTACGGGTCGGGGGAGAAGCCGCCCTTCCGTGTCATACCCCAGCAGTACGTGGAGTTGAGTCCGGGGTCTGACGTATTTCCCTGGCCGATTTGGTCAGATGGACACCACGGAAAACACCACTCCTCACCTGTTCGGGTGAGAATGGCGGCTCAGGGACGAGTGCGTGGACGACACGGACAGCCGCCGCCGACCACGGAGGTAGGGCACACATGGCACCGTACGCATCCGACGACAGCACGACCGCCGGGGAGGTCGACGAGCAGCGTTCCGGACGGCGCAAGGCCGCGCGGTACGTCGTACCGGTCACGGTGATGGGGGTGGCGGCCGCGACGATCGGGCTGGTCCCCGCGCTCGCCGACTCCGGTGACCCCGACCTCCCGAAGATCACCGCACAGCAGCTCATCGAGAAGATCGCCAAGTCGGACGTCCAGCAGCTGTCCGGCACCGTGAAGATCAGCACGGACCTCGGGCTGCCGGACCTCGGCGGGCTGGAGAGCAGCCTGATGTCCGGTGCCGCGAGCCAGGGCGAGGGCGGCTCCTCCGCCGACCCGACCGCCAAGCTCACCGAACTGGCCTCCGGCACGCACACCCTGCGCGTCGCGGCCGACGGCCCGGACAAGCAGAAGCTGTCGCTGCTGGAGAACGCCGCCGAGTACAGCATCGTCCACAACGGCAAGGACGTCTGGGCCTACGACAGCAAGTCGAACGAGGTCCACCACGGCACGGCCTCCGAGAGCGGCAAGGACCGGCAGCCGCCGGCCACGCCGAAGGACTTCGCCGAGGAGGCCCTCAAGGCCGCCGACGACACGACCTCCGTGACCGTCGACGGCACCGCCCAGGTCGCCGGCCGGGACGCCTACAAGCTGCTCATCAAGCCGAAGCAGTCCGGCTCGACGGTCGGTGCGATCACCGTGGCCGTGGACGCGAAGACGGGCACGCCGCTGAAGTTCACGCTGACCCCGGCGAGCGGCGGCTCCGCCGTCGTCGACGCGGGCTTCACCCAGGTCGACTTCGCCAAGCCGGCCGCGTCGACCTTCGACTTCACCCCGCCGAAGGGTGCGAAGGTCACCGAGGAGAAGGCCGCGGAGCCGAAGGCGTCCGGCAAGGCCGAAGCGCGCGAGCACGCCCCGAAGTCCCTCCCGAAGTCCGAGAAGGACCTCGGCAAGGGCCTCGACGGCATGAAGACCATCGGCGAGGGCTGGAACGCCATAGCCACCTTCGACACCGGCGGCGAGGGAGTGCCCTCCGGCGAGGCCGGCGACGACCTCGGCGGCTTCGTGAACTCGCTCGGCGACAAGGTCACCGGCAAGTTCGGCTCGGGCACGGTCTTCTCGACCCGCCTGGTCAACGCCCTGATCACGGACGACGGCAAGGTCTATGTCGGCCTGGTCACCAAGGACGCGCTCGTGAAGGCGGCCGACGCCGGCAAGTAAGTCCCGTACGGCTACAGGACGTCGAGAGAACCACAGGGCGTCGAGAGAACCACAGGGGCGTCGAGAGAACGAGGAAGCCGATGGGCGAACCGTCCGCCACGGAGCCCGAGCGTGTGCCGGAGCCGAGCGGCGCGGATGCCGCTGCCGGGGAACCGGTCATCGCCACCCGCGCGCTCACCAAGCGCTACCGCGGCGGACAGCTCGCCGTCGACGGTCTCGACCTGACCGTCCCGGCGGGCAGCGTCTTCGGCTTCCTCGGCCCCAACGGCTCCGGCAAGACCACCACCATCCGCATGCTGATGGGCCTCATCGAGGCCACCTCCGGCACGGCGCGGGTCCTCGGGCAGCCCATGCCCCGGGCCACCCGCGCCGTGCTGCCGCACGTCGGCGCCCTCATCGAGGGCCCGGCCCTCTACGGCTTCCTCTCCGGCCGCGACAACCTCATCCGGTACGACTCGGCCGACCCGGCCGCCGATCCGCGCACCCGGCGGGCCCGGGTCGCCGCCGCCCTGGACCGGGTGGGCCTGACGGCCGCAGGGGGCAAGAAGGCCAAGGCGTACTCACTGGGCATGAAACAGCGCCTGGGCCTCGCGGCCGCCCTGCTCCAGCCGCGTCGGCTGCTGGTGCTCGACGAGCCGACCAACGGCCTCGACCCGCAGGGCATGCGCGAAATCCGCACCCTGATCCGGGAGCTGGCCTCGGACGGCACGACCGTCTTCCTCTCCTCCCATCTGCTCGACGAGATCGAGCAGGTCTGCACACACGCGGCCGTGATGGCCCAGGGTCGGCTGATCACGCAGGGCCCGGTGGCGGAGCTGTCCGCCGGTGCGCGCGGCCGGCTGGTCGTGACCACGCCGGACCCGGCGGAGGCGGCCCGGGTGCTGAAGGAGCAGGGCGTCGGCGACGTCGTCGTCACCGACGACCGGGTGACCGGCGAACCGCCGGACCGCGACCTCGCCGACGTGAACGCCGCGCTGGTGACGGCCGGGGTGCGCGTGCGGGGCTTCACCGTCGAGCGGGCCTCGCTGGAGGACGCGTTCGTGGCGCTGACGGGGGAGGGGTTCGATGTCGCAGGCTGAGACCGCGGCGGCCGTACGCCCGGTGAGCCCGCTGTGGACCTTCGGGCTGCTGCGCAGCGAACTCACCACGACCTTCCGGCGCTGGCGCACCCTCGCGCTGCTGGCCGTCCTGGCGGGCGTGCCCGTCCTGGTCGGCATCGCCGTCAAGATAGAGACGGGTGACGGTTCGTCGCCCGGCGGTGGCGGGGGCGGAGGGCCGGCCTTCATCTCGCAGATCACCAACAACGGCCTGTTCCTCGTCTTCACCGCCCTGGCCGCCACTCTCCCGTTCTTCCTGCCGATGGCGATCGGGGTCGTCGCGGGCGACGCGATCGCCGGCGAGTCGAACGCCGGCACACTCCGCTATCTGCTGGTCGCCCCGGCAGGCCGCAGCCGCCTGCTGCTCACCAAATACGCGACCGTCGTCGTCTTCTGCCTGGTGGCCACCCTGGTGGTCGCCGTCTCGGCGCTGACGGTCGGCGCGCTGCTGTTCCCGCTGGGCGACCTGACGACCATCTCCGGTACGCGGATCAGCTTCGCCGAGGGCCTGGGCAGAGCCCTGCTGATCGCCCTCGCCGTCGCCGCGTCACTGATCGGCGTCGCGGCGCTGGGCCTGTTCGTCTCGACGCTCACGGGCAGTGGCATCGCGGCGATGGCGACCACCGTCGGCCTGCTGATCACGGTCCAGATCCTCGACCAGATCCCGCAGCTGCACGCCCTCCAGCCGTACTTCTTCTCGCACTACTGGCTGTCCTTCGCCGACCTCATGCGCGAGCCGGTCTACTGGGACGACCTGACGAAGAACCTCGGCCTCCAGGCCCTGTACGCGGCGGTGTTCGGCTCGGCGGCCTGGGCCCGCTTCACGACGAAGGACATCACGGCCTAGAGGTCCCTCTCCGGGAGGGGCCGGGGCTCACTTCTCGTAGAGGAACCGGGCGGTCGGTGCCTCCTGGGAGAAGAACGCCTTCGCCCGGGTCAGCGCCTCGGTGTCGTTCAGCACGTCACCGGGCTTGCTGCCGTTGCCGAGCAGCACCCCGCCGAAGCGCATCCCCATGTACGCGGCCGAGTTGTGGAGCGTCCCGATCAGCGGGTCGGCGACCACCTCCTCCCGGTGCGCGAGGGCGGTGACGCCCCACAGGGTGCGTCCGGCCAGGGTCGCCTTGAAGTCGAGGCCGGGCGTGCGCAGCCAGCCCGACCAGTAGTCCAGGTAGCGCTTGGTCTGTGCGGAGACCGAGTACCAGTACAGGGGCGTGACGATCACGATGTCCGTCGCCGCGAGCGTGGCGTCGAGCAGCAGGGCCAGGTTGCCCTCGGTCGGGCGGACATGGTCGCTGTCGTGCCGCAGGTCCTCGAAGTCGGGTACCGGGTGCTCGCTGAGGTCGAGCCACTGCTGTTCGGCGTCCGGGGGCAGTTGCTCGGCGGCCCGGCGGGCCAGCAGCTCGGAGTTGCCCTCGGCGCGGGCGCTGCCCAGGACGAAAAGGAAGCGGCGGGTCATAGTGTCCCCCAGAAGAAAGGCGTACGGCGATTATGCGCGCTTGCATCATATGCGCACGCATTCAAATCCGCCAGGGGTGGCCGCCCGACCGGGGTGCCGTCAGCTCCCGATACGCGCCTCCGTCTCCCGCGCCACGGCCAGCAGCAGCGCCTCCCGTCCGTGCGGCGCCACCAGGTGCAGCCCGGCCGGGCAGCCGTCCTCGCCGAAGCCCGCCGGGAGGCTCAGCGCCGGATGCCCGCTGAGGTTGAACGCCCAGGTGAGCGAGGTGGAGTAGCGATCCCCCGGCCCTTCGTGGCCGTGCGGCGCGGTGGGTGCCGTGGGCGTCAGCAGCAGCTCCGCGTCGTCGAACAGCCCGGCCAGCCGCCGGTCGTTCTCCGCCCGGACACGGTGGGCCTCGGCCAGGTCGGCACCGGGCGTGCGCAGGGCGAGCCACGCGGGCCCGGGGTCCATGAGCCGCAGCGGCACCCGCGGTCGTACGAGCCGTACGACACCCGCCGCCACGAGCCGTTCCACCGCGGCCCGGGCGAGGGCGACGGGCTCCGGATCGGGCCCGGCGAAACCGAGGTCGGGGGACCAGACGGCGGTGACGGGCAGGGGCGGGGGGACGGGCTCCGGCTCGCCCGTCACCACCTGCCACCAGCCCGCCGCGTCCGACGCCGAGCGGGCGAGCACGCCCGGGACGGCAAGCCCCGTGCGGTCGGCGGAGGGCAGCCGCCCGGCCGTGGTCTTCAGACCGACGACCCCGCACCACGCCGCCGGGATCCGCACCGACCCGGCCCCGTCACTGCCCGTCGCCAGCGGCACCAGCCCGGCCGCCACCGCCACCGCCGACCCGGCCGAGGAACCGCCCGGCGTACGGTCGGCCCGCCACGGGTTGACGGTCCGGCCGCGCGCACCGAGCCCCCAGGTCTGCCAGGGCGTCCCCGGCCCGGGCACGGAGGTCGCCCCCACGACGACCCCTCCGGCCGCGACCAGCGGCCCCGCCGCCCGCATCCCGTGCCGCCCCTTCACCGCGACCGGCACACCGGCGAGCGGCAGCGACCCGCCCTCCACGAACCTGTCGGCGACACCCCCTGACCCTTCGGCACCACTCGTGCGAGGGGCATCCCCGGATGTCTCGGCATCACTCGTGCGAGGGACGCCCCCGAGCCTGGCGGCTGCGCTCCCGCGGGGGACGTCCCCCGACCCGTCGGGGGTTTCGCTCGTGTGCCGGAGGTGCTCGGAGTCGTCAGCTCCACTCGTACGGGGGACATTCCCGGAACGCCCGTCGAGCAGCGCGTCCACCTCGCCCGCCCGCCGCAGCGCCTTCTCGTGCCACACCTCGACGAACGCGCACAGCTCCGGATCGGCCCGATCGATCCGCTCCAGCGCCGCCGCGACCACGTCCACCGCGCGCAGCTCCCGGGCCCGTACGCCCGCCGCGATCTCCCCCGCCGACAGGGGCGCGGCCGTCAGCGTGCCGCTCCCGTCAGCCTGGCCAGGGGCGCCGTCTCGCGCGGCGGGTGGCCCAGCTCACCGAGCCGCCAGGACGGCACCCACGGCACGCGGTACACGTCGATGACCGCCTCCAGGGACTTGACCCGCTGGGCGAGCGGGCGCGGCAGCCGGCCCGGGGCGTCCGCCACGAGGACGACGCCGTCGAGGTCGAGCCCCGGCGGAGCCTGACCGCGCCGGAAGATCTCCACCGCACCGGCGACCGTGTCCAGCCCGGCCGCGTGGGTCCGGGCGACCAGCAGCACCGACGGCGGGTCGCCCGGCCCGGGCCAGGCGCGGCCGCTGTCATGACCGCCGTAGACCGCGGCGAGCGTGGAGACGCCCGCGCCGCCGTGCGTGCCGACCCAGGAGAACCGCCGGGCCCCGGCATGGGCGTGGGCCGGCTCCGGCGGTCCCGGCTCCGGGATGGTCACCGGGCCGCGGATCCAGATCTCCGGGCCTTGTCGCATGCCTGTCTGCATGCACCTCTCCTCCCTCGTACTCCCGATCTTCATGCCGACCGGAACAACGCGCGCCGGGGCCTACAGTCCTTGGGACGAGCCTGTGACACCGCGGTGACGTGAGAAACGGGAGCGAGCGGACACACTCGACAAGTAGGTGTACGACGCCGAGTGAGGGGACGATGTCGCGACTCAGCCGCGAGAAGAAGCGGGAACAGAAGCAGGCCGCACACGCGGCGACCCCGGCGGCGCCGATCGACGTCCATGTCCCCGGGGCGGGACACGGTGCCGGGCCGGGTGCCGGTGCCGGAGCAGCGGGCATGTCCGACGGCGCGTCCGTCGGTGGCGTCCCGGTCTTCGCGGCCCCCGGCGAGGAGATCCACAAGGCCGTCCTGAACCGCCTCCACCACATCGCCCTCGCCACCGGCCATGCCGTCCTCGCCACGATCCACGACGAGCGCATCGGCTATGTCGTCCCCCTCCAGGTCGACCCGGACGGCTCCAGCCGCTTCACGGCCGAGCCGGTCCGTACGACACCGCCGGACGACGCCGTCGCGGTACGCCCGCCGGGACCGCCCACGGCCGCCCCGGCCACGGAACGGCCCATGACCGGCGCGGCGACGGAGCCGCCGATGACTGGCGCGGCGACGCAGTGGCCCCCGGCCGGCGCGGCTGCGGAACCGCCTGTGGCCGGCACGGCCACGGCTCCGCCCGCGGCCGGTGCGACGGCGGAGTGGCCCGAGGCGGGCGCCACCGCTGAGCCGCCCGCGGTCGGCACGGCGAGGGAGTTCCCCGCGTCGGGCCCGACGGCGGAGTGGCCCGAGGCGGGCGCCACCGCTGAGCCGCCCGCGGTCGGCACGGCGGCGGAGTTCCCCGTGTCGGGCCCGGCGACGGAGTGGCCCGAGGCGGGCGCGGCCGCTGAGCCGCCCCTTCCGGAGCCCGGACCGATGCCATCCGCGGCGGAGCAGGAGCCCCCGCACAGCGACAGCGCCACACACGTCCTGCGCCCCGTACCGGAGCCCGGCGATCTCGGCGCGGCCCCGACGTTCCGGCTGCGCGCCGTACAGGAGCCGCCCGCACCCGAAGACGCGCCCCCGGGCCCGGCCACAGCGCCCGGCACCGTCGCGCCCCCGACGGGTGAGTTCGGGCCGCCTCCGCCCATGGACGTGAGGCCGCTCCCCATCCCCGAAGCGGGTCCCGCCGCCGAGCCCCGGCGCACCAGGAAGCCCGACCCGGTGCTCGAAGCGGAGCTGCTCGCCGACCTCGACGCCAAGCCCACCCCCGCCCGCGGCTTCGACGCCGTCGCGGAGGCCATGTTCGGGGACGAGACTCCCGGTACGCCGGGCGACTCCGGAGCCCCCGCCCTCGTCGCGGAGCCGATCACGCGGATCAACGAGGCCGTGAAGGAGGGCAGGATCGAGGCGGCGGCCGGGCTGGCGGAGCAGACCGTCGCGCAGGTGTCGGCGACGCTGGGGCCGGAGCACCCCGAGGTGCTCCGGCTGGGTGAACTCAGCGCGTACATCGCCTACTTGGCGGGCGACCCGCTCCGTGCCTTCCGGCTGTCGCTCGACCTGGCCGGTGCCCGCCGCCGTACGGGCGACGCGGAGGCCGCCTACGGCAACGTGCAGAGCGCGGCCACTGCCTGGCGGGCGGTGCGCGACCCGGCGCTGGGGCTGGAGCTGGGGCGCGACCTGATCGGCCTGTGGACCGAGCTCGCCGCCGAGGACGGCCCGGCCGCCGAGGAGGTCGAGCAACTGGAGTCGGCCCGGGCCCGCATGGGCCGCCTCACGGAACGCGCCCGCGACCAGGAGGGGTGACCCGGACTACTCCGACAGCTCCCACACCGCGTACGCGACCGCGTCGCTGTTGCGGTCGAGGGCCGTGTCGTTGATGTTGGCGGTGGTGTCGCAGGAGGAGTGGTAGCAGCGGTCGAAGGCCTGCCCGGCCGTACCGCCCCACTTGGCCGCCTGCGCCGCCGTCTTCGCGCGGCTGGCCCCGGTGAACAGGCCGCCCACCGGCACGCCCGCGCTCTTGAACGGCGCGTGGTCGGAGCGGCCGTCGCCCTCGGTCTCGATCTCGGTCGGTACGCCGAGGCCGCTGAAGTGGTCCTTGAAGGTCTTCTCGATCGCCGGGTCGTCGTCGTAGACGAAGTAGCCGGGGTTCGGGGAGCCGATCATGTCGAAGTTGAGGTAGGCGCTGATCCTCGAACGGTCGCCGGTCGCCAGCCGGTTGACGTAGTAGCGGGAGCCGACCAGACCGAGTTCCTCCGCGCCCCACCAGGCGAACCGCAGATGTTTGGTGGGCTTGTACTGCGCCCGGGACACGGCGAGGGCGGTCTCCAGGACGGCTGCCGAGCCGGACCCGTTGTCGTTGATGCCGGGCCCGGAGGAGACGCTGTCGAGGTGCGAGCCGGCCATCACGACCTGGCTCGTGTCACCGCCGGGCCAGTCGGCGATCAGGTTGTAGCCGGTGCGTCCCGAGGCGGTGAACTGCTGGAGCGTGGTGGTGAATCCGGCGGCGTCCAGCTTGGCCTTCACGTAGTCGATCGAGGCCTTGTAGCCGGTCCGGCCGTGCGCGCGGTTGCCGCCGTTGGCGGTGGCTATGGACTGCAGCTGGGTCAGATGGGCCTTGACGCCCGCCAGGGGCAGGTCGGGCGCCGCCGCCGGTCTCGGGGGAGCGGACGCGGCATCGGCCACGGCGCCACCGGTCAGGAGCATGACAGTCGCTATGCCGCCTGCTGCCACGGCACGCGCGGAAACGGAGAGCTTCATGTGGGGACTCCGAGTTCCTTCGGGCAGCCCGTGGGGTGTCCGAAGGCCGCCCAGGGTGAATGGGGTGCCTGGATGGTGAAGCTGGTACTGACTCTCCGTCAAGACCTCTAACAGGCCAGGGCGTTGTGAGGACGGCCGGTGTTCGCCGGTGTCACTGCACGCAGAACTCGTTCCCCTCCGGGTCCGCCATCAGAGCCCACTCGCCGCCCTGCTCGGCCACCCGCCGCAGCACCCTCGCCCCGAGCCCTTCCAGCCGCGCGACCTCTTCCTCGCGCCGCCCCTCGCCCGGGTGCAGATCGAGATGGAGCCGGTTCTTGACCGTCTTGGTCTCCGGCACCCGCTGGAACAGCAGCCGCCGCCCCAGCCCGGTCCCGCTCTCCTCCTCGAACGGGTCCTCGGGGTGCCGTACGGCGACCAGGTCCCGGAAGGCGTGACGGCCGTGGAACTCGACGACGAGTTCCTCCGGCACGACACCGGCGCCGAGCAGCTTCCCGATGAGGACGCTGTTGTCCTCGACCTCGTAGTGGAGTGCGGCGGCCCAGAAGTCGGCCTGCGCGTGCGGGTCGTTCGCGTCGATGACGACCTTCCAGTGCACGGGGGCGGGACGTGCCGGTGTCTGTGTCATGTACCAGTTATACGGCGCGGGTGTCGTACGCGGTCCGGGCCGCGGCGATCTCGTCCTGGTGTTCCTCCGTCCAGGTCACCAGGGACTGGATCGTGGCGTGCAGCGTCCTGCCGAGGGAGGTCAGTTCGTACTCGACCCGCGGCGGCACCACCGGGTGCACGGTCCGCTTCACCAGCCCGTCCCGCTCCAGCGACCGCAGGGTCACCGTCAGCATCCGCTGGCTGACCCCGTCGATCTCCCGGCGCAGCTCGGTGAAGCGCAGCCGCCGGTTCTCCAGCAGCGCGATGACCAGCAGCGACCACTTGTCGGCGATCCGGTCGAGGATCTGCCGGACCTGGCAGTCCTCCCGGGTGTCCCACTGGAAGGGGTCGGCGTCGCCGTAGTCCACGGTGCTCTCGCAGTTACTCGGTGACTTCGAAGTGCCTTCTTCCATGTCTGTCGATGCTGCCGCAGGCTGGTCGTGGTTACAAGAGGGAACCGACCCTCAGTTGCGTAACCGACTGATGGCGGAGGAGTGTGGACTGATGGGCACCCGTGCCTGGGCGCTGCTGCTCGTTCTGTGCGGAACGATCTTCCTCGAAGGCATCGACGTCGCGATGATGGCGGTGGCGATCCCGGCCATCCGCTCCGACCTGGGGCTGGGCACCGACACCGCGGCGTGGGTGATGAGTGCCTACGTGCTCGGATACGCCGGCTTCACCCTCCTGGGCGGCCGGGCCGCCGACCTGCTCGGCAGGCGCCGGATGTTCCTGCTCTGGCTGGCCGTCTTCCTCGCCTTCTCGGGGCTCGGCGGGTTCGCGACCGACGGCTGGATGCTGGTCGTCGCCCGGTTCGTCACCGGCGTCGCCGCCGCCTTCATGACCCCCGCCGCCCTCTCCCTGATCACCACGTCGTACGCGCAGGGCCCGGAGCGCAACAAGGCGCTGCTGATCTTCGCCGGGACGGGTGCGGCCGGCTTCTCCCTGGGCCTGGTGATCGGGGGGCTGCTCACCGAGTTCGGCTGGCGCTGGGTGTTCTTCGCGCCCGTGCTGCTGGCCGCGGCCCTGCTCGTCGCCGCCGTACGGCTGATCCCCCGGAGCGATGTTCCGCCGGCCCGCCGGGGCACCTTCGACCTGCCCGGCGCGATCACCGCCGCCGGCGCGATGCTGCTGGCTGCCTACACCGTCGTACGCCTGGAACACGGCCTGCGCGACTGGCCGCTCACCGCGGCCTCGGGGCTCGCGGCGCTGCTCCTGGCCGGTGCCTTCGTCGCGGCCGAACGCCGCTGCCCGGACCCGCTCGTCCGCCTCGGCATCCTGCGTCAGGGCACGGTGGTGCGCGCCGACCTGGGGGCGTTGCTCTTCCTCGGCGCCTTCTTCGGCTTCCAGTTCATCGTCACGCTCTATCTGCAGGAACTGCGCGGCTGGTCGTCCCTCCAGACGGCGCTGGCCCTGATCGTCATGGGCATCGACGCCGTCCTCGCCCCGACGCTCACGCCGTGGCTGGTGGCCCGCTGGGGCAACGCCCGGGTGATCGTCGGCGGTTTCGTCCTGGCCGTGGCCGCGTACGCGCTGTTCCTGCCGGTCGGCATGGACTGGTCCTACGCCGCGATGTTCCCGACGCTGTTCCTGGCGGGCCTCGCCTTCGCCCTGGCCTACGGGCCGCTGACGATCGCGGCCACGGACGGGGTCGCCGAGTCGGAGCAGGGGCTGGCGGGCGGGCTGCTGACCACCGCCACGCAGTTCGGCTCCGCGATCGGCATCTCGGCGGTCACCGCGGTCTACGGCTTGGCGTCCACCGGGTCCGGCCCCGAGGCCACGCTCTCGGCGTTCCGTGCGGCGCTGGTCGTGCCGGTCGTCCTGGTGGTGCTGGGCACGCTGATCTCGTCGGTGAGCGCGCGGGCGGCGCGGCGGGCGGTGCGCAGCGCGTCCCAGGTGAGCAGCGTCAAGGCCAGCCACACCAGCGCGAACCCGGCCCAGCGCTCCGGCGGCATCTCCTCGTGGAAGTAGAGGATGCCGAGCAGGAACTGGATGACCGGCGTCGAGTACTGCAGCAGGCCGATGGTGGACAGGGGGACGCGGATGGCGGCCGCGCCGAAGCAGACCAGGGGCAGCGCGGTGACGATGCCGGCCGAGGCGAGCAGGGCCGCGTGCCCCGCGCCCTCGCTGGTGAAGGTGGAGTCGCCCTGCGCGGTCAGCCACACCAGGAAGCCGAGCGCGGGCAGGAACTGGATCGCGGTCTCGGCGGCCAGCGACTCGATGCCGCCGAGGCCCACCTTCTTCTTCACCAGCCCGTACGTGGCGAAGGAGAAGGCGAGGCAGAGGGAGATCCACGGGGGCCGGCCGTAGCCGATGGTCAGGACGACGACCGCCGCGCAGCCGGTCCCGACCGCCGCCCACTGCACCGGCCGCAGTCGCTCCTTCAGCAGCAGCACCCCGATCCCGATGGTGACCAGCGGGTTGATGAAGTACCCGAGCGAGGCCTCGACCACGTGCCCGGAGTTCACGGACCAGATGTACAGGCCCCAGTTGACGGTGATCACCGCCGCGGCGACCGTGATCAGCGCCAGCTTGCGCGGCTGCCGCAGCAGCTCTCCGGCCCAGGCCCAGCGGCGCAGCACGAGCAGGGCGGCGCCCACGAAGACCAGCGACCACACCATCCGGTGGGCCAGGATCTCCACCGCCCCCGCCGGCTTCAGCAGGGGCCAGAACAGGGGGACGAGCCCCCACATCCCGTAGGCCGCGAACCCGTTCAGCAGTCCTATCCGCGCCTCGCCCCTCGGCTTGCCGGTCACGGGCCCCCTCCTTCGCACATGGTGTTACGCGACCACGAAGGTAACGCCGAGCGCCCCCGGCTGTCATGCCCGTATCGGCATACGGTCATGACAGTCCGGGGGTGGGCGGCTCAAGGGCCCGCCGGGTGGGACTTCAGCCCTTGAGCGCGGCGGCGATGGCCTCGGAGAACGGGGTGGTCGGACGGCCGGCCAGGCGGGACAGGTCGCCGGTCGAGACGACCAGCTCACCCTTCTCGATGGAGGCGTCGACCCCGGCCAGGATCTGGGCGAACGGCTCGGGCAGGCCGGCGCCGGCCAGGATGCCGGTGAGCACCTCGGGCGTGACCGCGCTGTAGGTGATCTCCTTGCCGGTCTGCCGGCTGAGCTCGGCCGCGTACTCGGCGAAGCTCCACGGGGTGTCGCCGCCCAGCTCGTACGTCTTGTTCTCGTGCCCGTCGCCGGTCAGCACGGCGACGGCGGCGGCGGCGTAGTCGGCGCGGGAGGCGGAGGAGACCCTGCCCTCGCCGGCGGCGGCGACGACCGCGTTGTGCTCCAGCACCGGGGCGAGGTTCTCGGTGTAGTTCTCGTGGTACCAGCCGTTGCGCAGCAGCGCGTAGGGCACGCCCGAGTCCAGCAGGGCCTCCTCGGTGCCGCGGTGGTCGTCGGCGAGCGCGGCGGTCAGGCTGCCCGGGGCGCTGGTGTAGGCGAGCAGGGCGACCCCGGCCGCCCTGGCGGCGTCGATGACGACCTTGTGCTGCTGCACACGGCCCTTGTCGAACTCGTTGCCCGAGATCAGCAGGACCTTGTCACCGGCGGAGAAGAGGCCGTCGAAGGACGCGGGGGCGTTGTAGTCGGCCAGTGCGATCCTCACCCCGCGAGCCGCGAAGTCGGCGCCCTTGTCTGCGTTGCGGACGACCGCGGTGATCTGCTCGGCGGGAACCTTCTCCAGCAGCTGCTCCACGACGTGACGGCCGAGCTGTCCGGTGGCTCCGGTGACGACGATGCTCATGGTGATGACTCTCCTTGTGGGGTGCGGTGGCACTAACCATAGGAGAAGCGCTAACTCTTCGAAAGTACCCACTTTGAAGTAAGGTACTGGCATGGCAGTAAGTGATGGTGAGGCCCTGTGCCCGTACCGGCTCGTCCTGGAACACGTCACCAGCCGCTGGGGCGTGCTCGTCCTGATCGAGCTGCTGGACCGCCCGTACCGGTTCAGCGAGCTGCGCCGGGCGATCAGCCGGTACAACGGCCGGGGCGTCAGCGAGAAGATGCTCACGCAGACGCTCCAGACCCTGGAGCGTGACGGCCTCGTCGACCGGGATGCCAAGCCGGTGATCCCGCCCCGCGTCGACTACTCCCTCACCGACCTGGGCCGCGAGGCCGCCGAGCAGGTCAAGTCCCTCGCCCAGTGGACCCATGACCGCATGGACGACGTGGAGAAGGCCCGCCTGACCTACGACGAGACCCGGGCCGCCTCCTAGCGCTCCCGGGCCTCGGTGTTCTCGAAGCGGCTCAGCCGGCGACCGTCCAGGTGTCCCCGCCCGCCAGCAGCGCGCCCAGGTCGCCCTTGCCGTGCTGCTCGATCGCCTGGTCGAGCTGGTCGGTCATCTGGGTGTCGTAGACGGGCCGGTCGACGGCACGGAAGACGCCGATCGGGGTGTGGTGCAGGGTGTCCGGGTCGGCCAGGCGGGACAGTGCGAACGCCGTGGTCGGGGACGAGGAGTGCGCGTCGTGGACGAGCACCTGGTCCTCGTTGTCCGGCGTCACCGCGACCACCTTCAGGTCCCCGGTCAGCCGGTCCCGTACGACACCCTTGGCAAGGTCGCCGCCGAAGCGGATCGGCTTGCCGTGCTCCAGCCGGATCACGGCTTCCTCGGCCTGTTGCTTGTCCTTGAGGGCCTCGAAGGCGTTGTCGTTGAAGATGTTGCAGTTCTGGTAGATCTCGATCAGGGCCGTGCCCTGGTGGGCGGAGGCCTGGCGCAGCACCTCCGTCAGGTGCTTGCGGTCGGAGTCGACCGTCCGCGCCACGAACGAGGCCTCCGCGCCGATCGCCAGCGACACCGGGTTGAAGGGCGCGTCCAGCGAGCCCATCGGCGTCGACTTGGTGATCTTCCCGACCTCGGAGGTCGGCGAGTACTGGCCCTTGGTCAGACCGTAGATCCGGTTGTTGAACAGCAGGATCTTGAGGTTGACGTTGCGGCGCAGCGCGTGGATCAGGTGGTTGCCGCCGATGGACAGCGCGTCGCCGTCACCGGTGACGACCCACACCGACAGATCGCGGCGCGAGCTGGCCAGACCCGTGGCGATGGCGGGGGCGCGGCCGTGGATGGAGTGCATCCCGTACGTGTTCATGTAGTACGGGAACCGGGAGGAGCAGCCGATGCCCGAGACGAAGACGATGTTCTCCTTCGCCAGACCCAGCTCGGGCATGAAGCCCTGCACCGCCGCGAGGATGGCGTAGTCGCCGCAGCCGGGGCACCAGCGCACTTCCTGATCGGACTTGAAGTCCTTCATCGACTGCCTCCCCTCGGCCTTGGGGACGAGGGAGAGCGCTTCGACGGTGCCCGTGCCGTGCGTGGACGTCTCAGCCATCGATGGCCTCCTTCAGAGCCGCGGCGAGCTGCTCCGCCTTGAACGGCATGCCGTTGACCTGGTTGTACGACTGCGCGTCGACCAGGTACTTCGCCCGGATGAGCGTGGCGAGCTGCCCGAGGTTCATCTCGGGGATCACCACCTTGTCGTAACGCCCGAGGACCGCACCGAGGTTCTTCGGGAAGGGGTTCAGATGGCGCAGATGCGCCTGCGCGACGGACTCCCCCGCTCGGCGCAGCCGCCGCACCGCCGCCGTGATCGGCCCGTACGTCGAACCCCAGCCCAGGACGAGGGTCCTGGCCTCGTGCGGGTCGTCCACCTCGAGGTCCGGGACGTCGATGCCGTCGATCTTGGCCTGCCGGGTGCGGACCATGAAGTCGTGGTTGGCCGGCGAGTAGGAGATGTTGCCGGTGCCGTCCTCCTTCTCGATGCCGCCGATCCGGTGCTCCAGACCCGGTGTGCCCGGGATCGCCCACGGCCGGGCCAGCGTCCGCGGGTCGCGCTTGTAGGGCCAGAACACCTCGGAGCCGTCCTCCAGGGTGTGGTTCGGGCCCTGCGCGAACTGCACCCGCAGGTCCGGAAGCTCGTCCAGGTCCGGGATCCGCCAGGGCTCGGAGCCGTTGGCCAGGTAACCGTCGGAGAGGAGGAAGACCGGCGTGCGGTACGTCAGCGCGATCCGCGCCGCCTCCAGGGCCGCGTCGAAGCAGTCCCCCGGGGTACGCGGTGCGACGATCGGCACCGGGGCCTCGCCGTTGCGCCCGTACATCGCCTGGAGCAGATCCGCCTGCTCGGTCTTGGTGGGCAGACCCGTCGACGGCCCGCCGCGCTGGATGTCCACGACCAGCAGCGGCAGCTCCAGGGAGACCGCCAGGCCGATGGTCTCCGACTTCAGCGCCACCCCGGGACCGCTCGTCGTGGTCACGGCCAGCGAACCACCGAAGGCCGCGCCCAGCGCGGCCCCGATACCGGCGATCTCGTCCTCGGCCTGGAACGTCCGCACGCCGAAGTTCTTGTGTTTGGACAGCTCGTGCAGGATGTCCGACGCCGGAGTGATCGGGTACGACCCCAGGTACAGCGGCAGATCCGCCTGCCGGCTCGCGGCGACCAGGCCGTACGACAGGGCGAGGTTGCCGGAGATGTTGCGGTAGACACCCGGCGGGAACGCCGTGGCCGCCGGGGCCACCTCGTAGGAGACGGCGAAGTCCTCGGTGGTCTCGCCGAAGTTCCAGCCCGCCCGGAACGCGGCGATGTTGGC
This sequence comes from Streptomyces sp. NPDC040589, assembly GCF_055594445.1. Taxonomy (NCBI): domain Bacteria; kingdom Bacillati; phylum Actinomycetota; class Actinomycetes; order Kitasatosporales; family Streptomycetaceae; genus Streptomyces; species Streptomyces sp. NPDC040589. The sequence continues at coordinate 1,270,226 of NZ_JBVIWP010000001.1, read as the reverse complement.
CGCCGCGATGTCCGGTTTCTTCGCGAACTTGGACTTGAGGAACTTCTCCGTGCCCTCGGTGGGCCGGTGGTACATCCAGCTCAGCAGGCCCAGCGCGAACATGTTCTTGCTGCGTTCGGCCTCCTTGCGGCTGAGGTCGAACTCCTTCAGTGCCTCCACGGTGAGCGTGGTCAGCGGCACCGGGTGCAGGTGGTAGCCGTCCAGCGACCCGTCCTCCAGGGGACTGGTCTCGTAGCCGACCTTCTGCATCGCCCGTCTGGTGAACTCGTCCGTGTTGACGATCACCTCGGCGCCGCGCGGCAGGTCGCCGATGTTCGCCTTCAGCGCGGCCGGGTTCATCGCCACCAGCACGTTCGGCGCGTCACCGGGCGTGAGGATGTCGTGGTCGGCGAAGTGCAGCTGGAAGGACGACACACCCGGCAGGGTCCCGGCGGGCGCCCGGATCTCGGCCGGGAAGTTCGGCAGCGTCGACAGGTCGTTGCCGAACGACGCGGTCTCCGAGGTGAAGCGGTCACCGGTGAGCTGCATACCGTCACCCGAGTCCCCCGCGAACCTGATGATCACCCGGTCGAGACGGCGGACGCCCTTGGCGCCCCCCGCTTTGCGCTGCTCTCCTACGACTGGTCCGTCGGCCTGCTCCGCTGGGCTACTGACCTGGCTGGTCACTGAACTGGACCTCCCTCGAGGCGGCTGTCCCGACAGGCCTTCCCGCAGGCCTCCCAGGATCAACCCTACGACCGTAAGGGTCGCCTTCTTTGTGTCATTCGCATCTTGGACGCGACTTTGGGGTGATCACGCACCCGTGCCGCCCATGTCAGGAATTGAGGTACGTCAGCACGGCCAGGACCCTGCGGTGGTCCCCGTCGCTCTGCGACAGCCCCAGCTTCAGGAAGATGTTGCTGACGTGCTTCTCGACCGCGCCGTGGCTGACCACCAGCTGCCGGGCGACCGCCGAGTTCGTCCGCCCCTCGGCCATCAGCCCCAGCACCTCCCGCTCCCGCGGCGTGAGCCCCGCGAGCACGTCCTGCTTACGGCTGCGGCCCAGCAGCTGCGCGACCACCTCCGGGTCGAGGGCCGTACCGCCGCCGGCCACCCGCACCACCGCGTCCACGAACTCACGGACCTCGGCCACCCGGTCCTTCAGCAGATAGCCGACGCCCCGGCTCGACCCCGCCAGCAGCTCCGTGGCGTAGCGCTCCTCCACGTACTGCGACAGCACCAGCACACCGAGCCCCGGGTGCGCCTTGCGCAACCGCACCGCCGCCCGCACCCCCTCGTCGGTGTGCGTCGGCGGCATCCGCACATCGGCCACCACGACATCCGGCAGCTCGCCCTGCGCGTCCAGCTCGGTGATGGTCTTGATCAGCGCCTCGCCGTCACCCACCCCGGCGACGACCTCGTGCCCGCGGTCGGTCAGCAACCGGGTCAGGCCCTCCCTGAGCAGCACTGAATCCTCGGCGATGACCACCCGCACCCTGTCCTCCACGATGTTTCGGCCCCCCACAGCCCGATGCCGCCCGTCCGCGGCCCACAACGGCTCCGCGCCCACCCGTGCGACGGGTCCAGCATTTCAGGATCGGGGGGTGGATGGGGGTGGGACGGGCTTGTTGTCTGCACTGATCGGGGGACACGGCCTGCTGCCGTCCAGATGATTCGGCGAGGGGGGCTTGCTTCCTGTCCGAGTGATTCGGGTGGTGGGTGTGCACAGGCCGGGGGCCCAGGGGGCGGAGAGCCCCCTGGACCCGGCGGGGACGGACCAGGACCCCCACCCGTCCCCCACCGGAGGTCACCGCACGTACGCGCCCCGCCACGGCAACTCCGCGGTCACCCGGGTCGGCCCGCCCGCCGGCGAGTCCACCACCAGGATCCCGTCCACCGCGTCGAGCCGCTCCGCCAGCCCCGCCAGCCCCGAGCCCTGGGACACGTCGGCCCCGCCCGCGCCGTTGTCCACGACCTGGAGCATCAGCCGGTTCTCCGCACGCCACACCTCCACGCCCGCCCAGGTCGCCCGCGCGTGCTTGCTGACGTTCTGCAGCAGCTCCGAGACGGTGAAGTACGCGATCCCCTCGATCGCCGGCGCCGGCCTCTCCCTCAGATCGACCTCGACCTGAACCGGAACCGTGCACCGCGAGGCCACCGCCGACAGCGCCGCGTCAAGACCCCGGTCCGTCAGCACCGCGGGGTGGATCCCCCGGGCCAGGTCCCGCAGCTCCTGCAGCGCCGTCTTCACCTCACCGTGCGCCTCGTCCACCATCCGCGCGGCCGCCTCCGGATCCTCCTGGAGCTTCTCCTTCGCCAGCCCCAGATCCATGGCCAGTGCCACCAGCCGGGCCTGCGCCCCGTCGTGCAGATCCCGCTCGATGCGCCGCAGGTCGGCCGCGGCCGTGTCGACCACGACCCCCCGGTCCGACTCCAGCTCCACCACCCGCGAGGCCAGCCGCGACGGCCCGAGCAGCCCGTGCACCAGCAGCCGGTCCACCATCGTCAGCGCCCGCAGGATCCACGGCATGGCGATCGTGAAGAGCAGACCGACCAGCGCGGTCATCGTGATCTCGAAGGGGTTGTCGAGGTAGATCCGGTGCGTCTCGTCGCCGTACAGCTGGATCCCGTCCTGGCCGGCGTACATCGGGAACACCCAGAACCACAGCGGGTACGTCAACAGCCCCCAGCCCAGCACCCACACGTTCACGGCGACGGCGAACGAGAACACCGCCCAGGGCAGCTGCAGCAGCGCGTACAGCAGGGCCCGCCACGAGGCGCCGCTCTTGAGGACGGCACCCATCCACGCCATGGCGCCCGGCTTCCGCATCCGCAGCGGCTCCGGCTCGGCCACCTCCAGGTCCAGCAGCGCCCGCGCCCGGAACCGCTCCACCGCCCCGAAGCCACGGCACCCGGCGAGCGCCGCCGCCAGCACCGGCACGCCGAGGAACGTCACCAGCAGCCCCGCGCCCAGCGACACCATCGTCACCGCGTAGACGAACAGCACGATGCTGATCGGCAGGCTGAGCAGCACATGGCAGAGCTCCCGCCAGGTGCGGCCCTCGACCGGCGCCCGCAGCGCGACGGGCAGCCGGTGCCGCCGTCGTTCGGTGCTCCCGGGAAACCCGGGCCCGCCGTCGAACCCGTATCCCTGTCCGTACTCCGTGGCCATCGGCGTCGTCCTTCTCCTCGTCCCGCGGCTGTGCTCTCGATACCTCCACCCTGCTCCGCCGCTGGTCGGCGGACCATGGAGTCCGTCGGCGTCTTGGACGGGGGGTTTTCCCCACCTCCGGCCCAGCGGATTCCCGGTGCGGCTCAGCGGCTGCCGGTGCCCGCGGCGGAGCCGTCCGTGCGGTCGCGCCACGGCAGTTCCGCCGTGACCGTCGTCGGGCCGCCCTCGGGCGAGTCCAGGACGAACAGGCCGTCCACGGCGCCCAGCCGGTCGGCCAGGCCCTTCATCCCCGTACCGCCGTCGAGACTCGCACCCCCGCGGCCGTCGTCCCACACCTGGATGAGCAGCCGGTCGGCCGTGCACCACACATCCACCGACGCCGACCTCGCCCGGCTGTGCTTGCTGACGTTCTGCAGCAGCTCCGAGACCGTGAAGTAGGCGATGCCCTCGATGGCCGCGGCCGGCCGCGCGGGCAGGTCGGCCGTCACCTTCACCGGGACCGTGCAGCGCGAGGCGACCGAGGACAGGGCCGCGTCAAGGCCGCGGTCGGTCAGCACCGCCGGATGGATACCGCGGGCCAGATCCCGCAGCTCCTGGAGCGCCAGCTTCACCTCGCCGTGCGCCTCCTCGACCATCGCCGCCGCCGCGTCCGGGTCCTCCAGCACCTTCTCCTTGGCCAGGCCGAGACCCATGGCCAGGGCCACCAGCCGGGCCTGCGCCCCGTCGTGGAGATCCCGCTCGATGCGCCGCAGGTCGGCCGCGGCCGTGTCGACCACGACCCCCCGGTCCGACTCCAGCTCGGCGATGCGCCGCTCCAGCTCGTCCGAGGGCGACAGCAGCCCGCGCACCATGGCCCGGTCGGCGTTGGCCAGCCCCCGCGCGATGAACGGCAGCACCGGCCACAGCACGAACAGCGAGGCCAGCGTGATGGTGAAGGTGAGGACGCCCCACGGCAGCCGTATGAACTCGTACAGCACCGCACGCCAGCCCACCGGGTCCTTCAGCGACATCCACACCTGGGCGAGGAAGCCGCCCGCGCCGCGCAGCGGCAGCCGGCTCGGCTCGTCCACCCGCACCCCGAGCAGCGCCCTGGCCCGCGCCCGCTCCAGCTTGCCCAGCTGTCGCGCGCCCATGAGTCCGGCGGCGAGCAGCGGGAACCCGATCACCGTGACGGTCAGCCAGAAGCTGGTGAACAGCACCGTCATGACATAGGTGAATCCGAGCAGGGAGAGAGGAAGGTTCGCCAGGAGGTGCGCGATCTCCTTCCAGGTGTGCCGGTCGTAGGCGAACCGGGGCGGTGGCGGGCGGTCGTCCTGCCCGGCCGTCGTCGCGGCCGCCTTCGAGCCGGTGGACGGGAAGCGTTCGGTCATACGCGTCAGCGTGCCCGGCCTCGGGCGGCCGCGCCATGAGGCGGACCGCCAGGATCGACTGAGGAAAACCCCACCCCCGCATGCCAGGGCGTGACGGGCTGCTTACCCTGCCTTTATCAGGGCCTAGACTCCCGTGCGTACAGATCGTCGAACAGCGGCGTCCGGGTGAGCCGGGGGATCGTCGCGGGACCAGGTCCGAGTTTCAAGGGAGCGAGGGACGGACGTGCCGGAACCGACCGTCGTCGCGGCGGACTACTTCCAGTCCTATTCGGTCGTCGGACTGCTCGCCGTGGTCGGCGTGCTGTTCGTCGCCGTCGCCTTCGGGGCCGGCCGCCTGCTGCGGCCCGTGGTCCCCACGCCAGAGAAGCTCCTGACCTACGAGTGCGGCGTCGACCCCGTCGGCGAGGGCTGGGCCCACACCCAGGTCCGCTACTACGTCTACGCCTTCCTCTACGTGATCTTCGCCGTCGACTCGATCTTCCTTTTCCCCTGGGCGACCGTCTTCGCCGCCCCCGGCTACGGCGCGGCGACCCTGGTGGAGATGTTCATCTTCCTCGGCTTCCTGGCCGTGGGCCTGCTCTACGCATACAAGAAGGGCGTCCTGACATGGACGTGACCCCCGACGTGACCCCCGCCGGCCCTGAACCCGTGCTGCTTCCGGAACCGAAGCGGCTCGGCGCCCTCGCGCGCCTCGCACCCGAGCCGATGAAGGTGATCCTCAACTGGGGCCGCCGCTACTCGCTCTGGGTCTTCAACTTCGGCCTCGCCTGCTGCGCGATCGAGTTCATCGCCGCGTCGATGGCCCGCCACGACTTCATCCGGCTCGGCGTCATCCCGTTCGCACCGGGCCCGCGCCAGGCCGACCTGATGGTGGTGTCCGGCACGGTCACGGACAAGATGGCGCCGGCGGTGAAGCGCCTCTACGAGCAGATGCCGGAGCCCAAGTACGTCATCTCCTTCGGCGCGTGCAGCAACTGCGGCGGCCCGTACTGGGACTCGTACTCCGTCACCAAGGGCGTCGACCAGATCATCCCCGTCGACGTCTACGTCCCCGGCTGCCCGCCCCGCCCCGAGGCGCTGCTCCAGGGCATCCTCAAGCTCCAGGAGAAGATCGCCCGCGAGTCGCTGGGGGAGCGGTACGGCACGCAACGCCCCTCCGCGGCGGCGCTGCAGAGCGGCTTGGTGCGACCGCCGTCCGAGAACTCCGGGGAGGGACGATGACCGCGGTCGGCTGGCTGCCCGCCGCCACCGAGGAACTCTTCGGCCCGGACGCCACGGCCGAGGAGTCGTACGAGGTCCTGACGGTCGACGTCCCCCCGGCGACCTGGATCTCCGCCCTGGAGACCGCCCGAGACCGGCTCGGCTGCACCTACTTCGACTGGCTGAGCGCGGTCGACGAACCCGGCACGGGCTTCCGCGTCACGGCGCACGTGGCGGCTCTCTCCCCCCTACGACGCCTCCTCGTCCGTACGACCATCCCGCACGAGTCCCCCGCCCTGCCCTCGGCGGTCGGTGTCTACGCGGGCGCCGCCTGGCACGAACGCGAGACGCACGAGATGTTCGGCATCGCCTTCGAAGGCCACCCGGCACTCGACCACCTGCTCCTGCCCGACAGCTTCGAAGGCCACCCCCTGCGCAAGGACTTCGTCCTGGCCGCACGCGTCGTCAAGGCCTGGCCAGGCGCGAAGGAACCCGGCGAGTCGGAACACGGCGGCCCCAAGCGCCGCCAGATGCTCCCACCCGGCGTCCCCGACCCCAACGAATGGGGCCCCCTCAAGGGCCAACTCCCCCCGGCCCCGTCCCGCCCGACCCGCGGCACCCCCCGAGCCTCGGGCGACCGCCCGACCCGGGCCGCCGGCGAACGTCCCGTGCGCCGTGCGCGTACGGCGGGGGAGGGTTCGGCGAGTCAGGCGGCTGCCGGTGCCTCGGACGCTCCGGCCTCGGCTGCTGCGCGGCGTGCGCGTACGGCGGCGGAGGGCTCGGCGAGTCAGGCGGCTGCGGGCGAGGCGGCTACTTCGGCTCCCGCTGCTGCGCGCCGTGGGCGTTCGGCGGGGGAGGGGCCGGTGGGTGAGTCTTCGCCCGGGGAGTCGCCTGCTTCGGCTCCGGCGGGGCCGCGTCGTAACCGCACGGCAGCGGAAGGCTCGGCAAGCCAGGCGGCTGCGGGCGAGGCGGCCACTCCGGCTCCGGCTGCCCAGCGCCGCGCGCGTTCGGCCGCGGAAGGGTCGGCCGGCCAGACCGCGCCCGGCGATACGTCCCCCTCGTCCCCGACCGCCCCGCGCCGTACCCGAACCGCAGCGGACGGCTCGGCGAGCCAGACGCCCAGCGGATCGGAATCCGCGGCGACCGGCCCGGAGTCCCCGGCGCCGGGATCCGACTCCCCGGCGACCGGTTCCGAAGCAGCGGCGCCCGGCACCGAGGCGCAGGCCACCGGGCAGCCGGAGTCTCCCGCCGCCGAGGCCGAGTCCCCGACCCCGTCGGCCGGACCGCGCCGCGCGCGCAGCGCATCGGAGGGCAGCTCGAGCCAACGCGCCGCGTCCGACCGAGGCGACAGCCGGCCGGGCAGGTCTGCCCGCACTCCGCGCAGCTCGGACGCCCCCTGGCACCACGCCCGCCCGGCCTTCGAAGAACCGCAACCGGAACCCGAACCGTCGCCCGAGACCGCGAAGTCGCCGGCCCTCGAGCCCTCAGGCGGCTCGGAGACCCCCGAGCCTTCGCAGACCCGCGAGCCTTCGCAGACCCCCGAGCCTTCGCAGAACCCCGAGCCTTCGCAGACCCCCGAGCCTTCGCAGACCACAGAGCCCACAGAGGCCACAGAGGCCACCGAGGCCACCGAGGCCACAGAGCCCACCGAGGCCACAGAGGCCACAGAGCCCGCAGAGCCCGCAGACAACCCCGAAGACCCCGCAGGAGGCACGCGGTGAACGACGCGCTCGACGTCACCCTGCGACTCCTGATCGTCTTCGTCGTCTTCCTCACCTTCCCCCTGATCATCGGCCAGACCGAACACAAGGTCATGGCCCACATGCAGGGCCGCCTCGGCCCCATGTACGCCGGCGGCTTCCACGGCTGGGCCCAGTTGGTCGCCGACGGCGTGAAGTTCGCGCAGAAGGAGGACATCGTCCCCGCGGGCGCGGACCGCCGTATCTTCCAACTGGCCCCCGCCGTCGCCCTGCTGCCGTACCTCCTCGTCCTGCTCGCCATCCCCATCGGCCCGGGCGAGGGAGCCGTCGGCCAGGTCATCGACGCGGGCGTCTTCTTCGTCCTGGCCGTCATGGGCGTCGGCGTCCTCGGATCGCTCATGGCCGGCTGGGCGTCCGCGAACAAGTTCTCCCTCCTCGGCGGCCTCCGCACCGCCGCCCAGCTCCTCGCCTACGAACTGCCGATGCTCCTGACCGCCGCCTCGGTCGCGATGGCCGCCGGCACGGTCTCGCTCCCCGGCATCCTCGACGCCTTCGAGTGGTGGTGGCTGCCCTGGCAGATCGTCGGCGCGATCGTCTTCTTCGTGGCCGGCCTCGCCGAACTCCAGCGTCCTCCCTTCGACATGCCCGTCGCCGACTCGGAGATCATCTTCGGTGCGTACACCGAGTACACCGGCCTCCGCTTCGCCCTCTTCCTCCTCGCCGAGTACGCCGGAATCGTCGTCCTGTGCGGTCTGACCACCGTCCTCTTCCTGGGCGGCTGGCACGGTCCCTGGGGCGCCGACGGCCTCGGCTGGGTCTGGACCCTGCTGAAGACCGCAGTCCTCGCCTTCCTCGTGATCTGGCTGCGCGTCACCTACCCGCGCCTGCGCGAGGACCAGCTCCAGAAGCTCGCCTGGACCCTCCTCGTCCCCCTGTCCCTCGCCCAGATCGCCCTCACCGGCGTCGTCAAGGTGGTGATCAACTAACCATGGCCCCCATCCCCGGCTCCGGCCTGGCCAAGGGCCTGGCCGTCACCCTCCGCACGATGACGAAGAAGTCCGTCACCGCGCAGTACCCGGACGCCCAGCCCGACCTCCCGCCCCGCACCCGCGGTGTGATCGGCCTGTTCGAGGAGAACTGCACGGTCTGCATGCTCTGCGCCCGCGAGTGCCCGGACTGGTGCATCTACATCGACTCCCACAAGGAGACGGTCCCGGCGGCGACCCCCGGCGGCCGCGAACGCAGCCGCAACGTCCTCGACCGCTTCGCCATCGACTTCGCCCTGTGCATGTACTGCGGTATCTGCATCGAGGTCTGTCCTTTCGACGCCCTGTTCTGGTCCCCGGAGTTCGAGTACGCCGAGACCGACATCCACGACCTCACCCACGAGCGCGACAAGCTCCGTGAGTGGATGTGGACCGTCCCGGCCCCGCCGGCCCTCGACCCCGCAGCGGAGGAGCCGAAGGAAGTCGCCACCGCCCGCAAGACCGCCGAGAAACTCGCGGCCCAGCAGCAGCCCGCGCCCACCGAGTCCGCCGCCGACGAGCAGGCCCGCGCGGCGGAAGCCCCCACCCGCCCGGCAGGCGACTCCCGGCAGCAGACCGACCAGCCGAGGCAGAGGCCCGCGGACGGGCAGGAGGGACAGGAATGACCCTGGCCGCAGCAGCAGTCACGACAGCGGCACACGCCACCACCACGGCAGCACACGCCACCACCACGGCCGCCGAGAGCCACGGCTTCCTCTCCCCGACCGGTGTCGAGATCGCCTTCCTCCTCGTCGGCCTGGTCACCTTCGGCGCCGCGATCGTCACCGTCACCACCCGGCAGCTGGTGCACGCCGCCCTGTGGCTGGTGGCGACCCTCGGCGGCCTGGCCGTCGAGTACCTGCTGCTCACCGCCGAGTTCATCGCCTGGGTGCAGGTCCTCATCTACGTCGGTTCCGTCGTCGTCCTCCTCCTGTTCGGACTGATGCTCACCAGGGCCCCGATCGGCCGCTCCCCGGACGCCGACTCCGGCAACCGCTGGGCCGCTCTCACCGTGGCCCTCGCCGCGGCCGCCGCCCTGGTCTGGGTCGTCGTCGACGCCTTCCGCACGACCTGGATCGACCTGGACGGCCCCGCCGCCGGTTCCACCGAGGCCACCGGCGCGAGCCTCTTCCAGAACTGGGTCCTCCCCTTCGAGGCCCTCTCCGTCCTCCTCCTCGCCGCCCTGGTCGGCGCGATCGTCCTGTCCCGCAAGGCGAAGGCCGACGAGGCGCCCGCGCCCGAGAACGCCCCAGTTGATCGCACCCCAGCCGATCGCACCCCGGCCGGCCGCAGCGAGAAGGACCCGAGCGAGAAGGACCGGAGCCAGAAGGAAGGCACCCGCTGATGCATCTCGCCTATCCCGCCGTCCTCTCCGCCCTTCTCTTCTGCACGGGCCTGTACGGCGTCCTCGCCCGCCGCAACGCGATCCTGGTCCTGATGTCGGTCGAGCTGATGCTCAACGCCGTCAACCTCAACCTGGTCGCCTTCGACGTCTGGCTCAGCAAGACCGCCGAGGAGACCCTGCACTCCGGTCAGGCCCTGACCCTGTTCACCATCGCCATCGCCGCCGCCGAGATCGGCATCGGCCTGGCGATCGTCCTCGCCGTCCACCGCAACCGCGGCACCGCGGACATCGACAAGCTCCGCGACACCGCCGAACGGCACGGCCCCGACGGAGACGGCACCGACCACGACGCCCTCACGGCCGAGCAGTCCGACGAGGCCCAGAAGGCTGAGGCCACCGCGTGACCACGACCACCCTCGCCGTCCTCGTCCCCCTCCTTCCGTTCCTCGGCGCCGCCGCCGGCCTGCTCCTGGGCCGCACGGCACCCGGCTTCGTCCGCCCGCTCGCCGTCCTGCCGACCCTCGCCTCCCTGGTGCTCGCCGCGCTGGTCGCCGTACGCCAGGGCGGTGACACGGCAGTCAACGCGGCCACGGAACTCACCCCGACCGGCTCGGTCCCGATCGAACTCGCCCTGCACATCGACGGCTTCGCCGCCCTCGTCGCCGTCGTGGTCGGCCTCGTCGCCTCCTGTGTGCAGATCTACTCGACGGGCTATCTGCGCGACGACCCGCGCTACTCCTCGTACGCCGCCCTCGTCTCCCTGTTCACCTCCGCGATGTTCCTGGTCGTCTACTCCGGCGACCTGATCGTGCTGCTGGTCGGCTGGGAAGTCATGGGCATCTGCTCCTACTTCCTGGTCGGCCACTACTGGGAGACCCCGGAGGCCCGCGCCGCCTCCCTCAAGGCCTTCCTGGTCACCAAGCTCGGCGACGTCCCCTTCCTCATCGGCCTGTTCGCCCTCGCCACCGACGCCGGCTCCTTCCGCATCACGAAGGTCCTCGGCGCCGTCGCGAGCGGTGCGCTCGACCACCCGACACTGATCGCCCTGCTGCTCCTCGCGGGCGTGGCGGGTAAGTCGGCGCAGTTCCCGCTGCACACCTGGCTCCCCGACGCGATGGCGGGCCCCACCCCTGTCTCCGCGCTGATCCACGCCGCGACGATGGTCGCCGCCGGTGTCTACTTCATCGCCCGTCTCCTCCCGGTCTTCGAGGCCTCCCAGGCCGCGATGGTCGTCCTCGCCGTCATGGCCGCCGTCACGATGGCCGGCTCGGGGCTCGCCGCCCTCGCCCAGGACGACATCAAGCGCGTCCTCGCCTACTCGACGATCGGCCAGCTCGGCTACATGACCGGCGCCCTCGCTGTCGGCGACCGCGGAGCCGCCGTCTTCCACCTCCTGTCCCACGGCGCCTTCAAGGCGCTGCTGTTCCTCGCGGCCGGCGTGATCATCCACGCCGCCGGCACCAACTCGCTCGCCGCCATGTCCCGCATGCGGAACCTGCGCGACCGCGTCCCCGACGCCTACTGGACGATGACCGTGGCGCTGCTCGCGCTCGCCGCGATCCCGCCCTTCAGCGGCTTCTTCTCCAAGGAGGCCGTCCTCGGCGTCGCCGAGCACGTCGTCACCGGTCACACCGAGCACGCCCCCGCCGCCGCGGGCTGGATCGTCCTCGTCGCCGGCCTGCTCACGGCCGTGCTCACCGCCGCCTACGCGATGCGCCTGTGGCTGCTCGCCTTCCGGGGCCGGGGCACCGAAGCCCCCGACCACGGCAAGGAGCCGCTGACGATGACCGTCGTGCTGTGGGTGCTGGCCGTCCCGTCCCTGGCCCTCGGCGGATTCGCGTTCCGCGTGCTGCCCGACTGGTTCGACGGCCGTGACCTCGGCCCGACGCTCACCACCTCCGTGCTCGGCACCGGCGTGGCCCTGGTCGGCGGCATCGTCACCTACGGCGCCTGGCGGCACACCACCGCGCTCGCGGGCCGCGTCCCGCTCGGCGCGGTCGCCGCCCACCCCGAGGGCGACGCCGCCCAGGTCGAGGCGGAAGCCATCGCCACCCACGAGCCGGCCTACGGGGACATCGCCTACGCGCCCGACCCCGCCGACCCGGGACGGCTCCTGCTCGGCCCCCTGCACCGGCACGCGGCCGCCGGATTCCACCTGGACGCCGTGTACACGGCGCTCTTCGTCCGCCCGGTCCAGGCCGGAGCGAGCCTCGTCCGGTTCCTCGACCGCGAGGTCGTCGAGACCTATGTACGCGGTGCGGGTGCGCTGCCCCGCTGGCTCGGCGCCGCCGTACGGCGCGCCCAGACCGGCAACGTCCAGACCTATGTGAGCGCGCTGCTCGCCGGCACCGTCGTCCTCGCGGTCGCCGCCGTCCTCGTCGCCACGGGAGCGTGAGCAGGCGTGATCGATATCAACGAGTCCGTGATGCAGGTCCTTCTGGCGTTCATCGTCGTCGGCCCGCTCCTCGGTGCCGCCGCGGCTCTCCTGCCGGCTCCGCCCGGGCTGAAGGGGAAGTCACCCGAGCAGGCGGTGCTCCGGCACGGCGTCACCGTCACCGGCGCGGTCCTCATCGCGGCGATCGTCCTCGCGCTCGGCTTCGACCACGACCAGCCGTCGAAGATGCAGGCCAGCACGGACATCAGCTGGATCCCCGCACTCGACGTACGCGTCCACCTCGGCATCGACGGCATCTCCCTCCCCCTTCTGGTCCTGACCGCGCTGCTGACCTTCCTCTGCGCGCTCTACTCGTACTTCAAGATGCCCGAAGGCCCGACCCCGAAGGCCTTCGTCGCCCTGCTGCTCGTCCTCGAGTCCGGCACCCTCGCGACCTTCGCCGTCCTCGACCTGCTGCTGTTCTTCCTCGCCTTCGAGATGGTCCTCATCCCGATGTACTTCCTCATCGCCCGCTGGGGCGGTGAGGGCCGGAGCCAGGCCGCCTGGCGGTTCATCCTCTACACGCTGCTCGGCTCCGTGGTCATGCTGCTCGGCCTGCTCCTGATCGGGCTCAAGGCGGGCACGTTCGACATGATGGCACTCGCCACTGACAACGGCCGGTCGCTGACCGCATCCGTGCAGGTCATCGCCGTTTTGTCGATCGGGATCGGGCTCGCGGTCAAGACGCCGATGTGGCCGCTGCACAGCTGGCTGCCCGATGCCCACACCGCCGCGCCGACCGTCGGCTCGGTCCTGCTGGCCGGTGTCCTGCTGAAGATGGGTACGTACGGATTCGTCCGGATCCTGCTGCCCATCGCGCCCGACGGCTTCCGCACCTTCGCGCCCTACCTCGCGGCGCTCGCCGTCGTCGGCATCATCTACGGATCCCTGGCCTGTCTGGCCCTCGCCAAGCAGGGCGCGAAGGGCGATCTCAAGCGCCTCATCGCCTACTCGTCCGTCGGTCACATGGGTTTCGTCCTGCTCGGCATCGCCACCATGACCCCGACCGGCGTGAACGGCGCCCTCTTCGCCAGCATCGCCCACGGCCTCATCACCGGCCTGCTCTTCTTCCTGGTCGGCGCGCTGAAGGACCGCACCGGCACCACCGACCTCGACACCCTCGCCGAGGAGACCGGAGCCGCGCTCTACGGCAAGGCCCCGCGCCTCGGCGGCCTGCTGGCCTTCGCCGCGGTCGCCTCGCTCGGCCTGCCGGGCCTGGCCGGCTTCTGGGGCGAGATGCTGGCACTGTTCGGAGCCTTCCAGCCCGCCGCGGGCCTCAGCCGACCCGCCTTCCTCACCTTCATGGCGATCGGCGCGTTCGGCACCCTGCTGACGGCCGCGTACCTGCTGATCGTGGTCCGCCGCGTCTGCATGGGCGCCCTGCCTCAGGATGCCCCGAAGCTCACCGACGTGCGCTCGTACGAGTTCGCGGCCTGGACCCCGCTCGTCGCCCTCACCGTCGTCGCGGGCCTCTGGCCCAAGGTCCTCCTCGGCCTGAGCGACCCGGCCGTCCAGCAGCTCCTCGCAGGAGGCACCCGATGAGCTCCCCGGTCCAGCCCCTGGCCGCGTCGCTGGTCCAGTCCGTCGACTGGCTCGCGATCGCGCCGCCCACCATCGCGGCGGTGGTCGGACTCGTCGTCCTGGTCGCCGACCTGTTCGTCGCCGAGCACCGGAAGACGCTGCTCGGCTGGTCGTCGGTTGCGGGCCTGGCCGCCGCCACACTGATGCTGCTGCCCCTCCTGGACGGCGACCGCAGCACCTTCTGCCTGACCGGCGACGCCACCGTCTGCAGCTACACGGCCGACCGTTTCACCCTGGTCATCCAGTTCCTGGTCCTCGGCGGGGCCCTCCTCACCGCCCTTCTGTCGGTCACCGCCCTGAAGGACGCCCGCAAGGACCTCCCCGAAGGGGAGTACTGGTTCCTGCTGCTGTCCTCCGCGGCCGGCGCCGCCCTCCTGCCCGCCTCCCGCGACCTCGCGACCCTGATCGTCGCCCTGGAGGTCGCCTCCCTGCCAGCCTTCGCGCTGGTCGGCCTGAAGTACGGCGACCGGAAGTCCTCCGAAGCGGCCCTGAAGTTCTTCCTGTCCTCGGTCACCGCGACCGCGGTCAGCCTCATGGGCATCAGCTTCGTGTACGCCTCCACGGGCACCCTCTACCTCAACCAGGTCGCCGACCGCATCCAGAACGTCGACGGGCAGCTCCACACGCTCGCCCAGACCGGCGTCGTCCTCACCCTCGTCGGCTTCGCCTTCAAGACGGCCGCCGTGCCCTTCCACTTCTGGGTGCCCGACACCTACGTGGGGGCGCCCCTGCCCATCGCCGCCTACCTGTCGGTCATCGGCAAGGCGGTCGGCTTCAGCGGCCTGATCCTCGTCACGGTCGTGGCCCTCCCGTCGTACGCCGACCTCTGGGGCCCGGCCCTGGCGGTCCTGGCCGCGCTCACCATGACCGTGGGCAACGTCGGAGCCCTGCGCCAGCAGGCCACGCGCGCGTACAGCGCGGTCCGCCTGCTCGCCTGGTCGTCCGTCGGCCAGGCCGGCTACCTGCTCGTTCCGATCGCCGCCGCCGCGTACTCCGGGGACGCCGAGAAGTCGATCGGCTCCACCGTCGCCTACGCCCTGATGTACGGCGCCGTGAACCTCGGCGCCTTCGCCGTGGCCGCGCTCGTCGGCCGTGCGAAGTCCCTCAACCGCGTCGCCGACTACCGAGGCCTGTACGCGTCGAACCCCCTGTCCGCCCTGCTCCTGGCGTTCTTCCTGCTCTGCCTCGCCGGACTGCCCCCGGGCATCATCGGCCTCTTCGCCAAGGTCACCGTCTTCGCGGCGGCCGTCGACGCGGGCCTCGGCTGGCTGGCCGTGATCATGGCCGTCAACGTCGTCATCGCGCTGTTCTACTACCTCCAGTGGACGACCCTGCTCTTCCGCGCCCCCGAGGGCGAGCCCGTGAAGCACCGCGTCCCCGCCCCTCTCACCGCCGCGATCGCCCTGACCGGCGTCCTCGGCATCGCCCTGTCCGGGGCACCCCAGCTCGTCCTGCGCTTCACCGACACCGCGCTCTTCTGAACGACAGCCGCTTTCGCCACGCGCGCGTGGGGCACCCGCCTCCCCACGCGCGCGTGCCGCTTCCCGGCGCCGTTCACCCGGACGGCCCATACCCGCCGCCGCACGCACAAGGGAACTAGTGCCCCCCGCCTGGCGTTGACCAGTACGGGAGGGTCCACTGGACGTGACATCACGGCACCAGTGGCACCGCAGATCACCGAGCAAGGGTCCCCCTGCCGCACCACTTGGAGGGCGTACCGTGCACCGCCGGCACAACGGGCTCAGGACCGCAGTCCTCCTCGGGGGACTGTCCGCCCTCATCATCGTCATCGGCAGCTTTTTCGGCCGTATGGGGCTCGTCATCGCCGTCCTGGTAGCGCTGGCCACCAACGCGTACGCCTACTGGAACAGCGACAAGCTGGCACTGCGCGCGATGCGGGCCCGCCCGGTCAGCGAGTTCGAGGCCCCGGGGCTCTACCGCATGGTCCGCGAGCTCTCCACCCAGGCCCGCCAGCCCATGCCGCGTCTGTACATCTCCCCGACGGAGGCCCCCAACGCCTTCGCCACGGGCCGCAACCCGCGCAACGCCGCCGTGTGCTGCACCGAAGGAATCCTGCGCCTCTTGGACGAGCGTGAGCTGCGCGGCGTCATCGGCCACGAGCTCAGCCACGTCTACAACCGCGACATCCTCATCTCGTCGGTCGCCGGTGCCCTCGCCTCCGTGATCATGTTCCTGGTCAACTTCGCCTGGCTGATCCCGATCGGGCGCTCGGACGACGATGACGGCCCCGGCCTGCTCGGGATGCTGTTGATCATGATCCTCGGTCCGCTCGCGGCCTCGCTCATCCAACTGGCCATCAGCCGCTCCCGGGAGTACCAGGCGGACGCCTCCGGCGCCCAGCTCACCGGCGACCCACTCGCCCTGGCCAGCGCCTTGCGCAAGCTCGAACTCGGCACGAAGCAGCTCCCGCTGCCTCCCGAGCCGCGTATCGAGACCGCCAGTCACATGATGATCGCGAACCCGTTTCGCCCCGGCCAGGGCCTCTCGAAGATGTTCTCCACGCACCCGCCGATGGCGGAACGCATCGCCCGGCTAGAGAAGATGGCAGGTGGGAACCAATGAGGACCATTCTCAACGTCGTATGGCTCGTCCTGAGCGGCTTCTGGCTGTTCCTCGCCTACATGCTCGCGGGCCTGCTCCTCTGTATCACCATCATCGGGATCCCGTTCGGCATCGCGGCCTTCCGCATCGGTGTCTACGCCCTGTGGCCCTTCGGGTACACGACGGTCGAGCGCCGTGACGCGGGCGCG
The DNA here is from genome assembly GCF_055594445.1 of Streptomyces sp. NPDC040589. Taxonomy (NCBI): domain Bacteria; kingdom Bacillati; phylum Actinomycetota; class Actinomycetes; order Kitasatosporales; family Streptomycetaceae; genus Streptomyces; species Streptomyces sp. NPDC040589. The sequence goes on along the minus strand of NZ_JBVIWP010000001.1, from coordinate 1,253,649 downwards.
CCGTCCTGCGTGGGCAACGTGCTGTGGCTGGTGCTCGCGGGCTGGTGGCTGACTCTCGGCCACATCGTCACCGGCATCGCCCTGTGCGTCACGATCATCGGTATCCCGCTCGGCATCGCCAACTTCAAGCTCATCCCGGTCTCGCTGCTCCCGCTCGGCCGCGACATCGTCCGGACGGACGAGCCTTTCACGGCACGCTGACGGCGGAGCGACGCAGCCCGGTTTCCACAGGCCAGGGGTTATCCACAGGCCCGCCCGGCTGTCAGCGGCGGCCTGCATGATGAACCCATGACCGCGATCGAGCAGCTGCCGACCCGAGTGACAACCAGTACCCACAAGCCCTTCCCAAGGGACCGGACTTCGCATCCCGCGCCCGCAGACAAGGTGAGAGGCCCCTGACCGGCGGCAGCCACAAGGGCCTGACCAGCAACAGCTGTTCAGCTCTGCCCCCAACCGCCTGCAAGCCCTACGTCCTCCCCGCCCCAGCCCCCGCCCACCGTCGCACGCCGTACACAACCGCCCCCACCACCAACACACCAGCTCCCACGACCACCGAAACCGCCGGCAGTGAGAACGCCAGCACCACGCACCCGGCCAGCCCGACTCCCGCCACCACCCGAGCCACCGGCACCGCCGATGCCGATGCCGAATCCAGCGTCCACGCCGACGCGTTGGCCACGGCGTAGTACGCCAGCACACCGAAGGAGGAGAACCCGATCGCGCCCCGGACGTCCACCGTGGCGGTCAGGACCGCGACCACCGCACCTACCGCCAGCTCCGCCCGGTGCGGCACCTGGAAGCGCGGATGCACGGCCGCCAGCGCCCCCGGCAGATGCCGGTCCCGGGCCATGGCCAGCGTCGTCCGCGAAACCCCGAGGATCAGAGCCAGCAGTGAGCCCAGCGCGGCCACGGCCGCACCGACCCGCACCACCGGCACGAGCCAGGAGACCCCGGCCTCCCGCACCGCGTCCGCCAGTGGCGCCGTCGCGTCCACGAGGCCGTCCGACCCGAGCACCGAGAGGACAGCCACCGCGACACACGCGTACACCACCAGCGTGATGCCCAACGCCAGCGGAATCGCGCGCGGAATGGTGCGCGCCGGGTCGCGTACCTCCTCACCGAGGGTCGCGATACGGGCGTACCCGGCGAACGCGAAGAACAGCAGACCGGCCGCCTGAAGCACTCCGCCCGCACCGCCCGAGGCCCCGACGTCCAGCCGTCCGGCGTCCGCCGCACCGGACACCAGACACCCGACCACCACGGAAGCGAGGACAGCCAGGACCACCGCCACGATCACCCGCGTCAGCCACGCGGACTTCTGGATCCCGCCGTAGTTCACCGCGGTCAGCGCCACCACGGCCGCGACCGCCACCGCATGCGCCTGCCCCGGCCAGACGTACATGCCCACGGTGAGCGCCATCGCCGCACAGGAGGCCGTCTTCCCGACCACGAACGACCAGCCCGCGAGATACCCCCAGAACTCCCCGAGCCGCTCACGCCCGTAGACATAGGTGCCGCCCGAGGCGGGATACAGGGCTGCGAGGCGAGCCGACGACGTGGCGTTGCAGTAGGCGACCACGGCGGCGACGGCGAGCCCGAGGAGCAGCCCGGACCCGGCCGCGTGCGCCGCCGGCGCGAGGGCGGCGAAGATCCCGGCTCCGATCATCGAGCCGAGTCCGATGACGACGGCGTCTCCCAGGCCGAGGGTGCGGCGCAGTCCGGAACCGGAGGCGTTCATGCGTCGCACCCTACTGATCAGTGCAACCGGCGGTCGCCGCCAGGACGTCCTCCTGATGAAGACGGCGTGACAGCACGCGGCAAGGACGACGCGCGCGGTACGCCCGACGTACGACGCACCAGCACGGCCTGCCGGGAGCAAGATCACATGGCCGGGACAGTGCGGGCACAGCGTGAAAGGGCAGGTTCACGGCATGACCATTATCAGCTGGATCATCCTGGGACTGTTGGCCGGAGCCATCGCGAAGTTCCTGTTGCCGGGGCGCGACCCGGGCGGCCTCATCGGCACGACCCTGATCGGGATCGCGGGCGCGTTCATCGGCGGCTGGATATCGGCCCGCTGGATGGACCACCCGATCACCAAGGACTTCTACGACGGCACGACCTGGGCCGCGGCGATCGGCGGATCGCTCGCCCTCCTGGTCGCCTACCGCCTCCTGTTCGGCAACTCGCGCAACTGAACGCGCACACCGACCGCGGCCGGCAGACGAGAAGGGTGGACACCGGCAGGTGCCCACCCTTCCTCGTATCTGTGCAGACCGTGAGCCCCGAGGACCCGACCGGACCTACCGGTAGTTCACGAACTGCAGGGCGAAGTCGTAGTCCTTCTCCTTCAGCAGGGCGATGACGGCCTGCAGATCGTCACGGCTCTTGGAGCTGACCCGCAGCTCCTCGCCCTGCACCTGCGCCTTTACGCCCTTCGGGCCCTCGTCGCGGATGGCCTTCGCCACCTTCTTCGCGTTGTCCTGGGAGATGCCCTCCTTGATCGAAGCGAAGATCTTGTACTCCTTGCCGGAGAGCTGGGGCTCGCCCGCGTCCAGAGCCTTCAGCGAGATGCCACGCTTGATCAGCTTGGACTGGAAGACGTCGAGGATCGCCTTCACCCGGTCCTCGGAGTTCGCCTCCATGAGGATCTGCTCACCGGACCACGAGATCGAGGCGCCCACGCCCTTGAAGTCGTAGCGCTGCGAGATCTCCTTGGCGGCCTGGTTGAGTGCGTTGTCGACCTCCTGCCGCTCGACCTTCGAGACGATGTCGAAACTGGAGTCGGCCATGTCCTGTGGCTCCTTGTATCGGGGTGCGTATCGTGCGTACCGGCGTACGTGGGCGGCCGCCGGTCCCGTTCAGGTCCCGGGCCGCATCCGGACAAGCCTAGCTACCCCCCGCCCTCCGGGTGCCGATCAATCGGGTGGCGAAGCACCCCTCCACATCAGGTATTGTTTACGTCGTTGCCACGGAGCGCCGCCGTAAAGCGGCTCGACGGGCAGCGAACCCCGGCGGTGTGCCCGAGCGGCCAAAGGGAGCAGACTGTAAATCTGCCGGCTCAGCCTTCCCAGGTTCGAATCCTGGCGCCGCCACACTGGGGAGAACCCCCTTCCTCTGCGGAGACGCAGAGGAAGGGGGTTTTTCGTATTCACTGTCGCCTCTACGAGCTGATGCGCGGCGGCCGCGGCCTGCTGCTCGACCGGACGGGCCGGCTGTCGGTGGCGGGCTGGGCGGATCGGGTCGACCACGTCGTCGACGTCAGCGAGGAACTGGACGCGCCCGCGGTCCTGTTGCGACCGGACGGCCATGTGGCCTGGGTCGGCGAGGACGAGCGGGAGCTGCTCGGCCGGCTGCCGCGGTGGTTCGGCGCGGCGACGGGCTGAGCGCGTCCTGGTTCCCCGGACGGAACATGGTCGGCGGCTCGCGTGCAGGAACTGCTCGCCCTGACATGGGCGGCAACTCACTCACATGAACAGCTCGCCTGGACATGAGCGGCGGCCCACCTCGCGCGAACTGCCCGCCCGGACGCCGAGCTGGTCCGGCGCGGCAACCGGGCGAGCACGCGCGTCCCTAGTGACCTGACACGGGCGGCGGCCCACCCAGTAGCACGTACGCACGACAATCGGCCGACCGCGCCCCACGCACCCTCACCCCACCGCCTACTCGCTCCCATGGGCGAGTTCGATGTCATGGTCGTCCACGCCCGTGCCCGCGACCGACACCGACGCTGCCTGCGGCGGATACCCGGTCGCGATGACCGTGTACGCACCTGTGTCCAGGTCGGAGAACGCGTACGCCCCGTCGACGCCGGTCCGGGTCGTGGCGACCACGTTGCCCGCCACGTCCACCAACGTCACCCGCGCGTCGCTCAACGGCGCGCCCCCTCCGCGCACCGTGCCCCGCACCTGCGCGCCGGGCCGCAGCTCGAGCTCGACCCGCGTGGTCCCGGCTCCGCCGATCTCGACGATCTGAGCCAGCGGCCGGTGCTTGGGGGAGTTGACCGCGAGGGTCACCGGGCCCGGCACCAGGTCGTTGACGGTGAACTCGCCCAGCACATCGGTCCGTCCGGTGGCCAGTACGTCCCCGCGCACGTCCGTCACGATGACCACGGCCTCGGCGACCGGAGTCCCGCTGTCCGCCGACCGCACCACACCGGCGAGTCCGCTGGTGCCGCTCAGCAGGACGTCGTACGCCACCGGCTCACCGGCCACGACGATCGTGGAGGCCTGCGGCTGGTAGCCCTCCGACGAGGCGATCAGGACGTAGGAACCGGCGTCGGGAGCCTCCACGCCGTACGACCCGTCGCCCCGCGAGACCGACCGCCCGAGCTGCTTGCCGCCGAGCGAGATCAACGTCACCGCGGCCCCACCGACCGGCACCCGTTCGGCACCCAGGACCCGCCCCTGCACGGGAATCCCAGCCGTGCCACCGAAGGACCCGACCGCCCCGACCGCCCCGACCTCCGCGACAGCCGGCTCACCCACAACCGGCTCACCCACAACCGGTCCATCGACAACCGGCTCCTCGCCAACCGCCGCCTCAACCACCGCATTAACTGCCGCATCAACCGGCGCCCCCGCTGCCGCCCCCGCCTCCACCCGCTGCCGCGGAATGAACGACGCGACCACGAAGGCGAGCAGCGCGGCCCCGGCCCCGATGGCCAGGACGACCTTGAACCCGTTCTGGGACGGCAGGGCGGTGTGCCCGAAGGGCGTCGTCATCTGGGCCAGGATCACCCCGGCCACCGCGCTGGCCGTCGACGTACCGATGGACCGCATCAGCGTGTTGAGACTGTTCGCCGCGCCCGTCTCCGAGGCCGGTACCGCGCTCATGATGAGCGCGGGCATGGAACCGTACGTGAAGCCGATACCGGCACCGATGACGCAGGTGACGAGCACGAAGTGCCACAGCTGCGACATCAGCACGATGTTCAGCCCGTACCCGGCGGCCACGATCAGCGCGCCGACCATGAGGGTGATCTTCGGGCCCTTGGCCTTGGACAGGGCGGCCGAGACCGGGGCCGTGGCCATCATGACCAGGCCGGACGGGGCCATCGTCAGGCCGGCGACGAGCAGCGACTCGCCCAGCCCATAGCCGGTCGCCTTAGGCAACTGCAGGAGCTGCGGAATGACGAGGGACATCGCGAACATCGCGAACCCGACGGCGATCGAGGCGAGGTTGGTGACCAGCACCTGACGGCGTGCGGTGGTCCGCAGGTCGACCAGCGGCTGCCCGACGCGCAGCTCCCACCAGCCCCACACCAGCAGCACGACCACGGCCGCCGCGAACAGGCCGAGAGTGGTGCCGCTGTTCCAGCCCCAGTCGGCGCCCTTGGAGATCGCCAGCAGCAGGGACACCAGCCCCACGGCCATGCCGATGCCGCCGACCAGGTCGAAGCGCCCGCCGGTGCGCACCTCCGACTCCGGCACGATGGCCGGCACCAGCACGAGGGCGACGGCGCCCAGTCCGGCCGAGGCCCAGAACAGCACGTGCCAGTCGAAGTTGTCCGCGATCAGCGCGGCGGCCGGCAGCCCGAGGGCACCGCCGACGCCGAGGGAGGCGCTCATCAACGCAGTGGCGGAGCCGAGCCGTTCGGCGGGCAGCTCGTCCCGCATGATGCTGATGCCGAGCGGGATCACGCCGGACGCGAGGCCCTGCAGCGCCCGTCCGACGATCATCGGGGTGAGGGCGTCGCTGAGCGCGGCGGTCACCGAGCCGGCCACCAGCATGACGAGGCTGATCAGGAGCATCCGGCGCTTGCCGTACATGTCGCCGAGCCGGCCCGTCATCGGGGTGGCGACGGCCGCGGCGAGCAGCGTGGCGGTGACGGCCCAGGCGGCGTCCGACGCCGAGGCGTTCAGCAGCCGGGGGAGCTCCGGGACGATCGGGATGACCAGGGTCTGCATCAGCGAGACCACGATCCCGCCGAAGGCCAGGACCGCGACGACGGCGTTGGCCCGTGGCGCTGCGGGCTTCCCGACGTCGGCGGGTCGGGGAAGGGCATGGGGCATGGCCGAGCCTCCGTAGGGGGCGTCAGGGACAGCGCGACCCGCCAAAACTAGGTCAATTGATTGACTTAAGCAACCGGAATGAGAGTGAGGACCCAGTGGACGAAGGAAGCAGGCACGGCGCAGGGGACAGGCATACTCACACCGCACACGCGGCACACTGGCCCCATGTCCTCCCGCCGCAGAATCTGCCCCGAGTGCCGCCGCGAGATCGCCGTCGTCGCGGGGCGGTACGCGCGCCACGATCCGCCGGGCGCCCGGGAACACGGCGAACTCACCTCGTGCCCGGGCTCCCGCCGGCAGGCCCGGCCCGGCGCGGAGCAGCCGTCCCTGGACGGCTACGCGGTGCCGGACTTCCCGGGCCAGCTGCCCCTGTTCTAGGGAAACTCCGCCCCGGAAGGCGTCAGTTCCCGGCCACCGACTTCACCGCCACGGACACCGGCGCCGGTCCACTGATCAGCTCCAGGGTGAGCCCGGCCGTCGCGGCGGTGTCCACCAACTCCGCCAGTACGGCGGCCACGTCGTCACGCGGAATCGTCCCGCGCCCCGTGCGCGCCTCCAGGCGGACGAGGCCGGTGCCGGCGTCGTCGGTGAGCTGACCGGGCCGCAGGATCGTCCAGTCCAGGGCGTTCAGGCCACGCACGTACGCGTCAGCCTCGCCCTTGGCGCGCAGATACACGTCGAAGATCTCATCGCCCTCGTGCCGCGGGTCGGCACCCATGGACGACACGACCACGAGACGCCGTACGCCCGCCTTCACCGCCGCGTCCGCGAAGAGGACCGCCGCGGCCTTGTCCACCGTGTCCTTGCGGGCCGATCCGCTGCCCGGACCCGCGCCGGCCGCGAAGACCGCCGCGTCGGCACCCCGCAGCCGGTCCGCGACCTCGTCCACGGACGCCGACTCCAGGTCGAGCACGACCGGTTCGGCACCGGCCTCCCGCAGATCGTCGGACTGTTCGGCCTTGCGGATGATCCCCGCTACCTCGTCCCCGCGCGCGGCGAGCAACCGCTCCAGCCGCAACGCGATCTGACCATGACCACCAGCGATAACAATGCGCATGCCTTCGACCGTACGCCCGGACACCCCCGTCCGCCGCACGACTTCGCCCACGCCCCAACCGACCACCGTCCCCACCGAACCGTCCCCACCAAACCGGCCCCACCGAACCCGCCCCACCGACCCCCGCCCCACGACAGGGCCCCGACCCCACGACAGGCACCCGGGCCCTACGACACCTCCCCCCGCCCCTGCCGCGGCAGTCCCAGCTCCACCGAAGCCGCCGAATCGCAGTACTCCCGGACCGCGCTGGTCCGCGCCACCACACGCCCCCGGTGCACGACCACCCGGCTGTAAGCCAGCGAGAGCGCCCCCGCCAGCCGGTCCCCGCGCACCGCGAGCAGTTCGGCCGGGAAGCCCGCCTCCACCCGCACCTCGGGCAGCCCCAGCACCGCCCGCGCCGACCCGCTCACCGCGTCGTACGCCTCCTCGGGCGCCAACCCGTAGCGCGAGGCCAGCAGGAACGCCGCCTCCAGCGGGTCGCCGCGCCCCACGGGGTTCGACACGTCCCGCAGCGCCCCGCTCCCGGCGGCCACCCGCACCCCGGCCGCGCGCAGCAGCCGTACCGGAGCCGCGCCCCGCCGGTCCACGCCGCCGCAGCCGCCCTGCGGCAGGCACACCACCGCCACCCCGGCCGCCGCGAGCTGGTCGGCGGTCCGCGAGGCCACCTCGGTGGGCAGCCGTCCGAGGTCGGCGCACGGGCTCAGGGTCACGCCGGGACGCAGCCCGCCCGCCATCGCCGCCAGCCGGGCCAGCCGCGCCGGATCCCCGGCGTCCGTGTGCAGGTCGACGGGACAGCCGTGCTCGGAGGCCACCTCCAGGACCGCCTCCACGTAGCCCGTCGGATCCGGGTCGAGATCGGGCCGGCCGCCCACCACCGAGGCACCCATCTTCACCGCGTCCCGCAGCACCGCCAGCCCGTCCGCCCCGGCCACTCCGGTCAGCACCCGGGGCATTGCCACCGTCGTCAGCTCGGCCAGCCCCCGCAGGGCCCGCCGCGCCTGCAACACGGCCTCCAGCGCGCCCAGTCCCTGGACGTCCCCCACACGCACATGGGCCCGCAGCGCCGTCGTCCCGTGCCCGAGCTGGAGCAGCGCGGCCTCGGTCGCCCGGCGCTGTACGTCCTGCCCCTCGTCCGAGACAGGACCCTCGGCGTCGGCCGACAAGGCCGTGTCGGCGTGGGCGTGCGGTTCGGCCGGGGCCGGCAGAAGCAGATAGCCGCCGAGGTCCACCCGCGCCCCGCACGCGCGCGTGCCGCCCGCCGCCAGGCTGCCGGCCGTCCCGACCGCCTCGATGTACCCGCCGCCCAGCCGTACGTCCACGGTCCGGCCGTCGGTGAGCCGCGCCCCGCACAGCAGCAGCGACGACGGGTCGGCCGGACCCGGCGAGGACGACGGGGGCGGCGGCTGCGGCCGGCTGTCGGGCATCGCACTCCAGGGGCTCGGGCTTGCGCACGGGAGGACGCATGATCACGCAGAGTGAGTCGAGCCTAGGACGGCCTCCCGCCCATGACGGGGAGGAGCGCAATAGTCGTACCGGTGTGGCCCGCTGTGCGGAAGGGAATGCGCGCGCGAGGCCGCCGGCAGGACGGTCGAAGCGCCCGCGGCGGGTACCCCGAAACGGATTTGGGTGAACGGCTGCCGACCGTGTAATGTCTTCATCGCTCGCCCCAATAGCTCAGTCGGCAGAGCGTCTCCATGGTAAGGAGAAGGTCAACGGTTCGATTCCGTTTTGGGGCTCTGGTGTGTGAGGTTCCCGTCGCGAGGCGGGATCCGATCGCATCGCAGCGGTGTAGCTCAGTCGGTAGAGCAAGCGGCTCATAATCGCTGTGTCACCGGTTCAAGTCCGGTCACCGCTACTGACAGTAGCCGATTGCGGGGTCGGTCCTTCGATCGGCTACTCTTTTATGCGTTAAACCGTCCCATCCGTTCGTCAAGGAGCACTCACGTGGCTGCCACCGACGTCCGCCCGAAGATCACGCTGGCCTGCGTGGAGTGCAAGGAGCGGAACTACATCACCAAGAAGAACCGGCGTAACAACCCGGACCGTCTTGAGATGAAGAAGCACTGCCCGCGTTGCAACGCGCACACCGCGCACCGCGAAACGCGATAAAACAGGCTCGTACACGAGGCCGCTCCCGAGTGATCGGGGGCGGCCTCGCGTCGTTGAATGACCCCGTACCGGTCAGTAGAGCAACCAGGAGGTGCCGAGCCATGGCGCTCGACCAGTCCTTCGTGGGGCGGACGTACCCGCCCACCGCGCCCTACGAGGTGGGCCGGGAGAAGATCCGTGAGTTCGCCGAGGCGGTCGGGGACGCCAACCCGGCGTACACGGACGCGGAGGCGGCCAAGGAACTCGGCCACCCCGACGTGATCGCGCCGCCGACCTTCGTCTTCTCGATCACTTTCAAGGCCGCCGGCCAGGTCGTCCAGGACCCCCAGCTCGGCCTGGACTACAGCCGGGTGGTGCACGGCGACCAGAAGTTCGCCTACCGCCGCCCGGTCCGCGCCGGCGACCGGCTCACGGTCACCTCGACCATCGAGGCCGTCAAGTCCCTCGCGGGCAACGACATCCTGGACATCCGCGGCGAGGTCCACGACGAGGCCGGCGAGCACGTCGTGACCGCCTGGACCAAGCTCGTGGCCCGCGCGGCCGAGGAGGCGTGAGCGATCCCATGACGGCGAAGATCTCCTACTCCGACGTCGAGGTCGGCACCGAACTGCCCGCGCAGACCTTTCCCGTGACCCGCGCGAACCTCGTCCAGTACGCGGGCGCCTCCGGCGACTTCAATCCGATCCACTGGAACGAGAAGTTCGCCAAGGAGGTCGGCCTGCCGGACGTCATCGCGCACGGCATGTTCACCATGGCCGAGGCGATCCGCGTGGTCACCGACTGGGCAGGCGACCCGGGCGCGGTCGTCGAGTACGGCGTCCGCTTCACCAAGCCGGTCGTCGTCCCGAACGACGACGAGGGGGCCGTGATCGAGGTCGCCGCCAAGGTCGCGGCCAAGCTCGACGACAACACCGTCCGCGTGGACCTGACGGCGACCAGCGCGGGACAGAAGGTGCTGGGCATGTCGCGTGCGGTCGTGCGGCTGGCCTGAGCCGGCGAGACGAATGACGGGTAAGGGGCGCTCTCCATTGCGGGGCGCCCCTTACGCGTACGGAGGCATACGTACCGCCTTGACGTAGTTAGTGATTGAGTACTAACTTATTTCCATGGCCAGGATGAGTGCGGAGGAGAGGCGCGAGAGCGTCATTCGTGCGGCGATGACCGAGTTCGCCCGCGGCGGCTACCACGGCACCTCGACCGAGGCGATCGCCCGGCGGGTCGGCGTCTCGCAGCCGTATCTCTTCCGGCTCTTCCCGGGCAAGAAGGCGATCTTCCTGGCGGCGGCCGAGCGGTGTGTCGAGGACACCATCCGGATGTTCGCGGAGGCTGCCGAGGGGCTGGAGGGCGAAGAGGCCCGCCATGCCATGGGCGGCGCGTACATCGAGGCCATCTCCGAACAGCCCGAGCGGCTGATGATGCAGATGCAGATGTACCTCGCCGTGGCAGCCGCCGAGGAAGAGGGGGACCACGCGTTCGGCGAGGCCGTGCGCACGGGCTGGATGCGGCTGTGGGACACCATCCACCTGCCCCTGGGTGCCGACGCTCACGAGACGACGACTTTCCTGTCTCAGGGCATGCTCATCAACTGCCTGGTAGCCATGGGTTTCCCGGCCGACCACCGGGTCTGGGCGGGGTTGACCTCGCCGGAGCCCGGCAGCTGACAAGGAAGGGCGAGGATGCTGGCCCTTTTCATGACCTCGAAAGTTAGTAATCAATAACTAATCGATCAAGCGAATCACCCTTGGGGGAGCGATGTCACAGCAGACCGCACGTCGCGGGGGAGCCGCCTGGGCCCTCGTCATCACCAGCGTCGCCGGATTCATGGCGGCCCTCGACAACCTCGTCGTCACCACCGCCCTGCCCTCCATCCGCGAGGACCTCGGCGGCGCCCTGCACGACCTGGAATGGACCGTGAGCGCCTACACGCTCACCTTCGCCGTCCTGCTGATGTTCGGCGCGGCCCTCGGCGACCGCTTCGGCCGCCGCCGGCTCTTCATAGCGGGACTCGCCGTCTTCACCGGGGCCTCCGCCGCGGCGGCCATGGCGCCCGGCATCGACTCCCTCATCGCCGCCCGCGCGGTCCAGGGCGCCGGCGCGGCCGTCATGATGCCGCTGACACTCACCCTGCTGACCGCCGCCGTACCCGCGGCCAAGCGGGGCATGGCGTACGGCATCTGGGGCGCCGTCAACGGACTGGCCGTCGCCTCCGGGCCGCTGGTCGGCGGCACCCTCACCGAACACATTTCCTGGCAGTGGATCTTCTGGCTGAACGTCCCGCTGGGACTGGCCCTGCTGCCGCTCGCCCGACTGCGCCTCGCCGAGTCCCGCGGCACCGGAGCCCCGCTGGACATCCCCGGCACGCTGCTCGCCAGCGGCGGTCTCTTCGGGATCGTCTACGGCCTGGTCCGCGGCCCTGTCGACGGCTGGACCGGCTCGCTGGTCCTGACGGGCCTGTTCGCGGGTACCGCACTGCTCGCGGGCTTCGTCCTCTACAGCATCCGCGCCAAGAACCCCATGCTCCCGATGCGGCTCTTCCGCTCCCGGGCGTTCTCCGGCATCAATGCGGCGAGCCTGCTGATGTTCCTCGGCATGTTCGGCTCGATCTTCCTGCTCAGCCAGTACATGCAGGGCGTCCTCGGCTACTCGCCCACCGAGGCGGGCCTCAGGATGCTGCCCTGGACCGGCATGCCGATGCTGGTCGCCCCGATCGCCGGCATCCTCGCCGACCGCATCGGCGGCCGCCCGGTCGTCGCCGCCGGCCTGTTCCTGCAGGCCCTGGGCCTCGGCTACATGTCGGTCGTGGCCACGGCGGACGCCGCCTACACCGCCCAGCTGCCCGCCCTGATCGTCAGCGGCATCGGCATGGCCCTGTACTTCGCCCCCGCCGCGCACCTGGTGATGTCCAGCGTCCGGCCCCAGGAGCAGGGCATCGCCTCCGGCGCGAACAACGCCCTGCGCGAGGTGGGCGGAGCGCTCGGCATCGCCGTCATGGCGTCGATCTTCGCGGCTCAGGGCGGCTACGAATCCGGCCAGGCCTTCGTCGACGGCATGCGGCCTGCCCTGGTGACGGGCTCGGCGGTGGTCGGCCTCGCGGGCATCGCGGCCCTGCTGATCCCGACCCGGCGGCGCACCGAGCGGCAGACGGCCCCGGCCGAACCGGCGCCCGTCCTGGAGACCGCTTCCCACTGACACCCATGGATCTGACGACCAGATCTGACGACCCGAAGGAGGAACGGCCATGCCCACCCTTCCCTGGACCGTCCCGAACACCCCGCCCGACGACACCGAGGTGCACGTCTTCGCCTCCCGCTTCGAGACCCGCACCCTGTGGGGAGCGCTCAAGTTCCTCGCCGGTACGCCCGCCGTCTGGCGGCAGGTGAGCCGGAGCCCGGGCGCCTACGGGGCCACCCTGAAGGCGCAGCCCCTCAAGCGGACCTTCTGGACGCTGTCCGCCTGGGAGTCGAAGGACGCGCTCCGCGACTTCGTCCGCTCGGGCGCCCACGGGCCGGCTGCCCGGGGCCTCGCCCCGCAGATGGCGGACGCGGCGTTCACCACCTGGCAGGCGAAGAGCGAGGAACTCCCGCTCTCCTGGTCCGAGGCGATGAGACGCCTGTCCTGACAGCCACGCGCGCGTGCGGCCCTCTTCCTCGCGAAGGCGGCCGCACGTACGCGTGCCCGAGGCTGTCAGTGCCGTCTCGTACTCTTGAGCCCGTGCAGGAACTCCACGACGCCCCCCTCGCCCCGCTGACCACCTTCCGGCTGGGCGGTCCCGCGACCCGGCTGATCACCGCGACGACGGACGACGAGGTGATCGCCGCCGTCCGCGAAGCCGACGAGGCGGGCACCCCCCTGCTGCTCATCGGCGGCGGCTCGAACCTGGTCATCGGCGACAAGGGCTTCGAGGGCACCGCCCTCGTCATCGCCACCCAGGGCTTCTCCCTCGACGGCACCCGGCTGGAGCTGGCCGCCGGCGAGGTGTGGACCGACGCCGTCGCCCGCACGGTGGAGGCGGGCCTCGCCGGCATCGAGTGCCTGGCCGGCATCCCCGGCTCGGCGGGCGCGACCCCCATCCAGAACGTCGGGGCGTACGGCCAGGAGGTCTCCTCGACGATCACCGAGGTCGTCGCGTACGACCGCCGGACCGGCGAGACGGTCACCCTGGCCAACGAGGACTGCGCCTTCTCCTACCGCCACAGCCGCTTCAAGTCCGACCCGGAGCGATTCGTGGTGCTGCGCGTCCGCTTCTCCCTGGAGGACGCGGGCGGTCTCTCCGCCCCTCTCAGGTACGCCGAGACGGCCCGCGCCCTCGGCGTCGAAGCGGGCGACCGCGTCCCGCTCTCATCGGCCCGGGACACGGTGCTCAAGCTGCGCGCCGGCAAGGGCATGGTCCTGGACGCCGAGGACCACGACACCTGGTCCGCCGGCTCCTTCTTCACCAACCCGATCCTCACGGACACCGACTTCGCGACGTTCCGCGCGCGCGTGAAGCAGCGCCTGGGCGAAGACGCCGAGCCGCCCGCCTACCCGGCGGGGGAGGGCCACACCAAGACCTCCGCCGCCTGGCTGATCGACAAGGCGGGCTTCACCAAGGGCTACGGCGACGGCCCCGCCCGCATCTCCACGAAGCACACCCTGGCCCTCACCAACCGGGGGAGTGCGACCACGGAGGACCTCCTCACCCTGGCCCGCGAAGTAGTGGCCGGTGTCCACGAGGCCTTCGGCATCACGCTGGTCAACGAGCCGGTGACGGTCGGGGTCAGCCTCCGGTAGGAGCGGCCGGCCGCTAGGACAGCAGCCAGCTGTCCACCCCGGCCAGCAGCTTCTCCTTCACATCCTCCGGTGCCGCAGACCCTCGTACCGACTGCCGGGCCACCTCCGCCAGCTCCGCGTCCGTGAACCCGTTATGCTGCCGCGCGATCTCGTACTGCGCCGCCAGCCGGGACCCGAACAGCAGCGGGTCGTCCGCGCCCAGAGCCATCGGGACACCCGCCTCGAACAGAGTCCGCAGGGGTACGTCCTCCGGCTTCTCGTAGACACCGAGCGCCACGTTCGACGCCGGGCACACCTCACAGGTCACCCCCCGGTCGGCCAACCGCTTCAGCAGCCGCGGATCCTCCGCCGCCCGCACCCCGTGCCCCAGCCGGTTCGCGCCCAGGTCGTCCAGACAGTCCCGTACCGACGACGGGCCCGTCAGCTCACCCCCGTGAGGCGCCGACAGCAGCCCGGCCTCCCGCGCGATCGCGAACGCCCGGTCGAAGTCCCGCGCCATCCCTCGTCGTTCGTCGTTCGAGAGCCCGAAACCGACCACGCCCCGGTCCGCGTACCGCACCGCCAGCCGGGCCAGGGTGCGGGCGTCCAGCGGGTGCTTCATCCGGTTCGCCGCGACCAGGACCCGCATACCGAGTCCCGTGTCACGCGACGTCGTCTCCACCGCGTCGAGGATGACCTCCAGCGCCGGGATCAGACCCCCCAGCAGCGGTGCGTACGACGTCGGGTCGACCTGGATCTCCAGCCACCCCGAGCCGTCCCGCAGATCCTCCTCCGCGGCCTCCCGCACCAGCCGCTGGATGTCCTCAGGCTCCCGCAGGCACGAGCGCGCCGCGTCGTACAGCCGCTGAAAGCGGAACCAGCCCCGCTCGTCCGTCGCCCGCAGTCTCGGCGGCTCCCCGCTGACCAGCGCCTCGCTCAGCGCGTCGGGCAGTCGCACCCCGTACTTGTCGGCCAGTTCCAGCACGGTCGAGGGCCGCATCGATCCGGTGAAGTGCAGGTGCAGATGGGCCTTCGGCAGTTCAGAGACATCACGTACACGCTCCATCCCAGGATCCTGCCGTATGCCTCAGCCGTCCCGACAGCGTTTTCCCCGAACGTGGTCTTGCTCGCACGCGCACACGAGAAAGCGGGCCGCTCCCCGACACAAGGGGAACGGCCCGCTACCAGCTACTCACGTGAGTGGCTGGTCTCAGTCCCTGGCCTCCGCCAGCAGCTTCTGGATCCGGCTCACGCCCTCGACGAGATCCTCGTCACCCAGCGCGTACGACAGCCGCAGATACCCGGGCGTACCGAACGCCTCGCCGGGCACCACCGCGACCTCGGACTCCTCCAGGATCAGCGCGGCCAGCTCGACCGTGTCCTTGGGCCGGCGCCCCCGGATCTCCTTGCCGACCAGACCCTTCACCGACGGATACGCGTAGAACGCGCCCTCCGGCTCCGGGCACACCACGCCGTCGATCTCGTTCAGCATCCGCACGATGGTCTTGCGGCGCCGGTCGAAGGCCTCACGCATCTTCGCGACCGCGTCCAGGTCGCCGGAGACGGCGGCCAGCGCCGCCACCTGCGCCACGTTGGACACGTTCGACGTGGCGTGGGACTGCAGGTTCGTCGCGGCCTTGACCACGTCCTTCGGGCCGATGATCCACCCCACCCGCCAGCCGGTCATCGCGTACGTCTTCGCGACACCGTTGACCACGACGCACTTGTCGCGCAGCTCGGGCACCACGGCCGGCAGCGACACGGCGGACGCGTCGCCGTAGACCAGGTGCTCGTAGATCTCGTCGGTCAGCACCCACAGGCCGTGCTCGGCGGCCCAGCGGCCGATCGCCTCGGTCTCGGTCTCGCTGTACACCGCGCCCGTCGGATTGGAGGGCGACACGAAGAGGACCACCTTGGTCTTCTCCGTACGGGCCGCCTCCAGCTGCTCCACGGACACCCGGTAGCCGGTCGTCTCGTCGGCGACGACCTCCACCGGGACACCCCCGGCCAGCCGGATCGACTCCGGGTACGTCGTCCAGTAGGGCGCGGGCACGATGACCTCGTCACCCGGGTCGAGGATCGCGGCGAAGGCCTCATAGATGGCCTGCTTGCCACCGTTGGTGACGAGGATCTGCGACGTGTCGACCTCGTAGCCCGAGTCGCGCAGCGTCTTCGCGGCGATCGCGGCCTTCAGCTCGGGCAGACCGCCGGCCGGCGTGTAGCGGTGGTACTTCGGGTTCTTGCAGGCCTCGATCGCGGCCTCGACGATGTAGTCCGGGGTCGGGAAGTCGGGCTCACCGGCGCCGAAGCCGATCACCGGCCGCCCGGCGGCCTTGAGGGCCTTGGCCTTGGCGTCCACGGCGAGGGTGGCGGACTCGGAGATCGCGCCGACTCGGGCGGAGACCCGGCGCTCGGTGGGAGGGGTTGCAGGGCTCATGGGCCCCATCGTTTCAGACCGGAAACGCTCGCGGCACGGGGGTTTCACAGACTGAACAACGTCGGGCAAACCCCTGAACAACAGTACGGATCGGCCGCCCGGCCTGGGCGATCTTCAGCCTGAGGCCCGCCGCCCGCTTCCTGCCCCGGGGGCGATCTTGCGCCAACCAGGCCTGCCGCGGGCCCTTTCTGTTCGACGACCGGCCGCGGAGCACGTACACTCTCACCTCGTTGGCCTTCAGCAGGCCGCGCCCGTTCGGTGCACACCAAGCATCCGGATGGATGCGGTACGTTGGGGGACACACAAAGGGTCGTAGCTCAATTGGTAGAGCACTGGTCTCCAAAACCAGCGGTTGGGGGTTCAAGTCCCTCCGGCCCTGCTACACACACCTTCGCCAGGATGTGTGCGCATGTACGTACAGCAATGCACCGCCGTGCGGCTCAGACCGGGCGCGGCACGGCCACGACCCGGAATCAGGTGAGGACGAGTGACGGACGCCGTGGGCTCCATCGACATGCCTGATGCCCAGGATGAGGCGCCGGAGTCCAAGAAGGCCCGCAAGGGCGGCAAGCGCGGCAAGAAGGGCCCGCTGAAGCGCCTGGCCCTCTTCTACCGCCAGATCGTCGCGGAGCTGCGCAAGGTCGTCTGGCCGACGCGCAACCAGCTCACGACGTATACGACCGTGGTGATCATCTTTGTCGTCATCATGATCGGCCTGGTCACCGTGATTGACTATGGACTCAGCAACGCCGCCAAGTACGTGTTCGGCTGAGCAGCCCGCGAAGAGCGCCGAGGTACCCGGCGCTCCTTTCGCATGTTCCACCCCTATGTATCCAGGAAGAAGCAGCCACCGTGTCTGACCCGAACGTGAACGACGCCATCGAGCCTGTCGAGTCCGTCGAGGACGAGCTCGACACCGTCGAGGGCGCGGACAGCGAGGACACCGAGACCTCCGCCGAGGTCGAGGCTGCCGACGCCGTCGCGGACGACACCGCCGAAGCGGAGTCCGAGGACGGCGAAGAAGCCGCGGACGAGGGCGAAGAGGCCGCGGACGAGGGCGAAGAGGCCGCGGACGAGCCTGAGGAAGAGCCCGAGGACGACCGCGACCCGATCGAGAAGCTCCGCGAGGAACTGCGAGTCCTGCCCGGCGAGTGGTACGTCATCCACACATACGCCGGTTACGAGAACCGCGTGAAGACCAACCTCGAGCAGCGCGCCGTCTCGCTGAACGTCGAGGACTTCATCTTCCAGGCCGAGGTGCCGCAGGAAGAGGTCGCGCAGATCAAGAACGGCGAGCGCAAGACGATCAAGCAGAACAAGCTCCCGGGCTACGTCCTCGTCCGCATGGACCTGACGAACGAGTCCTGGGGTGTCGTCCGCAACACCCCGGGTGTCACCGGCTTCGTGGGCAACGCCTACGACCCGTACCCGCTGACGCTGGACGAGATCGTCAAGATGCTCGCCCCGGAGGCCGAGGAGAAGGCGGCCCGCGAGGCCGCCGAGGCCGAGGGCAAGCCGGCCCCGCAGCGCAAGGTCGAGGTCCAGGTGCTGGACTTCGAGGTCGGCGACTCGGTCACCGTCACCGACGGCCCGTTCGCCACGCTGCAGGCGACCATCAACGAGATCAACCCGGACTCGAAGAAGGTCAAGGGCCTCGTCGAGATCTTCGGCCGCGAGACGCCGGTCGAGCTCTCGTTCGACCAGATCCAGAAGAACTAGCGGACACCAGCTTCCGAGCAGGTCAGACGGGCTCCTGGAGCCCGCCTGACCTGCTCGGTTTTTGGCCGCACATGGATACCCGTTATCGTTGTGCGGTATGCCTCCAGCCGGATGATCCGGTTCGGAGGCTGGAAAACTCTCACTAGGACCCGGAGAGAGCAATGCCTCCCAAGAAGAAGAAGGTCACGGGGCTCATCAAGCTCCAGATCCAGGCCGGTGCCGCCAACCCGGCCCCGCCGGTCGGCCCCGCGCTGGGCCAGCACGGCGTCAACATCATGGAGTTCTGCAAGGCCTACAACGCCGCGACCGAGTCGCAGCGTGGCTGGGTCATCCCGGTGGAGATCACGGTCTACGAGGACCGTTCCTTCACCTTCATCACCAAGACCCCGCCGGCCGCCAAGATGATCCTGAAGGCCGCGGGCATCGAGAAGGGCTCGGGCGAGCCGCACAAGACCAAGGTCGCGAAGATCACGCGTGACCAGGTCCGTGAGATCGCCACGACCAAGATGCCCGACCTCAACGCCAACGACCTGGACGCCGCCGCGAAGATCATCGCCGGCACCGCCCGTTCCATGGGCGTCACGGTCGAGGACTGAGCCCCAACTCCATCAGCAGAAGTGGCAGGGCCCGCTCGGCCCGGACCACGACTCCTAAGAATCCACAGGAGCAGTAGTGAGCAAGCGCAGCAAGTCCCTTCGCGCTGCGGACGCCAAGATCGACCGGGAGAAGCTCTACGCCCCGCTCGAGGCCGTCCGTCTCGCCAAGGAGACCTCCACGACCAAGTTCGACGGCACCGTCGAGGTCGCCTTCCGTCTGGGTGTCGACCCGCGCAAGGCCGACCAGATGGTCCGTGGCACCGTGAACCTCCCGCACGGCACCGGTAAGACCGCCCGGGTCCTGGTCTTCGCGACCGGTGACCGTGCCGAGGCAGCACTCGCCGCGGGCGCCGACATCGTCGGCTCCGACGAGCTGATCGACGAGGTGTCGAAGGGCCGTCTGGACTTCGACGCCGTCGTCGCCACCCCGGACCTCATGGGCAAGGTCGGCCGCCTCGGCCGCGTGCTCGGCCCGCGTGGTCTGATGCCGAACCCGAAGACCGGCACCGTCACCCCCGATGTCACCAAGGCTGTCAACGACATCAAGGGCGGCAAGATCGAGTTCCGCGTCGACAAGCACTCGAACCTGCACTTCATCATCGGCAAGACGTCGTTCGACGACACCAAGCTGGTGGAGAACTACGGCGCGGCGCTGGAGGAGATCCTCCGTCTGAAGCCGTCCGCCGCCAAGGGGCGCTACATCAAGAAGGCCGCCATCAGCACCACGATGGGCCCCGGCATTCCGGTCGACTCCAACCGCACCCGCAACCTCCTCGTCGAGGAGGACCCGGCCGCGGTCTGAGCCTGACGGCTCGCCCAACCGGTCACGGGCCCCGCACCTCTTACAGGTGCGGGGCCCGTTCCCTTTTCCGGTACGTACGCCGGTGGCCTGGGTTAACGTGCGGGAACCGGATACGAACGGGGGGACGTATGCAGGGCACGACCGTGCGCCGCGTGGGCCTGGTGCTCGCGGTGGCGACCGCGCTGTCGGGGGTGGCCGCCTGCACCTTCTCGGAGTCCTCCGACCGCCCCGGCAAGGACGACCGTGCCGCGCGCTCCGCCTCCCTTGCGGCCCTGCGCTCCGCCGAACGGGCCACCGCACGGGCCGAGTCCGCCCGGGTCGAGTCCACGACGACCATGGGCTCGCTGATGTCCATGAACGCCGACGGCACCCTCGGCTGGGGCGGCGGCATCACCGGCACCCTCACCATCACCTACACCGGCGGCACGGTCGCCGACACCATGCGCCGGCTCGGCACCACCTCGATGGAGGCCCGCTACCTGCCCGGCGCCTACTACGCGCGCATGGGCGACAAGTTCGCCGAGCAGACCGACGGCAGACACTGGATCCGGTACGCGTACGACGATCTCGAAGCACTCGCCGACGGCTCCGGGGCCCATCTCGGCGACCAGATGCGCGCCACCACGCCCAACCAGTCCGTGAAACTGCTGCTGGCCTCCGGGGACGTCAGAAAGGTCGGCGAGGAGACCGTGCGCGGCCGGGCCGCCACGCACTACTCCGGCACCGTGGCCGCGGCGGACGTCGCCGACGACGGCCTGAAGCAGCAGCTGACCGAGGCCGGCGTCACCACCGAGACCGTCGACATCTGGATCGACGAGCGGAACCTTCTGGTCAAGAAGGTGGAGAAGGCGCGGATGACCACGGGCCGGATGACCCAGACCGCGCACTACCGCGACTACGGCGTACGGGTCCGGGTCCAGCGGCCCCCGCTGTCCGACACCGGGGACTTCGAGGACCTGATGCGGAAGAAGGCCGGTACAGCCGATACGCCCTGAGGCCGCCGTGATTTCGGATAGATCACTTGTGCCCCTCTGGGATAGGCTCACCGCCTTGCTGTGAAGCAATCATGTATTCCTTGGGGGGAATCAATGAGGACATCCATACCCGCCGCCGGGCTGGGCGCGCTGCTTCTCGCCGCCGGTGCGGTCGGCTGCGGATCCGAGCAGTCGCCGGAGATGACGCCCGCGGCCGCCGTCGCCAAGGCCGCGAAGAACACGGAGGACATCACGTCCCTCCGGTACCGCCTGAGCGGCACGAGCCCGGGTGAGGGCAGGGTCAAGGGCGAGGCGTCGATGCGCCTGAAGCCCACGATCGCCATGAGCATGAAGGTGGAGGCGCCCGACAAGGGAACCACCGAGGCCGTGGAGATCCGCCTCGTCGACAAGGCCATGTATCTCGGTGGGGGAGCCGAGATGGCCAAGGAGATGGACGGCAAGAAGTGGATCAAGTTCGACCTGTCCGGGTCCGAGGCAGGCAAGGAACTGGACCAGATGGGCAGCAGCACCAGTCAGGCCGAGCAGAACCCGGCGGCCGAGTCCGCCTTCCTCACGGGCGCCAAGGACGTGAAGGAGGTCGGCTCCGAGAAGGTCGACGGCGTCGAGACGACCCACTACTCGGGCACGGTCACCCTCGCCGGCCTGCGCGCCTCGCTCAAGGACGCGAAGGCGGACACCCGCAAGCAGCGGGAGAAGAGCATCAAGCAGTACGAGAAGCTCGGCGTCGACAAGCTCACGATGGACATGTGGATCGACGGCGACGACCACACCAAGCAGTTCCGCATGAAGGGCGAGGCCGACAAGGGCCCGCTCGACATGACCATCACCTTCCTCGACTACAACAAGCCGGTGGACGTCAAGGCGCCGCCCGCCAAGGAGGTCGCGGACCTCGCCGGCATGTTCAAGGAGCTGGAGCAGGGCTGATCCGCCCTGCACTGACCGTCGTACGGGCGGATTTGCTTGACGGCGATCCGTTCCCGTACCCTCCTGTAGAAG
Source organism: Streptomyces sp. NPDC040589 (assembly GCF_055594445.1). Lineage (NCBI taxonomy): Bacteria > Bacillati > Actinomycetota > Actinomycetes > Kitasatosporales > Streptomycetaceae > Streptomyces > Streptomyces sp. NPDC040589. The sequence continues at coordinate 1,232,175 of NZ_JBVIWP010000001.1, read as the reverse complement.
CCAAAGACCGCTGGTCGTTACCGCGTGCTCGGAAGAGGGCGCGGTGGCCGAAGGATCCGCTGAACGGCGGACGACCCGCGCAGGTGACACTGGAAGAGCTCCCGGAGTTCGCCGCCTTGTGCGAGCGGACAAACGGTCGAGCTACGCCCCGTGCGCTTGCGCCGGGGCGTTTCGTTTTCCCCAGTCCTCCTTCGGGTCCGCGCGGTCCGAATCACCCGGAAGGAGGCCGAGGCTCATGGCGAGGCCTGACAAGGTCGATGCCGTCGAGGAGATGCGGGACAAGTTCCGCAACTCCAACGGTGCCGTCGTTACCGCGTACACCGGTCTCACCGTGGCGCAGCTGCAGCAGCTGCGTCGTTCACTCGGTGAGAACGCTAACTACCGTGTGGCGAAGAACACGCTGACCAAGATTGCGGCCAATGAGGCCGGGATCAACACGATCGACGACCTCTTCACGGGTTCGTCGGCCGTCGCCTTCGTGACCGGTGACCCGGTCGAGGCGGCGAAGGGTCTCCGCGACTTCGCCAAGGACAACCCGAACCTCGTCATCAAGGGCGGTGTCCTTGACGGCAAGGCGCTGTCCGCCGACGAGATCAAGAAGCTTGCGGACCTCGAGTCCCGCGAGGTTCTGCTCTCCAAGCTGGCCGGTGCCATGAAGGGCAAGCAGTCCCAGGCTGCCTCTGTCTTCCAGGCGCTGCCGTCGAAGCTCGTCCGCACCGTGGACGCGCTCCGTGCCAAGCAGGACGAGCAGGGCGGTGCCGAGTAACTCGGCTCGCATCCCGGCCCCCGCTGCCTGAACGCGGAGGCCGTCGCGGGCCAGACGTACGCCCGCCTCACATGTACATCCGGCACCTGCCGATTTAGTGGAAGGACCGCCATCATGGCGAAGCTCAGCCAGGACGACCTGCTCGCCCAGTTCGAAGAGATGACCCTCATCGAGCTCTCCGAGTTCGTGAAGGCGTTCGAGGAGAAGTTCGACGTCACCGCCGCCGCTGCCGCGCCGGTCGTCGTCGCCGGTGGTGCCGCTGGTGGCGCCGCCGCCGAGGCCGCCGAGGAGCAGGACGAGTTCGACGTCATCCTCACCGGCGCCGGCGACAAGAAGATCCAGGTCATCAAGGTCGTGCGTGAGCTGACCTCCCTGGGCCTGAAGGAGGCCAAGGACCTCGTGGACGGCGCCCCGAAGCCCGTCCTCGAGAAGGTCGCCAAGGACGCCGCCGAGAAGGCCGCCGAGTCCCTCAAGGGCGCCGGCGCCTCCGTCGAGGTCAAGTAAGACCTCTCGGATCCGCCAGGATCCACGACACGTCCTCCTGGGCGTGTAACGCGTAAGCGCGGAAGAGCGATCATCCATCCGGGTGGTCGCTCTTCGGCGTTCCCGGGGTCCGGCCACGGTTGCCTTGCACCCTCAGTGACGGGGGGTATGGTGATCTTCGTTGTGTCTCCGGGCGGCTCCGGTTCGGGCAGGGGGGCCTTGACGAACCGCACGCAGCGCGCAATTCTCAGGACGCGTCGTCACAACGATCCGTATCCGAGGCATGGATCGACGACGAAGAGGGCAGTATCAACGTGCGTTGAGGGCAGCGCCTTGTAGCAGGAGTGGAACAACGAGGGTCAACACGGGCGTGAAAACCCGGACTGGACATCAGTGTGCCAAGTGGCTACACTGACCCTTTGCGCTGCCTGTTAGCTGTCCCCTGCCCGTCACCAGGGGTCTGCCCTCGCCCGAGCATCGACGACAAGACCTGTCTGACCTGGCCTTTCGGCCGGACCGACTCGGCTTGTCTCTGTGTACGGGAGAGGGGCCGGTACGCGCGTAGTGAGTCCGAGCCCTCGGAAGGACCCCCTCTTGGCCGCCTCGCGCAACGCCTCGACCGCGAATACGAACAACGCCGCCAGCACTGCCCCGCTGCGCATCTCTTTTGCAAAGATCAAGGAGCCTCTCGAGGTTCCGAACCTGCTCGCGCTGCAGACCGAGAGCTTCGACTGGCTGCTCGGCAACACCGCTTGGCAGAGTCGGGTCGAGGAGGCTCTGGACAGCGGTCAGGACGTCCCCACCAAGTCCGGTCTGGAGGAGATCTTCGAGGAGATCTCCCCGATCGAGGACTTCAGCGGGTCGATGTCGCTGACCTTCCGTGACCACCGCTTCGAGCCGCCGAAGAACTCGATCGACGAGTGCAAGGAGCGCGACTTCACGTACGCGGCCCCGCTCTTCGTCACCGCCGAGTTCACCAACAACGAGACCGGCGAGATCAAGTCCCAGACCGTCTTCATGGGCGACTTCCCGCTCATGACGAACAAGGGCACCTTCGTCATCAACGGCACCGAGCGTGTCGTGGTGTCGCAGCTGGTCCGTTCGCCGGGTGTCTACTTCGACTCCTCGATCGACAAGACGTCCGACAAGGACATCTTCTCCGCCAAGGTCATCCCGTCCCGGGGTGCCTGGCTGGAGCTGGAGATCGACAAGCGCGACATGGTCGGTGTCCGCATCGACCGCAAGCGCAAGCAGTCCGTCACCGTCCTGCTCAAGGCTCTCGGTTGGACGACCGAGCAGATCCTGGAGGAGTTCGGCGAGTACGAGTCCATGCGCGCCACCCTGGAGAAGGACCACACCCAGGGTCAGGACGACGCGCTGCTCGACATCTACCGCAAGCTGCGTCCGGGCGAGCCCCCGACCCGTGAGGCCGCGCAGACGCTGCTCGAGAACCTCTACTTCAACCCCAAGCGCTACGACCTCGCCAAGGTCGGCCGCTACAAGGTCAACAAGAAGCTGGGCGCGGACGCTCCGCTCGACGCCGGCATCCTGACCGTCGAGGACGTCATCTCGACGATCAAGTACCTGGTGAAGCTGCACGCGGGCGAGACCGAGACGGTCGGCGACAGTGGTACCTCGATCGTCGTCGAGACCGACGACATCGACCACTTCGGCAACCGCCGTCTGCGCAGCGTCGGCGAGCTCATCCAGAACCAGGTCCGTACGGGTCTGGCGCGTATGGAGCGTGTCGTCCGTGAGCGGATGACGACCCAGGACGTCGAGGCGATCACGCCGCAGACCCTGATCAACATCCGGCCGGTCGTCGCCTCCATCAAGGAGTTCTTCGGCACCAGCCAGCTGTCGCAGTTCATGGACCAGAACAACCCGCTGTCGGGTCTGACGCACAAGCGGCGTCTTTCCGCGCTCGGCCCGGGTGGTCTGTCCCGTGAGCGGGCCGGCTTCGAGGTCCGTGACGTGCACCCCTCGCACTACGGCCGCATGTGCCCGATCGAGACGCCCGAAGGCCCGAACATCGGTCTGATCGGCTCGCTCGCCTCCTACGGCCGGGTCAACGCGTTCGGTTTCGTCGAGACCCCGTACCGCAAGGTCTTCGAGGGCCAGGTCACCGACGACGTCGACTACCTGACCGCCGACGAGGAGGACCGCTTCGTCATCGCGCAGGCCAACGCGCCGCTGACGGACGACCTCCGCTTCGCCGAGGCCCGCGTCCTGGTCCGCCGTAAGGGCGGCGAGGTCGACTACGTCACCGGTGAAGACGTGGACTACATGGACGTCTCGCCGCGCCAGATGGTGTCGGTCGCGACCGCCATGATCCCCTTCCTCGAGCACGACGACGCCAACCGTGCCCTCATGGGCGCGAACATGATGCGTCAGGCCGTGCCGCTGATTAAGTCCGAGGCCCCGCTGGTCGGCACCGGCATGGAGTACCGCTCCGCGGCCGACGCCGGCGACGTGGTCAAGGCCGAGAAGCCGGGTGTGGTCCAGGAGGTCTCCGCGGACTACATCACCACCGCCAACGACGACGGCACGTACATCACGTACCGCCTGGCCAAGTTCGCCCGCTCCAACCAGGGCACCTCGGTCAACCAGAAGGTCATCGTCAACGAGGGCGACCGGATCATCGAGGGCCAGATCCTCGCCGACGGTCCGGCCACCCAGCACGGTGAGATGGCGCTGGGCAAGAACCTGCTCGTGGCGTTCATGCCGTGGGAGGGTCACAACTACGAGGACGCGATCATCCTGTCGCAGCGCCTCGTGCAGGACGACGTCCTCTCCTCGATCCACATCGAGGAGCACGAGGTCGACGCCCGTGACACCAAGCTCGGCCCCGAGGAGATCACCCGGGACATCCCGAACGTCTCCGAGGAGGTCCTCGCCGACCTCGACGAGCGCGGCATCATCCGCATCGGTGCCGAGGTCGTCGCCGGCGACATCCTGGTCGGCAAGGTCACGCCCAAGGGTGAGACCGAGCTGACGCCGGAAGAGCGCCTGCTGCGCGCGATCTTCGGTGAGAAGGCGCGCGAGGTGCGCGACACCTCGCTGAAGGTGCCGCACGGTGAGATCGGCAAGGTCATCGGCGTCCGCGTCTTCGACCGCGAGGAGGGCGACGAGCTTCCCCCCGGTGTGAACCAGCTGGTGCGCGTCTACGTCGCGCAGAAGCGCAAGATCACCGACGGTGACAAGCTCGCCGGCCGTCACGGCAACAAGGGCGTCATCTCGAAGATCCTGCCGATCGAGGACATGCCGTTCCTGGAGGACGGCACCCCGGTCGACATCATCCTCAACCCGCTCGGTGTGCCGTCCCGAATGAACCCGGGGCAGGTCCTGGAGATCCACCTCGGCTGGCTCGCCAGCCGCGGCTGGGACGTCTCCGGCCTCGCGGACGACTGGGCGCAGCGCCTCCAGGCCATCGAGGCCGACAAGGTCGAGCCCGGCACCAACGTCGCCACCCCCGTCTTCGACGGTGCGCGTGAGGACGAGCTGGCGGGTCTGCTGAACCACACCATCCCGAACCGCGACGGCGAGCGCATGGTGCTCCCGACCGGTAAGGCGCCGCTGTTCGACGGCCGCTCCGGCGAGCCGTTCCCGGAGCCGATCTCGGTCGGCTACATGTACATCCTGAAGCTGCACCACCTGGTCGACGACAAGCTGCACGCCCGTTCGACCGGTCCGTACTCGATGATCACCCAGCAGCCGCTGGGTGGTAAGGCCCAGTTCGGTGGCCAGCGCTTCGGTGAGATGGAGGTGTGGGCGCTGGAGGCTTACGGCGCCGCGTACGCCCTCCAGGAGCTGCTGACCATCAAGTCCGACGACGTGACCGGTCGCGTGAAGGTCTACGAGGCCATCGTCAAGGGCGAGAACATTCCCGAGCCCGGCATCCCCGAGTCCTTCAAGGTGCTCATCAAGGAGATGCAGTCCCTGTGCCTCAACGTGGAGGTGCTGTCCTCGGACGGCATGTCCATCGAGATGCGCGACACCGACGAGGACGTCTTCCGCGCTGCGGAGGAGCTTGGCATCGACCTGTCCCGGCGCGAGCCGAGCAGCGTCGAAGAGGTCTGACGGGAGTTCGGAGGCCTTCGCGATGAAGGCCTCCGGCCCCAGGACCCCCGTATCAGACCCCATGACTTACAACCCTGAGAGGGATTGACGCATAGTGCTCGACGTCAACTTCTTCGACGAGCTCCGGATCGGTCTGGCTACCGCTGACGACATCCGTCAGTGGAGCCACGGCGAGGTCAAGAAGCCCGAGACCATCAACTACCGCACCCTCAAGCCCGAAAAGGACGGACTCTTCTGCGAGAAGATCTTCGGTCCGACCCGGGACTGGGAGTGCTACTGCGGCAAGTACAAGCGCGTCCGCTTCAAGGGCATCATCTGTGAGCGCTGTGGCGTCGAGGTCACCCGCGCCAAGGTGCGTCGTGAGCGGATGGGCCACATCGAGCTGGCCGCGCCCGTCACGCACATCTGGTACTTCAAGGGCGTCCCGAGCCGGCTGGGCTACCTGCTCGACCTGGCTCCCAAGGACCTCGAGAAGGTCATCTACTTCGCGGCGTACATGATCACGTACGTCGACGAGGAGCGCCGTACGCGCGACCTGCCCTCGCTGGAGGCCCACGTCTCCGTCGAGCGCCAGCAGGTCGAGCAGCGCCGCGACGCCGACCTGGAGGCCCGCGCCAAGAAGCTCGAGACCGACCTGGCCGAGCTGGAGGCCGAGGGCGCCAAGGCCGACGTGCGCCGCAAGGTGCGCGAGGGTGCCGAGCGTGAGATGAAGCAGCTGCGTGACCGTGCGCAGCGCGAGATCGACCGGCTCGACGAGGTGTGGAACCGCTTCAAGAACCTCAAGGTCCAGGACCTCGAGGGCGACGAGCTGCTCTACCGCGAGCTGCGTGACCGCTTCGGCACGTACTTCGACGGCTCGATGGGTGCCGCGGCGCTGCAGAAGCGCCTGGAGTCCTTCGACCTCGACGAGGAGGCCGAGAAGCTCCGCGAGATCATCCGCACCGGCAAGGGCCAGAAGAAGACCCGTGCGCTCAAGCGCCTGAAGGTCGTCTCCGCGTTCCTGCAGACCAGCAACAGCCCCAAGGGCATGGTGCTCGACTGCGTGCCGGTCATCCCGCCGGACCTTCGCCCGATGGTGCAGCTGGACGGTGGCCGCTTCGCGACCTCCGACCTGAACGACCTGTACCGCCGTGTGATCAACCGGAACAACCGCCTGAAGCGCCTTCTCGACCTCGGTGCGCCCGAGATCATCGTGAACAACGAGAAGCGCATGCTCCAGGAGGCCGTCGACGCGCTGTTCGACAACGGCCGTCGTGGCCGTCCGGTCACCGGTCCCGGTAACCGCCCGCTGAAGTCCCTCAGCGACATGCTGAAGGGTAAGCAGGGCCGCTTCCGTCAGAACCTGCTCGGTAAGCGTGTGGACTACTCCGCGCGTTCCGTGATCGTCGTCGGTCCGCAGCTGAAGCTTCACCAGTGCGGTCTGCCGAAGGCCATGGCGCTGGAGCTCTTCAAGCCGTTCGTGATGAAGCGCCTGGTCGACCTGAACCACGCGCAGAACATCAAGAGCGCCAAGCGCATGGTCGAGCGCGGCCGCACGGTCGTGTACGACGTGCTGGAAGAGGTCATCGCGGAGCACCCGGTTCTGCTGAACCGTGCGCCCACGCTGCACCGCCTCGGCATCCAGGCCTTCGAGCCGCAGCTGGTCGAGGGCAAGGCCATCCAGATCCACCCGCTCGTCTGCACCGCGTTCAACGCGGACTTCGACGGTGACCAGATGGCCGTCCACCTGCCGCTGTCCGCGGAGGCGCAGGCCGAGGCCCGCATCCTGATGCTGTCCTCGAACAACATCCTCAAGCCCGCCGACGGCCGTCCGGTGACGATGCCGACCCAGGACATGGTCCTCGGTCTGTTCTTCCTCACCACCGACGGCGAGATGCGCGACCTCAAGGGCGAGGGCCGTTCCTTCGCCTCGGTCGCCGAGGCGATCATGGCCTTCGACGCGGGCGAGCTGTCGCTCCAGTCGAAGATCGACGTCCGCTTCCCGGTCGGCACCATCCCGCCGCGTGGCTGGATGCCGCCGGCGCGTGAGGAGGGCGAGCCCGAGTGGCAGCAGGGTGACACCTTCCGGCTGAACACCACCCTGGGCCGCGCGCTCTTCAACGAGCTGCTGCCCGAGGACTACCCGTTCGTCGACTACGAGGTCGGCAAGAAGCAGCTCTCCGAGATCGTCAACGACCTCGCCGAGCGCTACCCCAAGGTCATCGTGGCGGCGACGCTCGACAACCTGAAGGCGGCCGGCTTCTTCTGGGCGACCCGCTCCGGCGTCACCGTGGCCATCTCCGACGTCGTCGTTCCCGAGGCGAAGAAGGAGATCGTCCGCGGGTACGAGGCGCAGGACGAGAAGGTCCAGAAGCAGTACGAGCGCGGTCTGATCACCAAGGACGAGCGCACGCAGGAGCTCATCGCGATCTGGACCAAGGCGACCAACGAGGTCGCCGAGGCGATGAACGACAACTTCCCGAAGACCAACCCGATCTTCATGATGGTGAACTCGGGCGCACGAGGCAACATGATGCAGATGCGTCAGATCGCCGGTATGCGTGGTCTGGTGTCGAACGCGAAGAACGAGACGATCCCGCGTCCGATTAAGGCGTCGTTCCGTGAGGGTCTGTCCGTGCTGGAGTACTTCATCTCCACGCACGGTGCCCGTAAGGGTCTGGCGGACACCGCTCTGCGTACCGCCGACTCGGGTTACCTGACCCGTCGTCTGGTCGACGTCTCCCAGGACGTCATCATCCGTGAGGAGGACTGCGGCACCGAGCGCGGTCTGAAGCTGCGGATCGCCTCGAAGGACGAGACCGGTGTCCTGCGCAAGGCCGAGGACGTCGAGACCAGCGTCTACGCCCGCATGCTCGCCCAGGACGTCGTCATCGACGGCAAGGTGATCGCGCCGGCCAACGTGGACCTGGGCGATGTGCTCATCGACCAGCTCGTGCACCACGGTGTCGAGGAGGTCAAGACCCGCTCGATCCTGACCTGCGAGTCGCACGTCGGCACCTGCGCCATGTGCTACGGCCGTTCGCTGGCCACCGGCAAGCTGGTCGACATCGGTGAGGCGGTCGGCATCATCGCCGCCCAGTCCATCGGTGAGCCCGGCACCCAGCTGACGATGCGTACCTTCCACACCGGTGGTGTGGCCGGTGACGACATCACCCAGGGTCTGCCGCGTGTCGTCGAGCTCTTCGAGGCCCGTACCCCGAAGGGTGTCGCCCCGATCTCCGAGGCCTCGGGCCGCGTGCGGATCGAGGAGACCGAGAAGACGAAGAAGCTCGTCGTCACCCCGGACGACGGCAGCGACGAGACGGCGTTCCCGATCTCGAAGCGTGCCCGGCTCCTGGTCAGCGAGGGCGAGCACGTCGAGGTGGGCCAGAAGCTCACCGTGGGTGCCACCAACCCGCACGACGTGCTGCGCATCCTGGGTCAGCGTGCCGTCCAGGTCCACCTGGTCGGCGAGGTCCAGAAGGTCTACAACTCGCAGGGTGTGTCGATCCACGACAAGCACATCGAGATCATCATCCGGCAGATGCTCCGCCGCGTGACGATCATCGAGTCCGGTGACGCCGAGCTGCTGCCCGGCGAGCTGGTCGAGCGCTCGAAGTTCGAGACCGAGAACCGTCGTGTGGTCCAGGAGGGCGGTCACCCGGCCTCCGGTCGTCCGCAGCTGATGGGTATCACCAAGGCCTCGCTGGCGACGGAATCCTGGCTGTCGGCCGCCTCCTTCCAGGAGACGACCCGAGTCCTGACGGACGCGGCGATCAACGCCAAGTCCGACAGCCTCATCGGCCTCAAGGAGAACGTCATCATCGGTAAGCTCATCCCGGCCGGTACGGGTCTGTCCCGCTACCGCAACATCCGGGTCGAGCCGACCGAGGAGGCCAAGGCCGCGATGTACTCGGCCGTCGGCTACGACGACATCGACTACTCGCCGTTCGGTACGGGCTCTGGGCAGGCCGTGCCGCTGGAGGACTACGACTACGGTCCGTACAACCAGTAAGCGAGTCGCTTGAGTCGGAGGGCGGTCACCTTTGGTGGCCGCCCTTCGGCGTGTCAGCGCCGGCCGTCCAGATGGGCCTGCAAGCGGTGGAGCCGAGTGTGGACGTCGGGGTGGGAGTCGAGCAGCCGCGCGATCATTCCGCCCTTGTCGAAGGCGAGGCCCGGGGCGGTGGCCGTTACCTCCCGCTCGCGCTCCTGGTGCAGTACGGCCATCAGCTGGGGCGCGAAGCCGAGCCCCGCCGCGTGCTCGTCGGCCCGTAGCTCGGACCGCCGGGAGACCGCGGCCACCAGGTAGGGCGTCGCCAGCGGCAGGAAGATCAGGCCGTACGTGGCGGTCGCCAGCGCGATCAGCACGGCCCCGGCCACGCCGATCACCACGGCGGCCGCACCTGTCGGAAGCCGGTCCAGCCGTGTGGCCGACCGGAGCAGCAGCCGCCAGGTGAGCCGGGCCGGCAGCGCGTACCAGAGGGACAGCAGCGAGGACCACGCGTGGCCGCGCGTGTGATGCCCCAGTTCGTGGGCGAGGACGCCGGCGAGCTGGGCGGGCGTCAGGGTCCGCAGCGAGTGACTGGTGACGCCGACGATGTGACCGGCCGCCGCCAGGGCGTTGATCTCGTCGCTCTCCTCCATCCAGAGTTGATAGGCGCTCGCGTCCACTCCGGCCCGGGCGGTCACCTCGCGCCAGACGGGCCGCAGTCGCCCGTCCTCCTCCGGTGTGGGGTAGCGCAGGCCGAACAGCCACCGGGCCAGGAGCCGCTCGCACGGCCGGTGGAAGACGAGGGCCCCGCTCAGGACCCAGCAGCCGAAGAGAAGCCACCAGGGCAGATCGCTCAGGTGGCCCAAGGCGTACGAGACGACGAAGACGACGGCCAGGCTGGCGGTGACGTGGGGCAGGTGCAGCACCAGCGAGCCGAAGGCGGCGAGGTCCGCCCCGCGCCGGCGGGCGGCTATGTGGACACGGCCGGGGCGGCGGGGGAGGTCGTCGTCGGGGACCGGTGCGGACATGGGTATGGGCCTTCCTTCCCGTGCGGGGGACAGAGCGGCGAAGTTCAGGCGAGGAGCATCGATCCGGGCAGCAGGACCGCCGCGCAGCCGAACGAGAGCAGTCCGGCCCGGATCCAGAAGTGCTTGCGGGCGGCGATGCCGCTCGTCTCGGCGAGGGCGAGCAGAAGGCCACGAGCGGGGTCGCGGCCCGTGTCCGCGAGGGCCGTGGTGAGCCGGCCCTCGCGTGCGGCTCGTCGTACGTCGCCGAAGTAGGTGAGCGGGCTGCCGGGCGTCCAACGGCTGCCCCGGTAGCGGGGCATGACCGCCAGCAGCAGGGCGAACAGCGCGACGACCAGGGCCGCCGCCCCGGCCCACCACAGCGCGGCGGCGGGCGCCGGAAGCTGGTAGGGAGTCCAGCCGCGCTGGGTCAGGAGCGCGGCGAGCATGCCCCCCGAGATGCCGAGCGCGCCGACGAGCACGGTGGCCTTGGCGTCGGCACGGGCGATCTCGCCGCGGAGGTCGGCGAGCAGCTGGGTGCCCGCCCGCACCGCGGAATCGTCCGAGGGGGTCATGTCCCGGACTCCGGGTCGTCCTCGGGTGGGGCGGACGGGTCCGCGGTCCGCAGGATCGCCTTCATCCGCTCGGCGATGAGCTTGTGCGGCTCATCGAGCTGGTAGCCCTCCAGCTGCTTGTTGTCCAAGGCCTGGTTGATCAGGTTCACCTGGGTGTCCAGCAGCCTGTTCTGGCCTGACTGGAGGTGTTCCAGGACGAGCCGGGTCTCGTCGGGGTGTGCCGCCAGGTGCAGGGCGAGCGCTGCGGTACCGCCCCCGGCCAGGGTGCGTTCGTAGAACCTGATCTGTTCGGCCCTGCGCTCGGCCTCGTAGGTGTCGCGGAGCCGGGTCGCCTCGTGCTCCGGCTGCGCGGCCTCCACCTCGTGCCGGGCGGCCCGCAGGCGGTCTTGGTGGGATCGCTCGGTGGCGTCGCGGCGCAGGCGTATGGAGCAGGTGACGTGCAGGCCCTGGGCGCGGCCCAGCGAGGTCGCGTCCCGCACCGCCCGCTGCACGGCCCGCTCCGCCTCGGCACTCGCGTCGATGGGGTGACGGCGGCCGGCCTCCCGCATCAGGGGCAGCAGCTCCCGTGTGAGCAGGCCGGGTACGTCCCGCTCCTGGCTGCGGACGAAGAGCGCCGGGTGGGTGACCCGCCAGCCGACGTCGGCCGTGACCTCGAACTCGAAGCTGTCGACCAGGCTGGGCAGGGGCACGGTCAGCTCGAAGGCGTGCGGGTCGGTGTCCACCTCGTACACGGCGACGTACCGCCGCACGGACGCGGGACGGTCGGGCGGCGGGAAGGTCTCGTACGCGCCCTTTCGGGTCACACACACCAGGGCGTGGTCGATGCGCCCCATGAAGCGCCGGCCGCCGAGGTGGAAGCGCGGCAGCTGCCAGACGGTGCGGACGGGGTCGGTGTCGTGTTCCATGGTCGGCCTCCGAAGGCGGGTCAGTCGAGGGCGAGGCGCTTGCTCAGCCGGTCCGCGGCCGGTGTGACGGCTCCCCTGGAGTCGCGGACCGTGCCCAGCAGATGGCTGACGCGCCGCCGGTTGGTGGGCGTGGTGACGAGGGCGCCGAGCAGCGAGGTGAGGGCCGATTCCGTCTCCGGGTCGTCGTCGGCTCCGCGCACCCAGCCGCGCAGGACGCCGAGGGCCTTCGGGTTGTGCGTCCGGTCGGTGAGCAGCGCGTCCCAGAACGCGGCCAGCTGCCGGGCGGCCGCCGGGTCCTCGGCCGCCGCGGCCCGCGCGTACCAGGCGAGGACGGGCGGGCGGTCGCTGTCCTCGTCCTTCGTCTGCCGGCAGGCCTGGAGGAAGGCGAGCAGGGCGTGCGGGCGGACCACGCGGTCGGTGCGGCGGAGTTCGTCCAGGGCGGTCAGTACGGGGTCCCGTACGGCGAGGAGGAGGAGTTCCAGGGCGTCGGCGAGCTGCCGGGCCTCCTCCGGTGGCTCCCCGTCCTCCTGGACACTGGCGGCCTCGGCGGGCGGTGGCCGGTGCATGGCGTCCACGAGTGCCGCCAGGGTCTCCTCGTGGTGCACCGGCCCCAGGAGGCCGTAGGCACGGATGGCCGTCCAGCGGCGGCTCTCGACGTCGCCGATGCACCAGTCGTGCAGGATCCGGGAGACGGCCGGCACATCCAGCAGCTGGGTCATGGTGAGGGCGTTGGCCGCGGTCAGCCAGGCGTGCGGTTTACGGCCGTCCGCCCACGGCTCGATGAGGTGGGCCATGGCGGACGACAGATCGGCCCTGGCCAGCAGCGCGGCGGCCGACGCCGCCCGGGTCCGTACCAGAGGGCGGCGGTCATCGGCCAGCTTGCGGATCCACTCCGCGAAGGCCGGGCGCGCGGACGGGTGGAGGTTCCACACCTCCTCCAGCAGCATCGGAGCCGTCCGCTCGTCCCGGAAGGCGGCGCAGAACCTGCCCTTCAGCGGACCCCACTCGGTGACCTCCGCTGTCATATAGCCGTCGGCGTGCGCGAGCCGGAGCCGCTCCTCGCGGGAGCTGCCGAAGACGGGGATGGGCGGCCGGCCGTTCGGATCCTGGATGTCGTGCAGGCGTGCGAAGAGGCCGTCGGCGAGTTCGGCCGTCACCGCGTACGGCGCCTTGTCGAAGACGGCGAGGGAGACGAGGAACGCCTTGTCGCGCAGCTCGGGCTTCTCCTCCGTGAGCCAGCGGTTCACCTGGGTCGCCACGGCCGTCTCGCCGAAGGCGGCGAGCTCCGCCTCGTCGACCTCGCCGCGATGGTGTGCGACGAGCCGCAGCGCGAACTGCCTGATCTCCTCGGGCCGGTGGTGCCGGGTGAGGAACTCCTTCACCGCTGTCAGTCCGCACAATTCCGGCCAGGCGGACTCACCGGTCGCCGGAGTGACATGAGCGTGCAGCAGTTCCTCGGCCGACGGCGGCTCCCACCGCACGGAGGGCAGGTCGCCCAGCGCCGCCGAGGGCTCGACGGTGATCACCATACGGGCGTGGGCGCGCTCCAACCGCTCGCGAAGAGAGAACAGTTGGGCCTCGCGCAGGGGACGGTTCCGGCTGACGGGCAGATCGCACAGGACGTATCCGGCCGAGGCGTCCACCTGGTCGGCCAGCTCCGGGAACGACGCGGGGGGATCGAGGGAGCGCAACCGCTCGGCGCCCAGCCGGTGCAGCAGCATCAGCGCGGCGGTACGGCGGCCCGTCTCGCGTCCGCCGGACAGGATGACGAGCCTGTCGTCCCGCAGGCGCTTCAGGGCCTCGTCGAAGCTCTGGCAGCCCCGGAAGACGACCTTCAGTTCTTCGATCTCCGCGTGCGGTATCGGCCCGGACAGCGGGAGAGGCGCCTCGGCCCGGCCTCCGAAGTGGAAGTGCTGGTCGCCGTAGTGCGTGCCGCCCGCCTGGCCGAACTGGTCGCGGGCGACCAGAGTGGAGACGAAGTCCGGGGCGTGCGCGATCAGGTCCCGGCGCGCGGCCCACGCCTCCTGCCTCGGCTGTTCCTCGGCCGCCTCTTCCCGCTGCTTCTTCTCGCCGTCCTGCCCTTCGGCCGGATTCGCCGCGTCGGCCGGATTCTCCTCCTGGCTCATCGGCGCTCGTCCCGCGCAGGACGGGTGAAGTCGAAGCGCTGGTCGCCGTGGTGGGTGCCGCCGGCCTGACCGTACTGGTCGCCGTAGATCTGGACGTCGGAGCGCTGGGGGGCGGGTGCGTCCGTGCCCGAGGCACCGGCGGGGGCTTCGGGGGAGGCCGGCGTGCTGCCCGGCTCTCCGTGCACCCAGGCCACCGTGGGCCCCTCCTTCGTCCCCACCGTCACCCGGTGGAACTCCTCCGGCCGCACGCCCAGCGGGCCGTGCCGTACCACCCCCTGGTAGATCCCTTCCGACACGCACAGCACGCAGTCGGACTCGCGCTGCTTCAGGGCGTCGCGCAGGGGGTCGGAGTTCAGCAGGCGGACCGCGTGGTTGAGGTCGGAGCCGACCCAGCCGTCGAGTTCGTCGACGGCGACGTAGCCGGAGGACAGGACGATGCGCAGCCGCATGCGGGCGCTGGTCGCCAGGAGGCGGTTCTTGTTGTGGAGGAGGGCGGGGGTCTCGGTCAGGAGGGTCTTGATCAGGGCGGGTACGGGGACCGCGGTGTCGATCAGCTCCATCACGGAGTCGCCGCGGTCGGCGCGCAGCCGGGCCGTCTCGTCGACGGCGGCGTCGAGCAGGGTCGCATCGACGACGTCGCACAGGACGCGGCGCAGGAACGCCTGCTCCACGTCGTCGCGTGAGCCGTACTGCTCGATGTCGAAGAGGAGGATCGTGCGGTACACGGGGTCGGTCATGGCTGCCTCTCGCACGTCGGTGTCCGTCGTCCAGCACGATGGCGGGTCGCGGGCGAGGGCCGCAGGGCCGATGACACGGACGGAATGTGACCGTGTGCATGGAACGGCGGGCGGGGATGTGCGTCAGGCGCAGGCGTCACCGGCGATGCGGCGCAGCACGTCGGGGCGGAGTACGACGATGCGGCGGCGCCGGGTGGCGACGACCTGCCGGTCCCGCAGCTCCTTGAGGAGCCGGGCCACCGCCTCGCGCGAGGAGCCCACGGAACCGGCGAACTCCTGCTGGCTGAGCCCGATGGTGAGTTCGATGCCCTCATCCGTCCGGTTGCCGTGCGTGCGCACCAGTTCGAGCAGCAGGACGGCCAGCCGCTCGCGCACGCTCAGCGCGGCCCATTCCAGCCGGCGGCGGTCGGTCGAGCGCTGCCGGTCCGTGGACAGGCTCAGCAGGTGCAGCGCCACCCGGGGGTTGTCCGAGACGAACACGGTGAAACGGTTCTGGTCGATGACGACCGCCTCGACCGGCTCCAGGGCCGTCACGGTCGCCGAGCGGCCGCGACCGCTGAGGGCCGCGCCCTCGCCGATGATGTCGCCGGGGCCGCGCAGGGCGAGCAGAGCCTCGTAGCCGTTGGCCGCGATCGCCGTGACCTTGGTCCAGCCGTGCAGTAACAGCAGGACGTGGGCCGAAGGCTCGTCCTGGTGCAGGATCACGCCCCGGGCCCGGTAGCCGAGGGGGCGGCCGATGGCGAGCAGGGCGGCGCGGTCCTCCCGCTCCAGCCGGGCGAGGAACGGGACGCCGTCGTCGTCCCACGCGCGTGCCTGCCCCCCGGTCATTCCGCCGACCCCCGCGTTCACCTGTGCCGATG
Organism: Streptomyces sp. NPDC040589; assembly: GCF_055594445.1. NCBI lineage: Bacteria > Bacillati > Actinomycetota > Actinomycetes > Kitasatosporales > Streptomycetaceae > Streptomyces > Streptomyces sp. NPDC040589. The sequence goes on along the minus strand of NZ_JBVIWP010000001.1, from coordinate 1,216,669 downwards.
CCTGCCCTGTACAGGCGGCGTACTGGCGTCAACGTACTGGAAACGACCATGGAGGAAACGGGCGTGATTCGGCCGCGTGGCTGACGAACGGCGCCTCGCCCGGGTGCACCGATGCCGGAACCGTCCCTTCGGCGCATCATGGAAGGACTCAGGCTCCCGGGGAGGTACTCCGTGTCGCAGCCGCCCTATCCGTCCTGGCAGCCCTGGCAGGGCGCCGGCGTCCCGTCGATGCTCGCCTCGCACGCCGACCGCGAGCGAACCGTGGACGTGCTCAGAGCCGGGTACGGCGAGGGGCGGATGGAGCGGGACGAGTTCGAGAAGCGGGTGGCGCGGGCGTACGGGGCCCGGACGGTGGGGGAGCTGGCGCTGCTCGTGGCGGATCTGCCGCAGGGGCCGGTGCCGCAGTCGACGGGCGCCGTGCCCGTGGCGCGGACGTTCCTGCCGGTGCCGCGGCCCCCGACGAACGGGAAGGCGGTCGCGGCGGGCGTGTGCGGTCTGCTGTGTGTGCCGACGATGGGGCTGACCGGGATTCCGGCCGTCGTGCTGGGACACGTGGCGCGGGCCGAGATCCGCAGCCGGGGCGAGTTGGGGGACGGGCTCGCGCTGACCGGACTGGTGCTCGGATGGTTGTCCACGGCAGGCTGGGCACTCGTCCTGGTGTTGCTGACGGTGGTGTCCATCGCGGCGGGATGAGCGATCGGCTGAATGGCTGGCTGAACGGCCGGATGAACGTCCGGCTCAACGGCCCGGGGTCTTGACATGCTCCGCATAACCATGCGGGCGGCACCCATTTGTTTTGACCGCAGCGAATGCGATAGGTACGCTCAGACCTTGTGCCTGGGGTGTGCCCTGGCTCTCGTGCGTGCCATCAACCGCATCGCGAGCTGTTACCGGCCACCGCAATCTGCGCTTCTTTCTGCCTCGCGGCGGGAGTCCGCGGGATTCGACACACCCGACCGCGTGGGTCGGCGACGTTCCAGGTTAGCTTCACCATTCGGCACACAGAAACCGGAGAAGTAGTGCCTACGATCCAGCAGCTGGTCCGTAAGGGCCGGCAGGACAAGGTCGAGAAGAACAAGACGCCCGCACTCGAGGGTTCCCCTCAGCGTCGTGGCGTCTGCACGCGTGTGTTCACGACCACCCCGAAGAAGCCGAACTCGGCCCTGCGTAAGGTCGCGCGTGTGCGTCTGACCAGCGGGATCGAGGTCACCGCTTACATTCCGGGTGAGGGACACAACCTGCAGGAGCACTCCATCGTGCTCGTGCGCGGCGGCCGTGTGAAGGACCTGCCGGGTGTTCGCTACAAGATCATCCGCGGCTCGCTCGACACCCAGGGTGTCAAGAACCGCAAGCAGGCCCGCAGCCGCTACGGCGCCAAGAAGGAGAAGTAAGAATGCCTCGTAAGGGCCCCGCCCCGAAGCGCCCGGTCATCATCGACCCGGTCTACGGTTCTCCTCTGGTGACCTCCCTCATCAACAAGGTGCTGCTGAACGGCAAGCGCTCCACCGCCGAGCGCATCGTCTACGGCGCCATGGAGGGTCTGCGTGAGAAGACGGGCAACGACCCGATCATCACGCTGAAGCGCGCACTGGAAAACATCAAGCCGACCCTCGAGGTCAAGTCCCGCCGTGTCGGTGGTGCGACGTACCAGGTTCCGATCGAGGTCAAGCCCGGTCGTGCCAACACGCTCGCGCTGCGCTGGCTGGTCGGTTACTCCCGCGCCCGTCGCGAGAAGACCATGACCGAGCGTCTGCTCAACGAGCTTCTCGACGCCTCCAACGGCCTCGGTGCCGCTGTGAAGAAGCGCGAGGACACCCACAAGATGGCCGAGTCCAACAAGGCCTTCGCGCACTACCGCTGGTAGTCGCTACCCACATCGAGACCGAGAGAAGACTGAAGCCTTATGGCTACCACTTCACTTGACCTGGCCAAGGTGCGCAACATCGGCATCATGGCCCACATCGACGCGGGCAAGACGACCACCACCGAGCGGATCCTCTTCTACACCGGCGTCAGCTACAAGATCGGTGAAGTCCACGACGGCGCTGCCACCATGGACTGGATGGAGCAGGAGCAGGAGCGTGGCATCACGATCACCTCTGCTGCCACCACCTGTCACTGGCCGCTCGAGGACAACGACTACACCATCAACATCATCGACACCCCGGGTCACGTCGACTTCACCGTCGAGGTGGAGCGCTCCCTGCGCGTGCTCGACGGTGCCGTGACGGTGTTCGACGGTGTCGCCGGCGTTGAGCCGCAGTCCGAGACGGTGTGGCGTCAGGCGGACCGCTACGGCGTTCCGCGTATCTGCTTCGTCAACAAGCTCGACCGTACCGGTGCCGAGTTCCACCGCTGCGTCGACATGATCACCGACCGCCTGGGCGCGCAGCCGCTGGTCATGCAGCTGCCGATCGGTGCCGAGGCGGACTTCAAGGGCGTCATCGACCTCGTGACGATGAAGGCCCTGGTCTGGTCGGCCGAGGCGACCAAGGGCGAGATGTACGACACCGTCGACATCCCGGACACCCACGCCGAGGCTGCCGAGGAGTACCGCGGCAAGCTGCTCGAGGCCGTCGCCGAGAACGACGAAGAGCTGATGGAGCTGTACCTGGAGGGCACCGAGCCCACCGTGGAGCAGCTCTACGCCGCGATCCGTCGCATCACGATCGCGTCCGGCAAGAGCGACGGCACCACCGTCACCCCCGTGTTCTGCGGCACCGCGTTCAAGAACAAGGGCGTCCAGCCCCTGCTCGACGCGGTCGTGCGCTACCTGCCCACCCCGCTCGACGTCGAGGCCATCGAGGGCCACGACGTCAAGGACCCGGAGCAGGTCATCGCGCGCAAGCCGTCGGAGGACGAGCCCCTCGCCGCGCTGGCGTTCAAGATCATGAGCGACCCGCACCTCGGCAAGCTCACCTTCGTCCGCGTGTACTCCGGCCGCCTGGTGTCCGGCACCGCCGTGCTGAACTCCGTCAAGGGCAAGAAGGAGCGCATCGGCAAGATCTACCGCATGCACGCGAACAAGCGTGAGGAGATCGAGTCGGTGGGCGCCGGCGACATCGTCGCCGTCATGGGCCTGAAGCAGACCACCACCGGTGAGACGCTGAGCGACGACAAGAACCCGGTCATCCTGGAGTCCATGGACTTCCCGGCGCCGGTCATCCAGGTCGCCATCGAGCCCAAGTCGAAGGGTGACCAGGAGAAGCTGGGCGTCGCGATCCAGCGCCTGGCCGAGGAGGACCCGTCCTTCCAGGTCCACACCAACGAGGAGACCGGCCAGACCATCATCGGTGGTATGGGCGAGCTTCACCTCGAGGTGCTGGTCGACCGCATGAAGCGCGAGTTCAAGGTCGAGGCCAACGTCGGCAAGCCGCAGGTCGCCTACCGTGAGACGATCCGCAAGGCCGTCGAGCGCGTCGACTACACGCACAAGAAGCAGACTGGTGGTACCGGCCAGTTCGCCAAGGTGCAGATCGCGATCGAGCCGATCGAGGGCGGCGACGCCGCGTACGAGTTCGTGAACAAGGTCACCGGTGGCCGCATCCCGAAGGAGTACATCCCTTCGGTGGACGCCGGTGCGCAGGAGGCCATGCAGTTCGGCATCCTGGCCGGCTACGAGATGACGGGCGTCCGCGTCACGCTCATCGACGGTGGCTACCACGAGGTCGACTCCTCCGAGCTCGCGTTCAAGATCGCTGGTTCGCAGGCCTTCAAGGAGGCCGCGCGCAAGGCCAGCCCCGTGCTGCTCGAGCCGATGATGGCCGTCGAGGTCACCACGCCCGAGGACTACATGGGTGAGGTCATCGGCGACATCAACTCCCGCCGTGGCCAGATCCAGGCCATGGAGGAGCGGGCCGGTGCCCGCCTCGTGAAGGGCCTGGTGCCCCTCTCGGAGATGTTCGGCTACGTCGGAGACCTCCGCAGCAAGACGTCGGGTCGCGCAAGCTACTCGATGCAGTTCGACTCCTACGCCGAGGTTCCCCGGAACGTCGCCGAGGAGATCATCGCGAAGGCCAAGGGCGAGTAACGCACCGCGTCTACACGCCGTAGGCTTGACTCCGGAGCCTTGAGGGGCATTCCGCCACAATCATGGTGAGAATGTCCCGGGGCCCGGGCTTTCCAGCAAAGATCATCCTGGCGCCGATGAGTAAGGCGTACCAGAACCACTCCACAGGAGGACCCCAGTGGCGAAGGCGAAGTTCGAGCGGACTAAGCCGCACGTCAACATCGGCACCATCGGTCACATCGACCACGGTAAGACGACCCTCACGGCCGCCATTACCAAGGTGCTGCATGACGCGTACCCCGAGCTGAACGAGGCCTCGGCCTTCGACCAGATCGACAAGGCTCCCGAGGAGCGCCAGCGCGGTATCACGATCTCGATCGCGCACGTCGAGTACCAGACCGAGACGCGTCACTACGCCCACGTCGACTGCCCCGGTCACGCGGACTACATCAAGAACATGATCACGGGTGCGGCGCAGATGGACGGCGCCATCCTCGTGGTCGCCGCCACCGACGGCCCGATGCCGCAGACCAAGGAGCACGTGCTCCTGGCCCGCCAGGTCGGCGTTCCGTACATCGTCGTCGCCCTGAACAAGGCCGACATGGTGGACGACGAGGAGATCCTGGAGCTCGTCGAGCTCGAGGTTCGTGAGCTCCTCTCCGAGTACGAGTTCCCGGGCGACGACGTTCCGGTCGTCAAGGTCTCCGCTCTGAAGGCCCTCGAGGGCGACAAGGAGTGGGGCAACTCGGTCCTGGAGCTCATGAGCGCCGTCGACACCGCGATTCCGGAGCCGGAGCGCGACGTCGACAAGCCGTTCCTGATGCCGATCGAGGACGTCTTCACGATCACCGGTCGCGGTACGGTCGTCACCGGCCGTATCGAGCGTGGTGTCCTCAAGGTCAACGAGACCGTCGACATCATCGGCATCAAGACCGAGAAGACCACCACCACGGTCACCGGCATCGAGATGTTCCGCAAGCTGCTCGACGAGGGCCAGGCCGGTGAGAACGTCGGTCTGCTGCTCCGTGGCATCAAGCGCGAGGACGTCGAGCGCGGCCAGGTCATCATCAAGCCGGGCTCGGTCACCCCGCACACCGAGTTCGAGGCGCAGGCCTACATCCTGTCCAAGGACGAGGGCGGCCGCCACACGCCGTTCTTCAACAACTACCGCCCGCAGTTCTACTTCCGTACGACGGACGTGACCGGCGTGGTGACCCTCCCCGAGGGCACCGAGATGGTCATGCCGGGTGACAACACCGAGATGAAGGTGGAGCTCATCCAGCCCGTCGCCATGGAGGAGGGCCTGAAGTTCGCCATCCGTGAGGGTGGCCGGACCGTGGGCGCCGGCCAGGTCACCAAGATCAACAAGTGAGTCTTCGGACTGGCTTGAGGGTCCACTGACCTGAGTGGCTCGAAGGGGCCCGTACGACTTCGGTCGTGCGGGCCCTTTTGCTGTGTGCGGGTTGCCATCCGGGCGGGGCAGGGTCAGAAGCCCAGATACGTGAACTGGACGACGTAGATCCGCTCACTGGGGACGACGACCTGATACGTGAACATGCCGCTGGGGACGATGATGTTGCCGCCCTTCGGGTCGACGCCGTCATGTGCCTGTCCGTGGACGTGTAAGGCTTCGGCGGCTCTGACCAGTTCCTCCGCCTTGCTTTCCACTTCGGCGAGGAAGCCGTTCCACTTCGGCGAGGAAGCCGGTGGGAGCGGTTCGGGCCGCGTCGGCGCCGAAGGCGTACTCCCATTTCCAGCTCACTCGCGGACTGCCTTCATGGCTTCGTCCAGGACGGCGCTCAGCTCACGCAGCGCCTCCTGGGCGACGGCGGGGTCCTCGTGTTCCAGGTGGGTCTTCGCGTGGGCGTAGCGGGTGGACAGGTCGGGGCGTCGGGCGATCTCGATGTCCCGGGCCCAGGTCAGCACCCAGCTCCGCACCGGGCTGAGGGACTGCCATTCGACCGCCTTGGCGAACGCGTCGTCCTTGGTTGCCTGCATCTCTTCCAGACGGGCCGGATCGACGGTGGCGAGGGCCGCGCGCAGGGCGTCAGGAGTCTGCTGGGGGCGGGGCGCCAGCTCATGTCCGTGGTCGGCCTGCGTGCTCATCGTGTCCGCCTCCGGAGAGCGCCCCGGCCAGGCTATCCCGCCCGGGTGGCGGGAGAGCGCGGCAATGTGTGCGGCATTTGCTCTCCTCATGCGGCTTCCAGGAACTTGGCACCCTTGGATCGGCAATCGCGGCAATGGCCCGGGGCCGCTGCGCGGAACGCCCGGTCGCAGCCGTCGCAGGTCTGGAGGGGGTGCTGGGTGGGCGGTGGTGTCGCTGGCTGGGCGAGGGGCGGCGGGGGTGGTAGCTGCGCTGTGAGGCGGTGGGCCAGGAGGGCGGCCGGGCGGCGGAGGGGCTCCGGTGGGAGCTCGGAAGTCAGGGCGTGGCGTACGGCGGCCGGGGTGACGTCGCGTTCGAGCCAGGCGGCGACGCCGGGGGCGAGGCGGGCGGTGTCGCACGCCGAGAGCAGGAGGCGAGGGTCCTCGCGGCGGAGACCGGTGAGGAGGTCCGCGGCCTGCTGAAGGAGGGCGGGGGCGGGGAAGGCCGGTTGCGGTACGGCAGGGAGGGGTTTGCCGCTGGGCGACCCCGTCCGCTTCCTCGGGGCCGGCCGCGGGGCCTCCGTACGGCTGTGACCTGGCTGGTTGCAGGAGGTCGTGCGGGTGACGATCCGGCCGTCGGGGACGCGTACGCGCTCGCGGCGCAGGTAGCCGTGGGCCTCCAGCTCGTTCAGGGCGGAGGAGATACGGGTCGTCCCCTCGGGGAAGCGGGCCGCGAGGGACTTGATGTCGATGCGGGCGCCGACGGGCAGCGACTGGATGTGCGTGCCGAGCCCGATCGCGAGCAGTGACAGCTCCGGGTGCTGGGCGAGGTGGTTGCCGATCACCGTGAAGCGGGTGGTGTGGCGGGTGTGGTCGTGGACCAGGCCGGAGTGGGGGTGCCGCCGGTTCGGGTGCTTCTTTGCGGCAACTCGGGTGTGGGCGTGCGTGGGCACGTTAGGGTTCTGCGTATCCATCAGGAAGGTCTCTTCTTCCTCGGTGGTCAGGCCCTCGCACTGGGATTGCCGTCCCGGCGGGGGCCGTCGCATGTCTGCGGTTGTGTGGTGACGTGTTGCGCTGAGCGTAGGGCAGGCAATGGCTCCCGAAGCTAGTCGAGTTGGGGATGTTCACTCGCGCGAGTGAGGCCGCCCGGCGTGCGGGAGGAGGGGTGGGGCTTGGTGGGGTTCTTTCACCGGTGTGGTCCTTCTGGGAAGCCGCCCGCGCCGCCGAAGTCCAGGTTCTTGGGCTTCGGTGCGAGGTCGATTTCGGCCCAGACGGTCTTGCGGGGCGGGAGTCCTGGGGCGGTGCCCCAGCGGTTGCTGAGCGCCTCGACGAGGAGCAGGCCCCTGCCGGAATCGGACAGTGCCGGCAGACGGTCGTCGCGGGTGTCCGCCACCTCGATGCGGAGAGTGTCGGCGACGACGTAGAGGAGCAGGCGGAAGTCGCGGCCGGGGATGCGGCCGTGCGTCACCGCGTTGACCGACAGTTCCGCGATGACCTGCCGTGCCGGGTCCAACGGAAGGCCCCAGGAGCGCAGTTGTTCGGTGGCCAGGAGGCGGGCGAGGCGGGCGCCGCGTGGGGTCGGGGACAGCTGGAGGCTGAAGTTGCGGATGCGGGTGGTGAGTTCGGGGGGATTCTGCTTCACGTCACTCAGCGTGGCGGTCTGTGGCTACCGTGAACAGTGACTCAGTGGGTGCGTACGGTGACTGTCCGGAGCTTGTCCGGTGGTGTCCGGGCTGTCGGAGCCGGGCGTACGGGTAGAGCGCTGGGCACGGTCGTACGACGGCGGAAGGGTGCGGGATGACGGTGGTCGAGGCGGGCTCGGGGCGGCTCAAGGGCGAGGCGGACGAGCCGGGTTGGGAGGTGGATCCCGACGACGAGTGGGGCGTCGCCGTCATCGCGACCGTCGGGCGGCAGCTGAAGCTGCGGCGGGAGGCGGTGGGGATGCGGGCCGGCGAGTTCGGGACGGCGGTGGGGTACGGCGAGGACATGGTCTACAAGATCGAGGGTGGGAAGCGGATCCCTCGGCAGGACTATTTGGTCAGGGCGGATGAGGTGTTGGGGGCGGGTGGGCTGGTCGCGGCGACTTGGGAGGACGTGAAGAGGGTTCGGTATCCGAAGAAGGTGCGGGAGCTTGCCAAGTTGGAGGGGCAGGCGGTTGAGATTGGTGTGTACGAGAGCATCAGCATCAATGGGCTGTTGCAGACCCCCGACCATGCGCGAGCCCTGTTCGAGTCGTGGCAGCCCGCGTACTCGCCAGACGAGGTGGAGCGCTTGGTGGCCGCGCGCGTGGCCCGGCAGTCCGTGTTCGAGCGGTCGCCCGCGCCATCGCTCAGCTTCGTCCAGGAGGAGGCGACGCTGCGACGCCCGGTTGGGGGCACAATGGTCTGGCGTCAGCAGCTTGAGCGTCTGCTGGAGGTGGGACGGTTGCGTAACGTCAGGCTTCAGGTGATGCCGACGAGCAGCGAGGCCCATCCCGGTCTGAACGGGAGGATCGAGGTGCTGAAATTCGGGGACGGCACTGCGGTGGGCAGGTCCGACGGCGCTTTCGCCGGCCGGCCGACCACCGATCCGAAGCACATCCGGATCCTCGAACTCCGCTATGGCACCATCCGAGCTCAGGCCCTTCCCCCGCGGGAGTCGCTGGCCTTCATCGAGCAACTGCTGGGAGAGACATGATCCGCAACGCTGAACTGGCGTGGTTCAAGAGCAGCTACAGCAGTGGCCCTGACGGCGACTCCTGCGTCGAGATCGCGATAGCCCCCCACACCATCCACGTCCGCGACTCCAAGCACGCCACCCAGGGCCCCCGGCTCGCGCTCGCGCCGGAGGCCTGGGTCGGGTTCGTGGCTTCCCTCTAGCCGTCGTTCAGCCCTTGTTCCGAAGGACGCTCACCGCGCGGTCGAACGCCGAGTCGCGCTTCTTGGCGAACTCCTCCTTCGTGAAGACCGGTTCGGTGAGGTGGGGCGGGATGCCGGAGCCGTCGTAGGTCCGGCCCGACCGGTTCAGGAACTCCTCGTTCGGGAGGATCGCGGTCATGCCGTTGGGCAGGTTGCGTTCCATGACGTCGGAGAAGACGCCCTGGGTGGGCTGACCGATGCGGATGGTGCCGCCCGGCCGGTCGATGAGGGCCTGGGTGAAGGTCTCGCCCGCGCTGACGGTGGAGCCTCCGGTGAGTACGGCGATGGGGCCGGTGTAGCGGGGGCCGTCGGCAGGGGCCACCCGGATGGGCTCGGGGCGGGTGTGCCGGCCCGGGTCGGTGGGGTGGTTGCGGGCGCGCTTGGCGTAGGCGACGTAGGGCTTGTCCGTGAGGTGCTCGGCGATGTGGATGCCGAGGGCGTCGGAGCCGCCGCCGTTGATGCGCAGGTCGATGATCAGGCCGTTGAGGCGTTGGGTGCGGTCCTTGGTGAGGATGGTGTCCAGGGCCTTGCCGAGTGCGGCGAGGTGGGCGGCGTACGGGGCATCCTCGGAGGTGTAGCCGCCGAAGCCGGAGATACGGAGATAGCCCTGGCGGGCGCTACCGGGCAGGTCGGCGTAGGTGATGCGGCCGTTCGCGAAGTCCTGGCGGTACGGGGCGCCCTTGAGATCGCGCTCGACGACGAACTTCTTGACCTTGGTGTCCAACGACTCCGTGGGCACCTCGGTGCCCGGGCGGGCCTGGGCGAAGACGAGGTCCCCGTCCTCGACGGCGACATGGGCGTCGTAGAGAGGCCGCACCATGTCGCTGAAGATCCCGAAGAGCTCCTTGCGGGTGGTGTCCTTGTGCACCATGGGCCGATACCGGTCCCGCATGCCCTGCCAGTCGACGCCCTTCGCGGCGAAGAAGGGGTAGTTCTCGGCGAAGGAGTGCCAGAAGACGTCGAAGGAGGTGCGGGCGTCCTTGGGCGTGGGGCGGGTGCAGTCGGAGGGCAGTTCCTTGATCCGCCGGAGTGCGCGATGGCCGACGGAACTGTCCGCGCCGAGGGTGGCGCGGTCCTGGTCCGGGCCGGGGCGGACGGTCAGTACGGTGCCGTCGGCGGTCGTGTAAGCGCCAGAGCCGGTCCTCCGCGCGGCCTCGCCCTCGACGCAGCTGACGGACGTCGTCTGGAACTCCTGGAGGGTGTCGCCGTCGAGGGAGAGGACAGTGCCGTAGCCGTCCATGCGCCAGACGCCGTCGATGCCGGGCCTGCCGGGGCTGGCGGTGGCGGGCGCTGCCGCTGCCGCGGCGAGGGCCAGGCTGAGGACGGTGGCTGTGACGGTTCGCATGATCGGTTCCCCCGTTGAGTGGTCGTGTATCTCCTACGGTGCCCGGGGGAGCGGGGGCGGGCCATCCGGCGGGCTGGTGGACGGGGGTGGGGACAGCCCCCTCTTCCGCCGGTCGGCCGCTGCCGTGCTGTGACACTGGAGCATGACTTCAGAACCGGCGGCTCGCGACGACCACCTTGACCTGGACGCGATCGAGGAACTGTGCGCGGCCGCGACCACGGACCACGCGTTCGCCGCCATGGCGAGGGAAGCGGTGCCGCGACTGGTGGCGGAGGTCAGGCGCCTGCGCTGGCTCGTCTCCTTCGGGGCGTGCGATACGGCCGGCACCACGGGCACGGAGTTCGTGCTGGCGCTCGACGAGGAGATGCTGGCGTACTTCCGCGAGATGGCGGACGTACTGGTGGAGCGCATCGGTATCTCCCGTGCGGAGGCGGTCGCGAGGATCAACGCGTCGTACGGGACGCGGGAGTGGGTCACCCTGGACCTCCAGCTCATGGGGCACGAGCTGCCCGAGTACTGGGCCTACGGTCTGTACTACGGCCAGGACGGCCGGGGCCGGGGACCGGTCGGGGACCCGGTCGCGGATGCGGACATCGACTTCACCGCGCTCCCCGTACGCCCGGCACCGCCGAAGGACTCGCCCTTCTGGACGGTGGAATAGCCTCAAGGTGCTCAGTGAGTCAGCCGAGGGCCCAGGAGTGGCAGAAGCCGGTCCCTGAGGAGGCCGCGCGTGGGCTCCATGGACATCCACAGCAGCTTGTGATGTGTCCCGTCGGCCATCGACAGCGTCATACCGGAGGTGGTCAGGCCGCCGTGGATCCGGGCGTGCGTGATCTCGGTGAGGGGGAGCACCTTGTTGGTGCGGTGGGCGGAGCGGATGGTGTCGGGGTCGTAGACGAGGGTCTGGAGTCTGTCCGGGGCTGCCAGTTCGGGCCCGACGAGCCCGACCAGCATGGTGGCCAACACGCTGCCGCGGATGCGGACCAGGTGGTCGGAGAGCAGCCACAGTTCGCCGTGAATCCAGTCCAGCCAGCCGGTCGTGCAGGTACGGGCGATGAGCCTCGCCGGCTGCAGGCTGACCCGTCCGGCCCGGGCAACCGCCTCGTCGAGCAGCGTACCGACCGCCTGCACGGACGAGACCCGCCGAGACTCCTGCACGGCCTCGCTCGGTGAAGTGAAGTGCAGGCGCGCCTGCCCGTTGCAGTGCACCTCCACGAACAACCGGACGGCCCAGTCGGCAGCGGTGAAATGCACCGCCAACTGCTCGCGATCGTCCGCCCAGGGCACGGGGGACACCTGGATCCCCTCCGCGAGCCAGTGCGATCTGCGCTGCTCGATCTCCGCACCGGCCATGTCCATGGCTATCCGATGTCTCGTCTCTCTCACGCCGCCGATCTTGTCGTAACCCGCCCTCGCATGATGGGACGATGGTCGGACTTGTGATCGAGTGAACGGGGAGGCCGGCGTCATGGCCCGCTACATGGAGACCCTGACCGTCGAGCGGGGCGGTTTCCGGATCAAGGTGCCGGAGACGTGGTGGGAGTTCGACGTACGGCCGGAGTCGCGGGACGACTCGATCCGCCGGATGGTGAGCGAACGGGTGCAGCAGCGCCCTGAGTTGGAGCAGTACCGAGGTACGTACGTCGACTTCCTCCAGAAGGCCGCCGCCGATGCCTGGAAGTCCGGCGCGCTGTACTGCGGCTGCATGGCGGAGAGCTTCGGCGGGGACACTCCGATCACCGGCTCCGTCACCGTCTCCCTGGTCGGCGGCCGCAACGAGCGGGGCGAGCCGCTCTCGAACGACCCCTCTGTCATCGCGAGCCAGCTCGCGGTGAAGGAAGCCAAGCGGGAGGGCGACTCCTGGCGCAAGGTGACGACGGTCGACATCCCAGGGGTCGGTCCCGCCGCGCGCACGCACGGCATCGAGGACATCGCCGTACCCGGCGACGCGCTCAACCGCACGATCCGAGCTGTGCTGATGCAGACGTACATCCCCGTGCCGGGCCAGGAGGGCAAGGTGGCCCTGGTCGCCGGCAGCAGCCAGGTCCTGGACCTCGCGGACTCGTTCTTCGACATCTTCGACGCGATCACGTCTACGTTTCGGTTCACGGAGTGATCCCGTTGTCCGAGATCTCCGATGGGCGGGCCAGCATGCCTGACATCAGATTGTCTCGGCACAGTGTGGTCATTGACTGTGAGAAATCCAGCTATGGCGAGCTTTGACATCACAGGAGCATCGAAGCCCTGGGTCATCTTCGTTCCGGAGGGAGAGGCCAGTATCCAGCGTCAGCTGTCGAGGCTGGAGGCGAAGGGAGGGCTCGTCCACCGCTTCGACTCCCGCGACATGATGACCGAGGAAGGCATATACCGGGTGTTCGCCGAAGCCCTGCAATTTCCGAGTTACTTCGGCAAGAACTGGGACGCTTTGGTGGACTGCCTGGACGATCTGTGCGGTGCGGTGACAGGTGGTGTCGGAGTCGCGGGCGTGTTTCAAGACGCGGATCGAATCCTGGAGACGGAACACTTCTCCCTGCTCGTATCGGTCCTCTGCCAGGGCGCAGACCGCGCGAACTCGGCTGTGGACCTCGATGGTTCCCCCCTGGACCGGCCCGCGATCGTCCAGCATTTCGTATTCGAGTTCCGCCAGTTCGATCGCGAGAAGGTGGCATCGAGGATCGAACAACGTGACCTCGACATCGCCACCGGAGGACAGTTCGTCGCCGTTGCTCTCAACCCTGACGAGTGGCGCTGAGCCGAGGAGGGCAGTCATGGAGGGCGGCTATGACTGGGCGTCCGGTGAGGGCCTGCTGAGGCTCGACGACCCAGGGGAGTGGGACGCGGCGTTTGAGCGTGGTGAGCACTGGCTCGGCACGGCCGTGATCGGGTTGGTGTTCCACTGTCCCCTGGCGGACGTGTCTCCACGGATCGTCAGGGCCATGCAGTTGCCGGACGCTGGCCAGCGAGGATTCGCCTTCACAGCAGCTGGCCACGCGGCCCGTCTCAACGGCGAGATGACGCCGGAGCTGTACGCGGCCCTGCGTGCCGAAGGCCCGGGCGGTTTCGCGGAGAACGCCATCGGGGACACGCTCACCTTCGTGCCGTTCCGGAAGCTGCCGCCGTGGTTCAAGTGGCGCTGGGTATATGAGGCGGTGCGGGACAAACTGGAAGCCTGGTGGCTTCAGTCCGTGTACGCCGTCGAGGACGCTTGGCGGGCGGCGTGCCGACGCAGCTCCTGATGCCGGTCTCCGCAGCTCCGGCTCCGGGACCCGCCTTTCCGTCGAACCGGTTGTGCCTTGTAAGTTCACGTGTGCATACGGTTGTTGACGTTGATGTGCGCGTGACGGGGGTTGCGGTATGGCGGGGCACAGGCCTTCGGACTGGCATGTCCTGGATCTGGACAAGGATCCGACGCCGGGCGACCCACAGCGCGTGCGCACACTCGCGAAGCATCTGCATGACTTCGCCGACGACGTCTCCGAGGGACTGCGGCTGGTCAAGGGCATGGCGGGGGAGGGCACGCTCCATGAGTGGGCGGGCAAGTCGGCGGACGTCTTCAAGGAGGACTTCGCCGACGTCCCGAAGAACCTGAAGAAGCTGAGGAAGTCGTACGAGATGTGCGGCGACGCGCTGGCGGACTTCTGGCCGAAGCTGGAGCGGGCGCAGTCGCTGGCGGACAAGGCGCTGCGCAAGGGCCGTGAGGCACGCGAGACTCTTTCCTCCGCCCAGTCCCGTCTTGCCTCGGCGGACTCGTGGGTGACGCGGGCGGGCAAGGAGGCGGACAAGTACAAGGACGACCCGACCGGCAGTAAGTCGGACGCGGACAAGCCCGATGAGGGGAAGGTCCGTGCCGCCACCCGGGATGTGCAGCACGCCGAGTCGGCCCAGTCGAAGGCCCAGTCGGATGTCTCCGACGCGCAGGACGCGCTGGCGGCGGCGAGGAAGATGGCCGAGGACGCGCGCAAGATGCGCGACGATGCGGCGCGTGAGGCGAAGTCGAAGATCGACGAGGCCTCGGACGCGGGTATTCAGAACCGGTCGTGGTGGGAGGAGGTCGGCGACTGGTTCACCGACAACTGGGACACCATCGTGGCCGTGTGCAAGGTCGTGGTCGCGGTGGTCGGGATCGTGGCGATGATCATCGGTGGGCCGATCCTGGGCGCGATCGTGCTGATCGCGGCGGCTGTGGTCCTCGCTGACACGCTCTATAAATACTCCAAGGGCCAGGCGTCCCTATGGGACGTGGGCCTGGCCGCGCTGGACTGCATACCCGGCATGAAGGGTCTGACCACGCTCGGCGGCGTGGCCAAGGGCCTCAAGGGCGGCCTCTCCGCGATGAAGGGGCTCAGGGGCGGGCTGAAAGGCATGGGACTGGCCGTGCGCGGTCTGGGCAAGAACGCCCGAGGCATGCTGGCCGACGGTGCGCAGGGCGCATACAACCGGGTCAAGAAGGTTGTCCGTTCAGATGGCAGCGACCCCATCGACATGGCTACGGGCGCCATGTACTTGCCGCAGACCGATGTGGAGCTGCCCGGGTTGCTGCCCCTGGCTTTCACCCGCAGGGTCGCATCCGACTACCGCTGCGGCTGGTGGTTCGGCCCCACCTGGGCATCGACCATCGACCAGCGGTTGGAAGTCGACCAGGACGGCATCGTCTTCGTGACCGAGGACGGGCTGCTGCTGGCCTACCCTCATCCCAGCGATGCGGACACGCCGCTGATGCCCCGGTCCGGCCCTCGTCGGCCACTGACCCGCCTGGAGGACGGCGGCTATCAGATCAAGGACCCGCTCACCGGCCAGACATGTCATTTCGGCCGCCCGAGCCACCACGGCATAGCCTTGCTGACCAGAATTGCCGACCGTAACCAGCACACGATCACCTTCGACTACGACGAGTACGGCAGTCCGCTGGCCATCCGCCACTCGGCCGGCTATCACCTCAGGCTCACCACTGAGGAAGGCCGCGTCACCGCCCTGTGCCTCGCCGGGGCCGCCGAAGACGGCTCGGATGCCGTCATCAAGCGCTATGGGTACACGGACGGCAACCTCACCGAGACCATCAACTCCTCCGGCCTGCCGCTGAAGTTCACCTACGATGAGCGGCTGCGCATCACGTCGTGGACGGACACCAATAATCGCAGTTACGCCTACCGCTACGACGACCAGGACCGCTGCATCGCAGAAGGTGGCGAGGCCGGTCACTTCGCCATCACCCTCGACTACGACGGCACGGATCACGCCTGGCCCGGGTCCCGCATTACCAAGCTCACCACCGCGGAAGGTGCTGTCACCCGCTTCGTAGTCAATGCCGGCAGCCAAGTCATCGCCCAGGTAGACCCTCTTGGCCACGCCACCGGCACGGCTTACGACGAGCACCATCACGTGGTGTCCCAGACGAACGCTCTGGGCCACGTCACACAGTTCGTCAACAACGCGGTGGGTCAGCGCATCCGAGTCGTCCGTCCCGATGGGCATGTGATCTTGGCGGAGTACAACGAGCTGTTCCTTCTGGAGAAGCTCGTCAGTCCCGACGGCACGGTCCAATGCCAGACACACGACGATCGTGGTAACCGCGTCGCGGAGACGGACCGCGCTGGGAATGTCACCCGCTTCACGTACGACGATGCGGGCCGTCTCACCTCCGTCACGGACCCGCTGGGGATCGTCAGTGACGTCCGCTGCGACCGAGCGGGGCTTCCTGTCGAGATCACGGACCCTTCTGGTGGCGTCACTCGCTACGAGCGGGATGCTTTTGGCCGTCCGACTGGCATCGTCGATGCAACAGGAGCGCTGACCTGCCTGGAGTGGACGGTGGAAGGGCAGCTCACTCGGCGCACGGCCCCTGACGGCACCGCTGAGTACTGGACCTATGACGGCGAGGGCAACTGCACCAGCCATGGGAACCCGCAGGGTGACATCACCAGGTACGAATACACGCACTTCGACCTGCTGGCGGCTCGTACCACTCCCGACGACGTCCGTTACGAATTCGCCCACGATGCGGGATTGCGTCTGACGCAGGTCACCAGGGCGGATGGTCTGAACTGGACCTACCGGTACGACTTGGCCGGCAGGCTGGTCGGTGAGACGGACTTCGACGGTCGCACGCTTGCGTACGCCTACGATGCCGCGGGTCGGCTCCGATTCCGCACGAACGCCCTTGGCCAGACCGTTCAGTTCGAGCGCGATGAACGGGGCCAGGTGGTGAGGAAAGACGTCGTCGGCAATGTCACGACATACGGCTATGACCCTGCGGGTCGGTTGACTCACGCGGTGAGTCCTGACGCCGCCCTCGAACTGGACCATGACGATCACGGTCGTCTTCGCCAGGAGACGGTGAACGGCCGAGCCCTGACATTCGAGTACGACGCCCTCGGCCGTCGCACAGGTCGCAGACTACCGAGCGGTGCACGGACCACGTGGACGTATGACGCCATGGGCAACCGCGCCGGCATGGTGTCGTCCGGCCGCAGCATCGACTTCACCTACGACCAGGCTGGCCGTGAACTGTCGCGCAGTATCGGTACCGACCACCTGACCCTGGCCCAGACGTACGACGGTCTGGGACGTGTTGCGAGCCAGAGCGTGACAGGGCCGCAGGGTCAGAGTGTTCAGCACCGTACCTACACGTACCGCGCCGACGGACACGTGACAGCCATCGACGACGACCTCGGAGGCTCCCTCCGCTTCGAACTGGATCAGGTCGGCCGCGTCACCGCGGCGTATGCGGCGGGCTGGACCGAACGGTATGCCTATGACGAGATGGGCAACCAGACGAAGGCGTCCTGGCCGGAACACCACCCTGGTGCGGATGCCTCCGGTGAACGGACCTATACCGGCACGCGCATCACCGGCGCCGGCCGTGTCAGATACGAACACGACGGGCTCGGCCGCATCGTCCTGCGCCAGAAGACGCGACTCAGCCGAAAACCGGACACCTGGCGCTATGAGTGGGATGCAGAAGACCGACTGGTCGCAGTCACCACACCGGACGGGGTTCGATGGTGCTACGCATATGATCCGCTCGGGCGTCGCATAGCCAAGCTCCGTTTCGGCGAGGACGGTGACACGGCCGAGCGCGTCGACTTCACCTGGGATGGTTCGATTCTCGTCGAACAGACCACGGTCGTGCGGGACGCCCCCCACCTGGTGACCTTGACCTGGGAGCACCAGGGGCGGCATCCCATTGCGCAGTCGGAGCGGATCGCCGCAGTAGAAGCACCCCAAGAGGACATCGATTCTCGCTTCTTCGCGATCGTCACCGACCTGGTCGGTACCCCTGCCGAACTTGTCGACGAGCAGGGCGAGGTGGTGTGGCGTGCCCGCAGTACCGTCTGGGGGAGTACAGCATGGCCGAGGAATAGCAGGGCATATACTCCGCTACGGTTTCCGGGCCAGTACTACGACCCCGAAACGGGTATGCATTACAACTACTTCCGCCACTACGACCCGGAAACGGCAAGATATGTAACTCCGGACCCGCTTGGCCTCGCACCGGGGCCGAACCCGGCAGCATACGTCGCGAATCCGCTCAGGTTCACCGATGTTCTCGGCCTGGCTCCCGATTACCCGCTTGGAGAGCGGGGGAATCCCTTCGCTAGCCGGGCCGATGCCGAGAAGGCCGCCTTCGATGTCGCGGGGGTGCCGCACGGATCCACACCCGACGCCGAGTGGGTGGTCATGGGGGACAAGGCATATAAGAACATGCCGGGCTATGTGTACTCAAAGGAACCGACTCACTGGGGAAACTTCCGTCAGTTCGAAACAGATAGCGGATCTCGTGTGATCGTGGAGCATACCCACGATCCAGCAGGCCTTCACTTCCATGCCGGAGCACCCAAGGGTATGACCGCTGAGGAACGGAGTCGAAATCTGGTCAACTTCGGCTGGGACAGCACGCAGGAAGGGTACGGCACCATGGAACGCTATCGAGCATTGGATAAACCTGGCGGAGACCATCACTTCTTTTATCAGGGTTAGAGCTTGGAGAGCGTAATGGACGCGGAAATTGAATCCCTCTTCCGAAATGCAGGTATCGAGGTGATCGGAAAGTTGGAAGTCGACAGCGGCCCTTCGGTCACAGAAGCGTTTCGCAGGGTGGTGCACATCGACGCCGAGCCGGTTGAGCGCATTCAGCGCCGTGCGGCCGACGCGGCTCGCAGCGTCGACGAGTCATGGAAAGCCCGTGCTCGGAGCAGCGGCGTCCTGGCCGAGGACGGTACATGTCTGGCGGCCGCCAGCATGGAGTACGGCTGGGTACAGGTGCGGCTGACCGATGACGCCGATATCTCGGCTCTGCGATCCCCGGAAGGAGAACTGCTCCTCATCGCCCGCTCCTCGAGTGGCCACCGTGTCTGTGCGGCGAGCACCGAAGGGGGTGAGTACTGGATCCTCGAAGAAGGATTCCCTAGCTCATGAGGAACTGCTCGTGCGGCGTATGTGTAAGCCGGCGCCGACCCACAGGTGGCCAGGCACCTTCAAGCTCTCGCCGTCACGGCCCTCCCGTCGGGCGGTGACGTGAGTGAGTGACGACCGGGCACGTAACTGGTCCCCGCAGGCCGAAGAGGTGCTGCGCCGCGCCGGCTGGCGCCCCGGTCGTTCGGTGCCGACGGGCACCTGGGAGTCGATCCTGCTTGAGCGTGGGTCCTTTGAGGTCCACGAGGCCGCGCGCCGGTTCCTGTCCGAGTTCGGCGGCCTGGTGACGTATGGCTGGCCCGCCGACTCGATCACCACGTCATCGGCCGTCCGGTTCGATCCTCTCCTGGCTGAATGGCAGGACGAGTGGTTCGCGAAGGCGAGCCGGGAAGCGGGTGTGCCCCTGTACCCCGTGGGCGTGGCGGACGAGGGGGCCGGCTTCCTGGGCATCACCGAGGACGGGGCGCTCCACCTCGTGCGGAACCACGTGGAACTGCTGTCCACGACGATCGACGAGGGATTGGACCGTCTGGTGGCGACGCAGGGAGCCCAGTCCCTCCTCTACAAGCCTGGCAGGCCGGCGGCCGGCCACGCTTTCTGGCACCGGCTGGACGTCGTGGAGGCCGATGCGGACTCCGGGCGGGGGTGGTCTGCGGAGACGGACCAGGTGCTTCGGGCCGGCGGCTGGTTCCCGGGCCGGTCGGTTCCCACGGGGACCTGGGAGGGCATTCTTGTGCAGACCGGTGAGTTCGAGATCCACGACGCGGCGCGGCGCTTTCTGGCGGAGTTCGCTGCCGTGGGAGTGCCCTACCGCGAGCCGTGGGACTCGATGCCGTGGATGCAGTTCCGGCTGGACCCGCTGTCGGCGATGTGGGACGCGGAGATCATCGACGACCTCGCCGACCAGGCGGGCGTCGAGCTCTTCCCCATAGGGGTGCGCGACCGAGGGAACGAGTACCTGGCCATGGCCGAGGACGGCGCGGTCTACGCCGGCATGGACAGTGTCCGACTGCTGGCTCCCACGCCTGACGAGGCGCTGCAGCGGCTCGTCAGCAGGCTTCGGCCAACGGCTTCCTATTGATCATCGGCGGGCAGGGCGCGCCCACGGTTTGACCTACATCACCCCCGGGGTATTCTCCTCGGCTCGATTGGCGTCGCCCCTGCCCCATATGGCAGACTGTCCGAGTTGCTCGGTCGAGTGTTGATGCTGCGCGCCTCCCGCCGGGGGGACCGGAAGCGAGTCCCACAGTACTCGTCGCCCTAACTGCCACACGGCAGCGCTGGGGCGGACGTACGGGAATCTTTCGGGAAGTGTTAGTGCGGCACCGGCCAGGCACCCGGTGGGTCTTCCGCCCCCGGCTCGCGGTTCCGGAAGGGCCGTGTGCAATCCCGCAGGGATGTTCGAACCATGGGACATCCATGTCAGCGAGAGAGCGACACGCCCGACCGCGTGGGTCGGAGAACGAAGGTACGGAACACCGGGTTCCAGAGCGTTACGAGAGACAGGACTACTAGTAGCCATGGCGGGACAGAAGATCCGCATCCGGCTCAAGGCCTACGACCACGAGGTCATCGACTCCTCGGCGAAGAAGATCGTCGAGACGGTGACTCGCACTGGTGCGTCGGTCGCGGGCCCGGTGCCGCTGCCCACTGAGAAGAACGTGTACTGCGTCATCAAGTCGCCGCACAAGTACAAGGACTCGCGCGAGCACTTCGAGATGCGCACGCACAAGCGCCTGATCGACATTCTCGACCCGACCCCCAAGACCGTTGACTCTCTGATGCGACTCGACCTCCCGGCCGGTGTCGACATCGAGATCAAGCTCTGAAGGCCGGTGATCTGAGAATGGCTAAGCAGATCAAGGGCATCCTGGGCGAGAAGCTCGGCATGACGCAGGTGTGGGACGCGAACAACCGCGTTGTTCCGGTCACCGTCGTCAAGGCCGGCCCCAACGTCGTCACCCAGGTCCGCACGAACGACGTCGACGGCTACGAGTCCGTCCAGATCGCGTTCGGCGAGATCGACCCGCGCAAGGTGAACAAGCCCCTCAAGGGCCACTTCGCCAAGGCCGACGTCACTCCCCGCCGCCACCTCGTCGAGATCCGTACCGCTGACGCCAGCGAGTACACCCTCGGCCAGGAGATCACCGCCGAGGTGTTCGAGGCCGGCCTCAAGGTCGACGTGACCGGCAAGAGCAAGGGCAAGGGCTTCGCCGGTGTCATGAAGCGTCACAACTTCAAGGGCCTCGGCGCCGGACACGGCACCCAGCGCAAGCACCGCTCCCCCGGTTCCATCGGTGGCTGCGCCACCCCGGGCCGCGTGTTCAAGGGCCTCCGCATGGCGGGTCGCATGGGCAACGAGCGTGTCACCACCCAGAACCTGACCGTCCACGCCGTTGACGCGGAGAAGGGTCTGCTGCTCATCAAGGGCGCGGTTCCCGGTCCGAACGGCGGCCTCGTCCTGGTCCGCACCGCGGCCAAGGGGGCCTGAGGTACCGATGAGCACTGTTGACATCCTTTCGCCTGCAGGCGAGAAGACCGGTAGCGTCGAGCTCCCCGCGGAGATCTTCGGCGTGGAGAAGATCAGCATCCCGCTGATCCACCAGGTCGTCGTCGCGCAGAACGCCGCTGCCCGCCAGGGCACGCACAAGACCAAGCGTCGCGGTGAAGTCCGTGGTGGCGGCAAGAAGCCGTACCGCCAGAAGGGCACCGGTCGCGCCCGTCAGGGTTCGACCCGCGCGCCGCAGTTCGCCGGTGGTGGCGTCGTGCACGGTCCCGTGCCGCGCGACTACTCGCAGCGGACCCCGAAGAAGATGAAGGCTGCCGCTCTGCGTCACGCCCTCACCGACCGGGCCCGCCACAACCGCATCCACGTCGTCTCCGGCGTCATCGAGGGTGAGAACCCGTCGACGAAGGCCGCCAAGTCGCTGTTCGGCAAGATCTCGGAGCGCAAGAACCTGCTCCTGGTCGTCGACCGCGCCGATGAGGCCGCGTGGCTGTCCGCCCGTAACCTGCCCCAGGTCCACATCCTGGAGCCGGGCCAGCTGAACACGTACGACGTTCTCGTCTCGGACGACGTGGTCTTCACCCAGGCCGCCTTCGAGTCCTTCGTGTCCGGCCCGAAGGCCAATGACACCGAAGGGAGCGAGGCCTGATGGCTATCCGTCACCCCGCTATCGCCTCCAAGGCGGCGAAGAAGGCCAAGGCCGCGCGCGTCGCCAAGGCGCGCCGCCACGCCGCCGAGGGCAAGAACACCGTCGAGACCCCGCTGAGCAAGTCGTTCACGGACCCCCGTGACGTGCTGCTCAAGCCGGTCGTCTCGGAGAAGAGCTACGCGCTCCTCGACGAGGGCAAGTACACGTTCGTCGTGGACCCGAGCGCCAACAAGACCCAGATCAAGCAGGCCGTCCAGGCGGTCTTCTCGGTCAAGGTCACCGGGGTCAACACGATCAACCGCCAGGGCAAGCGCAAGCGGACCCGCACCGGCTTCGGCCAGCGCGCGTCCACCAAGCGCGCGATCGTGACCCTCGCTGAGGGCGACCGTATCGACATCTTCGGCGGTCCGACCGCCTAAGGGCGGTCCGGATCGTCCGATATCGGACGAGGACTGAGAAATGGGAATCCGCAAGTACAAGCCGACTACGCCGGGCCGCCGTGGCTCCAGCGTCGCCGACTTCGTCGAGGTCACGCGGTCCACGCCGGAGAAGTCGTTGGTCCGCCCCCTGCACAGCAAGGGTGGCCGTAACAACTCCGGTCGTGTGACCGTCCGCCACCAGGGCGGTGGCCACAAGCGCGCCTACCGCGTGATCGACTTCCGTCGTCACGACAAGGACGGCGTGCCGGCGAAGGTCGCGCACATCGAGTACGACCCCAACCGCACCGCGCGCATCGCGCTGCTGCACTACGCCGACGGCGAGAAGCGCTACATCCTCGCCCCGCGCAACCTGCAGCAGGGTGACCGCGTCGAGAACGGTCCCGGGGCCGACATCAAGCCGGGCAACAACCTTGCCCTGCGCAACATCCCGGTCGGTACCACGCTGCACGCCATCGAGCTGCGTCCGGGCGGCGGTGCGAAGTTCGCCCGCTCCGCCGGCGCCTCGGTGCAGCTGCTCGCGAAGGAGGGCTCGATGGCCCACCTCCGCATGCCGTCCGGTGAGATCCGCCTGGTCGACCAGCGCTGCCGCGCCACGGTCGGCGAGGTGGGCAACGCCGAGCAGAGCAACATCAACTGGGGTAAGGCGGGCCGTAAGCGCTGGCTGGGCGTTCGCCCGACCGTGCGTGGTGTGGTCATGAACCCGGTGGACCACCCGCACGGTGGTGGCGAAGGCCGTACCTCGGGTGGTCGTCACCCGGTGTCCCCCTGGGGCAAGAAGGAAGGCCGTACTCGTTCGCCCAAGAAGGCGTCGAACAAGTACATCGTCCGCCGCCGCAAGACGAACAAGAAGCGCTAAGGACGGGTTGAGATGCCTCGTAGCTTGAAGAAGGGGCCCTTCGTCGACGACCACCTGATCAAGAAGGTGGACGCTCAGAACGAAGCCGGCAGCAAGAACGTCATCAAGACCTGGTCCCGTCGCTCCATGATCGTGCCGGCCATGCTCGGTCACACGCTCGCGGTGCACAACGGCAAGACCCACATTCCGGTGTTTGTCACCGAGTCGATGGTCGGCCACAAGCTCGGCGAGTTCTCGCCGACGCGCACCTTCCGGGGTCACGTCAAGGACGACCGGAAGTCGAAGCGCCGCTAGCAGCGGGGTGGAATGACCATGACAGACACTGGAAGGACAACCATGGACGCCAGGGCCCAGGCGCGGTACATCCGCGTCACGCCCATGAAGGCCCGCCGAGTGGTGGACCTCATCCGTGGCCTGAACGCCACGGAGGCTCAGGCGGTCCTGCGTTTCGCCCCGCAGGCCGCGAGCGTGCCGGTCGGCAAGGTGCTGGACAGCGCCATTGCCAACGCCGCGCACAACTACGACCACACCGATGTCGACAGCCTCTTCATTTCCGAGGCCTACGTCGACGAGGGCCCGACCCTGAAGCGGTTCCGTCCGCGTGCCCAGGGCCGTGCCTACCGGATCCGCAAGCGGACCAGCCACATCACCGTGGTCGTCAGCAGCAAGGAAGGAACCCGGTAATGGGCCAGAAGGTAAACCCGCACGGGTTCCGGCTCGGTGTCACGACCGACTTCAAGTCGCGTTGGTACGCCGACAAGCTGTACAAGGACTACGTCAAGGAAGACGTCGCCATCCGTCGGATGATGACGTCCGGCATGGAGCGCGCCGGCATCTCCAAGGTCGAGATCGAGCGCACCCGTGACCGTGTGCGTGTGGACATCCACACCGCGCGTCCGGGCATCGTCATCGGCCGCCGTGGCGCCGAGGCCGACCGCATCCGCGGTGACCTCGAGAAGCTCACGGGCAAGCAGGTCCAGCTGAACATCCTCGAGGTCAAGAGCCCCGAGACCGACGCTCAGCTGGTTGCCCAGGCCGTCGCCGAGCAGCTCTCCTCCCGCGTCTCCTTCCGTCGCGCCATGCGTAAGAGCATGCAGGGCACGATGAAGGCCGGCGCCAAGGGCATCAAGATCCAGTGCGGTGGCCGCCTCGGTGGCGCCGAGATGTCCCGCTCGGAGTTCTACCGCGAGGGCCGTGTGCCCCTGCACACGCTCCGCGCGAACGTGGACTACGGCTTCTTCGAGGCCAAGACGACCTTCGGCCGCATCGGTGTGAAGGTCTGGATCTACAAGGGCGACGTCAAGAACATCGCCGAGGTCCGCGCCGAGAACGCTGCTGCCCGTGCGGGTAACCGCCCGGCCCGCGGCGGTGCCGACCGCCCGGCCCGTGGTGGCCGCGGTGGCGAGCGGCGCGGTCGCAAGCCGCAGCAGGCTGCCGGCGCCGAGGCCCCCAAGGCCGAGGCTCCCGCGTCCGCCGCTCCGGCTGAGAGCACCGGAACGGAGGCCTGACCGAAATGCTGATCCCCCGTAGGGTCAAGCACCGCAAGCAGCACCACCCCAAGCGCAACGGCATGTCCAAGGGTGGCACGCAGGTTGCGTTCGGCGAGTACGGCATTCAGGCCCTGACCCCGGCGTACGTGACGAACCGGCAGATCGAGGCAGCTCGTATCGCCATGACGCGTCACATCAAGCGTGGCGGCAAGGTCTGGATCAACATCTACCCGGACCGCCCCCTCACGAAGAAGCCCGCCGAGACCCGCATGGGTTCCGGTAAGGGTTCTCCGGAGTGGTGGATCGCCAACGTCAAGCCCGGACGCGTGATGTTCGAGCTGTCGTACCCCAACGAGAAGATCGCGCGCGAGGCCCTGACCCGTGCGGCCCACAAGCTGCCGATGAAGTGCAAGATCGTCAAGCGCGAGGCAGGTGAAGCGTGATGTCGGCCGGTACCAAGGCGTCCGAGCTGCGCGAACTGGGCAACGAGGAGCTGCTGAACAAGCTCCGCGAGGCCAAGGAAGAGCTGTTCAACCTCCGCTTCCAGGCGGCGACGGGCCAGCTCGAGAACCACGGCCGGCTGAAGGCCGTCCGTAAGGACATCGCGCGGATCTACACCCTGATGCGTGAGCGCGAGCTGGGCATCGAGACGGTGGAGAGCGCCTGATGAGTGAGAGCAACGTGACTGAGCAGACTGCAGAGGCCCGCGGCTTCCGCAAGACCCGTGAGGGTCTCGTCGTCAGCGACAAGATGGACAAGACCGTCGTCGTCGCCGTCGAGGACCGCGTCAAGCACGCGCTGTACGGCAAGGTCATCCGCCGTACCAACAAGCTCAAGGCGCACGACGAGCAGAACGCCGCGGGTGTCGGCGACCGTGTCCTCCTCATGGAGACCCGGCCGCTGTCCGCGACGAAGCGCTGGCGCGTCGTCGAGATCCTCGAGAAGGCCAAGTAATCCCGCCCAGGGGGACCCCCTAGGCATCGTTCCGCCAGGCTCGGCAGGGGCCGACCTCGAAAGAGGAGAGCCCCTGTCGGGAACCGGCAGACAACCAGGAGATAGACGTGATCCAGCAGGAGTCGCGACTGCGTGTCGCCGACAACACGGGTGCGAAGGAAATCCTCTGCATCCGTGTGCTCGGTGGCTCCGGTCGCCGCTACGCGGGTATCGGTGACGTCATCGTCGCCACCGTCAAGGACGCGATCCCCGGCGGCAACGTGAAGAAGGGTGACGTCATCAAGGCGGTCATCGTTCGCACCGTCAAGGAGCGCCGCCGTCCGGACGGCTCGTACATCCGCTTCGACGAGAACGCCGCTGTCATTCTGAAGAACGACGGCGACCCTCGTGGCACCCGTATCTTCGGCCCGGTCGGCCGTGAGCTGCGCGAGAAGAAGTTCATGAAGATCATCTCCCTCGCGCCGGAGGTGCTGTGAGCATGAAGATCAAGAAGGGCGACCTGGTTCAGGTCATCACCGGTAAGGACAAGGGCAAGCAGGGCAAGGTCATTGCCGCTTACCCGCGCGACGAGCGTGTCCTGGTCGAGGGTGTCAACCGGGTCAAGAAGCACACCAAGGCAGGTCCGACGGCTCGCGGTTCGCAGGCCGGCGGCATCGTCACCACCGAGGCGCCGATCCACGTCTCCAACGTCCAGCTGGTCGTGGAGAAGGACGGCAACAAGGTCGTGACCCGCGTCGGTTACCGCTTCGACGACGAAGGCAACAAGATCCGCGTTGCCAAGCGGACGGGTGAGGACATCTGATGACGACCACCACCAGCCCGCGTCTGAAGCAGAAGTACCGTGAGGAGATCACGGGCAAGCTGCGTGACGAGTTCAAGTACGAGAACGTCATGCAGATCCCCGGTCTCGTCAAGATCGTGGTCAACATGGGTGTGGGCGACGCCGCCCGCGACTCCAAGCTGATCGAGGGTGCCATCAAGGACCTCACCACGATCACCGGTCAGAAGCCGGCCGTCACCAAGGCCCGCAAGTCCATCGCGCAGTTCAAGCTGCGTGAGGGCCAGCCGATCGGTGCCCACGTCACGCTCCGTGGCGACCGCATGTGGGAGTTCCTGGACCGCACCCTGTCGCTCGCGCTGCCGCGCATCCGCGACTTCCGCGGCCTGTCCCCCAAGCAGTTCGACGGCCGTGGCAACTACACCTTCGGTCTCACGGAGCAGGTCATGTTCCACGAGATCGACCAGGACAAGATCGACCGCACCCGGGGTATGGACATCACCGTGGTGACCACGGCGACCAACGACGCTGAGGGCCGTGCGCTCCTTCGTCACCTCGGCTTCCCCTTCAAGGAGGCGTGAGCGAGATGGCGAAGAAGGCTCTGATCGCTAAGGCTGCTCGCAAGCCCAAGTTCGGTGTGCGTGGCTACACCCGCTGCCAGCGCTGCGGCCGCCCGCACTCCGTGTACCGCAAGTTCGGCCTGTGCCGCGTGTGCCTTCGTGAGATGGCTCACCGTGGCGAGCTGCCGGGCGTGACCAAGAGCTCCTGGTAATCCCACCTTTTAGGGATTCCCAGGGCTCTCGGTAAGCAATGGGCGCGTCAGGCGCCCTCCCCTTCATGGCTTAGGCTTGGAGGGTTGGGCGCCTGACGGTCGCCCGTACGACTTACTACGCCGTAGGTCCACCGCGCCGCACCCGTCCCGTCTCGGATCGGGGAGAGGGATGGCGCACCAGGAAACCCCGGCGAGAGAGGCCGAAGGCCAATTCATGACCATGACTGATCCGATCGCAGACATGCTGACGCGTCTGCGGAACGCGAACTCGGCATACCACGACTCCGTGACGATGCCGGCGTCGAAGATCAAGTCGCACATCGCGGAGATCCTCCAGCAGGAGGGCTTCATCACGGGCTGGAAGGTCGAGGACGCCGAGGTCGGCAAGAACCTCGTTCTCGAGCTGAAGTTCGGCCCGAACCGTGAGCGCTCCATCGCGGGCATCAAGCGGATCTCCAAGCCCGGTCTCCGGGTGTACGCGAAGTCCACCAACCTGCCGAAGGTTCTGGGCGGCCTGGGCGTGGCCATCATCTCCACGTCCCACGGTCTCCTGACCGGCCAGCAGGCGCAGAAGAAGGGCGTGGGTGGGGAAGTCCTCGCCTACGTCTGGTAGTTCGGGAACGGAGGAGAGACAGCAATGTCGCGTATCGGCAAGCTCCCCATCCCGGTTCCCGCCGGCGTGGACGTCACCATCGACGGCCGTACGGTCGCGGTCAAGGGCCCCAAGGGCGAACTGACCCACACCGTCATCGCGCCGATCGACATCGCCAAGGCCGAGGACGGCACCCTTCAGGTGCTCCGGCCCAACGACGAGCGGCAGAGCAAGGCCCTGCACGGCCTGTCCCGCACGCTGGTGGCGAACATGATCACCGGTGTGACCCAGGGATACGTCAAGAAGCTCGAAATCAGCGGTGTCGGTTACCGCGTCGTGGCGAAGGGCTCCAACCTGGAGTTCTCCCTCGGCTACAGCCACCCGATCCTGGTCGAGGCCCCCGAGGGCATCACCTTCAAGGTGGAGTCCCCGACTCGTTTCTCGGTCGAGGGCATCGACAAGCAGAAGGTCGGCGAGGTTGCGGCCAACATCCGCAAGCTGCGCAGGCCCGACCCGTACAAGGCCAAGGGCGTCAAGTACGAGGGCGAAGTCATCCGCCGCAAGGTCGGAAAGGCGGGTAAGTAAGCCATGGCATACGGACAGAAGATCCTTAAGGGCGACGCCTACAAGCGCGCCGCGATCAAGCGCCGCCACATCCGGATCCGTAAGAACATCAACGGAACGGCGGAGCGTCCGCGTCTGGTCGTTACCCGCTCGAACCGCCACATCGTGGCCCAGGTGATCGACGACATCAAGGGTCACACCCTTGCGTCGGCGTCCACCCTGGACACCTCGATCCGCGGTGGCGAGGGCGACAAGTCCGCGCAGGCCAAGCAGGTCGGCGCCCTGGTCGCCGAGCGCGCCAAGGCCGCCGGTGTCGAGGCCGTCGTGTTCGACCGTGGTGGTAACCAGTACGCGGGGCGCATCGCCGCCCTGGCGGACGCCGCCCGCGAGGCCGGGCTCAAGTTCTGAGCCGGTTCCGTAGCTAGCGGAAACAGAGAGAGGTAATTCCAATGGCTGGACCCCAGCGCCGCGGTGGCGGTGCCGGTGGCGGCGAGCGGCGGGACCGGAAGGGCCGTGACGGCGGCGCTGCTGCCGCCGAGAAGACCGCGTACGTTGAGCGCGTTGTCGCGATCAACCGCGTCGCCAAGGTTGTGAAGGGTGGTCGTCGCTTCAGCTTCACCGCGCTGGTCGTGGTGGGCGACGGTGACGGCACCGTGGGTGTCGGATACGGCAAGGCCAAGGAGGTGCCGGCCGCCATCGCCAAGGGTGTTGAGGAGGCCAAGAAGCACTTCTTCAAGGTCCCCCGCATCCAGGGCACCATCCCGCACCCCATCCAGGGTGAGAAGGCTGCCGGCGTCGTGCTGCTCAAGCCCGCGTCGCCCGGTACCGGTGTTATCGCCGGTGGTCCGGTGCGTGCCGTGCTCGAGTGCGCCGGTATCCACGACGTGCTGTCGAAGTCGCTCGGCTCCGACAACGCGATCAACATCGTGCACGCGACCGTGGAGGCCCTCCGTGGCCTGCAGCGCCCCGAGGAGATCGCGGCCCGCCGTGGTCTGCCCCTCGAGGACGTCGCCCCCGCGGCTCTTCTCCGTGCGCGTGCCGGGGCGGGTGCGTAATCATGGCGCAGCTCAAGATTACGCAGGTCAAGTCCTACATCGGCAGCAAGCAGAACCACCGTGACACCCTGCGTTCCCTTGGTCTCAAGGGCATCAACACGCAGGTCGTCAAGGAGGACCGCCCCGAGTTCCGCGGCATGGTGCACACCGTCCGCCACCTCGTGACGGTCGAGGAGGTCGACTGATCATGGCGGAGAACAACCCGCTCAAGATCCACAACCTCCGTCCCGCCCCGGGCGCCAAGACCGCCAAGACCCGTGTCGGTCGTGGTGAGGCGTCGAAGGGTAAGACGGCCGGTCGTGGTACCAAGGGCACGAAGGCCCGTTACCAGGTTCCGGAGCGCTTCGAGGGTGGCCAGATGCCCCTCCACATGCGTCTTCCGAAGCTGAAGGGCTTCAAGAACCCGTTCAAGACGGAGTTCCAGGTCGTGAACCTGGACAAGCTCGCCGCCCTCTACCCCGAGGGTGGGGAGGTCACCGTTGCCGACCTGGTCGCCAAGGGTGCCGTCCGCAAGAACAGCCTCGTCAAGGTCCTCGGCCAGGGCGAGCTCTCCGTGGCGCTGCAGGTGACGGTCGACGCCGTCTCCGGCTCCGCCAAGGAGAAGATCACCGCCGCCGGCGGTACCGTCACCGAGCTCGTCTGAACACCACAGGCGTCTTGATGACCTGAGCGATCCCGACCGGGGATACCCCACATATGGGGTATCCCCGGTTGGTCGTTCCTAGGGCGGCAGTCACGCCGGTAAGGTGGCCTGCACTGCCCTCATTTCACAGGGTGCTTCACTTCGGGCACTCTGAGCGGCAGTTGACCGTTACCTATGTCGTTGTTCCTATTGGACTCTCAAGACCGTCACCCTTGACGCAGTTGCGCGGGGGTCGCAGGAGGCACCGTGCTCACCGCGTTCGCCCGGGCGTTCAAGACGCCCGACCTGCGCAAGAAGCTGCTCTTCACGCTCGCCATCATCGTGGTCTACCGGGTGGGTACACACATCCCGATCCCAGGTGTCGATTACCGGAACGTCCAGACGTGTATCGACAACGCCCAGGCCAACCAGGGCATCTTCGGCCTGGTCAACATGTTCAGCGGTGGCGCGCTGCTGCAGATCACGATCTTCGCGCTGGGCATCATGCCGTACATCACGGCGAGCATCATTCTGCAGCTGCTGACCGTGGTGATTCCGCGTCTGGAAGCCCTGAAGAAGGAGGGCCAGGCCGGTACGGCGAAGATCACGCAGTACACCCGTTACCTGACGATCGCCCTCGCCATCCTTCAGGGCACCGGCCTCGTCGCCACCGCCCGTAGCGGCGCCCTGTTCCAGGGGTGCCCGGTGGCCAGCCAGATCGTCCCGGACCAGTCGATCTTCGTCACCATCACCATGGTCATCACGATGACCGCCGGTACGGCCGCCGTGATGTGGCTCGGTGAGCTCATCACCGACCGCGGCATCGGCAACGGCATGTCGATCCTGATGTTCATCTCGATCGCCGCCACCTTCCCGTCCGCGCTGTGGGCCATCAAGCAGGAGGGCTCCCTGGCCGGCGGCTGGATCGAGTTCGGCACGGTCATCCTGGTCGGCTTCGCCATGGTCGGCCTGGTGGTCTTCGTCGAGCAGGCCCAGCGCCGTATCCCGGTGCAGTACGCCAAGCGCATGATCGGCCGCCGTTCCTACGGCGGTACGTCCACCTACATCCCGCTCAAGGTGAACCAGGCGGGTGTGATCCCCGTCATCTTCGCCTCGTCGCTGCTCTACATCCCGGCGCTGATCGCTCAGTTCGCCGGAGGCACCTCGGGCTGGAAGACCTGGATCGAGCAACACTTCGTCAAGGGCGACCACCCGTACTACATCATTACGTACTTCCTGTTGATCGTTTTCTTCGCGTTCTTCTACGTGGCCATCTCGTTCAACCCCGAGGAAGTCGCCGACAACATGAAGAAGTATGGTGGCTTCATCCCGGGCATCCGGGCTGGCCGACCGACCGCTGAGTACCTGAGCTACGTACTCAACCGGATCACCTGGCCGGGTTCGCTGTACTTGGGACTGATCGCTCTCGTGCCGACGATGGCGTTGGCAGGTTTCGGGGCAAACCAGAACTTCCCGTTCGGCGGGACCAGCATCCTGATCATCGTGGGTGTCGGTCTTGAGACGGTGAAGCAAATTGAGAGCCAGCTCCAGCAGCGCAATTACGAAGGGTTCCTCCGCTGATGCGTATCGTCCTCGTCGGGCCGCCGGGTGCCGGTAAGGGAACGCAGGCCGCGTTCCTGGCCAGAAACCTGTCGATCCCGCACATCTCCACGGGCGACCTGTTCCGGGCCAACATCAGCCAGCAGACGGAACTCGGCAAACTGGCGAAGTCCTACATCGACGCGGGCAACCTGGTGCCGGACGAGGTCACCATCGCCATGGCGAAGGACCGCATGGAGCAGCCGGACGCCGAGAACGGTTTCCTGCTGGACGGCTTTCCCCGCAATGTCTCGCAGGCCGAGGCGCTCGACGAGCTGCTCGAGGCCGAGAGCATGCAGCTCGACGCGGTGCTGGACCTGGAGGTCCCCGAGGACGAGGTCGTCAAGCGGATCGCCGGCCGGCGCGTCTGCCGCAAGGAGTCGGCGCACGTCTTCCACGTGACGTACAAGCCGGCCGCCAAGGAGGGCGTCTGCGACGTCTGCGGCGGCGAGCTGTACCAGCGGGGCGACGACTCCGAGGAGACCGTCCGCAAGCGGCTGGAGGTCTACCACACGCAGACCGAGCCGATCATCGACTACTACAAGGCGCAGGGCCTGGTGGTCACGATCTCCGCGCTCGGCAAGGTGGAGGACGTCACGAAGCGCGCCATGGAGGCGCTGAAGCGTGACGAGGGCGACAAGTAGTCGTTCGTACGCAGCCACGGCCGCGGTTCCCCTGGGGGAGCCGCGGCTGCTGCGTGGGGCGGGGTCGCTCGCGCGGCCCCTTATCGTTGAAGGCGTTCATTCTCTCTCCGGTCCAGAAAGGCCGTAGTCCCCATGGTGCAGATCAAGACCTCCGAGCAGATCGCCAAGATGCGTGAGGCGGGCCTGGTCGTCGCCGCCATCCACGCGGCGACCCGTGAAGCCGCCGTGCCGGGGGCCACGACGAAGGATCTGGACCAGGTCGCCCGCAAGGTCCTCGCCGAGCACAACGCCAAGCCGAACTTCCTCGGCTACGGCGGCTTCCCGGCGACGATCTGCACGTCCGTGAACGAGGTCGTCGTCCACGGCATCCCGTCCGACGACGTCGTCCTCAAGGACGGGGACGTCATCTCCATCGACTGCGGCGCGATCATCGAGGGCTGGCACGGCGACGCCGCCTACACGGCCTTCGTCGGCTCCGGCCACTCCCCGGAGCTGGTCGAGCTCTCCCGGGTGACCGAGGAGTCGATGTGGGCCGGCATCGCCGCCATGAAGCAGGGCAACCGGCTGGTCGACGTCTCCCGGGCCATCGAGACGTACATCCGCCGCCAGCCCAAGCCCGGCGGTGGCAAGTACGGGATCATCGAGGACTACGGCGGCCACGGCATCGGCACCGAGATGCACATGGACCCGCACCTGCTGAACTACGTCGACCGGCGGCGCGGCAAGGGCCCGAAGCTGGTGCCGGGCTTCTGCCTCGCCATCGAGCCGATGGTCTCCCTGGGCACCCCGAAGACGGAGGTCCTCCAGGACGACTGGACGGTCATCACCACCGACGGCACCTGGTCCTCGCACTGGGAGCACTCGGTCGCGCTGACCGAGGAAGGGCCGCTGGTGCTGACGTCTCCCGACGGGGGGAAGGCGAAGCTCGCCGAGCTGGGGATCACGGCAGCTCCTGACCCGCTGGGCTGAGCGCGTTCCGGGGTGGGTGATCCCGGTGGTCGGCGGCCGCGGGTTCGTCGTGGCTTGTCGCGCGGTTCCCCGCGCCCCTTTCCGGGCGCTTAAAGATCTGTCCGCTGGGGCAGACTCCCCCGATTCGTCTTTCCGGGTGCCCTGACGTAGACTGACTCGTCGGCTCTGGTGCACCCGCATGTCTGCATGCTCGCTCGGAGTCGATCAAGGTAGTCGATTCGAAGGGCGAAGCGTGGCCAAGAAGCAAGGTGCCATCGAGATCGAGGGCACTGTCGTCGAGTCTCTTCCGAACGCCATGTTCAAGGTCGAGCTCCAGAACGGCCACCAGGTCCTGGCACACATCAGCGGCAAGATGCGCATGCACTACATCCGCATCCTCCCTGACGACCGGGTCGTGGTGGAGCTGTCTCCGTACGACCTGACGCGTGGCCGGATCGTCTACCGCTACAAGTAGATCTTGCCCCGCATCTCGCCTCGGCGAGGTGGTGGCACTGACCCGGAGAACCTCACTAATGAAGGTCAAGCCGAGCGTCAAGAAGATCTGCGACAAGTGCAGGGTGATCCGCCGTCACGGCCGGGTCATGATCATCTGCGACAACCCGCGCCACAAGCAGCGCCAGGGCTGATCGACAGCGGATCGCACCCTCTGCATCCATCGCAGGGATTCGCGCGACGCGAGCTGAATATGTTCATACGCAGGACCCGGGCGGACGCTGTTCGCCTGACACCCCTGGTTCGGAGGCCGGGGACCCAGTTCGTACCTCATACGGCGGCTGGGATTCGGTTCTGTGGAAGACCTCCGACAAGTAACTGGAGCCATTGAATGGCACGCGTTTCCGGTGTTGACATCCCGCGCGAAAAGCGCGTGGAGGTCGCCCTCACCTACGTGTTCGGCATCGGCCGGACCCTCGCGCAGCAGACGCTGGCCGCCACCGGCGTCGACCCGAACACCCGCGTTCGCGACCTCTCCGAGGAGCAGCTCGTCGCGATCCGCGAGTTCGTGGACAACAACATCAGGACCGAGGGTGACCTCCGTCGTGAGATCCAGGCCGACATCCGCCGCAAGGTCGAGATCGGCTGCTACCAGGGTCTGCGTCACCGCCGCGGCCTGCCCGTCCGCGGTCAGCGCACCAGCACCAACGCCCGCACCCGCAAGGGCCCGCGTCGCGCCATCGCCGGCAAGAAGAAGCCGGGCAAGAAGTAGTCCGCAGCGGACGCCTGTCCACGGTCTTCGCTGTAGGACCGACCACCTCCCGTAGGAGTTAAGAGATGCCCCCCAAGGGACGTCAGGGCGCTGCCAAGAAGGTGCGCCGCAAGGAAAAGAAGAACGTCGCTCACGGCCACGCGCACATCAAGAGCACGTTCAACAACACGATCGTCTCGATCACGGACCCCTCGGGCAACGTGATCTCCTGGGCCTCCGCCGGCCACGTCGGCTTCAAGGGCTCGCGCAAGTCCACGCCGTTCGCCGCGCAGATGGCCGCCGAGTCGGCTGCCCGCCGCGCCCAGGAGCACGGCATGCGCAAGGTCGACGTCTTCGTCAAGGGCCCGGGCTCCGGTCGTGAGACCGCGATCCGCTCCCTGCAGGCGACCGGCCTCGAGGTCGGCTCCATCCAGGACGTCACGCCGACCCCGCACAACGGCTGCCGTCCGCCCAAGCGCCGTCGCGTCTGATCTTTCACAGATCGCTGACGCAGGCCGCTTGGTCTGAGGTTTTCGGGCGGTATGGCTCTTCGGGGCCATATCGCCCGTACCCTTGTTACACCTCAGGGCGTCAAATAGCGGGCGCCCCTGACAGAAGGATCGCAACATGCTGATCGCTCAGCGTCCCTCGTTGACCGAAGAGGTCGTCGACGAGTTCCGCTCCCGGTTCGTGATCGAGCCGCTGGAGCCGGGCTTCGGTTACACCCTCGGCAACTCCCTGCGTCGTACGCTCCTGTCGTCGATCCCCGGTGCGGCTGTCACCAGCATCCGGATCGACGGTGTCCTGCACGAGTTCACCACCGTGCCGGGCGTCAAGGAGGACGTCACCGACCTGATCCTCAACATCAAGCAGCTGGTCGTCTCCTCGGAGCACGACGAGCCGGTCGTGATGTACCTGCGCAAGCAGGGCCCGGGTCTGGTCACCGCCGCCGACATCGCGCCCCCGGCCGGTGTCGAGGTGCACAACCCCGACCTGGTCCTCGCCACGCTCAACGGCAAGGGCAAGCTGGAGATGGAGCTGACGGTCGAGCGTGGCCGTGGCTATGTCTCCGCCGTGCAGAACAAGCAGGTCGGCCAGGAGATCGGCCGGATCCCGGTCGACTCGATCTACTCGCCGGTGCTCAAGGTCACGTACAAGGTCGAGGCCACGCGTGTCGAGCAGCGCACCGACTTCGACAAGCTGATCGTCGACGTCGAGACCAAGCAGGCCATGCGTCCGCGTGACGCGATGGCGTCGGCCGGCAAGACCCTGGTCGAGCTGTTCGGTCTGGCCCGTGAGCTCAACATCGACGCCGAGGGCATCGACATGGGTCCGTCCCCGACGGACGCCGCGCTCGCCGCCGATCTGGCGCTGCCGATCGAGGAGCTGGAGCTCACCGTTCGGTCGTACAACTGCCTCAAGCGTGAGGGCATCCACTCCGTGGGTGAGCTGGTCGCCCGCTCGGAGGCCGACCTCCTGGACATCCGCAACTTCGGTGCGAAGTCCATTGACGAGGTCAAGGCCAAGCTCGCGGGTATGGGGCTTGCGCTGAAGGACTCGCCTCCCGGGTTCGACCCGACCGCCGCCGCGGACGCCTTCGGCGCCGACGACGACGCGGATGCCGGGTTCGTGGAGACCGAGCAGTACTGAGAGCTCGGGCCTTCTGGTCCGCATTCGGGTGCGGGTGCGCTGTGCTTGATCGCGCAGTTCCCCGCGCCCCTTCCGGACGACAGCCCCTTCGGGGCTTGTCGTCCGGATCTCTGACAGACAACCGTCTGCTCAGATACTGACCCCGGTACCTGATACGGCCGGGGCAGACACCTAGGAGAAACACCATGCCGAAGCCCACCAAGGGTGCCCGTATGGGCGGCAGCGCCGCGCACGAGAAGCTCCTCCTCGCGAACCTCGCGAAGGCGCTGTTCGAGCACGGTCGCATCACCACCACCGAGGCGAAGGCCCGCAAGCTGCGGCCGTACGCCGAGCGTCTGGTCACCAAGGCGAAGAAGGGCGACCTTCACAACCGCCGTCAGGTGCTCCAGGTCATCACGGACAAGAGCATCGTCCACACGCTCTTCACCGAGATCGGCCCGCGCTACGAGAACCGTCCGGGTGGCTACACCCGTATCACCAAGATCGGTAACCGCCGTGGCGACAACGCGCCCATGGCTGTCATCGAGCTGGTCGAGGCGCTGACGGTGGCGCAGGAGGCGACTGGCGAGGCCGAGGCCGCGACGAAGCGTGCGGTCAAGGAAGACGCGCTCAAGAAGGACGAGGCCGTTCAGGCCGAGTCCGACGAGGCCGCCGAGGCTCCCGCCGAGGAGTCGAAGGACGCGTAAGCGTTCTGCCGGGGGCTGTGCGGCTGCGGCTGCGGCGGCGTCATGGCTGGTCGCTCAGTTCCCCGCGCCCCCAAGAAGGGCGTTGGCGGGTCCGTTCCCTTTCTGGGGACGGGCCCGCTTTTTGTTGCTGAGAGGATCTGTGCGTGAGTGATGAAGCAGCTGCCGGGTTCGTTCGTGTTCGGCTTGATCTGTCGTACGACGGGAGTGAGTTCTCCGGGTGGGCCAAGCAGGCCGGGGGGCGGCGGACCGTGCAGGGGGAGATCGAGGACGCGCTGCGGACCGTGACGCGGTCGCGGGAGACGTACGAGCTGACCGTGGCGGGGCGTACCGATGCCGGGGTGCACGCCCGGGGGCAGGTCGCGCATGTCGATCTGCCGCATGAGGTCTGGGCCGAGCACCATCAGAAGCTGCTGAAGCGGCTCGCCGGGCGGCTGCCCCGGGACGTGCGGGTCTGGGCCCTCAGGGAGGCGCCCAGCGGCTTCAACGCGCGGTTCTCGGCCGTGTGGCGGCGGTACGCCTACCGTGTCACCGACAACCCCGGCGGCGTCGACCCGCTGCTGCGCGGCCATGTGCTGTGGCACGACTGGCCGCTGGACGTCGACGCCATGAACGAGGCCGCGCGCCGGCTGCTCGGGGAGCACGACTTCGCCGCCTACTGCAAGAAGCGGGAGGGTGCGACGACGATCCGTACGCTCCAGGAGCTGAGTCTCGTGAGGGGCGACGACGGGATCATCACCGCGACCGTGCGGGCCGACGCCTTCTGCCACAACATGGTGCGCTCGCTCATCGGGGCGCTGCTTTTCGTGGGCGACGGGCACCGGCCGCCGGACTGGCCGGGGAAGGTGCTTGCGGCCGGCGTCCGGGACTCGGCCGTGCACGTCGTACGGCCGCACGGACTGACTCTGGAGGAGGTCGGCTACCCGGCCGACGAACTGCTGGCCGCGCGCAACAAGGAGGCGCGGAACAAGCGGTCGTTGCCGTCGGCGGGGTGCTGCTGAGGCTTGTGCCGTTGCTCACCGGCGGGCGGAGTTCCAGGTCGTGACCAGCCCTGAGAGGGCCGTGGCGGTGGCGTCGGCGGCGGAGCCGTCGCCGCGTGCCCTGGGGGAGAGCTCCACGTGGAGGAACTTGGCGTGGTGGCGCTCCGCGGCCCTGCCCTGGACGTTCGTGGTGCCTTCCAGGGGGCAGCGGGCCGACCAGCCCCGGCAGACCCGCAGCCCGTCGGCTTCCATGCCGTCGGCCAGGGCTGCGGCCTCGGTGAGGGTGCTCCGCGCGGCTCCGGTGGAGAGGACGGCCTCGTAGGGGCGGTCCGAGTCCTTGGCGAAGCCGTGCAGTTGCACGCCCGGGACGTCGCGTTTCTGGAGCTCCACGACGATGGCGTGGAAGACGCTGTCCGCCCGGTGGGCGACGTCGGCGGCGTCGCCCCGGCCCGCCTCCCGGTGCGCGCCGGCCAGGACCAGCGAGCCGCCGGGGTTGTCCTCCAGGAGCCGTATGCCGAGGCGTTCGGTGTCCCGGTCGGAGACCGGGTGCGGCACCTGGGCGTTCCAGCGGACTTCGGAGTCGGCGGTCAGGTAGAGGCGCCCCCAGCGTTCGGTCCGGCCCGGGCGGGCGGCGGCGATCTCGTCGTACCTGCGGCCGGACTCGGTGTCGGTGAGGCGGGTGAGCTTGAGGCCGAGGGAGGCGAGCAGGCGCTCGGCCTTTGCGGCGTCGCCGTCCAGGAGGTGGCCGACGCTCTCGGCGACGCGCTCGCGCAGGGTGTCGTCCGGTGGGGCGTACGCGGTGTCGGGCTCCAGATCAGCCGTGTACCTGAGGATCCTGCTACGGAGGTCCACCAACTGCCGGGCGTGTGGAGTTGAGTTGTCCGTTGACCGGTCTGTTGGCGACTGACAGCCGAACAGGGCGAGAACGAGTCCGATTTGGACCATAATACGAGTCAAATGTGACTGTCTTGTGACGGTAACTTCCGTGGTGCTTGTGTGCTTCATGTGAATATGATGCGGTGACACTTCGTAATCCTCTCCGGATCGCTCGTGCGGCAAGCGCTTTCCTGGCCACCGTTGCCGTGACGACCGCGTGCACCTCCGCGGCCTCCGCACCGCAGGTGAAGCCGGGCGGCCGTTCGTTCACCGTCGCCGCCGCGGGTGACGTGCTGATCCACCCCGAGCTGGTCGACCAGGCCGCCAAGGACGCCAAGAAGACCGGTGGGGGAGAGGCCGGGCTGGACTTCGAGCCGCTGCTCGCCGGGGTGAAGCCGGTCATCAGCAAGGCCGATCTGGCCATCTGTCACATGGAGACGCCCGTCGGAAAGCCGCGGGGTCCCTTCGAGGGGTACCCGGAGTTCCTCGTGCCGCCGCAGATCCTGACGTCCCTCAAGAACGTGGGTTACGACACCTGCTCGACGGCCTCGAATCACACGTACGACCACGGCCTGGGGGCCGTGCGGCGCACCTTGAACGCGATGGACAAGGCCGGCCTCGGGCACACCGGCTCCGCTCGCACACCCGAGGAAGCAGAAAAGATCAACATCCGTGACGTCAACGGCGTCAAGGTCGCCCACCTCTCGTTCTCCTGGATGTCGTTCCGCCATCCGACGCCGGAGAAGGAGAAATGGGCGTTCAACCAGCTCGACGCGGACGCCATCAAGGACGCCGAGGCCCGGGCCCGCGAGAAGGGCGCCGAGGTGGTCATCCTCTCGCTCCACTGGGGAGCCGAGCACTACAACGAACCGAGCGTCCCTCAGCTGCGGTTGGCGGAGAGGCTCACCACGGAGACCGGGATCGACCTGGTGATCGGGCACCACTCCCATGCGGTGCAGCCGATCCAGAAGGTGAACGGCACCTGGGTCGCCTACAGCCTGGGCAACCAGGTCGCCCGTCACTCCTCGCCCAGCGGGCTCACCGAGGAGGGCGCGATCGGCTGGTTCGAGTTCCGCGAGGCGACCGACGGCTGGGACGTCTCAGCCCGCTACGCCACGACCATGGTGGACATCCCGCCCGAGGTGGAGACCGGTGAGAAGCCGCCCGCCGACGCGGTCGAGGACCACCGGGTGGTGGACGTGCGGCGGGCGCTCGACGCCCCGGGCGGCCTCTCCGAGGAGCGGCTGGCCCGTTACCGGCTGGCGGCCGACCGCACGCGTGGCTTCCTGTACAACCGCGGGGCGCCGGGCGGCGACGGCCTGAAGGAGCTCACGCTGGAGCGTGACTAGCGCCACAGCGCACCGGAGGGCGAGCGGCACAACCCGAACCCTTCACAGAAGTCTCATACATGACGGCCCGTTACCTCTCCTGCGGGAGCGGGGTTCCGCGCGGCCGTCCTCGACCAGAGAGCCCGGAGGAAAGCACCGGTGACACCCACCCGCGTCGTGCGCCCCGTGAAGGGAGGACGGCGACGCAGCCGAAGACGCGCTGACATGCCGCTGCTGGGCGGCGTCCGTCCCCCGATCGCGCTGCTGTGCGTGCTGGTGCTCGCTCTCGCGGGCCTGACCGCCCAGGTGCTCGGCCCCGCCGGCGAGCAGGCCGTGCCGCAGGCGGTGCTCTCCTCGCAGCAGCACTTCGCGGAGGACGGCGCCATCGCCCTTCGCGCCTCGGTCGACGAGCGGGTCACCGACCTGAACCGCACCGCTGCCGCGCTGAACGCGGGGCCGCCGGTGAAGCCCGAGCGCGTCCTGTCCGACCTGGGGAAGACCTACCAGAAGTGGACCGGCACGGCGGTCCTGGAACTGAAGAGCGGCAAAGTGCTGGCCGCCAGGGGTGAAACGATTCCCCTCGCCTGGCTGGACAAGGACGTCCTCACCGGGGACACGGCTCTCAAGCCCCGCATGGTGCGGCTGGAGACCGGTGACGTACGCCTGATGACCATGGCGGTCCTCGGCTCCGAGGACCGGCCCCAGCAGCTGCTGATCGCCTCCAACAGCCTGTCCGTGCCCGCCATCAACCTGGGCCAGTTCCGCTCCATGGCGGTCGTCGCCACCGGCGGGGAGATCCTCGCCACGGCCGGCTTCGAACAGTCCGAGGCGCTCAACACCGACCAGGAGCGCAAGGAGCTGGCCTTCCTCCAGAAGCAGATGAGCGGGCTGTCCGCCCAGGCGGCACGGGAGACCGAGCAGGACCCGGTCAGCGCCAGGGAACCGGGCTCCCGCGGCTACCCCGGTGTCAGCGGGACCCTGGTCGGCGGGAGCTACAAGGGCCGTGTCACCACGGCCGGTTACGCCTCCCTCTCGTCCTCCGACCCGGAGGAGAAGAAGAGCGTCGGCGCGGGCCTCGGGCTCACCGTCGTCGCCCTGCTGCCCGTCATCCGGCAGCAGGCCGCCGGGCCGGACCGGGAGCTGTACGGGCTGCTGGCGGCCGGAGCCCTGGTGGTGCTCGGACTGCTCGCCGCGGCCGTGCTGTGGGCGACCGTGCAGCGGCCGTTGCTGCGGCTGTTCCTGGAGTCCCGCCGACTGGCCCGGGGCGACCTGACCCGCCCGGTGGACGTACCCCGCTGGGGTGAGGCCGCGCGCATCGGCTCCGCCCTGGAGAGGCTGCGTGCGCAGCTGGGCGGCCCGGCCGGTGATCCCGGTGGGCGCCAGCGCGTCAAGGGGCGGTTCGGGGTGCGCGGGCCGCTCGCGCTGACCGCCGTACTGCTGCTGCTGTGGTGTCTGCCCGTGGGCCTCCTGCTGAACCGCACCGACGACTCCGTCAGCATCCCGGCCAGCATGGTCGCCGACCAGCGTGACCGCACCGACCTGGTCGCCGACCGGGTGCGCCGGGCGCTCAACGAGGCGCAGGCGGACCTGGTCTCCACGTCCCGGCTCATCGACCCGGACGACGCCGACGCCGGCCGCGCACTGCTCGAGGAAACCCTGCGCGAGCACACCCGCTACCAGGCGCTGTACCTCCTCGACGAGGACGGCGAGGTCGTCGCCCGCGCGGGAAAGGAGCCGCACGCCGGTTTCGCCGACGCGGACGAGCTGCCGCTGGTCCGGGTGGCCGGCAAGGGCGGGAAGAAGCCGGTCGTCCAGGCCGGGGCGCCCCTGCCGGGCGACAAGGGGATGACCCTGGTCGGCGAGGTCCGGGTCGAGTTCCTCAACTCGCTGCTGAAGCGGCCCGGGCTCGGCGAGGTCCGGGTGGTGGACTCCAAGGCGGAGACCATCGCCGCCAGCGACGGCTTCCTGGCCTTCGAGGAACTGCCGCGCGACGCGCTCGCCGACCTCGTCCTGGCCGGCAGCGTCCACGTCGGAGCCGGTCCCGTCGAGAACGGCCTGCTGATCCGGGAAGGGCGCGGGACCACGGTCGCCGCGGCCGCCCCGTTCTCCGGCGGCGGCGTGGCGGCCGACATCGGCTGGACCGTG
This sequence comes from Streptomyces sp. NPDC040589, assembly GCF_055594445.1. Taxonomy (NCBI): domain Bacteria; kingdom Bacillati; phylum Actinomycetota; class Actinomycetes; order Kitasatosporales; family Streptomycetaceae; genus Streptomyces; species Streptomyces sp. NPDC040589. Next base: position 1,174,589 of record NZ_JBVIWP010000001.1, on the reverse strand, counting down.
GTCAGCTGGCAGAACGCCAAGGACTTCCAGATCACCCCGTACCAGCGCGAGGACCGCAGCGTCCTGGCCGGACTGCTCGGTCTGGCCCTGATCGTCGTCTGCCTCGGCTGGGTGTACCTGGTCGTGGCCCGGCCGATGCGGGCCCTGGCGGCCGGCGCGGAGAAGCTGGCCGACGGTGACCTCAAGTCCGTGCTGTACCCCCGCTACCAGGACGAGGTCGGCGCCGTCGTACGCAGCCTCGAACTGCTGCGACAGCAACTCCAGGCCCGTAAGCAGACCCAGGCACGCCGGCTCGCGGAGCCGGAGGCCGGCGTTCGGGGAAGGTGACCCAGCCGTGCTCTATCTGTACTTCGTCCTGCTCACCGGCAGTGTGCTGCTGCTGGTGGCGGGCATCGTGGAACAGCGCCGGCACTACGCCAGCCTGCACAGCATCCCGTCGCGCGTGCTCGTGAACGGCATCCGCGGCAAGTCCTCCATCACCCGGCTGTGTGCCGGGGCGCTGCGCGGCGGCGAACTGGTCACCGTGGCGAAGACCACGGGTACGGCGGCCCGGTTCATCCACCCGGACGCCACCGAGGAGCCGGTCTATCGCAAGTTCGGCATCGCCAACGTGGTGGAGCAGATCGGCATCGTGCGCCGGGCCGCCACCTACCGGCCCGACGCCCTCGTCATCGAGTGCATGGCCGTCATGCCGGCCCTGCAGGAGGTGAACCAGAGCAAGCTGATCCGCTCCACGATCGGCGTGCTGTGCAACGTCCGCGAGGACCACCTCGCCGAGATGGGACCCACCCTCGACGACGTGGCGCGGTCGCTGTGCCGCTCCATGCCGGAGGACGGCATCTGCGTCACCGCCGAGAAGGAGCGCTTCCACATCCTCCAGGAGGAGGCCGACGCCCGTAACTGCAAGCTCGTCTACGCCGACCCGGAGACGGTCACCGACGAGGAGCTGCGCGGCTTCAGCTGGTTCACCTTCAAGGAGAACGTCGCGATCGCCCTCGTCGTGGCCGACCTGCTCGGCGTGGAACGGCAGGTGGCCCTGCAGGGCATGTACGACGCCCCGCCGGACCCGGGCGTGCTGTCCGTCGAGCGCTACGCGGCGCCCGAGGGCAAGCGGATCGCCTTCGCCAACGTCTTCGCGGCCAACGACCCCGAGTCGACGCTGATGAACATCAACCAGCTGCTCGACCTCGGAGCCATCCACCGGCCGTTGAACGTCGTGATCAACTGCCGGCCCGACCGCGTGGAGCGCAACGGGCAGATGGGCGAGATCATCCCCGACCTCCAGCCGGACCACGTCTTCGTCATCGGGCACCCCGCCAAGAGCGCGATCGACGCCATCCCCGCCGAGTGGCGCGACCGCGCGGTCGACCTCGGAGGCGAACGGCGGTCGGCCGAGGAGTTCATGCCCGCCCTGCTGGAGCGCCTGTCCGCCGACTCCTCCCTGGTCGCCATCGGCAACATCCACGGCCAGGGCGAGGAACTGCTGGAGTACCTGGCCGAACTCCCGGCGGACGAGTCCGCCTCCGCCGACGCCGCGCCGCCCTCGGCCACGGCCGTGCCGGCCCAGCCGGCGCGCCTGGACCCCTACGCCTCGTACCCCATGGCCTATGAGGAGCGCTACCAGGCCTCCCAGACCCAGGAGATCCCGGTGGTCCGCATCCCCGCCCAGCCGTCGGGGCCGTACACCGACGCCGGGTACCCCGGCCAAGCCCCCTACCAGCAGGGGCCGTACGCCGCTCCGTCCCAGCAGGCATGGCAGTACGCCGACGAGCCCTACGGGTACGTCCCGGCTGACGACGGGGGACAGCCTCCCCGTTCCTGACGTCCACGTGCGGGGCGAGCGCCTCGCGCAGGACCGCTGATCGCCCCGTACCGCACCCGCACCCGTACCCGTGCCCGGAGACCCCGTTGACCACCGCCGCCCTGACCCCCGAGATGGCCGCCCTCGGCATCGCCATCGGCCTGTTCTTCTCGTTGCTGTGCTACCTGACCACCAACCTGTCGCCCGGTGGCATGATCACGCCAGGCTGGCTCGCCCTGACCCTCATCGAGGACCTCCAGCGGGCGGCCATGGTGGTCGGCGTCACCGCGCTCACCTACGCGGGCACCAAGGTCATGCAGCGGCTGGTGATCCTCTACGGCAAGCGGCTGTTCGCCGCGGTGGTCCTGCTGGGCGTGCTGCTCCAGGCCACCGTGATGATCGTGCTCTCGATCGAGTTCCCGCTGCTGTACGGCAACCAGACCCTCGGCTTCATCGTGCCCGGCCTGATCGCGTACCAGATGGTCCGCCAGCCCAAGGGGGCGACGCTGCTGGCGACCGGCACCGTCTCGCTCATGGCCTACATCGTCGTCGCCGCCGGACTGCTGCTCGGCATCATGCCCACCGTCTGAGAACCGGCGTCCCGGCGACCGAAAACCCAGGAGACAACACATGGCAGGGAAGAAGAAATCGCGGCCGGTCCTCTCCGGCCTCGTGGTGCTGGGGCTCGTCGCGACCTCCGGCTACCTCACCGTGGAGCTCCGCAAGCAGGAGGACAAGGGCGTCCCGGAGATCACGAACGTAGGCGTGCTGGACGGCTCGGACCGGGCAGGCGGCGCGACGAAGGCCCGCGACAAGGGCGGGGAGAGCTGGTCCCGGCTGGAGAACCCCGCCCGCTCCGTGCTGCGCGGATCCGACGGCCAGGTCAAGGCGGTGTTCACCGACGGTGCGCGCACCGCGACCCTGACCGGGCCGGCCCGCACCTTCGCCGAGCCCTCGTCGACGAGCTCCAAGGTCTCCTCGACGGACTGGGTCCGCCTCATGCCCGAGTCCTGGAAGAAGGGCGCGGACAAGCAGAAGTGGTTCAAGGACTGGTACGCGGAGTACGAGTCCAGCAAGGAGGACGACCTCCTGGCCATCGCCTTCCAGTACGTCGCGGGTGCCAAACCGAAGAAGGACGAGCAGGGCACCGTCTACGCCGGTGACGCCAACTTCGGGCCCCTCAACACGAGCGGGGCGGAGGGTGGCGACCTGCGCCTGGAGCAGTCCGACTTCTACGACTACCTCGGCGTCCCGTACCCCTTCCGGGACGGCGTGATCGGGCAGCCGGAAGCCGCACGCGCCCGGTCGACGGACTGCTCGGGATACATGCGGATGGTGTTCGGCTACCGCGCCCGCTACCCACTCATGTCCTCGGACGACTCGGGCGACGGCCTTCCGCGTACCGCCAACGGCATGGCCCGCTCCAAGCAGGGTGCTGACGTCCTGCCGCTCACCGGTGTCTCGCCGAAGGACCGGCCCACCGGCATCGACCAGCTCCAGCCCGGGGACCTCGTCTTCTTCAAGCTCGACACCCGGACGAAGCAGCGCCTGGACCACGTCGGCATGGTGCTCGGCTACGACACCGAGGGCCACCTGCTCTTCGTCTCCAGCCGCGAGGAGGTCAACGGACCGACCATCGGCGATGTCGGCGGAGTGTCCCGGCTGGACGGCAACGGCTACTACGCCAAGACGCTGCGCAGCGCCAAGAGGCTGTGACCGGGCGCGCGGCGGCGGCCCGTCACTCGTTGGCCGCGGCCGATGCCTGGGCCTCGCCGCGGCGGCGGATCTGGTTGAACGTGAACTGGGCCAGGTCGTTGCCGGTCTTGAAGACCGCGGTGTCCTTGGGCGTCACGTCCTTGCCGTTGGTGAAGCCGGCGTTGGTGAAGTAGGCGTAGCGGCCGTAGGAGTTGCCGGTCGTGCGGCAGAACCCGGCCTCGCAGAAGCCCTTCACACCGCCGCCGGAGAGCGACTTGACGAAGCTCCTCTTCTTGCTCTGGCTCTTGGCCTTGACCGCCTGGGCCTCGGTGTCGAAGACCGCCACACCGACCGTCACGGCGATGCCGTCCTTGGTGTAGGTGACTCGTATCAGGCGTGTGCAGTCGTTCGCGGTGAGGACCTTGGGGAGCGAGCCGCCGGCCGCCGAGGCGCAGTTCTTCGTCTCGGCGGTGGGGCCCTTCTTGTAGACCGTCTCGCCCATGGTCAGCTGGGTGCCGGGGAAGAGGGTGTCCGGGCCGAGCGGGGCCTTGTCCTTCTTCGCGCTGGCGACGAAGTCCTTCGGGTCCAGCGGGGGCGGGGCGCTGGTCGGGGCGAACGACGGGCCGGAGGGCGACCCGCTCGGGATGTCCGCCGAGGGCAGGGAGGCCGGGTTGTTCGCCTGGTTGTCGCCGTTGGCCGAGACCACCGCCACGGCGACGGCGGCACCGATCGCGACGGTGGCGACCGCGCCGCCGCCGACCAGCAGCAGCCGGCGTCGTTTGTTACGTGACTCGGACGCCTCGGCGAGCGCGGCCCAGTCCGGAGACTGGCCTCCGCCCCCGCTGTTCCAGGGCTGCTGCGACTGCGGTTTCCAGGGATCCCACTGGGACTGGGGTCCCCCCTGCCCATAGCTCATGTGGCGCATCTTAGACGGGACATGGGGTGTGCTGGTCCGCCTGGATCGGCCTCGTAGCCCCTAGCGTTCCTCCCATGCGGACGGGCAAAGGCGACATCTCCGGGTGGTTGGGGCGACTCGTGAGCGGGAGCCTGTGGGTGGGGCCCGCGGGGGTGCGGGTGCTGGTGGCAGTGGCGCTGCTGGTGTGCCTGCTGTCGTGGCCGGCGGTCGGACTGGCGTCAGGGCTGCCGGCCGGGCTGTCTGCCGGGCTCGCGGTGCTGCGGGGGTGCCGCCGTCCGCGCGGTGGCGGTTCCGTGCTGCGGTGGGGCGCCGCGGTGGTCGTCGATGTGCTGCTGTCGTCGGTGTTTCCGTATGTGCGGCCGGTCCGGCGCAGGACCCTGAGGAGGGCTGTCACGCTGTGTGCGGGCCTGTGCGTCTGCGTGTTCGACCGTCGACGATGATCCCGCGTTTTGACCCTTGTGGTGAGCCCCGGTACTCTGCTTGTTCGTTGTGTATTGGCTTGCTCATTCTCACGGGACGGGCCCTTACACCGGTCCGCCGGGCCGATGACCAGCGACCAGCACGCGGTTTGCGTCACCGCAGTGCGGTCAAGGCTGTCGTGATCGTTTCGGTGACCTGTTCAGGACCATTCACTCGAAGCGAAGGCTACGAACCGTGCGTACGTACAGCCCCAAGCCCGGCGATGTGACGCGCCAGTGGCACGTCATCGACGCCCAGGACGTTGTCCTGGGTCGTCTCGCCACCACCGCAGCGACCCTCCTCCGGGGCAAGCACAAGCCGATCTACGCCCCCCACGTCGACGCTGGTGACTTCGTCATCATCATCAACGCGGACAAGGTGCACCTGTCCGGCAACAAGCGGACCCAGAAGATGGCGTACCGCCACTCCGGTTACCCGGGTGGTCTGCGCTCCGTCCGTTACGACGAGCTGCTGGACAAGAACCCCGAGAAGGCCGTCGAGAAGGCCGTCAAGGGCATGCTCCCCAAGAACTCCCTGGGCCGTCAGATGCTCTCGAAGCTGAAGGTCTACAAGGGTGACCAGCACCCGCACGGCGCGCAGCAGCCGCAGCCGTACGAGATCACCCAGGTCGCGCAGTAAGTCCGGCCACACCCCCTAAGACTGAACAGAATCTGAGGAGCATCGTGGCCGAGACCACTGCCGAGCAGCCGCTCGAAGAAGTTGACATCGACAGCTACACCACCGAGTCCGAGGTTCCGGTGGAGGGTGAGTACACCTCCGAGTCCCTCGCCTCGCGTTTCGGTGAGCCCCAGCCGGCCGCCGGCCTGGGACGTCGCAAGAACGCCATCGCCCGTGTCCGGATCGTCCCGGGCACCGGCAAGTGGAAGATCAACGGTCGCACCCTCGAGGACTACTTCCCGAACAAGGTGCACCAGCAGGAAGTCAACGAGCCCTTCAAGGTGCTCGAGCTCGACGACCGCTACGACGTCGTCGCCCGCATCTCCGGCGGCGGTGTCTCCGGTCAGGCCGGTGCGCTCCGTCTCGGTGTCGCCCGTGCGCTGAACGAGGCGGACGTCGACAACAACCGCGGCCCGCTGAAGAAGGCCGGCTTCCTCAAGCGCGACGACCGTGCGGTCGAGCGCAAGAAGGCCGGTCTGAAGAAGGCCCGCAAGGCCCCGCAGTACAGCAAGCGCTAATCGCGTCCGCTGTCTTTGCAACGATCGCCCCGGCGGCACGAATGGTGCCGCCGGGGCGGTTCGTTTACACAACCCCTACCGGCCCCGGACAGTCTCAGGGATGTACTAGGGAAGTACTTGGGGATGTGAGCCGCACTCTCACAGCAATTCGGAGGACACCACAGTGGGACGACTCTTCGGCACTGACGGCGTGCGCGGTGTCGCCAACGCGGATCTGACGGCGGAGATGGCCCTGGGCCTCTCCGTGGCCGCGGCGCACGTACTGGCCGAGGTGGGCACCTTCGAGGGACACCGCCCGACCGCGGTCGTCGGGCGTGACCCGCGCGCGTCCGGGGAGTTCCTGGAGGCCGCCGTGGTCGCGGGCCTCGCCAGCGCCGGTGTGGACGTCCTGCGGGTCGGCGTGCTGCCGACCCCGGCGGTGGCGTTCCTGACCGGAGCGCTCGGCGCCGACCTCGGTGTGATGCTCTCCGCGAGCCACAACGCCATGCCCGACAACGGCATCAAGTTCTTCGCCCGCGGCGGGCACAAGCTCGCCGACGAGCTGGAGGACCGGATCGAGTCCGTCTACGAGGAGCACCGCACCGGCGCCCCGTGGGAGCGGCCGACCGGGGCCGGGGTGGGCCGCGTCCGGGAGTACGGGGAGGGCTTCGACCGGTATGTCGAGCATCTGCTGGGTGCCCTGCCGAACCGGCTCGACGGGCTGAAGGTCGTCCTCGACGAGGCGCACGGCGCCGCCGCCCGGGTCTCGCCGGAGGCGTTCCAGCGGGCCGGTGCCGAGGTCGTCACGATCGGGGCCGAGCCCGACGGGCTCAACATCAACGACGGGTGCGGCTCCACGCACCTGGACAAGATCAAGGCCGCCGTCGTCGAGCACGGGGCCGACCTGGGCATCGCGCACGACGGTGACGCCGACCGGTGCCTCGCCGTGGACCACACCGGCGCGGAGGTGGACGGCGACCAGATCCTGGCCGTGCTCGCGCTGGCGATGCGGGAGCGCTCCGCTCTGCGGGCCGAGACGGTGGTCGCCACGGTGATGTCCAACCTCGGGTTCAAGCTGGCCATGGAGCGTGAGGGCATCCGGCTGGTGCAGACCGCTGTCGGTGACCGGTACGTGCTGGAGGAGATGAAGGAGCACGGGTTCGCCCTCGGGGGCGAGCAGTCCGGGCATGTGATCATCCTCGACCACGCGACGACCGGGGACGGGACGCTGACGGGTCTGCTGCTGGCGGCTCGGGTGGCTGGGAGCGGGCGTGCGTTGCGGGAGCTGGCCTCTGTCATGGAGCGGTTGCCGCAGGTACTGATCAATGTGCCGGATGTCGACAGGACGCGGGTGGGGACGTCCGCGGAGTTGTCGGCGGCCGTTGCCGACGCGGAGCGGGAGCTCGGGGCTACCGGGCGGGTGCTGCTTCGGCCCTCCGGGACCGAGCCGTTGGTCCGGGTGATGGTGGAGGCGGCTGATATCGAGCAGGCTCGGTCTGTTGCGGGGCGGCTTGCTGATGCTGTGAAGTCCGCGCTGGGGTGAGTGGGCTCTTCGGGTAGGGGGTGGCGGGTTCTGTTGTGGGCGGGCTGCGGGTTCGTTGTGGCTTGTCGCGCAGTTCCCCGCGCCCCTTAGGGCCTGTTGCTCACCTGGCGTTGTTTGGACCAGAAGTATCTCTGGGCCAGCAGCGTTGCCGTGCCGGCGACGATGATGCCCAGGAGGTTCAGCAGGAGTTGCTGGGTGGAGCCCCAGGTCTGGGTGGTGTCGCCATAGCTGAGGGCTACCGCGGCATTTGCCGCGGCCGGGACCGTGGTGACCGAGATGGCCACGCCTACCAGGGCTCCGGACTTCGCCGAGGTCAGGGAGAGGGTGCCGGCGATGCCGGCCAGGACCGCCACGACGAAGGAGAACCAGTCGGGGGCGTAGATGAAGCCGGTGTTCGGGCGATCGGCCTCCAGTTGAGCCTCGGTGAAGAGGCCCACGGCGTTCATGAAGAGGCTGAAGAGGACCGTCACCGCCATCGCCACCGCGAAGCCCACCAACAGGGCGATCAGCGAGCGCACGGCCAGGCGTGGCCGGCGCCGGACGATCGCGGTGCAGACGCCGGCGAGGGGGCCGAACTCCGGGCCCACCGCCATGGCGCCCACGATCAGGATCGCGTTGTCCAGGACCACACCGCAGGCCGCGATCATCGTGGCCAGCGTGATGAAGGCCAGGTACGTGACGGAGAGCGTCGACTCCTCGTGCGTCGCGTCACTCAGGTGCTCCCACAGGACCGCGTCCGCGCCCTCGCCCGGCGCGTCGGCCTCGGCCTTCTCGGCCCGCTCGGACAGCGACAGGTCGATGGTCTCGACGGCGATGGAGCCGGCGGTGTCGATGCCCAGTTTCCGCAGGCCGGTGAGCAGTTCATCGCCCGCCTCGCGGGCCACGTCGCACATGACGACATCCCCGGAGGGGTTGCGGGCGCTGTCCGGCAGTACGACGAGGTGGGTGGTGCCGACCGTCCTCTCGATCAGCAGCACCACTTCGTCGGTCTTCTCGGGCGGCGTGATCAGGCGCATGTGGAGCATGGCGACCATCTAACCGGCCTTTTCCCCGGGCGTCACAGCTTGCGCAGACTGAGCCGCTGCACCTTGTGGTCGGGGCCCTTGCGTACGACGAGGGTGGCCCGGCCGCGGGTGGGGGCGATGTTCTCGACCAGGTTGGGCCGGTTGATCGTGCGCCACATCGTCTGCGCGTAGTCGAGGGCCTCCTCCTCCGAGACCTGGGTGTACTTGCGGAAGTACGAGGACGGGTTCTGGAAGGCGGTCGCGCGCAGTTTGCGGAAGCGGTTGAGGTACCAGCGTTCGACGTCCTCGACGCGGGCGTCGACGTAGACGCTGAAGTCGAAGTAGTCGGCGAGGCCGACCCGGGTGCGGCCGTCCTTGCCGGGCAGGGCGGGCTGGAGGACGTTCAGGCCCTCGACGATCAGGATGTCGGGGCGGCGGACCGTGAGCTTCTGGTCCGGGACGATGTCGTAGATGAGGTGGGAGTAGACCGGGGCCGTGACCTCGTCCTTGCCGGCCTTGATGTCGGCGACGAAGCGGGTCAGGGCGCGGCGGTCGTAGGACTCGGGGAAGCCCTTCCGCGACATCAGGCCGCGGGCCTGGAGTTCCTTGGTGGGCAGCAGGAAGCCGTCGGTGGTGACCAGCTCGACGCGCGGGTGTTCCGGCCAGCGTGAGAGCAGGGCCTGGAGGAGGCGGGCGACCGTGGACTTGCCGACCGCGACCGAGCCGGCGACTCCTATGACGAACGGGGTGCCGGACTGGGAGCCCTGTTCGCCAAGGAACGTGTTCAGGGCGCCTCGGAGGCCGTCCGTGGCGCCGACGTAGAGGTTGAGGAGTCTGGACAGCGGGAGGTAGATGTCCCGCACCTCGTCGAGGTCGATGACATCGCCGAGACCGCGCAGCTTCTCGACCTCCTCGGCCGTCAGTGGCAGCGGCGTCTTGTCACGCAGCGCGCTCCACTCGGCTCGGGTGAGGTCGACGTAGGGAGTCGCCTCCGGCCGCTGCCGGTGGGCGCTCCGGGGCATCGAGGAGACCGGAGAGATCACAGTCCATTGTTACGGGCATACGAACGGACGGTGAGGTGGGATCCGTCACGCTAGGTATTCGCCTTGGTTCGCCCTTGCTTGCGCGGATAAAAACTGACACAGACGGAATGTCAGTGGCGTGCGTCACAGTTGTGGGAGGAGTGGGCCCGGTCCGGGGTTCATGAACGCCTGGGGGTACCCATGACGTATGCGATAGAGGCGGAAGGCCTGGTCAAGCGGTTCAAGGAGACCGAGGCGCTGGCCGGCGTCGACCTGGCCGCCCGCAAGGGCACGGTGCTCGGGCTGCTGGGGCCCAACGGTGCCGGGAAGACGACCGCGGTACGGATCTTCGCGACACTGCTGCGCCCGGACGGAGGCAGGGCCCGGGTGGCCGGCCACGACGTGATCCGGGAGGCCGGGGTCGTGCGCTCCCTCGTCGGGCTGACCGGGCAGTACGCGGCGGTGGACGAGAACCTGACCGGCACGGAGAACCTGCTGCTCATCGGCCGGCTGCTGGGTCTGCCGCGGCGGGAGGCGAAGGCGCGGGCGGGTGAGCTGCTGGAGCGGTTCCAGCTGACGCACGCGGCCGGGCGGGCCGCGAAGACCTTCTCGGGCGGCATGCGCCGGCGCCTGGATCTCGCGGCCAGTCTGGTGGGGCGGCCCAGCATCCTCTTCCTCGACGAGCCGACCACGGGTCTTGATCCACACAGCCGCGGTGAGCTGTGGGATCTGCTGCGCGGCCTGGTCGCGGACGGGGCGACCGCCCTGCTGACCACGCAGTATCTGAACGAGGCCGATGTGCTCGCCGACGACATCGTGGTGATCGACAAGGGCCGGGTGATCGCCGAGGGCACGCCGGACCGGCTGAAGGCGCAGGTCGGCGGGCAGGTGCTGGAGCTGCGGCCGATCGTGGGGAAGGACCTCGCGCGGGCGCACGCGCTGGTGGCCGGGGCCGCCGGACCCGAGGCCCGGATCGAGGGAGAGATGGTCACCGCCCCGGTGAAGGACCCCGAGCTGATGCCGGCCGTGGTGCGCGCGCTGGACCGGGAGGGGATCGCGGTGGGGGAGCTGGCCCTGCGCCGCTCCTCGCTCGACGAGGTCTTCCTCGCCCTGACCGGACACCGCGCCGAGCCGGGCGGGCCCGGGGGGAACGGCGGGGCTGCCGTCCATGACGACGGAGGGACCGCCCGTGACGACGACGGGCTGGAGAAGGCGGTGAGCCGGTCATGACCGCCACCACGCTGACCGCGCCGGTCACCGCGTCGGGCCGTGTGCCGCCGCTCGCCGGGATGCGGCAGACCTTCACGATGGCCTGGCGGAGTCTGGTCGCCGTCAAGCACAACCCGCTCGAACTGGTCGACTACAGCATTACGCCGATCATGTTCGTGTTCCTCTTCACCTATGTGCTGGGCGGGCAGATGGCCGGATCGCCCGAGGCATATCTGAAGTACGCGCTGCCCGGGATCATCGTGCAGAACACCCTGTTCATGACGATGTACACGGCGATGGCGCTCAACACCGACCTCACCAAGGGCGTCTTCGACCGGCTGCGCAGTCTGCCGATCGCGCGGTCCGCTCCGCTGATCGGCCGGATCACCGCGGACCTCGCCAAGCACCTCTGGGCACTGCTGCTGATGATCGGCCTCGGCCTGGCGCTCGGCTTCCGCGTCACCGGCGGATTCGGCGGGTTCCTGCTCGGGGCGCTGCTGGTGACGGTGTTCGCCGCGGCCGTGTCCTGGAGCGCGGTGCTGATCGGGATGCTGGCGGGCGACGCGGAGAAGGTGCAGGCGTTCGCCTTCACCCTCATCTTCCCGATCACCTTCACCAGCAGCGCGTTCGTCGTCGTGGACACGATGCCCGGCTGGCTGCAGGCCTGGAGTGACGTCAATCCGGTCACGCATCTGTCCGACGCGTTCCGGGGGCTGCTGCTGGGCGGGGCGGTGGCGGAGCCGGTGATGTGGTCGTTGGTGTGGGCCGCGGGGATCGCGGTGGTGTTCTATCCGTTGGCCATGCGGGCCTATCGGGCGAAGGTGTGAGGGGCTGAGGAGTGCGCGCTACACCTGCTGGTCTCCCCGCCAGGTGACCACGGTCATCGCGTCGAGTCCGCCGTTGGCGATGCCCCGGTACGTCACCGTCCGGGCCGGGCCGATCTCCAGGGCGAGACGCTTCGACGCTTCCCCTCCCTCCTGGAACAAGCGCTGCCACGCGTCGTCGTCGCCGTCCGCCATCAGCGTCGTCTCGATCTCCTTCGCCCAGCGGTGGAACACGGCCACGAGGTCATCGGGCAGGCGCAGGCCGGCGGCGGGGTCGTCCGGAGCCAAGCTTCCGAAGCCCTCCGCGTGCAGCGGGTACAGCCCGTACTCGCCTTCGACGGTGCTGGCGACCGGGTGCGGCGGCTGAGGAGGGCCGTACGAGTCGGCGGTCCAGTGGAATCGGTCGCATCCCCAGCAGGCGAACTTCTCGTTCCGGTGCCGCTCGTCCCAGAAGCGCACCGCCCACCCGGGGCCGAGGTGCCTCGCCACCAGCCCGGCGATCTCCTGCCCCTGCCTGACGTGCTTGCGCAGCGCCGGGCGGGTCGCGAAGCCGTCGACCGGGCGGTTCCGGTTCCACTCGGTCAGCTTGCGCGCCACCTCGTCAGGCAGTCCGAATGCTCTCCCTCTGGTCGTTTTCGTGTGCTGACCATGGTCGCCGACGGCTCGCCGACGAGCTCCGGAATTGTCGGATCGCAGCTAGGGTGGCTGGGAAAGTCGCCGTCGCGGCGCCCATAAGGGCCGAATAATTTCCGATTTCGGGCACGCAGAAGAGCTTTCTCGGCGATGTCGGCCCGTAGGCTGCGCTCCATGTGTGGAATCGTGGGATACGTGGGGCCGCAGTCCGCGCTCGAGGTTGTGATGGCCGGGCTGAAGCGGCTGGAGTACCGGGGGTACGACTCGGCGGGTGTCGCCGTGCTGGCCGATGGTGGGCTGGCGGCGGCGAAGAAGGCCGGGAAGTTGCTCAATCTGGAGAAGGAGCTGGACGGCAGGCCGCTGCCGACCGGCACGACGGGGATCGGGCACACCCGGTGGGCCACGCACGGCGGGCCGACGGACTCCAACGCCCACCCGCACCTCGACAACGCGGGTCGGGTCGCTGTCGTGCACAACGGCATCATCGAGAACTTCGCCCTGCTGCGGGCCGAGTTGGAGGAGCGGGGCCACGCGCTGGGCTCCGAGACGGACACCGAGGTCGTCGCGCATCTGATCGCCGAGGAGTTCTCGTCGTGCGCGGATCTCGCCGAGGCGATGCGGCTGGTCTGCCGGCGGCTGGAGGGCGCCTTCACACTGGTCGCGGTGCATGCCGACGAGCCGGACGTGGTGGTGGGCGCGCGGCGGAACTCGCCGCTGGTGGTGGGCGTCGGAGAGGGCGAGGCCTTTCTCGCCTCGGACGTCGCCGCGTTCATCGCCCACACGCGGTCGGCGATCGAGCTGGGACAGGACCAGGTGGTGGAGCTGCGCCGGGACGGCGTGACGGTGACCGGCTTCGACGGACGGCCTGCTGACGTCCGCTCGTACCACGTCGACTGGGACGCGTCGGCCGCGGAGAAGGGGGGCTATGACTACTTCATGCTCAAGGAGATCGCCGAGCAGCCCAAGGCGGTCGCCGATACGCTGCTGGGCCGGATCGACGGCTCCGGGTCGCTGACCCTGGACGAGGTGCGGATCCCCCAGGGGGTGCTGCGGGAGATCGACAAGGTCGTCATCGTCGCGTGCGGTACGGCCTTCCACGCCGGGATGATCGCCAAGTACGCCATCGAGCACTGGACGCGCATTCCGTGCGAGGTGGAGCTGGCCAGCGAGTTCCGGTACCGGGATCCGATCCTGGACGCGCAGACCCTGGTCATCGCCATCTCGCAGTCCGGCGAGACCATGGACACGCTCATGGCACTGCGCCACGCCCGCGAGCAGGGCGCCAAGGTCCTGGCCATCTGCAACACCAACGGCTCGACGATCCCGCGCGAGTCCGACGCGGTGCTGTACACGCACGCCGGGCCGGAGGTCGCGGTCGCGTCCACCAAGGCGTTCCTGACGCAGTTGGTGGCCTGCTATCTGGTCGCCCTGTATCTCGGGCAGGTGCGGGGCACCAAGTGGGGCGACGAGATCCGGGCCGTGATCCGCGACCTGTCCTCGATCGCCGGTGCGGTGGAGCAGGTCCTGGGGACGATGGAGCCGGTGCGGGAGCTGGCCCGTTCGCTCGCCTCCAAGAACACGGTGCTGTTCCTGGGGCGGCATGTCGGGTATCCCGTGGCGCTCGAGGGCGCGCTGAAGCTCAAGGAACTGGCGTACATGCACGCCGAGGGGTTCGCGGCGGGGGAGTTGAAGCACGGTCCGATCGCCCTGATCGAGGAGGACATGCCGGTGGTCGTCGTGGTGCCGTCGCCGCGAGGGCGTTCCGTGCTGTACGACAAGATCGTGTCCAACATCCAGGAGATCCGGGCGCGAGGGGCTCGGACGATCGTCGTCGCGGAGGAGGGGGACGAGACCGTGGTGCCGTACGCGGATCACCTCATCCGGATTCCCGTCACGCCGACTCTGCTGCAGCCGCTCGTCGCGACGGTGCCGCTTCAGGTGTTCGCGTGTGAGCTGGCGACGGCTCGCGGCAACGACGTGGACCAGCCTCGGAACCTGGCGAAGTCGGTGACGGTGGAGTGAGAGTGGGGGGGGCGAACGGCTGGGTTCAGTTCGCCCCCTGGGTCAGCCGGTCAGGCCGTCAGGTGCTCAGGCTCAGATGGGCAGGCAGGTCGCCGGGACCCAGCCTTCCTTGCTGGTGCTGTTGGGGCCGCCGAAGTACCACTTGTTGCTCGTCTTGCCGCAGGCCGTGTAGCTGCCACCCGTGGTGGGCTTGCGGTCGCCGAAGCAGACCCCGCCCTTCTGGCCCTTGCCCCAGGTGCCGAGAGCCGTGGCGCTCGTCTTGGGAGCGCTGCGGAGGTTGACGGTTTGCTTGGGCTTCACGTTGACCAGCGCGCTGCTGCAGTCGGGCTTCGTCGCCGCGGCGGCGGTGCCGGCGGTGGCGACGGCGCCCGTGAGGGCCGTGCCGATGAGGGCCGCAGTGGTCAGTGCGTGCCCAGGGACTGCAACTTCATGAAGGTTGCTGCCGGGAACGTGAGGGGCGTCAGTACGGGTAGTTCCAGGGCGGCGGCGGTCCGGGGCTGTACGGGAGCTTGGTCCAGCCGTCGGGGGTCACGTGGTAGAAGTCCCCGTGGTCGCCGTCCATTCGCGACCTGCCGTTCACGTGCACGGTGTCCGTGTGGAGGCGGTAGTGGAAACCGCCCATCATGCCGACCACCCGGAAGAAGATCCGCACGTCCAGCCCCTCCGTCAGGGGAGACAGCGGTGGCAGCAGGTGCTCGATCTCGTCGAAGCAGTTGCCGGTGCGCTCCCGCAGCATCGAGTGGAAGTGGTGCTCCAGCACGTCGGAGGGGGAGGGGAGCCGCCGCACCGCGACCGGCTCCAGGAGTTCCAGCAGATGCGTGTGACCCCGCTCCCGCGCGACGTCCACGGGGAGCCGTCCGTCCCGGGTGCGTCGCGTGCGCCAGGCGCCGTGCGCGATCAGCCGGGAGACGGCGGCCACACCGGCGCCGTGCCAGGCGGCCTGGTGCAGCGGGGCGAATCCACTGCGGTTCCCGGGCCGGGCGAGATTGACGTACCCGGGATTCTCCTCCAGCTCCCCGAACAGGCCGTCCCAGTCGCCGTCCCGGGCCAGGTCCGAGAACCGGTCCCGAGCCTTCAGGTACCAGTCCCCGTAGCGGTCGCGGTCGGTGAGGCCGTCCCATTCCATGCTGATCATGCTAGTCACCGCGAGCCATGCGCCGTGGCGTCACCGTAGGGTGCTGCGCATGAGCATCATCGGGGTCGGGATCGACGTCGCCGAGATCGATCGGTTCGCGGCGTCCTTGGAGCGTACGCCCGCGCTGGCCGAGCGGCTGTTCGTGGAGCGGGAGTTGCTGCTGCCCAGCGGGGAGCGGCGGGGGGTCGCCTCGCTCGCCGCGCGGTTCGCCGCCAAGGAGGCGTTGGCCAAGGCGCTCGGTGCCCCGGCCGGGCTGCTCTGGACGGACGCCGAGGTGTACGTCGAGGACAGTGGGCGGCCCCGGCTGCGGGTGACCGGGACCGTGGCCGCGCGGGCCGCCGAGCTCGGGGTGCGGTCCTGGCATGTGTCCCTGAGTCATGACGCCGGGGTGGCCTCGGCGGTCGTCATCGCGGAGGGGTGACGTGCCCGGTGGGTCAGTACATCGCCCACAGCAGGGTGACGGTGCCGATGAAGCCCGCCGCGCCCAAAGCCGTGCCCGTCGCCGCCGTCCACAGCCGGCCCGTGCCCCTGCGGGCGTAGTGGATGCCCATCGCGCCGAACGTCATGGCCAGCGCACCGGCCATCACCGTCCAGGGGATCAGGAACGCCCACGTGCCCACGGCGGAGAAGGCGCCGAGGACGAGTGCCGTGGGACCAAGGGCGGTGGCGGGTGTGTCGGTTGCCGAGGACGCGGTGGATCCGGCCATGGTCTGGCCTCCCGTCGGAGAACGACTTTTTGAACGAGTTCAAATCGTACGCCGATCGTAGCGGACCGCCAGGAGGCTCGGCATGGCCATGGTGAAAGGCATCGACACCCGCGGTGCGCAGCACTGCGAGACGACGGCACTGGGAGTGCTGCTGCGGCACGAGGGCATCGAGCTGTCCGAGCCCATGCTCTTCGGCCTCGGCTGCGGCCTGTCCTTCGTCTACTGGGACAGCAAGAACATGGACTTCCCGTTCCTCGGAGGGCGGGTCAAGCCCTTCGAGCTCACCAGGAACCTGGCCGGCAGACTCGGGCTGGGGCTCGTGGTGCGGGAGACCGGATCCGCCCGCAAGGGATGGGAGAACGTGGCGGCGGCCATCGACGCCGGCCGCCCCGTCGGGCTGCAGCTCGACAGCTACCACCTGGACTACTTCACCTCGAAGGTGCACTTCGGCGGCCATGTCGTCGCCCTGTACGGCTACGACGAGCGGGACGCCTACCTGGTGGACACCGTTCAGCAGGGCGGCGCCGTGTCCACCGGCCTGGCCGCCCTGGCCCGGGCCAGGGCCGCACGCGGGCCGATGACCGCCCGGCACCGGTCCTTCGTTCTGACCGCCCCGGAGAACCCGCCCGCCCCGCGGGACCGGATCATTCCCGCCATCACCGCCTGCGCGGACGCCTTTCTCGACCCGCCCATCGCCAACCTCGGTCACCGGGGCATCGACAAGGCCGGGAAGCTCCTGCCCGGCTGGCTCCAGCGCACCGACGCCCCCCAGCGGGACCTGCCGCAGGCCGCCCGCCTGATGGAGAAGGCAGGCACCGGTGGTGCCCTGTTCCGCAACCTCTACCGCGACTTCCTCGCCGAATGCGCCGAGTGGCTCGACAGCGGGCATCTCCGCACCGGGCACAGGCTGTACGCCGAGGCGGCCGCGCTGTGGACGGATGTCGCGGCACTGATCGCGCAAGCCGGCGAGTCGGGCGATGAGGGGTGTCTCGTGCGGGCGGGCACCGTCCTGTCCGACATCGCGCGCATCGAACGCGACGCCATGCGGGCGCTGAGCCGCCTGCGCGGTGAAGCCCCCGCCGGGTGAGGGCGAGGGCTCCGCGGACGGGCGGGCGTCAGCAGATCGACTGGCCGGTGTTCACCCGCGTGATGTTGCGGAACGTCGTGTTCTCGCCGCACGGGCTTTCCCTGATGGCCGAGTTGGTGACCGTCAGGTTCTGGACGGTGATGTCCTTGTTGTTCGGGAACTCCGAGCGGGCGGCCAGGCGCAGTTCGCCGCCGCTCGTGATCGTGCCGCTCTGGGCCGCCAGATTGACGTTGTAGCAGTTCTCGATCAGGACCGAGTTGTTGCCGGTGTGGGAGAGCGTCACCTTGTTGATCGTCGCCCCGCCGCTCTCCGAGACGCAGAACACGCCGCGTCCGCCGCCCCGGGCGATGACCTCGCCGACGCGGATGTTGGTGGGGTAGCCACTGCCGACCCGGCCGTTGCGGTTGGCCATGCGGAAGGCGGCGTAGCCGGTGCCGGTGCCGGCGTTCTCCGCGTCGACCTTGGTGACGTTGGCGTTGACCGTCTGGTTGAGCAGCAGGCCGGACTCTCCCACGTCGCGGGCGGTGACCGTGCCGACGGTGAGGCCGTCGACGCCGTAGGTCTCGACCGCGTGGCTGGACGCGCCGGAGACATAGACGTTGTCGATGCGGACGTTGCGCGTCCACTGGCTGGTGTCGCCGCGGTTGTCGATACGGACGCCCAGGCCGCGGGAGAGGCGCATGTCGATCTGGCCGAGCACCACGTTCTGGACGCTGCGCAGGAAGATGCCGTAGAGCGGGGTGCCGGTGAGCTTGAGGTTCTGCACCTCGATGTCGCGTGTGCCGCGGGAGTAGACCGGCGCCTGGTCGCCCGAGCCGCTGCCGGTGACGTTGATCGTGCCGCAGACGTCGAGCGCGGTGTAGCTGGGGAGCGAGATGCGGGAACCCGCCGGGATCGAGCCCGAGCCGCGGACCACGACCCGCTCCTTCGAAGTCCGGCCCGAGGTGAGGCTGTTGACGGCTGCCTGGACGGCGGCACGCATGTCGGTGCCGGTGTAGACCGTGCTGCCGCCGCGCCGGGCGGTCCAGTCGGCGCCGTTCTGCACGGCCTCCGCCTGGAAGGAGCCGTCACCGCAGGCCGTCGCTCGCGTGGGGGCGGCGGTGGCGGGAGCGGTCAGGGTGCCGGCGGCGGTGAGGAGAGCGGTGGCACCGGCGGCGGCGAGGAAGGCGGATCTGCGTCCCATGAGGGCCTCGGTTTCGTCGGACGTGGGGGGTGTGCAAGCGCTTTCTGCGCCTGCGGCCGGTGAGTCTGGCAAAGGGTCGGTAAAGCGTCAATGGGTGTGGCGGAACGCCGAGTTGGGCGGGTGCGGCAGGGTTCCGGGGTGCGCGGGATACGCCACGGCTCGCGGTCGTGGGAGGCACGCGACGGTTCGCCGTCGCGCGAGTTGCGCGAGTTGCGCGGGAATGGCCGGGCGGTCGTACGGGAAACTCGACCGCATGCGGAGTGCCTACAGCGTGGAGACGGTCAGGACCGCCGAACGGGAGCTGATGGCGCGGCTGCCGGAGGGGGCGCTGATGCAACGCGCCGCCGCCGGACTCGCCGCCGCCTGCGCCGACCTGCTCGGGCGGGTGTACGGCAGCCGGGTCGTGCTGCTGGTCGGCAGCGGCGACAACGGCGGTGACGCGCTGTACGCCGGCGCCCGGCTGGCCCGGCGCGGGGCCGGTGTCACCGCCGTGCTGCTCACGCCGGAGCGTGCGCATGCGGCGGGGCTCGCGGCGTTGCGGCGGGCCGGAGGGCGGGTCGCAGAAGCCGGTGGCGGTGGCGTCGAGGAGTTGATCGAGCGGGCGGACCTCGTCCTCGACGGCATCGTCGGGATCGGCGGGAAGGGCGGGCTGCGGCCGGACGCCGTGCCGCTGGCCGCAGCCGCCGGGCGGGCACGGGGCGCCGTGGTCGCCGTCGATCTGCCGAGCGGGGTCGACGTCGACACCGGGCAGGTGCGCGGCGTCGCGGTCCGGGCCGATCTGACGGTGACGTTCGGGACGCACAAGCCGGGCCTGCTGATCGACCCGGCGCGGGAGTACGCGGGGTCGGTGCGGCTGGTCGACATCGGCCTGGAGCTTCCGGTCGAGCCGGAGCTGGAGGCGTTGCAGCACGCGGACGTGGCGCGGCTGCTGCCGGTGCCCCGGGCCGAGAGCGACAAGTACCGGCGGGGTGTCGTCGGGATCGCCGCCGGGTCCGCGCGCTACCCGGGCGCCGCCGTACTCGCCGTGTCGGGGGCGTTGCGGGGCGGGGCCGGGGCGGTGCGCTACGTCGGGCCGGCCGGGGACGCCGTCATCGCGCGGTTTCCCGAGACGCTCGTGTCGGACCGGGGGCCGAAGCACGCCGGGCGGGTGCAGGCGTGGGTCGTCGGGCCGGGGGCCGGGGACGACGCGGCGACGGTGGGGGAGGGGCTGGCGGCCGACGTGCCGGTGCTGATCGACGCGGACGGGTTGCGGCTGGCCGACGCGGAGGTCGTACGGGGGCGGAGGGCGCCGACGCTGATGACGCCGCATGCCGGTGAGGCGGCGGCGCTGCTCGGCGTGGAGCGCGGGGAGGTCGAAGGGGCCCGGCTGGCGGCGGTGCGGGAGCTGGCGGGGCGGTACGGGGCGACCGTGCTGCTGAAGGGGTCCACGACGCTGGTCGCCGACTCGGGGGGCGGGGCGGTGAGGGTGAATCCGACGGGGACGTCCTGGCTGGCCACGGCCGGGAGCGGGGATGTGCTGTCCGGGCTGGCGGGGTCGTTGCTGGCGGCGGGCCTGTGCGCGGTGGACGCCGGGAGTGTGGGGGCGTATGTGCACGGGCTCGCCGGGAGGCTGGCGGCGGACGGGGCGCCGGTGGGGGCGCATGATGTGGCGGATGCGGTTCCGGTGGCGTGGCGGAATGTTCTTGGGTGAGGGAGTGGGTGCGGTGGGGGCCACGGGGCGGGGTGCCCTCGCTTCGGCCTGGACGGCCTCGTCCTCGAGCGCCGGACGGGCTGAAGTCTGGACGGCCTCGTCCTCGAGCGCCGGACGGGCTGAGATCTGGACGGCCTCGTTGAGCGCCGGACGGGCTGAAAGCGGGCCGGTGGTTCGGGGACCGGCGGGGCCGCTGCCCCGGCAGTGTCGGGCCGCTCTGAGACACTGTTCGCGATGAGCGAGACAACAGCCCCGCGGACCGCGCCCCTGCGGGCCCGCGCCGAGATCGATCTGGCCGCGCTGCGGGCCAATGTGCGGGTCCTGCGTGCCCACGCGCCGGGCGCGGCCCTGATGGCCGTGGTGAAGTCCGAGGCGTACGGCCACGGGGCTGTGCCGTGCGCCCGCGCCGCCGTCGCCGCGGGGGCGGACTGGCTGGGCACCGCCACGCCCGAGGAGGCCCTCGCCCTGCGGGCCGCCGGGCTGCCGGGCCGCATCATGTGCTGGCTGTGGACGCCCGGCGGGCCCTGGCGCGAGGCGATCGAGGCCGACCTCGACGTGTCCGTCAGCGCGATGTGGGCCCTGGACGAGGTCACCGCGGCGGCCCGGCTCGCCGGCCGGCCCGCGCGGGTACAGCTCAAGGCCGACACCGGGCTCGGGCGGAACGGCTGCCAGCCCGGTGACGACTGGACTCAGCTGGTCGGCGGGGCCCTGCGCGCCGAGGCCGAGGGACTCCTGCGCGTCACGGGGCTCTGGTCGCACTTCGCCTGTGCCGACGAGCCCGGCCATCCCTCCATCGCCGCCCAGCTCACCCTCTTCCGGGAGATGGTCGCGTACGCCGAGGAGCGGGGCGCCCGGCCCGAGGTCCGGCACATCGCCAACTCGCCGGCCACGCTCACGCTCCCCGAGAGCCACTTCGACCTGGTCCGCACCGGCATCGCCACCTACGGCATCTCGCCCAGCCCCGAGCTCGGCACTTCGGCCGACTTCGGGCTGCGCCCCGTGATGACGCTGTCCGCCTCGCTCGCCCTGGTCAAGCACGTACCGGGCGGACACGGGGTCAGCTACGGCCACCGGTACGTGACCCCCGGCGAGACCACCCTCGGCCTCGTCCCGCTGGGCTACGCGGACGGCATCCCACGGCACGCCTCCTCGGCCGGACCGGTCCTGGTCGAGGGCAAGTGGCGCACGATCGCGGGACGGGTCGCCATGGACCAGTTCGTGGTGGACCTGGGCGGCGACGAGCCCGCGGCGGGCGCCGAGGCGGTGCTCTTCGGGCCCGGGGACCGCGGTGAGCCCACCGCCGAGGACTGGGCCCAGGCGTCCGGAACCATCGCCTACGAGATCGTGACGCGGATCGGAACGCGCGTTCCTCGCGTCTATGTGAATGAGGAACAGGACGGGTAACTCGCACAGGGAGCCGTCACGCGAGAAACAACAGGCACCCTGACAACAGTGGCACCAACGGCACCACCCGGCCGTCCCATGACAACGAACCTGATCAGCACCCCGGGGAAGAGGAGCGGTACGTGAGCGAGAGCAGTGCGGAGGCCGTCGCGAACGCCGCCTCCGCGGCCGTCGCGGCCTCCGCCGCGGGGGCCGCGGGAGGCTGGCGCCGGGCGACCGGCATCGCCGGCGTCGCGATAGGCGTGGTGGCCGCGGGCGCGGCCGCCGGTGTCGCCCTGGAGCGGATGACGGTCGGCCGGGGCATGCGCCAGAAGGCCCGGCTCGCCCTGGACTCGGCGGGACCCTACGGCTCGCTGCGCGGCATGCCCGGCAAGGCGTTCGCCGACGACGGTACGGAGCTGTACTACGAGGTCGACGACATCGACCCGGAGGCAGCGCCCGCCGCCATCGGCCCGCGCCGCCGGCGGCTCTTCGGCCGCAAGGCACCGGCTCCCGTCACGGTCGTCTTCAGCCACGGTTACTGCCTCAGCCAGGACTCCTGGCACTTCCAGCGGGCCGCGCTGCGGGGCGTCGTACGGACCGTGCACTGGGACCAGCGCAGTCACGGCCGGTCCGCGCGGGGCGTGGCGCAGGCGCGGGACGACGAGCCGGTCACCATCGAGCAGCTGGGCCGCGACCTCAAGGCCGTCATCGACGCGGCCGCCCCCGAGGGTCCGATCGTGCTGGTCGGCCACTCGATGGGCGGCATGACGGTGATGGCGCTGGCCGACCAGTACCCCGAGCTGATCAGCGAGCGGGTCGTCGGGGTCGCCTTCGTGGGGACGTCGTCGGGGCGGCTCGGCGAGGTCAACTACGGGCTCCCGGTCGCCGGCGTCAACGCGGTGCGGCGGGTGCTGCCCGGCGTGCTGAAGGCGCTGGGACAGCGGGCCGACCTGGTGGAGAAGGGGCGCCGGGCCACCGCCGACCTGTTCGCCGGGATCATCAAGCGGTACTCCTTCGCGTCCCGGGACGTCGATCCGGCCGTCGCCCGGTTCGCCGAGCGGATGATCGAGAGCACGCCGATCGACGTGGTCGCCGAGTACTACCCGGCGTTCAACGACCACGACAAGACCGAGGCGCTCGGGTGCTTCGCCGACATGCCGGTCCTCGTCCTGGCCGGGGTGCAGGATCTGGTCACGCCCAGTGAGCACAGCGAGGCCATCGCCGATCTGCTGTCGGACGCCGAGCTGGTGCTGGTGCCGGACGCGGGGCATCTGGTGATGCTGGAGCACCCGGAGGTGGTCACCGACCGCCTCGCCGACCTGCTCACCCGCACGGGCGCCGTGCCCGCAGGGGCTACCGTGAAGGGCTATGGAAGCACCAGCACCGCACAGCCCGGCTGAGCCCGGATCCGTCCAGATCGTCGTCACGTCCCCCGAGCAGATGCGGGAGCTGGGCCGCCGGCTCGCGAAACTGCTGCGCGCGGGTGACCTGGTGATGCTCAGCGGAGAGCTCGGGGCGGGCAAGACCACACTGACCCGTGGGCTGGGGGAGGGGCTCGGCGTGCGCGGGGCCGTCACCTCGCCGACCTTCGTGATCGCCCGGGTGCATCCCTCGCTGGGCGACGGGCCGCCGCTGGTCCATGTCGACGCCTACCGGCTCTCCGGCGGGCTCGACGAGATGGAGGACCTCGACCTCGATGTCTCGCTGCCCGAGTCCGTGATGGTCGTGGAGTGGGGCGAGGGCAAGGTCGAGGAACTGACCGAGGACCGGCTCCAGGTCGTCATCCACCGCGCGGTGGGCGACACGACCGACGAGGTCCGGCAGATGACGATCACCGGTGTGGGCGAACGCTGGGCGTCGGCGGACCTGAGCGTGCTCGCCGCGTGAGTTCGTGAGCCGCGTACGTCGCGGTGTGCGGTCTTTTGATGAACGTTCCGACAAGACGTCGGCAAGATGTTGCGTTCGGCGTCTTGTGCGTGGTCACATGGTATCCAGTCCGTGGTTAGGTGAACCTAACTTCGTTGCCCCGGCCCTTCGGGAGGCGTCCATGTCGGCTACAGAGAGCAAGGGGCAGCCGCAGCCGTTCGCGGTCGCCGGGGTGTCCATGCGTGATCTGCTGGCGGCCGGCGAGGCGGCGGCCCTGGTCTCCACGCCCCCGCGCGCTCCCGAGCCGGAGTTCTCGGAGCGGGCCCCGGTGCACCGCGAAGCGGCTTGAGTCTTGACCGTGGGTTTGATGGACCCGGCACCGCCGGTGACCAGTACGCGCGTACGGCCACCGTGCGACTCGTCGCACAGCCGGGCCATGGGCGGCTCGCGGGACACTGACACGCGGCGCGCGACCTGCTGTCCCAGGCGGGTGCTCAGCCGGGATCGGGAGCGGAGCCGCCGGGCGCTTCATGCCCGGCGCGGCGGCGGTAC
The DNA here is from genome assembly GCF_055594445.1 of Streptomyces sp. NPDC040589. Lineage (NCBI taxonomy): Bacteria > Bacillati > Actinomycetota > Actinomycetes > Kitasatosporales > Streptomycetaceae > Streptomyces > Streptomyces sp. NPDC040589. The sequence goes on along the minus strand of NZ_JBVIWP010000001.1, from coordinate 1,150,680 downwards.
TCGGCGTTGATGCGCTGAGCTTCCTCGAGCTGGTCCTCGAGGATGACGATGCGGCAAGCGGCGTCGATGGGGGTGCCTCGGTCGACGAGCTCGCGGGCGCGCGCCGCGATCCGCAGCTGGTAGCGGGAGTACCGGCGGTGTCCGCCCTCCGAGCGCAGCGGAGTGATCAGCCGGGCCTCACCGATGGCTCGGAGGAAGGCCGGGGTGGCGCCGAGCATCTCGGCGGCCCGCCCCATCGTGTACGCGGGGTAGTCGTCGTCGTCCAGACGATTACTGAGTGGGGTATCTGCTGTCATGTCACCTCGATGTGCAACGCGTCGAGGGGCCCTGGTGCCGTACGGCACCAGGGCCCCGAAGGAAATTCAACACCATCTGTCGGCCCTCATGCGGTGCCGACCTTCTGTTTTCCGCTACCGGCCCTGCGGGAGGGGGGTGCGGGGATCGCGGTGCGTGACCGGGGACCACCTTCCAATCCGGGGTCTTGCGGTACCCGGGCCGAGTGCTTCACGGGCCGGGCGATCCTGATGGCGTCTGCTCCTCCGTTCCTTCCGGGTTTTGCTCGATCTCGTCTACGAGAAGAATGCTAACCATGCCAGAGCTCAATGTCTACTCTGGCAAGAGTAGATTTTGGCTCTCCTGGAGCGCAGACAGCCTGTGGCCGATGGGCGGTGAGACGGCGATGAGGGCCCTGCCGACGCGCGTCGGCAGGGCCCTCATCGGGATCTTGGTGGCGGTTACCCGCCCTTCCTCATACCTCCAGGGGCGGGGCGCCGAGCAGTGCCGACGCCGTCTGCAGCGGAGTGGGGACCTGCGCGGACGCGGTCTTGACCTGGTCGTGGCAGGTGAAGCCGAGCCGGGTCATGGCCCGGATGACCTCGCCGCTGGTGAAGTCGCGGCGGTCCTGCCGGGTGATGACCTCGCCGACCTGTTTGACGGGGTAGCGGCGGCGGCCGATGGCCACGGACTCGGCCGTGACGAGCTCGGGTGTGACGCCCTTCATCGAGGTCAGCACTCCGCTCTTGGTCAGGTCGAACGGGTACCGGGCGATGACACAGCGCATGAGGCCCCCACGGGGAGAAGGAGAACGGGCTGATCGGGCCGAGGCGGATCAGTGGGCGAGGGTGAGGACGACGTCCCGTAGACGGATCCGGTCCGTGTACGTGGCACTGCCGCGGTGAACGGCGAGTTCGGCCCGGGTGACCGAGCCCGTGCACTGGTCGTCCGCGTCGCACAGGAGGAGGTACTCGACCCGGGCACCGGCCATGACGGACAGCGCGACCTCCACGGTCATGTCGTCCCGGACCCGGGGGCCGGACGCGGCCATGTCGTCGGCCAGGGCCATGGGGGAAGGAACCGCCTGGTGTCGCCGTGCCTGAACCGGTGTCAACGCTGCCTCCTCGGAGATGGGTGAGCTCTTGATCGACGCGCCCTAGGGCCTGTCGTTTGGATCAGGTCGCAGGGAATCGGCGGCACCTTGTCAGCGCCGGTGAGCGGGGCCTGGTGCGTGCAGTTGCAAGGCGGAGGAGGGAGTCGATGCGGAGCATCGGCGAGTGACGACAACGCGGCAGATGCGCGTGCCAGGCCCCGCGTCTGCGGCGTGATCCAAACGACAGGTCCTAGGCCGTCGGGTCGAAGGCGGACCGCTGTGGCCTGCGCCGTCCCGCTCGCCCGGTGGCGCGCCCCTGGGCGGGACGGTCGTGGCGGCCTCGGGACGAGGCGGCCGCGGAAGACGCGGCGCGGCGGGGGCGGGGCACGGCCGGCGGGGTGATGACGACGGGAACACCGGAAGGGGCCTGGGCGCCTGTGATGCGGCTCAGTTCCGCTTCGCCCGAACGTACCGCGGTGATCCGGGGGGTGATGGCGGCCGAAGCCATCAGCCGGCTCATGCCGCGGCGCTGGCCGGGCGTCACGAGGGTGACGACGCTGCCGGACTCGCCGGCGCGGGCGGTACGGCCGCCGCGGTGCAGGTAGTCCTTGTGGTCGCTCGGCGGATCCACGTTGACGACCAGATCGAGGTGGTCGACGTGGATACCGCGGGCCGCGACGTTGGTCGCCACCAGGACCGTCACATGTCCGGTCTTGAACTGGGCGAGGGTCCGGGTGCGCTGGGGCTGGGACTTGCCACCGTGCAGCGCCGCGGCGCGGACGCCGCTGTTCAGCAGATGGGTGGTCAGCCGGTCCACGGCGTGCTTGGTGTCCAGGAACATGATCACCCGGCCGTCTCGCGCCGCGATCTCGGTGGTCGTCCGGAACTTGTCCGCTTCGTGCACGTGGAGCACGTGGTGCTCCATCGTGGTGACAGCGCCCGCGGACGGGTCGACGGAGTGGACCACCGGATCCGCCAGGTAGCGGCGGACCAGCAGGTCGACGTTGCGGTCCAGGGTGGCCGAGAAGAGCATCCGCTGCCCTTCGGGACGCACCTGGTCGAGCAGGGCGGTGACCTGGGGCATGAATCCCATGTCGGCCATCTGGTCGGCCTCGTCGAGGACGGTGATGCCGATGTCGTCCAGTCGGCAGTCACCACGATCGATGAGGTCCTTGAGCCGTCCCGGCGTCGCGACGACGATCTCCGCCCCGGCCCGTAGCGCACCGGCCTGGCGGCCGATGGACATCCCGCCGACCACGGTCGCCAGCCGCAGCCGCACGGAACGGGCGTACGGGGTGAGCGCGTCGGTCACCTGCTGGGCCAGCTCGCGGGTGGGGACGAGGATCAGGGCGAGCGGCTGTCGTGGCGCCGCGCGCCGGCCCGCCGTGCGGGCCAGCACCGCGAGGCCGAAGGCGAGGGTCTTGCCCGACCCGGTACGGCCGCGGCCGAGCACGTCACGTCCGGCGAGGGAGTTCGGCAGGGTCGCCCCCTGGATGGGGAACGGTACGGTCACGCCCTCCTGGCCGAGCGCGGTCAGCAGCGGCGCCGGCAGGGCGAGGTCGGCGAACGACTCGACGGCGGGCAGCGCGGGCGTGATCGTCTTCGGCAGTGCGAACTCGCCCTGGCGTGCGGCCGGTCGACGCTCGTAGCCGTTGGAACGCCGCGGCGCTCCCGAGCGCTGGGCGGCAGCACCCCGGGAGCGGTCATAGGTGCGCGTCGTACGGGTCGTGCGGTCGGTGCGTGCGCGGTTCAAGCGGAACCTTCCTCGATGTGGGCACTGAGGCACGTAGCAAGGAATTTCCGCAGCAAAGTGAACGGCGCAGAGAATCGCGAGAACGAGCCGGAGATGACGGGCGGCAATCGGCGCCCTGAAATGCGGCGAGCTGGGGCCCGCACCCCAAGGTGCGGGCCCCAGCTGCGAAGTATGCGTTGCCGCCGGTGTCAGGCGGGAACGATGTTCTCGGCCGTCGGGCCCTTCTGGCCCTGCGCGATGTCGAACGACACCTTCTGGCCTTCCTGGAGCTCACGGAAGCCCTGGGTGGCGATGTTCGAGTAGTGGGCGAAGACGTCGGCGCCGCCACCGTCCTGCTCGATGAAGCCGAAGCCCTTTTCCGCGTTGAACCACTTCACGGTGCCAGTAGCCATGTCATTTCTCCTTCGGAGACGATGTTCGGAATTCGCCCTGTGCGGATTCCGCGTCGCCGTGTTGATATACCGTCGGAAAATGAACCTTCTGGCAACCACACCTGCAACTGAGATCGACGTTAGCACGGTGCGATGGGCTCTGTGCGGTCGATAATTCCGATCCGGTCTGCGGTCGAGGAATACTCGCAGCGGACCGCAGCTATTTCTCACGTCACGGAAACAGATATTGGTTCCGTACGGGTGCAGTGTTCCTGCCGATCACTTCCGGCGCAGCGCCATGACCTCCGTCGATGAGCCGTGCGCCGCTCCCGTCGTCATGGCCGGACGGGGTGAGGGCGAGCGCGCTGAGACCCCGCTGTCGCGACTTAGGTCACATCGCTCTGTCCTGTGCGGTCACCGCATCAGCGGACCACGACGACCCTGCGGCCGATCGTCGCGAACGTCCACATCGCGTCGCCGTTCACGCGGGACTCGCGGATGCCGCCCGTGCGGACCTTCGGGTCGGGGGTGGCGGTCGAGCCGGGCACGGCCGCGCTGAAGCCGATGACCACGCCGTCCACGCTGGTGAAACGCACGACGTGCTCGACGGGGATGCCGTCGGAGCCGGTGATCGCGTTGGAGCGGGACGTCACCGAGTAGCTGCCCGGGGCCGGATCCACCGCGCTCGGGTCGACCTCGAACGTGCGCGTGACCACCTCGTCCGTGCCGACCAGCCACACCCGGTCGCTCCCCAGGGAGTACACGACCCGGGCGCCCTGGCCGGAGCCGCCGGGCAGCGCGGAAGGGTCCTTCTTGGGCTGGGGCGCCTTCGAGGCACCGGCCTTCGGCGAGGCGCCCGCCTGCGGCCTGCCCAGACCGGCCGGGACGGTCGCCGACGCCTGGTAGGCCAGGTAGCCGACCGCCGTGAGGGCCGCGGCGGTGAGCCCGGCCACGATTCCCGAGCTGCTGACTGCCACCGGCGGCCACCTCCGCGTCGTACGTCCCTGCCGTGACGGTAGGTGACGCTAGCAGCAGGTGACGGCCCGGCAGGTGCGGCTCCGCCGGGCCGGGAGCCCGTGTCGAACGTCCTGCGTGCCCCGCGATGCCGGGCACGCGCACCGCTCGACGGACGGATGGCAAGGCGTCCGGCACCGGCCCGGAGCCGTAGGCTGTTTGCGTGCTCTTGCTCGCTCTGGATACCGCCACACCCGCCGTCACCGTCGCGCTGCACGACGGCCGCGACGTCATCGCCTCGTCGAGTCAGGTGGACGCGCGGCGGCACGGGGAACTGTTGCTGCCGGCGATCGACCGGGTGCTCGCCGAGGCCGGTCTGAAGCTGGACGCCGTCACCGGGATCGTCGCCGGCATCGGTCCGGGCCCGTACACCGGGCTGCGCGTCGGGCTGATGACCGCCGAGACCTTCGGGCTGGCGCTCGGCGTCCCCGTGCACGGCGTGTGCACGCTGGACGGCCTCGCCTTCGCCGCCGACCTGGAGGGCCCGTTCGTCGTGGCGACCGACGCCCGCCGCAAGGAGGTGTACTGGGCGCGCTACGCCGACTCCCGCACCCGCCTCACCGACCCGGCCGTCGACCGGCCCGCCGACATCGCCGAGCAGGTCCAGGGCCTGCCCGCGGTCGGCGCGGGCGCGCTGCTCTACCCGGACACCTTCCCCAAGGCGCACGAGCCCGAGCACGTGTCCGCCGCCGCCCTCGCCCGGCTGGCCGCCGAGAAGCTGGCGGCGGGCGAGGAGTTCCCCGCGCCCCGGCCGCTGTATCTGCGCCGCCCGGATGCCCAGGTCCCCAAGAACTACAAGGTGGTCACCCCCAAGTGACCGAACCCGTGATGTGTGCGCTGCGTGAGATGCGCTGGTGGGACATCGACCCCGTGCTCGAACTGGAACGGGACCTGTTTCCCGAGGACGCCTGGTCGCGCGGCATGTTCTGGTCCGAACTGGCCCACGCCCGCGGGCCGGAGGCGACCCGGCGGTACGTGGTCGCCGAGGACGGTGGCCGGATCACCGGGTACGCCGGACTCGTCGCCACCGGTGAGCAGGCCGACGTCCAGACCATCGCCGTCGCCCGGGACCTGTGGGGCACCGGCCTCGGCGGGCTGCTGCTGGCCGAGCTGCTGCGCGCGGCGACCACCTTCGAGTGCGCCGAGGTGATGCTGGAGTGCCGCGTCGACAACGTCCGCGCGCAGAAGCTCTACGAGCGCTTCGGCTTCGAGCCCATCGGCTTCCGGCGCGGCTACTACCAGCCCGGGAACGTGGACGCCCTGGTGATGCGCCTCACCGACCCTTCAACTTCCGTACAAGGAACCGAGATCAATGGCTGACGAACCGCTCGTCCTCGGCATCGAGACCTCCTGCGACGAGACCGGCGTCGGCATCGTCCGCGGCACCACCCTGCTGGCCGACGCCATCGCCTCCAGCGTCGACGAGCACGCCCGCTTCGGCGGCGTCGTCCCGGAGGTCGCGAGCCGTGCCCACCTGGAGGCGATGGTCCCCACCATCGACCGCGCGCTGAAGGAAGCGGGCGTCAGCGCCCGCGACCTCGACGGCATCGCCGTCACGGCCGGTCCCGGACTCGCCGGTGCCCTGCTGGTCGGCGTCTCGGCCGCCAAGGCCTACGCGTACGCGCTCGGCAAGCCCCTGTACGGCGTCAACCACCTCGCCTCGCACATCTGCGTGGACCAGCTGGAGCACGGTCCGCTGCCCGAGCCGACCATGGCGCTGCTGGTCTCCGGCGGCCACTCCTCGCTGCTGCTGTCCTCGGACATCACCTCCGACGTCCGCCCGATGGGCGCGACCATCGACGACGCGGCCGGCGAGGCCTTCGACAAGATCGCGCGCGTGCTGAACCTGGGCTTCCCGGGCGGGCCGGTCATCGACCGCTACGCGCGCGAGGGCGACCCGAACGCGATCGCGTTCCCGCGCGGCCTGACCGGCCCGCGCGATCCGGCCTACGACTTCTCCTTCTCGGGGCTGAAGACGGCCGTGGCCCGCTGGATCGAGGCCAAGCGGGCGGTGGGGGAGGAGGTCCCGGTGCGGGACGTCTCGGCCTCCTTCCAGGAGGCGGTCGTGGACGTGCTGACCCGCAAGGCCGTCCGGGCCTGCAAGGACGAGGGCGTCGGCCACCTGATGATCGGCGGCGGTGTCGCCGCCAACTCCCGGCTGCGCGCCCTGGCCCAGGAGCGCTGCGAGGCCGCCGGGATCCGGCTGCGGGTGCCGCGGCCCAAGCTGTGCACGGACAACGGCGCGATGGTCGCCGCGCTCGGCGCCGAGATGGTCGCCCGGAACCGGGCCGCGTCGAGCTGGGACCTGCCGGCCGACTCCTCACTGCCGGTGACGGAGCCTCATGTGCCGGGCACACACCACCACCATGACCACGGCCACGACCATGTGCACGAGGTCAGCAAGGAGAACCTCTACCCGTGACGGTCGCCCTGATGTGGGAGGCGCGGGCCGTGCCCGGGCGCGGCGAGGAGCTGCTGGCCTGGGCACGCGCCCAGGAGCTGCCCCGCGAGCCGCTGCGCCGGGAGACCCTGCGCGCTCCCCAGGACCGGGTCCTCGTCCTCACCTGGTGGGACGCCCCGTACGACGCCCAGCTGCCGGAACTGCCGGAGCCGGACGGGGAGTTGGTGACCCGGGCGGTGCACCGGTGGCGGTTCGAGTCGGTCGCCGTCGGCTGACCGGGCCGGTCAGCTCGGGTTCGGCGACACCTCCGTCTCGCAGCGCAGCCGCCGGTCGGTGCCGAGCACCCGGACCGGGCCCGTGAGGGTGAGGCGCGCGGTGTGCCGTACGTCCGCGCTCGATGCCGCCAGCCTCAGTTCCAGGGCGCCCGGCTCGACCACCCGCCGGCCCGCGCGGTCGGTGAAGGACGACAGGTCCGCGTGGAAGCGGAACGTGACCCGGGCCGTCTCGCCCGGGGCCGCCGCCACCCGCTGATAGCCGATCAGCCGCATGTCGGGGCGGGTCACGGACGCCACCGGGTCGTGCAGATACAGCTGCACGACCTCCGCGCCCTCGCGCTCGCCCGTGTTGCGGACGGTCACCGACACGTCGTACGAGCCGTCCGTGCCGATCTCGGCCGGCTCCGCGCCGCCCGTGCCGTCCTCCCAGGCGAACGTCGTGTACGAGCGGCCGTGGCCGAAGGCGTACAGCGGGGTCGGGTCCAGGTTGCTGACCTCGCCCGCGAGGCCCAGGGGCGGCTGGAGATACGTCCAGGGCTGGCCGCCGGGGACCTGCGGGACGCTCACGGGGAGATGGCCCGACGGGTTCACGCGGCCCGACAGCACGCCCGCGACCGCCGGGCCGCCCTCCTCCCCCGGGAAGAAGGCCTGGACGACGGCTCCCAGGCGCCCGTGCCAGCGGCCGAGGGCGTACGGCCGGCCGGTCAGCAGGACCAGGACCACCGGCACGCCGGTGGCGAGCAGCGCGTCCAGCAACTCGCCCTGGACGCCCGGCAGGCCGAGGTCCGTCGCGTCGCAGCCCTCGCCCGAGGTGCCGCGCCCGAACAGGCCCGCCCGGTCGCCGAGGACCGCCACGCACACGTCCGCCTCGGCGGTGCGGGCAATGGCCTCCTCGAAGCCCGCCGTGTCCGGTCCGGTGACGTCGCATCCTTGCGCGAACGTCACCTTGGCGTCGGGGAGTTCGGTGCGCAGGGCGTCGAGGACGGTCGGGATCTCGATGCCGGTCGGCACCTCGGGGTGGTGGGTGAGGACGTGGGACGGGAAGGAGTAGCAGCCCAGCATGGCCAGGGCGTCGGCCGCCCGGGGGCCGACCACCGCGATCCGGGTGTCGGGGGCCAGCGGGAGCAGGCCGTCGGGGTTGTCGAGCAGGACCACCGACTCCTCGGCCAGACGGCGGGCCAGGATCCGGTTGCCCGTGGAGTCCAGGTTCACCGCGGTGGTCGGCTCGGGGGTCCAGTCCTCGTCCAGCAGGCCCAGTTCGCACTTCTGGAGCAGGACGCGGCGGGCCGCGCGGTCCACGAGTTCCTCGGGCACCTGGCCCGACCGGACGGCGGCCGGCAGCGGATCGCCGTAGCACTTGAGGGTGGGCAGTTCGACGTCGATGCCGGCGGCGAGGGCCGCGTGGGCCGCCTCGGCCGGGGTGCCGGCGACGCGGTGCAGGGTCTGGAGGAAGCCGATGCCGAAGTAGTCGGCGACGACGGTGCCGGTGAAGCCCCACTCCTCGCGCAGGAGCCCGGTCAGCAGCTCGGGGTCCGCCGAGGCCGGGACACCGTCCCGCTCGGTGTAGGCGGCCATCACCGAGCGCGCCCCGCCCTCGCGCAGCGCCATCTCGAAGGGCGGGAGCGTGACGTCCGCGAACTCGCGGACACCGGCCCGAACCGGTGCCAGATTGCGGGCGCCCGCCGAGGACGCGTACCCGGCGAAGTGCTTGAGCGTGGCGACGACCCCGGCCGACTCCAGGCCCCGCACATAGGCCGAACCGACCGTGCCGACCAGGTACGGGTCCTCGCCGATGGTCTCCTCCACCCGGCCCCAGCGCGGATCGCGTACGACGTCCAGCACGGGCGCGAGGCCCTGGTGGACGCCGGCCGAGCGCAGGTCGTCGCCGATCCGGCGGGCCATCTCCTCGACCAGCGGGGGATCCCAGGTCGCGCCCCAGGCCAGCGGGACCGGGTAGGCCGTGGCCTGCCAGGCGGTGAAGCCGGCCAGGCACTCCTCGTGCGCGATCGCCGGGATGCCGAAGCGGCCGGCCTCGGTGATACGGCGCTGGGCGCGGGCCAGGGCGCGCACGCCGAGCGCCGGGTCCACGGGGGCGGTGCCGAAGGAGCGGGTGAGCTGGCCCAGGCCGCGCGTGATCAGCTCGTCCCATGCCTCGTCGGAGTAGTCGACGGTCATGTCGTGCTGGTGCGGAGCGACTCCGTCGCCGTCCGTCGAGGCGCCCACCCACACGCCGTACAGCTGGGCGGTCTTCTCCTCCAGGGTCATCCGAGAGAGCAGGTCGTCGACGCGGGCGGCGGCGGGCAGCGCGGGGTCACGCCAGGGCGCGGTGGTCATGAAGCTCCTGTCGGGTGGACGGACGGCCCTCTCACGAACGGTGCTGACGAGCGTTTCTCGCGAACGTATCTACGAATGTTTCGTTGTGCACTCCGAATGTTCCGGGAACCTATGGCGCCGCGAGGACTTCGTCAAGGGGGCCCGCAGGGTTACGATCGCCGCCATGACTTCCCCGGAGCCCGCTGAAAGCCGGCCGCAAACCCGGACGCAAGACCGGACGCAGGGGCGCACCGCGCAGACCGCGACGCTCGCCGAGATCGCCCGCGAGGCCGGTGTGTCGGCGCCGACTGTTTCGAAGGTCCTGAACGGCCGTGCCGATGTCGCCCCGGCCACCCGGGCGCGCGTCGAGGACCTGCTGCGCGCCCACGGCTACCGGCGCCGCCGCGCCGAGGCGACCCGCTCGCCCCTGATCGACCTGGTCTTCCACGAGCTGGAGAGCGCCTGGGCGATGGAGGTCATCCGGGGCGTGGAGAACGTGGCCCGGGACGCCGGGCTGAGCGTGGTGCTGTCGGAGAGCGCCGGGCGGCTCACCCCCGGGCGGACCTGGGCCGACCAGGTCGCCGCGCGCCGCCCGCACGGCGTCGTCCTCGTGCTGTCCGGGCTCGACGCGTCGCAGCGGGCGCTGCTGACCAGCCGCTCCATCCCGTTCGTGGTGATGGACCCGGCCGGCGACCCGGGCGCCGACGTGCCCTCGATCGGCGCGACCAACTGGCAGGGCGGTCTAGCGGCCACCCGGCACCTGGTCGAACTGGGGCACCGCAGGATCGGCGCGATCACCGGGCCCTCGCAGATGATGTGCAGCCGCGCCCGGGTCGACGGCTACCGGGCCGCCCTGGAGACGGCCGGGCTGCCGGTGGACCCCGAGCTGATCGCGGACGGCGACTTCCATCACGAGGCCGGCTACCGGCGGGGCCTGGAGCTGCTGCGCCGCCCGGACCGGCCGACCGCCGTCTTCGCCGGGAACGACCTCCAGGCGCTCGGGCTGTACGAGGCCGCGCGCGAACTGGGGCTGCGCATCCCCGAGGACCTGAGCGTGGTCGGGTTCGACGACCTGCCGGTGGCGCCCCTGGTCGGGCCGCCGCTGACGACCGTACGGCAGCCGCTGACGGAGATGGCGGAGGCGGCGGCCAAGCTGGTCCTCGACCTCGGCCGCGAGGAGGGCACCCCGGCGGCGACCCGGGTCGAGCTGGCGACGAGCCTGGTGGTGCGCAGCAGCACGGGGGAGCCCCCGGCCGGAAGCTGACGTATGGACGGGTGGGGCGGGTGTCTTGACGGGTGCGACCGGCTTATCCTTCACTCCTCCGAAGCCAATCGGTTACACCACCGAAACTTTCGGAGGCGCCCGCAATGAGAACCCTGAGATCGGGCTTGCTCACTTCCCTGCGGGCCGGCGCCGTGGCGGCCGGTTCCCTGCTGGTCGCGGCCCCCGCGGCACAGGCCGCCGACACCCCGCTGCGCGACCTCGCCGCCGCCAAGGGCAAGGTCATCGGCACGGCGGTCACCGGCTCCTGGATCCCGGACACCTTCCCCGGCCAGGGCGCGGCGACGCCGTACGACGAGAACTACAGCCCGAAACCGGCGTACCGCGCCCTCGCCCAGGCGCTCGGCGGCACGACGACCCCGCCCCCGACGGGCGTGTGCACGGCGACGTACAGCGTCACGAGCCAGTGGAACACGGGCTACACGGGCCAGGTGCGGATCGCCTGCTCGGGGGTCGCGCTGTCGTCGTGGAAGGCGAACTGGACGTTCGGTGCCGGGTGGCGGATCACGCAGGCCTGGAACGCGAGCTGCACCCAGTCGGGGGCGGCGGTCAGTTGTGTGAACGCCTCGCACAACGGTTCGGTGCCGGAAGGTGGTTCGGTGACGTTCGGGTTCAACGGCTCGTGGAGCGGGAGCAATCCGGTGCCGGTGGTGACACTGGGGTGAGAACGGGCCCGCCCGGCCCGCGAAGTCTGAGAATTTCCGAAGAAAAGGCGCGTCGAGGTCCCTGCCCGTAATAATTCGGACTTATGTTCCTGCCGTGACGGGACACGAGGCGAACGGGGACGAGAGCAGAGGCACGGGCCGGCGGTCGATCGCGCTGCGCACCGCCGGCCTCACCCTGACGGCCCTGCTGATGCTGGCCGCCGCGGCGGCGGGCTGGGCCTACTGGCATCTCGACAGCAACATCAAGAGCGTCGACATCGACAACGCGCTGGGCGACAACCGCCCGCCGAGGCCGGTGGCCACACCGTCGCCCTCGGCGTCCGCCCTGCCCAGCGGGGCGCTCAACATCCTGGTCCTGGGCTCGGACTCGCGCGGCGGCGAGGAGAACCAGAGGCTCGGCGGCGGCGACAGCTCGGGTGCCCGCTCCGACACGGCGATGGTCGTCCACCTCGACGCCGGGCGGACCAGCGCGACGGTGGTGAGCATTCCGCGCGACACCCTGGTCACCCGCCCGTCCTGCCCGCGCTCGTCCGGCGGTTCGACGGCGGTGGCCTCCAACTCCATGTTCAACAGCGCGTACGCGGTGGGCGGTCCGGTCTGCGCCGTGAAGACGGCCGAGTCGCTCACCGGCGTCCGCATGGACCACTACATCGAGATCGACTTCTCCGGCTTCGCGACGCTCGTGGACGCGCTCGGCGGCGTCACCGTCACCACCGAGGAGGACATCACCGACGACCACAGCCGTCTGCACCTGAAAGCCGGCACCCACCACCTGGACGGCACCCGGGCCCTCGCCCTGGCCCGCACCCGGCACGGCATCGGCGACGGCAGCGACCTCGGCCGCATCGGCCTCCAGCAGACGCTGGTGAAGGCACTGCTGGAACAGATCACCGCACAGAACCTGCTCACCGACCCGGCGAAGCTGTACCGGGTCGCGGACGCGGTGACCGCCGGCCTCACCACCGACACCGGCCTGGACTCCCTGACCGACCTGACCCGGCTCGGACAGAGCCTGCGGGGCCTGTCGGCGAGCGAGGCGCGGACGGTGACGATGCCGGTGGTGCGGGCGCCGTCGGACCCCAACCGGGTGGTGGCCGAGGAGCCGGAGGCGGAGAAGCTGTGGGAGTCGCTGCGCTGACCTGCGGAAACGCGGCCCGGAAAGGTATCCGGAAAAAAATCTCGAAGAAACGCGGCGACCGTGTCGATCCCGGGCTCTCCCGATCGACGCAGGGGTGAGAGCGGGAACAGACACCGCTCCGGAGACCCCCGAGGAGTCACCATGCCGCGCTTTCTCACCCTGATCCGCATCGACGAGAAGAACGCCCCCGCCGAGGGCCCGAGCCCCGAACTCATGGAGCGGATGGGCACGCTCCTGGAGGAGATCACCAAGGCCGGGGTCATGCTCGACACCGCCGGGCTCACCCCGACCTCCGACGGCAGCCGGGTGACCTGGGAGGGCGGGCGGCTGTCCGTCACCGACGGGCCGTTCACCGAGTCCAAGGAGGTCATCGGCGGCTACTCGATCAGCCAGTGCAAGGACAAGGCCGAGGCGATCGAGTGGGCCAAGCGGTTCCTGTCCGTGCACGAGGACTACTGGACGATCACGGCCGAGGTCCGGCAGATCACCGAGGACTGACCGGATCTGCTTGGCCGGGTGCCGCCGAGGGTGTCTGATGGTGGGCTGTGACAGCGCAGCCCACCCCGGACCCGAGCGGCGCCGGCACGGCCATCGAAACGGTCTTCCGCATCGAGTCGCCCCGCATCATCGCGGGCGTCACCCGGGTCGTCCGGGACGTCGGCATCGCCGAGGAACTCGCGCAGGACGCCCTGGTCGCCGCGCTGGAGCAGTGGCCGCGGGACGGCGTGCCCGACAACCCGGGCGCCTGGCTCATGACCACCGCCCGCAACCGCGCCGTCGACCTGGTCCGCCGCCGGGAGAACTACGCCCGCAAGCTGGCGGAGATCGGCCGCGACCTGTCGACCGTGTCTCCTCCGGAGGAGCCCGCGGTCCTCCGGCACCCGGACGACATCGACGACGACCTGCTGCGCCTGGTCTTCACCGCCTGTCACCCGGTGCTGTCCACCGAGGCCCGCACCGCCCTCACCCTGCGCCTCCTAGGCGGCCTCACCACGGCCGAGATCGCCCGCGCCTTCCTGGTCCCCGAGGCGACCGTCGCCCAGCGCATCGTGCGCGCGAAACGCACCCTGGCGACGCGGAACATCGCCTTCGAGGTGCCCTACGGCCCCGACCGCGAGGCCCGTCTCGGCTCCGTCCTCGACGTCATCTACCTCATCTTCAACGAGGGCTACGCCGCCACGGCCGGCGACGACTGGCTCCGCCCGTCCCTGTGCGAGGACGCCCTGCGGCTGGCCCGGGTGCTCTCGTCCCTCATGCCGAAGGAACCCGAGGTCCACGGCCTGACCGCGCTCCTGGAGTTCCAGGCGTCCCGCACGGCGGTCCGTACCGGCCCCTCCGGCGAACCCGTCCTCCTCAAGGACCAGAACCGCGCCCGCTGGAACCGCATGCTCATCGCCCGCGGCGTCGCCGCGCTGGGCAGGGCCGAGGCCACCTCCTCCGGCGCCCCCGGCCCGTACCTCCTGCAGGCCGCCATCGCCGCCTGCCACGCGCACGCCTACACCTACGAGGAGACCGACTGGCCGCGCATCGCCGTCCTGTACCGCCTCCTGGCCGCCCGCTCGCCCTCCCCGGTCGTGGAACTCAACCGCGCGGTGGCGGTCTCCATGGCCGAGGGCCCGTCCCAGGCCCTGCCCCTCGTCGACGCCCTGACCGACGACCCCGCCCTGCGCGACTACCACCTGCTCCCCAGCGTCCGGGCCGACCTTCTCTCCCGACTGGGCCGTACGGCGGAGGCCCGGGCCGAGTTCGAACGGGCGGCGTCGCTGACGCGGAACGAACGGGAACGGGAGTTGCTGCTGCGCCGGGCGGCGGAACAGTCCTGACGGTGTCCCGGCTACGCGGGGTGCCCGATGAGCATCGCCGGTGCCCCCGCCACCCGGGTCAGGAACACCGTGGCCGCGTGCGGGCCCTGCGGCTTGACCTTCTTGCGGAGTTCCTCCGGCTCGACGGCCGAACCCCGTTTCTTGACGGTGAGGGTGCCGACCTGACGCTCCCTCAGCAGGGCCTTCAGCTTCTTGACGTTGAAGGGGAGATGGTCGGTGATCTCGTAGGCGGTGGCGTACGGGTTCGGGTGCAGGGCGTCGGCCGTGACGTACGCGATGGTCGCGTCGAGCAGGCCGCCGTCGACCCGGTCGGCCACTTCGGAGACCAGATGGGCCCGGATGACGGCGCCGTCGGGCTCGTACAGATAGCGGCCGGGCGGGCGGACCTCCGGGTCGGGCAGACCGCGCGAGAGCAGGGTGCGGGGGCCCGGCAGCAGGGTGGCCCGTACCGCCCCCGGCTCGGTGCCGAACCACAGCACCGCCTCCTTCACGTCCCCGCCGTCGGAGATCCACTCGGCCTCGGCGTCCTCGGGCACCGCCTCGTGCGGGATGCCGGGGGCGATCTTCAGCGCGGCGGCGCGAGGGGCCCGGCGGGCGGCCGACACCGCCCAGGACAGGGGCGGTGAGTAGGCCTCGGGGTCGAAGATCCGGCCCCGGCCGCCGCGCCGGGCCGGGTCGACGAAGACGGCGTCGTACCCCGCCGTGTCCACCTCCGTGACATCGGCCTCCCGCACCTCGATCAGGCCGGCAAGACCCAGCGCGTCGGCGTTCGCCCGCGCCGCCGCGGCCGTCAGCGGGTCCCGGTCCACGGCCAAGACCCGGATCCCGGCGCGGGCCAGCGCGATCGCGTCCCCGCCGATGCCGGAGCACAGGTCGGCGACGGAGGTGATCCCCAGGTCCGTCATCCGCCGGGCGCGATACGCCGCCACACTCGCCCGGGTCGACTGCTCCACCCCGTTCGGCGTGAAGAACATCCGCCCCGCGTCCTCGGCCCCGAACTTCACCGCCGCCCGCTGCCGCAGCCGCGCCTGGCCCAGCGCCGCCGACACCAGCTCGGCGGGGTGCTCCCGGCGCAGCCGCGTCGCCACGGCCAGCTCCCGCGCCGGGTCGGTGTCCCGCACCTCGTCGAGGAGGGCGCGGCCTTCAGGGGTGAGGAGGAGGGCGAGATCGTTCACCGGATCATTGTGGGCCAGTCGGTGGACGGCATGCCGTCGGCCGCGGTGTCGGGGCGGGTTCGCACCGGCCGGCTGCGAGGATCCGGCATCATGCGAGCAGTCGTACAAAATGACAAAAGGCGGGCGACTGGCGGCGTCCGTATCGGCCTCGTCGTGCTCGCCCTCGTTGCCATCGCCTCGGGCTGCGCGCAGGCGGACGGCGGCCAGGTCGCCCCGGCCGGCGGTCAGCAGCCCCTCGAGGCGCCCCCGGCCCGCGCGCTCGACTCCTACGCCACCAAGCTGCGCGCCGCGCACGCCGCCCGCATCGCCGCGGCGCACCGCTGGGGGCTGAGGAGAGTCCCGCTGGCGGCCCCGCCGGCTCCCGAGAGGAAGCCCAGGATCAAGACCCGCAAGGGCTTCGAGGTGGACGGCCACCGGGAGCTGGATCTGCCGCCCGTCTTCACCACGATCCCCACCCGGGACAAGGTCGTCTTCCTCACCATCGACGACGGCGCCGAGAAGGACCCGGCGTTCCTGCGGATGATGAGCGACCTGGACGTCCCGTACACCGCCTTCCTCAGCGGCTACCTGGTGAAGGACGACGACCGCTACTTCCGGCAGATGCAGGCCAGGGGCGCGGTCCTGAACAACCACACCCTCTGGCACCGCTACATGCCGGGCCTGTCCTACCGCGCGCAGCGGCGCGAGATCTGCGGCATGCAGCGCTTCATCGAGATGCGCTACGGCACCCGCCCCACCCTCTTCCGCCCGCCCTTCGGCAGCTACGACAAGGCGACCCTGCGCGCCGCCAAGGCCTGCGGCATCGAGTACGCCCCCCTCTGGAACGCGGAGGTCTTCGCCGACCACTGGGAGTACCGCGAGGCGGACCGGAGGCTGCGCCCGGGCGACATCGTCCTCAGCCACTTCCGGGGCCGCGAGCAGTGGAAGGGCGCGATGCCCGACATGGTCCGCCGCTTCCTGAACAAGGTCACGACCGAGGGATACGCGGTGGGGCGGCTGGAGGACTACCTGTGAGGCGGCTGCCGACGGCCGCGGCGCTCTGTGCGGGCGTGGTCCTGCTGGCCGGGTGCGCCGGGGCGGCGGGGGAGCGGGCGGGAGCGGACGGCCGGGGCCAGGACCCGACACGCGCGACCGGCCCTCTCGCGCGTCCGGCGCGCCTGCCGCCCGTCGTGGACCGGGTCCGCACCCGGGACCCGGTCGTCTTCCTGACCTACGACGACGGCGCCGAACGCGACCCCCGCTTCTCCGGCCTCGTCCGCGAACGGCGGCTCCCGGTCACCCTGTTCCTCACGGACAGCGTCGCGGGCCCCGGATACGGCCATCTGGCCCGGCTGCGCGCGGTCGGCGCGTCCCTCCAGAACCACACCCTCGACCACCCGGCCCTGCGCGGCCTGCCCTACGCCGGCCAGCGCGCCGAGATCTGCGGCCAGCAGCACAAACTCCGCTCCCGCTTCGGTATCCGCCCCCACCTCTTCCGCCCGCCCTACGGCACGTACGACACGACGACCCTGCGCGCCGCCGCCGACTGCGGCAGCACGGCGGTCGTCCTCTGGCGGGCGTCCCTGTCCGCCGACGGCGAACTGGCGTACTCCCACGGCGAGCCGCGCCTTGGCCCCGGCGACATCATCTCCGTGCCATCGGCCGAGACGGAGTCCCTGTCGCCGACGGAACGGACCGTGCGGCTGCTGGGCGAGATCGAGGGGCGGGGGCTGCGGGTGGGGCGGCTGGAGGACTACCTCTGACTCCCGACGCGGCCCGGCTGGGACACCCAGTCCGTCCGGCGCTTGAGGACGAGGCCGTTCGGGCCGATGCGGGGGCCTGGGGGCGGCAGCCCCCGGAGGGCCAGGACACTCACGCCGAGCACCTGTCCGGACGTACGCCGACACCAGAACCCGGCCGACGCGCCGCAGGCAATTAGCAGTCCGCTTGACCGAGTGCTAATCGCGGTCATAGTCTCGGCTCTGGCACTCCCCACTGGAGAGTGCCAACACAGCGACGGGCAGGTCCGGCACCCGCGACGACGGATCGACCTGGTCGCCACCTCAGACAGTTAACCCCGTGAGATCTCCGAAGGGGGAGGTCGGATCGTGACGACCACCAGCTCCAAGGTTGCCATCAAGCCGCTCGAGGACCGCATTGTGGTCCAGCCGCTCGACGCCGAGCAGACCACCGCCTCTGGCCTGGTCATCCCGGACACCGCCAAGGAGAAGCCCCAGGAGGGCGTCGTCCTGGCCGTGGGCCCGGGCCGCTTCGAGGACGGTAACCGTCTTCCGCTCGACGTCTCCGTCGGCGATGTCGTGCTCTACAGCAAGTACGGCGGCACCGAGGTGAAGTACAACGGCGAGGAGTACCTCGTCCTCTCGGCTCGCGACGTGCTCGCGATCGTCGAGAAGTAATTCACCCGGCATTACCAGCATTGCAGTGAACTGCGCCCCTGGCCCCCGCGACCTTATGAAGCCGGGCGTCGGGGGCGCAGTTCGTTTCACCCACGTTTTCCGAGAGGGCTGAACCGCTCCCATGGCGAAGATCCTGAAGTTCGACGAGGACGCCCGTCGCGCCCTCGAGCGCGGCGTCAACAAGCTTGCCGACACGGTCAAGGTGACGATCGGCCCCAAGGGCCGCAACGTCGTCATCGACAAGAAGTTCGGCGCCCCCACCATCACCAACGACGGTGTGACCATCGCCCGCGAGGTCGAGGTCGAGGACCCGTACGAGAACCTCGGTGCCCAGCTGGTCAAGGAGGTGGCGACCAAGACCAACGACATCGCGGGTGACGGTACGACCACCGCGACCGTGCTCGCCCAGGCGCTCGTGCGCGAGGGCCTGAAGAACGTCGCCGCCGGTGCCTCCCCGGCCGCCCTGAAGAAGGGCATCGACGCCGCGGTCAAGGCCGTGTCCGAGGAGCTCCTCGCGACCGCCCGCCCGATCGACGAGAAGTCCGACATCGCCGCCGTCGCCGGTCTGTCCGCCCAGGACCAGCAGGTCGGCGAGCTCATCGCCGAGGCGATGGACAAGGTCGGCAAGGACGGTGTCATCACCGTCGAGGAGTCCAACACCTTCGGTCTGGAGCTGGACTTCACCGAGGGCATGGCCTTCGACAAGGGCTACCTGTCGCCGTACTTCGTGACGGACCAGGAGCGCATGGAAGCCGTCCTGGACGACCCGTACGTCCTCATCACGCAGGGCAAGATCTCCGCCATCGCGGACCTGCTGCCGCTGCTGGAGAAGGTCATCCAGGCCAACGCCTCCAAGCCGCTGCTGATCATCGCCGAGGACGTCGACGGCGAGGCGCTGTCCACCCTCGTGGTGAACAAGATCCGCGGCACCTTCAACGCCGTCGCGGTGAAGGCCCCCGGCTTCGGCGACCGCCGCAAGGCGATGCTGCAGGACCTCGCGGTCCTCACCGGCGCCACGGTCGTCTCCGAGGAGGTCGGCCTCAAGCTCGACCAGGTCGGCCTGGACGTCCTCGGCTCCGCCCGCCGCATCACCGTCACCAAGGACGACACCACGGTCGTCGACGGCGCCGGCAACAAGGACGACGTGCAGGGCCGCGTCGCCCAGATCAAGGCCGAGATCGAGTCCACCGACTCCGACTGGGACCGCGAGAAGCTCCAGGAGCGCCTCGCGAAGCTGGCCGGCGGCGTGTGCGTCATCCGCGTGGGTGCCGCCACCGAGGTGGAGCTCAAGGAGCGCAAGCACCGTCTGGAGGACGCCATCTCCGCGACCCGCGCCGCGGTCGAGGAGGGCATCGTCTCCGGTGGCGGTTCCGCGCTCGTCCACGCCGTGAAGGTCCTCGAGGGCAACCTCGGCAAGACCGGCGACGAGGCCACCGGTGTCGCCGTCGTCCGCAAGGCCGCCGTCGAGCCGCTGCGCTGGATCGCCGAGAACGCCGGCCTGGAGGGCTACGTCATCACCTCCAAGGTCGCCGAGCTCGACAAGGGCCAGGGCTTCAACGCCGCCACCGGCGAGTACGGCGACCTGGTCAAGGCCGGCGTCATCGACCCGGTCAAGGTCACCCGCTCCGCCCTGGAGAACGCCGCCTCCATCGCCTCCCTCCTCCTCACGACCGAGACCCTGGTCGTCGAGAAGAAGGAAGAGGAGGAGCCGGCCGCCGGGGGCCACGGCCACGGCCACTCCCACTGAGGCACCGACCTCGTAGCAGAAGCCCCCGTTCCGCCCAGGCGGAACGGGGGCTTCTCCCGTAGGTCTCGCGCCGGTCACAGCTCCAGCGGATCGAGCGCCCCGAGCTGCTGCATCAGCCCCAGCCGGTCGTACTCCCACCAGCCCTCGGCGATCTTCCCGTCCGGCGTGCACCGGTGGACGACCGTCCCGGTCATGGTGACGTCCTTCCCCGTCGGCGGAATCCCGAGGAAGTCGCCCTTGTGGTGCCCCTTCCAGGTCCACCGGGTGCACACCCGGTCGCCCTGGGCGATCTGGTCCTCGACCGTGAACGAGAAGTCGAAGCCGCCCCGCCACATCTCCACCTCGCGCCGCACCGCGTCCAGCCCGATGACGTCCTGCACATTGGCGGGATCGTGGTCGTGGTAGTCCTCGATGAACACGTCGTTGAACGGGGGCGCCGCACCCTGCCCGGGCGCCTGCTCGAAGAACCTGCGCGCGGTGGCCGCGTACAGCTGCTCGTCCCGCACCACGTCAAGATCCGTGAACGTCGGCGTCTCGTCGCAGAGCGCCACCATCTCCTGGAAGATCCGTCCGGTCTCCGGAAGCCCGGAGTTCCTCATCGCCTCCTCGTACGACGGAAACTCCACGATCTCGACGACGTGCGACGCGTCGGCCCGGTCCTTCGCCACCACACTGTGCGACGCGGTCCGCTTCCCCTTGGTCTGCTCGACCCACCTGTCCATCAGCCGGTTCATCTCGTCGAGCCGACTGGTCCTGCATTCGATGAGCTGTACGAAGGTCATGGCCTCGCCTCCGGGATCGCTGGGGCCGGCTGGGCAGCTCCATTCTCCCAAGCGGGCCGCCCGGATGCCTCCCGGCGCTTCGCGACCGAAGCCGCTACTGCGGCCCGTACTTCCGCCCCGTCCTGGACGAAACCGCCCCGAGCATCCCTCTGGGCACCAGCTTCGCCGCGCCCATCAGCGCCTTGTACCGCGGGTCCGGGATCGACAGCGTCTTGCCCCGGGCCAGGTCGTGCAGCGCCGCCGCCACCAGCTTGTCCGCGTCGAGCCACATCCAGCCCGGGATGTTGTCCGTGCCCATGCCGGCCCGGTCGTGGAACTCCGTGCGCACGAAACCAGGGCAGAGCGCCATCAGCCGTACGCCGCTGCCGGCCAGGTCACGCGCCGCGCCCTGCGTGAACTGCACGACCCAGGCCTTGGACGCGCCGTAGGTGCCCCGCGGAACGAACGCGGCGACCGACGCGACATTGACGACACCGCCCCGGCCGCGCGCCCGCATGCCCTCGGTCGCCGCCGACGTCAGCCGCAGTACCGCCTCGCAGTGCACCTTGAGCATCCGCAGCTCATCGGCCATGGAGACATCGAGATAGCGGCCCTTGTTGCCGAATCCGGCGTTGTTGACCAGGAGGTCGACGGGGTTCTTGCGGTCGCCCAGCCGGTCGGCCACCGCCTCGATGCCCTTGTCCTGCGCCAGGTCGGCCGTCAGTACCTCCGCCTCGATGCCGTGCCCGTCGTGCAGCTCGGTCGCCTGTTCCCTGAGCCGCTTGGTGTCGCGGGCCACCAGCACCAGGTTGTGCCCGTCGGACGCCAGTCGCCGCGCGAACGCGGCCCCGATGCCTGCCGTCGATCCCGTAATCAGAGCCGTTGTCATGGCAGAAGGTTAGTGACCCGGAGTGGGTGCGTCCGCTTCCGGACGGGGCCTTGGCCGGTGAAGGGTCGGTGGAGACCGCCGCGGTGAGCCGCCGTCAGGCCCCGTACTTCTCCACGTACTCCCGCGCCTCCCGCAGCACCTCCGGGTGCAGCGCCTCGCCCGCCGCCAGCAGCCGCGGCAGCAGCGTCCGCTCGGTGGTGACCGCCCGGAACTGCAGGGCCACCGTCACGTCGTGGTCCGGCCGGTGCACGATCTCGACGACGTCGCCCGCGCGAATCGCGCCGGGCTCGATCACCCGCAGATACGCCCCCGGCGCGCCCCGCCGGGTGAACCGCTTCACCCAGCCCTTCTCCTCCAGATGGCCCTGGAACGTGCGGCACGGGATCCGCCCGGAGGTGATCTCCAGGACGACCTCGGGCCCGATGCGCCAGCGCTCGCCGATCCGCGCGCCGGACACGTCCAGCCCCTGGGTCGTGAGGTTCTCGCCGAACGCCCCGTCGGCCAGCGTCCGGCCCAGCTCGCGCTCCCACTCGTCCAGGTCCTCGCGCGCCATCGCGTACACCGCCTGGTCGTCGCCGCCGTGGTGCTCCAGCTTGCACACCGCGTCCCCGGCCAGCCCGCTCCCGCCGATGCCCTTGGGCCCGGGCGCCGACACCCGCACGGACCCGTCCACCGGCCGCTTGTCGATCCCGGTCACGCCCTCCGGGTTGTCCGTGTACGGCACAGCCTTGGCACGGCCCAGATTCACAGACAGAAGCTTCATGCACCGCACGGTAAGGGACCGGACCCCAAAGCGTCGACGCATTATTCGCATCGGCGTCAAAGGGTCGCTTATTCTCGAAGGGTGATCGAAGCTCGTCATCTCCGCGTACTGCGCGCCGTCGCCGCCACCGGTTCCTTCTCCGCCGCGGGACGGGAACTGGGCTGCACACAGCCCGCCGTCAGCCAGCAGATGAAGGCCCTGGAAACCTCCGTCGGCACCCCCCTGCTCATCCGCACCGGGCGCGAGATGCGCCTGACCCAGGCCGGTGAGGCGCTGGTGCGGCACGCCGCCGGGATCCTCGCCGGGCTCACGGCCGCGGAGGAGGAGATCGCCGCCATCGCCGGGCTGCGCGCGGGACGGGTCCGGCTCGTCTCCTTCCCCAGCGGCAGCTCCACGCTGGTGCCGACGGCCCTCGCCGCGCTGCGCGCGGCACATCCCGGCACCCGCGTCTCCCTGGAGGAGGCCGAACCGCCCGCATCGGTCGGCCTGCTGCGCGAGGGCGACTGCGACGTGGCGCTCGCCTTCCGCTACGAGGGAGCGGCGGGCGCGGAGGAGTGGGACGACCTCGTCGTACGGCCGCTGCTTTCGGACCGGCTCGTCGCCCTCGTGCCGGAGCGGCACCGGCTCGCGGGCGCGCGGTCCGTCGCCATCGGCGAGCTCGCGCAGGAGCCGTGGATCGCGGGCTGCCCGCGCTGTCGAGGTCAGTTGGTCGAGGTGTGCGCGGCGGCCGGCTTCACGCCTCGCATCGACTTCGCCACCGACGACTATCCGGCGGTGGTCGGCCTGGTCGGCGCCGGACTGGGCGTGGCCGTGCTGCCGCAGCTGGCCGTCGAGTCGGTACGGCCCCGGGGTGTACGCACCGTGACGCTGGAACCGGCGGTACGGCGGGAGATCGTCGCGCTCACCCTGCCCGACCTCGCACAGGTCCCGGCGGTGTCGGCGACGCTCGACCAGCTGGCGCGGGCGGCCGTCCGCTAGCGAAAACCAAGGGCACGCGTGCGCGTGCCATCCGCAGAAACGTTATTTCAATGGTGCGAGGCGGTATGCCCGCCAGGTGCCGACGCCGACACCAGCCGGTTGCGCGCCCGCCCCATGAGCTCTTCGCGCTCGTCCTCGGTCAGCCCGCCCCACACGCCGTACGGCTCACGCACCGCCAGCGCGTGAGCGGCGCACTCGGCGCGTACCGGGCACCTCATGCAGACCTCTTTGGCCGAGTTCTCGCGAGCACTCCGAGCCGCACCGCGCTCGCCCTCCGGATGGAAGAAGAGCGAGCTGTCCACCCCGCGGCAGGCGGCCAGCAGCTGCCAGTCCCACAGGTCCGCGTTCGGTCCGGGAAGGCGGGAGAAATCTGCCATTACGTGACCCCTTGTAGCCGTTTTGGGCGGATCCGGTGTCTACGACCGTACAACTACGATCTAAGGAGATGAAAATATGACTCATTGCGAATCTAGCTCCAGACACTGGCAAAGCGGAAGAAATGGGTCTGAATGGGGCATAGGTTGTGATGAAAGTTCGTGGGTCTGCTGCGCATGTCTGCACCGTGTCCGCCCCCTCACGTAGAGTGCCGAAGATGACAGCCGACCCCGTAACTCTTTCGAGTGACCGTCGTTGAGAGGGCGAGGCGGTTGAAGGAACAAGCGCTCGGACGGGTGTCCGAGACGGTCGACCGCACAGGTGACGATTCCGTACCAGCCTGGAGGCTCAAGGTGACGTGCATCAGCTGCGGAGGGCGGTCATGACTTCCGTCCTCGTCTGCGACGACTCCCCGCTTGCCCGAGAGGCGCTCCGTCGCGCGGTCGCGACCGTGCCCGGCGTAGAGCGCGTGACGACGGCGGCCAACGGCGAGGAAGTCCTCCGCCGCTGGGGGGCCGACCGCTCGGACCTGATTCTGATGGACGTGCGCATGCCCGGTCTGGGCGGCGTCGAGACGGTCCGGCGGCTGCTGTCCGCCGACCCCGGCGCGCGCATCATCATGCTCACCGTCGCCGAGGACCTGGACGGCGTGGCCCTCGCGGTCGCCGCCGGTGCCCGCGGCTATCTGCACAAGGACGCCTCCCGCGCCGAGCTGCGCGCGACGGTGACGCAGGCCCTGGCCGACCCGACCTGGCGGCTCGCCCCGCGCCGGCTGCGCTCGGCCGAGATGGGCGCCGCGCCCACGCTCACGGCGCGTGAGATCCAGGTCCTCGAAGGCATGAGCCACGGCCGCTCGAACGCGGAGATCGGCCGCGAGCTGTTCCTCTCCGAGGACACCGTCAAGACCCACGCCCGGCGCCTGTTCAAGAAGCTCGGCGCCTCGGACCGGGCCCACGCCGTGGCGCTCGGCTTCCGGTGGGGCCTGGTGCGCTAGGACCTGTCCTTCGGATCGGGCCGGCTTCGGCGCGAGGCACCCGGCGCGGGCCGGGGAGCGGGGGCATGCGGATGCCCCCGCGCGGGCCGTACGCACGGGTGCGAGGGTTCGGCGGGGTGCCTGCGAGGCCGCCCGGCCCCGGGACGATCCGAACGGCAGGTCCTGAGGGCGGCCGCGCGTGTGGCGGTGGTCGCAGTGGGGGCGCGAAAAGGCAGGTGGGCGGGGTCGGACCGGGTGTCCGCCGGGTGCCCGCTGCTTGTTTCGCCGCGGATGCCGCATCCTTGAGGGTGTGGAGTTCCTCGGGGACGAGTCGGTCGAGCGGAAGGGGAGGGCGCAGGGGATGAGTGCCGGCGCACCTGCTCATAACGCTTCGGTGCACAACAACGGGCGCGGTGCCGCGGACCCAACGGCCGCAAGGCACCATGGACCGATGCGCGACGACGAGGCGGTCAATGCCCAAGGGGCGATCGGCGCGCTCGTCCACCGCGCCGTCGACGGGGACGAGCAGGCCACGCACGATCTGCTCGCCCATGTCCACCCCCTGGCGCTGCGCTACTGCCGCACCCGCCTGTCCCGTCTCCCGGGCGACGCCCGGCACTTCGTGGAGGACCTCGCCCAGGAGGTGTGCGTGGCGGTGCTCCTCGCACTGCCCCGCTACCGGGACACCGGGCGTCCCTTCGAGGCGTTCGTCTTCGCCATCGCCGCCCACAAGGTCGCCGACCTGCAGCGCGCGGCGATGCGCCACCCCGGCTCGACGGCCATCCCCTCCGACGAGATGCCCGAGCGCCCCGACGACTCCCTGGGACCGGAGGAACGCGCCCTGCTGAGCAGTGACGCGGCATGGGCCAAGAAACTCCTGGCCAACCTGCCCGAGAACCAGCGGGAGCTGTTGCTGCTGCGCATCGCGGTGGGGCTCACGGCCGAGGAGACGGGCCAGATGTTGGGAATGTCACCCGGCGCCGTCCGGGTGGCGCAGCACCGGGCGCTGAGCCGGCTGCGGGCGCTCGCCGAGCAGTAGCCCTTCAGCAGCCCTTGGTTGAACAGGCGGTGCGCGGCTTCCGTACGAACATACGAAGCCCCGAGCCGACCGGAACCGTGGAATGAGACAGCCGCGCTTCCCGTTAGCATGGACATCCGCACCGATCAAGGCCATTTGGGGAAGGTGTCATGACTGCAAACGTCGACGGAGTGCCCGGAAAATTCGCGACACTCGGGCTGACCTACGACGACGTGCTGCTGCTGCCGGGCGCATCCGAGGTGCTGCCCAACGCGGTCGACACCTCGTCCCGCATCTCCCGCAACGTCCGGGTCAACATCCCGCTGCTCTCCGCGGCGATGGACAAGGTGACCGAATCCCGCCTGGCGATCGCGATGGCCCGCCTCGGCGGCGTCGGCGTGCTGCACCGCAACCTGTCGGTCGAGGACCAGGTCAACCAGGTCGACCTGGTCAAGCGGTCCGAGTCCGGCATGGTCACCGACCCCATCACGGTGCACCCCGACGCGACGCTCGCTGAGGCGGACGCCCTGTGCGCCAAGTTCCGCATCAGCGGCGTCCCCGTCACCGACCCGGCCGGCAAGCTGCTCGGCATCGTCACCAACCGTGACATGGCCTTCGAGACCGACCGCAGCCGTCAGGTGCGTGACGTCATGACGCCGATGCCGCTGGTCACCGGCAAGGTCGGCATCTCCGGCGTCGACGCCATGGAGCTGCTGCGCCGCCACAAGATCGAGAAGCTGCCGCTCGTCGACGACCGGGGCATCCTCAAGGGCCTGATCACGGTCAAGGACTTCGTCAAGGCCGAGAAGTACCCGAACGCCGCCAAGGACGCCGAGGGCCGGCTGCTGGTCGGTGCCGCGGTGGGCGCCAGCCCCGAGGCCCTGGAGCGTGCCCAGGCGCTCGCCGAGGCCGGGGTGGACTTCCTGGTCGTCGACACCTCGCACGGCCACAACAGCAACGCCCTCAGCTGGATGTCGAAGATCAAGTCGAGCGTGTCCGTCGACGTGATCGGCGGCAACGTCGCCACGCGCGACGGCGCGCAGGCCCTGATCGACGCCGGTGTCGACGGCATCAAGGTGGGTGTGGGCCCCGGCTCGATCTGCACCACGCGGGTGGTCGCCGGTATCGGCGTCCCGCAGGTCACCGCCATCTACGAGGCCTCCCTCGCCGCCCGCCCCGCGGGCATCCCGCTGATCGGCGACGGCGGTCTGCAGTACTCCGGCGACATCGGCAAGGCGCTCGCCGCCGGTGCCGACACGGTCATGCTGGGCAGCCTGCTCGCGGGCTGTGAGGAGTCGCCCGGCGAGCTGCTCTTCATCAACGGCAAGCAGTTCAAGTCCTACCGCGGCATGGGCTCGCTGGGCGCCATGCAGTCCCGCGGCCAGGGGAAGTCGTTCTCGAAGGACCGCTACTTCCAGGCCGAGGTGGCCTCCGACGACAAGCTCGTGCCCGAGGGCGTCGAGGGCCAGGTGCCCTACCGCGGCCCCCTGGCCAACGTGCTGCACCAGCTCGTCGGCGGTCTGCGCCAGACCATGGGCTACGTGGGCGCGGCCACCATCGAGGAGATGGAGTCCAAGGGCCGCTTCGTCCGCATCACCTCGGCGGGTCTGAAGGAGAGCCACCCGCACGACATCCAGATGACGGTCGAGGCGCCGAACTACAGCCGTCAGTAGGCATCGGGCTCGATGGGGCGGCCCCGGAAGCATCCGGGGCCGCCCTCGTCATGCCCGTCGGCGATACTGGAAGACGCTGCAACGCATCAGGGAAAGGCCACAAACGTGACTGAGATCGAGATCGGGCGCGGCAAGCGCGGCCGCCGGGCGTACGCCTTCGACGACATCGCCGTCGTCCCCAGCCGCCGTACGCGGGACCCGAAGGAGGTCTCGATCGCCTGGCAGATCGACGCCTACCGCTTCGAGCTGCCGTTCCTGGCCGCCCCCATGGACTCGGTCGTCTCCCCGGCCACCGCCATCCGCATCGGCGAGCTGGGCGGCCTCGGCGTGCTGAACCTCGAGGGCCTGTGGACGCGCCACGAGGACCCGCAGCCGCTGCTGGACGAGATCGCCGAGCTGCCCGCCGAGGCGGCGACCCGGCGCCTCCAGGAGATCTACGCCGCGCCGATCAAGGAGGAGCTGATCGGCGCCCGCATCAAGGAGGTGCGCGACTCGGGCGTCGTCACGGCCGCCGCGCTCTCCCCGCAGCGCACGGCCCAGTTCTCCAAGGCCGTCGTCGACGCGGGCGTGGACATCTTCGTCATCCGCGGTACGACGGTCTCGGCGGAGCACGTCTCCGGGGCGTCCGAGCCGCTGAACCTGAAGCAGTTCATCTACGAGCTGGACGTCCCGGTGATCGTCGGCGGCTGCGCCACGTACACCGCGGCCCTGCACCTGATGCGCACCGGCGCGGCCGGTGTGCTGGTCGGCTTCGGCGGCGGCGCCGCGCACACCACGCGCAATGTGCTCGGCATCCAGGTCCCCATGGCGACGGCTGTCGCCGACGTCGCGGCCGCGCGCCGTGACTACATGGACGAGTCCGGCGGCCGGTACGTGCACGTGATCGCGGACGGCGGTGTCGGCTGGTCGGGCGACCTGCCCAAGGCGATCGCCTGCGGTGCCGACGCGGTCATGATGGGCTCCCCGCTCGCGCGCGCGACCGACGGCCCGGGCAAGGGGCACCACTGGGGCATGGAGGCCGTGAACGAGGAGCTGCCGCGCGGCAAGAAGGTCGACCTCGGCACCGTCGGGACCATCGAGGAGATCCTCACCGGCCCGTCCCACACCCCCGACGGCTCGATGAACCTCTTCGGCGCCCTGCGCCGCGCCATGGCCACCACCGGCTACAGCGAGCTGAAGGAGTTCCAGCGCGTCGAGGTGACGGTGGCGGACTCGCAGCACCGGCGGTAGGACCCGGGCACGACGTCACAGACGGTGGGCGGCACCCGCGGGTGCCGCCCCTCGTGTGTCCAGGAGCAGCTGCGCCTTCACCGACAGGCCCTGGAGGTCGTACGTGCGGTGCTGCTGGAGCAGGATGGTCAGATCCGCGTCGGCGGCCGCTTCGTAGAGCGAGTCCGCCCGGGGGACGGGGCGGTCGAGCACGCTCCAGTCGGGGACGTGCGGGTCGTGGTAGCTGACCGACGCGCCCAGATCCATCAGACGCAGGGCGATCTCCTGGGCGGGGGTGCCCTGCAGGTCGGCGAGGTCGGGCTCGTAGGTGACGCCCAGGAGCAGTACGCGTGCGCCGCGCGCGGACTTGCCGTGCTCGTTGAGGAGCTGGGCGCCGCGCTGGACGACGTAGCGGGGCATCCGGCTGTTGACCTTCTGGGCCAGTTCCACCATGCGCAGGCTGCGGCCGCCGTGGGCGGTCAGGTCCTGGGGGAGGGTGTGGCCGCCGACGCCCGGGCCGGGGCGGAAGGCCTGGAAGCCGTACGGCTTGGTCTCCGCGCAGCGGATCACGTCCCACAGGTCGATGCCCATGTCGTGGCAGAGCGCGGCCATCTCGTTGACGAGGGCGATGTTGACGTGCCGGTAGTTGGTCTCCAGCAGCTGCACGGTCTCCGCTTCGCGCAGTCCACGCGCGCGTACCACCTTGTCCGTGAGCCGTCCGTAGAAGGCGGCGGCCGACTCGGTGCAGGCCGGGGTGAGGCCGCCGATGACCTTCGGGGTGCCGGCGGGCGTGAAGTCGCGGTTGCCGGGGTCGACGCGGCTGGGGGAGTGGGCGAGGTGGAAGTCGCGGCCCGCCCGCAGGCCCGAGCCCTCTTCGAGGAGGGGGCGCAGGAATTCCTCTGTCGCCCCGGGATACACAGGTGACTCCAGGATCACCGTGGTGTGCGGGCGCAGGTGGGCGGCCAGGGTGCGGGCGGCCGTCTCCACCTGGCTCAGGTCGAGCCGGCCGTCCGTGCCCGGCGGGGTCGGTGCGCAGATCACCGCGGTGCGCACCCTGCCGAGCTCGGCGGCGTTCGTGGTCGGCCGGAAGCCCTTCGAGAGCATCCGGCGCAGTTCGGCGGGGCTGAGGGAACCGGTCTCGGGTCCGGTCCGGTAGCCGATGGTGGGGACGCCGGCGGCGACGGCGGCCTGAGCCAGGGGCAGGCCGTAAGGGCCGAGTCCGATGACGGCGAGATCTGCGGGCACGGCGTGGCCGTCCTTCCCAGTAGCCGAAGTGGGACAGGTGCGCAAGCCCTGTGGACAGGACGGGCGAGCGCAATGTCAGACTAGGAGTAAATATGACCGATATGTGGGATTGCCCGGCCGAGTTTCGGTGAGTGTTCCGTGCGGGTTGTCCACAGGCTGAGGGCCCGTGGTGGCTGAAGTCAGGCAACCCGGTCAGAATTTGGGCATGGGGGATACGGACGGGGCCTCACCCGACGGGTGCGGCCGGCGCGACCGATGAGCGGGAGGCAGCGTGAGGACAGCGACACTCGGGCCGGCGCAGCGAGCCGAGTCACTTGCATCCATGGCCGAGCGAGAGCTGGACGTGCTGGTCGTGGGCGCGGGCGTGGTCGGAGCGGGCACCGCCCTCGACGCCGTTACCCGGGGCCTCGCCACGGGCCTGGTCGAGGCCCGCGACTGGGCCTCGGGCACCTCCAGCCGGTCCAGCAAACTGATCCACGGCGGCCTGCGCTATCTGGAGATGCTCGACTTCACGCTCGTCCGGGAGGCGCTGAAGGAGCGCGGCCTGCTGCTGGAGCGGCTCGCCCCGCATCTGGTGAAGCCCGTGCCGTTCCTGTACCCGCTGCAGCACAAGGGCTGGGAGCGGCTCTACGCCGGGTCGGGCGTCGCGATGTACGACGCCATGTCCATGGCGCGCGGCCATGGCCGGGGCCTGCCGATGCACCGCCACCTGACCCGCTCTCACGCCCTGCGCGTGGCGCCCTGCTTGAAGAAGGACGCGCTGGTCGGGGCGCTCCAGTACTACGACGCCCAGATGGACGACGCCCGCTATGTGACGAACCTGGTGCGCACGGCGGTGGCGTACGGCGCCAAGGCCGCCAACCGCGCGCGGGTGACGGGCTTCCTGCGCGAGGGCGAGCGGGTCGTCGGCGCCAGGGTGCAGGATCTTGAGGGGGGCGGGGAGTACGAGATCCGCGCCAAGCAGGTCGTCAACGCGACCGGCGTGTGGACGGACGACACCCAGGCCATGGTCGGGGAGCGCGGCCAGTTCCACGTCCGGGCCTCCAAGGGCATTCACCTGGTCGTGCCGCGCGACCGGATCCACTCCACGACCGGGCTGATCCTGCGCACGGAGAAGTCCGTGCTGTTCGTCATCCCGTGGGGCAGGCACTGGATCGTCGGGACCACGGACACCGACTGGGACCTCGACAAGGCGCACCCGGCCGCGTCCAGCGCGGACATCGACTACCTGCTGGAACATGTGAACTCGGTGCTCGCGGTGCCCCTCACCAGGGACGACGTCCAGGGCGTGTACGCGGGGCTGCGGCCGCTGCTCGCGGGCGAGTCGGACGCCACCAGCAAGCTGTCGCGCGAGCACACCGTGGCGCACCCGGTGCCCGGGCTCGTCGTCGTGGCGGGCGGCAAGTACACGACGTACCGGGTCATGGCCAAGGACGCGGTGGACGCGGCGGTGCACGGGCTCGACATGCGCGTCGCCGAGTGCGTCACCGAGGACGTGCCGCTGGTGGGCGCCGAGGGCTACCGGGCGCTGTGGAACGCGCGGGCGCGGATCGCCGCCCGGACCGGACTGCACGTGGTGCGGGTGGAGCACCTGCTGAACCGGTACGGGGCGATGACCGAGGAGCTTCTGGAGCTCATCGCCGAGGACCCGTCGCTGGGCGAGCCCCTGGCGGCGGCCGACGACTATCTGCGTGCCGAGATCGTCTACGCGGCCTCGCACGAGGGGGCGCGGCATCTGGACGACGTGCTGACCCGGCGGACGCGCATCTCGATCGAGACCTTCGACCGGGGCAGCCGCAGCGCGCGCGACGCCGCCGGCCTGATGGCGCCCGTGCTCGGCTGGGACAAGGACCAGATCGAGCGCGAGATCGAGCACTACCAGAAGCGGGTGGAGGCCGAGCGGGAGTCGCAGCGGCAGCCCGACGACCTCACGGCGGACGCGGCGCGGCTGGGGGCGCCGGACATCGTGCCCCGGTAGGCCCCGGTAGGCATCTCACTCGAACGAGTGTCACGAGCGGGGATCTCCGTTCGGGGCCCGGTCGTTCTACGAGGTGCGGGGGCAGAACTCGGCCGCGAGCACCGCGGGTTCGAGGTCGGGATCCGCGATCGCGTCCGTGTTCACGCGGAGGGTGAGGGCACGCCGGCCGTCGACGGTGGCTGCGGTGCGCACGTAGCTGCCGGATATGTGCCCGTTGTGCCCCCACACCGTGGTGCCGCACGGAAGTTTCTCGGGGAACAGCCCCATGCCGTACGCGCCGTGTGCGGCACGGGTGTCGAGCATCTCGCGCAGCCAGTGCGGGGGCAGCAGCCGCCCGCCGAGCAGGGCCGCGTAGAAGCGGTCCAGATCGGCGAGCGTGGTCACCAGCTCGCCCGCGGCGCCGGCCACCCGCGGGTCGAGATCGGTGACGTCGGTTCCGTCGGCGGCGTAGGCGCGGCCGTGCGGAGAGGGCAGCGAGGGGCGGGAGCCGGGGAAGGAGGTGCCCGTCAGGCGCAGGGGAGTGATGATGCGGCGCTCGGCCTCGGCGGCGTACGAGTCGCCGGTGACCTGCTGGATGACCAGACCGAGCAGGACGTAGTTGGTGTTCGAGTAGGAGAAGCGGCCGCGAGTGGCCGGAGGGTGGGTGAGTGCGATGCGTACGGCCTGACGGGGTGTGACGGGTGCCGTTCCGCCGGTGTCCGCGGTGAAGTCGTACAGGCCGCTGGTGTGGGTGAGCAGGGAGCGCAGGGTCAGCGCGCGGCCGTCGTTGCCCGCTCCCCGCACCAGGCCGGGCAGGTGCCGCTCCACGGTGTCGGACAGCGACAGCCGGTGCTCGGCGGCCAGTTGCAGCACGACCGTCGCGATGAACGTCTTCGTGATGCTGCCGGCGCGGAAATGGTCCGACCGGGCGATTCCGGGACCTGCCTGGGCATAGCGGGTGGTGCGCCCTTCCCGGGCCAGCAGGGCCGCGGCGGGAGCCTTGCCCCGGGTCACGAGCAGCGGCAGCACCGCGTCCGTGGGCGGGGCCGAGAGGGCCGAGGAGTCGGCCGGGGGCAGACCGAGGAGGGCGACGGACACCGGCAGGGCCAGCAATGTCCGAAACGGCGGCATGCGGGCTCCTCCCTCGTCAGGGCCCATCATGCAAGGCGGCGAGGGGCGCGGCACACCCGGGTTCCGGGTGGACGGGCCCGGCGCCCCGTGCCCAGGGGCCCCCTGGGCACGGGGCACTTGTCGGGTGAGAGACAATGGAGGCTCTGTCAGGGCGGGTTGTATGAGGGGACGCATGTCGGAGGCGGAGCGGGCGGCGGGCACATCTCGTCAGGACACTCGTCAGGACAACAGGGAGCGTCTCCTGGCCGGGCGGTACCGGCTGGGCGAGGTGCTCGGCCGCGGCGGCATGGGCACCGTGTGGCGTGCCGAGGACGAGACGCTGGGGCGGACGGTCGCCGTCAAGGAGCTGCGGTTCCCGACGAACATCGACCAGGAGGAGAAGCGGCGGCTGATCACGCGGACGCTGCGCGAGGCCAAGGCGATCGCGCGGATCCGCAACAACAGCGCCGTGACCGTCTTCGACGTGGTCCAGGAGGACGACCGGCCCTGGATCGTGATGGAGCTCGTCGAGGGCAAGTCGCTCGCCGAGGTCATCCGGGAGGACGGCCTCCTCGAGCCGAAGCGGGCCGCCGAGGTCGGGCTGGCCGTCCTCGACGTGCTGCGGTCCGCGCACCGTGAGGGCATCCTGCACCGCGACGTGAAGCCGTCGAACGTGCTGATCTCCGAGGACGGCCGGGTCGTGCTCACCGACTTCGGCATCGCCCAGGTCGAGGGCGACCCGTCCATCACCTCGACCGGCATGCTCGTCGGCGCGCCCTCCTACATCTCCCCGGAGCGGGCGCGCGGGCACAAGCCGGGCCCGGCCGCCGACCTGTGGTCGCTCGGCGGGCTGCTGTACGCGTCGGTGGAGGGAGCGCCGCCGTACGACAAGGGGTCGGCCATAGCGACTCTCACCGCGGTGATGACCGAGCCGCTGGAGGAGCCGAAGAACGCGGGCCCGCTGACGGACGTCATCCACGGGCTGCTCACCAAGGACCCCGCCAAGCGGCTCGACGACGCGGGCGCCCGGGCGATGCTGAACTCCGTCATCCACGCGCCGGAGACGACCGAGCCGGAGCCGATGGACGCGACGAAGGTCGTGCCGCTGCCGGCGCAGCCGGACAAGGCGTCGCGCAAGGGCAGTCCCTCGGGTGCCGCGGGCAAGCGGGGCGAGGAGGCCGGGGAGCGGCTGCGCGGGGCGCTGCGCTCCGTGCGCAAGGCCGCGGCCGGACCGGCCGCGGCGTCGGCAGCGACCCGTACCGAGACCGAGGACGCCAAGGCCGCCTCCGGACAGAAGGACGAGGCGGCCGCCGGGGGCGCGGGCGCGGCCGTGTCGCAGTCGGGTCCGAAGCAGGACTCGGGGGCGGCGGCCTCCGGGTCCGGTGAGCGGGGCGCGCAGGACGCGAAGGCGACCTCCGAGGGGCGGAGTTCGGGGTGGCCCGTCATGCCGCCGCCGGACCTGCCGCCCCGGCAGGTGCCCCGGGCGCCGCTCACCGACGTGGTGTCGCGGCGGACCCTGGTGATCATCGCCGTGGTCGTGGTGCTCGCCGTGCTCGGCACGGTGCTCACCATCGCGTTCAGCGGGGACGACAAGGGCTCGAACGGGGCGGGCGAGAGCGGCGGCAAGACCGTCGCCACCGCGTCGGGCAGCGCCGACACCAAGGGCGACGAGAAGGACGGCACGCGCACCGACAACACGGCGACGCAGCCCGCGCCGTCGGGGCCCTCCTCGAAGGCCGAACCGAGCGGCGGGGCGAGCGGATCCGCCGGCGGCGGTGCGGGCGGGTCCGCCGGAAAGGGCACCGCTGCGGAGTCGACTCACAAGGGGAACCAGGGGTACTCGATAGGCCTGCCGAAGGGGTGGAAGTTCCAGTCCACGGGCTCCGCCGGCGACCGGTTCACCGGGCCCGACGGGCAGAAGCTGCTCATCGCCTGGACGTCCACGCCCAAGGGCGACCCGGTGGCGGACTGGAAGAGCCAGGAGCGCTACATGCAGCGCGCGGAGTACAAGAAGATCCGCATAGAGAAGGTGGACTACCGCGGCTGGAACACGGCCGACTGGGAGTTCACCTACCGGGAGAGCGGCACCGAGTACCGGACCATCGACCGCGGGTTCGTCGTCGACGACTCCCAGGGCTACGCGCTGATGTACACGGCGAAGGCGGCCGACTGGGACGGCGACTCACGCAAGGACACCTGGGCGACGCTGACCAAGACCTTCGAACCCAAGTCCTGAGCATGAGGGTCCCCGGGTTTGGGGAGGCAGATCTGGCATCCCCACATTGCGGGTTGCCTGCGGCACGTATCGTAAATATTTGCGGTCCGTGCGCAGCCGGAACGGACCGTGGGGCGAACGGATGTGACCGACCGGGCTGACGGGGGAGGCAACGTGGACGACTATGCGGGCCGGGTACTCGCCGACCGCTACCGCCTGCCGCTGCCGCCGTCCGACGAGTACGAACTCACCGAGACCCGGGCCTTCGACACCTACAGCGGACAGGAAGTCCTGGTCAGGCAGGTGCCGTTGCCGGAGGTGGTCGAGGCCGAGGTCCTCGACGCGGAGGGACTGCCCGACGGCTTCACCGCGCGTGACGGTGGCGCGCGACGGTCCGGCACGCGTCCGGGCCCCCGGCGGCCCGCGGACCCGGTGGTACGGCGCGCGGTCGACGCCGCGCAGGCCGCCGCGGCCATTCCCGACCATCCGCGGCTCGACCAGGTATTCGACGTGTTCGCCGAGGGCGGTTCGCTGTGGATCGTCAGCGAGCTGGTGTCCGCGCGTCCGCTGGCGGCGCTGCTCGCCGAGAAGCCGCTGACGCCGTACCGGGCCGCCGAGGTCGCCTCCGACGTCCTCATGGCGCTGCGGGTGCTGCACGCCCACGGCTGGGTGCACCGCAATGTCACCGCGCGGACGGTGCTCGTCTGCGACGACGGCCGGGTGATGCTGACCGGTCTCGCGGTGGGCGCCGCGGAGGAGGCGCTGTGCGGGTACGACCCGGTGCCGGCCTCCGAGGAGTTTGAGCAGGGA
Source organism: Streptomyces sp. NPDC040589 (assembly GCF_055594445.1). Taxonomy (NCBI): domain Bacteria; kingdom Bacillati; phylum Actinomycetota; class Actinomycetes; order Kitasatosporales; family Streptomycetaceae; genus Streptomyces; species Streptomyces sp. NPDC040589. The sequence goes on along the minus strand of NZ_JBVIWP010000001.1, from coordinate 1,114,985 downwards.
CCGGGCCACGAGGGCGGCGGTGGTGCCGTCCGAGGTCCGGGTGGCGGCGCCCCGGCCGGCCTCGGTGGCGGGGCCGATCCCGAGGCCGCGCGGCGAGCCGCCATAGAGGCGCGGGAGTCCAGGGGACTGCCCGCGGCCGGGAGTGACACGGCGGGCCGGGACCCGGCCGTGCCGGCCCGCAGGAGTGGGGACGACAGCGGTGACCCACGGGTCGCGCGAGCCGGGGCGATCGCGGCCTACCGGGCGGGTGCCCGGGCCGCCGCACGGGTCCAGGAGGCGCAGGAGGGCGGGCGGGCCGCACTGCCCGGTGCCCGGTCCGCCCCGGACGGCGGGCCCGTGCCCCACAGCAACGGCTCGGCGCAGTCGCCGTACATCCCCGGGCAGGGCACGGCACCCGGTGCGGCCCCGCCGGGTCGGATAGCCGACCCCTACGGAGTCGGCGGCGCCCCCCGGACGACCGCCTGGCACGGCGCCACCCCCCGGGGCGGAACCGGCGGCGTGCCCCTGCCGCAGGGGCAGGAACAGGCGGCTCTCCCGCCGGCCCCGGACCCCTCCGCCCAGGGCTCGCCCGCCCGGTGGGACGAACTGGTCGCCGACACCCCCGCACCCCGGCGCGGCCCGGCCACGGCCCTGGCCGCCGAGCGGGCGCGGCAGGCGCGGATGGCCGTGGTCGGGCCGGTGACGGAGCGCTGGGCGCCCGAGCAGGCCGGACCCGTGCACGAGAACTGGCAGTTGGCCGCCCCGATCGGTCCCGCGACCGACCTGTGGGCGCTCGGCGCGCTGCTCTTCAGGGCCGTACAGGGGCATGCGCCCTACCCGGAGGAGTCGACGGCCGAGCTGGTGCAGATGGTGTGCGCCGAACCGCCCGCCTACGCCGAGGAGTGCGGGCCGCTCCGGCCGGTGGTGGAGTCGCTGCTGCGTCAGGACCCCACCGAGCGCCTCGACTTCGAGGAGCTGCGCGGCTGGCTGCGCTCGCTCGTACGCTCGGCGCCCGAGCCGGAGGCCGGGGTGCACGTCGTCGCGGCGCCGCCCGCCGACGCGAGCCGGCTGCCCGTCGTACGCCGCCGGGGCGAGCTCGTGCGCAGGCGCAAGGCCGGACTGCCCGCACACCACGGGCGGCACAAGCGGGCCAAGCGCGAGTCCCGGTCGCCGAACCGTCTCGGCCGCACCCTGCTTCTGCTGGTCCTGCTCGTGATGGCCGCCGCGATCGCCTACGCCATGCTCTTCATGCCCAAGTCGAAGACCGACGGCGCAGAAGGCACGGACCGCACCGGTTCCGCCGGTGAGGTCAGCCAGGCACCCGAGCCCGACGCCAGCAGCGAGCCCCGGCCCGACCAGACGTCGCCCGAGCCGGAGAAGAGCCCGTCGACGTCGGCCGGTTCCGCCGAGACACAGACCGCGGGCCCCGGTGCCGCCGACGGCTTCACCCTGCGCAAGGACGCGGCGGGGTTCCAGGTCGCCGTCGCCAAGGGCTGGGGGCACACCCCGCGCAACGGCAGCGGCCAGGTCGTCTACGCGAAGGGCGACTTCGAGCTCATCGTCGTACCGGGCCGGGACAGCGCCTCCGAGTTCGGCAGCGATCCGATGGCCTACCAGCGGGAGAAGGAGCGCGAGTTGCAGCCGTACCGCGACTCCAGCTGGGCCACCTCCACCGGGCTGAAGACGATCGAGGTGGGCGGGCGGACCATGGCCGAGGGGCAGTTCACCTGGACCGGCGGCGACGGGGGCGAGCTGTATGTGCGCAACCTCGCGATGCTGGTCGGCGGGCGGTACCACGTGGTCCAGGTGCGCGGGCCGGAGGCCGAGCGGGACGAGGTGACGCGGCTGTACGAGCAGGCGGCGGCGACCTACAAGGCGACGGGCTGAGCGCTCGGCGCGCCGCCTGTACCCGGTAGTTCAACCTCTGGTTGCCTCTCGTCCCGGCAGGCGACAACCGTCACAGTGCGGTCACCGTGCTACCCCGCTTGTTCCCTGGGGAAGGGCGGGTCCTTACGCTGACCCTGTCAAGACCATTGCGGGGCAACGTGAATCAGATGCAGGGCCAGCTCGTCGCGGGCCGCTACCGGCTCGCCGACTCCATCGGCAGCGGCGGCATGGGCCGGGTGTGGCGCGCCCATGACGAGGTGCTGCACCGATCCGTCGCCATCAAGGAGTTGACGGCGGCCCTCTACGTCTCCGAGAGCGAGCAGGCCATCCTCCTGGCGCGCACCCGGGCGGAGGCGCGGGCCGCCGCCCGGATCAACCACTCGGCGGTCGTCACGGTGCACGACGTGCTGGAGCACGACGGCCGCCCGTGGATCGTGATGGAGCTGGTCGAGGGCCGCTCGCTGGCCGACGCGGTCAAGGAGGAGGGGCGCGTCGAGCCGCGCGAGGCGGCACGCGTCGGCCTCTGGGTGCTGCGGGCCCTGCGCGCCGCGCACACCGCCGGTGTCCTGCACCGCGACGTCAAGCCGGGCAACGTCCTCCTCGGCCGGGACGGACGCGTCCTGCTCACCGACTTCGGCATCGCCCAGATCGAGGGCGACACGACCATCACGCGGACCGGAGAGGTCGTCGGCTCGGTCGACTACCTGGCGCCCGAGCGGGTGCGCGGCCACGACCCGGGCCCGTCCTCCGATCTGTGGGCGCTCGCCGCGACGCTCTACACGGCGGTGGAGGGCCGGTCGCCGTTCCGCCGCACCACCCCGCTGACCACCATGCAGGCGGTGGTCGAGGAAGAGGCCGCCCAGCCGCAGCACGCCGGTCCGCTCGCGCCCGTCATCAACGCCCTGCTGCGCAAGGACCCGGCCACCCGGCCCGACGCCTCCCAGGCCGAGCAGATGCTCGCCGAGGCGGCGGAGGGGCGTCGGCCGAGCGGGGCACAGGCGTACGTCCCGACGCAGTACGGGGGGACGCCGTACCGGGACGTCCACAGCGGCATGGGCACGCTGGGCACGACCGGCCAGGGCATGGGCGCGGGCCCGTCCGGCACCGGCTCGGGGTCTCACACCCGGACGCCGCTTCCGCCGCTGGCCGGCACCCTCGCCACCGGTGCCCCGGCCTCCGGGACGCCGGCGTCCGGGACCCCCGTCGCCGGCCATCCGACGACCGGACCCACCACCACCGGTCCGACGGCGACGGGTCCGCAGGGGTCCGGGCCGCAGCAGACCGGTTCGGGCCGGCGCCGCCGGCTGCGTACGCTCGCCCTCGTCGTCGCGCTCGCGGCCATCATCGGCGGGGGCACCGCCGTGGTGCTGCAGCAGTGGAACGAGGGCCGGCAGACGCCGGGCGGCGCCTCCGGATCGGCGAGTCCCACGAGCACGCGGCAGCCCGGGGGATCGGTTCCCGACAGCTGGGTCCGCCACGACGACCCCGCGGGTTTCAGCCTCTCCCTGCCCAAGGGCTGGAAGCGCAAGCCCTTCGGTCCGCAGGGCGAGCTCAAGCAGATCGACTACACGCCCGACGGCGGACGGCACTTCGTGCGCATCGCCATCGACACCTCCCCGGACTTCGCCGACCCGTACGCGCACCAGCTCGACCTGGAGCAGCAGATCAAGGATCTGGTCGACTACAGGCGGATCACGCTGGAGCGCAACGTCTACCGTGACCGGGGCGGCGCCCTGTGGGAGTACACCTGGACCGCGCGCGCGAAGGACACCCCGTTCCCCGGCCCGCGACGCGCCATCGAGGAGACGTACGTCGCCCGCGACGGCACCGAGTACGCGCTCTACATGTCGTCGCCGGTGGAGGACTGGGCGAAGGCGCGCAAGCAGTTCACCTCGCTGCTCCAGGGCTGGCAGGAGAAGACCTCCTGACGCAAGGGCCTCGTGACGTGGAGCCCCTCTGACGCGGGCCGTCTGTTTCGGCCACCCGCGGCCGCGGCCCCGGAGCCGTTCCGTCCGGTGGGGCATGATTGCCGCATGGGGACCGAGGGGCACAACACGCGTGTCATCGCGGGCCGCTACCGGTTCGAGGAGAGACTCGGGCGCGGTGGCATGGGCGTGGTGTGGCGGGCGACCGACCAGCTGCTCGGCCGGGGCGTGGCCGTCAAGGAACTCCCCTACGACGAGACGCTCTCCGCGGCGGAGGCACGCAGACAGCGGGACCGTACGCTGCGCGAGGCCCGGGCCGTCGCCCAGCTGAGCCATCCGCACATCATCGTCGTCCATGACGTCGTCGAGGACGACGAACGCCCGTACATCGTCATGGAGCTGATCGAGGGCGGCTCGCTCGCCGACCGGCTCGCCCACGATGGCCCGGTCGACGCCTCCGAAGCGGCCCGCATCGGCATCGCCCTGCTCGGCGCGCTGAGCGCCGCGCACGCGGCCGGTGTGCTGCACCGCGACCTCAAGCCGGACAACGTGCTGCTGGAGACCGGCACCGACCGCGTCCTCCTGACCGACTTCGGCATCGCCCAGGTCGCCGGAACCCCCACCCTCACCGAGAACAACTCCTTCGTCGGCTCGCCCGAGTACACCGCGCCCGAGCGGATGTCCGGAGCCAGGACCGGGCCCGAGTCCGACCTGTGGTCTCTGGGCGCGCTGCTGTGCGCGGCCCTCAGCGGCGAGTCGCCGTTCCGCCGCGACTCGTTGGGCGGCATCCTGCACGCGGTCGTCGCCGCCGAGATCCGGCCACCCGCGCAGGCCGGGCCGCTCCTGCCCGTCGTACAGGGCCTGCTCGAACGCGATCCGGACCGGCGGCTGGACGCGGACCGGGCGGAGCGGATGCTGCGGGCCTTTCGCGACACGGGCCGGACACCGGAGGCGCCGCCGCCCGGCTACGCGCCGACGGTCCGGGGCGCGGCGCGCGGCCGGTCGCGCGGAGCATCTCGGGACACCGCGGACCGGCAGCCGTTCACGCCGCCGGCGGGCATGCCCGCCCCGGGCCGGCTCGCCGAACAGCTGATGCGGCAGCCCACCCGGAGGGTGCTCGTGGCCGCGCTGCTGGTCGCCGCGATGGCGGGGGCGGGGGTGTCCGCGGCGGCGCTGCTCATGGACGAGGGCGGCGAGCCGGGAGGCGGCCCGACGCCGACGAGTTCGGCCCCCGGGACGCCCACGACCCGGCCCTCCTCCCCGAGCGCCCCCGTCCCCACGACCACTCCTGTCAGCTCCCCTACCGGCACAAACGGGAGATAAGCCCCGGCCAGGGTCACGGGTCTGTGACCGGTTCGCGGCCTTGGTGGATACGTAAGCGCTTGGCGCGATATGGATGACCTCATGAGCAGCAGCGGGGGATCCCGATCCGGGGCCGATGAGCCGACAAGTTTTGTTCTGCAACCGCCCAGCCCACCGGCACCGGTACCGGGCAACCCCTACGCGACGCCCACCCAGGTCGTGCCGCCCCGGTCGGAGGCCGCGGCACCGGCGGCGACGGAGGCGGCCGAGGATCCCGGTACCGGGCGCCTCATCGCCGGGCGTTACCGGCTGATCGCCAAGCTCGGGCACGGCGGCATGGGTACGGTGTGGCGGGCCGAGGACGAGACGGTGGACCGGGAAGTCGCCGTCAAGGAGCCCCGCGTCCCGGATCATCTTCCCGAGCGCGAACGTGCCAACGCCTTCGAGCGCATGCGTCGTGAGGCGCGTGCCGCGGCCCGGCTCGACCACCCGGCGGTGGTCGACGTCCACGACGTGGCGGTCGTGGACGACCAGCCGTGGATCGTGATGGAGCTGGTGCGGGGACGGTCGCTGGGCGACGCGCTCCAGGAGGGCACCCTGTCCGCGCGCGAGGCGGCCCGGATCGGCCTGGAGGTGCTCGGCGCGCTGGAGGCCGCGCACGCGGCGGGCATACTGCACCGCGATGTGAAACCGGACAACGTGCTGCTCGGCCGGTACGACCGGGTCGTCCTCACGGACTTCGGCATCGCCCAGATCGAGGGCGAGACCAACCTGACCGACACCGGCGGCTTCGTCGGCTCGCCCGAGTACATCGCTCCGGAGCGGGTGCTGGGCCAGCGCCCCGGCCCGGCCAGCGACCTGTGGTCCCTGGGCGTGGTGCTGTACGCGGCGACGGAGGGCGTCTCGCCGTTCCGCCGCAGCAACACCCCCGCCACGCTCCAGTCCGTCCTCAACGCCACGCCCGCGCCGCCCGCCTCCGCCCCGGGCCCGCTCGCCGAGGTCATCACGGGCCTGCTGCACAAGGACCCGGCCCGCCGCCCGAACGCCGCACAGGTGCGGGCCCGGCTGGAGGCGGCCGCGAACCCGCCCGCCGCTCAGCCCACCCAGGCCGTGCAGGTCACGGGCCAGGGCACCGGAAGCCGGGGCATCCGGCTCGGCCGCCGGGCGTGGACCGGCCTCGGCGCGGCGCTCGTGGCGGCGGCGGTGACGGCGTACCTGGTCATCGCGGACCCGTTCGCCGGGCCCTTGCCCGACGGCTGGCAGACCAAGCAGGAGAAGGGCCTCGCCGTGTCGCTGGCGGTTCCCGGCGGCTACCAGCGGACCGTGCCCGACCGGGAGCGGGACCAGGGGCACTGGGTCACGTACACCGACTGGAGCGGCAGCGTCTGGATCGGCCTGACCCTCGACAAGAAGGCGGAGGACACCGGCAGCACCATCGCGGGCTCCGCGGCCGCCGAGATGTACGACGACGACAGCGGGTTCAAGGAGAGCGGCAGTTACGACCTGGACATGCCGGAGAACCCGAAGACGAACCCCAGGGTGACCACCTACAGAGACAAGAAGGCCGCCGAGAACACCGTCGTCTACGACACCGACGACAGCGAGAACCCCCGCCCCCGCGAACTCCGGATGTTCTACTACAGGACTGCCGGCGGCGACATGTACAAGCTCACCGTCAGCTATCCGGGCGAGGGCGACTTCACCGAGCGCGGACGTGAGGTGGCGAGCACGGCGATCGCCAACCTGGACATCGACGGGACCTGAACCCGCGCTCCTCCAACACCCCCGGAAATGACCCGCGTCGACAATCGCCCGCCCCGCACGGTACTGATGGGGTATGAGCAACGACGGGGGCGGGACGGGAGCCCAGGGCCGGCTGATCGGTGGGCGCTACCGGCTGATCGAGCGCATCGGCTTCGGCGGGACGGGCACCGTCTGGCGGGCCCGCGACGAGCTCGTACAGCGTGAAGTCGCCGTCAGACAGCCCCGGTTGCCGGGCACCCCGGAGGACGAGAGTCACCGGCGGGCGGCCCACCGGCTCCACCGGGAGGCCCGGGCCGCCGCCCGCGTCGACCATCCCGCCGCCGTCACCATCCACGACGTGGTCGTCGAGCCGGAGCGGCCGGACGAGGGCCCGCGCCCTTCGGGCCCCGACGAGCTGGACGCGGCCGAGGCGCTCGACGGACTCCCCTGGATCGTCATGGAGTCGGTCCAGGGCGAGTCCCTGCACGAGACGCTCCGGCGCGGACCCCTCGACGCGCGCGAAGCGGCCCGGATCGGCCTCGCCGTCCTCGGCGCCCTGCGCGCCGCGCACTCCGTCGGCATCGTGCACCGGGACGTGAAGCCCGCCAATGTGCTGCTCGGCCCCGGCCGGCGCGTCGTCCTCACCGACTTCGGCATGGCCCATGTCCAGGGCGAGGAGTCCCTCACGGGCGGCGGGGAGTTCGCCGGCTCGCCGGAGTTCGTCGCCCCCGAGCGGATGTCCGGCCGTATCGCCGGGCCCGCATCCGACCTGTGGTCCCTGGGCGTCCTGCTGTACACCGCCGTGGAGGGCTCGTCGCCGTTCCGCCGGACCACGCCGGAGGCCACACTCGCCGCGATCCGCGCCGCCGAGCCGCCCGAACCGGAGCGGGCCGGACCGCTCGGGCCGCTGATCGTCCGGCTGCTGGCGCACGACCCCGACCGGCGGCCGGACGCCGAAGAGGTCGCGAAGGAACTGGAAGCGGTGGCGGGACCGACAGCGGCCGGAGAACCTCAGGAGGCCGAGTCCATACGGGAGTTCACGCAGGACACGCCGAGGCCCGAGGAGACCGCCGAACCGCCGGAGGCCGGCCTCGCGGAGCGGCACGACGTACCCCCGAAGCGCCAGAGCCTCCTCCGCCCCGCCCCCCTCGCCCTCCTCAGCGCACTGCTCGCCGGCGGGATAGGCGCAGTCACCCACCTCGATGGCGCCGGCACCGCTGAGAGCGCCGAACAGACCGCCGACACGGCGGACACCTGGACCCCGCACCACGATCCGGACCTGGCGGCCGTCCTCCATCTCCCGCGCCACTACCGCGAACTCGACCGGACCGGCAGCGCGACCGACCAGCCCCGTACCGTGCTCTACGGCGACGAACGGGGCGGCACCGTCCAGGTCCGCCTCCTCCTCTGGGACCGGGCCCCGGGCTCCCCGATGGACCAGGCCCGGAAGGAACCCGTCGTCCCAGGGGACACCCGCTACACCCGCACCGGCGTCCAGGGCCACGAGGCCGCCCTCGCCGACACCACCTACCAGGCGGACGAGGGCCCCAGGCGGGTCACGCGCGTGCTGATCCGCACCGGCGACGACCGCATGTACGAACTGCGCGTCGACATGCCCAGGGGCACGCCGGAGGAGGAGGAAGGCACCGCGGTGTTCCAGGGAGCCCGGGACCGGCTCGGGCTCGCCACGGGATCGTAAAAGGCTGAATTACACCGACTGTCACCGCACAACGCCCTGATCAGGGCGTTTGTTGCCAGCAGCCACTGGCATCGTGTGTGTACTCGGTGAAGCCGTATTACCGACGGGTACCCAAAGCCTTCGCCGGGGCATACCCTGCGGCTCATGACGGACGCGCACGCCCCGGAGAAGACCGGCACGGCACAGACCGGCACGAACCCCCTCGCCCCCGCCCCGGAGGGCGCCCGCACCGCCGCCGACGTGGTCACCCCAGAGCTGGTCGCCCAGCTCACCAAGGGCGTGGCCGGTTCCGGTCGCACCGCCAACCACACGCCGTTCACCGGGGAGAAGCTGGCCGACCTCCCCGAGTCGACGCCCGAGGACGTGGCGGAGGCCTTCGAACTGGCCCGCACCGCCCAGGCCGTGTGGGCGCGGACCCCCCTGCGGCAGCGCGCCGCCGTCCTGCTCCGCTTCCACGACCTGGTGCTGGAGCGCCAGGCCGAGGTGCTCGACCTGATCCAGCTGGAGACCGGCAAGGCCCGGCTGCACGCCCACGAGGAGGTCCAGGCCGTCGCGGTCGCCGCCCGGCACTACGGCCGCAAGGCCCCCGCCTACCTCCGGCCCAAGCGGCACGCCGGTGCCATGCCGACCCTCACCAAGGTCACCGAACTGCGCCACCCGCGCGGTGTGATCGGCCAGATCGCCCCCTGGAACTACCCGCTTGAACTGTCGGTCGGCGACGCGATCCCGGCCTTCGTGGCGGGCAACGCGGTCGTGATGAAGCCGGACACGGAGACCTGCCTCACCGCCCTGTGGGCCCGTGACCTGCTCATCGAGGCCGGCCTGCCCGCCGACGTCTTCCAGGTCGTCCTCGGCGACGGCCCGGTCGTCGGCCCCGAGGTCGTCCGGCACGCCGACTACGTCTCCTTCACCGGCTCCACCCGCACCGGCCGCGAGGTCGCCCAGGGCGCCGCCGCCCGGCTGGTCGGCGTCTCCCTCGAACTCGGCGGCAAGAACGCCATGCTGGTGCTGGAGGACGCCGACATCGAGAAGGCCGCGGCCGGCGCCGTCCGCGCCTGCTTCTCCTCCGCCGGCCAGCTCTGCATCTCCATCGAGCGGCTCTACGTCCACGAGTCGATCGCGGACGCCTTCCTGGACCGCTTCGCCGCCCGTACGAGGGCGATGCGCCTCGGCACCTCGCTGGCGTACGGCGCCGACATGGGCTCCCTGGTCGGCGAACGCCAGCTGGAGACCGTCACACGGCACGTGGAGGAGGCGGTTGCCAAGGGCGCGAAGGTCCTCGCCGGCGGGACGGCCCGCCCGGACATCGGCCCGTACTTCTTCGAGCCCACGATCCTCGACGGGGTTGAAACGGAGATGTCCGTCTGCGCCGAGGAGACCTTCGGCCCGGTCGTCTCGGTCTACCGCTTCAAGGACGAGGACGAGGTCATCGAGCGCGCCAACGCCACGGCGTACGGCCTGAACTCCTCGGTCTGGACGAAGAACGGCCGACGCGGCCAGGAGGTCGCCGCCCGGCTGCGCACCGGCACGGTCAACATCAACGAGGGCTACGCCCCCGCGTACGGCAGCGTCCAGTCGCCCATGGGCGGCATGAAGGACTCCGGCCTGGGTCGCCGCCACGGCTCCGAGGGCATCCTCAAGTACACCGAGGCCCAGACGGTCGCCCACCAGAGGGTTCTCCCGATGGCCCCCTCCCTGGGCATGGACGACGAGAAGTACGCCCAGTTCATGAGCAGGAGCCTCCGCCTGATGAAGGCATTCCGGTTCCGGTAGCCGACCTTTCTTTTCAGGGGCGCGGGGAACTGCGCTATCAACCGCTGACGGCCCGCACGCGAAACTCAACGAGGAGAACACGTGCCTCAGGACGTTCATGACTACGACGTCATCGTCGTAGGCTCCGGCTTCGGCGGCTCCGTGACCGCCCTGCGCCTCACCGAAAAGGGCTACAAGGTCGGCGTCCTGGAAGCAGGCCGCCGCTTCACCCGCGAAACTCTCCCCAAGAACTCCTGGGACCTCAAGAACTACCTCTGGGCGCCGAAACTCGGCATGTACGGCATCCAGCGCATCCACCTGCTGGGCAACGTCATGGTCCTGGCCGGCGCGGGTGTCGGCGGCGGTTCCCTCAACTACGCCAACACCCTCTACGTACCGCCGAAGCCGTTCTTCGAGGACCCGCAGTGGCGGGACATCACGGACTGGCAGGACGAGCTGAAGCCGTTCTACGACCAGGCCCGGCGCATGCTGGGCGTGCGACTCAACCCGACCATGACCCCGTCCGACGTCCACCTGAAGGCCGCAGCGGAGCGCATGGGCTGCGGCGACTCCTTCCATCTCGCCCCGGTCGGCGTCTTCTTCGGCGACGGCGAGGACGCCGACGGCACGGCGAAGGCGAAGCCGGGCCAGGAGGTGCCCGACCCGTACTTCGGCGGGGCGGGCCCGGCCCGCAGGGCCTGCGCGGAGTGCGGCGAGTGCATGACCGGCTGCCGCCACGGCGCGAAGAACACCCTCAACGAGAACTATCTGCACCTGGCCGAGAAGGCCGGCGCGGTCGTCCACCCCCTGACGACGGTCGTCTCGGTCACCGACGACTCGCGCGGCGGGTACGCCGTCGCCACGCTCCCCACCGACGACCGCCGCAAGGCGAAGGGCCGCACCTACACGGCCCGCCGGGTCGTCCTCGCCGCCGGCACCTACGGCACCCAGACCCTGCTGCACCGCATGAAGGCGGGCGGCCAACTGCCGTACATCTCAGACAAGCTGGGCGAGCTGACCCGTACCAACTCCGAGGCCCTGGTCGGCGCCCAGACCGACGACCGGCGCTACCGCAAGGCCCACGGCGCCCGCAAGGCCGACTTCACCCGGGGCGTGGCCATCACGTCCTCGATCCACCCGGACGAGAACACCCACATCGAGCCGGTCCGCTACGGCAAGGGCTCCAACTCGATGGGCGGCCTGTCCATCCTCCAGGTCCCCTACGCCCGCGGCGCCTCGGGCACCTCGCGGGTCCTGGGCTTCCTCGCCCACGCGGCGAAACACCCCCTGCTGGTGCTGCGTTCCCTGTCCAACCGGCGCTGGTCGGAGCGGACCATCATCGGCCTGGTGATGCAGTCGCTGGACAACTCCCTGACGACGTATCTCAAACCGTCGGGTGCCGGCCGCGGACTGCTCACCGCACGCCAGGGCCACGGAGCCCCCAACCCCAAGCAGATCAAGGCCGCCACGGAGAGCGCCTCGGCCCTGGCCGCCGAGATCAACGGCTTCGCGGGCTCCAACGTCGGCGAACTGATGGGCACCCCGCTCACCGCCCACTTCCTGGGCGGCTGCCCCATCGGCGCCTCCCGCGAGACCGGCGTGATCGACCCGTACCACCGCCTCTACGGCCACTCCGGCATCTCGGTGGTCGACGGCGCCGCGGTCTCCGCCAACCTGGGCGTCAACCCGTCCCTCACCATCACCGCCCAGGCCGAGCGGGCGATGTCGTACTGGCCCAACAAGGGCGAGCCCGACCTCAGGCCGCGGCAGGGCGCGGCCTACCAACGTCTCCAGCCGGTCGAGCCCAAGTCCCCGGCGGTCCCGGCGGACGCGTTCGGCGCGCTGCGGCTGCCGTTCCTGGGCATGCCTGCGGTGCCGCCGGAGAAGTAACCGAAGCCGGTACACAGAAGAGGGACCTGCGCCCCCCTCCGAGCGCAGGTCCCTCTTCCGTCTTGCGTAAAGCTCTGGCGTGTTACGCCTCCGCGCCGGCCTTGCGGCGACGCACCACGAAGATCGCACCGGCACCGGCGACGACCGCGGCACCGCCGACGAGGCTGATCATCGGCAGGGCGGAGCTGGAGCCGGTCTCGGCGAGGCTGCCGGTGACCTCCGGCGTGGTGCCGGCCGGCTTCTTGTCGGTGACGGGCGCCTTGCCGCCTTCCTGCGGCTTGGTGCCACCGGTGTCTGTACCGGCGGAGACGATCTGGAACTTGTAGGAGATCTGGCCGAAGCCGGTGCACTCGGCGTCGTTGTCGCCGTAGATCGTCGCGCCGAGCGAGAAGCCGGCGCCGACCGGGGCGGACGGCTTGACGTTGAGGCGCAGCGGGATGTTGACCTCGTAGTCGGGCTTCAGCTCGTCGGTGTAACCGACGTAGCCGACCGCGAGGCCGCCCTCGTTGAGGTCGACCCAGATCTTGTCCTCGGGGTCCCAGGCCTGGAGCTGGACCTGCTTGCTGGAGAACAGGTCCTCGCCGTTCTTGTCGGCGGAGGCGCCGGCGAAGAAGTCGAGGTCGTTCAGCGTGGAGTCGGAGTTGTTGCGCACGTTCAGCGAGAACTTGTGCCAGCCGCTGCCCGCCGAGATCTTGCCGGGCAGACCGCTGATGCCGACGTCGACCTTGGTGTCCTTGCAGACCGAGGGTTCGGGGTCGGGGGACTCCGACTCCTCGGGCTCGGACGCGGTGGGCGCCGGGGAGGACTCGCTCGCGGAGGCGCTCGGCGTGGGCGTCGTCTCCGGAGCGGACTCGCTCACGGACGCGCTCGGAGTCGGCGTCGTCTCGGCGGGCTTGGACTCGGTCGCCGACGGCGAGGGGCTGTTGCTCTCGGGCGCCGACTCGCTCGCGGAGGCGCTCGGCGTGGGCGTCGTTTCGTCGGTCGCGTACGCGGCCGGTGCCGCGAGCAGTGCCACCGGGGCTATGACCGCCGTAGCGGCCGCTGCTGCCATGGCGCGGCGAAGCTTCATGAAGACCTCGGAGAGTCCGGCGTACCGCAGGGTGCGGCACGAACGTTGGGGGAGGCCTCCGCGTGTGGGGCGCGGGAGTGCCCGTGGTTCTGCAGGTTTGATCCGTGAAACCTGTGAATGGTTGCGCTGGCATTCACAGAATTTTTATGTGTCCTGAGTCACGTCCATGGCCTTCTTGTGAAGGCACTTGCCGAGCGCCTAGAACTGTCGCTCGTGTCTGACAAGCCGTCCGACGATCATCCGTCGGCCTCCGAGATCCCTGACGACGTCTGGGAACAGTTCACCCGCGACACCGAACGGGACATCCGCGGCTCCGCACCGAAGGAGCCGTCCGCGCGGGCGCGCATGGTGACCGAGCGGTTGCGCCGGCAGGAGGAGCGGGGCGAGTCGCCCCCGGGGTGGCGTACCGGCCCCGTAGCGCCGGAGACGAACCGCCGGGCGGGCCGCCGCCGCACGCTGTGGACCGTTCTCGGTGTGGCGGTCGCCGTCGCCGTCGCCCTGGTGGCCCTGAAGCCGTCGCTGCTGCCCGGTGACCCTCTTGGTACGGGTGAGCCCGAGGCAGCCGAGGCCTCGCCCCTGCCCGCCGAGACGGCGGCGCCCACCGCCGCACCCGGGGCGTCGGACCCCAAGACCCCCACCCTGGACGAGCCCTTCGCCGGCTCTCCGGCGCTGCACTGGGCAGACGGCGAGGCCGGCATCGTCCTGCCCGAGGCGAAGGCCGTCGGCCCGGTCTCGAAGGACCGCGTGGAACAGGCGCTGAAGCTGACGAAGAAGCTGCTGGTCGCCGCCAACCTCGACCCGGAGACGGTACGCGGCGAGCGTCCCGAGGCCGCGCTCTCCCTGCTCGACCCCAAGCAGCCGGGACTCCTCGACGACCTGAACACCGCCCTGCGCGCCCCGAGCGGCACGCACGACCCGGTGACGATGTTCAGCCGTTTCGACCCCGACGAGATACGGTCGGCCGGCGACGTGATCAAGACGCGCGGGCGCATGACGTTCGAGAAGGGCTCGCACGCCGGGGTCGCGGTGCGCGCCGACTACACCTTCGTCTACCCCGTCACGCGGGCCGACGGATCGACCGAGGTCACCCGAACGATTGTGCGCAGGGTCCTCGACGTCGAACTCGCCGATCCCGCCCGCTACCGGGTCACCCCGGGCCGGCTGACCGTCCGGAAGTACGACGAGGAGATCGGCAACTCCACCTGCGACGTCAACGACGGCTACCTGCACCCGGAGTTCCCGTCGAGCGGGGAGAAGGGCCCCGACCCCACCGGCCCGACGACGGATCCGTACGACCGCAGCAGGAGCCTCGACGACGGCCACGCCTGCGGGACGGTGACCCGCACCTGAGCAGGCGCGAAAGAGCATGAGCGGGCGCGAAAGCATGAGCGAAGGGCCCCGCGGGATGGAGCCGCGGGGCCCTTCCTCTCGTCAGCACCGACGTCAGGGCTGCGCCGGTGCCTGGAAGCGGCGCCGGGGGGTTGCGCCGCTGGTCTCGACCTTCTGGCAGTCGGGCAAATGCGGGTGTCGGCGGGGGATGTCCGCCGGGCGGCCCCGGGCGTCCCCGGAGCCGTCCGTTCTCTTGGGTGACCGGGCTGCTGTCCCCTGCCGTCCGGTCACTTCCCTGGAGCGAGGTCCCACGACGTACGGCACGATCCGTACGTCTCATCGCTCCAGTGAGCCACGCGTGGTTCTTTCGGGCCCGCCCCTGGCTGGCACGGACAACGAGACCAACGAGGCGTCCCGGGGCCGGTCACGCGCCGTACGGGTGAGAGGGGTGCGTACGTCTGTCCCGGGAACGCGGATTCAGATCTTGCCCCGGCACAGCTCCAGCAGGGTCATCGCCAGGGCCGTACCCGGCTTGCCCAGCGCGTCCCTGTAGTGGCCGAGCACCTCCATCTCGCGGGAGAGGTTCACGCGCCGGCCTCCGGAGGTGATCCGCGCCTCCTGGATGACGGCCGACACGGCCACCCGTTCCTGGATCAGGCCGATGATCCGGTCGTCGAGCGCGTCGATCCGCTCACGCGCGCCGGTGATCACCTCGGCGGCCTCGAGGGTACGGGCGCCGGTCACGTCGGTGGTGGTGGGAACGGTGGTGGGAACGGTCATGGGAGGGGCTCCTCGTCGTCAGGGGGCGCCTCGGAGCGGCAAGGCCCGGACGACGACAGACGCCCCGGGCCTTGTCGGCCCGGGGCGCCTGGGAAGTCGCTTGTCAGTTGCTCAAGCAGCACGACCATGGCAGCCGGCGGGCCGGATGCCATAGGTAAAGCGGAAGGTCTGGTGCGTGAGCATGGCGCTCAGTATGCCCTGGGGCGGCGCGGCGTCCAAGCGGGTTCGCATGGTGAGACCCGCATGGTGAGACGAGAGGTCCGGAGTCCGGGCCTCCCGTGGGCGGGACACCGCGCACGAGCACCTCGGTAGAATCGGGTGGCACAAGACCCCCGCCCCACCGCCGGAAGGCACCCCGTGTCATCAGCGACTCCCGCTGCGAACGCCCCCGACACCGTCCTGGTCGTCGACTTCGGCGCGCAGTACGCCCAGCTCATCGCCCGTCGTGTCCGCGAGGCGCGGGTCTACAGCGAGATCGTGCCGAGCACCATGCCGGTCCAGGAGATCCTCGCCAAGAACCCCGCGGCGATCATCCTCTCCGGCGGCCCCTCGTCGGTCTACGAGGAGGGCGCCCCGAGCCTCGACCGCGCGATCTTCGAGGCCGGCGTCCCCGTGTTCGGCATGTGCTACGGCTTCCAGCTGATGGCGCGGACCCTCGGCGGCACCGTCGACAACACCGGAGCCCGCGAGTACGGCCGCACCGGCCTGCACGTCTCCAAGTCGTCCTCCACCCTCTTCGAGGGCACCCCCGCCGAGCAGGCCGTCTGGATGTCGCACGGCGACGCCTGCTCCGCCGCCCCCGAGGGCTTCTCCGTGACGGCCTCCACGGACGTCGTCCCGGTCGCGGCGTTCGAGAACGACGAGAAGAAGCTCTACGGCGTCCAGTACCACCCCGAGGTGATGCACTCCACGCACGGGCAGCAGGTGCTGGAGCACTTCCTGTACCGGGGCGCTGGCCTCACGCCGAACTGGACGACCGGCAACGTGATCGAGGAGCAGGTCGCCGCGATCCGCGAGCAGGTCGGTGACCGGCGTGCCATCTGCGGGCTGTCCGGCGGTGTGGACTCCGCCGTCGCCGCCGCCCTCGTCCAGAAGGCCATCGGCTCCCAGCTGACCTGCGTGTACGTCGACCACGGCCTGATGCGCAAGGGCGAGACCGAGCAGGTCGAGAAGGACTTCGTCGCCGCGACCGGCGTCCAGCTGAAGGTCGTGGACGCGGAGGAGCGGTTCCTCAAGGCGCTCGCCGGGGTCTCCGACCCCGAGGAGAAGCGGAAGATCATCGGCCGCGAGTTCATCCGGGTCTTCGAGCAGGCCCAGGCCGAGATCATCGCCGACCAGGGCCCGGCCGTGGAGTTCCTCGTCCAGGGCACCCTCTACCCGGACGTGGTCGAGTCCGGCGGCGGCACCGGCACGGCCAACATCAAGTCCCACCACAACGTGGGCGGCCTGCCCGAGGACCTCGAGTTCAAGCTGATCGAGCCGCTGCGCCAGCTGTTCAAGGACGAGGTCCGGATGGTCGGCCAGGAGCTCGGCCTGCCGGACGAGATCGTCCAGCGCCAGCCGTTCCCCGGCCCGGGCCTCGGCATCCGTATCGTCGGCGCGGTCAGCAAGGAGCGCCTGGACCTGCTGCGCGAGGCCGACGCCATCGCCCGCGAGGAGCTGACGGCGGCCGGCCTCGACCGGGACATCTGGCAGTGCCCGGTGGTCCTGCTCGCGGACGTCCGCAGCGTGGGCGTCCAGGGCGACGGCCGTACGTACGGCCACCCGATCGTGCTGCGCCCCGTCTCGTCCGAGGACGCCATGACGGCCGACTGGTCGCGCCTGCCGTACGAGGTCCTCGCCCGGATCTCCACGCGGATCACGAACGAGGTCAAGGACGTCAACCGGGTCGTCCTCGACGTGACCTCGAAGCCCCCGGGGACGATCGAGTGGGAGTGACCCCCGGGCCTACGTGCGCTTGATCGTGCGCAGGGCCTCGCCGGGCGTCCAGACCTGGACGACGAGGTACGTCTCGTCCTCGACGTAGGTCCTCACGACCTCCGTCAGCTCGGTGCGGAAGAGGTGGAACGGCTCCGGCGGTTCCACCTCTTCGACGTATCCGGCCTTGGTCTCGGCGTCTTCCACCTCGATCGCCCGGCCGCTGATCCGGACGTCGCCGCCGCCCATGCCCGTGCCCTCCCCGGGGTTCGCCTGGAGCGCGAAGCGCGGGTCGCGGCGCAGGTCGAGCGCCTTCACCGAGTCCGGCATCATGCCGAGCCACAGCTCGCCGTTCAGGAACCGCACCTCCAGGCCGCTGGTGCGGGGCGAACCGTCCTTGCGGAGGGTGGCGAGGACATGGTGGGTGTAGGCGCCGAAGCGCTTCTCGACCGTGTCGGCCAGGTCCGGTTCGGCGGTCGCGAAAGCCGCCCAGTTCGCTGTCATACGGAGAGTGTGGCGCCGAAATCCGACATCTTCTGTCGGCTATTCGTGGGGTAGGGGAGACCGGAGGCACGAGGGTGCGCACAGGGTGCTCACGGGGGCGCTCGTCTCATCTTTACGAAACGGTTCTGTTCATCCCGGCCCGACCGGCGGTAGCTTCCGCCCGTACGAAGAACCACGCTGGAGGACCTATGCACGGGCCCACCCCGCCCCTGCCGCTGCCCACCGACCGGCTGCGGTTCGCGATGCCGCCCATGCACGAGTCGGTCGAGGACGAACGCCGGCACCGCAAGGAACGGCTCGCGGGCGCCCTCAGGATCTTCGGGCGGCTCGGCTTCGAGGACGGCGTCTCCGGTCACATCACCGCCCGCGACCCGGAGTACACCGACTGCTTCTGGGTCAACCCGTTCGGGCTGCCCTTCCGGCACGTCACCGTGAGCGACCTGGTCCTCGCCAACCAGGACGGCCAGGTCGTCGAGGGCCGCTACCACGTCAACCAGGCCGCGTTCACCGTGCACGCCCAGGTGCACGCCGCCCGCCCCGACGTGGTCGCCGTCGCCCACTGCCACTCGGTGCACGGCCGGGCGCTCGCGGCCCTGGGCGAGCTGCTGGAGCCGATCACCCAGGAGAGCTGCGCCTTCTACGAGGACCACGCCCTCTACGACGCCTACACCGGTGTCTCCGTCGACGCCGAGGAGGGGCGGCGCATCGCGGACGCGCTCGGCTCCCGCAAAGCACTCGTGCTCCGCAACCACGGCCTGCTGACCGTCGGCGACTCGGTGGACGCGGCGGCCTGGTGGTTCGTGTCGATGGAGCGGTCCTGCCAGGTGCAGCTGACGGCGCAGGCGGCCGGGCGGCCGGTCCGGATCGACCACCGGATGGCGGTGGCGACGCGGGAGCAGCTGGGCGGCGACCTGGTGGCGTGGATCAACTACCAGCCGATGTGGCAGGACGTCACCCGGAGTGAGCCGGATCTGCTGAGCTAGGCGGCAGTGGGGGCGCCGCTGGTGTCAGAAGCCGCGGAGCACCACCGCTTTCGTCCTCGCGAACTCCTCGTCCGTGAGCACCCCGTCCCGGTGCAACCGGCCCAGTTCGCGCAGGCGGCGCAGCAGTACGTCGTGGTGCTCGGAGGTAGGGGGCACGGCCGGTGCCGGGCGCTGGGCGTACGAGTGGTGCTCGGCGTCCGTCGACGGGTGCGGCAGCCGGGCCGTGACCGCCGTGGCGACGAGCGCCGTGAGCAGATCGCGGCGGATCTCCTCGGCGACCCCCGTCCGGTCGGCGTCCACCGCCAGCCGGTACGGATCGGCCGCGTCCGGCAGCCGCCCGCCGGTCGCCTGGAGCAGGGGGTCGGCACCCTTCCGCAGCCGCAGCCGCAGCCGCAGCCGCAGTCGTCCGCGCCTGCGTTCCGGTTCGAGGACGACACTCGAGACCGCCTCCAGCGGCACGGCGATCTCTCCGTACGTCTGCCGGAACAGCGGCACGGAGCGGTGCAGACCGGGCGTGATCCGGACGTTGTCGCCGTCGAAGGCCCAGGTCCCGTCACGCTGGATGATCTCGGCCGTAGGGGAATTCTCCCAGTCAGGTCAACACGGCACGCCGAAGTTCACCCGTGTTGACCAGAGCGAGCGGACGCGAACCGGCTGGTGTAGGGCACAATTCGCTGTCGTCGCAGGGGAGTTGTACAGCGGTGTTTCCGGGGTCCGGAAGGCCGACGGTGGTTGGGTCGCGGGAAGGCGGGCGTCGGGCGTGGCGGTGCGCGAGGGACAGGGCGGCGCGGACGCGGGTGGGTACGCGGACGCGGGGGCGTATGCGGGCCGGTACGCGAGCGGACACGGCAGTGCCTATGGGAGTACTCACGGCAGTGCTCATGGTGGTGCTCACGGCATTGCTCATGAAGGCGGGTGCGCCTGTGGGGACTGCCCGCACGGGGCGCGCGAGGGGCACCGGCGGGCCGTCGCCGCGTTCCTGCGCAGGCGTGACGAGTTCGCGGCCGGGCAGGGGCTGCCGGCCGCGGTGGCCCACTCCGCCTCGGCTTCCCGGCAATGGGTCTCGGAGGAACTGGCGCAGTCCGCGGAGTCCGTCGCCGAGCGCGGCCGGGCCGAGGGCCGGGCCTGGCTGACGGGCCTGTGGCGCCGTACGGCGGCTGTGGTGTGGGCGGCCGTCGTGCTGTTGCTGCTCGGGCAGTGCCTCACCGCGGTCGGTGCGGGCTGGACGGCGGCGCGTACGGCAGGGCTGGCCGCGGCGCTGGTGGTGGCCGGTGCGGTGACCGCGGCGTCGTGGTTCCACCGGTCGAGGGGCGGTGCCCTGGCACCCGTGATCGGCGACGACAACCGGCTGTCCACCTCCCGCACGGTCGCCGCGGCGTGGGTGCTGTTCGTGGCCTACGCGGTGCTCGTCCTGGCGGGGCGGCTGGCGGCCGCCTCCCGGCACCGGGAGCGGGACGCGCTGATCTCCGGGCTGGAACTCGCCCGTGGCGCCGGGATCGTGACCGTGCTCGCCGTGGTGTGCGGGATCGCCGTGCTCGTGCGGCGGGTGGTCGGGCTGCGGGTGCTGGGGCAACGGCTGCAGAAGGTGCGCGCCGACCGGCCGCGCGCCGCCGACCTGCTGACCGACGACGCGGGCCGGGGCACCTTCGCCGACATCCAGTACGTCGTCATCAGCGGTGTCGCCCTGGTCTTCGCGGCGGTGCGGCTGGCCAGGCGCCCGGACCAGTTGCCGGACCTGCCGTGGGGTCTGGCGGTGGTGGTCCTGGTGTCGGCGGCGACCTATCTGGCCGGCAAGTACGCGGAGGGCGGCCGGCCGGTCATCCTCTCCGTGGTCCGGGCCCGGGAGGCGGGCGACCTCGACGGGCCGATCCGCACGGGCGACGACATCGAGATCCGGGGCGCCGGCTTCGTGCCGCCGGGTGCGCAGGGGGCCGACCGGCTGGCCCGGATGGTCGTCCGGGTGGGTGCCGTGCACGTCCACGTCCCGCTGGTACCGGTACCCGGTGGCTTCAGCAACCCGGCGGACACGCTGCTGACGGTGCCGGTGCCGGCGGATGTGGAACCGGGGCGGTTGGACGTGCAGGTGGTCACGGCGGCGGGGGTGGAGACGAATCGGTACGCGGTTGATGTGACGGAGTGACGGCTGCCTGCCGACTCCGGCGGTCGGGCAACAACGAGCAACAATTGGGGACGGACAGGGTTGAGCGCGGTCCGTTTGTCGTACGTATGGTCTGTTGAGGGGGTCTCGGCACCGGCGGCGAGAGGCGGCTTGCAGCGATGACTCACAGTATGCGATCGGACACGAACGCCCCCCACTTCCGAGGTGACGGAGGCTGGCGGGATACCGCCGGCCGCTACGCCCTCCTTCCTCTGCGCATCTTCCTCGGCGTCACCTTCATCTACGCCGGCCTGGACAAACTCACCGACAGCGCCTTCATGAAGGACTCCGGCGCCGGGTCGATCGGCGACATGATGCGCGCGGTCCGCGACTCCTCCGCCATTCCCGCCCTGGTCGACCTCTCCCTGAAGAGCCCGGTCGGCTTCGGCTACGCCATCGCCTTCGGAGAACTGGCCGTCGGCATCGGCACCCTGCTCGGTGTGCTCGCCCGTCTGGCCGCATTCGGCGGCGCGCTGATCTCCCTCAGCCTGTGGCTGACGGTGAGCTGGGCCTCCGATCCGTACTACTACGGCAACGACCTCGCCTACCTCATGGCCTGGACCCCCCTCCTCCTGGCGGGCGCGCCCCTGTTGTCCGTGGACGCCGCCCTGAGGTCGCGACGACGGCAGAGGCGGGAGTACCGGTAGCCGGAGCCCAGCGGCTAGTCGGCGGCGGTGCGGCCCGTCGTGCGGCGTCGGCGCATGCGGCCCGTCATGAACGCCACCGCGCCGGCCAGGCACAGTCCGCCCGTGACGAGGGGGATCGCCACGAACCACGGGATCTCCCAGGCGCCGCCCGCGTCACCGGCGTAGAGGACGCCCGTCAGGACGAGGACGACACCGGCGACCAGCTTTCCGGGCCGGGGCTCATGACGAAGCACGGGTCACCTCCGCCTGTCCCATGCCGACCTGGAGGTCCAGGTCGATGGTGCCGGACCTCTCGACGCCCTTGGCGGGGGAGAGGGTGATCCGCTTCTGCTGGCCCGGTCTCACGTCCACGTCCTTCGTGTCGTCGCCCGGCAGCTGGAGGTCGCCGAGCCCCACGTCGACGCTCAGCCGCACGGTCACGTCCTCGGGCACGAGCACCTTCACCCGGCCGATGCCCACGTCGGCGCTTGTCGTCACGGTCTGTCTCCCGGCCATGTCCAGCCCGGTCAGGTCGAGGGTGCCGACGCCGGTGCCCAGTTCGTACTGCTGGCGTACGTCCGCCACCGTGGCGGGCCGCCAGGTCGTGCGGGCCCACCGGGTGTCGATGTCCTTGGGCAGTGCCGCCGAGCCGGCGAGCAGTCCGGCCGTGATGACCGCCAGGAGGATCGAGCCCGCCCCGGTCCGTCCCAGGAAGGCGCTGACGGCTATGCCCAGGCCCAGGACGGCGAGCGCGCAGGACAGACCCGTCTGCAGGCTGGTGCCCAGCGGGTGATCGTCCCAGGTCAGGTCGGCGCCCAGGGCCCCGGCGAGCAGGGCCAGCAGGAAGACCCAGCCGCCGATCCAGCGAGGGCCGCGCGGCTCGGGCGGCCGGGTGCGCGGGGCGGGTATGTCCTGGCGGCCACCGGCCCGGGTGCCGAGCCCGATGTTGATGGCTGCCGCGACGTCCGGGTCGCGGGCGTCGCGGGGGCCCCACAGATAGCCCGTGCCGCCGATGTGGGTGCCGTCCTTGACGATGGGGTCGCGCCACCAGGAGGGGGAGGTGGCGAGGACCGGCGGTGCCTGGGGTTCGGGCGGGGCGTCGGCGGCGGCCTGGGCGGCCAGCGGGTCGGGGCTGGGGGCGCCGCGCTGGCGTGACCAGTATCCGGAGCCGGCCAGGAGTATGGAGAGGACGAAGGCGAAGGTCAGCACTCCGCCGTTGTTCAGCAGGGTCAGGAACACTCCGCAGCCGACCAGCGCGAACAGCACGGCCGTCAGGGCCTGCCCGTCGACGCGGCCGGTCAGCAGCTTGCGCACCTCGTTCTCGTCCTCGTCGTCGTACGGGACGAGGAGCCAGACGAAGCCGTAGAAGAGCAGACCGATGCCGCCGGTGACGGAGAGCACCGCGAGCGTGATCCGGAAGATCACCGGGTCCAGGTCGCACTGCCGCCCGAGCCCGGCGCAGACGCCGGCCAGGGTCTTGTGGCGGCGGTCGCGACGGAACGCGCGCGGAGGACCGGGCAGGCCGGTCGGGCCGGTCGGGCCGGGCGGGGTGGCTTCCCCGGCCGGGTCGGCCGCGTCGGGAGCTCCTCCCTGTTCTCCCGCGCCCGCACGCCCTTGCGCGGGGGAGCCGGCGGGCGCGGCATCCCGCGGCCCGGCTCCCGGTGCGGAGCGCGGGCCGGAGCCGGGTCCCGGACCCGTCGCGGCGTGCTCGTGATCGGTCATGGGTCCATGGTGACGGGCGCGGCGCCGCGACGGCAGTCGGAACGACCCTGGCCGGACCCTGATATCGGCCCTGAGGAACGGCTCGGGAAGCGTTCGACGGGCCGGCCGCCGGAGATCAGGGGAGTCTCCGGGGTCGACCCTGATGCTCCGGCCTCGCGGCCGTGTGACCATCGGTGGCATGTCGGAAGCCGCAGCAGCGCCACTCGCCGAACCGCGGCCGCCGCGCAAGCTCTACCGCAGCAGTGACGGACGCTGGCTCGGTGGCGTGGCGCGAGGTCTGGCCGGGCACCTCGGGCTGCCCGTCGTCTGGGTGCGGCTCGTGTTCGTCGGCCTGTTCATGGCCGACGGCCTCGGTGCGCTGCTGTACGCCGCGTTCTGGTTCTTCGTCCCGCTCGGCGTCGGCGGAGTCGACGCGCAGAAGCCGCCGGCCGCCTCGGAGACCTCGCCCGACGGCCGCCGCAGACTCGTCGCCCGCAAACCCGACAAGGGCCAGATAGTGGCCCTGCTGCTCATGGTCGCCGTGGCCTTGGTGTTCGTGGGCAACGTGAACCTCAGCGGCGGCGCCCGGGCCTATCTCTGGCCGGCGGTGCTCGTCGGGGCGGGTGTCGCCCTGGTCTGGCGGCAGGCGGACAACGCCCGCCGGGCCCGCTGGGTCGAGGTCGGCCGCCGTCGGCGCACGGTCACGCTGCTGCGCGCGGGGGGCGGGGTGCTGCTGGTGACGGCCGGCGTCTCCGGCATCTTCGTCATGCAGGGCTCCGCCGCCCACCTCGGCTCCGTCCTGCAGGCGGCCCTCGCGGTCCTCGTCGGGATCACGCTCCTCGCCGGGCCGTATCTGGTGCGCATGACGCAGGACCTCTCCGAGGAGCGCCTGATGCGCATCCGTGCCCAGGAGCGCGCGGAGGTCGCCGCCCATGTGCACGACTCGGTGCTGCACACCCTCACCCTGATCCAGCGCAACGCGGAGAACGCGAACGAGGTGCGCCGCCTCGCCCGCGCCCAGGAGCGCGACCTGCGCACGTGGCTCTACAAGCCCGAGGGCACCGGCAAGGACGAGGCCGACGAACCCACCACGCTCGCCGACGCCGTGCGGCGCAACGCGGCCGAGGTGGAGGACAAGCACGGAGTGCCCATCGAGGTCGTCGTGGTGGGGGACTGCCCGCTCGACGAGGGGATCGGCGCACAGATGCAGGCCGCACGGGAAGCAATGGTGAACGCCGCCAAGTACGGTGGCGAGGGCGGAGCCGTACAGGTCTACGCCGAGGTCGAGGGGAAGACGGTCTTCGTGTCCGTCCGGGATCGCGGCCCCGGCTTCGACCTCGACTCGATACCCGCCGACCGCATGGGTGTCAGAGAATCGATCATCGGCCGCATGGAGCGCCACGGCGGCACGGCGCGGCTGCGCGCGGTGCCGGACGGCGGCACGGAGGTCGAGCTGGAGATGGAGAGGGCGGAGAAGACGTCATGAGCGACCCGACCGAGGCGAACGGTACGGCGGGACCGGCGGAGGCGGCCGGGCCCGCGGAGGCGGGCGGCGCCGGCGGGCGTCGGGTGCGCGTGGTCCTCGTCGACGACCATCGCATGTTCCGTACGGGGGTCCAGGCCGAGATCGGGCAGACCGAGCAGACCGGTGTCGAGGTTGTCGGCGAGGCCGCGGACGTCGACCAGGCGGTCACGGTCATCACCGCGACCCGGCCCGAGGTGGTTCTCCTCGACGTGCATCTCCCGGGCGGCGGTGGGGTGGAAGTGCTGCGCCGCTGTGCCCCGTTGATGGCCGACGCCGAGCAGCCGGTCCGCTTCCTCGCGCTGTCCGTGTCGGACGCGGCGGAGGACGTGATCGGCGTGATCCGCGGCGGGGCCCGCGGGTACGTCACCAAGACGATCACCGGCACGGACCTCGTCGACTCCGTCTTCCGCGTCCAGGAGGGCGACGCGGTCTTCTCCCCGCGGCTGGCCGGGTTCGTCCTCGACGCCTTCGCCTCCACCGACGCGCCTCCGGTCGACGAGGACCTGGACCGGCTGACCCAGCGCGAGCGCGAGGTGCTGCGGCTCATCGCCCGGGGATACGCGTACAAGGAGATAGCCAAGCAGCTGTTCATCTCCGTGAAGACGGTCGAGTCGCATGTCTCGGCGGTCCTGCGCAAGCTCCAGCTCTCCAACCGGCACGAACTGACGCGGTGGGCCACGGCTCGACGGCTGGTGTGACCCGGGGCCCCGGCCCGGCCGCCCTGTCAGACCACCCGCGTCGCCCCCGCGTACGGCATCTCGTCGAGCGGGGCGACCCGTACCGGGGCCGAGGAGTTCGGGGCGTGGATCATCTGCCCGTTGCCCACGTAGATGCCGACGTGACTGATGCCGGCGTAGTAGAAGACCAGGTCACCGGGGAGGAGTTCGGAGCGGGAGACGCGGCGGCCGGCGGCGATCTGGGAGTACGTCGTGCGGGGCAGCGCGACGCCCGCGGAGCGGTACGCGGCCTGGACGAGGCCCGAGCAGTCGAAGGCGTTCGGGCCGGTCGCGCCCCAGACGTAGGGGCTGCCGAGCTTCTGGTAGGCGTAGGAGACGGCGGCGGCCGCGCGGGCGTTGGGCGCCTGCGAGCCGGCGGATCCGGGGGCCGCCAGGGTGTCCCGGAGGCCCGTCGAGGAACGTGAGGCGCGCTTCGCGCCCGGCCCTTCGCCCAGGCCGGCACGTTCCTGCGGGGTGAGCTGGGACAGCAGCTGCCGTGCGGAGCCCAGCTTGCCGGTGATCGTCTTCTTGTGCCGCTTCAGCTCCGTCTGCCGCGACTTCAGGGACGTCAGCTCGATATGGGCGGCCCCGCGCAGCTGCTCGATCTCCCGGAGCTGCTTGCGGACGCCCGCGACGGCCGACTTCTGCCGGTTCCCGGCCCGCTCCACGAACTCGGCGTTCTCGAGGTACCGGTCGGGGTCGTCGGACAGGGCGAGCCGGAGGGCGGGGTCGATGCCGCCGTCCCGGTACTGCGCGGCGGCGACCGAGCCCAGGGCGTCGCGGGCCGAGTTGAGCCGTTCCTCCTTGCGGGCCGCCTGGTCCTGGAGCTTCCTGAGCCGTTCTCCGGCGGCGTCGGCCTTCTCCTTCGCGCCGTTGTACTTCTCGGTGGCGACCTCCGCCTCCTGGTACAGCTTGTCCACCTCGGCCTTGACCTGGCCGGGGGTGAGCTGCGGTTCGGCGTGTCCGGTTCCGTCGAAGCCCGTCGCGGTCGCCGCGCCGGCGAGCGCGATCGTGGCGGCCGTACGGGCCGTGTTGCCGCTCGCGGTGCGCTGTCGGGGCTTGCGGTGCGCTGCCACCTTGGGAGCCACGTCCTTTCCTGCGACCGCCCGGTGCGTGCGACGGCCGCCGTGGGGAGCGGACCGGCGGCCTGCGCGTCCGGCGGCCGCCCGCACAGGGGAAGCGGGCCGCCGCCGGACTTCTGGCGGTGGTGCCCGACTGCCGCCCCTGGCCCGGGCGGCGGTGGGGAGCCGGTCACCTGGAGGAGGACGGTAAACCTCGCCATGGCCGACCCGTGGCCGGTGCGCGGAACTGTTCCGAGAGGACCGACGGTGACCGTATGCGACCGCGATCTCGCCCCGGCGCCGTCGACTTAACTCAGCGTGATGACCGATGCGTCGAATCCTGGGCGAGTGCCGGTCATCGGGTGCTATGGGGCGCATATATGCATCGGTGGGCCGGTGTCGGGCGGATCGGACCCCCTGATTAGGCTCCGGCCTCATGGACGTACTCATCCACCTCTTCGTCGGCCTCCACATCATCGGCATCGCCTCGCTCCTGGGCGGCTTTCTCACCCAGATGAAGGCGATAGGCGAGGGCACCGCCCGCTACACCCCGGCGATGCTGCACGGCGCGCTGACGATGCTGGTCACCGGTGTGATCCTGGTCGGCCTCAACCAGGCCGACGACCAGTCCGTGAACAACATCAAGATCGGCGTGAAGCTGGCCCTGCTGATCGTGATCCTCGGCCTGGTCTACGTGAAACGGGACGACGAGAAGGTGGAGAAGGGCCTGTTCGGCCTGGTCGGGCTGCTGACCACGGTGAACGTCTTCATCGCCGTGCTCTGGACCTGATCGGGCGGCCGGGGAGCACCCCGGACCGGGCCGAGGCTGCCGTCCAGGCGGCGGCCACGAGCCACGCCGCGACCGCGATCCACAACAGCGCCTCCCCGAACCCGTCGAGCCAGGAGACGTCGAGGGCGACGGCGACGGCCAGTGCCGCCGTCCCCGTCTTGGCCCAGGTGAACACGGTCGCCCAGCGGCGGACGTCATGGCGGGGCCGGGGCCACAGGAACTCGGCGGCGAGCAGGACGGCGTAGCTGACCAGTGCGAGCACGAGCAGGGCGACGGTCACCGTGCGCAGGACGTCCCGGTCGTCCTCGTTCCACAGGTACAGACGCGCGCTGTCGGCGCTGAGCAGCCGCGCCCCGGCGAGTGCCGAGAGGGCGAGCGCCCCGCCCGCGAGCCAGTGATCGCCGGTCCCCTCGGCCACCTGCCGCACATCGAAACGGACCAGGGCGAGGACGTACAGCACCAGCCCCAGCCAGAACAGCACCAGCGCCGCGTGCGCGAGCCACGCCTCCGACTCGGTCGCGGCCAGCGTGGCGCCGAGGACGGCGAGTCCCTGCGTGGCCATGCAGCGCGCGAACACCGTCCCGGGCCCGCGCCGCTCCCCGCCCTGCGGGACGAGGACGAGCGGCACCGGCCAGAGCAGTACGGCGAGCACCAGCAGAGCCACGGCCAGCGTCTGCGAGCCGGCCGCCGAGAAGGCGGTGCCCAGGACGGCCGTCGCCGCCACGGTGGTGAGGGCCGTCGTCATCACGCTCTCGAGGACGCCCGGCCTGCGCGTATACGCCCGCCACCTGGTCCCGGCCCGCAGCAGCCGCAGGGTGAAGTCCGAGGCGAACAGCAGCCAGGCCGCGCAGGCCAGACCCAGGGTGATGCGTGAGAGGGCCTCGTACCCCGCCAGATCCAGTCCGACCGACAGGGTGCCGGTCGCCAGCACGGCGGCACTGGCCGCCGGGGCACGCTGCGCCCACCAGGCGACGGAGGGGGAGGGGCCGGGCATGGGGCCGATGCTAGGAGGCCCCGCGCGCGTTACGGGCAGGGCACGCGCGCGGGGTCCCAAAAACCTGCGAGACCCGTCAGGCCGGCCGCACCACGCTGTGGATCGACGACTCGCCGTCGTAGTAGATCGACTCCTCGCGCACGTACGTGCCGGGCTTCGGAGCGTGGATCATCATGCCGTTGCCGATGTAGATACCGACGTGGGTGACATCGTCGTAGAAGAAGACCAGGTCACCGGGCTGAGCGTCGGCCAGGGGGACCGTAGTGCCGGCGTTGACCTGGTCGTACGTCGTGCGCGGCAGGGTCACCCCGGCGGCCTTCCAGGCGGCCTGGGTGAGGCCGGAGCAGTCGTAGGAGCCGGGGCCGGTGGCGCCCCAGACGTACGGCTTGCCGATCTGGGCGCGGGCGAAGGCGAGCGCCTTCTCGGCCTTGGTGGCGTACGAGGAGTCGGGCGCGGTGGACGACGAGGACGAGCCCGTCGACGCGGAGGAGCCGCTGTCCTGCTGCTGGGCGGCCTCCTGCTGGGCGGCTTCCTGCTCCCTCTGCTGCTCGGCCTGCTGACGGGCCAGCTCGGCCGCCTTGCGGGCCGCCTCCTCCTGCTTCTCCTTCTCGATCGCCGCGAGCCGCGCCTTCTCCTCGGCGGTCAGCTTCGACAGCAGCTCGCGCGCGTCGGCGAGCTTCCTCTGGACGGTCGCCTTGGCCGTCTTCAGGTCGCCCTGCGACTCGGTGAGCGTCTCGAGGCTCTCGGTGGCCTCCTGACGCTTCTCCATCGTCTCTGACTGCTGGGTGATGTAGTCGTCGACCGCCACCTTCTGACGGCCGGTCATCCGGTCCATCAGCTGGGTCTGGTCGAAGTAGTCCTGCGGGGTGTCCGCGAGCAGGAACGTCGCCGTGTCCGGGGCGGAGGCGCCGGTGCGGTACTGGGCGGCGGCGAAGGTGCCCAGCTCCTCCCGTGCCTCGTTCAGCTTCTGGGTGCGCTTCGCGACGTCGTCGAGGAGGGTGTCGACGCGCTTGCGCTGCTTGGCGGTCTTCTCCTTGGCCCCGTTGTACTTCTCGGTCGCGGACCCCGCCTGGCGGTAGAGGTCGTCGACCTTCTTCTCGACTTCCTCCAGGCTGGGCTTGTCGTCGGCCTCGGGGGCGGCGTTGGCCGACTGGGACAGCAGGGCCACGGAGGTGAGGGCCGCCGTTGCGAGGGCGGGGGTCCGTATGCCTGCCACGCGCGAACCCGTAGGACGCGACTTGCGGTGCGACGCCAAGGGAGGCGACTCCTTCCATGCTCCGCCTACCGGGTTAGCTGTCGGGTTCGGGCGGGTGCTTCGGAAGGGTTGCCCTACGGCCTTCTCCGGAAAGGGAGTCGGGCCGATTCACCCCGGGGTCTCGGTGGGTCCCCGGCTCCGGCTGCCGCTGCGGCACGCCGGACTCGGCGGAGGCCACGCGGCCCGGCGACGTTCGCCGGTGGGGGTCGTGTGGCCTCCTCGCACGGTAGCCAACTCGTGTGGCCCTTGTGAAGGTTGATGGGTGATATGCCCGATACATTTCCGTGACCTTGCTCATGAACATCGCCGAGAGTGGTCAATCGAGGGGGGTTGGTCACTGTTCGGGAGTAATTGTGAAGGCTGTAGCGGCCTGTGTTCGCATGGACCTGGAGGGTGACAGGGGGGTCCTTTCGGCGATGTTCTCAGGGCGGCGGCGGGCTGTCAGTGGGGCGCCCTAGACTCGGAGAGCGATGAGCAGCCTCTTTGACGACAGCTTCCTGGCGGACCTCCAGGCCCAGCGGGGCCCCGCGGACGAGCCCCCGCCGCCGCCCGAGGACGATCACGGACCGGAGAACGTTCCGGACGATCTGTTCGGCGGGAAGTTCGACGTGCCGCCGGACCGCGACGCCTACTACCGGGACGGCGCCGCGCGCCCGCCGGTGGACGCCGCCGCGCTCCTGGAGGGGCTGAACGACAACCAGCGCGCCGCCGTCGTGCACTCCGGCTCCCCGCTGCTCATCGTGGCCGGCGCCGGCTCCGGCAAGACCCGCGTGCTCACGCACCGCATCGCCCACCTGCTCGCCGAGCGGGACGTCCACCCGGGCCAGATCCTCGCCATCACCTTCACCAACAAGGCCGCCGGCGAGATGAAGGAGCGCGTCGAGCAGCTCGTCGGCCCGCGCGCGAACGCCATGTGGGTGATGACGTTCCACAGCGCCTGCGTGCGCATCCTGCGCCGGGAGAGCAAGAGGCTCGGCTTCACGTCGAGCTTCTCGATCTACGACGCCGCCGACTCCAAGCGCCTGATGGCCCTGGTCTGCCGCGACCTGGACCTCGACCCCAAGCGCTTCCCGCCGAAGTCCTTCAGCGCCAAGATCAGCAACCTGAAGAACGAGCTGATCGACGAGGAGGACTTCGCCGCCCAGGCCGCCGACGGCTTCGAGAAGACCCTCGCCCAGGCCTACGCGATGTACCAGTCGCGGCTGCGCGAGGCGAACGCCCTCGACTTCGACGACCTGATCATGACGACGGTCAATCTGCTGCGCGCCTTCCCGGACGTCGCCGAGCACTACCACCGCCGCTTCCGCCATGTGCTGGTGGACGAGTACCAGGACACCAACCACGCCCAGTACGCCCTCGTCCGGGAGCTCGTGGGCACCTCCGAGCACCCCGTCGACGTACCGCCCAGCGCGGACGACCTGCCGCCCGCCGAGCTGTGCGTGGTGGGTGACGCCGACCAGTCGATCTACGCCTTCCGCGGCGCGACGATCCGCAACATCCTCCAGTTCGAGGAGGACTACCCGGACGCGACGACGATCCTGCTGGAGCAGAACTACCGCTCCACGCAGACGATCCTGAGCGCGGCCAACGCGGTCATCGAGCGCAACGAGTCCCGCCGCCCCAAGAACCTGTGGACCAACGCGGGCACGGGCGCACAGATCACCGGCTACGTCGCCGACACCGAGCACGACGAGGCGCAGTTCGTCGCCGACGAGATAGACCGTCTCACCGACGCGGGCGAGGCGAAGGCGGGCGACGTCGCCGTCTTCTACCGCACCAACGCCCAGTCCCGTGTCTTCGAAGAGATCTTCATCCGGGTCGGCCTGCCCTACAAGGTCGTCGGCGGCGTCCGCTTCTACGAGCGCAAGGAGGTCCGGGACGTCCTGGCCTACCTGCGCGTGCTGGCCAACCCGGAGGACTCGGTGCCGCTGCGCCGGATCCTCAACGTGCCCAAGCGGGGCATCGGCGACCGCGCCGAGGCGATGATCGACGCCCTCTCCCAGCGGGAGAAGATCAGCTTCCCGCAGGCGCTGAAGCGCGTCGACGAGGCGTACGGCATGGCCGCGCGCTCCACCAACGCCGTCAAGCGGTTCAACACGCTGATGGAGGACCTCCGTACGGTCGTCGAGTCCGGCGCCGGCCCCGCCACCGTGCTGGAGGCGATCCTGGAGCGCACCGGATACCTCGCCGAACTGCAGGCCTCCACCGACCCGCAGGACGAGACCCGGATCGAGAACCTCCAGGAACTCGCAGCCGTCGCCATGGAGTTCGAGCAGGAGCGCGGCGAGGACGAGCGGGGCACCCTGGCCGACTTCCTCGAGCAGGTCGCGCTGGTCGCCGACTCCGACCAGATCCCCGACGAGGAGGACGGCGACGGCGTCATCACCCTGATGACCCTGCACACCGCCAAGGGCCTGGAGTTCCCGGTCGTCTTCCTGACCGGCATGGAGGACGGCGTCTTCCCGCACATGCGCGCCCTCGGCCAGACCAAGGAACTGGAGGAGGAGCGGCGCCTGGCGTACGTGGGCATCACGCGCGCGCGGGAACGGCTGTATCTGACGCGCTCCACCCTGCGCAGCGCCTGGGGCCAGCCGTCGTACAACCCGCCCTCCCGGTTCCTGGAGGAGATCCCGCCGACCCACCTGGAGTGGAAGCGGACCGGTGCGACCGCGCCCGCGTCCTCCGGGCCGGTCTCCGCCGTGGCGGCCTCGCTGTCGTCGTCCCGTTCACGTTCGTCGGCGTCGGGCGCCTCCGGTTTCGCCACGCGCCGCACCGCCGAGAAGCCGGTCGTGTCACTGGCGGTCGGGGACCGGGTCACGCACGACCAGTTCGGGCTCGGGACCGTCGTGGCGGTCAAGGGCACGGGTGCGAACGCCGAGGCGACGATCGACTTCGGGGACAAGCCGAAGCGGCTGCTGCTGCGGTACGCGCCGGTGGAGAAGCTGTAGCCCTGGGCGGCGACAGTCCTGTGAGGTGAGCCTCCGCCGGCCGGACCGGCGGGGGCTGGACCGGCAGGGCTGGATCGGCGGGGGCTGCCGGGACGTTACGTCGGGTCGACGCCGTGGCTGCGCAGCCACGGGAGCGGGTCGATCGGCGAGCCGCCGGCCGGACGCACCTCGAAGTGCAGATGAGGGCCGGTCGAGTTGCCGGAGTTACCCGAGCGCGCGATCGGATCGCCGGCCTTCACGGACGTACCGGAGGGGACCGTGTACGTGGAGAGGTGGCAGTACCACGTCTCCGTGCCGTCCTTCGCGGTCAGGATCAGCATGTTGCCGTACGCGCTGTTCCACTGAGTGCGGACGGTGCCGTCGGTCGCGGCCATCACGGTCGTGCCGTACGAGACGGGGAAGTCGATGCCGGTGTGCAGGGACATCCAGTTGATGCCGGACTGGCCGTACTGGGCGCTGAGTCCGTGGCGGGCGACCGGCATGGCGAACTTCGGGCGCAGCCGCTCCTTGCGGGCCGCCTCTTCCGCCGCCCGCTTCCGCTCGGCCGCCTGCTGGGCCTTGAGGTCGATACGTTCCTGCGTACGGCTGGCCCGGTCGGCGAAGTCGTCCGCGCCGGCGGAGAGACTCTGCAGCTGCGTGTCCAGCTTGTTGTTGGCGGCGGCCGGCTTCACCGGCTGCGCGTCCGCCGCGGTGGTCTGCGCCTCCGCGGCGCTGTCCTCGGTGAGGCTGCCGACGGACGCGGCGGCGATCCCCGCGACGCCCATCACGCACGCCGAGGGCACGGCGATGGTCATCAGTGCCGAGCGCTTGGGGGGCGTACGGCGGCGGGAACGGGACCCGGCGCGCGAGGCCGCCCGTGCGGCGGTGCGCGGGCCGACCTCTTCCTGGCCGTCCAGGAGCGGGGCGACGGTGGGCAGTTCGCCGGTGGCGGCCGGCTCACCGCCGTCCGCGGCGGGGTCGTCGTAGGAGGCCCCGGTGGCCTCGTCGTAGCCGAGCTGCTCGAACGTCGCCGTCTCTTGCTGGTGGAAGGCGTCCGCGTGCTGCTCGTACCCGTCGGGGGACGCCGCGGCGGAGCCGTCGGAGTTCCACTGCGTGGCGTCGTAGGTGCCGGTGTCGAAGGCCTGCGTGCCCCATTCCCACTGCTGGGTCTGGTCGGCCGGATTGCCGGACTGGTCGGGCTGGAGCCAGGCGCCGGTGTCCCACTGGCCGGTGGCGTCGGGGGACGCGGCCTGCGGCGGGATGACCGACAGCGGCTGCTGCTGGGCCGGCCAGGAGGTCGTGTCGTAGACACCGGTGTCGTAGGCGGCGTGGTGCTGGGCCGCGTACGCGTCGTAGTGCGGGTTCTCGTGCGTGCCCGTGGGCCAGTGACCGGTGTCGTACGTGCCCGTGTCGGGGCCGCTGCCCGGGAGGTTGCCGAAGAGGGGGTCGCTGGCGAAGCTCGCGGTGGCGTGCCCGGTGGCATCGAAACCGGCGCCGTCCGTACCGGTGGTGTGGGCGCCGGTGGCGTCGAATCCGGTGGCGGCGTAGTCGCCGTACGTGGTGAAGTCGCCGTACGGGGCTTCCTGGGTGCCGTACGACGCGTAGTGCGCCGAGGCGGCCTCGGAAGCCGGAGCCGGGGGCATGGTCCCCGACGGGTGACGGTCGTTCACCAACTTCTCTTTCGCCTCGACAACAGGGGCTGCCAGAGCAGTGCGGCGACTGTACCCGGCGGTACGCGGGCACGACAATCTTCGGCAGGTTTCGCGCGCGCATGAAACGGGCATTCGGCCGTGTTTTGGCGGACGGCGGGCGCGGGTTTGGCTTTGTGTTCGAAGTTTGTTCGACATTTCGATACGAGGCGCGCATCGCCCGGGTCCGGTTTCAGGCCACCGTGAGGCCGCCGGTGTGATCGACGGACGGTTCACCCGGGTGGGCCGTGTCGAGGACCTGCCGTATTCCGTTGGCGACTGCGGGGTGCACGGGCAGGGCGAGATGGCCGATGCCGGTCACCCGCACGTTCCGCACCGTCAGATCGGGATGGTCGATGCGGGCCGTCTCCAGCGGATCCATCACGGTGTCCAGGTCGCTCCAGTAGCTGACGAAGTGCGTACGGCAGTCAGGGGCGGGCCGAGTGAGCTCCTCGAGCACCGGTGAGCCGGGGCGCATCTGGCGCACGATGGGGTGCGCGTCCGCCAGGGGCGCGACTCGGGTGCCGGAGTGCGGCGTGCCGAGGGTGACAAGGGTCCGGACGCGGGCGTCACCGCCGAGCCGCTGCACGTAGTAACGCGCTATCAGGCCACCGAGGCTGTGTCCGACGACATCGACCTGCGGGGCTCCGGTGCGCTCGCAGATCTCCTCTATGCGCCGGCCCAGCAGCTCGGCCGCGGCGCGTATGTCGCAGGTCAGCGGCGAGTAGTTGAGGGATTCGATCCGCTGCCTGCCGTGCTGGGCGAGGCTGCGGCGCAGCAGGACGAAGACCGAGCGGTTGTCGATGAAGCCGTGCAGCAGGACGACCGGGGGCTTGGCCTCCGTGGGCAGTTGGGCGGCACCGTCCGCCGGGGGCAGTGCCGGGGCGGGGGCTCGTCGCTCCTGGGTGATGCCGGAGGGATAGAGGAGGAGATGGCCGGCCAGGATCGCGATCTCCAGTGCGGTGGCCTTCAGAAGTGCCAGGGAGAGTCCCGTCAGCCGGCTCGGCAGCAGGCGCTGGCAGAACGGAAGAAAGGGCAGAGCAGCCCTGGTGACCTTCATGGCCGACCTCCTGTCGGCACGCGGAAGGACGGCTCCGCCCCCCGTGTGCCCTCGTGGAAAGCTGCTGCGAAGACGGCCGGCGATGACCACGTGAGCGGCCTGAGCCGCGTGTGCCGTGGGGCCTGAGTGAGGCGTGTGGCGTGTGTGGCGCCAGTGGTCCCTTGCGTGCGGTACGTGCCGTCCGTGCGGTTCTTGCCCTGCGTGTCTTCGCCGAAGTGCCGTACCGCCGCTGTGCGTGGTGGGTGGAGCGGCGGTACGGCGACTTCGTCGCGGCTCCCCTTGCGCTTGTCCCACCGTGTGATTTCCCCCTCGGTCCGCAGCGCGAAACTGCCGGTTGCGGGATCCTGGAGATAACGTTCGTTCACTTGCCCGGACGATGCGGGGCGGGGTGTCCGTGCGGTGCGGCGTGTACGGCGTGCCCGATGTGTGCGGTACTTGTCGGTACGGATGGATGTATTCGCTTCATGGAGGCAGTGATGGGTGTGGCAGCCGGTCCGATCCGCGTAGTGGTGGCCAAGCCGGGGCTCGACGGCCACGATCGCGGGGCCAAGGTGATCGCGCGGGCCCTGCGCGACGCCGGTATGGAGGTCATCTACACGGGGCTCCACCAGACTCCCGAGCAGGTCGTCGACACGGCGATCCAGGAGGACGCCGACGCGATCGGGCTGTCCATCCTCTCCGGCGCGCACAACACGCTCTTCGCGGCGGTGATCGAGCTGCTCAAGGAGCGGGACGCGGCGGACATCCTGGTCTTCGGCGGCGGGATCATCCCCGAGGCGGACATCCCCCTGTTGAAGGAGAAGGGCGTCGCGGAGATCTTCACGCCCGGCGCGACGACGACGTCGATCGTGGAGTGGGTCCGGACGAACGTGCGTCAGCCGGCCGGGGCGTAGGCCTCCGGCGGTTTGGCCGGGACGGCTTCGCCTGGTCGGTGCCGGTGCCGGTGCCGGTGCCGGGGCTGAGGTTGGTGTCGCGGCTGGTGGGCCTGTTGTCGGCCGGGGCCGGTTCCTTGCGCAGACGTCGGGTGCGTGCGGACCTACGACGCGCCCAGTTCCTCCGCCATCGCCGCGCGCAGCCGCAGCGTCGTGACCAGGCGCTGGAAGGCCTCCGCCCAGTAGCTCCCGGCTCCGGGTGACGCGTTCTCCGGTTCGTCGGGTACGGCCAGCAGAGCGTCGAGGCGGCCGGCTTCGGACGGGTCGAGGCAGCGCTCGGCCAGGCCCATGACCCCGCTGAAACTCCATGGATAACTCCCTGCGTCACGGGCGATGTTGAGCGCGTCCACCACCGCCCGGCCGAGCGGCCCGGACCACGGCACCGCGCACACCCCGAGCAGCTGAAAGGCCTCGGACAGGCCGTGCGTCGCTATGAAGCCGGCCACCCACTCGGCCCGTTCGGCGGCACCCAGCGTGCCGAGCAGCTTGGCGCGTTCGGCCAGGGACACCGCGCCCGGGCCGCCCGCCTCCGGTGCCGAGGGCTCGCCGAGCAGCGCACGCGACCACTCGGCGTCCCGCTGGCGCACCGCCGCCCGGCACCAAGCCGCGTGCAGCTCGCCCTGCCAGTCGTCCGCCACCGGCAGCGCCACGATCTCCCGGGGTGACCGCCCGCCCAGCCGACGCGACCAGGTTCCGAGCGGTGCCGCCTCCACCAACTGGCCGAACCACCAGGACCGTTCTCCCCGTCCCGCCGGGGCCTTCGCGACGACGCCGTCGCGCTCCATGCCCGGGTCGCACTCGTGGGGTGCTTCGACGGCGATCGTCGGCGCGGCCGGTGCACTCGGTGCGGCCTGGGCGGTCTGAGCCGCCGGCGCGGCCTGTGGGGTCTGCGTGTGGTCGATGGCCACACACGCCTCCGCCCTGACCGCCATCCGCGCGGCGAGCGCCGAACCGGGCAGCGCCGACAGCAGCTCCGCCGCCGTCGCCCGGACGTTGCGGCTGCGGTCGGCCAGGGCCTGTTCCAGGAACGGCTCGTCGTCCGCGCCCAGGCCCGCGCGCAGGGAGTCGAGGAACATCAGCCGGTCCTCGGCCCGTTCCGTCGCCCAGGTCGCAGCGAGCAGTTCGCGTGCGGCGGCCGGTTCGCGGGAGCGCAGGGCGGAGAGGAGGGCGACCCGTTCGGCGAACAGGCCCTCCTGCCACAACTGACGGATCCGGTCGTCGTCATCGACGTGCGGCAGGGCCGCTCCACCGCCCGGTGCCGAGCGCAGGGCGAACCGCCAGTCCTGGTTCAGCCGCGCCAGCCACAGGGCCCGTGGCCCCGCGAACTCCAGCACCGCCGGACGCAGGTCGGTACGCCCCCGGGCCGCGTCCAACAGTGCGGGAAGCGCGTGCGGAGGCGGGGCGAAACCACGGGCGTTGGCCGCCGCGAGCCACTGGGGCAGCAGCTCCATCAGGTCGGGCGCTGCGCCCCGGCGGCCGCCGCCGGACGGGCCGGGGCGGTCGGCCAGCAGTAGCGCGAGTCTGCGGGCCGCCGCGGGCGGCAGCGGCGGACGAGGGTCCTCCGGGGCCGCTTGCGGGCGCTCCGCCGCCCGCGCAGGACGCAGACCGGCCCGACGCCGCACGGTCTCCGTCGCCGCCGCGTCCAGCAGAGCCACCGGTGCTTCCGGGCCCGGACCGGCGCCCGGCGGAGTGCGCCGGTCCGTGCCCAGCAGAGCCGTGGTGACGAGCCCCTCCCAGGCGCCCGTGACGGGCGCGTCCACAGCAGCGGAGGTCCTGGTCATGAGCGTCCTTTCCGCGGGGCGCACGGGAGTGGTTGAAGGCTCACCCTCACCGGTTGTCCCGTGATGCCTGAAAGATGCGTTGATTTGGCTGATTCATGGGAAGGGTGGGTCGAGTCGGAAAGGCCGGTCCATCGCCGTCGGTTCAGCACAGGGCCACCGCGTCGCCCGTCCCCTCGGGCCAGGCCGTCAGCGGGGTGAAGCCCTGGTGGCCGCACTCGCCGAAGACCCTGACCGGGGCACCGCCCGACAGGGCGACCAGCCGCCACAGGCCGGGCCGGGAACGCGCGGCGGGTGTGAGCGGCAGCGCCGCGTCCTCGTCGGCGTCCGCCAACTGCCAGGAGCCGCCGTCCGGTGTGGGGACGACCCGGTCCAGCGTCACCGGGACGGAGTCCAGCCATGGATCGTCGCGCAGGGCGTCGCCGTAACGGGCCGCCGCCTGCGACGTCGTCATCC
Organism: Streptomyces sp. NPDC040589; assembly: GCF_055594445.1. Taxonomy (NCBI): domain Bacteria; kingdom Bacillati; phylum Actinomycetota; class Actinomycetes; order Kitasatosporales; family Streptomycetaceae; genus Streptomyces; species Streptomyces sp. NPDC040589. Next base: position 1,076,559 of record NZ_JBVIWP010000001.1, on the reverse strand, counting down.
CCGGCGGACGTATGTCCGAGGGCGTGGGCGGTGCGAACCGTTCGCCCAGGGCCACCCGCAACTGCCCGGCGCCCGGGTAGACGGACATCTCGGCATCCAGGGTCAGGCCTACCGGCAGCGCCAGCTCCGGGGCGCGGCCGGCGGCGCCGTAGGAGAGGAGCAGCACGGTGCGGTGCGAGCCGGCGCCGTGGAGCCAGATCCTGCGGGTCGTCAGGCGTGGGTCCGTCGTGTCGTACTGGGCGAGCACCAGCCAGCGGTCCCGCGCCGGCGGGCCGTCCGCGGAGGCCGGCAGGCCGATCCGGGAACGGACCGTGGCGGCGAGGGTGTCCGGCAGCCGCTCGCGGCGCAGCCAGCCCTGGCCGAGGAGATGCAGCAGCGCGCACTCCTCCAGCAGTCGCACCGGCCAGCCCGGACCGGTGGACGGGATCGCCCCCAGCTCCCGGACCCGCGCGGCAAGGCCCTGCGCCTGCGCGTCGACCATGCGGGCCGCCGTCTCCTCCCAGAGGCCATAGCCGGACTGCTCCGCTGTCGCCAGACCGCCGCGCAACAGGTCCGCCAGGCGCTGCTCCAGCTCCACCGCACCCGCCGTGACCCGCTCGGCCCGTCGCTCCGCCCGGCGCCGCGCCGCCTCCGGATCAGCGGACCCGGACGGCGAAGCCGGGCTCGCTTCCGAACTCTTCTCCTCCGCGCGCTTGCGCCGCCCCGCTATCCACTGCCCGGCCCACTCCGGTGCCTGTCCCGACGGCACCGCTCCGTCGCCGCCCGCCCAGAGCAGCAGCAGCCCGAGAGCGTGCTTGCACGGGAACTTGCGGCTCGGACAACTGCACTTGTACGCGGGCCCGGAGGCGTCCGCGATGTCGACGACCGTCTGATACGGCTTGCTTCCGCTGCCCTTGCACAGCCCCCACACCGTCCCCTCGTCGGAACTCCCCGCCTCGGACCACGGCCCCGCCGCGCCGAGTTTGCTTCCCGCTTTGCGTGACGCGGTGTCAGGCGCCAGTGCCAGCACCTGGTCCGCCGTCCAGCGCACCCCCTGCTGAGTCATGTCATCGAAGGTAGATCCCACCACTGACAATCGGGTCCGCGAGCGGCTCCGGCAAAGTGTTTGTGCAGGTCAGAACGCATTGTCAGTGGTGTGGTGCAACGTGGTCACCAGATCCGAACCGGCCGAGCTGGAGGGGGACTCAGCCATGCCTGTGTCCGTTGAACCGACGTCGCAGACCGACGGTGCCGAGGCGCTGCGGCCGCACGCCGAGGACGCTTTCGCCGGCGAACTCGCCGCACTCGCCGCGCAGGACGACCGCCCGCGCCCGGCCCGCTGGAAGCTGTCGCCGTGGGCCGTCGCGACCTACCTGCTCGGCGGCGCGCTGCCGGACGGCACGGTGATCTCACCGAAGTACGTGGGCCCGCGCCGCATCGTCGAGGTCGCGGTCACCACGCTCGCCACCGACCGCGCCCTGCTCCTGCTCGGCGTGCCCGGCACGGCGAAGACCTGGGTGTCCGAGCACCTGGCCGCGGCGGTCAGCGGCGACTCCACGCTGCTGGTGCAGGGCACCGCCGGCACACCGGAGGAGGCCATCCGGTACGGCTGGAACTACGCGCGGTTGCTCGCCCACGGCCCGAGCCGCGACGCCCTCGTGCCCAGCCCGGTCATGCGGGCGATGGCCGACGGCATGACCGCCCGCGTCGAGGAGCTGACGCGTATCCCGGCCGATGTGCAGGACACGCTCATCACGATCCTGTCGGAGAAGACGCTGCCGATACCGGAGCTGGGCCAGGAGGTGCAGGCGGTCCGCGGCTTCAATCTGATCGCCACGGCCAACGACCGCGACCGCGGGGTCAACGACCTGTCCAGCGCCCTGCGCCGCCGCTTCAACACGGTGGTGCTGCCGTTGCCGGAGAGCCCCGAGGCCGAGGTCGACATCGTCTCGCGCCGCGTCGACCAGATCGGCCGCTCCCTCGACCTGCCGGCCGCGCCCGACGGCCTCGACGAGATCCGCCGGGTCGTCACGGTCTTCCGGGAGCTGCGCGACGGGGTCACGGCCGACGGCCGCACGAAGCTGAAGTCGCCCAGCGGCACGCTGTCCACGGCCGAGGCGATCTCCGTCGTCACCAACGGACTCGCCCTGGCGGCCCACTTCGGCGACGGCGTGCTGCGTCCGAGCGACGTCGCCGCGGGCATCCTCGGCGCGGTGGTCCGCGACCCGGCGGCCGACCGCGTCATCTGGCAGGAGTACCTGGAGACGGTCGTCCGCGAGCGCGACGACTGGAAGGACTTCTACCGGGCCTGCCGTGAGGTGAGTGTGTGAGCGGTACGAGGAGGGGCCGTCAGAGGTGCGTGTGGAGGGGAGGGGATTGGCGTGACAGGCGTGGAGAGGGCTGAGAGCCGGGGGGCCGGGGCCGGACCGCTGCTGCTCGGGGTGCGGCATCACGGGCCGGGGTCCGCCCGGGCGGTGCGGGCGGCGCTGGAGGAGGCCCGGCCGCGGGTCGTGCTGATCGAGGGCCCGCCCGAGGCCGATGCCCTGATCCCGCTCGCCGCCGACGAGGAGATGCGGCCTCCGGTCGCCCTGCTCGCCCATGCCGTGGACGAACCCGGCCGCTCGTCGTTCTGGCCGCTGGCCGAGTTCTCCCCGGAGTGGGTCGCCATCCGCTGGGCCCTGGCACACGACGTCCCGGCCCGCTTCATCGACCTGCCGGCCACGCACACGCTGGCCTGGGGGAGGCAGGAGGACGCGGCGGGGACCGACACCGACGCAGACGGAGACGGAGGCGGCGAGGGCGACAGCGCCGGTGAATCGGCCCCCGGCCCCGCCGGCCTGCGGATCGATCCGCTCGGCGTGCTCGCCGAGGCCGCCGGCTACGACGATCCGGAGCGGTGGTGGGAGGACGTCGTGGAGCACCGGGGCGTGGGGAAGGGCGACGCGCTCGCGCCGTTCACCGTGCTCGAGGAGGCCATGGGGGCGCTGCGCGAGACCTACGGCGTCGGGGGACACGACCGGGACCTGGTGCGGGAGGCCCATATGCGGCTTCAGATGCGGGCCGCGCAGCGGGAGTTCGAGGACGGCGTGGCCGTCGTCTGCGGGGCCTGGCATGTGCCCGCCCTGCGGCAGAAGGCGACCGTCGCCGCCGACAAGGCGCTGCTGAAGGGGCTGCCCAAGGTCAAGACGGATATGACATGGGTGCCGTGGACCCACCGCAGGCTGTCCCGGATCAGCGGATACGGGGCCGGCATCGAGTCGCCGGGCTGGTACGGGCATCTGTTCAGCGCCCCGGACCGGCCGGTCGAGCGGTGGCTGACCAAGGTGGCCGGGCTGCTGCGCGCCGAGGACCGGATCGTCTCCTCCGCGCATGTCATCGAGGCGGTGCGGCTGGCCGAGACGCTCGCCGCGATGCGCGGCCGTCCGCTGCCCGGCCTGAGCGAGACGACCGACGCGGTGCGGGCGGTGATGTGCGAGGGCTCGGACGTGCCGCTGGCCCTGGTGCACGACCGGCTGGTCGTGGGCGACGTGCTGGGGGAGGTGCCGCCGACGGCGCCGGCGGTTCCGTTGCAGCGGGACCTCGCCCGGCTCCAGCGCCGGCTGCGGCTGAAGCCGGAGGCGCTGGAGCGGGAGTTGGAGCTCGACCTGCGCAAGGAGACCGACGCCGGCCGCAGCAGGCTGCTGCACCGGCTGCGGTTGCTCGGAGTCGCGTGGGGCGAACCGGCAGCCTCGCGGGGCAGCACGGGCACGTTCCGGGAGACCTGGCGGCTGCGCTGGGAGCCCGAGCTGTCGGTGCGGGTCGCCGAGGCCGGAGTGTGGGGGACGACCGTACTGTCCGCCGCGACCGCGAAGGCCGAGGCGGACGGGGTCGCCGCGCAGGGCCTCGCCGATGTCACCGCGCTCGCCGAGCGCTGCCTGCTGGCCGAACTGCCCGACGCCCTGCCCACGGTGATGCGGATCCTCGCCGACCGGGCGGCCCTCGACACGGACGTCGGTCATCTCGCCCAGGCGCTGCCGGCCCTGGTCCGCTCCCTGCGTTACGGCGATGTGCGCGGCACGGACACCGGGGCCCTGGGGGAGGTCGCCGCGGGCCTGGCCGAGCGGGTCTTCGTCGGCCTGCCCCCGGCCTGCGCCGCGCTCGACGCGGACGCCGCCGAGGAGATGCGGCGTCATGTGGACGCGGTGCACGGGGCCGTGGGGCTCCTGGGCGACGCGCCCGCGACGGGACACGGCGATCTGAGAGGCCGTTGGCAGTCGGTGCTGCGCGTGCTGTGCGGGCGGGACACCGTGCCCGGGGTGATCCGGGGGCGGGCCGTGCGGCTCCTGCTCGACGACGGGGAGCTGGCGCAGGACGAGGCGGCGCTGCTCATGGGGCTCGTCCTGTCACCGGGCACACCGCCCGCGGACGCGGCCGCGTGGATCGAGGGCTTCGTCGGAGGAGGCTCCGGTGGCGGGATGCTCCTGGTGCACGACGAGCGGCTGCTCGGGCTGGTCGACGCGTGGCTGACCGGGGTGCCGGCGGACGCGTTCACGGACGTGCTGCCCCTGCTGCGGCGGACGTTCTCGGCGTACGAGCCCGGGGTGCGCCGGACCCTGGGCGAGCTCGTCCGACGCGGGCCCGGGGTCGGGGGCGGTTCGGCGGCGGCCGGCTCCGGCATACCCGGCTTCGCGGCCGAACTTGACATGGCGCGCGCGGATGCCGTGCTGCCGGTCGTGCGGCTGCTGCTCGGGCTGGACGACGTGGATGAGAAAACCGGTAACGACCTGGCAGGGGTGACGGGATGACGACCGACGGACTGAGGGAGCCGGCTCCGAGGACGGAAGCGGCGGACACCATCGGCAACGGGCCCCGGGCGGAAGGCCGGCCGACGACGACCGTGCCGGTGATCCCGCTGTGGGAACGGCTTCGCGGGGGAGGACGCGGATGACGACCGAGGTAACGGATCCGGCGCAGGAGCGGTTGCGGCGGTGGCGGCTGGTGCTCGGGGGCAACGCGGCGGACGGCACCGGATGCGCGCTGTCGGGGCAGGACGCGGCGATGGACGGGGCGCTCACCGCGCTCTACGGCAAGGGGGAGAAGCCGCAGGGGGGCCGGGACCGTTCAGCGGGGCTCGGGGCGTCGGCGCCGTCCGTGGCGCGCTGGCTCGGGGACATCCGGACGTACTTCCCGTCCTCCGTCGTGCAGGTCATGCAGCGCGACGCCATCGACCGGCTCGGCCTCGCCACGCTGCTTCTGGAGCCGGAGATGCTGGAGGCGGTGGAGGCCGACGTGCATCTTGTCGGCACGCTGCTGTCGCTGAACAAGGCCATGCCGGAGACGACGAAGGAGACGGCACGGGCCGTCGTGCGCAAGGTCGTCGAGGACCTGGAGAAGCGGCTCGCCACCCGCACCCGGGCCACCCTCACCGGTGCCCTCGACCGCAGCGCCCGCATCAACCGGCCCCGCCACCACGACATCGACTGGAACCGCACGATCGCGGCCAACCTCAAGCACTACCTGCCCGAGTACCGAACGATCGTGCCGGAGCGGCTCATCGGGTTCGGGCGGGCGTCCCAGTCCACGAAGAAGGAGGTCATCCTCTGTATCGACCAGTCGGGATCCATGGCGGCATCGGTTGTGTACGCGTCGGTGTTCGGAGCGGTGCTCGCCTCGATGCGGACGATCTCCACGCGACTCGTCGTCTTCGACACGGCGGTCGTCGACCTCACGGACCAGCTGGACGACCCGGTCGACGTGCTCTTCGGCACGCAACTCGGTGGCGGTACGGACATCAACCGGGCGCTCGCGTACTGCCAGTCGCAGATCACCCGGCCCGCCGAGACTGTGGTCGTGCTGATCAGCGACCTCTACGAAGGGGGCATCCGGAACGAGATGCTCAAGCGGGTCTCGGCGATGAAGGCGTCGGGGGTGCAGTTCGTGACCCTGCTGGCGCTCTCGGACGAGGGGGCACCGGCCTACGACCGGGAGCACGCGGCCGCGCTCGCCGCTCTGGGGGCACCGGCGTTCGCCTGCACGCCCGATCTGTTCCCGGAGGTGATGGCGGCGGCGATCGAGAAGCGGCCGCTGCCGATACCGGACGCGGTGTGACGATTTGTCGACGCATCGTCGTCCGATTCGGTCCGGCGAAACGGATATGACGGGCCATCAGTCGAGAGGGGCTTGCGCGACCTCCGCACTCCCGTGCGAGGATCGGCGCCTGCTCGGCAGGGCGTCGCGCCGCGCTGGGCAGTGCCGCGTTGTGCAGTGCCGCGTTGTGCCGGCTCGTTGCCCGTGACGCGTGATGCGTTCCGCACTTGTTCCGTCGCACGGGAGGAAGCTCCCCCTCTTGTCCTCGTCAGCAGCTCTGTCCGGTGCCGCTGTGCGCATGCTGCGCACAGCGGCCGGGGGACGTGCGCTCCAAGTGGCGCTGCTGGTGGGCGGGGTGCTGATCCTCGGGCTCCTGTGCGGCGAGCGGGCGTATGCGGCGGACGGTGTGCGGGCGTCGGCGGACAGCACGGCCGGGCGGTTGGTCAGCGGGCAGAGACTGCTGGTTCGACCCGACGCGCACGCTCAGGCGGCCCGGGATCACTCACGTACGCACGCTCCGGCAGTCCGGAAGCGTCCGTCCGACAGCACTCAGCTCGTCCGGACCGTGGGGGAGCGGGCCGTACGAGTGGCCGATGGTGCGAGGGAGTCGGTCAGCAGGGAGCCGGTGAACGCACGGGCGAGCCTGCCGACGCCGCCGAAGGCTCCCTCGCTGCCGGATGTGCCGGCCCTGCCCGTACCGCCGAAGGCACCGTCCGCGCCTGCCCTGCCCGACCTGCCTGCCCTGCCCGACCTGCCGACCCTGCCTGACCCGCCGGCGATGCCGGACCTGCCCGGGCTGCCGGGCCCGCCCGCTCCGCCCGATGGTGACGTCGCGGCTCCGGGAGTGCCCGTTCTGCCCGGGGCTCCGGGCTACCCGGCGTTCCCGAGTCGCCCCCTGCCCGCGCCCGTCACAGTCGATCCGCAGCCGGGTGGGGCGACGGCGCAGCCGGTCGGCGCACCTGCCGCCCCGGCCCGGACCGGGGCGGCGGACCCCGTGGCGCACGGCGTGCATGGCGACCAGTACCGCGCCCCGCACGCCGACCGCGCAGCCCACGGTCACGCGGGTTACGACCGCGCGCACCACATCAGACGCGCAGCTCACGCCGGACCGTCCGCAAGCGTCGGAGGCGCCGCCCCGGTCGGCCACCTGCCCGGAGATCGTCCGGACGGCACGCTCTGCCACCGTTCCATGGCCGACAACGGCACACCGCGTCACGGCGACGCACATGCCGTCACGCTGAGCAGCCGGGCTCCGCTGAGCCTCGTGCGCGGTGCCGCTGCCCGCGCCTGCGTGGCCGGTACCCGGGACAGTCACCGGGACATTCCCGTCCTCCCCGGCTAGCGGCCGCGCGGGGGCGTGCCCCTTCTGTCGCCTTCCATCGCACGCACCCCTTGCCCCCAGGACTCCGCGAGCCCTCACGCCCGGACGGTCGAAAGCCGTCGACGGTCCGAGGCCGAAACCTCGTGGATGAGGTCGGCCGGCCCCCATTGGGGTGGGGACCAACCGACCCGCGCCCCCGAGAGCAGGGCCCTGAACTGGGCCTTTGTGCTCCTTCGGAGGTGTTCGGCGGGCCTCACCGGGCGTACCCCAGCCCGGTGAGGCCCCTCACTCCAGGCACGCTGTGCCAGAGAGCGCGGCATCATGTGACAGGTATCACCGCTCAGGTGTGACCCTCGATTTAGGGGCCTCCTGCAAGCAGCGATAACCTGCGAGACGGACATGCCGCGCGCTCGGACACCGTGTGCGCCTCCCTTGTGACTGACAGACGGCGGACGTCACGTTGCCCTCGCGGCACGCCCACGCAGACAACGAACCGCGAGATCACTGATAGGGACGGAAGCGCGTGGACCTGTTCGAGTACCAGGCGAGGGACCTCTTCGCCAAGCACGATGTACCGGTGCTGGCCGGTGAAGTCATCGACACGCCTGAGGCGGCCCGCGCAGCCACCGAGCGCCTCGGTGGCAAGTCCGTCGTCAAGGCCCAGGTGAAGGTCGGCGGCCGTGGCAAGGCCGGCGGCGTGAAGCTGGCGGCGACCACCGACGAGGCGGTCGAGCACGCGACCAACATCCTCGGCATGGACATCAAGGGCCACACGGTCCACAAGGTGATGATCGCCGAGACGGCTCCGGAGATCCTGGAGGAGTACTACGTCTCCTTCCTCCTGGACCGTGCCAACCGCACCTTCCTCTCCATCGCGTCCGTCGAGGGCGGCATGGAGATCGAGGAGGTGGCGGAGACCCGCCCCGAGGCCGTCGCCAAGACGCCGATCGACGCCAACGTGGGTGTGACCCCCGAGGTCGCGCGCCAGATCGTCGAGGCCGCGAACTTCCCGGCCGAGGTCGCCGACAAGGTCGCGAACATCCTCGTCACCCTGTGGAAGACCTTCGTCGAGGAGGACGCCCTCCTGGTCGAGGTCAACCCGCTGGCCAAGGTCGCCTCCGGTGACGTCATCGCCCTCGACGGCAAGGTCTCCCTCGACGAGAACGCCGAGTTCCGCCAGCCGGAGCACGAGGCTCTCCAGGACAAGGACGCGGCCAACCCGCTCGAGGCCGCCGCCAAGGAGAAGAACCTCAACTACGTCAAGCTCGACGGCGAGGTCGGCATCATCGGCAACGGCGCGGGTCTCGTCATGAGCACCCTGGACGTCGTCGCGTACGCCGGTGAGGCGCACGGTGGCGTCAAGCCCGCCAACTTCCTCGACATCGGCGGTGGCGCCTCCGCTGCCGTCATGGCGAACGGCCTGGAGATCATCCTCGGCGACCCGGACGTCAAGTCCGTCTTCGTCAACGTCTTCGGTGGCATCACCGCCTGCGACGAGGTCGCCAACGGCATCGTCCAGGCGCTCCAGCTGCTCAAGGACAAGGGCGAGGAAGTCACCAAGCCCCTGGTCGTCCGCCTGGACGGCAACAACGCGGAGCTCGGGCGCAAGATCCTCTCCGACGCCAACCACCCGCTGGTGCAGCGTGTGGACACCATGGACGGAGCGGCCGACAAGGCCGCCGAGCTCGCGGCTGCGAAGTAAGGGACGAGGGACTAAACAGCCATGGCTATCTTCCTCAACAAGGACAGCAAGGTCATCGTCCAGGGCATGACCGGTGCCACGGGCATGAAGCACACCAAGCTCATGCTGGCCGACGGCACGAACATCGTGGGTGGCGTGAACCCCCGCAAGGCGGGCACGTCCGTCGACATCGACGGCAACGACATCCCGGTCTTCGGCTCGGTCGCCGAGGCGATCGAGAAGACGGGTGCCAACGTATCCGTCCTCTTCGTGCCGCCGGCCTTCGCCAAGGCCGCCGTCGTCGAGGCCATCGACGCCGAGATCCCGCTCGCGGTCGTCATCACCGAGGGCATCGCCGTCCACGACTCGGCCGCGTTCTACGCCTACGCCGTGTCCCAGGGCAACAAGACCCGCATCATCGGCCCGAACTGCCCCGGTCTCATCACCCCGGGCCAGTCGAACGCCGGCATCATCCCGGGCGACATCACGAAGCCGGGCCGTATCGGTCTGGTCTCGAAGTCCGGCACGCTGACGTACCAGATGATGTACGAGCTGCGCGACATCGGCTTCTCGTCCGCCGTCGGCATCGGTGGCGACCCGGTCATCGGCACGACGCACATCGACGCGCTCGCCGCGTTCGAGGCCGACCCCGACACCGACCTGATCGTGATGATCGGTGAGATCGGTGGCGACGCCGAGGAGCGGGCCGCGGCCTTCATCAAGGAGAACGTGAAGAAGCCGGTCGTCGGCTACGTCGCGGGCTTCACCGCGCCCGAGGGCAAGACCATGGGCCACGCCGGCGCCATCGTCTCCGGCTCCTCCGGCACGGCCGCCGCGAAGAAGGAGGCCCTCGAGGCCGCCGGTGTCAAGGTCGGCAAGACCCCGACCGAGACGGCGAAGCTGGCCCGCGCCATCCTCGCCGGCTGAGCAGCACCTCACGGCTCACAGGTGGGCCCGCTCCCCGCACGGGGGCGGGCCCACCGCCGTTTCACCAAGGGTGCTCAACGCGGCTGCGGCATCAGCCGGTCCGGCCCCTTCTGCTGCTCCTTGCGCAGCTTGGACCGCAGGTCCCGCTCCGACTCCGAGAGCGGTCCGGGCGCGACCGGCGGCGGTACGCCCTGGACGGTCTCGCCCGGCGGTACCGGTGGCTCGTAGCGCGTCGGGGCCGTGCGCACGGTGAGCACCGTGGTCCCGATCAGCAGGGCCGTGAAGGCGATGGCGGCCCGGGTCCAGAGGCGGGCCCGGCGTTCCCCGGCCTGTCGCACCACCAGCGGCTTGGCGGCGCGCAGCCGCTCGGTGGAGGCGAGTTCGACCAGCCGCCAGTGCAGGACCTCCGGGTCCGCCAGCTCCGGAAGCCGCTCGGCGAGCGCCTCACGCGCGTGCATCAGCCGGTTCACGGCGGCGCGAGTGCTCGCCTCCGTCTCCGCCGCCGTCTCCGGGAGGCCCAGACCGACGCCGTCGTAGAGCAGCAGGGTGCGGCGGTACGAGGGCGGGAGCCTCAGCAGGGTGTCCATCAGCGCGCGGTCGAACGCGTCGGGCGGCGGCGGCTCGGGGTGCCGGTAGCGGGGGCGGAGACGGTGCCACGGGGAGAGCGCGCACTCGTACGCCGCCGCCCGCACCCAGCCCGCCGGGTCCCGGTCGCGGGCCACCTCGGGCCAGTGCTGCCAGGCGATCTGGAAGGCCCGCTCGACGGACTCCCGGGCCAGTTCACGGCGCCCGGTCAGCAGATAGGTCTGCCGGACCAGCGCGGGGGCACAGAAGGCGTACAGCGCGTCGAAGGCCTGTTCAGGGTCCAGAGCGGAGGTCGCGTCGTCCGGCCGGTGCGGGGGCTTCGCGCGGTCGGTGGCCCGGTTGCGGTCGGCGAGGGTGACGGGGGCGGTGGTGCGGCCGCGGTCGGGGGCGCGGCCCCGCTCGGCGAGACGGGTGCGGTCCCGGTCCCTGGCCGGCGGGCGGCTCCTGGCACTCCCGCCCGGGGCGGAGGCCCTGCCTCGGTCGCTCGTGGCGACGCTCGTATGAGGCTCCGTCACCTCCCGCTCCCCGCCCAGTGAGTTCAGCATCCGCGCGTACTTCTCCCCCTTCCGGCCGCGCGGCGTCGCGCGGCCGGTCTCCCATCCGCGCACCGTCTCGCTGGTGACGCCCACCCGGGAAGCCAGCTGAGCCCGCGTCAGCGAGGCGGCCTCGCGCAGGCGTCGGCGTTCCTTGGGCGGAGGCAGCGGGAGGGCAGGGCTCTGTGTCACAGGGCGCCCCTCAGTACGGAAAAGTACATAAGCGTATATTGAGCGACACAACGATGGTTCGCCTGTTACGACGGGAAAGCGCGTGTCGTTGGGAGCATGGCGGGCGTGATCAAGATGACCGCTCGCCGACGTCTGCCGGCGCTCCTGCTCACCCGGGTGCGGGACCGCTCGCCCGGACTGGGCGACGCCCTTGTGAGTGGTGCGGTGGCGGCGGGCCTGGGGCTCGCGTGGTTCGCCGTGCTGGTGATGATGCTGTGGATCACCTCGCCGTACCCCGACAGCGGGCCCGGCGGCGTGCTGCACGTCACTGCGGCGCTGTGGCTGCTGGCCCACGGAGCCGAGCTGGTCCGCGTCGACACGCTCTCCGGCGTCCCCGCCCCCGTGGGCATCTCGCCGCTGCTCCTGCTCGCGCTGCCCGGGTGGCTGCTGCTCCGGGCGGCACGCGACGCCACGGACGGCGGGGCGGGGGAAGGGGACGACGACGCCGACGGCTTCGAGGACATCGAGGATGTCGAGGACATCGAGGGGGCGGGGCCGCCGCTGGTCGCCGCCCGTACGGCGTGGACGGGCGTCGTCCTCGGCTATCTGGCCGTCGCCCTGCCCGCCGCGCTGTTCGCCGCCGGCGGCGTGCTGCGGCCGTCGTGGCTGTGGACGGGGGTGTACGTGCCGCTGGTCGCCGCCGTGGTGGCGGGGGTGGGCGTGTGGTCGGCGTACGGCCGTCCGAGCGGTCCGCTGCGGCGGCTGCTGCCGGTGGGCCTGCGGCCGCTGGTCCACGGCCCGGACGGGCGCCCTGGTGTCGCCGCCCGGGCCGCGGCGGCCGGAGTGGCGGTGCTGCTCGGGGGCGGCGCGCTGCTGGTGGCGGTGTCGCTGGCGGTGCACGGCACGGAGGCCCAGGCCTCGTTGCTCCGGCTGACCGAGGGGTGGTCGGGGCGGTTCGCGGTCCTGCTGCTGTGCGCGGCCCTGGTACCGAACGCGGCGGTGTGGGGTGCCTCGTACGCCCTCGGCCCCGGCTTCGTCCTCGGCGCCGGCCATGTCGTCGGGCCGTTGTCCTCCGCGCCGCCGCCGTTCCTGCCGACGTTTCCGCTGCTGGCGGCGGTGCCGGAGGCGGGGCAGGGGGCGTTGGTGCACTGGATGGCCGGGGTCGTGCCGGTGGTCGCCGGGGTGGTGGTGGGCCGGACCGTGGTGAGGGGTGCGGCCCCCGGAGGGCGGGGCGGGACGAAGCCGGGCGGCGGGCGCGGTGTCGGCTGGTCGCCATGGCGCGGTGCCGGTGCCGCCGCGCTGGCGGCGCTGCTGTGCGCGGCCGCGCTCGCGGGGCTCGCCGCGCTTGCCGGCGGGCCGCTCGGGGTCTCCGTACTGGCCCGTTTCGGGCCGGTGTGGTGGCAGGTGGGCGTGGCGACCCTGGCGTGGCTGACGCTGGTGGCGGTCCCGACGGCGGTGGGGGTGGGGATCTGGCGGTGCCGGTCACCCCGAGAGGAGGAGCCGGTGATCGGCAGACAGCGTGAGGAGCCGGCCGAGGGCGCCGACAGGGCCGGGAGGACGCGCCGCCGGGGCGGTTGGTTCGCGCGCGGGAGAGCCGCCCGGACCGCGGGGACCGCCGCACGCACCGGGCGGGCCGGACGCACCGCAGGCGCCGGGGGCACGGGAGCCGCCGGGGAGGCCGGGGGAGGCGGAGCTGCCCAGGGCGCCAAGGGGACCGGAGCCGCTGAGCAATCCGGCGCCGCCCGGCGTGTCAGGGCCGCCAAGGGCGCTGGAGTCGCGGGGGATGTCGGAGCCGTTTGGGGCGCCGAGGGGGCTGGACCAGCCGGGGATGCCGGAACTGCCCAGGACGCCGAGAGGGCCGGTGTTTCCGGGGAATCCGGAGCCGTCTGGGGCACCAACAACGCCAAGAGCGCCGGAATCGCCGGGGGAGCCGGAGCCGCCCGGGCTGCCAAGAACGCCAAGGGCACCTCAGGCACCGGACGTGACGCCTCGTCGTGGGACGGGTCCGGGACATCACGCACCCCGGACCTGCCCTACGCCCCCTTCCAGTACGACGACGCCCCGTACGGTCTGCGAGACGAGGACGATGACGACGCCGGTTACGAGCCCTACGACTTCCTGCCGGCCGACCCGGCTCGCGGGTCCGACAGCACCTGACGGGGGCGGGAGCGCCTCAGCCCTTCGTCCCCAGCAGCCCCCGCAGCTCCTCCGGCAGCAGCTTCGTACAGGACTGCTCGGCCTTGTTGGTGAGGGCGTCGTTCGTGCACGTGTAGTAGTCGCGGTAGACCAGCTGCGCCGTGAAGGACGCGGCGACCAGGGCGATCGCCAGGGACGCCGTGACCAGGCCGCTGACCGCGGCGGTCGTCTGGGGGCGGCCCGGCTGCTCGGCGGGGGCCGGGGAGTCCGGGTCGGACCTGCGGGGCTTGGCGCGCAGCGCGCTGATGCCCCAGTAGAGGGCGAGCGCGCCGAGCAGCAGCGCCACGTACGGCCAGCTGAACAGGGCGAAGAAGAAGGCCCACATGCCCGACAGCAGGGCATAGCGCGCACGGCGCTGGGAGGGATCCGTCGGGTCCCAGCGGAGGTTCGGGCCGCCGCCCTGCGGGCCCTGGCCCTCGGGGCCGCCGCGGGGGCGGTCGCCGAAGCCGTCGGGGGAGCGGCCGGGCTGCCGGTCGCTCCACTGGCTGCCCCACGGCGCACGGTCGCCCTCGCCGCCGTCCTGGGAGTCGTCGCCCGACGGTCGGCGCGGCTGCCAGGGCCGGTCCGGGGTGCCCTCGGGCGGCGGGGCGAAGGGGTTGTCCTCCTGGGAGCCGGGCTCTCGCCCGTCTCCGCCGGAGCCGTCCGACGGCGCGTCGGGCGGTGAGCTGGGGCGCTCCCGCAGCAGCACGGCGCCGCGCTCCCCTCCCTGTGCCGAAAGCGGGGGGAACGTGAGGAGTCGCAGGCTGCGGTCCGGCATCAAGTGAGCGTCTTCCCGTTGGTGAGTGGGGCGGTGTGGAGGAGAGCGGGGATCTGGACTGGACGAACAGAGGTCGGTGCGGCGTCGGGACCGGCTCCGTCACCCTCCTGAACGTGCCACGCCCGGACGGCGTTCCCGAACCGGCTCCGCCCAGACGCTACCTTCCGGCCACGCCCCCGTCCCGTGGGGGCCGTCCGGTGTGCCGGTATCGTTGCTGACGGTCGGCCGGTTCGTAGGCTTCCCCGTATCCGGGAGCCCGAAGCATTCGTATGAATGTACAAACGCCACGGTCCGGCCGCCTGGACAGACGCTTCCCCGAGAAAGGCCCCCACCGTGGCCGCCAAGCCCGTGGCCCCGCGCGCCAAGCGCCTCGTCGTGCTGGTCTCCGGATCCGGCACCAACCTGCAGGCGCTCCTCGACGAGATCGCCGCCACCGGTGCGCAGGCGTACGGAGCCGAGATCGTGGCCGTCGGCGCCGACCGCGAGGGCATCGAGGGGCTGGCGCGCGCCGAGCGTGCCGGGCTGCCGACCTTCGTCCGCAAGGTCAAGGACCACGGGAGCCGCGAGGAGTGGGACACCGCCCTCGCCGAGGCCGTCGCCGCCTTCGAGCCCGACCTCGTCGTCTCCGCCGGCTTCATGAAGATCGTCGGCAAGGAGTTCCTCGCGCGGTTCGGCGGGCGGTTCGTCAACACGCACCCCGCCCTGCTGCCCAGTTTCCCGGGAGCCCACGGCGTGCGGGACGCGCTCGCGTACGGCGCCAAGGTCACCGGCTGCACCGTCCACTTCGTCGACGACGGCGTCGACACCGGCCCGATCATCGCCCAGGGCGTGGTCGAGATCCGGGACGAGGACGACGAGAGCGCTCTGCACGAGCGCATCAAGGACGTCGAGCGAAGGCTGCTCGTCGAGGTCGTGGGGCGGCTCGCCCGCAACGGCCATCGCATTGAGGGACGAAAGGTAGTTATCCAGTGACCGCCGAGAGCAACAAGCGGCCCCTTCGCCGGGCGCTCGTCAGCGTCTACGACAAGACCGGGCTCGAGGAGCTCGCGCGCGGGCTCCACGAGGCCGGGGTGGAACTCGTCTCCACCGGCTCCACGGCCGCGAAGATCGCCGCTGCCGGCGTCCCCGTCACCAAGGTCGAGGAACTCACCGGCTTCCCCGAGTGCCTGGACGGCCGCGTCAAGACCCTGCACCCGCGCGTGCACGCGGGCATCCTCGCCGACCTGCGTCTCGAGGACCACCAGCGGCAGCTCGCCGAGCTGGGCGTCGAGCCGTTCGACCTGGTCGTCGTCAACCTCTACCCGTTCCGTGAGACCGTCGCCTCGGGTGCCTCGCCCGACGAGTGCGTCGAGCAGATCGACATCGGCGGTCCTTCGATGGTCCGCGCCGCCGCCAAGAACCACCCCTCCGTCGCGGTCGTCACCAGCCCGGGCCGCTACGCCGACGTGCTGAAGGCCGTGCAGAGCGGCGGCTTCGACCTCGCCACCCGCAAGCGGCTCGCCGCCGAGGCCTTCCAGCACACGGCCGCCTACGACGTCGCCGTCGCCTCCTGGTTCGCCTCCTCCTACGCGCCCGTCGACGAGTCGCGGTTCCCCGACTTCCTCGGCGCCACCTGGGAGCGCGAGCACACCCTGCGCTACGGCGAGAACCCGCACCAGCCGGCCGCGCTCTACGTCTCCCCGGAGGGCGGCGGCCTCGCCCAGGCCGAGCAGCTGCACGGCAAGGAGATGTCGTACAACAACTACACGGACACGGACGCCGCCCGCCGTGCCGCGTACGACCACGCCGAGCCGTGCGTCGCGATCATCAAGCACGCCAACCCCTGCGGGATCGCGGTCGGCGCGGACGTCGCCGAGGCACACCGCAAGGCGCACGCCTGCGACCCGCTGTCGGCGTTCGGCGGCGTGATCGCGGTCAACCGCCCGGTCAGCAAGGAGATGGCGGAGCAGGTCGCGGAGATCTTCACCGAGGTCATCGTGGCGCCGGACTACGAGGACGGCGCCCTCGAGGCCCTCACCAAGAAGAAGAACATCCGCGTGCTGCGCTGCCCCGACGGCCCCTCCGCCCCGGTCGAGGTCAAGCCGATCGACGGCGGCGCGCTGCTCCAGGTGACCGACCGGCTCCAGGCCGACGGCGACGACCCGGCCGGCTGGACGCTGGCGACCGGCGAGGCGCTGAGCGCCGACGAGCTGGCCGACCTGGCCTTCGCCTGGAAGGCCTGCCGCGCGGTGAAGTCCAACGCGATCCTGCTCGCCAAGGACGGCGCCTCGGTGGGTGTCGGTATGGGCCAGGTCAACCGTGTCGACTCCTGCAAGCTCGCGGTGGAGAGGGCCGGGGAGGAGCGGGCCCGGGGCTCGTACGTCGCGTCGGACGCGTTCTTCCCGTTCCCTGACAACATCGACGTCCTGGGCGCCGCGGGCGTCAAGGCCATCGTCCAGCCCGGCGGATCGGTCCGCGACGAACTGGTCGTGGAGGCCGCGCAGAAGGCCGGCATCACGATGTACTTCACGGGGACGCGGCACTTCTTCCACTGACGGACACCTCACCCGGGCGGCGCCGAGCCGGATCGACACCCACGTCGAACTGCGCGGCGCCGCCCAGGTGTTGGGTCCCACCTTGCCGTCCACGGCGAGGCCCTTGGTCCTCTGGAACTAATTCACGGCGCTCCTGCGCCCGCGCCGACGCGGGACGACGAAAGCGCGTCGCAGCGGAGGGGGGGGGGGGTTCGAGGCCAGCGCCTCGAAGTCACCCCCGAGAGAGGTGCCCAGCTCTGGGCAGCTTCTCAGCAGACCTGGACCCCGTCGATCATGTTGTCCCAGGGGGTGTTCGCGAGGGAGTCCTCCGTGTGGTATGCGTGGCTGTCGAACTTGTAGATCCAGGGACTTGAGCCCCCCTCCCAGTTGTAGAACTTGGCCCTCGTGCCGGAGCTCTGGTTGTTCTTGTACGAGGTGAGGCGGTTGTCGAAGTTGACGTCGCCCAGGTCGCGGAACTCACACTTGTAGAACGACAGCTTGTCGCCGGTCCAGTTGGCGCCCGCCCACAGGCACAAATAGGTGTATTTACAGCTGCTGTCGGCCGCCGCGCCGGGCGAGGACAGCGTGATGCTCGCGCTGCCGTCCGTGGTCCGGATCTCGTTGTAACTCACCTGCTGGGCAGGGACCTTGAGGTTCGCCAGGCGGGCGTCCACCCGGTCCTGCAGCTGGGCCGCCTGCCGGGCCGAGAGCCCCGCAGCGCCTGCCTCGGCCGCGTACACCGACTCGGCCGACGGTGCGGCCTGGTCCGCGACCGTGTTGAGCTCCCCGGACCCCGCGGCCGAGTCGGACGCCGCGAAGCTGCTGCCCCCAGTCGCCAGGCTCCCGACGGCGATGCCGACGACGGTGACGGCGCTGACGAGCGTCCTTGCCAGAATGCGCGATCGCATGTGCTTCCCCCTTGAACTCGTGGGTCTTGGTCTTGACACAGATGAGTTTCGAGGGACACGCAGGGGACCGGTACCTGAATAGTTTCAGGTACCTGTGCCCCGGCAGACAAGGCGGTCGCCCCGGTCTCGGCCGCCGCCACCGAACTCGCCCGGCTCCTTGGCTCCACACGGGCTTCTCTGCTCGACGAGACGGCGGCGCACGACTGCGGCACCACATCGGAACTGGCGGGAGCGGTGGGGGTCTCCCTGCCGAGCGCCAGCCAGCAGTTGGCGGTGCTGCGGGAAGCGGGACTGCTGACGAGCCGCCGCGAGGGCAAGCACGTGCTGCACACGGTGACGCCGCCGGGGCGACTGCCGCCGGACCGAACGGGCTCCCCTAGCCGACCGCAGCCCAGTGACGTGCCCCCGGTCGACACCCGTCGACCGGGGGCACGTCACCGGTAGTCGATCCGCCGGTCACGCCTCCTCGGCCTTGCGCAGCGCCCGTCGGCCCGCCTCGGGAGGGCTTCAGCCGAACAGCGAAAGGATCGTCCACAGCGTCGACTTGGTCGAGCAGCTGTCCACCAGCCGGTGCGACCGCGGGGCGGCCTCGCCCGCCACGTTGCCCATGGAGTTCACGGTCGAGCAGCCGCTGCGCTGGGCCATACGCCGGCGGTCGGCACCGGCGGGCTCGAAGTCCGCCCCGCGGAAGTAGGTCACGTCGTGGTTCTTCCGCTCGTCCGCGACGTTGTTGAAGATCGAGCGGACCGGAGCAGTGGCCGCCCATGCGCAGGTCTCGTCGCCCGAGTGCCAGTCGGCGTCGTCGCCGCGCCAACTGCACAGGTCGCCGTTGCCGTTGTACTCGCTGAAGAAGCAGACGCTGTCCTCGGGGCACCGGTGGTAGCCGTAGACCAGCTGGCCGTCAGGCCCTCTTGACGCCGACTCCGTGGGCAGGGCCGCGTACACCGGCACTCCGTCGTCCTGGTTCACGTACAAGTACCCCGCCCCCAGCGTCCCGGTCGTGGCCAGCAGCACTGTGGCCAGGGCCGACGTCAGTACGGGGTGCCGCTGCCAGAAGCGGGGGCGCAGGCGCGGCAGGCGGGCCGAGCGCGCAACGCCCGCCGCCTCCTCCACGCGGCGCAGGAGCGTGGCCGTGTCGTGCGTGACGCGTTCCCGGTGTTTCGGGGCCAGGCAGTCCCGCACTATCTCCCGCCACGCCTCGGGCAGATCGGGAGACAGCCGCAGTTCCTCCGCGCCCCGCGCGTACCGCATCGCCGCGTCGGTGCGAGCCTCCGTGCTGCTGCCCGGCAAGGGGTAGGAGCCCGTGAGGACCACGTGTGCGAGGACGCCGAAGGACCAGACGTCGGCGGACGGACGGATCCGCGTGCCCCGCTCGTCGATCTCGGCCCAGAACAGTTCCGGTGGGGTGTAGTCGGGGGTGGCGAAGACGGGCGCGTACGCGTGTGTGCCTTCCAGTTCGGCAGCCAGGTTGAAGTCGGCCAGTCGTACCGAACCGTCTGTCATCAGCAGGACGTTGGCGGGCTTCAGATCGCCGTGCACCCAGCCGGCGTGGTGCAGTTGGTGCAGGCCCTCGCAGATCTGGGCCAGCAGCGCGGGGCCCGACTCGGGCGTCGGGTCGTTTTCCAGTACGGCGTCCAGGGAGCCCTCGGCGTGTTCCAGGACGAGGACGGTGGCGCCGTCGAGTTCGGGGTGGTCCGGGTCGTCCACGGTCAGTGTCTCGTACATCCGGATCAGGCGCGGTGCGCGCAGCCGCTCCAGCAACTCCACTTCCCGCTTGGCCAGTTCGCGCAGATGGCGCAGTTGGCGCGGGGTGCGGGTGCCCGTCGGCAGGAACTTCAGGGCGGCCCGGCGGGGCAGGTCCGGATCCGCCTCGCCGGTCGCCCGGCCCGCGTACACGGTCGCGAAGGCACCCGACGCCAGAGGCTCCCGTATCTCCCAGCGCCCCACGCGATAGCCCTGCGGTACGGGGACCGTGTGCGACTGCTGTCCGGTCATGGGGCCGCCTCGCTCGGTGCCGCGGTCAGCACGGCCGGGTCGTCCTCGCGGACCAGGCCGAAGGGCATCGCGAGGGAGACCGGCGACCCCAGGCGTTCCACCAGCTGCTCGACCGCCCGCAGCGGGGCGTCCGGTCCGACGCAAGCCGGTGGCACGACGATGACTCTGTGCACGGACCCGCCCTCCCCCGATCGCACGAGGGCAACCCTCACCCGTCAACGAAGGGCAGAGTAAGGGCCGTTTAGGACAGACGACGAAGCTTTGCCCGCGCCACGGCGCGTCCGCGAGACGGGGCCTAGCCGTCCACCTCGTACTGCCCCACCTCGATGAAGTACCGCAGCTCCTCCGGCGTCCCGTCGATGGCGTCCTCCGCCGCGGCCCGCAGCGTGTCGCTGATGGCCGGGTCGGCGAGGATGCGGGCGACACGGACGCGGTCGTCCTCGGCCCGGGCGAGGCGGTGACCGGTCTCCAGGAAGGCGCGCAGGGCCTGAGGGGTGTTGGCGTCGAGGGCCTCGTTGGCCTCCCTGATGACCGCCTTGTCGGTCTTCGGGTCGGCGGACGCGAGGATGCGGGCGATGGCGACGCGATCGTCCTCGGCCTGGGCTGTCCAACGGCCCGTCTCCAGGAAGTACCGCTGGTCCTCGATGGTGCCGTCCATGGCCTGCTGCGCGGCGGCGTACACGGCCTTGCCGGTGCTCGGGTCGGCGATGATGCGCATGATCGCGACTCGGACGTCGTCGTCGGACATCTCGTCGACACCCGAACCGGCCGCGTCGGTCGCGGTCGCCACGGCGACGGCGGACGGCGGAACGGACTCGGCGGCGAAGGCCGGGCCGGTCAGCAGGAGCGCCGGGGCCAGGGCGGCGGTTGCCACGAGGGTCAGGGCGGTACCTATCGGTCTCACGTGTGAACCTTCCTTGAACCTGAATACGTCGTGTGCCTGTGTGTATCTTTCCTGAGCTCGTGAGCCCGCGCCGGAGATCACCGCAATATCCAAGTCCCGCAGGTCACACCTCCCCGCCCCTCCGCAGCGCGTTCCACGTTCGCGCCTCCACCACCCCGTCCGCGTCCAGCCCCGCCCGCTTCTGGAAAGTCACCACCGCCCCGTGCGTCAGCGGGCCGAAGTCCCCGTCAGCCTCGCCGACTTCGGTGATGCCGTGCAGATACCTGAGCAGGCACTGGGCCTCACGGACCTGGCTGCCGCCCTCACCCTGCTTGATGGTGAAGTCCCAGGCGTTGCTCCAGCCCGCGGTGTAGCCGCGGCCATGCGCCTCGTCCTCGTACACCGCGGGCTTCTCGCAGCTGGGAGGTGCCGTGGCGGCGGGGGGCTCGTCGCGCAGCGCGTAGGTCACCGCCGTCCCGCCCAGCACCGCCACCGCCACGAGTGCCGAGACCAGCACCGGACGCCGCCACCGCCGGGGCCGCAGCCTGGGCAGACGGGCCGAGCGGGAGGCGCCAGCCGCCTCTTCCGCCCGGTGCAGGAGCGCACCGGCGTCAGGGACCCGGGCGACGCGCTCCACGTGAGTGGGGGCCAGACAGTCCCGGACGATCTCCCGCCAGGCTTCGGGGAGTTCGGGGGACAGGCGTAACTCCTCGGCGCCGCGGGCATAGCGCGTCGCCGCGTCGGTACGTGCCTCGGTGCTGCCGCCCGGCAACGGGAAGGAGCCCGTGAGGGCGACATGGGCGAGGACGCCGAAGGCCCAGACGTCGGCGGACGGACGGATGCGCGTGCCCCGCTCGTCGATCTCGGGCCACAGCAGCTCCGGTGGGGTGTAGTCGGGCGTGGCGAAGGCGGGTGCGTAGGCGTGCGTGCCCTCCAGCTCCGCCGCCATGTTGAAGTCGGCCAGTCGTACCGAGCCGTCTTTCAGCAACAGCACGTTGGCGGGCTTCAGGTCGCCGTGCACCCAGCCCGCGTGGTGCAACTGGTGCAGGCCCTCGCAGATCTGGGCCAGCAGAGCCGGGCCCGACTCCGGCTTCGGCTCGTGTTCCAGTACGGCGTCCAGGGAGCCCTCGGCCTGCTCCAGCACGAGCACGGTGGCGCCGTCCAGCTCCGGGTGCCCCGGGTCGTCGACCGTCAGGGTGTCGTACATGCGGATCAGTCGGGGGGCGCGCAGGCGGCCCAGCAACTCCACCTCTCGCTCGGCGAGTTCACGCAGGTGGCGCAGCTGCCGAGGTGTGCGGGTGCCGGTGGGCAGGAACTTCAGGGCGGCCCGGCCGGGCATCTCGGAGTCCCCTGCCTCGACGAGCCGCGCCGCGTACACGGTGGCGAACGCACCGGAGGCCAGAGCCCCGCGCACCTCCCACGCGCCGACCCGGTAGCCCTTCGGTACGGGGACGGCGTAGGACGACTGCCTGGTCACCGGACTGTCTCGCCCGCCGTCGAGGCCAGTACCACCAGGTCGTCCTCGCGGACCAGGTCGAAGCGGAGCGCGAGCGAGACCAGAGAGTCCTTCTTGCCGTTGACGCGCAGGCCGGGCTCGGCGGCGTCGGGGCCGGGGCGCAGGCGGAGTTTGAGGGCCAGGTAGTCGATGTTCCAGTAGACGGACGAGCGGCTGACCGCCGGCCAGACCGGACGTAATCGGTCCACCAACTGCTCCACCGCCGGAAGCGACGCGTGCGGTTCCCCGCGCAGCCGGGGCTCGCACAGGGCGGCCAGCACCGCGAAATACCGGCTGGTGCGGTCCAGGGCGAACGCGGGTGCCGTGGCGGCGCCGGGGAGTCCCCGGCGGTCGGCGCTGCGGAAGGCGTGGCGTGGCGCCCAGACGTCGAAGGTGAGCAGGTCTCCCGACGCGGGCAGGACCACCCGCGAGAACTCGAACGGTACCGGGGCTTCCATACGGCCCGGCGCGATCTTGAGGTGTTCTCCCGCGCCCTCCGGGTTCTCCACCACGTAGGTCTGGTCCTCGCTGAGGTTGCTCAGCAGCCAGAAGGACCGGTGTGCCGTGATCTCCCCGGCGACCCGGGGCACCCCTTCGTGGTCGATCACGAGTCCGCCGTCCGTCCCGGCCCTGCCGAACGTCAGCCGTTCGCCCGCGGCGATCCTGATCTGCCCCTCCGTGCCGCCGCACATCGGTGGTACGACGATGACGCTGTACATGGAGTCGTCCCCCTCCTCCTACGACGCCAAGGGGCGCAGCCCTCAGTCCGATGAGGGGCAGGGTATGGGACGTTTTCCAACGAGTAAGAAGCCCTGCGCCTGATACGGCGTGTCTGTGAAGGGTTCGTGAGAGAAAGCGGCACCCGCGCGGGACGGCACCGGGACGACGGGGGTACCTCGGATCTCTCAGGGTCACCTCTTCCCCGGCGGGCTGTACTCCTTGAGGTAGTGCGCGACGCGGTCGGCGTAGGTGCGGGTGTCCGGGGGAACGCCGCCCGCGTCGTTCACCGTCTTGTACGACGTCCGGTACGCGGCGGCGACCAGCACCCGCCTCTCGCCGCGCAGCCCGGGCTCCAGGCGCGGGGCGATCCAGCACAGGTAGCGGCCCATCGCCGGGATGGACTCGGCGGGCGGGAACGGGGGTTGGGGGACGGCCTCGCCGGGAGTGCCGTCCTCGTTCATCCACCAGCGCAGTACGCGCGGGGTCCAGCGGGCGATGCCGTACTCGTCGTTGGCGGGGTCGGAGAGGTCCGGGTCGAAGTCGCTCTCCACCTTCAGCATGGCGGCGATCAGGGCCGGGGTGACGTCCTTCTGGTCGCAGTCGTGCGCCGTCTCCACGATCAGCAGCCGGTAGGCGGGCGGGATGCCCCGGTCGGTGCGCAGGTCGGAGGCGCCGTACGTGGCGGCCGAGACGTTCGCGGTGGCGCCGGAGCCGCTGCCGCCGGGGGCGCCGTCGGCCCAGACGCCGATGCCGTAGGCAAGGGCGGCGAGGACGCCGGCGGCCACGGCCGCCGCGACGGACGTACGGCGCACGCGGTGCCGGGCCGGGCCCAGCCGGGGCAGCCGGAAGGGACGCGGAGCCGTCCCGGCGGCAGCCGCCCGGACGCGGCGCAGCAGTGCCTGGCCGGTGATGCGGTCCTGATATGAGCGGGTCAGACAGGCGCCTACGATCTCCCGCCAGTCGTCGGCCAGTCCGGGCGACAGGCGCAGTTCGTCGGTGCCTCGGGCGTAGGCCGCCGCCGCGTCGCGGCGGGCCGTCGGGGTGGCGCCGGGCAGCGGGAAGGAGTCAGTGAGGACGAGGTGGGCGAGGACGCCGAAGGCCCACACGTCGGCGGACGGGCGGATGCGGCGGCCCCGTTCGCCGATCTCGGTCCACAGGAGCTCGGGCGGCGTGTAGTCGGGGGTCGAGAAGGCCGGGGTGTAGGCGTGGGTGCCCTCCAGCTCGGCCGCCATGTTGAAGTCGGCCAGCCGGACCGAACCGTCCTCCATCAGCAGCACGTTGGCCGGCTTCAGGTCGCCGTGCACCCAGCCCGCGTCGTGCAACTGGGCCAGTCCCTCGCAGATCTGCGCGAGCAGCGCGGGACCCGCCTCGGGCCGGGGCGTCGCCGAGAGCAGGGCGGACAGAGAGCCCTTGGCCTGCTCCAGGACGAGGACGGTGGCGCCGTCCAGCTCCGGGCGGCCCGGGTCGTCGACGGTCAGCGTCTCGTACATCCGCACCAGCCGCGGGTGTTTCAGCCGCCGGTACAGAGCGACCTCCCGCTCGATCAGCTCGCGCAGGTGGGTGAGCCGGCGGGGCGTGGCCGTACCGGTGGGCAGGAACTTCAGGGCGGCGGTCCGAGGCAGCTCCGCGCTCTCACCGACGCGCCGGGCGGCGTACACACTGCCGAAGGCGCCGGTCGCGATCGGCTCGCGCACCTCCCAGGCACCGACCCGGTACCCCTTCGGCACCGGTACGGCGTAGGGCTCGTTCACCGCGTCACCCGACCCGACGGGGCGGCAAGGACGACCAGGTCGTCCTCCCGGACCAGGTCGAAGCGGAGCGCCAGGGAGACCAGGGACTCCTTCTTGCCGTTGAGCCGCGGGCCCGTGTCCGCGCTCTCCGGGCCCGGTTTGAGGCGCAGCTTCACGGCGAGGTAGTCGATGTTCCACCGCACGGCCGTGCGGGACGCGGCCGGCCAGGTGGGGCGCAGGCGCTCGGCGACCTGGTCGACGGTGGGCAGCGGGGCGTGCGGGGTGCCGCGCAGGCGCGGTTCGCACAGGGCCGCCAGAACCGCGAAGTAGCGTTTGGTGCGGTCGACCGAGAAGGCCGGCGCGGTCGTGGCGCCGTCGAGGCCGCCCGTGCCGCTGAGGTAGTCGTGGCGCGGCGCCCACACCTCCAGCGCCAGCAGGTCGCCCGCGGCGGGCAGCACGATCCGCGAGAACTCGAAGGGGACAGGCGCGTCCAGCCGCCCCGGCGCCACCTTGACGTGTTCGCCCGCGCCCTCCGGGTTCTCCACCACGTAGGTCTGTTCGCGGCTGAGGTTGCTCAGGATCCAGAAGGCGCCCTGCGCGGTGATCTCACCGGCTCTGCGGGAGACCCCGTCGTGGGCGATGGGCAGGTCGTTGTCGTGCGCGGACCGGCCGAAGGTGAGGCGTTCGCCGGGCGCGAGTCTGCGTTGGGTGCGGTTTCGCTCGTCCTCCGTGGTCGGCGGAGGTACCACGATGATGCTGAACAAGGTGCTCTCCCCGTGCCTGCACAGCTACCACCGTCAGACTAGGGCGACGCACCAGGGCCGTGCCCCCCTCGTAAGGGTGAGACACGGCCCTTGGATGTGATTGGCGTGAACTGGTCCGGTCGACCGGGCCCGTTCAGTACTTGGGGCGGTTGAACCAGGCCTTGCCGTTGGCGTTGCCGACGAACACCGCGACCAGGACGGCCAGGATGGTGTGCACCAGGCCGATGATGACGAACGGGTAGATGCCGAGGACGGCCGTGATGATGGCGAAGACCAGGATGGTGATCCGGGCGCTGTTGCCGCCGGACTTGAACTTCGTCGCCAGGACCGCGCCGAACACGAGCCAGGCCAGGCCGAACACCGCGTAGCCCCAGATCACGCCGGTCGACTGGCCGACCAGGTCCTGGAAGGCGGTGTTGTCCTGGAGGGACTCGTCGTCCTTCGCGGCGTTGAGGGCCGCGGCGGCGAAGACCATGAGCGCCACGCCGACGACCTGCAGACCGACGATCACCCACATCATCGCGCGGGCCGCGCTCACCGAGCCCGGCATCGTGGTCGGCGCGGCGGGGCCGGCACCGTAGGGGGACACCGGAGGGGCCTGCGGGTAACCGTAACCGGGCGCCTGGCCCTGCTGCTGCGGGTAGCCGTAGCCCGGCTGCTGCGGCTGCTGCCCCTGGGGAGCGCCGTAGGGGTTGTTCGGGTCGCCGTAGCTCATGGCTGACTTTCCTCCGTTGATTTTCCGAGTGCGGGGACGACGCGGGGCATCCGCACGGAGGAGAAGTACTTCGTATTGCGACCGTCCCCCCGTTGAACTGCCCGCGGCACTTGTCATGTCATCGTTCTGCACCGGTGACGGGCTTGTCCAGCCGCATTCCCGATGTGTTGTGCAAGTGCAACATCGCTGATCATGGGCGGATACGGGAGGAGCGGCCCCCGGTGCCCGGATTGTGGCCGGATTGGAACCGTGGGCGGGTCATCCGCGAGGATGGGGTCATGACCGCCCAGATTCTCGATGGCAAGGCCACCGCAGCCGCGATCAAGTCCGATCTGACCGCCCGCGTGGCGGCGCTGAAGGAGAAGGGCGTCACGCCCGGCCTCGGCACGATCCTGGTCGGGGATGACCCCGGCAGCCAGAAGTACGTCGCCGGCAAGCACCGTGACTGTGCGCAGGTCGGTATCGCCTCCATCCAGCGTGAGCTGCCCGCGACGGCCACGCAGGAGGAGATCGAGGCGGCCGTTCGCGAACTGAACGAGGACCCGGCCTGCACCGGGTACATCGTGCAACTGCCGCTCCCCAAGGGCATCGACGAGAACCGCATCCTGGAACTGATGGACCCGGACAAGGACGCGGACGGGCTCCACCCCATGAACCTCGGCCGCCTGGTCCTGAACGAGCCGGCCCCGCTGCCCTGCACCCCGAACGGCGTGCTGACCCTCCTGCGCCGCTACGGCGTGGAGATCAAGGGCGCGGAGGTCGTGGTGATCGGCCGGGGCGTGACCATCGGCCGGCCGATGCCGCTGCTGCTGACGCGGCGCAGCGAGAACGCGACGGTGACCCAGTGCCACACCGGCACGCGTGATCTGTCGGCGCACCTCAAGCGCGCGGACATCATCGTCGCCGCGGCCGGTTCCGCCCATCTGATCCGCGCCGAGGACGTCAAGCCGGGCGCGGCCGTCCTCGACGTCGGTGTCTCCCGCAGTGCCGAGGGCAAGATCGTGGGCGACGTCCACCCCGACGTGGCCGAGGTCGCCGGCTGGATCTCCCCGAACCCCGGCGGAGTCGGCCCGATGACCCGTGCCCAGCTGCTCGTCAACGTGGTCGAGGCGGCGGAGCGCAGTGTCGGCTGAGCGGAGCGCGGCGGGCGGCGGGAGCGTGGAAGGCACCCGGGCCGGAGGCACGCGGGCCACGCGGAGCGGCCTGGGCGCGGAGAGCGCCCCGGGCGGACGGAGCGCGGAAGGCGCCGAGGCGGCGGCCGGTCGCGGTGCGCGGACCGGGCGGGGTGCCGAGGCCGGGCAGGGCGTCGAGGCCGGGCAGGGCGTCGAGGCCGGGCAGGCCGGCCTGAGCGCTTCGGTCGAGCCGGACGGACGTGTGCGCCGCAATGTTCCGGGCGAGGCGGATGAGCAGGTCGGTCCGAGTGCTTCGGTCGAGCCGGACGTGAAGGCCGGTCCGAGCGCTTCGGGCGAGCCGGACGGACGTGTGCGCCGGAGCGCTTCGGATGAGGCGGATGCGCGGGTCGGTCCGAGCGCTCCGGCCGAGCGGGGCGAATCGGGTGAATCGGACGAGTCGGAAGCGGGCGAAGACGGCCTCACCGTCCGGGATCCGGTCAGCGCGCCCGACGCCGAGGGGCGGCCGCGGCGGGTCACCCGGCGGTTCCCGCTCTTCACCAAGGACACCGCGCGGCCCGAGGGCGGTGGCCGGGCCGTGTCAGGGGACGCGCCCGCGCCGGTACGGCAGTGGCCCGTTCTCGCCGTGCTGGGGCTGGTGGGGCTCGGGCTGCTGGTGACCGCCTTCGACCAGTTCCGGCTCGGGACGCTGCTGATCGGCGTCGCCCTGCTGGGCAGTGGCGTGATGCGCTGGCTGCTGCCGGACGTCGGCATGCTCGCCGTCCGCTCCCGCTTCACGGACATGGTCACCTACGGCGTGCTGGGCCTGGTGATCGTCCTGCTGGCGCTGATGGCACAGCCGGAACCGTGGCTGCAGATCCCGTTCCTGAAGGACACGCTGCACTTCACGGTCACCAGCGGATGACCGGACGGCGGTCCGTCCTCTCCCCCGAGGAAGGACGGGCCGCCGCCACGGACCACCCTCCTGCACGGCGAACGGCCTGTTCAACGGCTGTCAGTGCGCTGTGGCACGGAAGTGACGGTTCCGGTACTTCCTCTGGCGGATTCCGCACGAAGTGGTGCGGCAACGGGGTTGGCGTGGACAATCGGGACGGTCCGGGGTGTATCGCGCGCGGTCACCGTGCTTCAGTGCGCCCCCAGTCAGGGAACTGAGATCCTGAGTGTGCGCATCCCTGTGGGTAACCAGAACGGGGACTCGGCCGAGGCCGCCAACGCGCGGGGCGAACAGCGCGGGAAATATCAGCACGACCGGGGGGAAGAGGGGGGAAGCAATGCCTCGTTGGAGGGCCTTGCCGGATGAGCTCGATCCACAGATCAGGGAGTTCACCAGCCAGCTGCGCAGGCTCGTGGACCGCAGTGGTCTGAGCATCGCGTCGGTGGCGGACCGCACGGGCTACAGCAAGACGTCGTGGGAGCGTTATCTGAACGGCCGGCTGCTCGCGCCCAAGGGCGCGATCGTGGCGCTGGCCGAGGTCACCGGGACCAACCCGCTGCACCTGACCACCATGTGGGAGCTCGCCGAGCGCGCCTGGAGCCGCTCGGAGATGCGGCACGACATGACGATGGAGGCCATCCGGATCTCCCAGGCGCGCGCCGCGCTCGGGGAGTTCGGCGGGCAGGACTTCGGCGACCCCTCGGCCGGCTCCAGGGGCGGCGGTACGACGGCCTCCGGCGGCAAGTCCGCCTCGGGCAAGTCGGCGTCCGGGGGTGACGACAAGCCCGCCCGCAGGAGCGGCAGCGCCACGGTCACGCCGGGTATCGCGGGGCCGGCCGGAGTGGCTCCGACCGTGCCGCCGCAGCCGACGGCGCCCGAGGTACAGGACTCCACCACCAGCGGTGCCGTGCGGGAGGACGGCGGCCGGGGCGGTGCGGCCGGGGTCAACTCGTGGGGGATAGCCGGGTACCAGGGGCCGTCGCCGTCGGGCGGACGCTCCACCGGCGACGGCAGTGGCATCGGCAGCGGTTCCCGGCCCGGGGCGGGGGACGGCGCTCCCGCCGGGGCGTCCGACGGGCCCGCCCGGACGCCGGGTTCGGACGGCGGCTCGTACGACCGGTCGCCGCGGGACGCCTCCCGGGGCCGGGCGAAGGGCTCCGCCGGGGGCAAGCGGCGGACCGTGACGTTCCTCGCCGGTGTCGTGGGCGTGCTCGTGGTGATCGCAGGCGCGTTCTATCTCACCGGTGGCGGTGGCGACGACGAGGCCAAGGGCGGTGCCAAGTCGCCCTCGCCGAGCACCACCACGAACCCGGACCTGCCGCCCGGTGTGAAGTGCAGCGGCGACAGCTGCACCGGCAAGGACGCGGAGAGCATGGGGTGCAGCGGTGACCTGGTCACCACGGCGCAGACCGCGACCGTCGGCAACACCGTCGTGGAGGTCCGCTACAGCGAGACCTGCAAGGCGGCCTGGGGCCGTGTCACCCAGGCGGCACAGGGCGACGAGGTCCAGATCAGCGTGGGCAAGGCGAAGCAGACCGGAAGCATCACCGTCGCCGGCGACGCGATCGCGTACACCCCGATGGTGGCGGTGAAGAACGCCACCGACGCCAAGGCCTGCGCGACCTTGGCATCGGGCCGTCAGGGCTGCACGGAGTAGGCCGCCGGGCGGCGTCGCGGGCGGCGGGTGCGGGCCTGTGGGGGTTGTTCGCGCAGTTCCCCGCGCCCCTTCCAGGGGCACGGTGGGATTCGGTGGGGCGCGCCTCGCGGGCGGCCTGCCCCGGCCCGCCGCCCCAAGGGACTTGATCGGGCGCCGGCCCGCGGTGCCCCGGACGGCGGGTGCGGGCCTGTGGGGGTTGTTCGCGCAGTTCCCCGCGCCCCTGGAAGTGGCCTGTCGGCAGCGCCTTCCAGGGGCGCGGGGAACTGCGCGACCGGCCACGACGGCGCCGCGGCCGACGTGGCATCCGGCGCCGGACGGCCCGGTCGTCGGACCCGTCCGAACGAATTTCGGAGACGGAGGAATGGTCGGGGGAATCGCGGGCACGCGAAACGTACCCCCACGGGAGTCCGGCACGATCGGTTCCCCCCGGCGGCCGCCCCAGTCCACCTCTCCCGGACGGGCGGCCGCCTTTTGCGTGGGCGCCGGGCGGGTTGTGGGGTGGGCCACACCGACCCGGCCGTGCGAGATACCGGATGCGCGATAGCCTGACCGCTGGTGGATCTCTTGATACCAAGAGATCGATCAGACGTCCGGGGCAGGGACCGCCCCACCGCCAGCTGTCATACGGAGAACGCCATGACCCGCACTCCCGTGAACGTCACCGTCACCGGCGCGGCCGGCCAGATCGGTTACGCCCTGCTCTTCCGCATCGCCTCCGGTCAGCTGCTCGGCCCGGACGTGCCGGTCAAGCTGCGCCTCCTCGAGATCACCCCGGCGCTCAAGGCCGCCGAGGGCACCGCCATGGAGCTGGACGACTGCGCGTTCCCGCTCCTGCAGGGCATCGAGATCTCGGACGACCCGAACGTCGCCTTCGACGGCGCCAACGTCGCGCTGCTCGTCGGCGCCCGCCCCCGTACCAAGGGCATGGAGCGCGGTGACCTCCTCGAGGCCAACGGCGGCATCTTCAAGCCGCAGGGCCAGGCCATCAACGCCCACGCCGCGGACGACATCAAGGTCCTGGTCGTCGGCAACCCGGCCAACACCAACGCCCTGATCGCCCAGGCCGCCGCGCCGGACGTACCGGCCGAGCGGTTCACGGCCATGACCCGCCTCGACCACAACCGCGCGCTGACCCAGCTCGCGAAGAAGACCGGCTCGACGGTCGCCGACATCAAGCGGCTCACCATCTGGGGCAACCACTCCGCCACCCAGTACCCGGACATCTTCCACGCCACGGTCGCCGGCAAGAACGCCGCCGAGGTCGTGAACGACGAGAAGTGGCTGGCCGAGGACTTCATCCCGACCGTCGCCAAGCGCGGCGCGGCCATCATCGAGGCCCGCGGCGCCTCGTCGGCCGCCTCCGCCGCGAACGCCGCCATCGACCACGTCTACTCGTGGGTCAACGGCACCGCCGACGGCGACTGGGTCTCCATGGGCATCCCGTCGGACGGTTCGTACGGCGTGCCGGAGGGCCTCATCTCCTCCTTCCCCGTCACCACCAAGGACGGCACGTACGACATCGTCCAGGGCCTGGACATCAACGAGTTCTCCCGTGCCCGGATCGACGCCTCCGTCAAGGAGCTCGAGGAGGAGCGCGAGGCGGTCCGCGGCCTCGGCCTCATCTGACCGGAGCCTCTCCGCGCAGGCCCCCACCGGTTTTCGGCCGGTGCGGGGCCTGTCGGCTGTCCCGGGTCGTAGTCTCCGCGGCATGACACCGGACGTGGAACGGGTCGTGGCCGAGATACCGCTGGAGCCACCGCTCGCGGGCGACGAGGCCGACACGCTGGTCGGCTCCCTGGAGCGCCAGCGCAGGACGTTCGCCTGGAAGTGCGAGGGGCTGGACGAGGCCGGTCTGAGCGCGCGGGTGGCCTCCTCGGCCGTCACGCTGGGCGGGCTGCTCAAGCACCTCGCCCTGGTCGAGGACCACTACCTGTCCGTGCGGCTGCTGGGGAGGAAGCCCGCGCCGCCGTGGGACGCGGTGGACCGGGACGCCGAGCCGGACCGGGAGTGGAGCTCGGCCGCCGGGGACCCGCCCGAGCAGCTGTACACGCTGTGGACGGAGTCCGTGCTGCGGTCCCGGGCGAATCTGCGGGAGGTGCTCGCGGGGAGCGACGCCGGCCGCCTCGCCGCCTTCACGACCCGGGACGGCCGGTCACCGAGCGTGCGGCGGCTGCTGGTCGACCTCATCGAGGAGTACGCCCGCCACGTCGGCCACGCCGACCTCCTACGCGAGTCGATCGACGGCGCGTGGGCGAAGACCCCCCCGGAGGGCTTCCGACCTCGGACGACCTGACGTCAGCCGCACCTGATCAGCGAGTGTTTCGCCCCTGTTTGCCCGCATCTTCAGTGACGCAGCGCACTTTCGGCCACGGATCGCGCATGCATCCGGGGGTCGAGGGCAGGCGCACTCGGTCTCTTAGTGACACACCTGTGACACAAGGGCGCTGATCAGGAACGGAAGGCGAAAGCGGTCATGGCGGAAAGCAACGTACTTCAGGCGCGCAGCACCATTCACGCGGGAGGGGAGTGGCGTGCCGCCGTCTCCGGCGCCACCCGGGAGATCCTCGACCCCGCGGACGCGCAGCCGTTCGCCGTGGTCGCGGAAGGCGACGAGAAGGACACCGACCTGGCGATCGCCGCCGCCCGGCGCGCCTTCGACGAGGGCGAGTGGCCCCGCACGCCCGTCACCGAGCGCGCCGCGCTGCTGAGGCGCGTCGCCGACCTGCTGGTGCGCGACCGCGAGGAGCTCGGGCGGCTGGAGGCCCAGGACGCGGGCAAGACCGTCGAGGAGGGCCGCGTCGACATCGACTGCGTCGCCGACGCCTTCCGCTACTTCGCCGACCTGGTCGCGGGCGAGGCTCCCGGCCGGGTCGTGGACGCGGGCTCGCCCGACATCCACAGCGTCGTCGTGCACGAGCCCATCGGCGTCTGCGCGATGATCACGCCCTGGAACTACCCGCTGCTGCAGGCCAGCTGGAAGATCGCCCCGGCGCTCGCGGCGGGCAACACCTTCGTCATCAAGCCGAGCGAGATCACCCCGATGACGACCATCGCGGTCATCGAGCTGCTGGTCGAGGCCGGACTGCCCGCCGGTGTCGCCAACATCGTCACCGGGCCCGGCCACTCGGTCGGCGCGCGGCTGTCCGAGCACCCCGATGTCGACCTGGTCTCCTTCACCGGCGGTCTGGTCAGCGGCACCAAGGTCGCCCAGGCCGCCGCGCCCGGCGTCAAGAAGGTCGCCCTCGAACTCGGCGGCAAGAACCCCAACGTCGTCTTCGCCGACGCCTGCGCCACCGAGGAGGGCTTCGACACCGCCGTCGACCAGGCCCTCAACGCCGCCTTCATCCACAGCGGCCAGGTCTGCTCGGCCGGCGCCCGCCTCATCATCGAGGAGTCGGTCCGGGACCGCTTCGTCGCCGAACTGGCCCGCCGCGCCGAGAAGATCCGGCTCGGCCGCGGCACCGAGGACGGGGTCGAGTGCGGCCCGCTCGTCTCCGAGCAGCAGCGCGCCAAGGTCGAGATGTACGTCGACTCCGCCCTCAAGGAGGGCGCGGTGCTGCGCTCCGGCGGCAAGCGCCCCGAGCCGTCCCCGCAGCGGCCGGAGAGCGGCTACTTCTACGAGCCGACCGTCCTCGACCACTGCCACCGCGAGATGCGTGTCATCCGGGAGGAGGTCTTCGGGCCGGTCCTCACCGTCGAGACCTTCCGCACCGAGGACGAGGCCGTGACCCTCGCCAACGACACCGAGTACGGCCTCGCCGGCGGTGTCTGGACCTCCGACGCGGGCCGCGCCCGGCGGGTGGCCGGCCGGCTGCGTCACGGCACGATCTGGATCAACGACTTCCACCCCTACCTGCCGCAGGCGGAGTGGGGCGGTTTCGGCAAGAGCGGAGTGGGCCGGGAGCTCGGCCCGGCCGGACTCGCCGAGTACCGAGAGACCAAGCACGTCTACCAGAACCTCGCTCCGAAGCCGGTGCGCTGGTTCGCGGGCTGACCTCCCTCACCCTTCGGACCCGACCTCTTCGTCCCCGCTGGTTCATCCCCTCTGGAGCAAGTACGCCATGTCCCACACCAGTCATGAGTACGACTATGTCGTGATAGGAGGCGGAACCGCAGGTTCCGTCATTGCCTCCCGCCTGACCGAGAACCCCGACGTCACCGTCGCCGTCATCGAGGGCGGCCCCAGCGACGTCGGCCGCGACGACGTGCTGACCCTGCGCCGCTGGATGGGCCTGCTGGGCGGCGAGCTCGACTACGACTACCCGACCACCGAGCAGCCACGCGGAAACTCGCATATCCGGCACAGCCGCGCCCGGGTCCTCGGTGGCTGCTCCTCGCACAACACCCTGATCGCCTTCAAGCCGCTGCCGGCCGACTGGGACGAGTGGGAGGCCGCCGGCGCCAAGGGCTGGGGCGCGGTGCAGATGGAGGCGTACTTCGCGCGCCTGCTCAACAACGTCGTCCCGGTCGACGAGAAGGACCGGAACGCCATCGCCCGCGACTTCGTCGACGCGGCCCAGGCGGCGCTGAACGTGCCGCGCGTGGAGGGCTTCAACAAGAAGCCGTTCACCGAGGGCGTCGGCTTCTTCGACCTCGCCTACCACCCCGAGAACAACAAGCGTTCCTCGGCGTCGGTGGCGTATCTGCACCCGGTCATGGACGAGCGGCCCAACCTGACGATCCTGCTGGAGACCTGGGCGTACAAGCTGGAGCTGGACGGCAACCGCGCCGAGGGCGTGCACGTCCGCACCAAGGACGGCGAGGAGATCCTCGTCAAGGCCCGGGGCGAGGTCCTGCTCTGTGCAGGCGCGGTCGACTCGCCCCGGCTGCTGATGCACTCCGGCATCGGCCCGAAGGCCGACCTGGAGAAGCTCGGCATACCCGTGACGCACGACCTGCCGGGCATCGGAGAGAACCTGCTCGACCACCCCGAGTCGGTGATCGTGTGGGAGACGAACGGCCCCATCCCGGAGAACTCCGCGATGGACTCCGACGCGGGCCTGTTCGTGCGCCGGGACCCCGAACAGCCGCACCCCGACCTGATGTTCCACTTCTACCAGATCCCGTTCACGGACAACCCGGAGCGACTGGGCTACCAGCGGCCCGAGTTCGGCGTCTCGATGACCCCGAACATCCCGAAGCCCAAGAGCCGCGGCCGGCTCTACCTGACCAGCGCCGACCCCGAGGTCAAGCCGGCCCTGGACTTCCGCTACTTCACCGACGAGGACGACTACGACGGTCAGACCCTCGTCGACGGCATCAAGATCGCCCGCGAGATCGCCAGGACCGAGCCGCTGGCCGGCTGGCTCAAGCGCGAGGTGGCGCCCGGCCCGCACGTGACCGATGACGCGGAGCTCAGCGAGTACGCCCGCAAGGTCGCCCACACCGTCTACCACCCCGCCGGCACCTGCAAGATGGGCGACGCCGACGACCGGCTCGCCGTCGTCGACCCCGAGCTGCGCGTCCGCGGCCTGGAGGGCATCCGCATCGCGGACGCCTCCGTGTTCCCGACCATGACGACCGTGAACCCCATGATCGGCGTGCTCATGGTCGGCGAGAAGGCCGCCGAGCTGATCGGCGGTGGTGACCGGTGACCGAGATACCGACCCTCGAACCCCCCACGGAGCAGACCATGGACACGACCCCCGTCTTCTCGGTGGAGGGCCTGTGGAAGGTGTTCGGCCCCAAGGCCGAGCGCGTTCCCGCCGACCCCGAGCTGACCGCCCTCGACCCCGCCGAGCTGCGCTCCCGCACCGGCTGCACGGCCGCCGTCCGCGACGTCAGCTTCGATGTGCGCAAGGGCGAGGTCTTCGTCGTCATGGGCCTGTCCGGCTCCGGCAAGTCCACGCTGGTGCGCTGTCTGACCCGGCTCATCGAGCCGACGGCCGGCACCATCGCCATCGACGGCGAGGACGTCCGCGCCATGGACCGCTCCCGGCTGCGCGAACTGCGCCGCCACCGCGCCGCCATGGTCTTCCAGCACTTCGGCCTGCTGCCGCACCGCACGGTCCTCGACAACGTCGCCTACGGCCTGGAGATCCAGGGCATGGGCAAGGCCGAGCGGCGCGAGCGCGCCGCCGAGGTCGTCGCCAAGGTCGGTCTGGAAGGCATGGAGCACCGCCGCCCCAGCCAGCTCTCCGGCGGCCAGCGGCAGCGCGTCGGCCTCGCCCGCGCGCTCGCCGTCGACCCCGCGGTCCTGCTCTTCGACGAGCCGTTCAGCGCCCTCGACCCCCTCATCCGGCGCGAGATGCAGGAGGAGGTCGTCCGGCTGCACCGCGAGGAAGGCCGCACGATGGTCTTCATCACCCACGACCTCCAGGAGGCCCTCAAGCTGGGCGACCGCATCGCCCTGATGCGCGACGGCCGGGTCGTCCAGCTCGGCACGCCCGAGGAGATCGTGGGCTCCCCCGCCGACGACTACGTCCGCGAGTTCGTCCGGGACGTCCCGCGCGAGCAGGTCCTCACCGTCCGCACGGCCATGCGCAACCCCTCGGCGGACCTGGACGGCAGCGGACCGGCCGTCCGCCCCGACGCGACGGTCTCCGAGGCGATCGAGGCGGTCGCCCGCGCCGGCGCTCCGGCCCGGGTCGTGGACGAGGGCCGATGCGTGGGCATGGTCGACTCCGACACGCTGCTCGGTGTCGTCGCCGGCACGGAGCAGCCAGCTCCGCCCGGGACGGAGCAGTCCAAGGAGGCGGTGTGATGGCGACCATCACCGCCTCCCCGCCGCGCGTGGGACTGCCCGGCCTCCTCAAGACCCCCGCCGTCCGCAAGCTGCTGCTCCTCGCCCTGGCGGCGGCGATCCTCGTCCCCCTGGCGAACGCCCGCTGGGCGAGCGGCAGCTGGCCGACCGCCCTGACCGTCGACTTCTCCGAGCCGCTCGCCAAGGCCAGCGACTGGATCATCGACAACCGTGACAGCCACCCGCTGTTCCTGTACTTCTTCGGCCACGTCAGCAACGTCGTCGTCATCGCCGTACGAGCCGTCTACCTCGGCCTCCTGGCCGTCGGCTGGGCGGGCGTCACGGCCCTGGGCGCGCTGGTCGCCTGGCGCGTCGCGGGCATCCGGCTCGCGCTCGGCACGGGCGTCGCGTTCCTGGCCTGCGGCCTGCTCGGCATGTGGGTGCCGACCATGCAGACGCTCGCCCTGATGGTCGTCGCGGTCCTCGCGTCGGTCGTCGTGGGCGCGCTGCTCGGGCTCGCCGCCGGGCTGTCCGACCGGATGGACCGCCTCCTGCGCCCGGTCCTGGACACCATGCAGGTGCTCCCGGCCTTCGCCTATCTGCTGCCGGTCGTGCTGGTCTTCGGCATCGGCGTCCCGGCGGCCGTCCTGGCCACCGTCATCTACGCCGCCCCGCCCATGGCCCGCCTGACCTCGCTCGGTCTGCGCGGCGCCGACAAGGAGGTGCTGGAGGCGGTCGAGTCGCTCGGCTCCACCGCACGCCAGCGGCTGCTGACGGCCCGTATCCCGCTGGCCCGCAAGGAACTCCTGCTCGGCCTCAACCAGACGATCATGATGGCGCTGTCCATGGCCGTCATCGCGGCCGTCATCGGCGCGGGCGGTCTCGGTGACCGCGTGTACCAGGCGCTGGCCTCGGTCGACGTCGGTGCCGCGCTCGCCGCCGGTATCCCGATCGTGCTTCTGGCCGTCGTCCTGGACCGCGTCACGGGCGCGGCGGGGGTGCGGCTCGGCGCCGAACCGGAGCCCCGGCGCGGGCTCGGCTGGCTGTACGCCCTGGTCGCGTTCGTCGCCGTGGCGGTCGCCGGGCGTCTCGCGGGCCGGCTCGACTGGCCCGAGTCGTGGGTCGTCGGCATCGCCGAGCCCGTCAACCGCGTGGTCGACTGGATGACCGCGCACCTCTACTCCGGCGTCCCCGTCATCGGCGGCACCGCCGACTGGGCGGGCCACTTCACCACCTGGGTGCTCGACCCGATGCGCGACGGCCTGCAGTCGCTGCCCTGGTGGTCGGTCCTGCTGATCGTCGCCGCCCTGGCCTGGGTGATCGGCACCTGGCGCACCGCGCTCACCGCCGTCCTCGCCATGGCCGCGATCGGCGTGCTCGGCGTCTGGAAGCCCTCCCTCGACACCCTGTCGCAGGTCCTCGCGGCCGTCGCCGTCACCCTCGTCGTCGGCTTCGCCACCGGCATCGCGGCGGCCCGCAGCGACCGTCTGGAGCGGCTGCTGCGT
Source organism: Streptomyces sp. NPDC040589 (assembly GCF_055594445.1). NCBI lineage: Bacteria > Bacillati > Actinomycetota > Actinomycetes > Kitasatosporales > Streptomycetaceae > Streptomyces > Streptomyces sp. NPDC040589. Next base: position 1,038,712 of record NZ_JBVIWP010000001.1, on the reverse strand, counting down.
CCCGTCCTGGACGTCTTCCAGACGATGCCGCAGTTCGTGTACCTGATCCCGGTCGTCGCCCTGTTCGGCGTCGGCCGCGCCCCGGCCGTCGCGGCCGCGATCGTGTACGCGCTGCCGGCCGTCGTCCGGATCACCACCCAGGGCCTGCGCCAGGTCGACCCGGCCGCGCTGGAGTCATCGAGCTCGCTCGGCGCGACCAGCTGGCAGCAGCTGCGGCAGGTCCAGCTCCCGCTGGCCCGCCCGGCGCTGCTGCTCGCCGTCAACCAGGGCCTCGTCCTGGTCCTCGCCGTCGTCGTCATCGGCGGCCTGGTCGGCGGTGGCGCCCTCGGCTACGACGTGGTCTTCGGCCTCGCCCAGGGCGACCTGGCGACCGGTCTGGTGGCCGGCGCGGCGATCGTCTGCCTCGGCCTGATGCTCGACCGGGTGACCCAGCCCACCGAGCGGCGCGCGAAGAAGGGAGCGTGACATGCGAGTCCGTACGACTGCCATGATCGCCGCCGTGAGCTCCCTGGCGCTGCTCACCGGCTGCGGCGCGGCCGACATGACCAAGCAGGCCTCGCCCTTCGCCAACGCGCAGGGCGCCAAGTCCGTGACCCTGTCCGTGCAGTCCTGGGTGGGCGCGCAGTCCAACGTGGCCGTCGCCCAGTACCTGCTGGAGAACGAGCTGGGCTACCGCGTCGACACCGTCCAGGTCGACGAGGTGCCCGCCTGGGACGCGCTCAGCCAGGGCCGTGTCGACGCGCTCCTGGAGGACTGGGGCCACCCGGAGCAGGAGCAGCGGTACGTCAAGGACAAGAAGACGATCGCGCCCGGCGGCGGACTCGGTGTCACCGGGCACATCGGCTGGTTCGTCCCGACGTACTTCGCCAAGAAGCACCCGGACATCACGAACTGGAAGAACCTCAACAAGTACGCCGACCAGTTCCGCACCCCGGAGAGCGGCAGCAAGGGCCAGCTGATGGACGGTTCGCCGTCCTATGTCACCAACGACAAGGCGCTGGTGAAGAACCTGAAGCTGGACTACCAGGTGGTGTTCGCCGGGTCCGAGGCGGCGCAGATCACCCAGATGAGGCAGTTCGCCAAGGAGAAGAAGCCCTTCCTCACCTACTGGTACTCCCCGCAGTGGCTGTTCAAGAAGGTCCCGATGACCGAGGTGAAGCTGCCGGCGTACAAGGAGGGCTGCGACGCCGACCCGGAGAAGGTCGCCTGCGCCTACCCGCACACGCCGCTGCAGAAGTACCTCAACGCGGACTTCGCGAAGAACGGCGGCAAGGCGGCGGCGTTCCTGAAGAAGTTCAAGTGGACGACCGAGGACCAGAACGAGGTCTCCCTGATGATCGCCGACAAGAAGATGACCCCGGAGGAGGCGGCGAAGAAGTGGGTGGACAGCCACAAGTCCACCTGGAAGAAGTGGCTGTCCTGACCTGCTCTACGTCAACTGACCGGCGATCTCCCGCAGGGCCCGGGCGGCCCGCCGCTGGAGTCCCGGCCCGAAGGTGATCCGGGTGGCCCCTCGCGCGCCGAGTTCGGCGGGCGAGGGGCCCTCGTCGGTCAGGGCTCCCACGTTGACGGGCCCCTGGATCCCGGCCCGCAGCAAGGGCAGCACCTCGTACGGGGCCTCGATCGGGTAGACACAGTCGGCGCCCGCGGCGACGTACAACGCGGCCCGCTCGATGGCCCGTCCGGGATCGGCGACCCCGCAGGCGAAGGTGTCCACGCGCGCGTTCACGAAGAGCCCGTCACCGGCCGCGGCCCGCACCTCGGCCAGCCAGTCGGCGTGCGCGCGCGGGTCCTTGAGCACCCCGTCCTCGGAGTCCTCCAGGTTGCAGCCCACCGCCCCCGTCTCCAGCAGCCGCTCCACCAGCTCCTTCGGCGCGAGTCCGTAGCCGCCCTCGACGTCCGCCGACACCGGCACGTCGACGGCACGGACGACCCGGGCGACCGCTGCGAACATCTCGTCGGCCGGGGTCTGTCCGTCCTCGTACCCCAGGGACGCGGCGACCCCGGCGCTGGGCGTGGCGAGCGCCGGGTACCCGGCCTCCACGAACACCCGGGCACTGGCCGCGTCCCAGGGGCCGGGCAGCACGAGGGGATCACCGGGCACCCGGTGGTGGTGCAGGGCGCGGAACACATCGGCCTTGCTCATGGCGTGTATCCCCCCGGCGGGATCCGGCGGCTCACCATCACCCGGTTCCAGTTGTTGATGGCGACGCCCAGCCCGATCAGATGGGCCAGCCGGGCCTCGTCGAAGTGCTTGGCGGCCTGCTCGTACACCTCGTCCGGCACGAAGCCCTCCGTCAGGAGAGTCACCGCCTCCGTCAGCGCCAGTGCGGCCCGCTCCCGCTCGTCGAAGACGTCCTCGGCCTCCTCCCACGCGGCCAGCAGGTCGAGCTGCTTCTCACTCACCCCGTACTCGCGGGCGATCGCGAGGTGCATGTCGAGGCAGAACGCGCAGTGGTTGAGCTGCGAGGCGCGGATGACGACGAGTTCGGCGAGGGCCGGGTCGCCCAGGCCCTTCTTCGCGGCGGCGCTGAGAGCCGACATGGCCCGGCCGACCGCGGGGTCCAGCAGCGGGGTACGGCTCGTCACTTGTACTGCCCCGGCTCGTAGTGCCCCGGCGCCATCCGGCAGGTCACCCCGAACCGGTTCCAGGCGTTGATCACCGTGATCGCCGCGATGACCTGCGCCAGCTCCGCCTCGTCGAAGTGCTTGGCGGCGTTGTCGTAGACCTCGTCCGGCACGAAACCGTCCGTCAGGACCGTCACCGCCTCCGTCAGCTCCAGCGCGGCGATCTCCTTCGCGGTGTAGAAGTGCCGCGACTCGTCCCAGGCGCTGAGCTGCACGATCCGCTCGACGCTCTCGCCCGACGCCAGGGCGTCCTTGGTGTGCATGTCGATGCAGAACGCGCAGTGGTTGATCTGGGAGGCGCGGATCTTCACCAGCTCGTACAGCTTGTGGTCGAGGCCCTTTCGGGCGGCGGTCTCCAGCCGGACCATCGCCTTGTAGACCTCGGGCGCGTGCTTGGCCCACTCCAGGCGGGCGGGCTGCTCGGGGGCGTACTCCACGGTCGTCGGGGTGTCGGTGTTGGTCGTCATGCCTCGACCCTAGGAGCGAAGCAGCCCAGGAGTATGGTCCATTTCCATGGCGGAACCATGGGCCACTCTGGGCATCGACCTGCACGTGGAGCCGACCGGCCCGGGCCTGCGCCGGGGGCTGACCGACGCCCTGCGCGAAGCGGTGCGCTCCGGCCGGCTGGCCCCCGGCACCCGGCTGCCCTCCTCCCGCGCGCTCGCCGCCGACCTGGGCATCGCCCGCAACACGGTCGCCGACGCCTACGCCGACCTGGTCGCCGAGGGCTGGCTCACCGCCCGGCAGGGCTCGGGGACCCGGGTCGCCGAGAGGACCGTCGTCCCGCCGGCCGGTACGGCACCCCACCCCCGCGCACGCACCCGCCCGGCCTACGACCTGCGCCCCGGCAGCCCCGACCTCACGTCCTTCCCGCGCGCGGAGTGGCTCAAGGCCGCCCGCCGAGCCCTCACCGCCGCCCCGTACGACGCGCTGGACTACGGCGCCCCCCGGGGCCGCCCGGAGTTGCGGGCCGCGCTCGCCGGCTACCTCTCCCGGGCCCGGGGCGTACGCGCCGACCCCGAACGGATCGTGGTGTGCGCCGGGTTCGCGCACGGCCTGAAGCTGCTCGGCACCATCCTGCGGGCACGCGGGGCTCGGACCGTCGCGGTCGAGTCGTACGGGCTCGACGCGCACGGGAGGCTCCTCGCCGCGTCCGGCCTGCGCACCACCCCGCTGCCCTTCGACGGACTGGGCACGGACCCGGGCGAGTTGTCCGGCGCCGACGCGGTCCTCCTCACCCCCGCCCACCAGTTCCCCATGGGCGTGCCCCTGCACCGCGACCGCCGAGCGGCGGTCGTGGACTGGGCGCGCCGCACCGGCGGGCTGGTGCTGGAGGACGACTACGACGGCGAGTTCCGCTACGACCGTCAGCCCGTGGGCGCGCTCCAGGGCCTGGACCCCGACCGGGTGATCTACCTGGGCACCGCCAGCAAGTCCCTCGCCCCCGGGCTGCGGCTGGCCTGGGCGGTGCTGCCGCCGGGCCTCGCCGAGGAGGTCGCGGCGGCGAAGGGCGGCGTCGACACCTGCGGGGTGCTGGACCAGCTGACCCTGGCCGAGTTCCTCGCCTCCGGGGCCTACGACCGCCATGTGCGCGCGACCCGCCTGCGCTACCGCCGCCGCCGGGACGCCCTGGTCGCCGCCGTCGCGGCCCGTGCTCCCGGGGCCCGGGTCACCGGCATCGCGGCCGGTCTGCACGTCCTGCTGCGGCTGCCGCCCGGCACCGAGCAGTCGGTGGTCCAGGCAGCCCACTGGCGGGGACTCGCGCTCCACGGACTCGCCCGCTACACCCACCCCGCCGCGCAGGCCGCTCCGGCCGACGCCCTGGTCGTCGGCTACGGCACACCGCCGGACCACGCCTGGACCGGGGCGCTGGACGCGCTGTGTGCGGTACTGCCCGGATAATCGCGCGAATTCCCCTTCGGTAATGCGCTCCTGGGGATATGGTCACCTCATGAGTGAAAGCCCTTCCGCATCCCGTGTCGCCCTGAAGAAAATAACCCCGGACGTCTCCGCCGCAATGGGTTCCCTGCACTCCGCCGCCGTTTCCGCGGCGCAGGACGCCAAGGTCGAACCGGAACTGCTCGAACTGGTCAGGATCCGCGCCTCGCAGATCAACGGCTGCGCGTTCTGCCTCGACATGCACACCAAGGACGCCCGCGCCCAGGGCGAGACCGAGCAGCGCCTGTATACCCTGAACGCCTGGCGGGAGACGCCTTTCTTCACCGAGCGGGAGCGCGCCGCACTGGCGCTGACCGAGGCCGTGACCCTGGTCCACGACGGTCGCGTCCCGGACGCGGTGTATGCCGAGGCGGCCGAGGTGTTCGACGAGAACCAGATCGCCGCGTTGATCTGGGCGGCCACCGTCATCAATGCCTACAACCGCATCGCGATAGCCACGCGTATGGTGCCGAAGAGCTGACGTACGGCGCCGGAAAACTGAAACGAACAGCGGAAATCACGCCGGGTCGAATTCCTTCGACCCGGCGTCGTCATGTCCTCTGTTATTCTGCGAATTCAGGTCGGCAGCGGCTCCATCAGGCCGTCCAGCCAGGTCCGCCATTCCGCGGCCCGCTGTGCCGGAGGCACCCGCATCGGGCGTCCCGTCCAGTCCGTCACGGGCCGGATCCCGTGCAGCGCGTTCACCAGCCACACCTCGCGGCCGTCCAGCTCGGCCACGGTCCGCTCACGGTGCGCGATCCGGATCCCGGACCACAGCGCCCGCTCCTGGATCAGCCCGGCCGTCACACCCGGCAGGACGGGCAGATGGGGCGGGGGCAGGCACAGGGTGTCGTCCTCCCACCACAGCACGCCGGCGGTGGCCGACTCCAGCACCGTGCCCGAGGGCGCGATCAGCACCGCCTCCTCCGCGCCCTCGCCGGCGGCCCGGCGACGCACCCGGGCCAGGGTCTCCAGGTCCGGGCCCTTGCGCCGGGGCACGGTCCGCGGGTCGGGCTGGCCCGCCGCCCACAGCCGGATCTCGGTGCCGAGCGGCGGGGCGGGACGCAACAGCAGCCGCAACTCCAGGGAGCCCGCCGCGAGTTCCACCCGCGGGAACCACTCACCCGTGCGCGGCAGCGCGGCGGTCACGTCCTGCCAGAACGCGACGAGCCGGCGCGGCTCCGGCCCGCCGCACTCGACGCAGGACCGCGAGAACCGCTCCCGGTGCCGGGCATAGGCCCGCACCCGGCCCCCGCGCAGCAGCCACGAGTCCGCGACGAGCAGCCGCCCCCCGGCCTCCTGGTCCGGGGCGGGGGCCAGGCCACGGCCGGGCGTCCACGTCCACACGCCTTCCGCCACCGCCGGTCGTGTCACCACCAGGGCCTCCTCAGTACTTGCGGCCCGCGACGGCCGGCGCCCCGTTCCGGGGCCCGTACGGCGCGTGCTCCAGCCAAGATCCGCACCACGGCAGCACCGGTGCCAGGGCCGCCGCCGCCCGCTGCCTGACCCGGACGATACGGCGGTGCGGCCGCAGATGGTCCAGGGCCGTACCGGCGGCGGCGCTGTTGAACAGGCCCGCCGCCCGCCGCACCTCGGCGAAGCGCGCGACCGCCTCGCCGGTCCCCGCGGCGATCGCCTCGGCGGCGGCCGCCGCGTCCGCGATCCCGCTGTTCATGCCACGTGCCCCGAACGGCGGGAAGAGATGCGCCGCCTCCCCGGCCAGCAGCACGCGCCCGTGCGGATCGGTGAACGAGGCCGCCACCTTGCGCAGGAAGCGGTACGTCGACACCCACAGGATCCGCTCGCCGTAGCCGTCCCCGACGATCGCGGGCAGCCAGCGGCGTACGGCCTCCTCGGTGCCGTACTCCTCCTGCGCGTCGTCGTCCCGGCACTGCAGGTCGACCTGGAAGCCCCCGGTGAACGGCACCCGCATCACACTGCGCCCGCCGACCCCGGGATGCTCGTAGTGGAAGACCCGCTCCAGCGGCAGCTCCGCGCCCGGCACGTCGGCGACGTCCACCACGACGTGGAAGCCCTCGCCGTGCGTGCCCTCCATGGGGATGCCCAGCTCGCGCCGGACCGCGGAGCGGGCGCCGTCGGCGGCCACGGCGTACGTGCCCGTCCACACCCGACCGTCCTCACCCGTCAGCCGGACCCCCGTCTCCGAGGTGCTCACACCCGTCACGCGCGCGCCCCACACGAACTCCACCCCGGCCCCCTCGCAGGCCGCGCGCAGGAACCGTTCGGTGTCCGTCTGGCGCAGGCTGGTGAAGGGCGGCGGACCGGACGGCGGCGGGAACGTGCGGGCGTAGACCTCACGTCCCCGGTAGAGGGTGCGCCGGGTGTGCCAGGTCCGCCCGTACGAGGTGATCTCGGCGGCGAGACCGGGCAGCATCGCGTCCAGCAGGCCCAGGGTCTCCCGGTGCACGAACAGGGCCCGGCTGCCGGGCCGTTCCCGGTCCTCGGGGCCGGCCTCCAGCAGCACGACCGGGAGTCCGTGCCCGCGCAGGGCCAGGGCCGCGGACAGGCCCACCGGTCCGGCGCCCACGACCACGACCACGGTCATGCGCGGGCGCCTTCGGTGAGCATCCGGGCGATCTCCACGCGCTTCACCTTCCACGTCGCGGTCATCGGCAGCTCCTCGAACCGCCACTGCCGCGGCTCGGCCATCGCCGGCAGTCCCGCCGTCGCCTGCCGCCAGCGCTCCGGGTCCAGGGGCCGCTCGCCGCGCACGCACACCACCGGCACCGGCTCGCGGTCCGCGCCCGGCACGATGACGACCTCGCGCAGCTCCTCGAGACGGGACATCAGCGTGTCCTCGACCTCCAGATTGCTGTGCACGGCGTCGATCTGGTCCACCTCACGGTCGATCAGGTACAGCGCGCCCAGGCGGCTCCGGTAGCCCATGTCGCCCATCTCCCACCAGCCGTCGGTGAGCTGACGGTCGTAGCGCTCCGGCATGCCGAGGTAGGTGAGGATCCGGCCCCGGGTGCGGGCCTCGATCCGGCCGGGCGTGCCGGGCGCGACCCGTCGGCCCTCGGCGTCGGTGACACGGACCCGGGTGAAGCCGGGTATCCCGATCCCGACCCGGCGCCCGTCCACCCGGGCGGCACCGCGCCGCGTCACCACCTGGAACGCCACCGGGCCCGTCTCGCTCTGCCCGTACAGCTGGATCAGCCAGGGCGTACGGCGTCGGGAGGCGCCCAGCAGCCGCCGTACGGTGCGCGGGTGGATCGCGTCGAACGTGGAGCCGTACGACCGGACCCGGGACAGCGGGGCCCCGGGCGCGTCGGCCAGCTCCTCCCACAGCACGAACGTGTTGGGATGCGTCTCCACGATGCCGGGCCGGTGCCGGACCAGCAGCGGGCCCACCGCGGCCGGATCCGGGTCGGTGATCAGCACGAGCGGGCTGCCGAAGTGCAGCAGGACACCCAGCAGATGGTAGAAGCGCGAGTGCACGAACGACATGTGCAGCGCCGCAGGCTCGCCACGGGTGGGCCAGCCCATCGCCTGCTGCGGCACGAGCCGGTTCCACATGGTCTGCGCGCAGTGCACGGCCAGCTTCGGCACACCGGTGGTGCCCGAGCTGTGGGTGATCAGGGCGGGTTCGCGGGGGTGGAGCCGGACCGGTGGGGGCGGCTCGGCGCCTGCGTACTTCGCCAGGGGCTCCGCCCCGGACGCGTCGTCCACGGAGAGCGTGCGCCGCACGAGCCCGGACAGGGCGAGGTCCTTCAGACCGTCCAGGGTGGCGCTGTCGGTGATCAGCCAGGGGCGGCGCAGCCGGGCGAGGAGCTGCCCGGCCACCTGCGGGGCCAGCGCGGGCGACAGCAGCACGGGCACGGCGCCGATCCTGGAGGCGGCGCAGGTCAGCAGCATGATGTCGACGTTGTCGGCCTTGTGCACGACGACCTGCTCCGAGGGCCGCACCCCGGCCTCCCACAGCCGGCCGGACAGTTCCTCGACCACGTCGGCGAGCACGGTGTAGCTCAGGTCGACCCCGAGGGAGGGGGTGACGTCCAGCGGCCGGTCCAGGGTGACGAAGACGGCCCCGTGCCGGTCGGCGGCACGCCGGAAGACCGGTCCCAGGTAGAAGCCGCGATCGGCGAGCGAGGGCAAGGGCAGGGACAAGGGCTGGGCCTGCGACTGTCGCATGCGGCCGTTCCTTTCCGTGGTGTTCACCAGGCGCCCCGGCGCACCAGATGGCGGCGGAGCTTCCCGGTCGGGGTGCGCGGCAGCGACGAGACGAAGCTGACGCTGCGGGGGACCTTGAAGGCGGCGAGGCTCTCCCGCGCCAGGCCGATCAGCTCGTCCGACAGACCGTCCCGCACGGACGCGACCGGCACCACGAAGGCCCGCAGCCGGCTCGCGCCCCGCCCGTCCGCGACCGCCGCGACGGCCACCTCCCGCACCGCCGGATGGCCGCGCAGCACGGCCTCCACCTCCAGCGGGGAGACGGTGATGCCGCCGACCATCTCCATGTCGTCGGCGCGGCCCAGATGCCGGTAGGAGCCGTCCGGTTCGCGGCACGCCCGGTCGTGGGTGGCCAGCCAGCCGCCGACCAGGGTCCGCGCGGTCTCCTCCGGCCGGTTCAGATAGCCGGGTGTGACCGTCGGCCCGCGCACCCACATCTCGCCTTCCTCGCCGTCCGGCACCGGGTGCCCGTCACGGTCCCGCAGCTCCACCTCGAAGCCGGGCACGGGACGGCCGACGGTGCCCGGGTGGTCGTGGGCGAAGCCGTTGGCGCAGAACGCGTGACCGGCCTCGGTGGAGCCGATCTGCTCCAGCACCGGCGCCCCGAGCAGCGCGGTCAGCTGCCGTGCGAGCCCGTCCGGCAGCCCCTCGCCGGCCGACACCGCGGCCCGCACCGAGGCGAAGCAGCCCTCGTGCCCGTGGCCCCGCTCGGCGACCAGCGCCGCGTACGCGGACGGCACGGAGTACAGCAGCGTCACCCGGTGCCGGGCGACCAGCTCGTCGATGGTGGCCGGACCGGGACGCCGGTCCACCAGCACCGCGGACGAACCGGAGAACAGCGGGAAGACGAAGGCGTTGCCGAAGCCGTAGGCGAAGTACAGCTTCGACACCGACAGGGTGACGTCGTCCGCGGTGATCCGCAGCACCCGCCGGCCGACCAGGTCGTGGTACGTCCGCGGATCTCCGTGCGTGTGCACGACGCCCTTGGGGCGGCCCGTGGTGCCGGAGGTGTACTGCACGTAGAGCGGGGCGTGCGCGTCGACCTGGTGGGCGGGCGCGGGCTCGGCGGCGGGGGAGAGCGCCATCAGATGATCCGCTCCGAGGCAGGACCGGCGGGCGAACCGCTCCTCCAGGCCCGGCCCCGTCACGCACAGCAGGGCCCCGGTGTCCTCGGCCAGGAACCCATGGTCGGCCGCGGGGAGTTCGGGATTGACCAGGACCGCGACGGCGCCGAGCCGGGCGGTGGCGAGGAACGCCGTCACCCAGGCGAGGGAGTCGGGCAGCGCCAGCAGCACACGGTCCCCGGGGCGCACCCCGTGCTCGGCGAGCACGGTGGCCGCACGGGCCGCGAGGTCGTGCACCTCCCCGTGGGTCCAGGCCCGGTGCCCCTGGTGAAAGGCGGTCCGCCCGTTCCATCCGCGCCGCTCGGCGAGTTCCGCGAGCTGGGCCGCCATGTTCCCGGGCGCCTCGGTATCGGCCGGGTTCAGCTCTACCTGCGGACTGGTCATCGCAGGGCCTCCCCGGCCGCCCCGGCTCTGTCCCCGGGCGGGGCCTGCCGCCGTATCCGGTCGGCCGTGTGCTGGTGCAGGGCCCGCATCGGGGCCGCGGTCTTCAGCAGCATCTCGTCGTACTCCGCCTCCGGATCGGAGCCGAGCACGATCGCGCCGCCCGCGCCCAGATGCATCTGGCCGTCGGCGAACACGGCGGTACGGATGACGATGCTGAGATCCGCGCCGCCGCCGCACCCGAAGTAGCCGAGGGCGCCGGAGTACACGCCCCGGGCCTCGGTCTCCAGCGAGTCGATGATCTCCAGCGTGCGCAGCTTCGGCGCGCCGGTCATCGACCCGCCCGGGAAGCAGGCCCGGACACAGTCCACCGCGTCCGTGCCCGGCCGCAGCCGTCCCACCACGGTCGAGACGAGCTGATGCACCGTGGCGTACGTCTCCGTGGCCATCAGCTTGGAGACCCGCACCGTCCCCGTCCGGCAGACCTGTCCCAGGTCGTTGCGGAGCAGATCGACGATCATCAGGTTCTCGGCCCGGGTCTTGTCGTCCGACGCGAGCGCGTCCCGCAGCCGGGCGTCCTCCTCCGGCCCGTCGCCCCGGGGCGCGGTCCCCTTGATGGGCCTGGCCTCGGCGGTACCGTCCCGACCGATCTTCAGAAACCGCTCGGGCGAGGAGCCGGCCACCTCCAGCTCCCCGAACCTCAGGAACGCCGCGTACGGGGCCGGGTTGTCGCGGCGCAGCGTCCGGTAGAACTCGAGCGCGTCCGGCGGAGCGGGTAACCGGGCGGCGTTCGTGAGGCAGACCTCGTAGCTGGTGCCGGCCCGCAACTCCCGTCGGCACGCCTCGATGTCCGCGAGATACGTCGCCCGGTCGCGTACGAGCCACGGCTCGGCGGCGCCGGGGTCGGCCGGGGCAGACGACACGGGCAGGGGCGCCCGCTCCGTCGCCACGCAGCTGAGGTCCGCCAGCGCGCCCTCCAGCCAGTCGGCGGCCTCCCGGGCCGCCTGCGGGGTGTCCTCCGCCAGGCATACGGCGTAGGTGAAGCCCTCCTCGTGGTCCACCGCGATCACCCGGTCGGCGAACAGCCAGGCGGCGTCCGGGGCGGGGGAGCGGTGCCGGTTGGGCGACCCGCAGTCGGCCTTCACCTCGTAGCCGAGGTAGCCGACGTAGCCCCCGGTGAAGTCGAACGGCAGCCCGGTCGCGTCCACCCGCCGATTCGTCAACTGCCGCTTCAGATAGTCGAAGACACTCGCCGCGACCCTCCGCACCGGCCGCCCGGCCCGCTCGATCTCACAGCGCCCGGTGGTGACGTCGTACCGCACGAACTCGGCGAGCGGCCCGCTGTCGTCCCCCAGGAACGAGAACCGCGACCGCCCGGGCTCGACCAGTGAACTGTCCAGCCAGAACGACCGGGGCGACCCGGCGAACATCCGGGTGAAGGCCGCGTCGGTGTCGACGGCACCGGTGACCCGGCGGGTGTGCAGGCGGTAGCCGACCCGTCCGGGGCGCCGGGGGCGGGGAATGGCGACGGCGGGCGGCGTGGGTGGCAGGGGGACGTCGGCGCCCGCGGTGGCCCCGTCGACCGGAACGGCGTCTCCGGCCGCTTCAGCCCCGTCAGCCCGGGACATCGCCGAGACGGGGAAGACGGCAGCAGGCCGAGGCACCGCGGCCCGCGGCGGCCCCGCCGCGGCCCCGGCCGCGAAAGTGGCCGCTGCCCGACTGCTCACCGCAGCCCCGGCCCCGGCAACGGCCACAGGCCGAGGTTCCGCCCCGCCGCCGGAGACAGGCCGAGGTTCCGCCATGCCGCCGGCGACAGGCCGAGGTTCCGCCCCGCCGCCGGCAACAGCCACAGGCCGAGAGCCCGCCCCGGCCTCGGAAACGGCCCCGGGCTGATCGCAGGCCTCGGCCCCGGCCTCGGATACAGCCACCGTCCCACTGCTCAGCAGGGCCCCGGAAACCCCCGCCGCCCGACCGCTCGCCCCGGCCCCGGCAACAGCCGCAGGCCGGGAATCCGCTCCAACCGCCGCCTGAGCCCCTGCCGTAGTCCTCCGAGCCCCCGTCGGTCGCCGGACGCCCGCGTCGCACTCCGGTACCACTGCCCGGCGGCGGGTCGGGATCTCGGGGGACGGGACCGCGGTGTTCTTCGTGCGCAGCTTGCCGGCGCGCTCGGCGGTCAGGTTGCGGAAGTTCACGAGCATGCGGTGGCCGTACTCCGTGAGCACGGACTCCGGGTGGAACTGCACGCCCCACAGCGGCCGGCCGCGGTGCCGCAGTCCCATCAGGACGCCGTCCTCCGCCCAGGCCGTGGCCTCGAGCGCCGGAGGCAACGGCTCGCGCACGGCCAGCGAGTGATAGCGGACGGCGGTGAAATGCTGCGGCAGGCCCTGGAACAGATCCCGTTCGTCGTGCCGGACCGTGGAGAGGTGCCCGTGCCGCGGCTCCGGAGCCGGCCCCACCACACCGCGCTCCCCGAGCGCGATGCCCTGATGGCCGAGGCACACGCCGAGCACGGGAACCGGGGAGATCGCGAGCAGCCTGGCCCCGATGCCGAAGTCACGCGCGTCGCCCGGGTGCCCCGGGCCCGGGGACACCACCAGATTGTCGAACTCCCGGAGATCCGGAATCCCGTCGACGGGGGCGTCGTTACGCACCACCACCGGCTCCTCGCCGTTGACCTCGGCGATCAGCTGGAACAGGTTGTACGTGTACGAGTCGTAATTGTCGATGAGCAGGGTCTTCACCCGCCCACCTCCCTCTGTTCGTTCGCGGACCTACGTGGCCCGGCGTTTGTGCCGCCCACGAAGCGCCTGGAGCGACGGGTACAGCCATTTCCTGAAGAAACGCTGGAGGCGCGGCATGAGAATCCAGGTGACAAGGGCGGTCACACACAGACATAACAACAGCGTGCGTATCAGTGCATTGAGATCACCGAGATAAGGAAGCACCGTCAGATTGAACAGGAGCACCGGCGGGAAAACCGCGCTCATATTCACGAACCACAGTTTCCATTTCTTCGGCGGTGCCGGCGGCGCGGGCGTCAGAGTCTGCGCTTCGAACCAGGCCCGGGCGCCCGGCACCCTCCGGCGCTCCGCCTCCCGGGCGACCCCCTCCAGCCGGGCGTCCCACTGCGTCCGGGAAAGCGATTGTTCCCAGGCCAGGGCCGACCCCTCGCTGGCGAAGCGATAGACGACATGCCACTCCGCCCCTCCGTCGACAAGTACCCCACCCCCCAGAAACCCCGGCTGCCGCGCGGTCGCGCCCAGCATGGCCCACCCCCAGGAGTGGAAGTCGGCCGCACGGCCCGGCATCACGCGATAGGCCACGGTGACCGTGACGGGATTACTGGTCACGTCGTCCCATACGGAAAGCGGTTCCCGCGCGTTCAAGATTCAACAAACAATTTTCCGGCTGCCCGGAAGTCGTCCGGAACGTGAAGCCTTACGGCACGCGCACCCCCTGCGGAAAAGCCCAGCTCACTTCGGTGCGACCGCGTCCTCCCCGGCTTCCCCGGACGCCCCGCCCCCGGACTCCACCGGTGCCTCCCCGAACCGCGAAAGCGCCAGCGCCCCGGCCACCGCCACCGCGAAACCGAGTACCGCCAGCCAGCCCAGCCCCTCCCGCGTACGGTCCCCGAGCCACACCACGCCGATCAGCGCGGGCGCGACTGTCTCCCCGAGCACCAGACCGGCGGTCGCCGTGGTCACCGACCCGCGCTGCAGGGCCGAGGTCAGCAGCAGGAACGCGGCCCCGCCCCCGAGCACCAGCGCGTACGCCGCCGGATTCGTGAAGAGCTCCCCGGGCGACAGCCCGTCGATGAGCCGGACCGCCACCTCCACCACCCCGAACCCGCAGCCGGCCCCCAGGCCGAGCGCGAGCGCCCGCCCCCGCTCCGGCAGCCGCCCGCCCACCGCCCCGAGCAGCAGCACCCCGCCGGCCGCCCCGAGCATCGCCCACTTCAGCCAGGCCGGCCCCGTCTCGTCGCCCTCCGCCCCGGCCGCAAGACCCAGCAGCGCGAGCCCGGCGCACACCACCCCCACCGCCCCCCACTCCATGCGGCTCAGCCGCACCTTGAGCAGCCGCGCCGCGACCACGGCCGTCACCGCGAGGCTCGCGGCCAGCGCCGCCCCCACGGCATAGATCGGCACCGACCGCAGCGCCACGATCTGGAGCAGGAAGCCGAGCCCGTCCAGCGCGAGCCCCACCAGATACCGCCACTGCCGCAGCGCCCGCCACAGCAGCGCCACGTCCCCGCCCGGACCGGTCGCGGCCGCCGACCGCGCGGCCATCGCCTGCAACACCGTCGCCGTACCGAAGCAGACGGCCGCACCAAGGGCGCACACCATTCCAAAGATCACAAAACGACAGTAGGGGAGGGGGTGCGGGCAGGGGGGCATGCACGCCCGCTCGCACCGATCTCTAGGCTGACCGCTCGGCAGTACACGGCGCGGTACACGAAGCGGTACCCGACGCCGTACACGACACGAAGAACACGGGGGAGAGACGAACATGGCCGAGACACGGCGGCGACTGCGCTCCAGCACGGTGGTGCTGGGCGGCATGGGTGTCCTCGCGGCGGCCCTGTCCGCCTGCGGCTCCGACCCGGACCGCCGCTGTGTGGACCGGGACAGCTACGACTACATCAACGGCTACAAGATCGTCGCCGACAAGAACTGCAACGCGTCCTCCTCGTCCGGCTCCTCCTACGGCAAGGGCCGCAAGAAGACCGGCAAGACCACGACCACGAACGCCGACTGGTACTACGACGCCGACGTCAGCGGCGGCTACGCCGACAACGGCACCTTCAGCCGCAGCGAGGCCGTGGACCGCGGCGGCTTCGGCTGCTCGGGCTCCGGCAGCGGCGGCGGCTGAACGGGCCCGGGCAGATGGAACGCCGCACCATGGAGCCCCGCCCCGGCTGGCAGCAGACCGTCGAGGAACAGGGCCTGATCTACCCCCTCACCCGCTACCCCGACGACTCCCTGCGCCCCTACTGGGACGAGAGCGCGTACTACGTCTTCACCCTGCCGGAGATCGAGGCGCTGGAAGAGGTCGTCGAGGAACTCCACCGCATGTGCCTGGAGGCGGCCCGCCACATCGTCGCCGAGGACCGTTTCGCGGACCTCGGCATCACCGACCCCCGCGTCGCCCACGCGGTCGCCGAGTCCTGGCACCGCCGCGCCGAACTCCCCTCCCTCTACGGCCGTTTCGACCTCCGCTACGACGGAACCGGCCCGGCCAAGCTCCTGGAGTACAACGCCGACACCCCCACCTCACTGGTGGAGGCCGCGTCACCCCAGTGGTTCTGGATGGAGGAGCGCTTCCCCGGCGCCGACCAGTGGAACTCCCTCCACGAACGCCTGATCGACGCCTGGAAGAAGCAGGCCGCCCTCCTCCCGCCGGGCAGCCCCCTGTACTTCGCGTACTCCTCCGCCGACGAACTCGGCGAGGACCTGATGACGGTCGCCTACCTCAAGGAGACGGCCGAGCAGGCGGGCCTGGAGACCGACTGGATCTCCATGGAGGAGATCGGCTGGGACCGCCTCTCCGGCCGCTTCGTCGACCAGCGCCTCCGCTTCATCCGCAGCGCCTTCAAGCTCTACCCCTGGGAGTGGCTCACCACCGACCGCTTCGCCGGCCACGTCCTGGACACCCTCGACAACGGCGGCGGCACGGGCTCCACCCTGTGGATCGAACCGGCCTGGAAGATGCTCCTCAGCAACAAGGCCCTGCTCGCGATCCTCTGGGAGCTGTACCCCGGCCACCCGAACCTCCTCCCGGCCCACCTGGACGGCCCCCGCGACTTGCCCGCCCAGGGCTGGGTCGCCAAGCCCCTCCTCGGCCGAGAGGGCGCGGGCGTCACGATCCACGACCCCGGCACCGACCCCTTCGTCCGCGACGAACCCTGCGTCTACCAGCAGCTTGCCCCCCTGCCCGACTTCGACGGCAACAGGGTGGTCCTGGGCGCATGGGTGGTGGAAGACGAGTCGGCGGGCCTGGGCATCAGAGAGTCCTCGGGCCTGATCACGGACGAGTACGCCCGGTTCCTGCCCCACGTGATCCTTTAGCGACCTGCTTTTCAGGGGCGCGGGGAACTGCGCGACCAGCCCCCACGCACCCGCACCCGGCAGCGAGGAGTGACCCGGCAGACGCTCCCCCGCCCCAGCCGGTAGGCTGATCGCCGGGCCGTGACTGGCGTGCTGGGATGGGACCGACCATCGGGAAGCGGCCCCCGGACCTGGCTGAACGCCGGGGACCGGAACCGTGCCGTGCGCCTGGGCCGTACCGTGAACGCTGAACGCAACGTCCGGAGGTCCCCCATGCCCGAGCAACTCTCCCCCGCTTCCACCGCCTACCGCGCCGCGCTGGACGTCATCCGCACCGTGGAACCCCGTGTGGCGGACGCCATCGGCCAGGAGGTCGCCGACCAGCGCGAGATGCTCAAGCTGATCGCCTCCGAGAACTACGCCTCCCCCGCCACGCTCCTGACCATGGGCAACTGGTTCAGCGACAAGTACGCCGAGGGCACCATCGGCCGCCGCTTCTACGCCGGCTGCCGCAACGTCGACACCGTCGAGTCGCTGGCCGCCGAGCACGCCAAGGAGCTCTTCGGCGCCCGCCACGCCTACGTCCAGCCGCACTCCGGCATCGACGCCAACCTCGTCGCCTTCTGGGCCGTCCTCGGCGCCCGCGTCGAGGTGCCCTTCCTGGAGAAGACCGGCGTCCGCCAGATCAACGACCTGACCGAGGCCGACTGGGCGGAGCTGCGCCAGGCCTTCGGCAACCAGCGCATGCTGGGCATGTCCCTGGACGCAGGCGGCCACCTCACCCACGGCTTCCGCCCGAACATCTCCGGCAAGATGTTCGACCAGCGCTCCTACGGCACCGACCCGGCCACCGGCCTGATCGACTACGAGGCCCTGCGCGCCCAGGCCCGCGAGTTCAAGCCGCTGATCATCGTCGCGGGCTACTCGGCCTACCCCCGCCTGGTGAACTTCCGGATCATGCGCGAGATCGCCGACGAGGTCGGCGCCACGCTGATGGTCGACATGGCGCACTTCGCCGGCCTGGTCGCGGGCAAGGTCCTGACCGGCGACTTCGACCCGGTCCCGCACGCCCAGATCGTGACGACGACCACCCACAAGTCGCTGCGCGGCCCCCGCGGCGGCATGGTCCTGTGCGACGACTCCCTGAAGGACCAGGTCGACCGCGGCTGCCCGATGGTCCTCGGCGGCCCGCTCCCGCACGTCATGGCCGCCAAGGCCGTCGCCCTCGCGGAGGCCCGCCAGGAGTCCTTCCGCGACTACGCCCAGCGCATCGTCGACAACTCCCGCGCCCTCGCCGAGGGCCTGATGCGCCGCGGCGCCACGCTGGTCACGGGCGGCACGGACAACCACCTCAACCTGATCGACGTCGCCTCCTCCTACGGCCTCACCGGCCGCCAGGCCGAGGCCGCCCTGCTCGACTCGGGCATCGTCACCAACCGCAACGCGATCCCCGCCGACCCGAACGGCGCCTGGTACACCTCCGGCATCCGCATCGGCACCCCGGCCCTGACCACCCGCGGCCTGGGCACGGCGGAGATGGACGAGGTCGCCGGCCTCATCGACCGCGTCCTCACCGCGACGGAAGCGGGCACGACCAAGTCGGGCGCCCCCTCCAAGGCGTCCCACGTCCTCGACGCGAAGATCGCCGACGAGATCTCCCACAGGGCGACGGACCTGGTCGCGGGCTTCCCGCTGTACCCGGAGATCGACCTCGGCTGACGAATGCCCTCAGGGGCAGCGTCCTCAGGGGCGCGGGGAACCGCGCGAATGGGCCCCACCGGCCCGCAGTTCCCCGCGAACCGATCCCCCCGAGGTCTCTGAGACAATAAGAAACATGGCCTCTGACCGTCCCCGCGTGCTCTCCGGCATCCAGCCCACCGCCGGCTCGTTCCACCTCGGCAACTACCTCGGCGCCGTCCGCCAGTGGGTAGCCCTCCAGGAGACCCACGACGCGTTCTACATGGTCGTCGACCTGCACGCGATCACCATCCCGCAGGACCCGAAGGACCTGCGCGCGAACACGCGCCTGGCCGCCGCCCAGCTCCTCGCCGCCGGTCTCGACCCGGAGCGCTGCACGCTCTTCGTCCAGAGCCACGTCCCCGAGCACGCCCAGCTCGCCTGGATCATGAACTGCCTCACCGGCTTCGGCGAGGCCGGCCGGATGACCCAGTTCAAGGACAAGTCCGCCAAGCAGGGCGCCGAGCGCGCGTCCGTCGGCCTGTTCACGTACCCGATCCTCCAGGTCGCGGACATCCTGCTCTACCAGGCCCACGAGGTCCCGGTCGGCGAGGACCAGCGCCAGCACATCGAGCTCACCCGCGACCTCGCCGAGCGCTTCAACGGCCGTTTCGGCCCGACCTTCACCGTGCCGAAGCCGTACATCCTGAAGGAGACGGCGAAGATCTACGACCTTCAGGACCCGACGATCAAGATGAGCAAGTCGGCGTCCACGCCGAAGGGCCTCATCAACCTCCTCGACGAGCCGAAGGCCACCGCCAAGAAGGTCAAGAGCGCGGTCACGGACACCGACACCGTCATCCGCTACGACGCGGCGGAGAAGCCCGGCATCAGCAACCTCCTCGGCATCTACTCGACCCTCACCGGCGAGACCATCGCCGAGCTGGAGCAGAAGTACGAGGGCAAGGGCTACGGCGCGCTCAAGACGGACCTCGCGGAGGTCATGGTCGATTTCGTGACGCCGTTCCGGGAGCGCACCCAGCAGTACCTGGACGACCCCGAGACGCTCGACTCGATCCTCGCCAAGGGCGCCGAGAAGGCACGCGCGGTCGCCGCGGAGACCCTTTCCCAGGCGTACGACAGGGTCGGTTTCCTGCCCGCCAAGCACTGAACCCGCCCCCGCGCACAGCCGTACCACCGGACAGCGCTGTACATCACTCTGGTTGCGCCTGCCCGTAACCCGGCAGTGGCCGTACAGTCGATAACCGGGTGGTCGTATCAGCGACCCGCCAACTGAACGACAGGAGACGACGTGGGGACCGTAACGATCGGTGTCTCGATCGCGGTCCCGGAGCCTCACGGCAGCGAGCTCCAGCAGCTGCGCGCGGGCTTCGGCGACGCCTCGGCTCACGGCATCCCCACACACGTCACCCTGCTGCCGCCGACGGAGATCGACGAGGCCGCGCTGCCGGCCGTCGAGGCGCATCTGACCGAGGTCGCAGCGGCCGGCCGGCCGTTCCCCATGCGGCTGTCCGGCACGGGCACGTTCCGGCCCGTGTCGCCGGTCGTGTTCGTCCAGGTCGCCTCGGGAGCGGAGGCCTGCACGGGGCTCCAGCAGCAGGTCCGCGACCCCGCCGGGCCGGTCCCGCGTGAACTGCAGTTCCCGTACCACCCGCACGTCACGGTGGCGCACGGCATCGACGAGGCGGCGATGGACCGCGCCTTCGAGGAACTCGCCGGCTACGAGGCCGAGTGGCCCTGCACCGGCTTCGCCCTCTACGCACAGGGCGCCGACGGCGTCTGGCGCAAGCTCCGCGACTTCCCCTTCGGCGGCGCGGTCGTCCCACCCCAGGCGGGCCCCACGGAACGCGGCTCGGTCCCGACGCGCTGAAGCGACGGGCGCTGCTCGGGCGCGGAAGCGGCCGGCGTCGCCTCGTGCTCAAGTGCCCGGCGTCGCCTCGTGCTCAAGCGGCCGGCGTCGCCTCGTGCTCAAGTGCCCCGCGTCGCCTCGTGCTCAAGCGGCCGGCGTCGCCTCGCGCTCAAGTGCCCGGCGTCGCCTCGTGCTCAAGTGCCCGGCGTCGCCTCGTGCTCAAGCGGCCGGCGTCGCCTCGTGCTCAAGCGGCCGGCGTCGCCTCGTGCTCAAGTGCCCCGCGTCGCCTCGTGCTCAAGCGGCCCGCGTCGCCTCGTGCTCAAGCGGCCCGCGTCGCCCCCGCGCTGAAGCGGCGCTTGCCCTCGGGACGGCGGCCGCGGGGCGTCTGTGGCTTGTCGCGCCCACGCGGTGGTAGCCACAAGTCGACTACACCCCGCGCCCCTGAGCGCGGTCTCAGATCGGCAGCCGCCGGAACACCCCGCGCGGCAGGTGGCGCAGTGCCGCCATCACCACGCGCAGGGCGCCCGGTACCCACACCGTCTCCGAGCGGCGGCGCAAGCCCAGCTCCACGGCTGTCGCGACGGCCTCGGGCGTGGTCGCCAGGGGCGCCTCGGGCAGACCGGCGGTCATCCGCGTACGGACGAAGCCGGGGCGTACGACCATGACGTGCACGCCCGTGCCGTGCAGCGCGTCGCCCAGCCCCTGCGCGAAGGCGTCGAGGCCGGCCTTGCTGGAGCCGTAGATGAAGTTCGCGCGGCGGGCCCGCTCGCCCGCGACGGAGGACATGACGACCAGGGAGCCGTGCCCCTGGGCCTGGAGCGCGCGGGCGCACACCAGGCTCGCCGAGACCGCGCCGGTGTAGTTGGTCTGCGCGACCCGCACCGCCGCCTCCGGCTCCCGCTCGTCACGGGCCTGGTCGCCGAGCAGGCCGAAGGCGAGCAGCACCATGTCGATGTCGCCCTCGGCGAAGACCTTGCCGAGCACGGCCTCGTGGGAGCCGGGGTCGAGCGCGTCGAACGCGATGGTGTGCACATCGGCCCCGAGTCCGCGCAGCCGCCCGGCGGCCTCCTCCAGGGCGGCCGAGGGGCGGCCCGCGAGCCAGACCGTGCGGGTGCGGCGGGCGACCAGCCGGCGGGCGGTCGCCAGCGCGATCTCCGACGTACCGCCGAGGACGAGCAGGGACTGGGGGAGACCGAAGGCGTCCTTCATGACAGCTCCTAGTGCCGAGGGGGCTTCTGATGGATCTCCGCGGCGTCGCGACGCCCGGCACGCAC
Organism: Streptomyces sp. NPDC040589; assembly: GCF_055594445.1. Lineage (NCBI taxonomy): Bacteria > Bacillati > Actinomycetota > Actinomycetes > Kitasatosporales > Streptomycetaceae > Streptomyces > Streptomyces sp. NPDC040589. The sequence continues at coordinate 1,017,585 of NZ_JBVIWP010000001.1, read as the reverse complement.
TCTCGCCACGCACCGAACGCCGCTCCTTCTTCCACGGAGATCCATCAGAAGCCCCCTAGAGGTGGAGGCGGCGGGCCAGGTCGGACACGAACACCCCGTGCGGGTCCAGTTCGGCGCGCAGTGCGCGGAAGTCGTCCAGGCGCGGGTACATGGCCGCGAGCAGCTCCGGACGCAGCCGGGCGTCCTTGGCGAGGTAGACGCGCCCGCCCGCGCCGGCGACCTCCTCGTCGAGTTCGTCGAGGAACGCCCCGAGGCCGGGCAGCCCCGCCGGGATGTCCAGCGCCAGCGTCCAGCCCGGCACGGGGAACGACAGCCAGCCCGGGTCGGACTCCCCGAACCGCTTGAGGACGGCCAGGAAGGACGGGCAGCGGCGCTCGGAGATACGGCGGACGACGCGGCGCAGCGCGTCCTCCCGGCCGTGGCCGACGACGAACTGGTACTGCACGAAGCCGCCGCGGCCGTAGACCCGGTTCCAGTGGGGCACCCCGTCCAAGGGGTGGAAGAAGGCGGAGATGCGCTGGAGTCGGCCGATTCGCGCGCGGGGGGACTTGCGGTACCAGAGCTCGTTGAAGAGGCCCACGGTGGTCCGGCTGAGGAGGCCCTCGGGGACGAGGGCCGGGGCGGCCGGGAGGCGGGCGGTGCGGAAGGCCAGCGGGTCCGAGCGCAGGCGGGCGGGCAGCGCGTCCAGGGGCGCGTGGTCGCCGCGGGTGAGGACCGCCCGGCCGGTGGCGGCGCCCCGGGCCAGCAGGTCGATCCAGGCGACCGAGTAGCGGTAGCGGTGGTCGGTGGCCGCCAGCCGGGCCATCAGGTCGTCGAGGTCCGCGGCCCGTTCGGTGTCGACCGACATCAGCGAGGTCTCGACCGGCTGGAGGCGGATCGTCGCGGTGAGGATCACGCCGGTCAGCCCCATGCCGCCCGCGGTGGCGTCGAACAGGGGCGTGCCGGGGACCACCGTGCGGATCTCGCCGTCGGCGGTGAGCAGTTCGAAGGACAGCACGTGCCGCGAGAACGAGCCCGAGACATGGTGGTTCTTGCCGTGGATGTCGGCGCCGATCGCCCCGCCGACGGTGACGTAGCGCGTGCCGGGGGTGACCGGCACGAACCAGCCGAGCGGCAGCAGCACCTGCATCAGCCGGTGCAGGGAGACGCCCGCGTCGCACAGCACGGTCCCGCCGGCGGCGTCGATCGCGTGGACGCGGTCCAGGCCCGTCATGTCGAGCACGGACCCGCCCGCGTTCTGCGCCGCGTCCCCATACGCCCGTCCCAGGCCCCGGGGGATCCCGCCGCGGGCCCCGCACTCCCGGACGGCCGCCGCGGCCTCCTCGTACGTCCTCGGACGGATCAGCCAGCCCGCGGTGGGAGCGGTGCGGCCCCAGCCGGTGACGGTGGTGTGGTCCGGGCCCATGACGTCCGGGGCGGAATCGGTGTCGGCAGACATGTCCGTGACCGTATCGCCCTCTTGTGAGCGATTAGTTAGCGAACATGGCATCCCTCCCCGAAATGGGTGATTAATGGGATGTCGCTCAATATTGCCGGAGTTCGGGCCGCGCGGGCGTGAACAGTGAGTCCACATGGACGACCTCGACGACCTGCACGACATGGACCACCGGATCGTTTCGGCGCTCAGGGTGTGCGGCACCGACCCGCGCGTGGCAGGCGCCGCGCGTGCCCTGTCCTGGGCCGGGGAGCACGCGGCGCTGTGGCTGGCGGCGGGGCTCGCCGGAGCCGCCGTGGACGGCGGACGGCGCGGCGCCTGGCTGCGCGGCACGGCGCTGACCGCCGGGGCGCATCTCGTCAGCATGGGCGTGAAACGGGTCGTGCGCCGACCGCGCCCCGCGCATGTCGAGCCCCTGGTGCGCACCGCCGGCCGGCACTCCTTCCCCAGCTCACACGCCGCCTCCGCCGCGGCTGCCGCCGTCGCCTTCGGCGCCCTGGGAGCGCGCGCGGTCCCGCCCCTCGCCGCCGCCGTGTGCGTCTCACGGCTGGTGGCCGGCGTCCACTACCCCTCGGACGTCGCGGCCGGCGCCGCCCTCGGAGCGCTCACCGCCCGGCTCGGCGCCCGCTGGGTGGAGGGAGGCGCCCGCCATGACTGAGACGGCCGTCCTGCGGCAGCGCGCGGGCGGGGAGCCGCCCGCACCACCCCGCAAGGGCAGTCTCCTGGCCGGTCTCCTCAGGACCGCGCGCCCCCGGCAGTGGATCAAGAACATCCTGGTGGTCGCCGCCCCCGCGGCCGCGGGCGAGCTCTTCTCCCGGCACGCCCTGACGCAACTCGCCCTCGTCTTCGTCCTCTTCACCGCCTGCGCCGCCGCCGTCTACCTCGTCAACGACGCCCGCGACGCCGAAGCCGACCGGGCCCACCCCGCCAAGCGGCACCGCCCGGTCGCCGCCGGGCAGGTCCCGGTGCCCGTCGCCTACGCCGTCGGCGGCGTCCTCGCCGTCCTCGCGCCCGCCGCCGCGGCCCGGCTCTGCTCCCCGGCCGTCGCCGCCCTGCTGGCCGCCTATCTCGGCATGCAACTGGCCTACTGCATCAGCCTCAAACACGTCCTCGTCGTCGACCTCGCCGTCGTCACGACCGGCTTCCTGATGCGGGCGATGATCGGCGGACTCGCCCTCGGCATCCCGCTGTCACGCTGGTTCCTGATCACCACCGGCTTCGGCGCGCTGTTCATGGTGTCGGCCAAGCGCTACTCCGAAGCCGTGCAGATGGCCGGGAAGGCGGGCGCCACGCGCGCGTTGCTCACCGAGTACACCAGCGACTACCTCCGCTTCGTCTGGCAGCTCGCGGCCGGGGTCGCCGTCCTCGGCTACTGCCTGTGGGCCATGGAGGAGGGCGGCGTCCCGCACACCAGCGTGCTGCCCTGGCGGCAGCTGTCCATGGTCGCCTTCATCCTCGCCATCCTCAGATACGCCGTCTTCGCCGACCGCGGCACGGCCGGCGAACCCGAGGACGTCGTCCTGCGCGACCGGGCGCTCGCTCTCATCGGCCTGGTGTGGATGGCGATGTACGGCCTGGCGGTGGCCAATTGGTGACCACGCGCGCGTGGCGAAGCCGGTCAGCCCTCCCCTCGCGCCGGGAACTGACCGGCTTCGCCACCGCCGGTCTCCTCGCCTACGCCGTCGACCTGGCCCTGTTCACCTGCCTTCGCGGCCCCGCCGGACTCGACCCGCTCACCGCCAAGGCCCTGTCCTTCGTGGCCGCCTGCTCGGTGGCCTACGCGGGCAACGCCCTCGGCACCTACAGATCCGCGCGGGGCCGGGGCTGGCGCCCGTACGCCGTCTTCTGCGCGGTGAACCTCGCCGGTGCCGCCGTCCAGTTGCTCTGCCTCGCCGTCAGCCACTACGGCCTCGGACTGACCTCCCAGCGTGCGGACACGGTCTCCGGTGCGGTCGTCGGTATGGCTCTGGCCACGATTCTGCGGTTCTGGGGTACCCGTACATGGGTGTTCCGGGCGGAGGGCAGAAGCGGATCATGGACTGGCTGAAAAAGCTTCCGGTCGTCGGGCCGTGGGCGACCCGGCTGATGATCACGCACGCGTGGCGGTCGTACGAGCGGCTGGACCGCGTGGCGTGGACGCGGCTGGCCGCCGCGATGACCTTCACCAGCTTCGTCGCGCTGTTCCCGCTGCTGACCGTGGCCGCCGCGATCGCCGCCGCCACGCTCGGCAAGGACCAGCAGGACAAGCTGCAGGACAAGATCGCCGAGCAGGTGCCCGGCATCTCCGACCAGCTGGACATCTCAGGCCTGGTGGACAACGCCGGTGCCATCGGTCTCATCGCGGGCGCGCTGCTGCTCTTCACCGGCATCAGCTGGGCGGGCTCCATGCGCGAGTGTCTGCGCGCGGTGTGGGAGCTGCCCGAGGAGGAGGAGAACCCGGTCCTGCGCAAGGCCAAGGACGCGGGCGTCCTGGTCGGTCTCGGCGGCGCGATCCTCGTCACCCTCGCCGCCTCGGCGGTGGCCTCCGCGATGGTCGGCTGGATCATCCGGCAGTTGGGCATCGACGAGGGCGGCTGGGGCGGGGCCCTGCTGCGGATCGCCGCGTTCCTGGTCGCCGTCCTCGCCGACTTCCTGCTCCTCCTCTACGTCCTGACGCTCCTGCCCGGCGTAGAGCCCACGCGCCACCGCCTGATCGTCGCCGCACTGACCGGCGCGGTCGGCTTCGAACTCCTGAAACTGCTCCTCAGCGGCTACCTCCAGGGCGTCGCCGCGAAGAGCATGTACGGCGCGTTCGGCGTGCCCGTGGCCCTGCTGCTGTGGATCAACTTCACCTCGAAGCTGGTGCTGTTCTGCGCGGCCTGGACGGCGACGCAGAGCAAGGAGGACGAACTCCCGGACACCGGCCGTCGTGCCCCGGACGGGTCGGGCGGTGCGTCGGATCCGGCGGTGGCGGGCGGCGGGTGACCTTGAAGGCATCGGCAGCGCCGCGGTGGTGCCGGTGCCTGGGGGTGAGTCGTCGCCGGGGCCGGTCCGGCGGCGCGTCAGGTCCGGGGGTGGCCGGTGGCGGTTGACCTGGAAGGCGTCGCCCGTGAGTGGCCCTCTGGTGATGGCGTGCGGGGTGCTGGGCGTCAGTGGTCGTCGCCCTGGCGGGTCGGGTGGCGCGGTCAGGTCCGGGGGTGGCCGGTGGCGGTTGACCTGGAAGGCGTCGCCCGTGAGTGGCCCTCTGGTGATGGCGTGCGGGGTGCTGGGCGTCAGTGGTC